>CAWFUG010000008.1:0-415400 GCA_963818965.1 uncultured Verrucomicrobiae bacterium | reverse complement strand
CTTACGGACATAGCGGCGGTGCCCAGTCACTCGCTGCTCTTCCGCTCGCAGGACGGCTCGCCCGTCGATGCCGTGGTGAGCCTCGATACGACGCAGGATTACTACAGCCTCACCACCAGGCGGCTGGGATTACATGACGAAGCCCGTCCTCGAGAACGTCAAGAACGTGGATCGGTCCCATGCTCATGGCGGCCAATGCCGCACGCCATCTTCCAGTTCGCCGAACGCGTCTCCAGCACGCCGATCGCTATTACCTGACATTCCGCGAGATGGGCCACAACGACTTCATCGATCAAGGTATCCAGAAGCGAGTCCTCGATTGTGAGGCGAATCCCGACAAAAAGGATCCTCCGGCGGAGCCTCAGCTCGCCCGTGCCGGCTACGAATCGCTTTGCGAGTATATTCTGGATTTCTTCGACGTTTATCTCAAGAATCCCTCGATCGGAGAGCGAAGAAGCGTCTCCGGGAGAAGCACGGGCAAAAGCCTCGGTGGAACGGCTCCCCAGTGGATTACGTGCCGGCGGGCGTGACTGGCCCAGAACCCTATCGGGAGGGCTCGGATTCACCGCCGACTCCGCGTCAGTTTCGCCCGTTCATGACGGCACGCGGCGTCGAAGCGACGATCGCCATCCTGTAACGCTGGCACGAGACGGACGTGGCTGCTCCCATCCTGCACAGGGATTTCGGGGACTCCCTGGTCGAAGAATTACTCGATCAGGGACGGAACCAGGATGCGGTCGCCTTGTACCGCCTCTATGGCGGTTTCGACGAGCGATTTCTCGGGACGCTCTACCTGCCGGGGAGACCGCTATCTCCGCTTCGGAGCAAGGAGGAGCTGGAAGTATTTCCTATGATTTAATAATTCTTTGCCATAGGTGGCGATGACAGATTTGCCCGGGGCAAATAGATCCCGATTGACCAAATAGTAATGGATCAATCCCAACCAACTGTTCAGGATAAAGGGAAGGGAAGGGGAATTTTTCCCCTTGGGCAATGTCTTTTCCAAATTGTGGGCAAGACCCGATTGGATCATAAAGATCCGGTTCCGTACCGATGAGTGGAGGAGGGGACCTTCTGTGACGAGATGGGTGTAAAACGACTCGTACTCTTCGATGCACTTTAAATGAGCCGCGAGGACCTCTTTGATCGTGCTCTTGTTCGCTGTCAATTGTTGCAGCTCCGCTCCCATTTTCAGGCCAAAGGCGTCGATCACTTTTACCAAGAGCTCTTCCCGTGTCGGGAAGTGCAAAAATAAAGCCCCGTGCGAAAGACCTGCCGCATGGGCGATATCCGACGTCTTAGTCGCTAAAAATCCCTTCTTAGCAAATTCGCCATAGGCCGTCTGGAGCAGGTGCCCGCGCGTCCGTTCTTTCTGTGCCACTCTTTTCATAAGCATAAACTCACTGAGTTAACACTCATTATATAGGGTGCGGGTTTTTTGCGCAATACACGGGTTTAAATCTATTAAAATTAAGGTGTTATGTTTTTAGAGCAGCCATTACACCCGTCGGAAATTAGGCAGTTTTGGATTATAGAGGAGGTAGGTCTGTTCTTCGATGGGTTGCGCACAAGGATGATCCGGGCTAAGTCCTTTCCGCATGTCAGTAATCGTCGAGCAAAAGCGGTCATAGGAAACGAGCAATATCTGGCGCTGCTCTCCGGGCTTACTAGACGTTTCGGGATCGTAAAAGTAGACATATCCTTTACCAGATACTTCTCGGGCTCCTGTGATGACAATCGCATGAAGAGCGTAGTCATCTGGCTTTTTGTAAACTGCTGGAGGCTTCCAAGCATGGACCGTGAGCCCTTCAATTTTAGTTTCAAGAGGGAGTGGATCTTTTGTATAGTAGCTCTTTCCCATATAGCCACACGACAGCATGGGCCCACAATTTTGAAGTTGTTTGATCAATGCGTCAATAGACTGTTTGGGATGCCAGGGGGATTTCTGGAAGCCATAGACCTGAGTGCTGTAATGTTTGTGAATTGCGCTACTCATCAAAGTACTTTGCGCTGTCAAATTGAATGAATTCCATTGGGAAGCTAGGTGTTTTTGATCTTCCACACTGAGTGTAGTCCATTGGGATGCCGTCTTTTCTTTTAGTTCGGGCGTCATTTCGGAGACAGTATTTTCAACAATATTACGCCAATTCTCCTCTAGCATATGAGCAAGCACTATCTTCTCTACAGCCATAGAGAGCGTGTTTCTCATGTCATTGCGGACAGTCCAGATAAATTGATGTCTTTGTTCTAGTGCATATTTAGCAAATTGATCATTGAGCTCATCCCATTGATTCAGTCTCTGCTTTGGATCGTAGCGAGGTTTACCCTCTGTTTCCCAAAAAGTCGGCTCAATGGAGTCAGAATCGATAAAAGCTCTAATCTGTTTCATCGCTTCTTGCGTAATTAAACATTCTTTACTCTGGTTTTCAGAAGGGTCAATAACAGGTGTCGCATTTTTGATACATTCTGAAAGCGCAGCTTTCGAAATAACTTTTCCTTTATCGTTCAATTGAGTGCAGATCTCATGAAAACTAGTCAGTGATTGCTGATTGATCTCCCAGCCGAGAGTGATCTGCTTTCTATATTGAGACCAGGCTTTTTCATGAGACCGTGCCTCTACAAAATTGCCGCACTTTTTTCCGTACAGAGGAACGAGACCCTTCATCGCGTAATAGAAACAAGTCCCGTATTTTTGTTTAGATTGAGGTCTTCTGTCCCTCTGATCATTGTAAGGATCTTCCAGTTTCTGATTTCCATCGGGTTTTCCAGGCGGGAGTTCCCAGAGTGTAAAATTATCTTTATAAACTATTGGATGAATTACATTTTTTGTGTCGATCATTGTTTGCCTTTGGTTTTTTACATTATTTTATTGAGTTTGTTGTAATAAATCAATTTAAATTATTTTATATAATTTATTATTTGAAAAATGGAAAGCTAACAACTATCCGGTGTATTACAAGCCCTTGGAAGAGCGGTATCTAGATAATGATAAGTCCCGATGCCGATAGGGGAGAGGAGCTGGAGGCGCTGTGCCAGGGAAGCGATATGGCCTAGGCCGATGATGCTTTCAAAACTGCTGCTCAAAACGAGTGCGATGCTCCGCTCATCTGCCCACTTCTGTAGGTGAAGGCAGGGAAGCATTCCTCCTTGGATCGTCGGTTTGTAGATGAGGGCTTTAAGGGTGGGCAGGGTGCTGAGTTGTTCGAGGGAAAGATCTCGAGGAAAAGACTCGTCGATGGCCAGGGGATGCGGGAATTGCGCCAGGTCATGAGGGTTTTGGAAAGGCTCTTCCACATAGTCGAAGGTATCTAGCGAAAATTGGGAGAAGAACTGAAGCGAGTCGGCTGTGGTCCACGCGCGGTTGACATCGATGCGCAATCGAAAAAGTCCCTTAAGTGCGTGGATGAGTCGCGCCGCTTCTTGCAGACTCAGTTGGTTTACCTTGAGTTTGGCAGAGGTATACCCCTCCCTATGCCTGAGCTCTGCGCATTTTTGGATCTCTTCACAGGAGCCCATGAGAAGAGCGCTCGTCGGAACAACGCACTTGCCAGGAAGCGGATCGAGAAGGGAGAGAAGCGCAGATTCTAGTCCAAATGAGCTAGAGGGGAGGAGATCTAATTGCTCGAGCGTTTCTAGACAATTTTCCAGTGTCCAATCGATCGCTAAGATCTGTTCTCTTTTTTGCTCTAGTTCCTCGAGCGCATCTTTCAAGCTCTCTCGACTATACTGCACCCGGTCAGGAATTGCGCATTTGAGCGCGTCAAAGCCCCGGGATTCCACGATCGAAAAGGGGGCCTGTATTTCCTCAATACTGGCTCCCTTTTCGATCGTGGAATCGCGGGAGCTGATCAAAGGCTCAAATGCGCAATTCCTGACCGGGCGCAGTATAAAAGAGGGGAGGGGAGCGACGTCACCCCAGCTGATGTTTCCCTCTCTTGTGACGAGGCGCAGCCAAATGCCGCAGCGCATGATCCCATTTGTCAGAGGTAATCTATAGCTATGTAAAGAGAGTATCTGTACTTGCATCTAAAATCCTTTGCTCTGAAGGCATGTGTTATTCTATGCTATTTTCTAAAATCGAGCTACTGAATGGAACTAGAAACGTCTTTGAAGCGGTTTTTCGGGTACAACGCTTTCCGAGAGCATCAGAAAGAGATCGTGACAGCTCTTTTGGAGGGCAAAGATGTGATGGCGATCTTGCCGACTGGGGCAGGGAAGTCGATTTGTTACCAACTTCCAGCTTTATTGATGCCCGGGATCGCTGTGGTCATTTCTCCCTTGATCTCGCTCATGCAAGATCAGGTGGTCAGTTTATCAAAAAATGGGATTGCCGCTGCATTCTTAAACAGCAGTTTGGGTTATGCAGAGATTCAATCGACGTATCAGTATCTGGATCAGTATAAGTTGCTCTATGTGGCACCGGAGCGACTTGCTGATCCTAACTTTTTGAGTATCCTGCAACAATCGCAAGTCTCTCTTTTTGCGATCGACGAGGCGCATTGCATTTCCCAGTGGGGACACTCCTTTCGGCCCGATTATCGGCAACTTTCTCTTTTAAAGAAGCACTTTCCCTCCAGCCCCGTCGTGGCGTTGACGGCGACTGCGACGCGGGATGTGGAAGAGGACATCGTGCAACAACTGGGCATCCAAGCGTCTTATCGAATAAGAGCCAGCTTCGATCGACCGAATCTCACGTTTCACGTGCATGCAAAATCAGATCCTTTCAATCAGTTGCGCAGCTTTTTAAATAAGCATGCAGGCGAATCGGGGATTATCTATGCGGCGACCCGTAAAACTGTCGATGGGACCTACGAGCAGCTTAAAAATGCCGGATTCGTCGTGGGTAAGTACCATGCAGGGTTATCAGACACAGAGCGGATGGCGACGCAGCATGCATTTGTCCATGGGGAATTGCCTCTCATCGTCGCAAGTGTGGCTTTTGGAATGGGGATTCACAAGCCAGATATCCGGTTCATCGTTCACCTAGACATGCCCCGCTCTTTGGAGCAGTATTATCAAGAAGTCGGTCGAGCGGGGCGGGATGGTCTACCTGCCGAATGCCTCATGCTCTTTTCTGCGAAGGAGCGGATCGTCTATGACTTTTTTCTCGAACAGATCACCGACGAGATCGTCAAAAAAACGACGCAGGCAAAGACGGCGAGAATGAGCGCCTTTTGCCACGCTTCTCTTTGTCGACGCAAGGAACTGCTCCGCTATTTTGGAGAGACGTATCCTCTGAGTTCTTGTAATGGCTGTGACAATTGCTTAGACAATACAGAACTGAGTGATGAAACGCTCGCTGCGCAGAAGATCCTCTCTTGCATCTACCGCTTGAATGAGGGCTTTGGGATGAAACACGTGATTGATGTGTTGCGCGGTGCCCAAACAGAGACCATTCAGAAAAGAGGGCATGACACCCTTTCGACTTATGGGCTTTTGCGAGACTATTCGGCAGAAGATTTGCGCTATTATATCGAGACGCTACTCGCGCGTGGGTTTATCAAGCGATCAGAAGATGCCTATCCCGTTCTCCAACTAACCCAGACCGCTTCTCAACTACTCAAAGGAACCACCTCCTTCTCCATCCGCAAGAAGATCCGGAAAATCGCCCAAAGAAAAGGGTCTCTTTTGCCCGAGTACGACAAAACTCTTTTCGGAGAGCTCTCTTCCTTGCGCCGCGCTCTTGCTCAAAAAAGCAACGTCCCCGCCTTTGTCATCTTGGGAGATCGCTCCCTTATCGAAATGTCGATCGCTTATCCGAGGACCCGAGAAGCGCTTCTCAAAATCAATGGCTTTGGCCCGATCAAATTAGAGAAGTATGGTCAAGATTTTCTCGCCATCATCGACCACTACTGCACCCAGAAAAATATCACACCACAGCCTGAGCAAGTTCCTCCTGTCCAAGAAACTCCCAAAGAAAAAGCTCTCACTCGAGAAGCTTCTTCTCAAGAAACGGCACGGTTATTTGCACAAGGCTTAAGTCTCGCCCTAATCGCCAATCAAAGAAAGCTGACCACCCATACTCTTTTATGCCATCTAGAAGAGCAAATCGCCTCAGGCACTGATCTCGATATCACGCCGCTTGTCTCCGCTGAAAAACAAAAAGCGATCCACGCAGTCATTGCAGAGCTCGGAGTAGAAAAATTAGCGCCTCTCAAGGGATCTCTCCCCGAAGACTTCACTTACGACGAGATCCGGCTCGTCGCAGCGTTTCACAGGCGCGTCTTAACCGATACGGCGTTGTTGCGTAATTCATGAAGGTCCCCATCATTCCATTCTGAATATGTGCAATTTCACCACAGAGATGGAAAACCACAGAGAGGAAATTTTTTAACATGAATTTCCTCTCTGTGCTGAACTTCAGCTGTTTATGCAACAACGCCAACCGATACCCTATCTAATCCATTTTTTTGAGTTTGTTTGATTTTATTTATGGAATGTTTATTGTGAGGGCATACCAGTAAATTTCAAGGATTATGTGGAGGTACTATGACTAAGAAGTTTTTGTTGATTCCGGTGGCTTGTACGCTGTTGGCGGCTTGCAATCAGGATGCTTCGACGATGAGTAATGCGAGCAATAGTGATACTCAAAATAACGGAATGTCGATGGATCAGAACGACAATATGTCGATGAATCAAACCCCAGCGGATCAGGATAACCAAATCACAGAACAAGTGAACCAATGGTTGATGTCAAATAATTCTCTATCAGCAAGTGCAAAAAACATTCAAGTAAGCACTTCTGATGGAGTCGTCACGCTCAGTGGAAGTGTGGCTGATGTCCAGGAAAAAACCAGGGTCATGAATCACGTGAAAAAGATGAAAGGTGTAAAGGGCGTGACAGACCAGCTGACCTCAATGAATCAGGACAGCCAAATCACAGAACAAGTGAATCAATGGTTGATGTCGGATAATTCCCTATCAGCCGATGCAAAAAACCTTCAAGCGAGCACCATGGATGGCGTCGTTACGCTCAGTGGAACTGTGGCCAGTGTTCAGGAGAAAAATAAGGTCATGAGTTATGTGAAAAAGATGAAGGGCGTCAAGGGTGTAACAGACGAGATAACGATCAACAGCTAATCTGCCGATTTTTTTCCAAAAGTGCGTGGATCGGCTTCTGCCGATCCTTTTTTTTGAGTTTTATCGGTTTGCTTGTGGTTACGATTGAGGTGGAAGCGGTATATATTTTTATACACAATCGAGCCTCTTTTGCAGACGGCGGATCGCATCCCAGGCGAAGAAGAGGGTAAAGAGGGCGAGGCCGCTCAGGCTGGCCCAGAAGGGGAGATACCCCGCTGGACCTAAGGTGGCAGCGCGCATCCCTTCCATGACGTAGAGGAGGGGATTGATAAGGTGGAGGTAGCCCAGGGTATGGGAAATGCCGTAGATAGCGGCCCAGGAGTACCACCATCCGCCGAAGCTGTACATGGGGTTGATCACGCGGACGAAGAGATAGGAGAGGTTGCTCATCTTCTTTAAGACGGCAGCGAGCCACAGAGCAAAAAATCCGAAGAAGATGTTGCTCAAGATGAAGATGAAGGGGAGCCTTAGCAAATCGATTTTCCCGAGGTCGAATTGGGAATAGAGGAGCAATTTCCCAAGAGGGAACATGAGAAGACTCATGAAGGAAGAGATCATCGCCCAAGAGACTGCGAAATAGACGAAGACGAGCCATGAAGGGAGGGGTAAAGAGAGGGTATAGAGGATCGTTCGGTCTCCTTCTAAGTCGGCGATCATGAGGCTGACCTTTCCGATTACTTCAAAAAAGCCAAACCCTGCGATGACGCCGATGAGGAGGAAGGAGCCATAGTCGGCTTTCAGTCCATAAGCGGGCAGGAAATAGCCGAAAACCACCACAGTGGTGAAGAGGAGAATGGCGGTGTCGATGAACTTGCCCCAAAATTCCTCTTTGAAGATGCGTAAATCTCTACGGATGAGGTGAGAGATGATGGCTAGATATTCATTGCTTCTCGACATAATCAGATTCCTGCATGAGTTTTAGAAAGACCTCTTCCAAGCGGCCTTTTTGGTGTAGAGCCATGAGGTTTTGTGGGGTATCGATCGTCTTGACAGATCCCGCATCGATGATGCAGACGCGATCGGATAAGTGCTCTGCCTCGTCGAGATAGTGAGTGGTCAGGAGGACGGACGTCCCTTCCTTTTTTAAAGTGACGATCTGCTCCCATAGCTGATGGCGGATATGGGGGTCGAGACCGACGGTGGGTTCATCCAGGATGATCAATTTCGGCCGATGGATGAGGGTTCTTGCGATCAGAAAGCGCTGTTTATAGCCTCCCGAGAGGACGAACGCCTTGGACTGTGCGTATTCACGCAGCTGAAATTGATCCATCAGCTGCTCCACGCGCGTTTCGATCTCTTTTTTTGGCAGGAGGTGGTAACGGCCGGCGAAGAGGAGGTTCTCTTCCAAGGTCAAGGCGAGATCGAGATTTGGTCTTTGGGGACAGAATCCGACGATTTTCCTGTAGGAGACGATGTCCTCGTAGATCGAGCGTCCCCGATAGAGGACATCTCCCGATGTGCAGGGATGGAGTCCTGCCAAGATTGTGGAGAGGGTCGTCTTCCCCGCGCCATTGACGCCGAGGATCCCCAAGATCTCCCCTTCTTGAACCTCCAGGGAAATTCCCTTAAGGGCCTCTTTTGTGCGCTTGCCCTCTTGGTACTGCTTTGTTACCGCTTGTACTTGGATCAATGGCATAAGAATCTCAGTAGAATAAGAAGACTACAATACTGTTTTTGCGGATCCAAAGTCAAGCGGGAACCTGGAATGTTTTCAATTTAATCCCGTTTGATTTAAAACCAAAATAACAGAGTCCACTTGGGTATAATCCAGAGGTGTTTTTATGCATATTCCTCCAATAGGAACAGGTCAAAGGGTGTCGGGCGATGGCGGGGATGCTCCCGATCCGAGTCAAGAGGTTGTCGATTGTCTTAACCAGTGCGAAAATGGGCTGAGTAACGAGCTGAGAGCGTGGGTCATGGCTCATCCGAAAGCTTCTAAACAGGAAGCAGAGACAGAATTAGACACTTTAGCAAAGAAGTATGAAACGCAATTGAATCATGAACTCGATCAATTGAGACAGAAAAATCTGAGGGTAGGGCCTGTTATCGACAGCATCCAGCCGAATGAGTTTTTTCATACTTTTGTCGATCAAATCCGAGCTTTTGTCGACAAAAAAGGGGATATGCCACTAAAAACCGCCCTAGAATCGCTCTCTTCAGAAAATCAAATCGCTGGACAGCAACAGAAAGTTCAAGACATATTCGATCACATCAAGCAGATCAAGCAACAGTTTCAGAGTCAGCTAAGCGCAGCTCAAACAGTTCACCAAACGACTCAAACAGCCTACACGCATGCTCAAGGGTTAGCAAATGGGTGCAAGGACCCTACTAAAAAGAGTCATGCGCTCGCAGAGCTCGCTCAAGCCAAGACAGCTCTCGAGAGCGCGCAGAAGACACTTCCAGCCTTAAGAACCCATCCCAATAGCCAAGCACTCGATCATCAGCTAGCTGCAGCGCGAGAGGCACTGAAGGCTTTTGCGATGGCAGATAGTGAGCAAGCACATGCAGCAGTAGCTGCTGCCCAGGTAGCAGGAAAAAATGCTGAAAGGGAAATAGGGGCTTTAAACAAGCACATCAGTGGTGTTGCCCAACACATCGCTACGGCTACATCCCATGTCCGTGCAGCTCTGAATGCCGTAAGCTCGACTGCATCGACTCCTGTAGAGGATTACGATAAGCTCGTCATCGATGGTCACACCTGCAATGAAGTGAACGGTTTTATTTTTCCTGCAGGGGGGTATGGGGGATGGGGGACATCGGAAGGGATGGGGAACTGGATGCGCGATGCCCTAAAAAATGGAGACATGAAACTCTTCCAGAAACTTCTCAATAGTTATTATCATGTGTGTCAACAGGCTCCAGATCACATGGGATTGATGCCCTGGTCGATCGATCAAAATGGGAATGCTCTCGACAAGGGATCTGCCACAGATGGGGATGAAGATATCATTTCTACCCTCATAGATGCAGTCGCAAAGAATCCCAATCTGACGATGACGGCAGATGGGAAGACGATGAAGGTCTCTGACATGCTCAAGCAAGCGATTGCTAATTTTGCCAAGTTCGACTGCGGTTCTGCAGATGGACTCAAGGGAGGAAGTGCATGGGGCGACAAACTTTTGGGCCCTGGGTTCACAGATTATTTCGATCCTACGGCGCTCGCTAAGATGATCAATTACTGCAAAGCGAATGGGATGTCAGATCAAGTGACTCCTTTAAATAATGCGATGCAGGGGATGTTGCAATATGTGGAAAAGGAACTCAATGCCAATGGCCAACCGAGTTTCCCGGCCAATGCTGGAGATGGTTCTGTCGCTTTTGTCCGCGACTTATATCGTTTGACAGAATTCATCGCCTCTCCTCTTTCCGCTGGGTTTCCCAGTGTAAAAAGTGAGGTTCTGAAAATCGTACAGCAGCAACTCACTCTGGGGTTTAATGGTGGACCCAATGGCTCACCCCCTCCGGCGCTCGAGTTTAAACCTCCTAGCGTGTTTGCACAGGTTCCAGGAAGTTGGCAGCTCGGAGGAGCCCAAGTCAGCGCGCCCCTCTATTTTGCGATGAAGTTACTGAGTGACAAAGGCTTGCTTCCTCAGTCTCTTGAATCGAAGTTGCCCGCTGTGAAGGCTGCATTAGACAACGATATGGCTACCCAGTTCAATAACCTCAGCTCACAGAATCTCTCAGATTACAACAATAGTGGGAACTATCTCGGCTTGACGTTGGGGATTTTGTGCGAATCGCTCCTCAAAGAGTATTCCTCTTGATCACTCCTCTCTGTGGTAAAAAAGACATTACCACAGAGAGGGGAAACCACAGAGAGGAGTTTGACTATACTGCGCCCGGTCAGGAATTGCGAATTTGAGCTACGTGAAAGCTCCCGGGATTCCACGATCGAAAAGGGGGCCAGTATTGAGGAAATACAGGCCCCCTTTTCGATCGTGGAATCCCGGGGTTTTGACGCGCTCAAATTCGCAATTCCTGACCGGGCGCAGTATAGCTTATTGAGCTTTTTTCCAGGGCTTAAGAGAGCCTTTTTCGTTTTGCCGGTGGATCTCTTCCCATTGGTTGTAGCGACTTTGCAAGTGTTGCCAAAATTGGGAGGTAGTACCGAGCTCGGCAGCGAATTCTTGTGCCCCTTTTTCTGAGAGGTTCTCTTGTCCGTGGATAAAGGACTCGATTTTCAGCTCAGTCCACTGGCTACCTAGTTTTTCTGCGAATTGTCTGGGGGAAAGCTCGAGGGGTTTTAGAAATTCTTCCAGAAGGATTTGGCCGGGATGGGTCGGTTTTCTTCTTTTAGGCAGCATAAATCACCAGTTTTTGAGTTGAAGATCAGCAGGGCCATTATTCCAACGGAAGGTCAGGCGCCACTCTGTATCGATGGGAATGCTGTATTTTCCATGGGCGTCCCGAACGGCATTAGCGCCAATGGAGGGGATGAGGTGTAAGCTTTCGAGGCTCTCGGCGCAATTGAGAATATCGAGCTTTCTCTCTGCCGCTTTGACCAAATCGGAAGGGAGTTTTCTTCGGATTTCATGGGTATGGATCCCATGGAAAACTGCCTCTGTCGCTTCATCGGTAAATGACTGGATCATGGTCCTGTCTCCTCTTTAGCTTGATGGTACATTGTCTAAAAATTATTTTAAATATGGTTTTTAATTGATTTTATCTATCCTTTTCAACTACAGTATATTATCTTTTTAAAAGATTTTAATTTGATGGTGGTTTATGACTGTTAGTAGAGGTGTTTCTTCTTCTGGAAATTCAGATTATCCCTCGATAGAGGTCTCTCCACCCCCCTGTCCCGATGATTATGCCTTGTGGCAGATCGTATGCCAACATCTGCCTGTTAGAGGTGTAATGAGCTTGGCTCGGACGAGTTGCGCCTGGTATTACCATCTCACCCATGACTCCTTTGTTTGGAGTTTGGAACGATTTCGTCCACTGTATCCCTTGCTGTGTGAGCAGATTGAAAAAGAAGAAGAAACCGATCGAGCGCGTTGGCTCCAAGTTAAAAAGGTATTCACTCGTGCAATTGCCGCAATACCTGAAAATATTCGACGGGGACATTGTGTTCTGTTAGAGCTTTGGCCTGCAAGAAAAAACTTTAGCTGTCTAAAGGTAGACGATGACTTTGAGTACGCGACACAGGGCGATCATGTATTGTTCCGGTCAAATAGAGCTGATTGGCAAGTCTTAGGAAAGCACGAGGCTCTGATCGATCGACTTACCATTCGCTTTCCCTACCTCTATAGTCACTGTAAACAGGGAGTACTGAAGATTTGGGATCTCAGAAAGATGGTTCTTCACGTCGAGATCGATTGTTGTGAGCAATTTCGCCTATGTGGATCGAAAAATTCGCCTGAAGCCTACGTGCTTAAGAAACCGAATGATTTACCACATGGTGTCGTGCAAAAATGGGACATCGCATCGAGACGTCCGGTACTCTCTTACAAGTGTCCTCTAGAAACGCAGTGCTTTGATTTTCACAATACTACTTTATGGATAGCCTCGTCCAAAGGCGAGCTCTTAAGAGCAAGTCACTCCTCCCTGGGGCACTACGATCGATACGAATCATTCGAAAGTATTACCAGCTTTTGTATTCAGGACGATCTTTTGATAGTGCTTTCGGAGGAGGACATCAAAGATATAGAAGATCCAACGAATGGCTCTAATGCAAGTGAGCTCAAGGTTACAAATCTCATCGATGGTCGCTCTGAAAAAAGAAGTTTGCCCACAGGGATCCAGTGGAAGGATGATGCAGGCGATCAGCAAAGCGTAGGAGGGATCTTTATTCACCTAGAGATTCCAGGCGGGGGTGGACCCTATGGTACTGGACACCTATACATGGTCGATCCGGTCCAATTAGCGATTATCCGTATTTTCAAAAATTCCAAGCGGTATCCCTATTTTGAAGCTCCTCAGACTCTTTATGACTCTCTCACCTCTTTTAATATACAGGGGATCACCCTTAAGAGTTTGTGCTGCTATGATAAATCTGAAGGGATGCTGAAAGAGATCGATTTGTTTGGTACGCGTACCATTGACATGCTACCAGTTGAAATCGATTCCAATTTGAAAATAATCGAGCAAATCTCTGCTACTTGGAAACTGGGTAAGAAATTTGATGTGAGCTTTTTGCAAAATCAACTTTCAGAAACAGCGTCGAAAATGTTAGCAGATATCTGTCAAACGTATCACGGCAAACAAGAGATTTGTTTGACAGGGATTGCACGTTTGAAAATGCTGCTCTATTTTAATCTTTTTTTGCATGCAATCCATTGCGGAGAGAAAATCGACACACAACTCATCAAAGATCTAGATCCAGATATCGCTGATGTATTGTGGGAAGAATGTAAAAACGCTTGGAATCAGCATCATATGCAGATTTCCACTGAGCAATTAATGGAAGATTTATGCGGTAATGGAGATTTCCCTACCCGGATGCAGAAAGAGGAACTGTTGTCTAACTTGTCCGGGTGGTTAAAGTCCGCATGGACGAATTCTTGGGCATCGCTTCCCGAGCTCGGTTTTTACTTTCAAGAGGATTATGAAGTTTTAGGCATTTCGGTGTTGAAGCTCTATGATCATGCAGAGTCATCACGCGAGCTCGGAGACGACTTTTTAAAACAGGCTATTTTGAGAATAGGTGGTTTGCAATCAGGCGGTTTTCCACCGCTTCTCAAGCCAATCGCAGGATGGCAGCGGGTAGCCGCTTTGCCTCAAGACGAGCAGTGGGTATGGGTGAATGCTGTACGCAACGAATTGGAAATTCTGGTCTCTTGTTTCAGTGGCGAGTCAGAAATCTTCACTTCTTACCGAGAGGAAGCCCTGCATTGCCTGCGCGCTATCGATGAAGAGAACTTAAGCTCTGCAGCGATTCTCTCCGACTTTATGCACTCTCCGGAAAGGGGCGTGGGAGTTTTTGTGTCCCGCGTCAATACCCTCATTGCGATCTGGAACGAATCGGTTAACGAATACTGCGAAGAGCAAAAAAAGCAATTTGTGGCGCAGTTGAAAGAAGAGCTCGCACAACTCTAGGCGGCGTTGTTGCATAAATAGCTCAATTTCACCACAGAGATGGAAAACCACAGAGAGGAAATTTTTTAATATGAATTTCCTCTCTGTGGTTTTCCATCTCTGTGGTGAAATTGCATATATTCAGAATGGAATAATGGGGAGCTAGATTAGGTCCTGATGAATTACGCAACAACACCACTATAGGCCCTGAACCTATCCTAGAGGTGCTCTTCCCTCCGTCCTGTCTCCTCTTTAGCTTGAGGGTATGTGTAGTAATAATTATTTAAAACGCGGGTTTTAGTTGATTTGATTTATTCTTTTAAATTACAATATATTATATCTTTAAAACATTTTAACATTGGAATGTAATGAGCGTTACTAAATACACTTCTTTTTCTGAGCGTCCAGATTATCCCGTTGTTCTAACTCCGATAGAAGAATCTCCACCTCCGCACCCCGACCACTATTCCTTGTGGCAGATCGTGTGTCAGTACTTGCCCGTTGACGATGTAATGAGCCTGGCACGCACGAGTAGTGCCTGGTATCACCATCTTACCCATGACTCCTTTATTTGGAGTTTGGAACGATTTCGTCCTCTGCATCCCTTGCTGTGCGCGCAGATTGAAAAGGAAGAAGAAACCGATCGAGCGCGTTGGCTCCAAATTAAAAAGCTATTCACTCGTAGAGTTGCTGCAATACCTCAGAATATTCGATGGGGACGGTGTGTTCTGTTAGATCTTTGGTCTGTAGGGAAAAACTTTAACTGTGTAAAGATAGACGGTGATTTTGAGTATGCGACACAGGGCGGTCAGTTATCGTTCCGGTCAAATAGATCTATTTGGCAAGACTTCGGAGCGCATGAGGCTCTGATCGATCGACTGACAATTCGATTTCCCTACCTCTATAGCCACTGTGAAAAGGGGGTACTGAAGGTTTGGGATCTCAGAAAGATGGGTCTTCACTTCGAGATCGATTGTTGTGAGCAATTTCGTCTGTGTGGATCGAAAGATTCACCTGAAGTATACGTGCTTAAGAAGCCGAATGATTTGTCACATGGTGTCGTGCAAAAATGGGAAATCGCATCGAGACGTCCGGTACTCTCTTATAAGTGTCCTCTGGAAACGCAGTCCTTTGATTTTCACAACACTACTTTATGGATAGCTTCATCCAAAGGCGAGCTCTTAAGAGCAAGTCAATCCTTACCAGGGCACTACGATCTATATGAGTCACTCGAAAATATCACCAATTTTTGTATTCAGGAAGATCTTCTGATAGTACTTTCAGAGAAGAATATCAAAGATATAGAGGATATGACGAAAATCCCTCAAATGAGTGAATTGAAGGTTACAAATCTCGTCGATGGTCGATCTAAAAAAAGAGCTTTGCCTAAAGGGATAAAGTGGAAGGATTATGAAGGCGATCAGCAAAGTGTAGGAGGGATCTTTATTCACCTAGAGGCTCAAGATGGGCGTAGGTCCTATGGATACCTCCACATGGTCGATCCGGTCCAATTAAGGATTACCCGTATTTTCAAAGATCCAAAACGGTGTCCAAATTTTCAATCCCCCCAGCCCATCTATGACTGCATCACCTCTTTTAATATACAGAGACCCCCTTTTAGGAGTGTGTGTTTCTATGATAGATCTAAAGGGATGCTGAAAGACATTGATCTGATGGGGTCGCGTACCATTAAAATGCTACCCGGGGAAATCGATTCGAACTTGAAAATAATCGAGCAAATCTCTGCCGCTTGGAAACTAGGTAAGAAATTTGATGTGATCTCTTTGCAAGATCAACTTTCAGAAAGAGCATGGGAATTTTTAGCGGACCTCTGTCAAATGCATCACGGCAAACCAGACATTTGTTTGACAGGCATTGCACGCTTGAAAACGTTTCTCTATTTTAATCTTTTTTTGGATGCAATCCACTGCAGAGAGAAGATCGACACACAACTCATCCAAGATCTAGATCCTGAAATCACTGATTTATTGTGGGCACAGTGTGAACGGACTTGGAATCGGGATGTACAGAGTTCTAATGAACAATTAATGGAAGATTTATGCGGTAATGGACCTTTCCCTACTGCGATGCAGAAAGAAGATATGCTATTTGATTTGTCTGAATGGGTAGGTTTTATATGGATGACGCCTTGGGCATCGATTCCTGAGCTTGGTTTTCACTGTCAAGAGGATTATGAAGTTTTAGGGATTTCGGTGTTGCAGCTCCATCGACTTGTAAATGAACGATGCAATCAGCTCGGAGGTTCTTTAACAGAGGTTCTTTTAAAAGTAGGTGGTTTGCAATCAGGCGGTTTTCCACCGCTTCTCAAGCCAATCGCAGGATGGCAGCGGGTAGCCGCTTTGCCTCAAGACGAGCAGTGGGTATGGGTGAATGCTGTACGCAACGAGTTGGAAATTCTGGTCTCTTGTTTCAGTGGCGAGTCAGAAATCTTCACTTCTTACCGAGAGGAAGCCCTGCATTGCCTGCGCGCTATCGATGAAGAGAACTTAAGCTCTGCAGCGATTCTCTCCGATTTTATGCACTCTCCGGAGAGAGGCGTGGGAGTTTTTGTGTCCCGTGTCAATACCCTCATTGCGATCTGGAACGAATCGGTCAACGAATACTGCGAAGAGCAAAAAAAGCAATTTGTGGCGCAGTTGAAAGAAGAGCTCGCAGAGTTTTAATGGGAAAGCTGTAGCACATCCGATACGCCGATGACTGTGTTGGTGGAATCGAGGGCCTTTACTTGAAAGCAGGGGCCGGTATTGGCCAAGGGGATCGCCGTCTCGAAGCCCGATTTGGGCGCACTTCCCAAGAGAGAAAGGGCTGTAGGATCGCTCCCGGCAAACACTTGCCAAGAAGCAGTTTCCGTGGAACCGTTCCACGAAGCGTAAACAGTGGCTTGTCCCCCATTGGGGAGGACAGCAAGAGTTGGGGGGCAAGAAGGCGTGCCCACCCAGTCAAATTTGTAGGCGCGGTAGGTGTAATTAGTAGAAGGAAATGAGGCGTCATATAGCAGATTTAAAGAAGGGTTACCCTCTGTGTTTCCCGCTGCTGCAAATTCTGAGAAATATTGCATTTGTCCCCACCCGATAAACACATTGGTGTTCGGTAGCGTTTGGACATTGCCCTGAGAAGCGACGTTAATATTGGGATCGTGATAATAAGATTTCGATAAGCTCGCCATCATATTCACTAAATCCAATTGCAAGACGAGTCCGTGAGCGGGAGGTGTCCCTGGAGGCACCGTTTCGCTTTCGCAGCAGTTGTCATCGAACAGGCTGACGACATTCGTCGGTAGAAAACGGGCGTCGTGTTGCCAGGAAAATGCTGCTCCGCTTTCAATCGTAAAATCACTTTGCTTGCCGCCGAGTTGCCAGACGATATTCCCCGTCGGTTTATTGATTCTATACACTGTCCACGTGTTGCGGGAAGAGGCAATGATTTCGTTGACATCATCCGTAGTGCCTACAGAATTGACGTGGTACGCATCCCATATGTTACTACTAGAGGTCGCACTAGAGGCGGGTTCAAAGGAATCGGTCAGGGGGATGTGTTCCAATGCCGACCAGAAGAATAAGAGTTCATTCGTCGCGAGATCTACCTCCTGGATCGCAAAATCGTTAACGAATCCATTTGAGGGTCCTCCGTAAGGTGTCAAGTCCAGCGGGACTGACTTTGTAGACAACAAGAGGGCGGTATTATTCGGCGTAATCAGAAATTCGTGGATGTCCGATGTGTAGCCATTTTGCGCAGATACCGTCTTAATCACAGAATAGGTGTTATCGAGAATGTAATAACAAGAGCCCGGTTCTGAGGAAGCAGCGGGTAAATTCGTATAAGCAGGCGGAGAGGCGAGGGTGCCTTGCCAGAAAGTCAGTACGGGATTTCCATTGTACGTCTGTACCCGAAAATCGGTATTCATCAAATTGGGGCTGCTCAAAGGACGGAAATAAATCGGATTCCCAGAGCTATCCATGATCAGAGTGCCCGACTGTCCATACATCGCATCAGTCGAAAAACCGTAAGGGGCAACTAAGGTTAAACCAGGTGCTAATCCTAGATTGGAGACATTGACTGCGATCTTCATCGGATTCAAATTAGGCTCAGTGACAAAGTTCCACACTTGAGGTGATTGGATGATTGGATCAGGGGTTACATAGCTTGTATTCGAAGGATATGGCACAGTTCCACACCCACATGAAGTGATGCTGTCGCTCGCTAAGAGATTTTGGGGCAATACTTGTAAGGAAGGGCTCGAACCAAATTGAATGGCCCAGGCTACATTAAACTGTCCTGGAGGGAAGGTAGGAGGAGCGGCTACCCCGAATGCAGAAGCGAGAGCCTGGATACTATCGGGTCGCCAGCAAATCAAGACATTTTTACCAGTGTAATTTGGGTCGCTGAGGATGAAGGAGGCAAGTGCATTCGATTGGAGCTTCGAATAGCCCGAATGGATGGGAAGCCCTAAGAATTGAGCTGTCGGCCCGAGGGTCTGCAAGCATGCTTGCGTGCTGTCTTTGGGCAAAGCGGTTGGCCGCGCAGCAAAAACCGCACTCGGTAATCCGAACAGAGATAGATTCGAGGTGGAAAAGATGTATTCTGGCAATGCTCCAGCTCGCTCCAATCCTTGAGCCGTCAGATTCCCCGAGGAGTCTACTTCCCCTGTCGGGAGGATGATCACCTGAGCCGGGTTGGCCGAAAGGCTAAGGGTTGCAACCAAAACACTCCCAAAAATGTACAAAGTCGAGATCATACTAAAAATCCAAAGCGATAGTAAATGTTACACCTTGCAAAAACAGATGCCGAGTATCACTAAAGAAATGACGTGAGCCTCGGTAAAAACTATTGGCATAGAAGAACTCTTGTCCTTCCCAAGCAGCGCTCAAAGTCACTCCCAATTGCTTCTGAAGGACTAAGCGTTGCCATTTCAGCCCGACGGCATAATCAGTCGAGAGGACGAAATGGTAGCCCTCTCTCGAGCGGTGGAAACGCTCCTTTCCCAAATACTGTTCTTTCTGTCTCACATGGATACTTCCGAAAAGCGGAGTCACAGCTCCTTGTCCAAAAAGTCCCAACCCATAGATCAAATAACAATCTACAGTGAGCCCTAGGCGAGGCCCTCCAGAGGCGTAGTGGCTGTGCAGTGTATTGACATCGATCCCCGTAAAGAAAGTTCCCCCCGCGTATTTAGCCTTTAGTTTTTGATTCAAAAAGGCCCCGCGTATCCCGAGAAAGGGCATCAGCGTCAGTCGCTCGTGAAAACAGGAGTAATTGTATTGCGCATATAGATCGACGATGTTGGTAGAGAGATGCCACTTCACGGAGGCTGAAGAGATGTAGTCTCCGACGAGTGTATCAGGTCCCATGGACCAAATGGGATAACTCCCCAAGAACTCAGGCGCTCCCGAATCGACCTTCCTATGCCCACCCGCTTGAGACTTGAGAGAAGTCCAATCAGCTTGAAAAGTCCATTGGCAATCCTTCAGCATATACCCCGTGCCCAGTCGGAACCCGAGCTCCCACTCAAACGAGGGCCTGACCACGGAACCCTTGGTGAAGTTATCAGTCGTCAGGACATCCGCCGGCCGATTGGTGTAGCCGATCCCTTGCTCATGCGCATACCAATAGAGGAGCTCTCCCGTTACACCCCATCCCGTGCGCTCTACTCGGCCAGAAGTCCCCACCGGAATCTCGTCGCCACAAGCGCTAAAAGAGAGCTGTGGAATCAAGAGACCAATCGCAATCCAGATCTTCTTGGGTATACTCATCAACAGGCTCCTTTCCGACACTCGGTTCTCACTCTAAGCTGAAAAGATGGATTTTTTCTAGATTTTTTTGGTCAGTCTCAATACATAATCGTGCGTGTTAAATGGTGTTTGCTAAAGTTGCTGTTTAGCTCTCGTCCATGGCTCCAAAGCGTAAAATCGAGCTTTTGGGCTGTGATGGGGGGAAGACCTTTTTCTGTGAGGCGTGCATTGATGGTGTTTTTCAACTGCTGCCCGGCAAATAAAGTCGCCATTCTCAACTCGACTTCAAAAGAAGAACCAGGCTGAATTAATTTTCCTTGATCGATAAGCGTCATTAGCTCTGGGCTATACTCTAATATTCCCAAAGCGCGGAGGCTTCTGGGCAACTGGTAATCAGGACAGAGTGTCAATGTATCGCAATCGGTAAAGGAGGGGAAATCACTGCATCGTGCAAGAGCACTTTGTAGGGCCATCACAGAGAGTTGGGCCAGTTTGTAAATTTTGATCCTTTTATGCTTGTAGATAGATTCATCTCGAAACCTCGGAAAGTCTCTGACGAGAAGTTCGACAAACCCATTCCCTTCGTTAAAGGCTCTTGTTTGTGCTGTATAAAGGACATTGTAAAAAGAGCCTCCCCACTGATCGAGGAGAATGGTTCCCACTTCATTTAGAACGTGAATGCGCTCGATTAATAAGGGAATCTCCATCTGATTTGCTTCATCATCAACACCCATAAAGTAGGGACGGAGATCCTCAACAGTGGCACCTGCCATGAAGGCCGCATCGAAAATTTTCTCACCTTGGGCATAGGCCTTTTTGGCAAGAGCTGTCATCGCGGCGGAACCTCTGACTCTCATCCCTAAATCATCCGTGCTATAAAAATGGCGGATACCGCTCCCACTCGGGTCCTCTTTGAAGTCCCAGTGACAAAAATCGATGCAGATCAGTCCCATAATATACTCGACGCGCTCCCTCATTTCCAATCCGTTAGGGAGAATTTCTGACCAATCTGCAGCTTTTAAGGAATCATCTTCTACCCATTTTAGCGTCAAAGCATCGATCCTATCTAGATTCACAGAGATATGTTTCCACTCAAGGGGATTGAGATTGTTCAAAATGGGATGAGTGTAAAGAGAAATACATGCTGATGGCTCGTATGTCGGCAGAGTATGCGTTGTGATCGTATTGTCGTTTTCTGAGAACGCTGGATCTAGAATCTCCCAGGGCTCGCTCATTGCATCGTGTAGCTGTCGCATATTTTTATAAGCATCAGAATCGACGACTCGGAGTTCATGCTCGCTCCATTTGCATATTAAATTAGAGTCTCGCTCTTCATAAATAGTCTTGGTCCAAATCGCTGCCAGTTGTGCACCTTTATCCCACGCGGCTCGGTAATAAAACTCGACTTCGTCGGCATATTTCAGATAGGTGTCTTTTTTGTCGCAGCTGCCATCGCTTGTCGTTTGGACAAAGGACTTATACTGCGCCCGGTCAGGTTCGCAATTCCTGACCGGGCGCAGTATATCGGGAGTCGTCAGATGGAGCAGCCGGATGTGGTATCCTCGGCTTTTGAGGAATTCGAAAAATGTAGGCGCCGTAGGACTGGGCGGAGTAGGTTCAAAATAGAGCGCATACCCTCCGCGGATCAAATGAGCCAAAACGAGCTCTCTAGTTGCCATGGATCCAGGTTTCCATTTGCTACAAAGATCCCGGCGGATCGCATCCTCAGCCACTCTCTTTTCATCTTGGGAATTATACCCCGAGCGCTTGAGGGTGCTGAGCGCTTGCCGTAGTTCCTCTTGGTAGGTCTGCCACATCATTCCAAGATAGACGTCATTGGGATCTACATAGGCGATATCTCTATTTAGCAAAGCGCTTTGTCTAGCTAGATCTTCTCGCAAGAGCGTCGTATTTCCAGAGCCGGGTACTCCTGCCGTTATGGTAATCTTCCGCTCTTTGAGCGGGTTTTTATTGAGAATCGCTTGATACAGACCATCGATGTCTTGCTCGAGACAAATCTTTTCCTCTGCTGAATAACTCTCCTCATGGTCCAATGCCCTCCCATCGAGATAGGTGTCCAAGACGGAACGAGGAAGGGGATATTCAAAGGAGCCTGGATCGTAAAGGGTATCGATATGGGAGCAAAGGGTCCCCTCGACAAAAGGGGGAAAAGCAGAGACAGAAGACATGGTTTTTAATCCAAAAAATAAGAAGGAAAATGTATAGTGCACATCGTTAAGTTTCAATCAAAATCTGTATATATACCCAAGGGGGTGACGATGCGCAGTTTTTACAGAGGAATACTGGTTTGCACAGCAGCTGTTTCTTCGCTTATGGCAGAAGAGACCAAAGATCCTTGGAAAGGGGATGAGTACGCAAAACACTCAGAGTCTCAGAAATCTTCTGCGGAGGATTTTCTCTGTGGAATCCCTCTAAAAAATGCCTCTTCGATTTTAGATGTCGGGTGTGGCGATGGAAAGATCACTGCAGCTCTCGCTCGAGCGGTTCCTAAGGGAAGGGTCGTCGGCATCGACATCTCTTCTTCCATGATCCATTTTGCCCAGGAGGCATTTTCCGACTGTCCGAATCTCGCATTTTCTGTTCAGGACGCGGCACACCTCGATTTTCAAGAACAGTTCGATCTCATCACTTCATTCACCGTGATGCAATGGGTATTGGAGCAGCAGCGCGCCCTAGAAGGATTTGCAAAAGCTCTAAAACCAGGAGGCAGGTTGTGCATCCAAATGCCGGTAGCACTTCCAGCCCCTATGGAACAGGCTTTACATAAAGTCATCTCATCGGATAAGTGGAAAACCCACTTCGCCGCATTTTCCCCTCCCTGGAAATTTTACCAGCCCCAAGAATACCGAGAATTAGTCGTAAAGGCCCACTTTACCGTGGATCGACTCGATACAGCGACCAAGCATGAAAAGTTCCCTTCACGCGCTGTGTTCGAGGGATTTTTAAAACAGTGGTTTCCTTACCTAAGACCGCTCCCTCCTGAGTTAAAGGAGTCCTTTCTCAGAGAGCTAGTCGATCGATACTTGCAGATCCTCCCTGTCGATGACAAAGGGCAGGTGAACTTCAGCGTTACTCGCCTCGAGCTAGAAGCGAGAAAATAATACTAGTCCTCAAAAAAGAGCAGAAATTGCTAAACTATCTCGCGATAAAAACTTTGCCCATGGAGTCATTGTGTCAGGAGTCTATTTCGAAAAGCCGGATGATTTCGATCCCAAAGCGGCAGCCGTCGCCGGCTGCTTTTTACACTATGAGGACAAGGTCCTCCTCTTGCACCGACAAGATTCTAAGTCAGAGGGAAATCGTTGGGGCATTCCGGGCGGTAAGCTCAATAAGAACGAGCCGCTCATCAGTGCGATCGTTCGTGAAGTGTATGAAGAGACAGGCTTTCGTTTAGATGAGGAAAAGATCCACTATATCAATAAGGTCTACATCAAGGTCCCGAATTTCCATTTCGAATACCATATGGTTCGCTATCTCGATCCCATTATCGATCCAGGAAGTGTGAAAATTGACTTCAAGGAACACAAAGGCTACACCTGGGTGACTCCCGAAGATGCCCTAAAGATGGATTTGATGACAGACGAGGACACTTGCTTCGAGAGGGTATTCGGGCTCTCGCGCAATACCTAATCACTCAGGTCCTTCATATAAAGCTCCATCTGATAGTGCGGCACAGGGTGCCAGCTCGCGATGAATTCTCCGATGATTTTAAAGCCTGCCTTTTGGAAGACGTGAAGGGCTCTGGCATTGGTCGCTTCAGGGTCTATAAGAGCTCTCGTTACATGGGAAAACTGGCTGGTCAAAAATGCGTGAATCATGGGGACGGCGAGCCCCTTCCCCAAATAAGTGGGATCGCAAATGAATAGATCCAAAGCAATCGCATCATTCTCTACAGGAGCCGTGATCAAAAAAGCAAAGGGCACCTTTTCATAATAGCCCACCCAATAAGTCGTATCGGACGCTCCCTGAAAAAACCGTTCCAATCCGTTTAGCGTGTTTTGCAGCCCCACGCCATGGATCCATTTTCCGATGTAGTCTTGCTCTAACCAGCGATGGATGAGAGATCTTTGAGAAGATTCAGCCGGTGCAAAATGAAAAACGGAGTTCTTAGTGTTCACTGCCAGTAATCTCCTGAGCTTTTTATATCCAACGGGAGATCCTTATTTCAGATAACAGCAAAATCTAAAGAAAACTCAGGGAAAAGCGCCTTGATCTTGGATAGAGTTTTCAGATTTGGATTGCACTTCTTCCTTTCCAAGCGCTGATAGCTATTGATATTATCAAAACCAAGCTTCCTGGCAACTTGATGCTGTGTCATTCCATGTTTAATTCGGTGGTATCGTACGAGAAAGGAAAAGGCAATCTCAGAATCTACAGACACTGCCACAATGTTTTTTGATTTTCTTATCGAATCATCTGGAAGATTAGCAAGACGCGTTGAATTTTCTGGTTCTGAAATATATAGGTTGAGAGCATCTTGCATCATTTCATTTAGCTCTTCCATAGAATCGCCTTGGGTAATGCACCCCTCTAATTCTAGACACTCCGCCCAAAAACCATTACCCTCTTTATGTACCTTGAAATGATACCTCATAATCCCTCCTCTAATCCTGATTTAGAGCTTTTCTTAAACTGTGCTCCGTACCTTTTCTCAGCTCTTTGTGATTAGGTATAGTCACTGTTTTATTCCCTTTTACAAGCTTCCAGTGGACCACCAGGCTCAAGTTCCTAGCCCTTGTCATAGAAGAGCTTACGCATATCTTTCCCGCTAATCGGCACTATGCACCCCAATCGATACAATCCCATCTTACTAAATTTAGTTAGTAAAATCAATGGGTGAAGTTTATTTTAAATCCCAAAATCTCAAATAGTGGATTCGAGCTCTTTTTCAGCAATTTTACGCAGGATGGCTTCTTTGGTGTAGCCAAACCGTTCGGCGAGATCGGATGCTGAGCCCGATTCTCCAAACCAAGAGAGTGCAATGGCAATGCCGTCGGCTCCGATGTATTTGTGCCAGCCTTGATCGATTCCCGCTTCGATGCTGATCTTTCGTTTTCCTTTCAAAATCTCCCGCTTATAAGAAGGGGGTTGTCTTTCGAACAGCTCCCAAGAGGGCATTGAGACGACGCGGGCGGTGGGGCCTAATTCCTCTGCGACTGCGAGTGCCAGGTGGACCTCTGATCCCGTGGCTAGAAGGAGGTAATCGACTGTGTTGCCGATCTCTTTGTGCAAAATGTAAGCACCGCGCCCGACGCCTTCCGCGTAGGGTCGAAAGGACAATTCTCCCAGCGGTTGTCGCGAGAGGACGATGGCCGTCGGCCCTTCATGGGAAAGAGCGGCGAGCCAGGACATTTTTACTTCATGCGCATCGGCAGGGCGCAGGACCAAAAGTCCTGGGATGGTGCGGAGGGAGGCGATTTGTTCGATGGGCTGATGTGTGGGGCCATCGGGACCGATGAAGATCGAATCGTGTGTGAGTTGGTAGACCACTTTGAGCCTCATTAAGCTCGTCATCCGAATGGCACTGCGCATGTAATCGACGAAGCCGAGAAAGGTTCCCACAAAAGGGATCACGAGTCCCGTCTGCGCCATTCCCGCTGCGATACAGCCCATTCCGAACTCTCTGACGCCGTATTTGATGTTGCGTCCCTCAAAGTGCCCCCTCTGAATCGCACCGTGATCTTCTAGATAGGTTCCGTCAGAAGAGGAGAGATCAGCAGAGCCACCGATGAGTTGTGGCACGTGTCGGCTCAAGACTTGTAGTACAGCGTGCGAGGCCCATCTGCCTGCGGTAGGAGAGGGGATGGAAATGCTCTGCAACAGAGGCTCGAGATCAGCGGGAAGGGGAATGGAAGATGCTGCGTAGCCAGATTGAGTTCTTTGTTGGAAAAACGCATAGATCTCAGGGGCGACATAAAAGGGGACATCGGGGAGACCGAGGGAATTTTTAGCGAGGGCGATTTCGTTCGCTCCTAAAGGTCGACCGTGGGCTGCGGGTGTCCCTGCTTTATAGGGAGCGCCGCGACCGATTTGCGTGTGGGCGATAATCAGGGTGGGTTTTGTCTGTTTTTCTCGGAGAGGGGAGAGGGTAGATCGGATCTGATCGAGCGCATGGCCATCGATCGAGATGACATCCCATCCTTGTGACTGAAAGCGCAGGGCGATGTCCTCAGAAAAACTCTCTTGTACGTAGCCATCCAAAGTGGTTTTGTTGCTGTCATAAATGAGGAGGAGATTGTCGAGGCAAAAGTGTCCTGCAAGGGAGCAAGCCTCGATCGCAACGCCTTCCATCAAGTCGCCATCGCCCGCTAAGACCACGACTTTGGCATCGATCGATGCAATTTTAAGCGCCAGCGCTTGTCCTACCGCAAAACCTACCCCTTGCCCATCGACACCGGTTGTCGCTTCAACCCCTTCCGTCTTGGTCAAGTCGGGGTGGCTCGGCGTTTTAGAATCGATCTTTCTAAACTGTTTGAGATCCTCGATCGAAAGAGGGAACCCTGCCATGTGCAGGCAGCTGTAGAGCCAAAGAGACCCATGTCCCGCAGAGAGGATCAAGCGGTCCCTGAGCGGCCATGTAGGGTGAGTGGGGTCGAATCGCAAGAATTCTCCAAAGAGATAAGCCCCGATCTCCGCACATCCCATCGGAAGCCCCGGATGTCCCGAGCCCGCCAGCTCCACAGCATCCATGGTCAGATGTCGGATCGCGTTGGCGATCTTGATGAGCAAAAGGTCATTTCCCTCTTGCAGGGGAGGAAGAGGGGTTTCTGTGGAAGACATAGCCTGATCTCCTTATGTGTGAAGTTTTTAAGGTATGGTATACCAGGAGAGAATTTCGTTCATAATATAAAAAATTTAGCATTACCTTAATGGTATACGAGTAATCTGTTTGTTTTTTTTGTTAATCAATTTAAAATAGAGGCATTTCTAATCTATAAAGAGAGATGGCGATGCATCCGTTACAGTGATTATTTATAAAAACCGGCTTGACTATCTGGAACTCATGTTTTCCTTCGTTCCAGATAACAGAAAACAGGCAACTTTACAGGGATTACTGTGTAAGACACTCTCTTTTCAGATCGAGCACAAAGTAGAAGCACTCAATCGACTGATCGAAATGGGAGCAGATGTCAACCAACCTGACAAATGGGGAAGGTTTCCCCTCTTCTTCGCTTTTGAAGCTCCAGGCGATGAAGCTGAGGAACTGGTGCGTTTCTTGCTGGAAAATGGGGCCGATCCCCTGACACCGCTTGGAAGCGAAGAGCTGGTCGATAAGTTCGCCTACCAGCAGGTAGTGGGCCATCTCCACAGCTTGCATTTTCTTCTTAGGAACATCGAGGTAGAGCTGAGAATAGAGCTCCTCGAGCGCCTATTGCATACGCACCGCACGGTCGACCCCGAAGAGAGAGATCTTGAAGAATTTTGGGCTAACTGTTTGAGAAAAGAGATTGAGCGATTGGCTTGAAAAATAAGGAACAATGCTGATGAAGTTTCAGATTTTTGCTGATTAGAAAATGTAACAGAGAAACCCAGTTATATTTAGTGGGTTTTTCTGTTACGTTTTTTACTGATTCCATTTAGGGCAAGACAGACTTAGACTAAACGCGCTTCTAATGATGCTCGGATCTGATCGTGTAAGGGCCTGAAGGCGTCTATTTTATCGCGTACAGTGCTGGCAAAACTCGTTTTTTCTGTGTCAAATACGTAGATCGCATCTTCCTTTTTCCGTAAATTTGCCATTCCTGCCGTATCTGTAAATCCAATCTCGTTGTCGAGAACAGAGAGCTCATGGAATGTCTCCTTGTCGATCGGTCCTGAGCCTCCGGTAAAGCCCGGCCTTGTTTCACCACAATATTGAGATAAATAAATGATTTGTCTTCCGTTTAGGGCCATTTTGTTCTCTGCCGCGCGGAGTTTGGTCAAACCCATTTCATTCAAGGCGTTTTGTAAATATAAGAAACCACAAAAACGTTCTGTAGGCTTGTTATCCAAAAACACCCACTCAGTGCCGTCTGTATATGTTAAGATTTGCATGATATCAAATCTTCCACCCCGACGCATGTCTGTAATTGTATTGTCTGGGCTCATAGTATAATCGTCAAAATTGATAGAGGGGGCAGCGGATACTGAAACACTACTCGACATAAACACTCCTTGGTTGTTTTAACAATTAATATAGACTGATTTTTGTTTGTTTACAATGATTGTTTAGTTCTATTTATAATTAAAAATTAAGTTTGTGAAATTATTGTTTTGTTTAATCTTGGTATGCAAATAAAAAATTCCCTTCCAAGACTCATCTCGTAAGCAAATGGGCGATTAGGGGTTTTAGGGCTGCGCCCTGCGCTTGCGGCGCTTATACAGGAAGAACAAGAAGATGGGGGAGATCATCAGCAGGTTGCCGCCGCCGATGAGCAGGGCGTATTTCTTAACCGATTCAATTTGGATGTTATCGGGGGGGAAGAATCCGATGACGAGGGTCAGCAGGCAGCCGAAGAGCCCGAGCAGGCAGGTGGTCCACATGCCGATGTGTTTGCCGGGGATTTTGAATGCAGTTGAGGGGCGAGCGTATTTGTAGTGCAGGCGGATCGCGGCTAAGAACATGAGGACGTACATCCACATGTAGAGGCCGGTGCTGAGCGCTGTGAGAAACCAATAAAAGCTATTGATGCTCGGCAGGAAGAGGAAGGCCATGCAGAAGAGGCTGACGAGCAGGGCTTGGGTGATCAGGATGCGCGAAGCGACGCCGTGGCGATTTTTTTTGGAAAAGAAGGGGGGGATGTAGCCGAATTCTGTCGCGTGTAAAAGCCCTTTTGCAGGAGAGATGAGCCAGTTGATCATCCCGCCGATGCTGCCGATGACGATGAGAAGGGCGAGAATCGGGGTGCAGCCGTTTAAGTGAAAGACGGTGAAGAAGTTGTCGAACACTTGCATGACGCCGGCAACTAGGTTGATCGCATTGGCAGGGAGGACGAAGGCGATCGAGAGGGATCCTAGCAGCATCGTGACGAGGATGAAGAGGCAGGAATAGAAGATGGCTTTCGGGAAGTTGCGCTGAGGGTTTTTGATATCATTGACATGAACACCTGAGAGTTCCATCCCTAGGAAGGAGGCCATGATCGCGACGAGGGAGATCCAACTACTCGAGTGCTCTAGTCTGGGGATCACTGTCGCTGTGGAGATTTCGATTTGGAGGGGTTGGCCGGAAAAGACCCAAACGCCGCCTAAAACGATCAAGAGCACCATCGGGAGGATCATCCCTATCGTGACGCAGAAGTTATTGATCTTCGTCGAAACGTGAACTCCGAATAGGTTGATGAAGGTAAGCGTCCAAAAGACGATGAGGATGACGGTGATGAGGTATTTGGGATCGGCTGCGAGCTCGGGACGGATCAGGTAAGCGGTGGTTCCTGCGATAAAGGAGAGCATGGCAGGATACCAGACCATCGTGTTGATCCACTGGAGCCAGATCGCGAGCATCGCCATCTTTTCTCCAAATGCCATGCGCACCCAGTGGTAAACGCCTCCCTTTTCAGGGAAAAGGGCGGAGAGCTCCGCTGCGACAAGAGATGTGGGGATCAGAAAGATGACCGCAGAAAAGAGGAAGAAGAAAATCAGAGCCGGGCCGAAGAGAGCAGAAGAGGGGAGGTTGCGGATGCTGTCGATCGCTGCGACGATGAGGAGGACGAGGGAGAACAGGGAGATCTTTTTCTGCATATAGCGCTTTGCTTCGAAGTTTTAAGCGGAGATTACCACATCTGTGAGATCTAGCTCAACAGCTTTTTTTAATATCGCATTTGTTTTTAATTTTGTTTTGTGTTTATTATGTTGTTATGAGATTAGTTTATTTATTTGTTCTGTTTTGTTGCTTTTTTGCTTGTTCGAAATCTCCTCCAGATCTCTCTGAGGTGTTCATCGTGCAATATCCGATGGGGGATGCTGAGTATGGGGTGCTCATCGTCCAAAAAGATGACAAGCTCTCTGCTTCAGAGTTAAAGCGTGTCGCGCGTCAGACGGCAGCTACTGTCTGTCGCAAACACGGGTATCGCTATTTTTCTGTCGAATCGGAGCATATGGTCGAGCTCACGCGCTCGAGTGATTCAGAAAAGGGGTTGGGGACGCCGCAGAATCTCTACTATGATCTGATTCAGAGCGATGACTTCGGACGGGAGCGGTTTTCAAAAGAGGGATCGACGGCTGCAACCTACCCCGCTTACCAGGTGGTTTTTAAGATTTACTCAGAAAAGCCAGCGGCTTCTGGGTTCGATTCTTGCGACTTTGTCGATTGTGCCAGCATTTCGTCTGATTCTTCTAAGTGAAACTCCTTGTTGAAGAAGCCCTTGAACGGCTCGATGTACTTTTGTAAGCCGTTTTGCTGTTGCAAGAGGTCTTGGAGCATATTCTTGAGGTTTTCTTTTTCGAAGACCGATTTGAGCATTTTACCGAGTACGGAGTTCATGATCTGGTCTATGGGTAAGCCCCCTTCGCTACTGATTTCTGTCAGTACGATCTGGTCGATGGGGGGAAGGTGTTTGACTTTGCCTCCATCTTTGCGGTAGAGGACGTCGACATTAATGTTTTTAAGGATGAGGTTGTGGATGAGGACGCTGCGAGCAGGGGCGGGTGAGGGTGGCTTGTTTTCTTTGGTCTTTTTGGAGGCTGGAGACTGGAGATTTTTCATGATTTCTGTCCAGTTGCCTTTCGTACCGGTCGGGGAGTCGAATTCTAAGCCGAGGTAGATGTCTTGAATTTCGATCTCGTCGATTACGACTTTTTTATCCAGATAACGGGTAAAGGGGGCGTCGATATGGATGCTGTTGCAGGCGAATGCTTTTGAAAGGGTGGATTGAGGGGGGTTGCCGATTTCCACTTTTTCCACTTTAATCTTATTCCATCCGAGGAGGACGTCATCGATGTGGACGGCGACTTTGAGTTTTTTAGAGAGGTCGTTAGAGAGGAGATCGGGGACGCGCGACCAGAAGATGAAGCCGATGATGCCTGCGGCGACGAGGGCAATGACGACCATCCCTATGAGTGTGGAGAAAAATGTCCGCATAGCAATCCTGGTTTGTCGTTTGGTATAATTAAAGTGTGGTTTTATGGGCAATAAAAAAGGCGCTTTTTTACAAAGCGCCTTTTATGAACTCGAGTGAATTCAGAGCTTAGTAGTCAGCTCCTGTCATAGCGGGAGCAGGACTTTTGGGATCGGCTTCGTCTGTAATGATCGCCTCTGTCGTTAAGAGCAGCGCTGCGATCGATGCAGAGAGCTCGATGGAGAGCCTTGTCACCTTGGTCGGATCGAGGATTCCCATTTCGAGCATATTGCCGTATCTGTCTAGCAGGGCATCCCATCCTTCATAGGTATTTAGGGAAGCGACCTTTTGGACGATGATAGAGCCTTCTTTACCGGCATTTTCTGCGATTTGGCGTAGAGGCCAGCAGATGGCGCGGATGAGGATATCGATAGCGACTTTTTCATCGTTATTGAGAGTTTCTCTCAAGCGCTCGAGAGCGGGGATACAGCGGATGAGAGCGACGCCTCCACCGGGGAGGATTCCCTCTTCGATCGCTGCCTTTGTCGCGTGCACCGCATCATCTACTCGATCTTTTTTCTCTTTCATTTCGACTTCTGTCGCTGCACCGACGTGGATCACTCCGACGCCGCCAGTGAGTTTTGCGAGGCGCTCTTGGAGTTTTTCCCGATCGTAGTCAGAGGTAGACTCTTCGATTTGACGGCGGATGAGGGCGATGCGTTCTGCGATCGCTTTTTTGTCTCCAGCCCCTTCAACTAGTGTTGTCTCTTCTTTTCCGATGACAGCTTTTTTGATCCTGCCGAGCATTTCAATCGTCACGTTTTCGAGTTTGAGGCCGAGCTCTTCACTGATCAGCTCTCCTCCTGTGAGGATCGCGATGTCTTGGAGCGTCGCTTTGCGTCGATCTCCAAAGCCAGGGGCCTTGACAGAGCAGACTTTGAGGCCAGCTCTCAACCGGTTGACCACGAGAGTCGCGAGAGCTTCTCCCTCTACATCTTCTGCCAAGATCAAAAGAGGTCTTCCCGTCTCTGCTACAGCTTTGAGGATAGGGAGGAATTCCTTGATGGAGGCGATTTTTTTCTCGTAGATGAGGATGAAGGCATCTTCGAGGATACACTCTTGAGTTTCTGTATCAGTCATGAAGTAAGCAGAAGAGTAGCCGCGATCGAAACTCATCCCTTCGACGACATCGAGGATCGTCTCAAATCCCTTGCCCTCTTCGACGGTAATAGTCCCATCTCGACCTACCTGTTCCATCGCCTTTGCGATGATCTCGCCGATCTCCGCATCGCCATTGGCTGAAATCGTCGCGACTTGCGCGATCTCTTTGCGGTCTTGGATCGGTTTGCTTAAACTTTTGAGCTCAGCTGTGATCGTCTGAACGCCCTTGTCGATCCCTTTTTTCAGTTCCATCGGGTTTCCGCCGGCGGCGACGATGCGCAAGCCTTCGCTGTAGATCGCTTCTGCGAGTACGGTCGCTGTCGTCGTTCCATCGCCCGCTTTGTCTGCAGTCTTGCTGGCGACTTCTTTCACCATCTGCGCGCCCATGTTCTCATGCTTGTCTTCGAGCTCGATTTCTTTAGCAACAGTGACGCCGTCTTTTGTGATGAGCGGGGCTCCGTATGACTTGTCGATGATGACATTTCGCCCTTTGGGACCTAAGGTGACTTTAACGGCGGAGGCTAGAGTGCGTACGCCCTTGAGGATTTTTTGGCGTGCATCCTCTTTAAATTTGATATCCTTTGCTGCCATAACGTATTGACTCCTTAGTTGATGATTGCGATGATGTCTTCTGCGCGCAAGATGACGAACTCTTCATCGTCAATCGTCACTTCTTGCCCACCGTACTTATCCATTAAAACTGTGTCGCCCACTTGAACGGGGATGGGAATCTGTTTGCCCTCTTCGGTGGTGGATCCGGTTCCGATGGCGATGACTTGTGCTGTTTCTGGTTTTTTCTTCGCTGAGTCTGGGAGGATAATGCCCCCTTTTAATTTTTCTTCCTTAGCGACGCGTTGAACGAGGACCCGGTTACCTAAGGGCTTCACTGTCATTTTCTTAGCTGTCTCTTGTGTCATATTGACCTCCTTATGGTTTGAACCTATCCCAGTGAAAAGTTTCAGTCGATTTTCGGGTTCTTTTGGGCCAATTTTCGTTTCAAATTCGGGGGGTAATATCCATTGCGTATATGACCCCCCGAATTTGAAACGAAAATTGGCCAAAATAATCCCGAAAATCGACGAAAAATTTCAATGGGACAGGTTCTTCGGCTCGCATTATAAGCGAAAGGGAATTTTTAGGCAACTGAGGATTTAGCAGAAAGAGTGCCGAATTGCTAAGTTGGATTTTTTAGAGAATTCCTCTCTTCTCTGTGGTTTCCCCTCATCTGTGGTGAAAAAAAATTTACCACAGATGAGGGGAAACCACAGAGAAGAGAGGAAATGACTGAAACTCTTTACTGAGAGTAGGTTCTCGGTTGACGAAAGATTAAGAAAAAGAGATACTGCCCCAAGAATTAATGGGGAGTAAAAATTTTTTTATGGAAGCTATTGCCACCGAAATGCAGAAGACACAAGAGAGAGCACTCACTGCCAAGGAGTACCACTGGAATGTCGAAGCCCTCTATCCTTCTTGGGGAGAATGGGAAGGGGAACTTTCCTTATGGGGAAGAGAAGGTCAGACTCCACATTGGCCCGAATTAACTCCATTTAGGGAGACCTGGAAGGAGCGGCCTGAAAATTTAAAGGATCTCATCGCGCTTTGTCTCGACATCGACCGGCAGCTATCCAAGTTATACACCTATGCACACTTGCGCCATGATGAAGATGTAGCGGAGGAGACGGCAAAACAGGCTTATGCGCGCATCGTCTCTTTGCTCTATGCCTTCCGACAAGAGACGGCTTGGATGGAGCCAGAGCTCTTACGCTTGCCAGAAGATGTGTTAAAATCTCTACTCTCTTCAGAGGCTCTCTCTGAGTATGCGTTTTATCTCGAAAAAATTGTCCGGTTAAAAGCGCATACGCTCTCAGCGGAGCAAGAGGAGTTACTCGCGATGAGTGGGAAGGCCCTCGAGACAGCTTCTCAGGCATTCGGTGCGCTTAACAACGCCGATCTCAAATTCCCTCCTGTCGAGGATTCTCAAGGGAAGATGCGAGAGCTCACGCATGGCAAGTACTTACTCTATATGCGCGATCAAGACCGCAAGTTGAGAGAAGGGGCTTTTAAGAACCTGCACCGCCAGTTCTCGAGCTTTGAAAACACCCTTTGTGAGTTACTAAACGGTCAGGTGCAGCGGCATGTGCTCGAGATGCGCGCCCGTCATTATGGTTCTTGTGTGGAGGCGGCCCTCTTCCCCAATCAAGTCGAGACTTCTGTCTATCGCTCTCTGATCGCAGCCGTGCGCGAATGGTTACCCTCTTTGCATCGCTACATCGCCTTGCGTAAAAAAGTGCTCGGCGTCGATGCTCTACACTTTTACGATCTTCAAGTCCCTCTTCTCAAAGATGTGAAGATGGAAAAGGAGTTTGACGAGGCTGTTCAGGAGATTCTCGTTTCCCTTTCTGTCCTCGGAGAGGGGTATCAAAATGCTCTTCAACAAGGACTGACGGTGGATCGCTGGGTAGATCGGTATGAAAATGCGAGAAAACGCTCAGGGGCTTATTCGAGTGGCTGTTACGACAGCATGCCCTACATCCTGATGAATTACCACGGGACCTTCAACGATATGATGACGTTGACCCACGAAGCAGGGCACAGCATGCATTCGCTTTTAAGCCGTACGCATCAGCCCTATCACTACTCCCAGTACTCGATCTTCGTAGCTGAGGTCGCTTCGACATTCAACGAAGAGCTCCTTTTGCACCACTTTCTCCAACAGTCGACGAATAAGGAGGAAAAAGCCTTTCTCATCAATCAAAAGCTAGAGGACATGCGTGCGACGCTCATTCGACAGACGATGTTCGCTGAATTCGAGCTGAAGCTACATGAGTGGGCGGAGCAGGGGATTCCCATCACTCCCGCTCTTCTCAAGCAAGAGTACCGCAAGCTAAACACCGAGTACTTCGGCCCTGAATTAGTCATCGACCCGGAAATTGAGATCGAGTGGGCGCGGATTCCCCATTTCTACTACAATTTCTACGTCTACCAATATGCGACGGGGATTAGCGCGGCACATGCGCTCGTAGAACGGGTGCTGAACGAGGGGCCAGAGGCTAGAGATCGCTACCTCTCCTTTCTCTCTTCCGGAAGCAGTCAGTATCCTCTCGATGTTTTAAAAATGGCGGGCGTAGATATGCGTACGAAAGAACCCGTCGAGGCGGCGATGCGCTACTTCGATCGATTAGTCACTGAGCTCTCTGAATTACTCCTATGAAACGAAAACACAAAGACTCTTTTACCGTCGTCAATGAGAAGGGGTTGCACACGCGCCCCTCTACAGAACTCGTCAAGTGCGCTGCTCGTTTTAAGGCGCAGGTACACCTTTGCTACCAGAGCTATACGGTCAATGCTAAGTCTCTACTCGGGATTTTGATGTTGGCAGCTGCTAAAGGGGCTAAGATTGAAGTGTCTGCAGAAGGAGAAGATGCTGAGGCGGCAGTCGTCTCGATCTTGTCGCTCGCGCGCAAAAAGTTCAATATCGACTATTAATACCAATCCTCGAAAATAACCTGCATTTCAGCTGCGTGAAAGCGCTGGGATTCGACGCAGCTGAAATGCAGGTTATTTTCGAGGATTGGTTAAAGAACTTATTCTCTTACGATGACTTGTCCGTCTGCAAAGCCGATGATGACGCGTCCCGCGAGGTTGAAAAAGAACCCCGTATCCACAACACCTGGGATATGGAGTAGTCTTTCATGGATCTCCTCTGGATTTTCGCACGGTTTACTAAGATGAATGTCGACTAAGAGATTCCCATTGTCGGAGATGAAGAGCTCTCCTTTTTTATCTCGGCGCAGCTCAGCGGGATGGCCTACCTTGCGGATATGGTTTAGGGTCGCCTCTTTTGCAAAGGGGATAATTTCGACGGGGAGTTTTGCTTTGCCGAGCATCGGTGTTAATTTACTTTCATCGACGATGACGATCATTTCGCGGCTCATGCAGGCGACGATCTTTTCTCGGACGAGCGCTCCGCCTCCGCCTTTAATCAACCGCTTCTGGGGATCGATTTCGTCTGCTCCATCGACGACCAAATCGAGCTCTGTCACTGCGGAGCTATCGCATAAGGGGATTCCTCCCTGCTCCGCGAGGAGGAGGGATTCTTGAGAGCTGGCAATGGCTTGAATCTTGAGTCCTGCGCGACACCGCTCGCTTAAGGCTTTGATAAAATAGGCGGTCGTCGACCCCGTCCCTAACCCGACGCGCATTCCCTCTTTGACGAATTCCGCAGCCTTCTCTCCGACTGCTTTTTTGATTGCATCTCTTGACATAAGTTTAGTATTGTATCCTCATTATACTTACAATTTTTGAGAAACGATGATTACATTACAAGATCTTTCTGCTGCTCTGCAAGAGCTCTTTGCGCCGTTTGAGTTTGCAGACTACTGTCCCAATGGTCTTCAGGTAGAGGGAAAGGGGAGCATCGCGCGCGTTGCATTTGCCGTCTCTGCAAGTCTTGCTGTCATTCAAGAGTGTGTGCATCGCAATGTCGATGTCCTCATCGTCCATCATGGAATTTTTTGGAACAAAGACTCCTACATCTTAACGGGCCCAAAAAGAGAGAAGTTGCGCCTCTTGCTGTCTCACGGCATCTCTCTATTCGGATACCATTTGCCACTTGATGCGCACCAGACGATCGGCAACAACTGGAAGGCTGCTCTGGATTTAGGGATGACCGACCTTCAGCCCTTTTGCCTTCATGGGAAGGGGTACATCGGGGTAAAGGGAATTTTTCCACAAAAACCGATCAGTGCTTTTCAAAAAGAGCTCGAAGTCTACTACGGCCACCCTGCCCATGTCGCGCTCGGAGGAAAAGAGCGTGTCTCTTCCGCTGCGATCGTTTCAGGAGGCGCCCATCGCTCCATCGAACAGGCCGTCCAAGAGGGGGTCGATTGCTTCATTACAGGCAGTTTTGATGAGCCGATTTGGGATATTGCGCATGAACAGAAGATCAATTTTCTCGCCCTCGGCCATTATGCGACCGAGCGGATTGGGGTTATGGCCTTAATGGATCTTTTGCAAAAGAAATTGACGATTGCGTGTGAATGGATCGATTTTCCTAATCCGTTTTAAGTTTATACCCAAGTGGACTTGGGTACAATTGAAGTGGAAGCCGGCTGTGGTATATCTTACACGCGTGCTGTGATGTGCAATCTTTTAAATATTTGGTGCCGCAGTGAGCAAACGCGCACGGGCTGCTTTGAGAGCATTCCGCCAGAAATCTTCTCTCATATCTTGCTTTTTACAGATGTCAAAACTCTAGGAAAGTGTGCCTGCGTCAGCAAAAGATGGCGAGAGGCGATCCGAGCGAATGAGAGCCCATTGGTAAGCATCCTTGTGACGGCTCGAGTTGCGCCTTTAGTGGGAAGGGAATTGGCACCTCTTTCCCTTGTTATTAGGGTAAAGCTCGAGGAATGTGCACATTGGTGGGCGGTTTCAAAAGCAACGGATGAAGACTGGCCGAATGACGCGCAGGTTCTCTCTGAGTATCGATCTTATCAGAGCTGTGTGGAGGCATGGGAATCTGGAATTCCCCCTCAAAATCTTCTTTATCCTCGATATTTATGCGATCTTTTACAAAAGAGAGAAATCGAGTCCATTGTCGAGATTATAGGCCTGATGGAGCATCGCCAACGAGAAACATGGGGAGAAGTGCTCTTCGGCTATTTCTTGGAAAGAAGGGATTTTGACGCATGTAATGAGATTGCTCGCTTTTCTCATGGTAAAGGGGGGGCTTCAACCTCGCTTCTCCAGGAATTTCCCGTAGAGATACAGTCCGTTGAGAAATTGCGAATGCTCGCTGCACAGTGGTGCTATCCAATGATTTACAGCATGAGTTACGCGGTTTTTTATATTTGGAGGAGAGAAGTAGTAGGGTATCGATTTTCAGATCCCTCTGTCCTTCCTCTTCTCATGCTTGCTGACTTTATGTGTAAAACGCTCCCTGATCATCCGGTCATCGGGGATGCCGTTTATCCGTTTGTGACAACTTTACTTGAATTTGATTCATCTGAAGCAGGTTTGGAGGAAATGTGTCGTTTGCTCGATGATCAAGAAGGCGGTTGTTTGAGAATAAAGGGCAAGGTGCTGTGCACAGCGCTTCATCAGCTGTTCCGCAGTGAGATTCCGATCGAGCGCATGACAGGGTGGTTAGATCGAGCAGTTCCCCTTCTCGAGCAATTGCCTGCATCAGATCCCATCCGGTTATCTCTTCTAGAGATTTTCCGAGAGGTGTATAGAGGTCTTAGTCTAAAGGATCGAGAAGAAGATGCTGCCCTGATCAAAGGTCGTTACTCACTGGAGCTCGTTCCTGAGAGGGAAATGGAGCTCATCTGTTGCAAAATGCTCAAGTGGTTAAAGTCGATGGAACGGCTGGGAACTAGCTATTTTTTGTATATCCCTTTCTTGCGCAAACAGTTTGACATAGCGGAAGTCGAGTCTGTACTGCTTTTATTGGATCAAATGCTTCCCTATGAGACTGTATTAGGCTCAGAGCACTTCCGATGGAAATTTGTGGAACATATCCACAGCATTTTGTCCTATCTGCAGGAAGGGCTTGGTAGACGAGAGATTGCCCAACTCAAGTTAGCTCTAGAGGAAAAATATCAGATCGACCTGCCCATCGACCTTCCCTTGGGTTACAGAGATTGAATTTAATTTTTAACATTGCTACCTTTCCGGATTGGGAACTGGGAGGCAGAAATGGTAGCGCGATCTGAAGAAGAAGCGATTAAGCAATTGGCAAAAGAGAGCATTAAAACGCAGCGGGCGAGGGAAAAACTCAAAAAACAATTTGAGGTCTTGGATCAAAAGATCACCCCACAAGCTCTCGAAGAGAAGGCGATTGAAATCCATCGCTGGATTGCGCGCCACGCTTCCTCTCGAGTGGCTCTAAAAAATAAGAGTATCTCTCTTTTTGATGAAAATCAGAATACTGCGCACTTAAGTCAGCGGATCCGCGCTTTAGCAGAAACTTACGGGAAGAAAACCATTGAATGATTTGTCTCACCTCCTTATATTTTGCACCGAAACAACTTGAAGAATCGGGAATTTATACCCCACCCGCTTCTTCAAGTTGTTTCGGTACAAGGCAAAGGGGTGGGTTATGTCGCATGTTTTGGAGTGTCTAAAGGAGCGCGGTCTTGTCGATGCAGTGACTAGCGAAGAGATCTTCGAATTATTAAAGACACCGACTCGTGTTTATTTGGGATTCGATCCGACGGCAGATAGTTTGCACATCGGTAGTCTCGTCGGAATTGTCATTCTCCGCTGGTTTCAAAAATTTGACCATATTCCCGTCGTCGTCTTAGGGGGCGCCACAGGACGCATCGGAGATCCTTCCGGCAAGAGCACGGAAAGACCTTTGCTCGACACGACGACAATTGCGTATAACGTCACCAGGATCCGGCGCCATTTTGAAGCGGTCCTCGATTTTTTCCACCCCCGTGCAAGACCTGTTGTCGTCAATAATGACGACTGGTTTTCTAAAATGCCCCTCATCGATTTTTTAAGAGATGTCGGTAAACATTTCCGCGTCGGCACGATGCTCGGCAAGGAGATGGTCCGCTCTCGGATCGAGTCAGAAGAGGGAATCAGTTTTACAGAGTTTAGCTACCAATTGCTCCAGTCTTACGATTTTTACCACCTGTTCTCTGAGCACCAAGTGAAGCTGCAGCTCGGGGGCAGCGATCAGTGGGGGAATATCACAGCGGGGATCGATCTCGTGAGAAAACTGACAGGCGGGCAGGTCTATGGGTTGACATTTCCCCTGCTGACGCGTAGCGATGGTAAAAAGTTCGGAAAGACAGAGTCAGGGACGATTTGGCTCGCTCCTGATCGGTGTTCTCCCTATGAATTTTACCAGTATTTTGTGCGTGTGCCTGATGCAGATGTCACTAAGTTAATGCGCTTTTTGACCTTTATGCCGATGGAAGAGATTAGAGAGTTTGAAGCGATGATGGGGCGTTCCGATTACGTTCCCAATACCGCGCAAAAACGCCTTGCTCAAGAGGTTACCCATTTGATCCACGGCGAGGAGGGGCTTTCTAAAGCCCTTCGCGTGACAGAGGCGGCAGCGCCGGGGGCGGAAACCCGTCTCGATGCGGAAAAGCTAGAGGAGATCGCACACGACATGCCGAATGTCGAGATCGATCCCACTGAAATTTTAGGACAAAAGTACATCGACGTCTCGGTCAAGATCGGCCTACATCCCAGCAAGTCAGAAGCCCTGCGCCTGATGAAAAATGGAGGCGCTTATCTCAATAACGACCGTATTGACGATCCAAATCACCGCTTGACAGAAGAGGCTCTGATCAGCGGGACCTTCTTTCTCTTCGGGGCGGGCAAAAAGAAAAAAGTGCTCGTCAGAGTCAAAAAGGCTTGAAGAACTCCTCAAGATTTGAGTATACTCAATCTTTTTTTCAAAAACCACTTGATTGAAAATCAATGTGATACAACAATGTGCAGGTAGATGCATTAAAGGCTGGCTGCCCCCCTTGGGGGCTTGCGTTCAGAGCCTGTGTGCAGTCTCGGCCGTTTTGATTTTTGATGGATTTTGGCTTTGGCTTTGACTGGATTCCGCAGAGCGAAAAGCGAAATGGTCGAGGGTGCAGATAGGCTCTCAAGGGCATCTTCACTTTTTTATTTATATTCACAAGGAGCTAAACACTATGGCGACAATCACTAAAAAGCGACTGATTCAAGTGATTTCCCAAAATAAAGGGGTTCATCCCAACGATGTTCGCAATGTGATTCAATCATTTTTAGACGTGATGACTCAGCACCTTGCAAAAGGGGATCGCTTAGAATTTCGCGACTTTGGCGTCTTTGAGATTGTAGAGAGAAAGCAGAAAATTGGTCGAAATCCCAAGAATGCCGCAGTTCCCATCGTTATTCCGGCGCGCCTTGCAGTTAAGTTTACCCCAGGTAAGAAGATGCGCCAGATGCTAGAAAAGGAGCATAAGCCTATTCCTGGTAAATCAAAATAATAATTTGCGAGTCCTGCGTAAAAAATTTTACTGAGGTAGGCTCAAAGCTTCCTTTCCTAAAAAGCAGGAGGCGTCTATAATTTGCACCCAAGAACCTGAAGAACGACGAAAAACTTTATTGACATAGGTTCCAAGGTATCACCTAGTAAGGAGTTGCAGATTGTCAAGGCTCAAGTGGATCCTCATCGGCGCTGTTGTGTTATTCTCTGCCATCGGGGTTGCGGCTGTTTTCAAAAAAAAGGAACAGAAGCTCGCTGCTGTTTCAGACACACCTCCACAAAAATCTAAACTAATCGCTCCGCTTGTCCCCCTCAAAGAGACATCCGTCGTCTCTGTGCCTGTAGCGGCATCTGCACCTAAAGCCAAAGCGATAGAAAAGAAAAAAGAGAAAAAACAGGGCAAGACCGGCTCTGCTTCCGTTTCTTTAGTTTCAGCGGCAGAGCAGCCCCTCGCAAGACCTGCACCTCTGGCCCATGATGATTTTCCGAATATCGATCGGATTCACCAGCTGTTTTCATTCGGATCCTCTCAGCTGCCCATCGTAGAGACGGTTACTTATTCCAGTACCGTGTCCTGGCTCAAAGGCCGGCCTGCTTGGGTCTCCGATTATGCAGTCTATTTCGGAACCTCGCGCCACTTCATTGCGCGCGGCTTGAATGGAAGGCCTGACTATTTTTCTCAAAAGGTCTCTGAGGGAAGCCGGTTCAATGTCTTTAAAAAAGAAAAGAATATTCAGTTTTATCTCCTCGTCGACGTCTCCCGCTGCAAAATGGGGTTCTATTACGTCGATTTGGATACAAATGAGCGCGTTTTGCTCAAGACCTATCGCGTCGGTTTAGGACGTCTAGACCCCTCTAAACCCTCGGGAACTTTGACTCCCCTGGGGAGGTATTCTCTAGGAGAGCGCGTCGCCATCTACAAGTCGGGGACGATGGGGTACCATCTCGACCGTCAGGTGGAGATGAGAAAGGTGTTCGGCACGCGCTGGATTCCTTTTGAACAAGAGCTCGAGAGGACCTCTGCATCTGCAAGGGGATATGGATTACAAGGTGCCCCTTGGGCAGATAACCCACAGACGGGACAGCTCGTCGAGTCTGAAGAAGTGATCGGAGCTTACGATAGCGACGGCTGCATCCGCCTTGCCGCAGCAGATATCGAAGAGCTCTTTTCGATTGTGATCACTAAACCGACGTTTATCGAAATTGTAAAAAATTTTCACGAAGCAAAACTCCCAGGAGTGGAAGTGGCAGTGCCCTCCCGCTAAGGTAGAAGATTATGAGTACATTAGCTCACGAAAAACAAATAGTAGAGTACCAAAAGACCCTTACCCAGCTCAAAGAGCAAGGTAAAGAAAACGATCTATGGAGTGAAGAAGAGATCTCCAAGCTCGAAGCTAAATTAGAGCAATTGCGGACCAAGGTCTATTCTCGATTGACGCCTTGGGAGCGGGTGACTATTTGTCGCCATCCCCAACGTCCACGGTCTGTCGATTATATCAAACACATCACAGATGAATTCGTGGAGCTCTTCGGCGACCGTCTATTCCGCAACGATCCTGCTGTGATTTGTGGGTTAGCGAAAATCGGTGGTGTCAAGTTTATGATTGTCGCTCAAGAAAAGGGAAATGACACGAAGACCCGTCTGGAAAGAAATTTTGGGATGGCTCACCCAGAAGGGTACCGAAAAGCGATGCGCTGCATGCACCTCGCTGCCAAATTTAAAATCCCGGTTCTCTCGCTCTTAGATACCCCAGGAGCTTATGCAGGGCTTGCTGCCGAAGAAAGGGGGCAGGGATGGGCCATTGCGAACAATCTACTCGAGATGGCTCGCTTGCCCACGCCGATCATCGTTCTCTTGATCGGAGAAGGGTGTTCTGGGGGTGCTCTTGGCATGGGGGTCGGAGATGTCGTCGCCATGCTCGAACACTCCTATTATTCCGTTATCTCTCCTGAGAGCTGCGCCTCGATCATCTGGCGCGACAGCAATCAAAAAGAGCTCGCGGCAACAGCTTTAAAAATGCACGTCGAAGACCTACTCGAGCTCGGCATCGTCGATCAGATGATCGAAGAGCCACAAGGAGGCGCCCATCAGGATACCGCACAAGTCTACTCCAATGTGAAAAAATTCATTGGGGAGCAGTGGAATCGCTTGAAAGATAAACCTGTGGACGTTTTACTCGAACAACGCTACCAGAAATTCCGAAAAATCGGTAAATTTAATGAAATTACTCATCCAGGCGGCACTTAGAAACCGCCAACATCTCTCTTTACTCATTCTGACTTTTGTGACGTTGCTCTTGCTGACGATCGCAAGCCAGTTAGAGATGTTTGCTTTAGGTGTGCTTTCCAAGTTCGGCACGGATTTCATGCAAAAACAAGAGGCAAATCCCATCAATTGGGTTTTGCAATTCTGCCAAGAGCGATTCCATTTTGCGCGCAGCATCAATGCGCTCATCGCCGTCCTCCTGTGCGTGGCAGTCTTCAAAGCCATTTGGTTATTCGCTAGCCGCTATACCACACAAATTCTATCTATCCGCGTCAGTCGCGACCTACGTCAACAGTATTTTGAGCACATCCAGTCTTTACCCATGAGTTTCTACCAGAAACACAATATCGGAAGCCTCTCTTCGCGCGTCGTCGGCGATGCGGGACAGATCGCGACGTCGATCAACTCCTGGCTCACCAATTACCTGCAGACCCCCTTTACGATCGTGACGTGCCTTTCTATGTGCTTCTACCTCTCCTGGCAGCTCTCTCTTGTGATTTTCGTGGGGATGCCTCTCATCGTCATTCCCATCGTCTTTTTAGCCCGTAGGGTAAAACGCGTCTCGCGCCAACTCCAAGCCAATCAAGAACGCTTTGCAAATGTCTTGATCGATTTTCTAGCCGGGATCCAGACGGTCAAAATCTTTTCTATGGAAGCTTTTTCGCTCAAAAAATACAAAGAGCAAAACGATCGGATGGCTGTTCTCGAGTCGAAGACAGCAAAATATGGGCTTCTCACCCGTCCGATTTTACATGCGATCACGACCCTGTGTCTTGCGAGTGTCGTCATCTTCGGACTCTACACGCTCGGCATGAGTCTCTCCCAACTGATCGTCTTCTGTGGTTTACTCCAATTGATCTATGAGCCCGTCAAAAAATTCGCCGATGAAAATGCGAATATCCAGAGGGGAGTAGTCGCTGCGGAGAGGATGTTTGAAGTGTTACACCTCAAGCCAGCCATCGAAGATCGTGAGGGAGCCATCCAACTCAAGGCGTTTGAAGATAAAATCGAGTTCGATCGCGTCTGGTTCCGCTATGGATCGGGGGAATGGATCTTGAAAGATCTCTCGTTCACAGTGAAAAAAGGGGAAACAGTTGCGATCGTAGGGCCTACAGGGGCTGGAAAATCGACGATCGTCCAACTCTTGCCACGCCTTTACGAAGTGGAGCGCGGAGAGATCCGCATCGACGGCAAGCCTGTCAATGCTTATACCCAAAAATCGCTCCGCGAGCAGATCGCCTTCGTCTCACAAAAGCCCTTCCTCTTCTTGGATACCATCGCTGCTAACATCGCTTTTGGCCGCGATTTCTCGAAAGAGCGGATTGAAAACGCAGCAAAACGCGCCCACGCTGAAGAATTCATCACGCGATTGCCTGAAAAATACGATGCGATGCTCGCAGAAGCGGGTCAAAACCTTTCGGGAGGCCAGCAGCAGCGCCTTGCGATCGCGCGCGCCCTTGTGAAAGAAGCCCCACTCCTCGTTCTCGACGAAGCGACCTCCTCACTCGATGCGATCAGCGAACTGCACATCAAAAATGCCGTCGCCAAGCTGCACGGCGAAGTGACCCAGATCCTCATCGCCCACCGCCTTTCCACCATCGAGCACGCCGACAAGATCATCTACCTCGACCGAGGAGTCAAGATCGCCGAAGGGAACAAAGATGAGCTCCTCAAGACCTGTGAGCCGTTCCGCCGCATGTGGGAAGCTCTCTATTCCCACATAGACCCTACTGAAGGGAGCGAGAGCTTCGTCTCTGTGTAGCATTAAAGAAGGTATGAAGCATAATCAAAGGGCACATCCAAGGCCTGCGCATTTTCAACGCCAAACTTCCCCGGGAGTTGCTGAGCAATTGTATGGAGTGTTTGCACAGAAGCCTCTTGATTATCCTCAGCTTCTCGGATCAGCTCTTGAAACGTGATATCGGGAACGCATCTATTGAGCAAATTCTTTCGCTCAGAAGAGAGCTCTTCATAAATATCCCTTAGGCCCTTCCAATCCTGTTCTTGCACAGCCGCTTGAATTTCAACGATCGGGAAACCAAAATCCAAGATGTGGACTTTGGCCTCATGTATTTCAGAAGAGTCCATACCCCCTTTTTGGAATGTGACTCTATCTGTCGCAACAAAAAGGTGATCATCTTGTAGGGCGAGAGCTGTGATCATCGTCTCTTCATCTGTCTCGAACAAAATCGACGATTGTGCCGTACGGAGATCAGTGATCCCAATATGAGTGCACTTGTCAATGGGATCCTGAACTATTTGCCAAAAGATGAAATTGCCAAAGGGGAGAGGGTTGAGTACTCTTCCTATCGAATTACCGCCTTCCCAATGAGAGGGGACAGTCTCAAAATTTTCCTTGGGACAGAGATACGCACAGTTTCGGCTTCCAAAGAAAAAATGGCCCTTGTGAAGGACACAGCTGTAGGGTGTCGGTAATGTTTGAGTGGATTGTAATTTTTTAAGAGCCTCCCACTGATCGGTTTTTGCATCCCATTGATACATCTTTTTCTCGTGTAAAAATTCTGTCGTAATATAAAGAGAACCTTCCGCTGAGGTCGCACACACTCTTGTACCGATACCCCCTGGTGAGGTTGTGACGTATTGTTGGGCTTTATAGTCCCACACTTGACATGTGGATTGGTAAGAATGGGGGATTACAAGGAGGGGATATTCTTCGATCAAACCAAAAGAGCCCCCTCCGTAGTAGCCAGAATTGGTGAGGCGAGCGATCTCTTTTTCCCCCTCAATGTCGGAAATAATCAACTCATCTTCTATCGTTCCGATGCACCGCACTCCATTTTTTATAACGCATTTCATTGCTTCATTAGCACAGGGGATCGATCGAATTTCTTTCCCCGTCTGCCAATTCCAAAGGTGTAACCCTCCCCACGTCTTTTCCTCAGATGGTAGAAACTGGTGTGCTTTTTTAAAAAGAAGCAGTTCGTCTTTTATAGGATGTAGAGAGGTTGCACTTTTCGGTATTGTAAATGTCCAGAGCGTGAATGTTTTTTTTCTCACATTCTCTGCTGCGCGTTGTAACTGACTAAAGTATTTCCAGGGGGATAGGGATCGACAGGAATTATACCCCAGTCGGCCTCGAACTTGGAATTTGGCCGCGCCAAAGCCCCGGGGTTCGACGATCGCAAATGGGAGTTGTATTGCATTAATACTACCCCCATTTGCGATCGTCGAACCGCGGGGAGCTTTCGCGCCGGCCAAATTCCAAGTTCGAGGCCGACTGGGGTATAGAAGACGGGAAGTGGCATTTGAAATAAGCCCATGCTTTAGCGGCTGATTCCGACTCCTCCAAAACAGTGTAAAGAAAGCGGTTGACCCTCAGAGCGGAATGATCTCGGAAGTCCAAAAATTCCAAAATAGTTAAAGCGAGCTCGGGAATTTCTAGGGTAAATTCTGCTAGCGAATTTGGTTGGTATTCAACGATTGAATGTTCTGCACGCTGGCCGAGACCGAAAACTGAAGACATAACGTAAAAATGAGATGCTGTTAACTACTTGGAACCAAAAGTCCCAGTTTTTCAAAATTCTCTTTCAGCTCTTGGTTGTCTGCTTTATCGAAGGCACCACTTGTCGCTAGCCAGGTGACATAACTCTTAGGAATCTCTGAGAGGAGTTTTCCTTGGTGTTTTCCAAAAGGCATGCGCGTGAGCACTTGAGGCTTCGAGAGGAGTTGGAGGACTTGCTCCATCGTCAGATCGTCGATCATTGCCGAAAACACCTGGTGCAAGATGATCACGTCATCCAAAGCTCTGTGGGCTTGGTTCGCAGCAAAGCCATAGACCTCTCGTAAAAATTGCAACGTGTGTCGCGGGAGATCGTTGCGGTAGCGGCGTGACCACTTCAGCGAATCGATGAAGGTCGCAAAGGGAAAGTCGACTTTAGCGCGCTTAAATTCCGTTTCCATGAAGGGTTTATCGAATGCATCGTTATTGTGGGCGATAAGCACCGTGTTTTCAGGGCAGAATGCTATAAAATCGCGTGCGACCACTTCAAAGGGAGGCGCATTGGCCACCATTTCATTGGAGATTTTGTGGATCGCCGTCGCCTCGGGAGGGATCGGAATTCCTGGCTGGATGAGCTGACAAAAGGTGCGCTCTTCCACAGGATCATAAGCGGCGAGCTCGACGATCCGATCTTTATCAGAGCGAATCCCCGTCGTCTCTGTATCGTAGTAGATGGGGCGCAATTGCTTTTTCATAGACACGTTCTCCTGAGGAAATTCTCGTTCTTAAAGATACCTGAACCAAGAAATAATTGCACCGATCTCTTGGAAAATATTATTGTGGATCAGACGTTTTACAGAGTTTTTCTCGAGTTTACAAACTTTGACATTTTGTCATCACGCACCAGCTGCTGCGTAAATTCCGTGGAGTTCGCGGGTTCCACGCCAAAGTTTGAAACAACTTATATTGTGCCCGGTCAGGTATCGTTCTTCTTCTTTTTAGGTTTTTTCTGCTCTTCTGGTTTTACACTTAGTTCAGCTTCAATTTCTTCTATTGTGGGAAGACTTGCTTTTAAATCTTCTGGTAGCTTTTCACCTAATTTTAACTCAAATTCTGCTATTCCTATGGGCCGATTGAAATTTCTTAAGACATATACCCCTTCCACCTCAATCGTACCCAAGAAAACCGAATGAAAAGTTCTCAAATTTCGAATCAAAGGGAGGGGGTAATATTGAATTAATATTAACCCCCTCCCTTTGATTCGAAATTTGAGGCTTTTAATCGGTTTGCTTGTGGTTACGATTGAGGTGGAAGGGGTATATTCAGCGAAAACGTTATCTTTGGTTTTGCATAAGATGATTCCAATGCTTGGTCTATCATCTTCATGCCGGAGTTGATCATCAACAGCCGAAAGGTAAGCGCTCATTTGCCCAGCATCTCTACTATCAAATGAAACCTCAGTCTTTTTGGCTGCTGGAACTGCCTTTATAGTCATTAAAATCTCCTAGCTAATCAGTTCTTGATATACCCACTTTTTCGCTACGACTCCTCTTGAACGGTAAATTTTTAAGGTGACTTTTTTCTGTGGATTCTTGGATAATTCGCGCACGGGATGACCGCCTGCTGTAACAGGTTTTGATTTTTCAAACGCCCTATTTTATGCATTAAATTCTTTAATTGTTACGATGTAGTGGCTGAAAATTTATGCTCATTCTGAACAAGGCCTATCTCCTCAACTTTTTAAGAGATCGATGATGAAAACTCTCTCAGCATGTATTTTCTCTTGCATTCTCATGTCAGCACCACTAGCCTCTGATTCCGCCGCGCGGTACCAGATCTTATTTTCTCCAGAAGACCACTTGGCCGAGCGACTCATCGCGCTCATCGACCAAGAGAAAAAAAGCATTCACGCTGCGGTGTACTCCCTGACCCATTACCCGATCGCAAATGCGCTCATCAAGGCACATAGCAGAGGAGTCAAGGTAGAGATTCTCGTCGATCCGTTCTCTGTCAAGGCGCGTTCTCCCTTGAAGAAACTCGCCGCAGAAGGGATCTCTCTTTTCGTCTGGAACCCTTCGGCATCCGCGCAGAAGTCATCCCAGAAAAAATCTCTCATGCACGATAAATTTTGTGTCTTCGGGGGAGAAAAGGTGTGGACGGGGTCTTTTAATTTTACCGTCCAAGCTGCGGATTACAACCGGGAAAATGCCGTCCTTCTCGACCACCCTGAAGCTGCGGCGCAGTACCTCAAGGAGTTCGAGAGGATCAAGAAGGCGGGGGCGGTCTCTTACGAGAGCTACGCTCCAGGTGGAAAGGCGTAATTTTTTTTTCACCTTTCTCTTTTTTGAGCGAGGAGGTATTCTCTCTACTGAAGATTTTATAGTGGAGTTTTTAACTGATGAAACGCGTGATTTACTCTCTTTTAGCGGCCTCTCTTTTCTGTTTGGCCGGGTGCTACCAGATGCATTCTGACGACGATTTACGCACAATTCCCGTAACGAATAATCCGAATATCGTCCCGCAGAGAGGTCCTTTGTCCACGCCTACAATGTAAGAGATTGTCTCTTAAGATTGATCTTTTCGAGAACTTGGATTAACGTGATGGAATGAGTAAACATAGCCCTATCAAGTATCATTTTTTTCAGAGCGACACCTCTCGCGTCGTCCGCGAGTTGGGTAAGGAGAGGCTCCTCGAGCAGCTCAAGAAGATGCTCCTGATTCGGAATTTTGAAATCCGAGCCGAGGGAGCCTATCTTCAAGGGAAGATCGGGGGATTTTTCCATTCCTATATCGGTCAAGAGGCGATCCAGACCGCTGCAGTTGCGGCCATGGGCGTAGAGCAGTGGTGGGCAACCTCTTATCGGTGCCATGCCTTGGCGCTCCTTTTAGGTGCGACTCCTAATGAGTTGATGGCAGAATTATTTGGAAAAGAGACGGGTAACGCTAGGGGCCGCGGCGGCTCGATGCACTTCTTCACCGATCGGCTGCTCGGGGGCTTTGGGATCGTCGGAGGACAGATTCCGATTGCGACCGGCGCTGCTTTTACGATCGATTACCTCAAGTCGGTTCCTGAACTGAAAGGGCGTGACAATTGCGACGTCGCTCTCTGTTTTATGGGAGATGGTGCGGTTGTCCAGGGTGCCCTCCACGAGTCTTTGAATTTAGCTTCCCTATGGGATCTGCCTTGTATCTACGTCATCGAGAACAACCAGTGGGGAATGGGGACACATGTCGATCGGGCTGTCTGTGTTCAGCCGATTGCAGAGAAGAAAGCGCCTGGCTTTGGCATGGAATCCTATACCCTCGATGGGATGGATTTTTTCAACTGCTATGAAGGGTTTTCTGAGATTTTCCAAAAAATACGAAAAGATTCCCGGCCCGTCCTCGTAGAAGTCATTACAGAGCGCTTTAAAGGTCATTCGATTTCCGATCCAGGACTCTACCGATCGAAAGATTCACTGCACACCTGCATGGAGCGCGACCCTCTGGTTCTTTTGTTTAAGGCTCTCGAGCGCGCAGGCTTTTTGACGGAAGAGCAGTACCATGTGTTGGATAAGGAACAAAAAGAGATCGTGTTACAGGCGTTAAAGTACGCAGAAGAGAGCCCCTGGCCAGATGTCTTGAGTTTAGAAGAAGACGTCTTTGCTCCTTAGAAATGGAGAACATCACCCCAGAGAGGGAAAACCACAGAGAGAAAACAAAAAAGTGAACATGTCTCTTCTCTGTCGTTTCCCCTCTCTGTGGTAAAAACTAGCAATAAGCATGTAAGGAATATGTCGAAGCAAATTGTAGAAATGCGCGAAGCCATTCGCCAGGCCCTCGATGAGGAGATGCAGCGGGATCCGACTGTCTTCATGATGGGGGAGGAAGTCGCGGAATACAACGGCGCTTATAAAGTCACTAAGGGGATGCTCGATAAGTGGGGTCCAAAACGGGTGATCGACACTCCCATTTCTGAGTTGGGTTTTGCAGGACTTGCGATCGGCGCTGCGATGACGGGCCTGCGCCCTGTTGTTGAGTTCATGAGTTTTAACTTCTCCTTTGTCGCGATCGATCAGATCATCTCCAATGCGATCAAGATGTACTACATGTCGGGCAATCGCTTTAAGGTCCCGATCGTCTTCCGCGGTCCCAATGGCGCTGCGGCTCAAGTCTCTTCTCAGCACTCCCATTGCGTCGAGGCGATTTACGGCAACTTGCCCGGTCTCATGATCGTAGCCCCGAGCAATCCTTACGATGCCAAGGGACTTTTGAAGTCGGCGATCCGCAACAATAATCCGATCCTCTATCTCGAGAGCGAGCTCTCCTACGGAGACAAGATGGAGATTCCGACGGAAGAGTATCTGGTCCCGCTCGGTAAAGCTAAAGTCGTCCGCGAGGGTAAGCACATCACTTTAGTCTCTCATAGCCGGATGGTCTTATTGTGCCAAAAAGCGGCTGAACAGTTAAGTGCAAAGGGAATTAGCGTCGAGCTCATCGACTTGCGGACGATCAAACCATTAGATACCGCGACAATCATTCAGTCAGTCAAGAAGACCCATTTTTGCGTCTTGGTGGAAGAGGGGCACATCTTCGCCGGCATCTGTGCAGAAGTCGGCTTTCAGATCATGGAGAGCTGCTTTGAGTTCCTCGATGCGCCGATCGTTCGGGTTGCACAGCGCGAGACACCCATGCCCTATTCCAAGTCTTTAGAAAAAGAGACGATGCCGACAGTCGAGCGCATCATTGCCGCAATTGAACAGGCCCTAAGCTAGGAGAGAGGAAAGTCTATGCCATTTACGTTCACCATGCCAAAGCTCTCTCCGACGATGGAAGAAGGTACCATTGTCAAGTGGCGCAAAAAAGAGGGAGAATTTGTCAAATCGGGAGAGGCACTGATCGAAGTTGCCACCGATAAGGCGACCGTGGAACACAGCGCTCTCGATGAAGGCTGGCTGAGAAAGATCCTCGTGCAAGAAGGAGGCTCAGCGGTCGTCAACCAGGCGATTGCGATCTTCACAGAAAAAAAAGAAGAGAGCATCGAAGGGTACCAACCAGAAGGGGTAGCCGCAGAAGCTCCTCAAGTAGAAGCTGTAGAGTCTCCAGAACAAAAACCGGTAGCCACCGCCCCTCAAAAAGCTGCAGGGAGCGGATTGCAGCAACCCGCCTTTACACCAGAGCCTCCTCTTACCAAGTACGCTTTTCCCTTTCCCGGCGAACCCGCAGAGGAAGGCGTTTTCGCCTCACCCCTTGCAAAAAAACTCTCCAAAGATAGGGGGATCGATCTCACGACTGTAAAAGGATCGGGACCTCATGGACGGATCATGAGTCGCGATCTCGATTTGGGACAGCCCTCTAGTGTCGTGACATTCGGACGGCACGAGATGCCGCAACTTCCACCTGGCACTTATGAAGAGGTCCCCTTGTCGCCGATCCGCAAAGTGATCGCTCAGCGCTTGCAGGAATCCAAGACCTTTATCCCCCATTTTTACTGCTCTCAAGATATCGACTGCGAAAAGCTCAATGCTTTAAGAAAAGAGCTCGCGACGGTGAATCTCAAGCTTTCCTTTAACGATTTCGTGCTGCGCGCGTCGGCGCTCGCCTTGAGAGAACACCCCGAGGTGAACTCAGGGTTCAATACCACCACCAACGCCATGATCCGTTTCAAGACGATCGACATCGCCGTCGCAGTTAGTATGGAAGCAGGGCTCATTACGCCGATCATCCGCCACGCCGATTATAAAAACCTAGGACAGCTCTCTTCGGAGATGAAATCCTTGGCAAAACGCGCACGTGAATCGAAGCTGAAGCGAGAAGAGTACATAGGTGGCTCGTTCACCATCTCTAACTTAGGGATGTTCGGGATTTCTGAATTCTTCGCCATCATCAATCCTCCTCAAGCGGCTATCCTCGCCGTCGGAGGCATCGAAGAGCGCCCCGTCGTCCGCGAAGGCAAGGTCGTCCCCGGAAAACTCATGCGGCTCACCCTTTCGGCAGACCACCGCGTCCTGGACGGTGCCGACGCAGCGAAGTTCCTAAAGACCGTGCAAAAATTCCTCGAAAACCCCTCGCTCTTATTGCTTTAAGCGCTTAAGAGCTGAGTTTCTCTTTTTGCAATAGTTTATAAATCTTGTTTTTAATATAATTTAATTCAGCAGATTATTTATTTAATAAAATACAGGTTTTTATGATTCCATCTATTGATTATCTTATAAAAGGGACTTGGGATAACTCTCTTAACGGTACTAGCACGACCTCTTCTGATGAGACCCACACTACGAGTGAGACTGAAATCTACAAGATTTTTGCCAGCACTATCAGTACGGAAGACAGTATTGTCAGCATGAGTTCTAGTATCGATGAGATTAAGCCCTATAGGACTGAGAGTAGTCGTTCGGAGCACAGTAGCGATACCGCTCACTTGCCTACCCATAGCGGGGATTGGGATGAAAGAGCGAGCAGCGGATACAGGCCTGACCATTCTGGAGAGGGGCATTTAACAGATAATTCCTATTTGCGCGGTTTCACCCGGGAGGGGTACTACTGGAAGACTGAACAGAGCTGGGATTCGCGGGATTTTTTATATGACGGGATGCACAGAGAAACAGGGACTGCCTTTAATTATCAAGATTTCGATTGGAATGATCTACACAAGGACACTAGAACGAAGTTCGATCTGGAAGGTTTTAATAGACAGGGTTTTGACTCTAATGGGCTACACAAGAACACTGGTACCCTATTCGATGAAAGGGGTTTTGACTCTAGGGGTATAAACCAGCATACGGGTACTCAATTCAATAAAGAGGGTTTCGACTGGAAGGGGCTATACAAGAGTACGGGAACTCGGTTCAATGGAAATGGCTTCGACTGGCATGGTCTGCACCAGGACACTAATGCCCAGTTCGACAACTGGGGTTTTGACTGCACCGGTCTACAGAGGGATACGGGGACTGAGTTCAACGGAAAGGGCTTTAATTGGAACGGTATACACAAGGACACGGGTAGGCTGTTCGATGGAAATGGACGCGACTGGAACGGTAATGAGGTCGGCTGGCACAGGGAAGGCGAAAGCGGATAACCACTAGGCCAAACCTAAAGTTCGGGTTCTAGGTGGCGCCGATGTGGCGAAGTTCCTAAAGACCGTACAAAAACTCCTCGAAAACCCCTTGCTCTTAGTACTTTAAGTGCTTAAGAGCTGTTTTTTTTGCCCTTTTTTAAAATTGGGGGCGTTTATTTCGCTCATAAGCGCTTTTATTTTAGTGCTTTAAGAACAAAGCCCCTTCCTTCCAAACAATAGGATAACCTGACTGAGCTACACGTCTCTAAAACGCCCCAAATCGGTTATTTTTGTAACAATCTGACAATCAATAAGTTGTGGTTTACTTATCTTTTTTAGTGTAAGAAAGTTTTTTAATTTAAATCTACTTCTGTTAAAATGGTTATATAAGACTAGTATAAACAACAATAAAAGAGGTGGTAATCATGTCTTGTGGAATAAATACTCCTGAGTTTAGTGGATTGGTTTATCATTTTAAGACAGCATTGCCAACTGTTGGAGCATTTAAAGAAGATAACTTTAAGTGTTTAAAACATGAAGAGCGCGTGCAGTGGTATAATGTGTTAAAAGAAATAAATAAGCCGGTAGCAGAAGGGGCGAATTTTAACTATTTCTACTGTGGAACAGAAGAGGATCAAAAACAAATACAAAATGGGATAGAAAAAGGCCAAGCGCTGTTTGCTAAAGTATTTGAGGAGAACTCAAAACAGAAAATTTCTATGAAAGCCAGAGCCGAAAATACAGCAAAGGGGGGACCCAAAAGTGATATCTTGTGTTTACAGACGCTTGCTGTACAAAGCAAGTTAAAGGATCCAACGTCGCTTGAGGATGGATGGCATATTTTTTAAGAAGGCAGGATGGGCCTTGATGGCAGCCCTTTTATTTTTTTTAATATGACGGGCACGGTTTCGACTGGAATCGGCTACACCGTAATGGTACTGCATACAGCGCGCGGGATATAACTATGACAGTTACCACCGTGCTACCCGCACTAAGTTTGACGAAGAGGGCTTTAACCGTAACGACCGCTACCAGGGCGATGTCAGATAATTTGTCCTAGAGCCACTTCTTCCTTCTAAAGATCACCAGAGCGAGTATGGAAAAGGCGATGATCATCGCGAGGATGATGAGGAAGGCGTGGGTGCGCTGGGCAAAGGGGAGGATGATGTTCATCCCATAGAGGCTTGCGATCATCGTGGGGATATTGAAGATGATCGTGAGCGATGTCAGTAATTTGATCGTTCTATGCAGGTTGTTCGTGAAGATGATGTTGTAGGAGTCTCTGAGGCTCCGGATCGACTTGACGGCAATCGTGCACAAATTTTCCGACTGTTTTACAGCATTGAGTAAATCTTGGATGAGTTCGTCGTCCTTTTCATACAATTCCGCAAAAGAGCCTCGTGTCATCGTTTTTAATACCCCTCCCGTCGGCTCTAACGAAGAGAGGTATTGGTTCAAAATTTCTTCGTGGCGCGTAAGAGAGGTGATGTCTTCGCTTTCTACGTTGATCATCTCTTTTTCTTGGGTCAAGACGTTGTGTCGGACTTTTCTGATTTGTGCGGTAAATTCTTGAGTGATGCGGATCAATAGATTGATGATGAGATTGGAGCGCTCGAGTGTCGAAACTTTACTTTTTTTGTTGAGGTAACTCCGGATCAGCGGGTTCTTTTGGGGAGAAATCGTAATGAAGTGATTTCCTGCCGTCACGATCGTGAGGGTTGCTGTGTAGAGTCCGACGGCGATATCGAGCTCGATGGGGTGACGGATGAAGAGGAGGGTGTGGTGATCGACTCTTTCGATGCGGGGGATTTCATAGCGATCGAGGCTGTCTTGTAGATCGATGTATTCGAGGCCCGTGATTTTACAGACTTGTTCCAGATCGTCGACTGTGGCTTCTTCGATATAGATCCAGCAATTTTCGCGCGCGTTGGGGATGGAGAGAAAATAGTCGTCTTTTTCTGTTTTAAAAAAAAACTCAATCATTTTTTCATCCCTATATACTACTACAGGCTATGACAGATAATAGAATTTATTTGTATAAATTTTGTTATTTGGAGGGGGCGTTGCGTAATTTATGAGGAGCGAGGACGTTTTTTTGTTTTCTGTCTGTGGTTGTTATCTTCCTGCTTTGGGTAAACAGGCGCTATTTTCGAGCTGGTCGAGGCGTATTTTGAGGGTCTCGATCTCTTTGACGTATTCGGCGATTTTGCGGAGGTGGACCTGTTGTCGGTTGTACTCAGCGAGCGGCATTTGGGGGCCTCCGGCGTATTTGCCGGCTTTTTCGATCGATTTGCTCACACCACCGCGGGTGGCGATCATGGTGAAATCAGCGATTTCGACGTGTCCGACGACCCCTGCTTGGCCGCCGAAGACGACATTGCGGCCGGTTTTTGCAGAGCCGGCGATGCCTGTCTGGGAGACGACGATATTGTAGGGACCGAGGCTGACGTTGTGTCCGATTTGGACGAGGTTGTCGATTTTGGTGCCTTTCGAGATCCGGGTGGCCTTAAAGCGGGCGCGGTCGATGGTGGTATTTGCGCCGATTTCAACGTCATCTTCAACGATGACGGTGCCGAGCTGTTCTAATTTTTGATGCTCTCCTCGGGCATTTGTCGTAAAGCCAAAGCCGCAGGAGCCGATGACCGCCCCTGGCTGGAGGATGACTCGATTTCCGATGGAACACTTTTCCCGGACGGTGACATGGGGATAGAAGAAGCAGTCTTCACCAATGGTGGTTCCAGGGCCAATCGAAACGTGGGCGGAGAGTTGGGTGCGGGCTCCAATGCTTACTCCTTGGTCGATGACGACATAAGGCCCAATCTGCACATCGGCGGCAAGCGTTGCGGAAGGGTGGATAACGGCAGTCGGATGGATCCCGGGGAATCCCGTTGCGTTGCATTCAGAGCGGAGGAGGAGGTCTACGATGGTCTGGAAAGTACGGGAAGGGTCTTCGGAGATGAGGTAATTTTTCCCTTCTTCAGAGGGAAGCTCTGAATGGGTTTGGGGATCGATACAGATGACCCCTGCTTTTGTCTGTTTCAGCTGGGATCTATAACGTGGGTTGGCTAAGAAGGAAGCATCTTCAGCACTTGCTGTATCCAGCGCATCGACTCCGGTAATCCAGGCAGTGGGATCGCCTTTTAGAGTCGCTTGGGTGCATTCTGCGAGTTGAGCAAGGGTGAATTGCTTCCTTTCCATAACTGCCTTTTAGTTTTTGGGCGCTGCTTCTGTTGCCGCCGCTTGTTTTTTTGCCTCTATATCAAAATTTTTATCCATTTCTGCGATGATGGATTCTGTGACATCAAGCGTGGGAATACAATAAAAGAAAGCGTCTTTATTTGCGATCATTGTGATCTTTTTGTCTTTTGCAACCTTTTCAGAGGCGGCATTGATCCCAGTAGATAATGTTTGAATCACGCGCATATTCGCTTGGTTCAAAACTTGATAGTACTGGTTCTGGTAGCGGTTCATCTCTTCGTTGAGAATTCTAAATTTATTTTTCATCTCTTCTTCTGCTTCAGGAGAGAGGCCATCGAGAAATTCAGGGTCGTTGAATTTCATAGAGAGTTCATTGAGTTGTTTTTCTGTATCTTCGAGAAGAGAAGACATCTGTTTTTTAAGGGCATCGAAGGAGGATTGCTCTTGTTTTCCCAGCTTAGAATCCGCGACACAGGTGCCGAAATTGACAATGCCGATATTGGCGGCTTGTTCTGCGGCAGAGGCTGCGGAGCTCAATCCGATTAGGGTAAGTAGTAATGGAATCCAATGACGTTTCATGAGATTTATTCTCCTTGTTTTTTGTTAAAATTGACCGCCCATGGAGAAGAAGAATCTTCTTACTTCACTGCGTTTGTCTCGGTTAATGGGAAAACCCATCCCGACGATGATGGGGACTCGGTTGATCAATTCGATCCGCGCTCCAAATCCCGTACTCAATCTGAAATTAGAGAGATAAAATTTCTTCATCGCAATACTTCCAGCATCTGCAAAGAGAAAGCCATCCAAGAAGGGGAAGATCTCATGGAGGTATTCGATAGAGAGGACTGTTGCAGAGATTCCCCCTTTAGGATCCCCGTTGTGAAAGTGGGGGCCTAAATCGAAGTCGCGGTATCCTCGGACGGAATTCAGACCGCCGATAAAGAACCGTTCGCTTAAGGGAATGTTATTAGCATGATTCGTATGAAAGACAGGCTCGATGAATCGGAAATCCCATCGGTACTTCATGATGCCGTGGCGCCAGAGCTGTGTGTAGTAGCTATTGACATAGGAAAAGCGGAGGAAGTCGAAGTCGCCGAAAATCCCTGAGTATTCTGCCTCTAAAGAGGAGCGGAAACCATTGTGTGGTTTAACGGCGCTATCTGTAGAGTCGAAGGAGAGGGAGCTTCCAATCGCAGAGACAACCCCGCTGTTGTGCGCTTGTTCTCTTTCGGCAGGAGGGGTGTGTTTGGAGACGTGGATGATCGAATTGCGGAATCGGTATTTGGTACCAAATGTCCAGTAGTAATTGAGCGGATAGGAGGCATAGAGGGAGAAGCCAAATGTGCTAAAATCGTAATCTTTCGAAACGAGCATGTTATTCGTTTGAGAGACGTCGAATCCGACTCTCCAGAGCGAATCGCGGAAATAGGGCGTTAGCCAAGAGAATGTGTAGGAGCGCTGTTTTGCTCCCAAGCTCGCACGCGCATGGGCGTATTCTCCCCCACCTCTCAAAGAAGAGAGGCCGTCTTTAAAGACACGCGGGATTCCTTTGTAATTGAAGTTGCTCTCAGAGAGATCGAGACCTCCGAAGACGTCATCGGCACTGCTGAATCCGAAGAAAAGGCTGACATTGCCCGTCGTAGTCTCTTCGACTTCGATATAGACATCGCGGTAATTTTCTCCGAGTGCCTGATCGTCTTGTGTTCTGACGGCATAGACATTGACGCTCTTAAAATAGCCCATGTTTTGCAGGCGAGCCTCTGTTGCCTTCAATTTAGCGCTATCGAAAGTGTCCCCTGGGATGAGGAGCGATTCTCTGAGGATGACATTTGCCTGCGTTTGGACATTCCCAAAGACGCGCACCATTCCGATTTTGTACTGATCTCCTTCGTCGATCGTGAAGGAGACATTGTAAATGGGCTCATCTGCCGACAGTTGTGTCTCATATTGGACGTGGGCATCGATATAGCCTTTACGGCCGTAGAGATCTTTAATCGCTTGGGAGGTTTGTCTTAATTTCTCGGGAGAATAGGTTTCTCCGGGGCGGACGAGGAAGGCATCGTCGATCTCTTGATCGGTAAAGAGGCGATTCCCTTTGAAGGTCATTTTGCCGTAGTGGAAAACAGGTCCGCGGTTTGTCGTGATTTCGAGGAGAATTTTGCTGTCTGATTTCGCTTCTTTGACGCGGATCGAGACTTTAGCGTCGGCATAGCCGCGATTCTGGAGAAAATTGATAATCGTCAGCTTGTCTTGCTCGAGAGCTTCTTCGTTATAGGTCCCAGCTCCCGTCAGCCAGCTTGTGAATAGATTGTATTTTTTCGTGTAGATCATCCCGAGTAATTCACTGCGCTCTTTACTCGTAAATCCGTGGAAGACGATGCTGTCGATGGTCCCTGATCTCCCTTCTTTCACTTCGATAGAGATGTCGACCTCATTGGTCTTGGGATCGGGAGTGATGACGTATTGTAACTGTGACTCGAAATACCCTTTTTTGATGTAGTACTCTTTGACCTTATTAAAGGATCTATTGAAAGCTTGTCGGTTGAACACAGCTTTGGGCTTGACGCCGAGTTCCTTTTGCAGGGTCTTTGTCTTGACGTGTCTATTTCCTCTCCAGCGAATCGTCCGAATCATAGGTCTTGGCCAGACCTTAATCGTCACGTAGACTTCTGAATTGACGACGTGAATCGAAGGCTCCACTCGGTCGTATTCTTCAGAAAGTGTCTTTAAGTCGCTATCGAACGTCAGTTGAGAAAACGGATCACCGATCTTCGTTTTGAGGCGGGAGAGGACGGTCTTCTGGTCAAAGGAGGTGTTGGGGGGGAGGTTTTCCGGCTGAATTTCGATATTGGCAATTTTCCTGTTCTCGAAGGCCTCTATCGAGTAGGAGTTCGCAAAACCTACGTCCATAGAAGCGCATGTGAAGGCGACGAGAGAGAGACAAGTGAGCAATTTTCTATTCATGATTATGGGCCACTCTAGAAGTCAATTGGCCGAGTATAGGGAAAGCAGAATTTATTTAAAAGGAGCTAATTGCAAAACCCCTCCTCTCTGTGGTTTCCCCTCTCTGTGGTAATTTTTTCACCACAGAGAGGGGAAACCACAGAGAGAGAAAGAGAGGTATAAAAAATCAGAAGGTTTGTCTTCCTGTAAAGGCTCGGGCGAGGGTGCCGCCGTCGACGAAGTCGAGGGAGCTGCCCATCGGAAGGCCGAAGGCGAGGCGGGAGACGGGAATGTTCCACTGTTGGATTTGTTCTTTGAGGAAAAGAGATGTCGTGTCTCCTTCGATTGTAGAATCGAGGGCGATGATGACCTCTCTGATTTGGAGCGATTCGATGCGGGTCTTCAGTTGATTGAGGTTGAGGTGTTCAGGGGTTTTTCCGTCGATAGGGGAGAGGAGTCCGCCTAGGACGTGATAGAGGCCTCGGAACGTCCCCGTCTCTTCTAGGGAGTAGACGTCACGCGCAGAGGCTAAAATACAAAGTTGAGAGCGGTCGCGTCTTTCATCGTTGCAAATGACACATTTATTTTGATCGCAAAGAGCGTGGCATTCGGGGCAGTGGGTGATTTTTTCTTTTAATGTGCCGAGGAGTGCAGAAAAAGAGTGGAGGTCGGTTTCTTGCCAAGAAAGCATTTGAAAAGCGTACCTCTCAGCGGTTTTGCTCCCCACTCCGGGGAGTTTCTTTAGAAAAGCGATGAGCCCTCTGAGCTCGAGGGGGTAGAGTGCCATATGGAATCCTTATTATATATGTCAAACATAGCGTCTTATGGGCATTTTTGGCGAATAAAGCTTTCATTTTTTAGGAGGATGGGGTAAAATCGAACCTAGTTTAAACTTTATATTTTCACTATGTCTACAAAGGCGAGAATCCGCGGGACAGGGTCTTATCTGCCAAAGCGGGTGTTATCTAACAGCGACCTAGAAAAAATGGTCGAAACGACTGATGAGTGGATCTTCGCGCGAACGGGGATGAAAGAGCGTCGGATCGCGCGAGAAGATGAATTTACCTCTGATATGGGTTATGAGGCGGCTCTCTGTGCTTTGGAAGCAGCTCAAGTTCTCCCAGAGGAGATCGATCTGATCCTCGTGGCGACGATCACCTCTGATTACATCTTTCCGAGCACGGCGTGCCTACTACAGTCTCGGCTAAAGGCAGTCAATGCAGCGGCGGTCGATATCTTAGCGGCGTGTACGGGATACATCTACGCCCTTTCTCAAGCAAGGGCTTATATCGAGGCCGGACTCTATAAAAATATCCTCATTGTCGCTGCGGAAAAGCTCTCTTCGATTGTTAACTATAAGGACAGAAATACCTGTGTGCTCTTCGGAGATGGTGCTTCTGCTTGTGTGGTAAGCAGCGAGGGCAAGGGGCTGATCATCCGAGATGCGCGCTTAGGAGCAGATGGGGATCTCGCTCAACTCATTAAAGTGCCGGCAGGTGGCTCTCGTCAGCCCGCTTCCTGTGCGACAATCGAACAGAATTTGCACTACCTTCATATGGAAGGAAAAGAGGTGTTTAAGCATGCGGTTCGCCGAATGGAAATGGCTTGCAAACAGTGTTTGGATGGCGCTGGACTTAATGAATCAGACATCAGTTGGCTGATCCCGCACCAGGCGAATATCCGCATCATCGAAGCGATCATGAAGCGTTTTAATGTCTCGATGGAGAGGGTCTTCTTGACGATTCACAAATATGGGAATACTTCAGCTTCTTCTGTCGGCATCGCGCTCGATGAGCTGGTGCGTCAAAAGGGGTGTCTCCCTGGAGAAAATCTCCTCCTGACTGCTTTTGGAGCAGGCCTCACTTGGGGTGCTTCTTTATTAACACAGTCAAAAGAGTAAAGAACATGGGTAGAAAAGGAGCCTTTTTATTTCCTGGGCAAGGCGCGCAGTATGTCGGGATGGGCAAAGATTTTTACGACCAATTTCCCGCTGCAGCTGAAATCTTTGAAGCGGCGGATCATTTTTTGAATACCCCTTTTTCTCGGCTCATTTTCGAAGGCCCCTCTGATGTGCTTACTTTGACGAAGAATAGTCAACTTGCGATTTACATCACGAGCGCTGCCATTTTAAGAGTGGTTACCCAGGAGTTTCCTGAATTAAAACCCTCTGTCTCTGCCGGTTTGAGCTTAGGAGAGTACACCGCTCTCTTGGCTGCGCAAAAATTGAGTTTTCTAGAGGGATTAGATCTCGTGCGGACGCGAGCGAACGCGATGCATGCCGCATGTGTTGAGGAGAAGGGAACGATGTCTGTTGTGCTCGGCATGACGGAAGAGGCTATAGAAACTGTTTTAGAGACACTCCTTCCTCGCACTGTTTGGATCGCTAATCTCAATTGCCCAGGGCAGGTCGTCATTGCTGGTACGATCGAAGGGATGGTATGTGCTACGGAGCGCTTAAAAGAAAGTGGCGCCAAGCGGTGCTTACCGCTCGAAGTGTCGGGCGCTTTCCATAGCGAGCTGATGCGCTCTGCGCAGAGCGCTCTTTCAGAGAAGATCCATGCCGTAGATTGGAAAGAGAGCGAAATAGAAATCGTCATGAACGTCCCCGGGGATTATGTCTCTTCTCTAGAAGAGATGAAAACGCAATTGATCGCGCAAGTCGTAAGCCCTGTCCGTTGGGAGAAGGGGATTCGCAAAATGGTCGAAACCAAAGTGCCTTTTTATTTAGAAATGGGACCAGGTAAGGCATTGGGCGGAATGAATAAGAAGATTATCGGAGTGGCAGAGACCACTTGTAGTATCGAAAAAGTCTCTGACCTGCAAAACATCGAAGTTTTACTACAAAAAAATGAGGTAGAATGCAACTGCTAAAGTCGAAAAAGGCACTGATTACCGGGGGAACTGCGGGAATCGGTAAGGAGATCGCCCTTTGCTTTGCAAAACAGGGCGCAGATGTCGCGATTTTAGGAACGAATCGAGAGCGTGCTACTCAGGTGGTCGAAGAACTCGAGCGCGTCAAGGCTTTTCCAGAACAACAATTCTGCTTTTTCATCGTCGATGTCTCTAACAAGGTGGCGATTGATGAGACGATCAACCAGTTACTCAGCACCTGGGGACAGATCGATATTCTCGTCAATAATGCGGGGATTACCCGCGATGGTCTCTTGATGCGGATGTCTGAAAAAGATTGGGATGATGTCATTGACGTCAATCTCAAATCGATTTACAATGCCTGTCAGTCTCTCGTTCGTCCGATGCTTAAGGCAAAGGGGGGGAAAATCATCAATATTTCCTCTGTTGTCGGCTTAACAGGGAATGCGGGACAGGCCAATTATGCAGCGTCCAAATCGGGGATGATCGGTTTTACGAAGGCTTTAGCCCAGGAGCTTGCGACCCGCAATATCTGCGTCAATTGCATCGCTCCTGGATTTATCCAAACAGGGATGACAGATGTCCTCAATGAAGGGCAGAAAGAGGGGATTTTGAAGAAAATTCCTATGGGACGAATGGGTAATCCTGCAGATATTGCTCATGCAGCGCTATTTTTGGCGAGTTCCTCTCAGATTATATGACGGGTCAAGTTTTGACCGTCGATGGCGGAATGGTTATGTAGCAACAACTTTTTGTATTTAATCATCAAGAGAATTCAAACGAAGGAATGCGTATGTCAATTGAACAAGAAGTCATAGATATCGTCGTTGAACAACTCGGTGTTGATGCGAATGATGTCTCTTTGGAAAAATCTTTTGTCGAGGATCTAAATGCAGATTCTTTAGATCTTACAGAACTCATCATGACTTTCGAAGAGCGTTTCGGTTTTGAAATCTCTGAAGAAGAAGCGGAAAAATTAAAAACTGTCGGCGACGTCGTCAACTACATCCAAGCCAAAAAGCCCGCCTAAAAAAGCAGGGGATCTCCCCTGCTCTATTCAAGACTAGTTTTGAGTTATTCTGTTCTAACTTAGAGAATTTTACCACAGAGAGGGGGAAAATTCTCTGTGGTAAAACTTTACCCACTCGTCTTGACTTCGACCCAAAGATCGCGGAGCTCATCTTGGGGATGAGATTTTCGACGAAAGTAGAATTTTTTAAATTCTTCTTCTGTAGATAACATGAGTTGTTTGGCCTGTTCATCCAGATCCATGAGTTCCATTCCATTTGTCGCAGCGGGAAAGAATCCATAGGTATTGAAATGGGAGGCCACTGATTCGGGGCGATAGAGGTAGTTGAGGAATCGGTAGACGAGCTTTTCTTTTTTTGTCGGTTTGGGAATGCAGAGGTTTTCGATGGTGATGAAGCTGCCCTCTTCGGGGACAACAAAGCCGACGAAATCGTAGAGGCGTTTCGTTCTCCAGATATAGGAGCTCGATGCGATGACGACAGCGCAATTGTGGGTTGCCAGGAAATAATCGCCTCTAAAGTTCGCATATGCCGTGACCCATTTCTTCTGGTCGATGAGGGTCTGGCGCACCAGTTGCTTCTCATCAGCTGTCAAAGACTCCATCGGTCCAAAGAGGTAAAAAGAGGCAAATGCGACGGCTTCGATCGGGTCGTTGTTCATCGTAATTTTATAATGCACGATATCGGGATCGAAGAGCATCCCCCAGCTCGGTGGAGTGGGGTGGGCACGGAAGTAGTCTTTATCGATGCCTAAGCCGAATAGCTCCCATTCGAAGGGGATCGAATAGCGGTTAGTAGGATCGAAAAAGTGTCCTAAGAGGGATGGGTTAATGGCATTCCAAAAATCGAGTTTTTTGTGGTCGATCTCTTTGACTAATCCATCATCGATCAAGATGTTCACTGCGTAGTCGGAGGGGATAATGAGATCGTAGCCTTCTCCGTGGGTTGCCCTGAGTTTGACGATGAGCTCTTCGTTTGAGGAGTAGTAATTCAAATTCACTTTGATCCCTGTTTCTTTTTCGAAACTCGTGATGACATCGGGATCGAGAATATCTCCCCAAGCAAAGATGTTTAAAGTATTGGAATCATAGGAAAATACTTTCCACTTTGGCCAATAGAGGATTGCGAAGATGAGGGCGATCCATATGAGGATAATGCCACTACGGATAAAGATTTTTTTCACCCAAAAATCCTCGCTCTGGTTTTTAAGGAAAAGAAAATGAAGGCGAGCGTGCTACTGAAAATGAGCAAAATCGCAGAGAGGGCATTGACCACAGGAGAAATCCCAGAGCGGAGCATCGATAAAATATAGAGGGAAAGGGTCTGAGCGGAGCTTCCGGCACAAAAATAGGAGAGGACGAAGTCGTCGAATGAGATGATGAAGACGAGTAATCCGGTAGCGATGAGAGCGGGTCGTAAAAGGGGGAGTGTCACTTTAAAAAATGTTTGAATGGGAGAGGCTCCTAGGACAAGTGATGCTTCTGTCATACGCAGATCGAGCTCGAGAAACCGGGCGTAGAGGATCGGGATCACAAATCCGAGCCCCAAGAGAGAATGAGCCAGGATTAAAGTGATCAATCCTAAAGGAATCGAAATCAGGCTAAAAAATCCAAGGAGGCCGACTGCGAGCACGATCTCTGGGATCACGAGATTTCCGTAAAACAGATTGAGGAATCTGCCGATTCGACCGCCTTGAGTGGCGTAAAAGATCAGAAAGACCCCCATCGTGAGGCTGATCGCAGTCGAGCTGATCGCGACGATCAAAGAATTACTGAATGCATCCCACAGGTGAGTCGATTCGAAGAGCTCGTGGTACCACTTTAGGGTAAATCCTCTCCAAGGGGCGGGGAACGCCTCTGTATTAAAAGAAAAGACTAGTAGGACGATCAAGGGTAAATAGAGAAAGACATAGGTAAATGCGACAATCACCAGAGTCGTCACATGGCTTATTTTCCCGCTTTTAACCATTTTTACCCCCTGGAATGAGCCGGTTCAGGATCCAATAGATGCCAAGGGCGCTCAAGAGAAGTAGGCTCGAAGCGAACACGGTAAAAGCGGCCCCTAAAGATCCCGTCTCATCGCCTAAGATGTAGTTTGAGATGACCGTACCGACGAACATCTGCCGATCGCCTCCCATCAGCTCCGGGATCGCAAACTCTCCAAAGGAGGGGATGTAGACGAGGAAAAAACCCGCCCGTAAGCCTCTAGTGGTCAGGGGCAGCATGACACGGGCCAGTGTCTGGGTCCATGTCGCTCCGAGATCCATCGACGCTTCGATGAGTTTTACATCCATCTTTTCCAAAGAAGAATAGAGGGGAAAGACCATAAAGGGCAGGTAGTAATAGACCATCATGATCATGATCGCAAAGGGGGTATTGAGGAGCTCAAAAGGGGTTTGGATCAGGCCGATCTTTAGGAGGAATTGATTCAAAAACCCTTCCCTTTCCAAGACGAAAAACCAGGCGTAGACGTGGAGGAGGAAGTTCGTCCAGAAGGGGACGATGAGCAAGAAGAGAAGCCAATTTTTAAATCGCTTTCCCGTAAAGGCCATGAAATAAGCCAGTGGGTAGGCGATGAGGAGGCAGATAAGGGCATTCCCCAGAGCTAGCGCAAAGGAGTAGCAGATCACTTTGAGATAGAGGGGGCGAAGGAAAAAGGCGATTTTACTAAAAGTGATCCCCTCAAACACCCCAGCCTCGCTGACGGCAAAAAAGCTTGAAACAGCGAGAATGGCGAGGGGAATATAGAAGAAGAGTACCTGCCAGATCATCGCAGGCGCGCCGAAAGTAAAAGGGTATTCTGAGGATTTCATCTTCATTTTTCTAAAATCACCACATTTTCCTTTTGCCAGTAGAGATTGACTTCATTGTCGTAATCGATCACTTCCTGAGGAAAGTGTTCTTCATTTTGTTCGAACACTTGCATGCGCATCTGATTTTTGAGCAAAATGTTGTACTGGGTCGATCTCCCATGGTAGACGATCGACTGGACGGTTCCCTTTAAACAGTTGGAAAAATTTTTAACTTCCCCTTTTGAGATGAAGATTTTTTCTGGGCGGATGCTGATGAGAATATCACACCCCTCTTTCATCCAGTTTTGCACTTTGGGGATATAGAGTTTAAATTTGCCTAGCTCTTCGACTTCGATCTCTGGCTCTCCCTCGAGATTGCGGAGTTTTCCACTCAAAATATTCGTCGTACCGACAAATCGGGCGACGAAAGAGGTATGGGGAAATTCATAAATCCTCTTAGGAGGGCCGATTTGCTCGATCTCTCCCTTGTGGTTCATGATGGCCATTTGGTCAGCGACTGTGAGGGCTTCGAACTGGTCGTGCGTGACGTAGATAAAAGTCGTCTTGAGCTTGTCTTGTAGCTCGATCAATTCGATCAGCATTCTTTCGCGCAGCTTAAAATCGAGGGCTGCTAAGGGCTCGTCGAGGAGAAGCACATCCGGCTCATTGACAATCGCCCGAGCGAGAGCCACGCGCTGCTGTTGTCCTCCAGAAAGTTGGCTCGGAAGCTTGTAGATATGGCTTTCTAGATGGAAAGATTCGAGGATCTTAACTACCTTTTGCTCGATGATGTCTTTAGGGAGCTTCTTGATCTTCAGGCTGTAGGCGACATTGTCAAAGACGTCCAGGTGGGGAAAGAGGGCGTAATTTTGAAATACGATATTGACAGGGCGCTTGTGGATGGGCCAGTCGGTGATGTCTTGATCTCCTAGGAAGATCCTCCCAGAGTCGGGGTTTTCCAGCCCGGCGATGAGCCGCAAAAGAGTCGTTTTTCCACATCCGCTAGGCCCCAAAAGGGCAAAAAACTTCCCCGAAGGGATCTGAATGCTCACCTCAGGGATGATCGTCGCGTTGTTGATGTTTTTTTTGAGCCCTTCTAGCCGAATGCTGCGTCTTTCTTGCATCTCCTTTTCCACCTACTTAACTTTGCGGCGCAATTTTATGGCCAAATCGATTTTATTGCATAGACATTTCCTAGCGATATATTTTTTTTGTGAAAAATTAGGGAGCCGACTATGATCCTAGGTTTTTTTAGGGTGAAGGATATGGAACAAAAAAGGCACAAGCTCGTCATCATAGGATCGGGACCTGCGGCGTTTACCGCTGCCATTTATGCGGCGCGGGCGAACTTAAAACCTCTCGTGTTCGAGGGATTTTATTCGGGACCGGGTGGTCAGCTCATGACGACGACAGAAGTGGAAAATTACCCTGGATTTCCCGAAGGAGTGAGTGGCCCTGAATTGATGCAGCTCATGCGGAAACAAGCGGAGCGATTCGGCACGGAGATCCTGACAGAAGATGTGATCAGCGTCGATTTGAGCAAGCGCCCTTTTTTCATCAAAGGGGGAACGACGAGTTGTTATGCCGATGCTCTGATTATCGCAACGGGGGCAGCGGCACAGCGACTCGATGTCCCAGGAACTTCTGATAAAGAATTGTGGCAAAAAGGAGTAACGGCTTGTGCGGTCTGTGACGGCGCTGCGCCTATCTTTCGCAATAAAGACCTCTTCGTTATTGGTGGAGGGGATACCGCGGTCGAAGAAGCGATCTTCCTGACAAAATATGGCAAGAAGGTTTTTCTCGTGCACCGGCGCGATGAATTGCGCGCCTCTCGGATCATGTCGGAGCGCGCGAAAAAGCACCCGAAGATCGAGATCCTCTGGAATCAGGTTCTGGAAAGGGTGGAGGGGATAATGTCGTCTCAGCCGTTCAGCTCAAAGATCTCAAGAGCAATACAGTCGAATCGGCGCGAGGCGGGCGGGGTTTTCTTTGCGATCGGACATGTCCCTAATACCGCTTTCCTCAAAGGACAGGTCGAACTGCATCCGAATGGATACATCAAAGTGCAGCCGAACACTTCCTATACGAATGTCGCAGGGGTTTTCGCAGCGGGAGATGTGCAAGATCACGTCTACCGCCAAGCTGTAACAGCTGCGGGTTCTGGGTGCATGGCGGCGTTGGATGCAGAACGATGGTTGTCCGAGCATGAATAGAGAGTGGGTGTGGTATCGGGTCGGGTATAATGTTCTTGCTTGCGCGGCACTGCTCCCCGTAAGCGCGCATTTGCGCTGGAGAACAAGCCGTGGCTCGGTAATGTCTATGAATCGACCTTCAACGCTGCGTTTACCTATTCCCGCTACCGCAAAGTACAAAATGCATCCAGCAGCTGAGCTCTGTTTCCAATGACTACGATCTATTGTTCGATTTGGGGATGACCCTAGCGACCCCTTTGATGTGCAAGCCGAGTTTGAGCTCGCTGAAACGCCGCGCCAACCGTTTAATTGGAGGAGCGCGGCCTTGCAACTGAGGTATCAGCTGCTCGATGATATTTCAGGAGATCCATTGAGTCTCACTCTGGGAACTAACTTCCGCGTGGTGCCAGGACACAGCTTGAAAGATGTCAGTTGTCCCTATGCTGCCAATTGCAATTACGAGGTGACCCTTTCTTTGGGTAAAGAGTGGTCTACCCAAGGTTTCTGGACCATGCGCACCTATGGCTTCTTCGCGCTAGGAGTGGGCAATCACGGCCTTCCTTGGACGCGCCCGATTTTTGTCTGGCAGAACAACTGGCAGAATCGACACCGCCTCTCTTTCTTCACGGTCGGCGACTTTGGGTGGGGAGGAGAACAGAGGGTTGCTGTTAAGCATTTCCACGGGTGGGGAAAATTTCACCACCAATCGATCGATCTAGGACTTATCTATGGGTACCATTGCGTCGCCTACGGGACGTTTTCCGCAGCTTACACTTACCGCGTCTTCGCTAAGAATTTTCCTGAGAGGGTGAGCTTCTTCACTTTGAGCTACAATCTCCCCTTTTCTCTGCTTTAGAGATAGATAGAAAAACTTCTTTCTGTGGTTTCCCCTCTCTGTGGTAAAAGAAAATTCACCACAGAGAGGGGAAACCACAGAGAGAGGTTTTATGAAAAATCAGCCGCTGCGGAGCCAGAGGGCGACTGTTGTGACGTAGTGCTCGCTGTGGCTAATCGAGAGCAGCATTTCTGTGCCTAGGGTTCTTTCTCTTAGCGTTTCAGAGAAGTGAACGATGGGTTTTCCAGAGGCGTCGTTGAGAATTTCCAAGTCTTTCCATGCGACGTGCGCTCCGATTCCCGTTCCGAGCGCTTTGGCGATGGCTTCCTTTGCGGAAAAGCGCGCGGCAAAGTGGGGAACAGGATCTTTGTACTTCGAGCAGTAGTCCTGTTCCTTAAGCGTGAAAATGCGAGAGAGAAAGTGCTGTCCATAGGTTGAAATGCTTTCGCGAATCCGCTCGATTTCTGCAATATCGTTGCCGAGACCCAATACTAATGGAGATTTACCGTTTTCCATTGGAATCTTCATCCTCATCGAGGTCTTCTTCGAACTCATCTTCAGAAAGGGAATCTTCATCGATGGCATTGCAGAAGATCATGCGACCCGAAGAGGTGTGTTTGACGGAGAGAACCTTCGCATCGATGATTTCGCCGATGTAATTGCCGCCACCGTTGACGACGACCATCGTTCCATCGTCGAGATAACCGACCCCCTGTCTCGGCTCTTTTCCATAGCGCTGAATCTTGATCTTGATGAATTCCCCTGCTTGCATAAGGGGTTTGAGTGCATTGGAGAGCGTATGGATGTTGATGATGCGGATCCCTTCGACAGAGGCGATCTGGATACGGCTGATATCTGCTGTCAGGAGATTGGCATCGAGAAGGCGTGCAAGGCGCATCAGTTTTCCTTGCGTCTCTTTGACGTCGGGGAAGTCTGTGTCGTTGAAGCGGAGCTCAAGTCCAGGGACTGCCTCCAATTTTTTAACGACATCGAGACAGCGGCGCGCTTTGGATTTTGAGATCTCATCGCCCATCTCTGCAGAAGCATAGAGCTCTTTGATGATGAAGCGGGGAATCACGAGTTGGTGATCGAGGATTCCTGTCGCCGTGACATCGATGATGCGCGCATCGGAGAGGACAGAGCTGTCGAGGATCAGATCCTTTTTCTTTTCTGCAGTAGGGAGCGAATTTGACAAAGGGGATGCTCACATACAGCTCGTCTGAAGCCCGCAGCGTCATGATCGTCCCGAGGTAGGTTCCAAATAAGAACAGGGCGATCTTGATGATTTCTAGCGTTTGGGGTTGCAGGATAATGGAGACTCGGCTGATGTCGAGGACGGCATCGAAGATGAGAACTAGCGCTTGTCCCATCAAATAACCGATGAAGATTCCGATGACGACGATGTTAAAGGAGCGCAAGTTAAACCGCTTGAAGGCCAAATCGAATCCGATCAAGACAAAGCCAAAGACGATCCCCAAAACGACTCCGACGACGGCGTTGATGTGAAGAGCGCCCGTAGGGCTCGAGACCATAAATGTGGTCATAAAAAAGATGCTTAATATGAGAAAAAAGACCCGCATAAAGGCGAGGGAGACGTTCATGATAACTCCTAACCCGTTTTTAAAAGTTGCATTGGATTTTAGAAATCCCTATGATTTTTGTCGATACCTTATACCCAATCTGGCTCAAACATAGCCAAATTTTGAGCTAGAAGGTATAAAAAACTGGGGGAGAGAATGCATTTACGTAAGACGAGTTGGATTGCGATTACAGGGCTAATGTGGTTGGTTATAGGGATCAGTCTATTGACCAAAGGACTTCACTTGATCGTACAGGTGTCTCAGGGCTTTTTATTTGAAAAAGGTTCGTTAGTGGCGCGATTGGCTCCTCTATCGGGAGGAAGAGAGAAGGCAGGTCTAGTGTTAATTACGATCGGGCTACTCATCGGCTTTATCAAGGGACGTTATGTCTTTGTCAAGACGATCCGACGTGTGGTCGCTCGGATTTTACAGTTGCCCGTCCCATTCAAGATTTCCCAAGTGTATAGTACTCAATACCTCTTGCTAATCGGAGGGATGATGTGCCTGGGAATAGCGCTCAGATGGATTCCTATTCCCCAAGAGATCAGGGGGGTCGTAGATGTAGCGATCGGCTCAGCACTCATCAATGGGGCATTCATCTATTTCCGTCTGAGCCTCGCTGTTCACAAGCAGAGCTCTAGTGGGTAGTTGCCGTTAGCGGGTCATCCGCATCCGGGTAAGTCCACCCATCAGGGCTAATGACACTGTCATAGTGGTAAACGCCGTAGCGGCTACCAGCGTAATTTGCTGTTGTTGTGGAGTCAGTAAAGAGAAAGGCGTTGCTTGATTCCTCGCCAAGCCGTCTGCTATAAGCGCTGTACCGCTGACAAAGGTCAAAGCTCCACTTTCTAAAGCCATACGGATAAGAGATCTTGCGATTGCTTGCAGCCGGCTGTTATCTGTTTCAGACTCTTCATCTCCATCTTCAATCGGAAGTCTATCGGCTTCAGAGCTTTGCTCTGCATCCTGAAGTTCACTCGCTTCAGGGTCCTGCTGTACCTCTTGAAGTTCATTGGATTCAGACTCTTGATCTAAATTTTGCAATTCGATGTTTTCATCTGAATCTAAATCTTGTAATTGAATATCATTGTAAATGTTAAGTGAAATTATTCTGCTCATAATGGTTAGCGACATAAATATTCCTATTTTTGGTTTCAATCTTATTGATATTTTAGTTTATGGAGTGGTTTTAAGTAAAATTAGAAATTTTTTAAATAAATCTGAAAAAATTATAACGTGCTGGTTCTTTGTTGGTTGAGAGCGTAAAGCGCAGTGGGGTGTAATTTTTTTTACAACTTCTATTTGTGGTATCCAGAACCCTTGGCAATTTCAAAGGCTCGGTAGATCTGTTCTAGTAAGACAAGGCGCGTCATTTGATGGGTGAAGGTCAGGCGAGAAAGAGAGATCTTCAGCAGTGCCCGTTCTTGAATTTCCGGGGGGATCCCTTCCGCTCCTCCGATGACAAAGATCAGCCTGGAATCCCGTTTTTGAACGAGGTCCATCAAGAGAGTGGAAAATTCTTCACTCGAGCACTGTTTTCCGTTGGGATCGAGGCAGAGGTAGTTTGCTTCTTTGGACACTAACTGCTTTAACTGAAGATCGGTTTTTGCTAAAATCCACTCGATGGAAAGAACGGGCTGTAGCCGCTTGCTGTATTCTTCAAGGGCCTCTTGCAGCCAAGTTTCCTTACTTTTGCCAACTGTGTAAATTTTAACTTTAATCATATGCAATCGCTATTAGGTTATCTCATTTGGGATCCCAAGCCGGGGATGTTCGACTTCAGTCTCCCGCTTCTCAATCGCCCTATTCTTTGGTATGGGTTCTTTTTTGCCCTAGGATTTTTTTTGGGGTATGGGATCCTCTTACACATTTTACGCCGCTATTTTCCTAAGGATCGGATTACAAAAATCGCAGAACAGCTCACTTTTTACGTGATTCTAGGGACTGTTATCGGTGCGCGCTTAGGAGATGTCCTCTTCTACCAAGATAAAACAGCGCTTTGGCAACACCCCCTGTCTCTCATCGCCGTTTGGGAAGGAGGGTTGGCTTCTCATGGAGGTGCGATCGGGATTTTAATCGCTCTTTGGCTCTTTGCGCGGAAAAATAAACTCTCTTTCCTCTCTGCTGTCGACTTGGTCGTCATTCCCACAGCGCTCGCTGCGTTTTTTATCCGCATCGGCAATTTTTTTAACCAAGAAATCTTAGGAACGCCTACCCAGTTGCCCTGGGGTATTCTATTTTTACACCCTGCAGATGGGGGAGCGATCGTGCCAAGACACCCTGCGCAATTGTATGAGGCGATCGGTTACTTGTGCATCTTTTCTATTTTGTTGTTTCTCTGGAAGCACTCTTGGGAAAAGCTCGCAACACCAGGTAGATTAGCCGGGCTCTTTTTGGTGTTCGTCTTCTCTTATCGCTTTCTCATCGAATTTGTGAAAATGGAGCAAAGCGTGCTCATTGAGCCTACAGGGCTCCTCACCATGGGCCAATACTTGAGCATTCCCTTTATCTTACTGGGGGTTTTTCTTTTGAGGCGAAAAGTCGCGCTCGGCATACAGCGGTAGAACTTCCGCTTGATGTGTACCGTGCCATTTGAGAAAACGGCCATAGGGCGTCTCTTCTGGAGAAGCGAATTGGGTGTACCAAGCGTGTTTGTAGAGGATCCACACGCGTGTGTAGAGGTTGTCGTCGACATGGGGATGGTAGTGAGCGCAAATTCTCTCGACGAATTGCTCATGAGAACAAGGCTCTTTTAACGCTGTATAATTCGAGCAAATGAGCGAGAAGAGGGGATCTTTAGGGTCTAGGAGAATTTTTCCGTAGATCATATCAGACTGAAGGGCCCAGCGTTCGATTTTCTGTTCCAGTGCTTCTGAGGATGCGGGGACAAACTCCTCAATCTCTTTTTTTAGTGTTTTCCAATCGGGCGTCTGTTTTGCCAGGAGCTTAACCATCGCTTGAAGGATCAATCGATCGTTCGCATCGTAGGTGTCATAGGGGCTTTGAGGCGGAATTTCAGCGAGATCTTTGTAGGGGATGAGATTGCGTTGTACAGACCAAATCAATTGTGTCAGCGCATCGAGCTTGATCTTTTCTCCATCGACGATTGCGATACACTCACCTAATTTTCTCCCGAGCTGGTGGGAGAAGTGAGAGGGGTGCAGTGAGAGAAAGTGTTTAGTGTAGGTGTAGTCTTTTAGATTCTCTCGGATGAGGAAATGGATGTCGAGATTTCCTTCTTCCGTAAACGCTTGCTTTTTGCCCTCGAATTGCTGCCTGTAGTAACTGGCCTTTTCCCCATACTTTTTTAAGGGCCGTCACTCCCAGTCGGTATTGGGGAAACTGCGTTTGAAATTCAGGAGCGATCTTTTCCAGTAGCTCCTCTTGAATTTTGGGGCTCCATCTTCGAGAAGCTCCGCGAGTAGGGCATTCCTGTTTGATTTTTTTAGATAAAAATAAATTGAGAGCAGAATAAGGATCATAAAACTCTGGTGATTCGTCAATTGATAGGAATTTGTTTAAGTCTTGTTCATCTTCCCTTTTCTTCTTGTAAAAAGGCGTTGAATTGGAAAAATGTTTTGATGAGCTAGGCCAGAAACTATCTGAAAAAGGATGTGGTGTCGTTGTTCTAGTCATAATTATTTTTTTTGTCGTGTATTTTTCTGTGTAACTTAGGCTGATTTTTTTTGTCTAATAAATTTTTATAGTTTTTCTTTGAAAAGTAGATTCTCGTTCTTTTTGCCATTAGTTTAATGGTAAAACAAATTGGTTGTGATGCGACAACGGTGGCGGTAAAAAACCCTTGAGAATAATCAGAGTGAGCATTATACCAGAGTCGATCAGCTTAAACATCGGTGAGGAAAAATGAATCAGGTTATCATAGCGGGACACTTAGGAGCAGATCCTGAGGTGCGATTTACTTCTTCTGGGAAAAAAGTGACGACACTCCGCGTAGCGGCGCGCGTGCGCAGAGGCGGAAAAGATGAGACAATTTGGTGGAGGGTTTCCGTTTGGGGTGAAGAATTCGATCGGATCATCCCTCATTTTAAAAAGGGGAGTTCGATCATCGTCATTGGAGATATGAGTAAACCAGAGATCTTTACAGATCGAGAAGGCCGTCCTCAAGTGTCGATGAATATCACAGCAGTCGATATCATGTTCAGTCCCTTTGGGCGCCCAGATGGATCGGGTGCTAGAGAGCCAGGAGAGACCACTCATGCTGCCCATTCTGCGCCGAGCAACGGGATGCAGATGGCACATGCGGCACCGGAGATGCCGAGTTTTGGACAGGGAAAAGTCGATCTTTCCTTTACAGAAGATGAAATCCCTTTTTAAGGTAGAATAGATGCGTATTTCCAGTGTTTCATCGATTAAAGAGCGCACCCGCGCGGATGTCATCGTCGTCCCCGTTTGGAGTGATCAGAAAAAACTGAAAGTCGATCCTGACGCGAAGGGTTTTGAAGAGTTATTGCGATTTCCTTTGGAAAAAGGAGATTTTTTAGGGAAAGAAGGGGAGACCCTTCTTCTCTATCATCCTGAGGGGAAAGAGCCGCGTGTGCTCGTCTTAGGATTGGGAGATTTCAAGACCGCTCTTCCCGATGGGTTGCGCCGCGCTTATGCCCTCGCAGTCAAGGCGCTGCGGGCCAAGGGATTGAAGAAGGTCAACATTCTGTTTCCTCAAAATACGCTCATGGCGCGGGACATCATCTGTCGCGCTGTGATGGAAGGGGTGATGCTCTCCAATTACGCCTTTAATTCTCTAAAACACGATGTGCTTAAAGAATCCGTTGGTTCAGAGTTAGAGGAGATCTCTTTTTGTGGGTTAAAAAAGGAGGAGCTTCCTCTTTTAAAGAAGACAGAAATTCTCATGGCAGCAGTGAAAGAGACGCGCGATCTCGTCAATGGCAATGCCGATGAGGTCAATGTCGATGCTCTCTGTCATTTTGCTAAGCAGCTCGAGAAAAAATCCGCTGCGCTTAAGGTGACGATTCTCGATAAGAAACGCTTGGAAAAAGAGAAGATGGGGCTGATGCTGGCGGTTGGCAGAGGCGCTGCAACAGATCCTGCTCTCGTTATTCTCGAGTACAAAGGAGATCCCAAATCGAAAGAGCGGATCGCTCTTGTCGGCAAAGGGATCACGTACGATACGGGGGGATTGAATCTCAAGCCCACGGGCAGTATGGAGACGATGAAGTGCGACATGGCAGGGGCTGCCTGTGTCTTAGGTGTCGTGCAGGCGCTGACTCAGCTTAAGATCAAGAAAAACGTCATCGGCGTCTTGGCTATCGCAGAAAATGCGATCGGCCCGTTGAGCTATAAGCCAGGAGATGTCTATATCAGCCGATCGGGAAAGACAGTCGAAATCGCGAATACAGATGCAGAAGGAAGGCTCGTCTTAGCGGATGCGCTCAGCTATGTGCAGGAGACTTATAATCCCTCTCAAGTCATCGATATCGCGACCTTGACAGGGGGAATCGTGATTGCCCTTGGAGAAGAAGCGACCGGTCTTTTTTGCAACAATGAACGACTAGCAGAACTCTTGAAAAAAGCGGGAGAAAGGACCCACGAGCGGGTCTGGCAGCTACCGATCTACTCTGATTACAAAGAGATGTTGAAATCGTCGATCGCAGATATCAAGAACTCAGGGCCTAGAAAGGCCTCATCAGCCACAGCCGCGATCTTCCTCGAGCAATTCGTCAAACAGATCCCTTGGGCGCACCTCGATATCGCAGGAACCGCTTATCTCTCAGAACTCAAACCGTATCATCCCACTCCAGCAACGGGTGTCGGTGTGCGGTTATTGATCGATTTTCTAGAGAACCTATCCTAGTAAAAATTTCAGTTGATTTTCGATTCTTTCGGTAGGGATAATATACGCGTTGATATTACCCCTAGCGAAAGAACTCGAAAATCGGCCAAAATAACGCCGCTGTTGCATAAATAGCTGAATTTCACCACAGAGATGGAAAACCACAGAGAGGAAATTTTTAAATATGAATTTCCTCTCTGTGGTTTTCCATCTCTGTGGTGAAATTGCATATATTCAGAATGGAATGATGGGGAGCTATACCCAAAATAATACCGAAAATCGACCAAAAATTTCACTGGGATAGGTTCAAAACATGAAACCAAATGAAGATTCTTGGTGGACGTGGAAGGTCTCTAAAAAGCAAGGGAGTTTAAACCTCCTTGCCTTTTTAAAAGAGGCATGTAAAGAAGCCCCTTCTGTCAAGGCTCTCAAACGCGCCATCGATGCGAAGCACTGCACAGTCAACCGCCAATTAGAGACATTTTCCTCGCGTGCATTGCAGGAGGGGGATACTGTCTCTTTGAGGCGTTCAGCTTTTGCATCTAGTTCTCCACAAACTTTAAGTATCTTATTTGAAGATGATTCGCTCCTCATTTGCAATAAGGGGGAGGGGATCGTCTGTGAAAAGGCTAAAGTGCGCCCCTGGATTCCACATTTTAAGGGAGAATGGGAGCTCGTCCATCGTCTGGATAAGGAGACGACGGGAGCTCTCATCATCGCTAAGTCATCCTCTGTTAAGAAAGGGATGATCGAAGCGTTTAAGAAACACAAAGTGGAGAAGATCTATCTCGCCATCGTCGATGGGATCATGAAGCAGTCTCAAGGGACGATCGATAACGTCTTGGGCACGATCGCCCACCACGAGGGTCAGAAGATCCAAGGGGTTGTGAAAGGACCTAAAGGCTCTCGTGCCATTACTCATTGGAAGTGTCTAGAAAAAGGAAAAAAAGCTTCTCTAGTCTGGTGCGCGCCTCAGACAGGAAGGACCCACCAGCTCAGGGTCCATCTGAGTGGGGTCGGCCATCCGATCCTCGGCGATTCCCAGTACGGAAAGCATTTCTGTTGCCCTCTTGTCCCCAGCCACCATTTGCTCCATGCCTATCAATTAATCTTTACACATCCCGTGACAAAAAAGGTGTTAAAGATCACAGCTCCCATCCCTAAAGACTTTAGAGCCGTCTGGAAGGAGCTCTGTCCAGAGGGAAAAAACTTTTGAACCGCGTTCAGTATAGCTCCTTATTTGAAGTTTGTGGCTGGGTGTGGTATAAGCTTGGTTGAACGCAGAGTTGCGAAGACGCAAAGAAGGTCTTTGTAAAGGTTTTGGAGCGAGCGTTAAGGAAAGGGTAGGAATGATATAATGATATGAATGATGAAAAGAAAATAAAAAATTCCCATCATTCATATCATTATATCATTCCTACCATTTATACCCCACCCGATTATGAATAAGGAAATTAATTCTATTTTGCTCGTGAGGACCTCTGCGATTGGGGATGTCATTCAGACTTTCCCTGTGTTGCATTATTTGAGGCAAAAGTTCCCCAAAGCGCGCATCGATTGGGTCGTGGAAAAACCGATCGCTCCTTTGCTGGAGGCGCATCCTTTCCTCTCTCAGGTCATCTGTATCGATTCAAAGACGTGGCGGAAAAATCCTTTTGCCAAACCCGCACGGGAGACGTTTGGTGCGCTAAAAGAGTATCTGAAGACGCACGAGTACGGCGTCGCCTTCGATTTACAGGCGAATATCAAGTCGGCGGTGGTGATGCAGCTCGTCAAGGCAAAAGAAAAGGTGGGGTTCGATGGGAAAGGAGTGCGCGAGAAGGGGAATCTGCTCTTTAAAATGCAGCGGATTGCAGTCGTTGAAGGGTTGGAGCCGCGCCTCAAGTATTTAAGCCTCTCTCAGAGCTATTTCGGCGATGAGCAGCGGGATTTTTCCAGTTGCATCTCTCTTTGCTTAAAAGAAGAGGAGCAGCACCGTTTAAAAGAGGCTCTCATTCAGATGGGATCTGATTTTCGATGGATGGTCTGTTTTGGCTCTAAGTGGCCAAACAAACAGCTGCCTATCGCGACCTGGATCGATTTATTAAAAAGGGTCGAAGCAGCCTTTCCTTCCACGTTTCTCTTTGTCTTTGGCGACGGAAAAGAGCGAGAAGTAGCGGAAGGGTTACAAGCTCATTTTCCCAAGAACTCTTTTTGTATCGGAGGGATGACTCTCGCTCTGTGGCAAGCTCTCATGCAAGAGATGGATGGGGTCTTAGCTGTAGATTCTGCCGCACTACACCTGTGCGGAACGACAGAGACTTCCTCCTTTAGCATCTTTGGACCTTCTCTTGCCACGATGTATAAGCCTAAAGGAGAGCAGCACCACGCCTACCAGGGGGCTTGTCCCTATGGACAAAAGTTTGCCATGCGCTGTCCTAAGTTGAGGACTTGTAAGACGGGCGCTTGCATGAGCGAATTGCAAGCACAGGAACTATTCGATGCCTTTCAGCGGTGGGCGCGGAGCAATGTGTCTAGAAGATCGAAGTCGATGTGATTTTCGACGATACTGATCGCTTCGTGGACTTTGTCGACGTCTTCTGTTCTAATTTTAGCAGTAAAGGAATGGATCAACTGCATCGCAGTGGAGCTGTGGACTGGGGTGTAGAACATCGGGATATTTGCCTTTTTCAGTTCCCTAATGATCGGGTCTTTGGGAGGATGATCTCCCGGTTAAGATCATGCCCACTTTCAGTTCGTTATCGGGATCGGAGACTCTTTTATCCCAATATTTGGTGAGGGTTGCGAGGATAATATCTTCTCGATTCGCAGGGGTGATGATGAGAGAATCTTCGAGAGCGACCTCTCGATAAGTCTCGACAGAGGTCGCGATCAGGCGGATCTGTTTGAAGTGGCGCAAATGGTGCTTAACTCCCGTTTCAAGCGACTTTTCAAAGAGGAGCTCGAGATCTTGCATGGTAGGGTAGCTGAGAAAAGGATCGAAGGGGATGCATCCGAGGAGGGGAATATTCCAGCGCTTGAGGGCCTTGCTGATGTACTCGGTGATCATTTTTTTCTTTTTCGGGAGAACTTTGTTTAAGATGATTCCCAAAATCCGGACGCCGTACTGATCGCAGAGCGCTTTATTCAGGGCGAGTTCATCGAACGAGGAGCCCAACCCACCAGACGAAATAAGGATCATGGGGAGACCGAGCAGGGAGGCGACTTGTGCGTTATTGAGATCGATGATCGAGCCGACACCGCAGTGCCCTGTTCCTTCAACGAGCAAAAAAGGATTTTTTTGAGAGAGATGCTCAAAGCTACTTAAGATTTTTTCTTTCAAAAGAGAGGGTTTGATCTTCTTGTCGAGAAAGTCGCGCGTGAACCCTTGAGGGATCAGCACAGGGCTAAGCTCCTCTTCTTTTGCCTTTAGCCGAAAGTGTTCTTTGAAAATGAGCACATCTTTATCGACTCGAGTCCCTTTCCGGCTCAAAATGTGTTCTTGACCGATCGGTTTTAGGTAAGAGAGATGGACGATCCGTTTTTTTAACCCCGTGAAAAGGCCGAGGGAGACAGTTGTCTTACCGACATGCTGGCCCGTAGAAGCGATGAAGACACCCTTGCAATACATGAGCCCTCGCCCCTTTAGGTATACGGTATATAAATCGCAGAGTATCTTAACTCAAATATTTTTTGGATGGTTTCCTTTGTTTCCTGAAAGATTTCCACATCTTCTTTAAGCTCTATGACCTCTTGTAAAGAAAACCAGCGGATCGAGTGCATAGCGCGGTGTTCTTCTGAAATCTCTCCTGACACGGGGTGGCCCAAATAGATGAAGTCGATGTGTTGGTGGGCGGGATGGGAGCCGTGGGCGGGGATATTTTCGAGAAGGCAGAGGAAAGGGCGCTCAAAACTCGTCGCGTTCCATCGCTCGACCCACAGGTGTTCCTCCTTGATCAATGCGACATCGAGCCCTGTTTCCTCTTTAGCTTCTCTCTTTGCGCCGTCAGGTGGGGTCTCATTTTCCTCGAGATGGCCTCCTGGGGGGAGCCATTTGCCGATTTTAGGGTGTAAGAGGAGAAGAACCTTGTCTGCTTCTAGAATATAAACGGTCGCTGTAAATTGTTTCATTGTTTTAAATGGTGTTTTCCAAAGGTTTTGACGAGGGGAAGGAGGACCCCGTGGTTAAAAAAGAAGCCGTAGTTGTGTTTTTTCCAGAAGCTTTCGAGAGCGTCGCGTGATTTGGCTTGGGCGCGTCTGACCGCGAACCTCTTGACCCATTGCGCGACCCATGTCATGTTGAATTGGATATTCCAGAGGGTTGGTCCCTCTTGTCCCTCTGTCCATTTTTGGACATTTTCTGCCCGTTCTTCTAACTTCTGGAGGTCCCTTTTTAGCTGATCTCTGCTTTTCGTTAAAGAATCGTTTTTCTTATGCGCGCATCTTCTTTAAACGCTTATTGAGCGCTTTCACTTGTTTTGTTTGATCCATCTTAATTTTTTTGCAGGTCTCGTGATTTTTTTCAGAGAGCTTGTCGATCTGGTTGGAGAATTCTATTTGGTCGATCTGATCAGATACGTACTTGAAGAGAAAATCTTTCACTGTGTTTTGTTGATTTACCGAAGAGAGGTTACCGGTTTGCTCCATGAAGTGTTTTTCTTGCTCCGATTTACCTCGAGGAAGACCTGGTATGAGACGGCTCAACCCATCGAGGGTTTGATTGGAAGATTGTCTCGATTGAATCCTCTTGAGTCGAGTTTTCATAGCATCGCAATAGAGGTTGATCTTTTTGCTACAAGTTTCTGTAGAGCGATTTTCCCCTAGTTGGCCTGAGATCTTTTTGAGCTCTTTCAGTGTACTAGTGCAAGAGAGGATCCCTTGTTTGGAAAGGTTCTCTTTTTGAAACTTTTCATCGACAAAAGCGATCCTTTTGATCGCTGAACGGATCCGTGTGCGGATTTCATGGGAATGCCCCATTCGATCTGCCTTTTTTTGCATGGCATTGAGTTTTTTTGTCAGCTGAGATAGTTTTTTGTTGAGCTCTTTTTGCATCCCATTGAGTTCTTTGACCACACTCAAATCCAAAGTGCTGTTTTCATCATAGGCTCCCCCGAGGGCATCGATCGATTCTTTTTGGAATTGAATCGATTTTTCGAGTAAGGTTGCAATCTTTTCCCGCAGCTCTGTTGTCTTTAGATCTTTATCAGCGGAGACTTTTTGGGATGTGCGTTTCAGACTCTCACAAAAATTTTCTGTTCGCTTCTTGAATTTTCCTATGTATTTTTGGAGACCTTCGAGCTGCTTTTCATTCGTGAAATCTAGCTTTTCTTCGACGGCGTCTCGGACGACGGTTTCGATCATTTTATCCGTGACATCTAAAAGGGCCTCTTGAACGGAGACGAAATCGCTGTTGGAAACTTTTTTTTGTTTCCCAAAGCTTTCGTTGGCAAGACATAGACTATCGTGAAGCATCCTCTTTAACTGGGATTCTTTTGTAAGAGATCCCAGTGCAATTGAGATCGGAGCGATGGCATTTTCGACGATTTCTGGACGGGCATTATTCTCTGCCTGTCGGTTGAACCAGTCCCTCCAAGACCCCTTCTCCTCAAGCAGTTTTTTGAGCTGATCCTGCGTGCGGCAGGCCCCTTTTTCTAGGACATCTAGGGTATGGTGGACGAGTCCAGAGATCTTGATTTTCTCTCCTAAATTAGGGTGTTTCTTCTTGGCTTTAAGCCTTTTTTGAGTGAGCTCGAGCAAATCCCGCATCTGGCGGTAGATCATCTTTTGCATTGCAAAAGAGGCGGGTGTATTTTCTTGCATCTCTTCGAGCTTCTCTTTTGCGTATGTCTGAAGAGAAGGACTGTAGCGAACCGCTAGCTTTCCTAACGTCCAAAGGAAAAGATTACCGACTCCTTGGGGAAGGAGGATGAATATTTTTAGAGTCCATCGGGCAGAAAATTGAGCGCTTTGGGCAATCGGGTTGAGAAAGCGGAGTAAAGAGGTGGAGGGGATCTCTTTGGAAAAAGTGTCATCGATCGATTGGCTCCAGGTGATCTTGGGGCCGAAAGCATCTAGGAGCGTCTGCATGCCCGCTTTAAACAGGGCTTCTTCTGATAGTCCTCCATTGCGTTTAGGAGTTTTTAATACCTCTTCCATCATCAGATCGATGTCTTGGATTTCATCACCAGACATGTTGCCGACTTGTGTGTAGGCTCCACTCAAAGTGGCCAGAGATCCGCGTAGCGTATCGATCACCCATTTTCGTTTTATATCTGGTTTTTTGGGGTCAGTTTTAATGAGAGAGAGGCTTTCATCTGTGAGATTTTGCATGACCGATCGGATGTAAAAAGCGGAAAATACCTGTAGCGGGTAGTAGAGGAGCTTTCCCAACCATCTTCTCAAAAACCAGGAGGAAGATTGATCGATTTTGGTGAAAAAGCGCTTGCGGTAGAGGATAGCGAGATCCTCTTCCGACGTCGAGGAATCGTTTTTTAATACCTCTGCTTGGAGATCTGCATCGACGTCAATTCCTGCGATTTTTCCGGCGCAATTTAAAGGGATAAGCGCCGCGAGTTTTTCTTTCAAAAGAACCGATTGCTTCTGGATCATCTGGTGAGAGATCTTCGAAGGGCGGGCATTGGCTTTGGGATTGAGCGCTAAGCGGTGGCGATCGATCGTATCGAAGAGATCTGGAATCGTGGAAGGGTGATCGGGTTGGGAATCGAAAAGATCTAAAAAGGGGATGTGAAATCCATTCACATAGATCCGTTGCTTTTTTAAAAAATCGAGGCTATCTGTAATGGCCTGGGTCAAGGAATCCCAAGATTCCTCCTCAATCGCTTCTTTCAGCTGTGTTCTCAAGGGGTCGATCGATTTCAAGAGAAACTTTTTCTTTTTGTCTTTTTTGATCTCATCCTTGAGATACTTTAAAGACATTTCAAAGAGTTGTGCCAAAGAGCGCGCTGATTGAATAGCAATCGTTTGACCACTAAAGCTCAAGAAAGAACGGAGGAATTGAACCCCCTGATTTCTCAATCGCTTGAAGCTAAATCCACTCTCCTGTTTTTTGGACACTTTCGTAGAGGCGTCTTTAGGTTTTGGAGTACGAGCTCTTCTGGATGGAGAGGTTTTGTGTGGAGAATGTGCAGCAGGAGCTGTAATGCGGGAAACAGCAGGGGGCTGAGTTTCTTCCTCGCTAGAAGTGAAAGAAGAGCTACTGGGTTCAAGAGGGGGAGGCTGGCGCGGGTGGCGCTGGTGGCGCGGGTGGCGCCGATGATGGGGGGCGCACGCTCTCTTTGCTAGAAGAGGAAGAAGAGCTATCCTTGTCTTTTTCTGAACGCTGTTTTTTGGGATTGCTTTGAGGTGAAGCTGTGGGGGCCGAAGCAGGTAGGGGAACAGGAGCTCCTCTTGGTGGTGAAGAAGGTGCAGCAGGAGTTATAGTAGAGGACTCAGATTCTTCTTCGCTAGAGGATCGAGTACTTGATTCGACAGAGTAGAAGAACGCGGTCTCTTCGCTACAAGAAGAGTTACCTTGGTCTTTCTTTGAACGCAACTTTTTTGGAGAGGAAGAGGGGCGGGCAGTGTCTTCTACCGCAGGGTCTGCAGGGGAAAAAGAGTCTATTAAAGAGCCCACGCTTGTGAGGGCATACTCTTTCATGCTGTTGTAGAATGCATGGACAGGACCTTGTGGATTTTTGACTCCCTCTTCAGTAAGTGCCTTTAGGAGTTTTGGCACCACTCCTGTCGTGCTATCGAGCGTCTCTTTTAAGAGTCGATACGTTTTTTTTAAGGAATGTCGCGCTGTTTTTATTGGCTCCTCTACGGAAGTGGTGGTAGTCGTAGCTGTAGACTGCATGTCGACATATAGGCTTAAAACATCTCTCACATCTTTGAGTTCTTGGGTGAGTTTTAAGAAAGAATCCTCTGGAAGTTTCGATTTTATTCCATGGGAGGAGCCCTCTTCGAGCTTGAAACATCTTTTTATGCAGTGGATAATCGTCTTGAATTTTTCTAGCGAGTTTTCCTTTGGTTTTTTTATGAAAGCTTCCATAGCTTCGAGTAAGCGAAAATAGTATCTGTGAGGTTCTGGTGCTAAAAACACATCAGAGACGACTTTATTCCCCCATTGGCTAAATCTAGACTGATTGGTCTCTAGGCCTTCCATGCCCCCCTCAGCCATTGCCTCCCCTGCCGCTTTAGAACCCGCCTCGACGGGAGCTTTAAGTGCGGCTTGTGTTTTTTTTGTTACTTTGTCTTTTGCGGCTCGGAGGGTATCGATTGAGTCTTGTCCCGTTTTTTCTATGTCATGGATTGTTTGTTGGGCAGCATGGATAAAATTGTCCCAAGCACTGGGAGGATCTACTGGCTTCGGGGCAGCTGGTTGCATGATTCGCTCTCATTTTTCGAAAAAAACGGGGGGATTTTTTCCTTTTCCGGTTTTCTCGTCAATGAGAGATTTATAACTCGCTCGACCACAAATTTCGAATCGGGTCGAGCGAGATCATATTAATTAGGTTGGATGCCCCGTGCCTGGACGAGCGGATTGATCAGGCCGTGGATGATCAGACCGTTTTTCAGATTATAGGATTTTTTGAAGAATCCGAGAGTTTTATGTGCTTTGCTTTGGATACGGTCTGCGACGAAGTTGGAGACGTTGTCTTGTAGGGCATCCATATCGAAGGGTTTAAAGTTGAGGTAAGGGACGTAATGGGTCTTTTGCTTTTCCCACTTTTGTTTCGTGTCTAGAGTGCCTAAGTAACCTTTGCCCCATTTAGTGAACCTTCCAAGAGATCTATCTATGTTCTGAACACCTTCTTGTAGAAGTTGGATTTTAGCTTCTTTTGCCTCTTTGGAATTGGGTTTCAGTAGGGTGCTGATAATCCCTTGCAGCTTGGCATTTTCTTTTTCGTAGGCAGCGCTGAGCTTTATTTTCTCTTTATCCGCTTTCTTGATCACGGATCTCGCTCTTCTTCGGAAAGTTTTGAATGCGCGCTCGAGTTGAGTCTGTGTTTTTGCGTTTCGTATCTTTTCGATGTCTTTAGTCAGGTGCTCTCGGGCGTAATCGGGGATTTTTTTCTTAATCCGTTGTTCAAGTTCGTTGAAAAGAGTCTCAGCAGTCGTCTTTCTCGTAGTGGGGGATCTGCGCAGTTCTGCAGCTTTCAAGTTGACCGCTTTTTCAAGGAGACTCTTTTCTTCTAATTGCTCTTTATAGAAACAGCGGATTTTGTCTGCTTCTACGTAGTCGCGAATGATAGATTGAACGTCTTCGATTCCGTCTTCCAAGTGTTTGAGGCAATATTTGCTCAGATCCTTGCAATGAGGGAGATCTCTGATTTTTTTCACAGCTTTATCGAAGCTCTCCAATTGGGATTCTGTCAATTTTGTGCTTCTCCTCACAGAGAGGATGTCGGGGATGTCTTTTAGCAATTCCCTGATTTTCTTTAATTTAGGAGCCGCTTTTTTAACACTTTCTAGAGCGATCACGTTTCGTTGTGTTTTAGCGATTCTATCGACGAGCTTTTTAGCATTTTTTGCCATCATTTCTAATCGCTCGCAGAGGACTTGTTGGTTGGCAGATTTTAAATTAGAACCTAGAATCTTTCTGCGGATTTTGCGACATTCGTCTGCGTATTGTAAGGCTCTTTTCGTAATCTTTTTAAAGCTAGCGCGCCCTTTCCTTGAATTGGCAAATCCCTCGTCGAGTTCTGCGATCTTCTCCTTTGAATCTTTAATGAATTCGAATGTGATGTGGTGGAACTCTTTTACTGAGTCGTGGATTTCTTTCTGCTCTTTTTCTCCTGTAAAGTCGAATTGCGATTTGACGATGTTGCGCACAGAGGTCTTGAGGATCTGCGAAGAGAGCTCGCTGATTTGCGCTTCCTCTTCTTCGATTTCTTTAGCAGAGGCTGGCTTGCTCAATTCAAACGTCTGGTTCATCAGACGTGCCGCTTCGAATGTCGTTTTCTCTAGCTGGTTTTTTTCAATCAGCGATTCGAAGGTGGATGCTAAAAAGGTCGAGACCTGATCTAAAACATTTCTCATGAAGAGATTATCGAACACCTCTGTGAGTCTCGCACTCATGAGCTTGTCATCGATGAGCCGTTTTAATTCTTTAGGAGTTCTACAATTGGTGTAATTGAGAACTTCATGGAAATTTTCCACTAAAGAGGAGATCTCCTCTTTGCGCAGTTGAGAGAATTTCGGATCGGAAGCCTTCTCTTGAGTCTTAGGGTCTTCGATTATTTTGAGGATATCGACTAATTGGGTGCGGACGATGGTATTGAATGCGTGGGTATACCCTCGGCTATCGCGCATCGAGTTGACACTCGTTTCGATGAGCCCAGAAATGCGCTCGAATTGGCTACCGAAGAGCTGTTGGATGAGCCAGGCGAAGATCGAAGAGCCTATGGCCTTTTGTAAAATATCGCGAACGACCTCGCCGTAGAGCTGCTTTGTCGTAAATCCCATATTCGCTTCCTTTTTCTCGAGCTCTTCACCGATCATCTCATCGATTGTTCCAGAGGCAGAATTGCGCTTTGCGACAGCTTTATAACTATAGCCTAAGATTGTCAGGTAGCGACTGAGGTTCGTAGCGACTTTATTGCGGAGTGTATTGTAATCATCCGATTTTTGGTTTTCGATGTATTTGAAGATCTCTTCGAAATAACCAGAAGAGGCGGAGCTGAGATACGTTTTGACAACGCTTTGATAGATCCAATAAAAAAGCATAGCTTTCCATACGCTGAAAAGGCTCACTTGTTTCTTTTCGAGCGCCTTAAACAAAAAGTCTTTGAGTTTGGCATCATCGATTCCCTTTTCTGAAGAGCCCTTGACAGCGACCGTTCTCGATTGAGTCAGCATCTCGAGATAGAATTGATTGGTGGGCGGTTTTAATCCGCAGAGTGTTTCATAGACGAACTGAAGCGTTAGATGGCCCACGACATTCCCGACGAGGAGGTCCTTTTCGATCGAGGCGTCTTCCTTCCAGTTAGTCGATTTATGGCTCAGGATGTTCCTATTTGTATCTAGAGTGGCCTCCAGCGCCTTAGCATTCCTAGTTATCAACGTCTCGGTTGTGCAATGGTCTTTACTGCGGTCTTTAGGACCTCCACAGCCCGGCAGTAAGAATCCATTGATTGAAATATTGGCAGAACGGCCGAGCTTCATGACCTCATGGATCGCATTCCAGCAGGCTTTCGCATCGCCGCCTTTTTCGGGTAGATTTTCGAATGCCCTTTGGGCTTTCTCAATCGCCTTGCGTAATTCTTGAAGTCCTTTTTGCCCTTTCGCTTCATTCCGTGCCTCTTCAAGACCTAAAGCCATAACGGAAGAGAACTGCTTGCTGATCTTCTTCGAAACAGACCCTGGCTCTTTTCCCACGAGCGGCTCTAGATACGTAATCGCAGATCGGGCGAGGTCGATGAGCCCGCTTCCGTAGCCTTCATCTTCGGCGGCAGCGCCTGAACCAGCAGAGCTTGTTTTCTTTTTTTTGCTACTGCTGCTCCCTCGGAGCGAGTCTTTAAACCCCTCTAACAACCACTGAGGAGCTTTGCGCAACGTCTTCGGTAATACCCCGGTGTGATCCTCTATGGCAGCTTGGACTGCTTTCTGACAAAAGGGGAGGTTGTCAGAAAGGAACTTGTTTAGCTTAGGGTCATGAGCAACGAATTTCCTAAACTTTTTAAATTCTTCGCTAACTTTTTTGAGATTTGTATGGTCATTGGGATGGAAAAGTTTGTTATCTTTTTCGTGGGCTGTGGTTAGAGCTTTATAAAATGCCCAGCTCTTAGGACCATACTCGTCTCTTGCCGATTCATCGGTTTCGAGTAACTCGTTTAAAAGCTTAGAAATTTTTATGAGCTCTTCTGAAGGCTCTTCATTAAGGGCAGGGCCGATTGCCGCTTTAAGTGTGCGTTTTGTCGCCCCTGTTGGGTCGGTTAGCAACCCCACTAGAGTGCCTAAGGGATTGGCATTGGCGGTAGTATTTGCATTATTTGTATCTGATGCGGGAGAGTCGGAAGAACTTGGTTTGTCTTTTTCCTTACCGCTCGATATGTTTTGTTCTTTCGCCCCTGTCGCCCGCTGATACGTCTTCCATAAGACGGGTTTTAATTCCCGTGACCGACGGGAACCAGCTGTTGTCATTGGCATTAGTAGTGGTAGTGGTATTATTGGTATTCCCGTTATTTTCATCTGATGCAGAGCTGTATTCGTTTGAATCTGATGAAGTAGAGGAAGAACTATGTGCGCCATTTCCATCTGATACAGACATATATTCATCTGAATCTGATGATGCAGAGGACTGAATCGGTAGCTGATGACCTTTCTTATTTGGATCTACACCGCCTAGTGACATATAGTTCCTTGTTTCTGATTTTGTTGACTCTTATTTTACCTCGGTTTTAATTGTTTGTGAACTAAATAAATTTAAGTGAAAAGTAAACGTTTGTGTTGCTTTAATTTAAAAATACAATGTGTTTTTGTTTTGTTCTTTTTTTATCTTACCCGACCCTCAGGGCTTGTCTGCCCCCTCCCCCAGACTTTACAGATAAGCTCTCTCTGCTCTAAATTTTTGGTATACTATTTTTTCACAGTCTTCTAATCTCTCATTTTGATTTTGACTCAAAGTACACCCCTTAAAGTACACCCTAGGAACCTTGAAAAAATATGTTCACAACCGCGCCACTCTCGACACAGAAATACTGCCTTTTGCTTCTGCTCTCTTCCGCTCTTTGGTCTACCGCTTATGCAGAGATGCGTCCTGTAGCGGAGCACCATTTGCGCCTCTATGGGGAGTTCGTCTACATGCGCCGAGGCAATATTCACGATAAGACTTTGGTAAAAAACAGCGATAAGCACCAGAACCCCTGTAAGTGCCCTAATTTTGAAGTTTTGGACACAGCGGATCTCGTCAATCGGATGGGATTTGAGCCGGGATTTCGGGTGGGAGCGATTTATACAGAGAATGTCGAGAGGAGCTATGAGGCTAACTTCCTCTATCTACAGTCGTGGCATGCACAGAAGGAAAAGGAAGGGCATCAGACTTTGAGTTTTCCCTTCACCCACACCGGTTACACCCACGATTATCACAATGCGAGCGCTGCCAAGGCAGAGTATTCGATGCATTTTTGGGATACTGAGCTCAATTTCTGGCGCCATTTCACTCCGCGCTATGTCGATTATTTCTCCTTATCGGGGATTGCAGGATTGCGGTATTTTCATTGGAATGAGCACTTCGAATTGACGATGCACCGCCCGCCCGACAAGAGCGATTACGCCATTCGGACGAAAAATAATGTCTTTGGGGTCCAGTTGGGCCTCAATCTTCAGATCAATCCGACAGAGTGGCTCAGCTGGGAGTTGATGGCAAAAGTCGGAGGAGTGGCCAATCACGCCAAACAAAAGACCTTTTTAGGCGATGAGGACAACACAGTGCGCCTGCGCCATTTCGAGCGACAAAAGTGGCAGATCTCTGGTTTTGTCGATCTTTCTGCCCTGATTGCGTTTCAGTTTAAAGACCGTCTCAATTTGCACGCGGGGTATGAGATGCTATTTTTATCGGGACTTGCCTTAGCTCCTGAGCAAATTTCCAAGAAGACAGGTTCCGATGCAGGAAAGCGCGTCTACGTAGACGGGGATGGGATGATCCATGGGTTATTTGCGGGAGTGATGTGGAGTTTCTAAGGAAAAAAATGCCGGAGAGGGCTTCTGGCATGACAACCTGTCCTTATGGCTGCTACCTTCCGATCCTGACCAGGTTCGAACTGCGCCATTCCAGGAGGTCCCCGGCAAGCCGCAGATTGTACCTGAAAAAAAATTAAACCACAAAGCAAAAAATTCCTTGGCGCAAGACGTAGTTCCCCATGGTTCCATTCTGAAATTAGGTAATTTCACCACGGAGATGAGAAACCACAGAGAGGAAATTCCGATTTGAAAATATTCTCTCTGTGGTTTCCCCGCTCTGTGGTGAGCTCCCAGCCTTAAGGCTAGAAGGAGCGGATGTTGCGCAGCTGAGTATCGGGGAAGAAGCTAGAGAGGATGCGCGGTGTCTGTTCTCCTCGATCGGCCATTGCACTGGCTCCAAAGAGGCATAAGCCCACGCCATCTCCTTCGCCAAATCCCTTGAAAATCAGCTGATCACCACTCACTTGGACCGTGAAGTCGTTGCTCTTTAAGCGAGAGAGGCCAAGGGCTTTTTGGAGTTTGAAGAAGTCAAAAGAATGGAATTCTGCGCGGTCTTTGACACGGACGCCGTAGATCTTATTCGATTTTTGATCTTTGTAGAGATCAAGAGAGGTCACTGCTGTCAATCCGAGCTGGCGTGCGAGCTCTGCCTTGCTCACTACGAAGTTCCACATCCGTTTTTCTCTGCCTTTTGCGGAGAATGGCGACTGTACGCCGGGAGGGGAGAGGAGCTCTTTACGGTAGATACTCGGATAGTCAGCTGTCGTGCCTGCAGAATCCTTTGTCCAGGTGGCCGCGAAGGGGACACCTTGATAGGTGAGGATCATGTGTTGCGTGTTGTTAATCGCGCGATCGACATGGACATTTTGCAAAGTAAGCGCATGTCCTTGATAGCCGCTCTCTTTTGCTTCGACGTCCCAATCGATCGATTGGGCTTGGCTGGCGATGAAGTAAGCTTTGGTGCGCTCGACGATGGCAATCGCATCCATGACTTCAGGATCTAATTCATTGGGGAAGATCGCAGTCAGTGTCGACTTGAGGTAGCGCTCGATATCCACTTCATTCACGATGAGCAGTGTTCCGTCGTTATCGTAAATTTCCACACATCCTTTGTACTGGATTCCATCGATCAAAATCGAGCTGTCCCGGTCGCCTGGAACGAGCCGTAGGTGGTGGACTGCAGGGAAAATCTCTCCCCATTTAAGCCCGTTGGCGTCAGGCGTCATCCATTTGCACTTGCTATTGTTCCCACTCATGAGGAGGTAATCTGCCTGCGGGTCGTAGATGTGGTAGCTCCCCTTGGCTTCTAAAAGAACGCGGTCCAGCTCTTTGCCGATCAGCACCCGGATCGTAACGGGTTTTGCCTTTTGTGAAACGTCGAAGGGAATTTCCATGTAGGAAGAGAAGGCGGGGGCCATCGCAAAACTGCCTAGCAATAGCGCTGCGATAAAGGTGTGCTTATATTTCATAGAGTATCTCCGTATTTGTCTTTGGGCACCGGGCGCCCTAAATGTTCATAAGTGAGTAAAGTGACTTCTCGACCGCGAGGAGTGCGCTTTAGTAATCCCTTTAGGATGAGATAGGGTTCGTGGACCTCTTCGAGAGTATGGGCTTCTTCTGAGAGGGCGGCGGAGAGTGTATTGATCCCAACAGGACCCCCTCGGTACAAATCGATGATCACGCCCAAAAATTTCTTATCCATCTCGTCGAGCCCCAGTTCATCGATGTGGAGCATCGCTAGGGCAGCGTGGGTAACGCTCGCATTGATCGTGGCGTGCTTCTTAATCTGCGCGAAATCGCGTACCCAGCGCAGGAGGTTGTTAGCGATGCGCGGTGTCCCGCGCGCACGTTCCGCAATTGCAAGCGCCCCTTCGGGTTCGAGCGGTGCTTTTAAAATCGCGCTCGAGCGTAGGAGGATCTCTTTTAAAGTCTCAGGGCAGTAGTAATCCAGGCGCAGGGTCAGGCCAAAGCGAGAGCGCAAAGGGCTGCTCAATAAGCCGACGCGTGTCGTCGCTCCGACTAAAGCAAAGCGATTGAGTTTGACTTGGACGCTTCGGGCTGCAGGACCCGAGTCGATCATCAGATCGAGCGTGAAATCCTCCATTGCAGAATAGAGATACTCTTCAATGACGCGGCTGAGTCTGTGGATCTCGTCGATAAAGAGGACATCTCCCTCCTTTAGATTGGTCAAGATTCCAGCGAGATCTCCCGCCTTTTCGATCACAGGACCTGAGGTCACAACGAGATTGGTTCCCATCGTCTTTGCGATGATTGCAGCAAGTGTCGTTTTTCCAAGACCTGGGGGACCGTGAAGTAGGCAGTGGCCAAGGGGTTCATTGCGCTGCTTTGCCGCTTGAATGATCACTTCGAGTCTTTCACAGACGCTTTTTTGCCCGACGAAATCGACGAACGCTTCGGGGCGCAACGAAACCTCGAAATGTTCATCGGGCTTTGTCCAAGAAGATTCGATAAAAGATTCCATATTTCACATTGACCGGTGTGGTCTTGAGTCTAGCAAGAAGGAGAATTGATGCGCCAGATAAGTTTCACGGTTTTTGTCGAAAAAAATGTCTCAAATCTCTATCCTGGGGTCATAAATTGGGGAGGAATCGATGAGTTTACAAGCGGATCGTTGGATACGCCAGATGGCACAAGAGACGGGGATGATTGAGCCTTTCGTAGACACGCAAGTGCGCTATGTCGAGGGGCGGAAAGTGATTAGTTATGGCCTTTCGAGTTATGGCTATGACTTGCGCGTGGCAAATGAATTTAAAGTTTTTACCAATCTCAACAATACGGTCGTAGATCCTAAGAATTTTAGCGAAAATGCTTTTGTCTCCGTTGTTGCGGATACTTGCATCATCCCGCCGAATTCCTTTGCCTTGGCCAGAAGTGTCGAGTACTTCCGGATCCCCCGCGATGTCCTTACTGTCTGCATCGGTAAATCGACCTATGCGCGCTGTGGAATTATCGTCAATGTCACTCCCTTTGAGCCAGAGTGGGAAGGATTTGTGACATTGGAGATCTCTAACACGACGCCGCTACCGGCTATGATTTATGCGAACGAGGGATTGGCACAGGTCCTCTTTTATAGAGGGGCGGAGGCTTGTGAGGTTTCTTACGCAGAGCGGGGTGGCAAGTACATGAAGCAGATGGAAATTACTCTGCCCGTAGCTTAAGATCGCTTAAGATCGCTTAAGTCTCATTTACAAAAAAAGGAAAAACCCTTAAGTATCCAATTATGGCGAAGTCTTTCGAAGAGAGACTTTGCCCTATTTCGTTGCATTGTTGTGTAGGGACATGCGTGCTGTAAAACAAAGAGAGAGATTTGTAGATCCTAGCTCATCGGTTAGGGAGCGGGTTAAGAGAGTGATCCTCCATAAAAATGGATGGGTTGCTCTCGTCATGACTCTGTCGATGAGTGTGTACCTTCACGCCATTCAACAAAAAAAACAAGTGATCGGAGAGTTAAAAGAGCATCTCGATCTTTTGACACGGGAAAAAGAGAGCGCTCAGAGAACTCAGGAGGACTTGATTTTACAGATGAATAGCCAAAGCGACCCTGCCTGGGTCGAGCTCGTATTAAAGAGGCGCTTGGGACTCGTTCCAGAAGGCCAATTGAAGGTTTATTTTTATGAAGATAATCTATAAGTGACTTTGTTGCTGGTTCTCATCCTCATCTTGTTCTTGTTCTCCTCTGCGTTTTTCGCCTCTTCAGAGGTCGCTCTTTTCTCTTTGAGTTCGATGAAGGTCAAGGCATTCCGCGCAGATACCGATCCGCGCAAACGACTCGTCGCTAGGCTTTTGTCCTCACCAAAAGACCTGCTTGTGACCATGATCGTGTGCAACATGATGGTCAATATCCTGATCCAGAACGTCACAGCGAGCATTTTCGGTCAGTTTTCCGCATGGGGATTAAATGTCGGTGTACCCTTAGCTTTGACCCTCGTATTTGGCGAAGTCCTTCCCAAATCGGTGGGGATGGCGAACAACTTGGCCATTTCCTATCGGGTAGCGCCCTTTCTTCAAAAGCTCCAGCGGGTCTTCCTTCCCGTTTTGCACTTCTTTACGGCTATGACCCATTTCATCTCTCGTATTCTTTTTTTCTTTTTAAGAACGGAAGAAGAGATTTCCTTAGATGAACTGCAGCACGCACTCAAAACTTCGAAGAGCTATGGGATCTTAAATGACGATGAAGCTGAGCTTGTCCGCGGCTATCTCAACCTACAAGATTCTGAAGTGAAAGATCTCATGCGCCCACGAGAAGAAATCCTCTTTTTCGATCTGGAGGACCCCCTTTCCAAATTATTGCACCTCTTTGTCGATCAGAAGTGTTCTCGCGTTCCCGTCTGCCAGGGAGATCTCGATCACGTCATCGGGATCATGACCGCGCGACTCTATTTTCTCAACAAAGAGAGACTGCATACGCCCAAAGACTTAGCAGATCTGTTGAAAAAGCCCCTTTTTATCCCAGAAGGAGGATCGGCAGAAGGGCTGCTTAAGAAGATGTATGAGAGGAAAGAGTCCCTAGCTCTTGTCGTCGATGAATATGGGTCGATTTCTGGGCTCATTGCACTTGAAGATTTAGTCGAAAGGGTCGTCGGAGAGATCGCCGATGCCCGCGATGCGACCGGGCGATTTACGAGATCTTCTGAAGATGTGATCATCGCCAGCGGTAAGATGGAGCTCTCTGAGTTTGAAGAGCTATTTAATGTCACTCTGCCCAGTCCCAATCACATGGTTACGGTAGGGGGATGGTTGACTGAGAAAATCGGAGATATTCCCAAATCGGGAACAAAACACACCTTTGAGGGATTTTTGTTCCATATTTTAGCAGCAGATGCAAAACGGATCCGGCGGATTTATATCCGCCGGTTGAGTGGCCCTTCTTCTAAAAAGAGGAGTAAGCATTGAGCACGCATTGGAAGCTTTTTCTCCTTCTCACCCTCCTCTGCCTCGCTATCCAGGGCTTTTTCGCCATGCTCGAAATGGCCTGCGTTTCATTCAATAAAGTCCGCCTTCAATACTATGTCAGCAAACAAAATAAACGCGCGATCTGGTTGAGTTACCTTCTGCACCACCCAGCGCTTCTTTTTGGAACGACTCTCATCGGCGTGAACACCGCCTTGATCGTCGGTTCTGAATGCGCACGTAGATTTTACGACGCACTCGGACTTAGCCCCGATTGGGCGCCCCTTTCTCAGATCATCCTCGTCGTCATTTTCGCAGAGATCGCTCCGATGACCGCTGCCCGCAGATACGCAGAGCATGTTGCGATGCTCGGCATCCCGGTGATTTATGTCTGTTCGATTCTTTTAAGGCCTTTGATCTGGTTTTTAGACCTCCTCTGTCGCGGAGTGAACCGTTTGCTCGGCCGTCCCGTCGTTTCAGGAGTTTATCTCTCCCGAGAAGAGTTGCAAAATGTGATCGAAGAGAGAGAAGAAGCGATCGTCTCAGAACCGCCAGAAGGGCAATTCAATACGATTGTCGCTAACATCTTTACTCTAAAAAATAAGACGGCAAAAGATCTGATGCAGCCCCTTACCTACGTGCCTCTTGTTCCCTCTTTTTGCACCGTTGCAGAGATGCGGGTAGTGATCGAAGAGAAAAAGACCTCTTACTTACCGGTTTACCATAGAAATCCTCAAAATATCGTCGCGATTGCCTATGCGAGAGATCTCTTGCGCCTCACCGATAATAAGCGGATCAAAGAATTTTCCCGTCCCCCTTGGTTCATCACAGAAACCAGCTCGATCCTCCAGATTTTAAAACAATTTCGTCGGAACAACCAGAGCCTCGCCGTCGTGCTCAATTCCAAGGGGCTCGCTGTGGGAATCTTGACACTCGACGAGATCGTCGATGAGATCTTCGGAAGATCAGACGCGTGGATGGCCTATGAGGAGATGCTTCCGCGGGCCTATCACGTCGTCGTCGACCGCACCTTCCCCGCAGATATGCGCCTCGATGCGTTCAACCGGCAGTTCCACGTCCATTTGAGTTACCAAGATGCAGAGACCCTAGAAGAGCTCATGCAAAAGGCCTTAGGGCACGCCCCTGCTAAGGGGGAATCTGTGCGCATCGATCAATTCGAGCTGACCGTCGAGGAGGCTTCCCTCCTCGGGGCCAAAGTCATCCTCGTCCAGACAGTCTTTTAATGCTCGAGCTCATTGGCCACAGTTTTAGGCGCATACTCTTGGGGGCAAGACACTGAAATCAGCCTAGATGCATCTGTTACAATGGGAGGTAAGAGACAACGTTCAAGATGTTCGATACGAACCTTAGTTTTATCTGAAGAAGCTTGAATGAGTTCCCGGCTGTGGAAATAGTGAGGGGGAGCGACAGTCGTGATTCTTTTTTGCGGAAAATAGTGTCGTACCATTCGAATAGCTGGTGCAAGGTCAGAATCATTGGAAATAATCAGAATTCGGTCGAAGGCGTTCTGATACGCCAAATTTAAGAGAGATAGGGCGATATTAACATCGGTTTCTTTTTCTTCATGACCTATCCATCGATGATTGCAAGAGGGGCATTTTCGGGTTTTTTCTTTAAAGTGCCCAAGAACTGGCACTACCCCGGTCAATTCTAGGCACGGATATAGGCTTTTTGGCATTTTTGCGAGGATTCAGAGACGTGTTCTGCATATGCTGAAAAGTAGAATACTCTTGAGAGCTCTTCTGAGTGGGATTTTAGAAATACTTTCGAAAGACTCCTCAGATCGACCCATTTTAGTTCAGGGCGGATAAGAGCTGCAATAGCATGGTAGAGATTAAGACCGTCTATGAGGCAGACGACACGCTGAAGATCCATAGGTCCTCTAAAAAACGTGCCACGGGCCGGAGCCCGTGGCTTTCGCATGGCGTTTAAAACCATGCGGGATGATAAGAGTATCTTAGCGTATTAGTAATATTTTTGCATACAGGAAAAGTTGAAAATAGGCAAATAGCTTTTTCAGTCGAAAGGTTACACTCGCAAAAGGTTCTCTTACCTGAACGTTGCTGGATGGGCAGGCGTCTAAAATTTCGTTATTTTATGTTTTGCAACCAAGAAACGAAACGATTTTACTGATCTCTTGAACTGCGCGCTCGATCTCTTCCTGCGTAGTGTAACGGCTCAGCGAAAAGCGGAGCGATGAGCGGGTGACTTCATGGGGAACACCCATTTGGGTCAACACCCGAGAGGGCTCGAGCGCACCTGCAGAGCAGGCGGAGCCGTGGCTTACAGCGATGCCAGCGCGATCGAGCGCGATGAGCAGGTCTTCGCCAGAAATGCCGGGGAAGGAAAGATTAGAAGTGTTGCAGACCCGAGGTCCTAGTCCATTCACCACAACAGGTCCACACTGGGCCGCGAGGTCTGCTTCGAGTCGGTCTCGGAGCATCGCCATGCGCTCTGTCGCTTCAGGTAGATGAGAAGAGAGCAACTCGATCGCCTTTGCAAGACCGACGATCCCCGCCAGGTTTTCTGTTCCAGAGCGGAGCCCTCCCTCTTGTTCTCCTCCGAGAAGGAGGGGATCGAGTTTTTGTGAGGAGCGCACGAAGGCGAATCCCACGCCTTTGGGTCCATGGAACTTGTGCCCAGAAAACCCCATCGCAGAAACTCCCCTCGGGATCGAGAAGAGCTCCTTGCCGATGAGGGCAACTCCATCGACGAGGAAGGGGATGTTCGCCTCTTGTGCGATCTCTGCGATCGCCTCGATCGGGTTTTTCATACCCGTTTCACTATTGACCGCAGAAAGGACGATTAAGGCAGTAGATGGGCGAAGAGCTGCTTGTATTTGTTCAGGCGACACAGCACCTTGGAGCCCCACGGGAAGGAATTCTACTTCTATAGGGAGCTTTTGCACTGTGTTGTACACGCAGGCATGTTCGATAGAAGAGGAGAGGATATGGCCATCGAGGCGGTTTTTTAAGATCCCGCGGATGAGCCAATTCATCGACTCTGTTCCCCCTGAAGTGAAAAAGATCTCCGCTGGCTGCACGTTAAGAAAACGCGCAACGCTCTCCCTTGCTCGATTGAGTTTGGCTTTTGCCTCCCTTCCAAAAGAGTGGATTGAAGAAGGGTTGGCAGGAGTGAGCGAGAGTTCAGGGAGCATCGCCTCTAAAACGAGAGGATCAATCCCTGTGGTCGCATTATTATCTAAGTAAATCGGGGCACGCATATTTAACCAAAAAGAGGGTAAGAGTAGCATTTTTCCCTTTTTCCCAGGATAATTCTTCGATAGAAACAGGATGGTTTTATATAAGCTTTTGTGTGCGAAAGGTTTGCGAGGTAGAGGGCCTTGTTGCATAAAGGGCAGAGTTGCGTAATTCATGAGGACATAATCCAGCTCCCCATCATTCCATTCTGAATATATGCAATTTCACCACAGAGATGGAAAATCACAGAGAGGAAATTCATATTAAAAAATTTCTTCTCTGTGGTTTTCCATCTCTGTGGTGAAATTCAGCTATTTATACCCAAGTGGACTCAAAAGTCTGTGTGCGGCATCGCATTTCACTAAAAGGAGGGTAATGTTGTCATTCCCTCCTCTTTCTAGGGCAGCTTTAATGAGGTTCTGGCCCATTTCTTCGAGAGAGTGTTCTTGGCTGAGGAGTTGGGATAGGCTGTTTTTCGCCACATAGTCGGAGAGTCCATCGCTGCAAATCATGTATAAGTCATTGGAATACAGTGGGATGATGCCGATATCGGGATAGATTGTATGGGTGGCGCCGATTGCTCGCGTGATGACGTGTCGCGATTTTTGTGCCGTGACGGTCAAGCTCTTAGCAAGCGAGTGGTCTTGGGTCAATTGGTCTAGCCCAGAACGGTAGCGATAGAGGCGGCTGTCGCCCACATGTGCGTAGATGAGGTGGTCTTGCCGGATGAGGAAGCAGGAGAGGGTAGTGCCCATCCCATTGAGTGTGGAATCGGCGCGGGCGCTTTCGAATACGCGCGTATTGGCGTGGGAGACAGCGGTCCTTAAGAAACGGCAGGTCTCTTGAATCGACGCTTCCTCAGAGAGGGTATGGATCGATTCAGATAGGGTCTCAACGGTCAAAGCGGAGGCGATCTCGCCTGCATTGTGCCCACCCATTCCATCGGCCAGAATGAAAAAGTGGTGTTCTGAAAGGATCTTCCACGCATCTTCATTGTTTTTTCTCACATATCCGACATCGGAGAGCGCAAAGCTTTTTATACCGAAACAACTCGGCGACGTCGGCTTTACCTCAGAATTTTTGTCAAATTCCCGATTTTTCAAGTTGTTTCGGTATTCCATTTCACCCCGTATCAAAGAGAATTCGAAGACAGCTGACTAGGTTGAATAAAGTATGAGCTGTAATGCTCGCAAATAAAGAGCCTTGTTTTTCGTAGATGAATCCCAGAAAGAGGGCGAAGACGAAAAGAGAGGCGATGAGCGAGACATTGCCAATGCCTTGACTTCCTGCATAGTGGAAGACAGCGAAGAAGAGGGCGGAGCAGAAGATCGCTTTAGAGGGGGAAAGGTAGCGTCTGAGAAAAGTCTGAAAGCAGCCGCGAAAGAGGAATTCTTCGAGAAAAGGGGCTAGCCCTAAGAGCATCAGAAGGGCTGCGATCAGCTGTCCTGGAGATTCCAATGTGGTTTTGAGATAGCGGACGGCGACCTGCTCAAAGGTTTGGAACTGGAAGAGATGATAGAGGAGAAGGTCGGCTAATTGGCCTACGACGATGACTAAAGGGAAACTGAGGATCAAAGTGAGGATCCCCATGAAGACATCGTAACCGATCGAGTGTTTACTGACGGAGCGATCTTTCCAAATGGCTTTAAATGCTTGCGGGTTTTTCACCCTGACCGAAAAGAGGAGGAGGAAAAAGGCGCCGATGAGGAGAAGAAGCTGTGCCCATCCGAAAGCTGTGGGGCTGGGATTTCCCCAATGGAACAAGTGGTAGAGTGATGGAAAGAGGGGAGCGATGAAGAGTGTCGTGCCTAAATAAATGAAAAACACGCCCAATACAGAGGAAAATGCGAGATAGGGGGGTGTTCTCTTTTGGAGATGGAAAAAGCCGTTGGCCTTTGCCATCCACAAGAGAAAAAACCCCATCATTCCAAACAGCACCACATTTTGCAGATTACTCGTTTCCATGGAACAAAACGTAATCTTGGAGCCGTGCTGCGATCTCTTTTGAGAACTCAGAGTGCGCAATGCCAAGAGGTGTTAGGGAGTAATTTTCCGTTTTCCACGAGATTTGCTCGAAGTTGGCTCGCGTGAATTGGCGGGGAATGAAATGCGCTTTATGGAGGATCTCTTGCAAGATCACTTTTGGCTGCTTATCTCTCAAGTCGAAGACGCGGATGCGGATGCTCATATTGAGATCGGCTGCACAGGATTGGGGATCTGTACCCCGTTGCCAGTCTTTGCGTATCCGTTCTTCATGTTCGACAAGCTCCAAAAAGACGACAAATTCATCTCCTTGAAATGCTTTTTTTACCCACGATACGTCTGTTCCAAACGGGTTGTGGCACTCTTGAAGAAATTGGCGCTTTTGTTGCGCTTGAGAAAGGTCGACGAGATAGAAAGAATCCGCTTGAGAAATGTGAGAATAGAGCAGCGCTGTCAGTTCGTCAGAGAGGCTCCAGGTGTACTGTTGCCTGGTATTATCGACGATAGGGATGATGCTCACTACCGGTTTTTTTTTAGGAATCGATTCTGTGTAGGTATAAAGTGAAGAAGTCTCGTCACACCCAGTGGCGATCAGAGCTAAACAGAAAAGGGTGCAAAAAACGCGCAACATGGGAGGCGCCTCCAGGATGAGGGAAGATTAATGATTGAGCCCACGATACCAAAATAGCGATTTTCTTAGGAACCCTTATTCAGAGTTGCTAGAACGCCTTTGCGATCAGAGTGGAGTAACCCAGCATTTCATAGGCTTCACTCAATGGGGCTTCCCGATTCGGCTCTTCACAGAAGTCGCGTGGAGAGGGGAGGGAAGTATCGACCACGCGGTACCATTTTTTTTCTTTTGGGGGGAGGGGGAGTTGGGCAGTGACCGAGTTGCTTTGGGCGTTGAAGGCGATGTAGAGTCCCTCTGTTTTTTCTCGATTCTTTAAGCTGTAGGCGAGGAATTGACTATCTTCGCTCCATTCAGGTGTTAAAGGGAGGAGCCCATGCCATTTGACATCGGCATCGGTTAAAAATTGAGTCCGTTTCAATAGGGGATTTTGTTGTCTAAAAGCGATCATCAGCCGGTAGAAGCGAAAAAAGCTCTCATTTTTCTTTAAATCGTCCCATAAAAACCAGTTGAGCTCATTGTCTTGGCAGTAGACGTTGTTATTTCCATAACGGGTGTGTCCGTATTCATCTCCCATTAAGACCATCGGCGTTCCGATCGACAACAGCAATGCGCAGTGGAAATTGCGCATTTGCCGCTCTCTTAAGAAAGCAATTTTTGGATCTTTTGTAGGACCTTCCTCGCCGCAATTCCAATTCTCATTGTCGTTGGCTCCATCCCGATTTTCCTCTCCATTTGCTTGGTTGTGTTTTTGCTGATAGCTGACGAGATCGCAGAGAGAAAATCCATCGTGTGCTGTGACGAAATTGATGCTTTGATAGGGGCGTTTCCATTTGCCATAGAGTTCTTGAGAGCCGCTGAGAGCCGTTGCGAAATTTCCCACTTCGCCCCTTGTCCCCTTGATGAAACGGCGGATTGTATCGCGGTATTTTCCATTCCACTCTGCCCAGCGTCCTTCTCCTGGAAAATTGCCGACTTGATAGAGACAGGCGGCATCCCATGCCTCTGCGATCAGTTTGACGTTGGCGAGTATTGAATCGTGAGTGATGGCGTGAATCACAGGGGGATTGACCAGGGGATTTCCTTGCATATCTCTCGTGAGACAAGAGGCCAGATCGAATCGGAATCCATCGACGTGCATTTCACTTACCCAGTAATGCAAAGAGGCCAAGATGAGTCGGGAGGCGACGATGTGATTGGCGTTGAAGGTGTTGCCCGTTCCTGAGTAGTTGCGGTAGCTGCCGTCAGGGTTAAGCATGTAGTAGACCGGGTTATCGATCCCTCGAAAGGAGAAGAGAGGGCCTATGTCAGGGCCTTCAGCCGTATGGTTGTAGACGACATCGAGATAGATCTCGATTCCATTTTTATGCAGCTCGCGGACGAGGAGGCGGAATTCATCCATCGCGGCGGTCCAGCCGGAATCAGAGGCGTAGCGATTCATAGGGGAGAAGAAATTGATCGTCGAATATCCCCAGACATTTTTTAAGGGCTCGTGCGTTTCAGGGTGGAGGGTGTGCATTTCACATTCGTCGAACTCGAAGATGGGCATCAATTCGATCGCATTGACGCCGAGGCTTTTGAGGTGGGGGATTTTTTCGATGATACCGAGGAAAGTGCCTGGGTTTTTGACTCCGCTAGAGGAATGTCGGGTGAAAGACCGTACGTGCATTTCATAGATCACGATCTCTTCCGGCGGGATGCGCGGGTGCTTGTCCTTTTCCCAGTCGAAAGGGGCATTGAGAATGAGTCGGCTTCGAGGGATCTTCCGTTTCTTTGCTCCCCATTCGTGAGGGGTCCCGAGGCTCAAAGAATAGGGGTCTGAAAGCACCGCGCTAGGATCGAAGCGAAAATGCTTTAAAGGGTCCTCTTCAGAAGGGCCTGTGACCCTATAACCGTATTCTAGAGGGCGGGAAGGGAGGTTTTGGAGGAGGATATGCCAAACCCACCCCGTTTTATTGACCTCTGGGTCCAGGGGAATTTCTGCCCAAGGTGTCTCAGACTCTGGATCGAATAGACATAACGCAACGCGTTCTGCATGCTGAGAAAATAGGGCGAAATTCACTCCATTTTCTTGGAGGCTGGTGCCTAGGGGAATAGGGTAGCCGCCGAGTTGTACAAGGGCTGAAGAGGGTTCATTCATATTACCTTGAATAACAAGTTATTTTTTTACACGCAAGGTTATCTGCCTTTCCCTTAGAGAGTAGGGGACTTGCACCCCATTTCTTTTGGGAAGGTAGTGGAAATTCTTTTTTTTGTTTTATTTAGACATTGAGACTATTGTAAATTTTTTGTTAAAATAGGGTTAATACTCAAGAGGGTATTCGCGCAAACTCCAACACCCGATCATGAGTTCGTTGGCAAAAATGTTCTCGTTGGAAATTTAGGCGCGATGTATACTTTCGAAAGATCTAAAATCTAAGTAGGAGGAACATTTCATGTCATTGGAGAATGCTAAGCATAACCTTAAAGAGTTCGGAAAAGAGCTCAATCTCGAATTGGTGTTCGACGAAAATCACACCTGTATATTGGGGATCGATAATACCTTTTCCCTGCATTTGACATATGAGCCAAATTCAGACCGACTCTATCTTTATTCACCCATTCTCGATGGCCTTCCCAAGGATTCAGACATTCGCCTTGCGCTCTATGAAGCCCTTCTCGAGGGATCGATGCTTGGCGGACAAATGGCCGGTGGCGGTATCGGCGTTGCGGTTCCAGAAGAGCTCATTTTAATGCACGCTGTCTTAGAGATGGGCGTGGGTGTCGACGCTTCTGCTCTGCGCCGATTCGCTCCTCTTTTTGTGGAAGCAGTCGAGCGTTGGAGAGCACGTGCCAAAGACATTTGCGAAGGACGTGAAAAGGGAAGAAAAGAAGGTTCTAAGGCACCTGGTTCAGGCTCACCCATCCCAACACCTGGTTCTCCAGGGGGTGGAAAACCTGGCGAGCGATTCATCAAGATCTAGTTTAAAGTGTCCACTTTTTAGGAAGTGGACACTTTCCTTTTAATGTCAGAAAGTAACTGAATATACTCTTTATCCTTACCGTCGAGCCTCTCCTGAACTTGTCGGACACTCGTCATGACTGTCGAATGGTCGCGCTTAAAGATCTGCCCAATGGCCATGAAGGGAAGGCGCAGAAGTTCTCGGCACAGATACATCGCTAGATGCCGTGGCAACGCATATTCTTTGCTCTGAAATTTACCCAAGAGATCCTCCGAGCGAATTCCATAATAGTGACTGACGATCGCGATGATTTTTTGTGGAGAGAGTTGTGTTTTTTCTTCTCGTTCTAAGAGCTCTTTGAGAAGCTCTTCAGCAAGAGGGGCGGTGATCTTCGTATAGTTTCCCATATGGCACCGCAAGATGAGGGTTTCTAGGGCGGATTGGAGCGATTCGCTAGAAGTGAAACGATCGAGAAGAAACCCTTCTACTTCTTTGGGAAGGGGGAAATCCATGGCTTCCATGCGCTGTTTTAAGATCTCTTGCAACTGATTCTTTTGCAGAGGGGAAAAATGCAAATTGATCCCCCATTCAAAGCGGGAGACGAGGCGTGGTTCGATGTCTTCGAGTTGTTGGGGCGCGCAATTAGCGGTCAGGATGATCTGCCGTCCTGTCGTATGGAGGGCATTGAATGTGTGGAAAAATTCCTCTTGGGTCGCTGCTTTGCGTGCAAGCAGGTGGATGTCGTCGATTAAAAGAACATCGACATGGCGGTAGGCCTTTCTAAAGTCTCTCATTTCAGAACTGCGAATGGCGTTGACGACGTGTTCCGTAAAGGTCATTGCGCGAGCATAGAGAGTCGTAAGCCCTTTTTGTCTCAATGATTGGGTAATTGCCATGAGAAGGTGAGTTTTGCCACAGCCTGAAGCGCCCCACAGGTAGATCGGATTGAAACTGCCGAGATTTGTTCCCTCGGGGGTGTTTAAGCTATTTAAAAAGCGAAAGACGACTTCATTACCCTCTCCGACGATAAAATTGTCCAAAGTCATCTTGGGGTCTAATAGATCGGGAGTAATGGGGGGAAGTTGCCTTTGCTTGCCCTGTTCCTTCTTCTTCTTTTCGTTAGAAGGGGCGCCCTTTTCTGCGCTTAAGTGAACTTTGATGGGGCGAAAATTGTTATTGAGGAAGGAGATCTTCAGGATGGGGCGGATGTGTTCTTCGAACCAGAGCAGCTGCAGGGTGTCCTTCGCCTCGAGATAGAGGTTGCACGCATCGAAGTGCACGATTCTTAAAGGGCGCAGCCACTGGTCTGTGGCCGCTTTCCCCAATCGTTTCTCTTGAGCGTCTAAGAAGTCATTCCACGCTTGCATCAGACCCCATCATTCCATTCTGAATATATGCAATTTTACCACAGAGAGGGAAAACCACAGAGAGGGAATTTTTTAATATAAATTTTCTCTCTGTGGTTTCCCCTCTCTGTGGTTATTATTTTCCCTTTCTCTATTTTTTTATTAGGGCTACGCGTCTGCGACTCATCCACCACTGTTGGAAGATGCCGAGGCCCATCGAAGAGAGCCAGTAGATGTTCAAGCCGGAAGGGAAATGGTAGAACATCACGGTAAACACGAGCGTCATGATATTTCCCATCATGCGCTGCTGTTTTTGCTGGTCGGTCATCATCTTGGGATCTTTTACAGAAGCTGCGCTAAAACGCTGTTGCACCCACATCACGGCGCCGAGAAGAATCGGCAGGAGGTGGAGGCTGTTTCCAAAGAAAATCACGGGGTAACCCCAGGAGAAGATGACATCGGGGGCTGTGAGGTTGGTGATCCAACCGGGAATGAAGCTCGCTCCACGCAATTCGAAAGTCGATTTGAGAAGATCGAACATCCCGATCAAGAAGGGAAGCTGAATGAGCAGCGGAAAACAACCGGAGAGGGGATTGACTCCTTTCTCGCGGTAGAGTGTCATGACTTCCATCTGAGCGCGTTTCGGATCTTTTTTGTACCGCTCTTGGATCGCTGTAACGAGGGGCGCAACCTCTTGCATTTTTAGGGTCGATTTAATCGACCAGGCATTGAGAGGGTAGAGCATGATCCGCAGTGCGAGGGTCAATAGGATGATCGAAAATCCCCAGGAAGAGGTCACTTGATAGAAGAATTGCATCAAGATAAAGAGGAATTTTGCAAAAGGCTCTGAGATGAAGGTGAACCAACCATGGAAGCTCATCGCATCGATATAGCGCGGATTGTAGTTCGTCGCAGAATCGGAATAGGTCGCATCGACTCTTTTGAGGATATCCCCTTCATAAGGGCCTGCGTAGAGGCGAAATTGCATTTGATCTGCTCTTAGGGGTAAGAGGATCTCATAGCCAGGGTATTTCTCTGCGGGGAATTTTTGGTATTCTGGATCGATGAGCGTAAGCCGTGTCGGAACTGTAGTTCCCGGAACTCGATTCGCTTTGAACCCAGGGGCGATTTCTGTAAGTGGATCCAAGAGCATCCCGAAAAATCCGTTGGCATTCGATACCCAGTTTGGGTAGATCGAAGAAAAGGCGGTCGTCTCCTTGGGGAGATCGATCTCTTGAACTTGCACCTTGTTGTTCGTTTTCTGCATCAGGTAGCGTAGCGCCGGAGCGGGGTTATCAGAGATGATTTCTACCTCAGGAACCCCCGTCGTGACCCACAGATGACGCGCATCCCCTTCGACTTTAATGCTCACGTCGAGACAATAAGGAGCTTCTTTGTGATCTTTTGCAAAACGGTAGATTTTATTGATTCTACGCTGGTCATCTCTGTATTCAAATTCAATTAGGTCTTTTTCGAGTCGCTTGAGCTGAAAAGGGAGAGCTGTCATCCCTTCTGCGTCTATGAAGGTGTTTAGCGCGTAGTAGCGAGGAGTGGGTTTAGAGAGAATCTCATGCGTCGCAGAGAAAATCGGTCTTCTGAGGAGGGGGTAGTAACCACCGACTGTCTGTTCAGCAGGTTGATGGAGCATCGTCCCACCGTAGCTCGCATAAGGAACCCCGGGAAATGTATCATTTTGAGGAGAATTCTTCGCGAGAGTTTTGTCAAATCCAATGGGGAGGACGACGCTCTCTGGGTGTTCTTCATCTTTAAAAGAGAGGTTGATCTGAGCGATGGCTCCACCCAAATTAGAAAAGACGATCTGCTGCAGGTCATTTTCCAAGACGTAAAATTGCTCCCCATTCGTCTGTGTGCGATTCACGAATTCAGGCTCAGAGGGGGTCGAAAGGGAGCCGGGGTCAGAGGCAGGTTCTAGCGACTCATATTTTTTTTGAGGAGCCGGTGTTGGGGCGGTATTTTTATCGGAAAAAAACCACTGATTGAGAAAGAAAAGAGCAACCGTTAAGACGATGACAAAGAGAAGAGAGCGTTTGTTCATGAAAAAACCTAAATAGAATAAAGACAGATCATACCAAACCGCCGTGTCACTTGCAACGGTCTAATTGGAAATCTGCAATTTTTTTGAGATGAATTCTTGAAATTCAGAACGAGACGAGAGGTTGTCCAGCCACTCATCTTGGAACATCTCTTCTACTGAGGGAAGCGCATCGTTGGCATGCGCTTTTTCGATCAGGTTCAGAGCCCTTTCCCATTGCCCCATAAGGGAATAAAAGCAGGCGAGCAAGTAGAGGCTGTGCAGGTTGCCGAGATGGAGAGCTTTCATGAGCTTATGCTCTGCGTCGTGGAACGCCTGGGCTCTCTCTTCAGAATCGTGTGTGTATTGAGCGAGGTTGATGAGTGCCGTCGCCCAGTCGAGGAAAATCACGTCATTTTCCTCATCATTCTTTAGGCTGAGGCGGAAATGGTGGATTGCGCGGTAAAAGTACTCGATCTCTTCAGTAAACTCCCCGAGATGACCCAGTGCAATCCCTAATCGGTGGTGCACAGGCGTAAAGTCAGGGTCGATCATCAATACATGAGTAAAAATTTCAATCGCCTTTAAGTAGTAGGCGTCCTCATTGTGGAAATCTCCCAAGGCATCCAAAGCAGATGCGTAATGGAAGAGCCAGTCAGGATGCAGATAGATCGCATTTTTCTGTCTTTGCAGCGCCTTTTCAAATTGTTGTACGGCTTGTTCCAATCGCAAGGGATCGTGGACGAGATCGCCGAGTTTAAAGAGGGCGACGGCGTAATCGAAGAGATAATAGGTTGAGTTATTGAGATCGATTGCCTTTTGAAAGAAGCGCAAAGAAAGGTGGAGTGTTTCAGGATCTGCTAGCGCGTCTCCGAGGTGGCAATAAGTCCAGCCAATGGCATGCCAATTCTGGTGCGAAGTACGGTCGATCGATAATCCTGTCTGAAATTTTTCAATTGCCTGGTAATAATACTCAAGGTCGTTGAAATAATGCCCTAAAGCCTGCATGCAGATGCCGTAACTATACCAGATCTCAGGAGACTCCGCATCTATCTCTACTATATCGACGATCTTACCCTCTGCTTCCTGAAGCAGATCGAGCCGTTCGGTCGCATTGCCAAGAAGCGCGAGGGATTCCGCCCAGACGGCTCGGATCATCGGATCTGTCTCATCGAGTGCAAAGGCGCGCTGACACTTTTCGATGCTCTCTCTGAGGCGTTTCGTATCGCCGTAACGCTTTGTAGAGTCGCAAAGGAATTTTGCCCATTGGAGCCAAAGGTCTGCATCTTGGGGATCGATTAAGGAGGCAGAAGAGAAGCACTCGTTGGCTTGGTTAAAATGCTCTTCGTCGTGCGTGAGTTCATAGAGGTGCTGCAACGTCTCTGCGAGCAGCGTCCAGCTCTCAAAGTGACCCGAGTCAAACGAAAGCGCCTGTTTGAAACACTGAATCGCTTTGGCAAAAAACCGAGTATCATTCACCTGCATCGCAAATTTAAGACAGGAGTAGCCAAAATCGCTCCAAAATGAGGGAGCGGTCTGCTCTTCATAGGCATTTGCTTTTTGGAATGAGTCGATCGACTGGTGCCAGTCGGCGATTTCTTGCGCTTGCTCAGCGATTTCCGCATAGACGAGAGCGAGGTCCCAATAGAGCTCTGCTAGGACATCTGCCGTCTGTTGAGAGGAAAGGGCGATGGCGCGGTTAAATTTTTCTTTGGCTTCTAAAAAATAATGTCCCTGTTCAAACTGGAGTCCCAATGCGTTGAGAATACTACCCCATGCCTGCCAGAAATCAAAGTGATCGGGCTTCAAAGCCGCCGCTTTTTTCAGTTTTTTAGCAGCGAGTAGGAGGATTTTTTCCTGGCCCTCCTCGCTTCCAAATTCAAACAAAGCAAGTCCTTGTTCGTAATAGAGTGTTGCGTTAGAAGGATCGTGTTTTAACGCTGCGTCGAAGTACGCCGTACCCTTATCCAAATCTTTGGCCAAAAGGGTTCTCTCTCCTTGCGATTGGAATGAGCGCGCCAACTCCTGGGGATGGCGAACCAGTCCCAAATCGGAAGGGTCCATGAGAGGATCCAAGGGGGATTGATCTAACGTTTTTTGATCCATGAAACGGGGTGTTTAAGGGTGTTTGATGTAAAGTAGGGTCAGTATAGGAGACCCCCGGTTTTTGGGCAATCTACCATCCTTTTTTGATCCTCGATATCTGCTGGAAATAAAGGGTTTGCGCTCTTTACGGTTGTTCTTTTTAAGCGAGTTAAAGAAATTCCTTTAACAGAAAATTTATCTAAAAAAATTTTTAATTTGTAGTTGGATTAAGTAGGGAGCGCAATTCCTCGACGAGGTACAAGGGGCAATTGAAAACGACTCCATCTTTTCGCAAGTTCATAGGAGAGCAACGGATGAGCAAAGAAAGAAGGATTGAATCGAATTTTCGCTATTCGTGTTGAGCCTTAGACCCGTTGCGTGGTTTCATCAAGACCGAATTTGTACGGAGTTATCGCCTCAGATCTCCCAAAAAAGGCTAAAACCTTACTGAGCCAGGGCCAATCGGTTTTAAAATCTCTGTTGTAGTCACCGATTTTAATATCTATATAACTCGCAAAATCGCGGATGCGCTCTTTAATTTTTTGTTGCACTGCTGGGTCGTTTTGTAATTTTTCATTCTTTTCCCAGAGTTCCGCTAGTCTGTCACGCAACGCCGAGAGCGAAGCAGCACCTGGACCTGAGTTCCCGGGGGTTACCGTATGATACTGTATCTGCTTGCTCGAATCGAGAAACATATATCTCGATTTTTTGTTTGCATAACCCTTGTTGGGGCTAGCTGCAGTGATTACGCTGTTTGCTGCTTCTTGTATTCTATTCCCTTCCTGTCTTTGGTATTGGGCTGGAAGTACCATTTTTTTACTCCTTTTTAATAAAGATTTAGTTTCTATAGCTAAATTATAGCATTAAAAAAATAATTTGTCAAATTAAAGCGCGTTTCACACGTGTGTTAATCGGTTGATAATTAGTGTGTTGCGAGAGGTTTTCAGGTTTTTTAAATGTTCCACTTTTTATAAAACAAGATGTCGTTAAAAAGCGGTTTCTTATCGCAACATGTTAACCCTTATCCCGTTAAGAGGGGAGATGCTCAACGGGGTGTGTTCGTGCAAGTCTCTGTTTATCAGTGGTTTATGTTAGCCTGCCTTCTGCTTCTTTGTACACGACAAAAAATCGTCATTCCCTATGTTCCTTATTTTGTCTTAAGGGATACTTTTTGGTCGTGTACGGAGACAACCTCTATGGGAAGCATTTTTTATTCACGCTCTGTCTCCGTTTACGCCTTATCCATAAGAGTTGGAAATCTCATGGAATAAATTAATTCCTTCTCCTATGATGGCGGCTCTTTAAAGAATGTCTAATGAAGAGGGGAGCATGATTAGGGCGATTTTGATCCATGGAAATTGTGGTAGCAAACCGACAGATAACTGGTTGCCTTACCTAAAAAGAGAATTGGAAAAGATGGGGATCCAGGTAGAAGCCCCTCAATTCCCCGACGCAGATTTAGCTAGGGCCTCTTATTGGCTTCCCTTCTTAAAAGATGAGCTGAGACCGGACGAGCAGACGATCATCGTGGGACATTCATCGGGGGCGATTGCCGCCATGAGATTTGCGGAACACAATCGCATTTTGGGATCGGTTTTGGTCGGTACCTATCATACCGATTTGGGAATCGAAAAAGAAACCCTAAGCGGTTATTTCGATACTCCCTGGGACTGGGATGCGATCCGGCGCAATCAGCAGTGGATCATCCAGTTTGCCGGCCTCAATGATCCTTGGATTCCTATAGAAGAAGCGCGCTTTGTCCGTGATAAGCTCCATACAGAGTACCATGAATCGATCGATGGGGGACACTTTGGAGGGGATTATTACAAAGAGACATTCCCTGAAGCGTTAGCGGCGATTAAGTCTCGAGTATCCTCCATGATGCAACCTTTGGAGTGATTTAGGTATGAACGGAATGCGAATCGTTTTGGCTATGACTTTTGTTCTATGCTTGAATCTTTCAGCTGATGCGGTTGCATTGCTAGATTTGGAGACAATGGCGCAAGATTTTGTCATTGAGGTCAAGCAGCTCCACATTCCTGGACATCCGCATGCTTGTAACCCTTCTGTCGTACGCTGGGAAGATCGGCTTCTATTGAGTTTTAACGCTTACATAGGGAAAGAGGATCAACCCGACGCGATGGGCCTTCTCTACTTAGACGATGATTTTAATGGGATCGGCGCGCCTCAGATCGTGAATTTTTGCGGAGATCTATGGCAAGACGCCCGTCTGATTACCCTCAAAGAGAACCCTTATTTGGTCTTTAATGGAGCAATTGAAGGGGGGACGCGTCGTACGTTTGTGTCTCAGGTCGGTTGCGATTCTGGGAAATTCACCCTTACGGCTCCTGAAGCACTTTTGTATTTCCCGGGAGAAACTGCGGAGAAGTGGGAGAGAAATTGGATTCCCTTTGTGAATCGGGATGCTTTATTTCTCACTTACAGTCTCATGCCGCATAGAATTTTGCAGCCTTTTCTGGGAACTCAACGGTGCGAAGCGGTGTCTTCTACTCCCTTTTCCGGGTTATGGGAATGGGGCACCCTGAAACCGGGGACCTCTGCTTATCTCGATGGAGATCATTACCTGGGGTTATTTCATTCGGTGAAAGTAATGCCTACCGTACATTCAGAGGGAAAACCCATACAGCATTATTTCATGGGAGCCTATACCTTCGAGAGTGAACCCCCTTTTGCTATTACAGCGATCAGCCAATCTCCCCTAGTGGGTGAAAATTTTTACCATGGGCCTGAGTATGAAATGATCAAACCCTGTCGTGTCGTCTTCCCTTGTGGTATTGTCATCGATGATTCTTTTGTTTGGGTAGTCTTCGGGAGACAAGATCACGAAGTGTGGATGGCAAAACTCGAAAAGAAAAAGCTCTATGAGAGCCTGATTCCTATTAATTAAAGCGAATATAACGAAACTGGGGAGTTGTTTTATGAAATGCGCTATTTTATTTTCTATGTTCTCTTTAGGCTGTTCGATGGCATTTGCCGAGATGCAAATTTCATCAGGAGACTCTAATTGTGACTCAGTGCAGGAGCCGCAGTCTCTTGCTCCCTATTTGAAGGATCTTGAGGAGCTGGGATATTGCGTCATTCCACAGGTTCTTTCCCTTTCAGAAACGGAAAATTTGTATGAGCGCGTTTGGCATGAGTTTATCGAAAAGGCATGGCCCAATTGCAAGATGGATGACAGGAGCAATTGGAAAGAGGCATTTCCCATGCACAATAAGCGGGGAATCTTCGCTGGGCCAGCTGGCCAGATCCAGGTGATGTGGGATTTAAGGCAGGATCCTCGGATTGTCGATGTGTTCGCTCACGTGTGGAATACGGAGGATCTGATTGTGAGCATGGACGGCCTTTCTTTCATGTGTCCACCAGAGATCAGGGAAGGTTATTATGAGTTGTGGCCACATGTCGATCAGACGGTTTTAAGGCGAAAAGATGGCTTTACACACAGTAATCATCCCCCGATGGGTTTTGTGAGTGAATCGGCATTGAGCACAAAGCCGTTTACGATCCAAGGGCAGTTTTTATTCGAAGATTCTTTTGAAGGCGATGGGGGATTTTATTGCATTCCGAAATCGCACTTGAGGTTCGAAGCATTTGCTCCTCACGTAGAAACTATCGATGTGTTAGAAATCAGTGGCGCTGAGAGAAGAGCGATTAGGAATGCCTATTTCCGGGAGTTTTTTAGATTGGACGAAGGGGACTATTGTATGAAACAGATTACAGCGCCTCGGGGTTCGCTCATTTTATGGGACTCGCGCACCATTCATTGGAATCAGCACGCGAGTAAGGATAGGCCCTCTAGCGATCAGCCAAAAATGCGGATGATTGGCTACTTGTGTTATGTGCCGAAGGCGCGGCTGACGGATGAGGGGAAAGCCGTTCGGAAGGAGGCCTTCGAACAGGGAGTTGCTACCGGTCACAATCCCGCTTATCCTGAGCTCAAATGGAGTAAAGACCACATAGCAGAAGGATTTGGGCAGTATTTCGAAGATCTGAGCTATCTCTCGCCAAAAATTCATCTCACCCCATTGGGCGAGGCTTTGTTAGGCATAAATTATACCCCGAGCACCATCCTCAAGCGCTCGGGGTATAGGAGGAAAAATTGAAAGCATTTCTTTTTAGTGTTGCCTGTCTATTTTCTGTATCTGCGCATGCAGATCCCTTTTCTCCAGAGCGTCTACAAGAATTTTATGCTGAATTCATGTGTGAAGAAAAACAGGTTCTAGCAGAGGCGGGTGTAGCAGGAGGGTGCAGTGCTTTTTGGGTTTCTACCGATGGTAATGACGCGAATCCTGGGACTGAGCAGGAACCTTTTCTGACGTTGCAACGAGCGCGCGATGCGGTGCGCGATCTGCCTTCATTGGCCTTCAAAGATCAGGATGTTTATATCTATCTGAAGGAGGGGACTTTTCGGCTGCAAGAGCCTCTTGTGTTGACGTCCCAGGACTCTGGCCGCTACGGTCACGACGTCGTCTATTCCGCAGCGCCGGATGAAGATCCGGTCATTTCTGGCGCGGTTCAGGTGACGACTCCTTGGAACTTATACGATGGGGTATTAGGGATCTACCGCACCCAAATCAATCCTGTTAGATCACGCCAGCTCTATGTCAACGGGAATCGAGCCACCCGCGCGCGGACGACGGCTTACCCTCCCGGCTTTCTCGCTAGCTGGACAAATGGGGGAATCGAGTGGACGTTCACCGCGCTAAACCCGCCTGCGTGGAGCAATCCCTTAGCGTGGCAAAATTCTCAAGATATCGAAGCTGTGATCTTGACCCAATGGAAAATGATGCGCGTGCCCCTGAGTAGTATTGGCGCTAATCTGATCACGCTGCAACAGCCTGCTTGGGACAATGCGAATGTCTACTTCGATATTTCGACGAACGCGCCTGGGGAGTGGAGTTTTTTTCAAGCAACATGGTTTGAAAATGCGTTGGCCTTTCTCACAGAACCTGGGCAGTGGTATTTAGACTATTCAGACAACTATTTATATTATATTCCTCTTGCTGGAGAAGATCTTTTTACGGCCGATGTGGAATTGCCTGTTTTGGAGACTTTGATTGAAGGACAGGGGACAGTAGATCAGCCGGTTCACAATATCCGATTCGAAGGATTGACCTTTAGCTATGCGACATGGCTGGCACCCAGTGGATCTAACGGATATGTCTCCGACCAAAGCGGACAACTCCTCATCGGCTCTGATCATATGCCTAATTACATCGGCCATGATCAGGTTGTCGTGCCGACTCCAGCAAACTTACCTTTTATTTTTTCCAACAATATCACTTTCTACGGAAATATTTTTCAGCATCTGGGCGCTGTTGGAGTGCACTTTGGCTATGGTAGTCAGAACAATACGATCGACAGCAACCTGTTCACCGATATCTCTTCTTCGGCGATCGAGATCGGTGGGGTCACTGCGATCGATTCCCATCCGACGGATACGCGGTACATTTTAAGCAACAACGTCGTCGTCAACAATCTGATCAATAGCGTTGCTGTTGAATTTTCCGATGCAGCGGGCATTTTTGTCGGCTTTACTCAATACACCACGATCAAGCAGAACACGATTGTCACCGTTCCCTGGTCCGGAATTGCCATGGGTTGGGGATGGGGTCTTTTGGATGTCGGTAGTTTTCCTGGTGTACCCCATGCCGTCAGCGGCCAATGGGGATTTTTTGACACGCCAACACCTAATAGGGGCTGTCGAATCGTGCAAAACAAGATCGTGGACTTTCTCAACGTCTTATGGGATGCCGGTGCCATTTACACCACGGGTCAGCAAGGTCCCTCTGCTCTCGATGGATTAGTCATCCAAGGCAACGTCGCCTATGCAAAACGGCCAGCGGGTGGCGGCAACATTTTCTATACCGATGGGGGAAGCCGCTATATTTCTGTGGAGTCGAATGCCTCCTATGACAATCCGATCGGCATTACTTTTTATGGCCCAGGTCCAACAGTGGGAGATCCTTATTTTTTTCAGTATCCTCCCTATTTCCTCCAGAACAATCAACCGTATGGAAGCGATACTGGGGGATGTGTCACCTATGGAGACATCGACTATTCGGGTAATTATTGGTTAGAGACCCCCTTGCCGGCCAATATCGTCACGTACAATAACTACTACCACTCTGTGCTCGGCTTTTATCCCTACATCGGAGAAGGCTTTATGGCGGTTTGCCCCTTTACATCGAATGGAGTCACTTATCCGATCAACTTGAGCTATGAGAACAATGTATTGATCTCTTCTCCTGCGGACATCCCAGCATCCATTCTGTCGAACGCCGGTGTGCAAAATCGTCCACCGACCATCCCGCCAGAGCTTTGGGTGCTTCCTTGAACCTATCCCGAAAATCGGCATAGGTTCTTGAGTCAGCGGTAGAAGGAAATAACTTAAGAGGGAATTATGTTTACAGCAGAGAGACGCGTGAGTTTGCAGGACACAGATGCGACCGGTGTGTTGTACTTTGGTCAGCAGTTCAAGATGGCGCTCGAGGTTTTTGAGGAGTTTTTGAAATTCAAGGGGTTTCCGCTGCGTGCGCTTTTGGATTCTGAGTATCTGATGCCTGTGGTTCATACGGAAGGGGATTATTTGGCCCCTGTTCAAGTGGATGATGAGTTGTTAATTTCGATGAGAATTGAGCGTGTGGGGACTTCTTCGATTACTCTGGGGTTCGAGTTTTCCGATTCGGCTCGGGCTATCGTCGTTGGGAGAGTGAAGATCGTGCATGTCGTGGTAGGACGTGAGACGAGGGCTTCAGTACCGATTCCCTCATTCTTGAGGGCACTTTTGGAGCAGGCGGTTCCTCTTGAGGTTCTACCCAAATAAGCACTATGTAAACTCTTTTATTGAAGCATGCCCAACCGGGGCAAAAGCCTGTAGTGGCTCCATTCTGTCCTTGGTGGAAGGAAAGGTTGCGTATCACAAAATCATAGAGTCGCTTTCAATGCAGCGAGGTTGGGCTTCATACCGAGGCCTTCAGGGTAGGGAAAGATCTGCACGGGGTGCTTGAAGGAAGGGAGTGTTTTTTCGAGCAGGGTGCGGAGGGAATCGAGGGTGTGGGTTGGTGTTTCCTGTTCGAGAAAGGCGACGGGTCTTTGGCCGAACTCGGGGTCATCTACGGGTAAGACGGTGGCGCGGGAAATGCCAGGAAGCTGGAGCAGGGCAGCTTCTATCTCTTCCGGTTGGATGTTTTCGCCGCCGGAGATGAATTGTCGGTCTTTGCGTCCGATGACGTGAAGCGAGCCGTCGGCATCGAGCCGTCCTAAGTCTTTTGTCGCAAACCAGTCATTTTGTTCTATAATCTTTTGCTCTTTGAGGTCTAAGTACCCTGCAAAGAGTGTCTTTCCTTTTAAGAAAATTTCTCCTGTCTCATCGATTTTAAGTTCACGCAACGGCATTGTTTTTCCGCTGCTAGAGATCTGGGATAGCTCTTCAGGTGTGGCGAGGGTAACAAGAGAGCTCATCTCCGTCATGCCGAAGGAGGTGTAGAGGGGAAGGTTTTGTCGTAGGGCGCTTTCGAGGAGGGATTGTGGGAGAGGGGCGCCGCCGAGGAGGAGCACCTGGAGTTGTAGCATGGGGACTTTATCGCGGAGAAGGCGGAAGAGCTGTGTCGGGACGAGAGAGACGTGGGTGATCTCGTGTGTATGGAGAGTATCAGCAACGGTTTGGTCGGAGAGGACGACACTACCGCCGCTCAAGAAGATGCGGAAGAGAATGGCGATGCCGCTGACGTGGAAGAGGGGAAGGGAGAGGAGCCAGCGAGAATCTCGAGAGAGGGAGAGGGGCGAGAGGAGGCTGAGCGCATTGTAGTAATGGTTACCCAAGGTATGGCAGGCGACTTTTGGGGTGCCGCTCGATCCCGATGTGAAGAGGAAAGTTGCCAGATGGTCGAGGGAGAGGGTGGGGGCGTTGGAGCGAACTGGTGTGAGGGGAAGTGTGTCGACAGCGAAGAAATGGGTGGCGGAGAGCGTGGCCAGATGCGTGGGAATTTGTTCTTTGGGGATCCGGTGGCTTAAAGGACAGGCGATGGCTCCCTCTCGGAAGAGGGCGAAGAAGAGGAGGATGGTCTGAAGGGAAGGCGTGGCGACGAAGGCGACTCTCGAATCGGTTTTGAGGGAAAGATATTGCCGCACCCCTTCGACATAGCTGTCGAGTTCTCCATAGGTCAGTTGTTGGGTAGTCGTGGAAAGGGCCACAGCATCTGGAGGGTGCTGTGTCAGGGGACAGGGGATCATAGCATCCAACCGATGCAAAAGAGTAGGGTAAAGAGTAAGAGAAGTTGCCCTGTTTTTCCAAAGAGAGCGTTGAGTTCATGAGGATCGCGATTATCGCACAAAAGCCGATAAGTTTTTAGTGCGGGAAAAAAGGTAAAGAGATAGAGCGCAGCGAATGGATGGGAAAAAACAAAAAAGAGGGGTGTCAGTAGACATAAAGCAAGACAGGCTGCGTACTCGTACATCCCAAAGGTCTTGCCAAAGCGCACGGGAAGGGTTTTTTTATCTGCAACCCGATCTTCCTCGACATCGCGCATATTGTTAATGATGAGAACTGCTGTGGAAAGAGCGCCGGGGGATAAACCCAGAACGAAAGCTGTGCCCGAAAAGCTACCTGTCTGCAGATAATAAGTGGCTCCTGTTGCAATGGGACCGAAGAAGGGGAGGACGAAGAGCTCTCCGAGTCCCAAATAGGCGATGGGGTAGGGGCCTGCCGTATAGAGAAAGGCGAGGAGAAGGGAGAGGAGCAGCAAAGTGGCGATGCACCAGCCGCCGACCCAAATGAGATAGCAGCCACAGGCTGCGGTACCCAGTGCGACAAGTGCCATTGCAGCTTTCATGGCGTCAATAGAAACGAGTCCCGCTTGCATGACGCGTAAGGGGCCCTTGCGCGTGCTCGTGTCGGCCCCTTTTAGAAAGTCGAAGTAGTCGTTGGCGAGGTTAGCTGTGATCTGGATACCGAGGGCGGTCAGAAGGGTAAAGAGAAAAAGAGCGAACTGAAACCGCTGTTCGGTTACAGCCAGCGTCGTGCCGATCAGGACGGGGCTGACGCTGAGGATGAGTGTCTTGGGGCGGGTAGCGAGGGTCCAAATGCGCAAGGCGTGCATAAATCTTAAGGCCGTTTGGGGAATTTAGAGAAGTCGGGGCGCCGTTTTTCGAGATAGGCTTTATGGCCTTCTTGGGCTTCTTCCGACATGTAGTAGAGGAGGGTCGCATTGCCGGCGAGCTCTTGGAGTCCCGTCTGGCCGTCGCAGTCTGCATTGAATGCCGATTTTAAGCAGCGGATGGCAAGAGGGGAATGTTGGAGAATTTCGCGGCACCATTCGACTGTCGTCTCTTCGAGTTTTTCATAAGGGACGACGCAATTGACGAGGCCCATTTCAAGTGCTTCTTGCGCTGTGTATTTGCGACAGAGATACCAGATCTCGCGCGCTTTTTTCTGTCCGACGAGGCGCGAAAGGTAGCTCGAGCCAAATCCCCCGTCGAAAGAGCCGACTTTAGGTCCGACCTGTCCAAAAATAGCATTATCGGCGGCGATGGTGAGATCGCAGACGACGTGTAAGACATGTCCGCCGCCGATCGCATACCCTGCGACCATGGCGATGATCGGTTTAGGGCAGCCGCGCATCTGTTTTTGGAAGTCGAGGACGTTCAGGCGGTGGATTCCCTCTTGATCGACATAGCCGGCATCGCCGCGGATGCGTTGGTCGCCGCCTGAACAGAATGCGTCTTTGCCCTCTCCTGTCAAAATGATGACGCCGATTGTCTGATCGTCTCGTGCGTCGTTGAGTGCATGAGACATCTCTTGAACGGTGTGGGGACGAAAGGCATTGCGCACTTCAGGGCGGTTGATGGTGATCTTCGCGATCCCTTCCGATTTTTCGTATTTGATATCTGTGTAATTACCGCAGGCTTGCCATTCTGTCTTTTGGATCTCCGTTTGCATGGAACAACTCCTTGATTTGCTGGGCGCATTCTGTGGGGTTTTCTAAATGGAGCGCGTGTCCTGCATGGGAGATCGCGCATCGAGGAAGCAGGTTAGCATAAAGTTTTTCATATTTACAATCCTCTTTTCCATAAAAGAAGCAGAGGGGTGTCTTCCCAGGAATGTAGGAGGGCTGTGTGGCGAGGCTGAGTTGGAGGAGGGTTTTGCTGAGGGCAATAGGATCGTTTTCAGTGCGGCGTTTAAAAATTCGCTCGAGCAGGTGTCCTCGAAGCGTGTGGAAGAGGGGCTGTTTGTACCATTCTCTTAAAAAAAGAGAGAAGGGAAGGGTTTGCAATTTTTCCGCCCAGGCCTTATCGCCTTTGAGACGCTCCGCTCTTTCTTCTTCAGTCTGAAGACCGGGGTGTGTGGAGAGCGCTGCGATACAAGAGAAAATGTCTTGTAATTGCAGGGCGATTCTTCCCCCCATCGAATAAGCGATGCAGAGCGGTTTTTGGGAAAAGTGTTTTTGAATGAAAGAGCGCAGTGTCTCGACAATCGTATCGACATAAGGGGAGTCGCCGTGGCCGGGTAGGTCGATCGCGACACAGAAGTAGTCCCGATCGAAGAGGGAAAACCACTCCTGCCAATCCTCCTTACATCCCAAAAATCCGTGGAGGAAGATCAGTGGAGGGTGAGTGGGGTTTCCAGAAGAGAGGATTGCGAGTGGAGACATCGGTAAATCGCTTGGTGAAGATGTTGGTGGATAGCGACGTTTTTATGGCGGTCTGTCGTCACTTCGATGAGACACGATTGGGGAAAGGTGCGCTGGTCTCTTAAGATGAGCGCTAATTCAGAGAGGGTCTCTGGGTTGTAATAGGGGAGTCCAAAACCTTCTGCCGCTTTGCTAAATTCCAGCGAATGAGAGGCTGCGATCATCTCTTCGAAGAGATCTTCGCGCTGAGAAATGGGAAGAAAGGAGAAAATCCCTCCCCCTGAATTGTTGATGACGAGCAGGACTACCGGCACGCCACGCGTCATTTGAGCTAAGGAATTGAGATCGTGCAAGCAGGTGAGATCGCCGATGATAGCGAGGGTCGGTTTTTGACAGCCTTGAGCGATTCCGACGGCAGTTGCGATATTGCCGTCGATCCCAGAGACACCTCGGTTGGCGAAAATCGGACCACAGGGGTGCGTCGGCGCAAAGACTTGATTCGCATCGCGGATCGGCATGCTATTGGCTAAAAAGAGAGCCCATTCTTCGTTAAAAAGGCAGGCGAGCGTATGGAAGATCCCCGGCTCTGAGAGTTCTAAATTCTCTGTAAAATAAGAGGTCATTGCCTCTTCACAACTCATGTGCAGTTTTTTGAGGAGCTCTGTCTCTGTTTTTTTAGGCAGTGAGCTTTGCGCTGCGAGCTCTTGGCAGAAGATCTGCGGTGTCGTTTGAAGGCGATGCGTGATGAGATGGGAGGGATCTTGGCGCATCGTGTGATCGGAGACGTGGAGATAAAATTGGAGCGATTGGCGCTCTAGCCACTGCTGCAGGGTTTTCGAAACAAACCGATTTCCGAACTGGATGATCGCATCAAAAGCGATGTCGGGTTTTGCCTTGAGCAGCGGATCGGATTGGGTAAAGAGCAGCTCATGGGCGCCTCGGGTGCGCAGAGGAGAGAGGATGTCGGCAAAGATCGGCCAATCGAGCGCCTCTGCGAGGCGTAGGACCGCTTCTGAATAGGGGAGGTGATCTGAGCCGCAGAGGATCACTCCTCGTTGCACTTGAGAAACACGCGCTCTCCAATCGGCGATGGTGTAAGCAGAAGGGTAGAGCGTCGATTCAGAAAAATAGGAGGGACGAGAAGTGGGAAAAGGGACAGGCTGGCTTGCGATCAGAGGCTCTCGGAACATGCAGTTGATGTGGACGGGCCCTTGGGGTGCATGTAGAGCGGAAAAGACAGCTTGGCCGACCGTTGTCGACAGATAATCTTCCGGTAATGCTGAAGAGGGGCAGGGGAGTTCGATCTGAAAACGGGTGCAATTTTGGAAGAGGCGTACCTGATCGCAGGTCTGATTTGCACCGCAGGCCTGGAGTTCAGGAGGGCGATCTGCCGTGAGCAGGATGAGCGGGATCCGTTCGTTATAAGCCTCCATACTCGCCGGCAGTAGATTGCCGACGGCAGTGCCCGATGTCGCGATGATGGCCACAGGTTTGCGCGTCGCTTTGGCAAAACCTAGCGCATGAAAGGCGAGCCCTCGCTCATCGAAATGCACCCATCGCTTGGCTAAAGGGTGGGAGGCGACTGCGACTAAAAGAGGTGTCGAACGGGATCCGGGCGCGCAGCAAAAATAAGTGACCCCTTGTGCGATTAAGAGATCGATGAGTTGTTTAGCAAACCGTTCGTTCAGCGCACCGTGATCCATGAGCTACCTGTATTAAAGAAAGAAATGGTTGAATTTTCTGGCGGACCTCTTGCCACTCTTTTAGGGGAGTGCTCCCCGGGACGATTCCCGCTCCAGCAAAGAGGTGGAGCTCCCTCTCTCTGATGAGACCAGAGCGAATGGCAACGGCAAAATCAGCGCCTTTTGGAGACACCATTCCGATCGGCGCCCCGTACCAGCCTCGATCGAACGGTTCCTGTTCGCGGATACAGCGAAGCGCTGGCTCTCGCGGAAATCCTCCCAGAGCGGGTGTCGGATGGAGCTTTTTGAGCAGCATCTCATCATCGACCCCTTCGCGTAGCGATACATGGAGCTGATTGCAGAGGTGCTGCACATGCGTATTTTTCAAAACGCGATCCTCTCCCTGCCACTGTAATGCCTCGGCATACTCTGACAACTGCGCGGTTAAAAATCGCTTCACGATCCCAAACTCTTCCCGGTCCTTGGGGTGGTTTAACAGGTCTGCTTCATGCTCTGAATCTTCCTCTGCGCTTTTTCCCCGAGGCCGCGTCCCCGCCACCGCATCTGTCTTCAAGAAGCGCCCCTCCCGAACAAACAGTTTCTCGGGAGTCGCGCCCAAAAAGAGCGCGCCCGGTTCCATTTCGAATCCAAATACGGTCGTGCGCTGTGTCTTCGCCGCGAGCTTTTCTAAAATTCCCCATCCGGAAAAAGGAGCATCTGCCTCCAAAGTCGTTCTCTTTGCGAGCACGACCTTCTGTAACGCTGTGCCCTCGATCTCTTTCAGCACCGCCTGAACAGCGGTTTCCCACTCCTCAAAACAGATCCCTTCCTTCTCGCAAAAAACCGCCTCTTCTCCCCACCCCATTTTCTCATAAGAAAACAGCTCGATCCCCGGTGTGTTGCGCACGATCAGCGTCGTCTGTTCTCCCTTCTGCACGATTTCCCATCGAGGTAGCCAAAACTTTTTATCGGGAAATGCCTCCCAAAGCCCATCTCTTTCTCGCTCGGCGTCGAAGCGCATCCCTCCATAAAATCTCAAATCCACCGCACAGCGCGAAAGATCGGGCACCGCATCGAACGACAAAAGAGAGCCTGCTGCCGCATATGCCGCAGAACCATCGCGCTCTTTCCAAAAGACTTTAGGGAAAATATCTCGTTTTGCAATCCACGCTAAAAGATCGACAGGCGGTAGGGCAAAGACCTGTTGCTCATACGGGTAGCACTTCCCTCCAATCTCGATCTCACTCATTTTTATCCGCCTGGTAAACTGTGGTAATCCCGCCCATAAGCAAGTTCGGCCGCACAGCTGTAAAGCGCGCCTCCTCTAACAACTGACAAAAGGCCACCCCTTGCGGAAACGTCTCAATCGTCTCATTGAGATAGCGATAGGCATTTCGGTTTTTAGAAATGAGACCGCCGATGCGGGGGAGAAAGTGGCGCAGGTAAAAGAGATGGATCCCGCGCAACCAAGCCCTTTCAGGCACAGTTCCCTCTAAGATCAACACTCTCCCACCCGGTTTTAACACTCTGTAAAATTCCTTTAGAGCACGAGAGACATCCGTTACATTGCGGATCCCAAAAGAGATGGAGATGCAGTCGAATTGGTTCTCTTGAAAGGGGAGCTCAAGGGCACTTCCTACTTGAAAGCGGACTTTATTTCGGAAGGGGAATTTTTCGATCTTATTTTGGCCAATCGTCAGCATCGCCTCTGCTAAGTCGAGGCCGATGACCGATCCGATATCTGCACCACTTTTAAAAAGAGAGAGGATCTGGTCTCCCGTCCCCGTCGCACAATCGAGAATCGAGAGCTGTTCCTTTTGGGGCAAGTACTTGCAGAGTTTTTTCCTCCAATATTGATCGAGACCGAGCGTTATGACCCGATTGACCCGATCATACGTCGGAGAGATCTCGTCGAACATCTTCCAGATCTCGTTGCGCGCAGGCGGTTCTATTTTCCGATTCATGCCAAAGATAGTAGCAAGAAAACGCGAACAAATGCAAGCCCCTTGAAAAAAATAGTTTTGATCAGAAGATCTCTGATCATTGCTCAAAATCAGCTAGAACCTCAGCAGGTAAGGGTTTATCAAAGTTTTTGGAAACTTTAATTTTTCCCTCCAGTACGCCGAGTTGTGGGGCACGCTTGAAGTACTTAATACGTTCAGCCATAAAATCGGCTTGTTCTCGTCCGCGCAGAGGAAAATGGTAGAGATCCAAAAATGTCAAAAGAGCGGGGGCTACCCTTATTTCATCTTCTGGACTGAGATTGAGAAAATTCTTGTAGTAAGGCTCAATGAGCAAAACTTCGTACCCGCTTTTTCGAGGTTCTAAGACAAGTATACCCGACGTGACTCAAAAGTTGGCCATTGGACCCACGCGAAAACTCCCGGGATTGAGTTGCCGAAGAGGGGGGTTGTATTTCTTCAATACTACCCCCCTCTTCGGCAATCTCAATCGCGGGGTTTTGGCGCGGTCCAATGGCCAACTTTTGAGTCACGTCGGGTATATACCCCTTCCACCTCAATCGTACCCAAGAAAACCGAATGAAAAGTTCTCAAATTTCGAATCAAAGGGAGGGGGTAATATTGAATTAATATTAACCCCCTCCCTTTGATTCGAAATTTGAGGCTTTTAATCGGTTTGCTTGTGGTTACGATTGAGGTGGAAGGGGTATAGATCCTCCAATTGGGATCTAATCGCTGGATCTAGCATATACAGTTCAAGAGTCTTGAGGTTGGTGTGTTTATACCCATGGGCTTCAGCTGCAGAATGCAGAGCTAATACCATTTTGCGATTTAAAGGCGATTTCTTTAGTGTTGCGAGCATCTCTTCCTTTCCTCGAAGTCCCGTACGATAGGTCCACATTTTACATTTTTTCACAATGCTATACTGTTCTAGCCAGCTTTGCAAAAGTAGATTGGGTTTTTTGAAAAAAAATCGTTTCGCAGTTCTTAGGCCTTCTATACGAAGGACTCCGTTTGCAACCAGAATAGCAAAGACTCGTTGGACGAGGCCCAAGCTAACCGCTATTTCTTGTGCGACCTCTCTTAATGAAAACCCCTTTTCCTTGTGCAGCCCTGTCCTAAACAGCCAATCGAGAATAAGAGAAGATCTATCTGCGTAGATATTTCTCTCGGAGGAAGCTGTCTTTGACCCGACTAAAAAACGACCTCGCATTCTAGTATCCCCCTATCTGTTTACTAAAATACACTGTTCACTGTTTAGTGAACAGCAGCTGGAAGCTCTTAAATCTGAACCAAATAAAAGATGGTGGAGCCCGTCAGGAAGGAGAACACGGGAAGGCGGACCATCTGATGCCCATAGAGAGCATGGAAGAGGTTCAGGGTAGCTAGCAGAATCAAACCTGGGTAGACGATTTGCAAAATAGGGGCGAGGAAGGCAGAGATCCCCCCGAAGCCCAAGTTGGCAAAGAGCGTCGTGACGAGTAGCGTAAAAGCAAGCGCCCCAGTAGGGCTAATCTTCTCCTTGCAAACGTCTTTGCGCAAGTAGTCGGCGAAAATCGATGTAAGTGTCATCGCCGTCGTTAAGCAGGCTGTAATGACAGCAATCGCTGCGATCAAGCTGCCTGTGGGGCCCAGTAACTTAAGCGCAATGGCAGTGAGCATTCCTTCGGCCGGGCAAGCAGGATCCAGGGCCCATCCATGGCGCGCTGAGATCAAGCAGAGCCCCACATAAGTCAAAAGTAACAGAGCTGCTGCGATGCTGCTGGAAAAAACTATCTCCTTGAAAAGGGTATTTTTTCTCTGGCTGGGATGCTCTGATTCCGCCCTTTTTTGAAAATGGGGAAGGACAACGGTGGCAAAGAGAAACGCTGCAATCAGGTCCATCGTATTGTAGCCTCCGATTAAGCCCTGCAGAAAACTATCTGAAGCAGAGGTGGAGATGGGGCCAAAGGAACCGCTTGTGAGGCCAAAAAACAGCAGAGCTGCTAAGGAGAGGATGAGAAGAGGCGTGAGGTAGGCTCCCAAGTATTTGATCAACTGGTTTCTCTGAAAGCTGCACGCAAAGATAAGCGCCACTGCGAGAATGCTAAACCAAAAGAGGGGCATCCCGAAGAGGAAAGGTTTTGCTGTCGCATGCATGAGCGTGATGAGTCGAGGAATGACTCCAATAGGTCCCAAGATGAGCTGGCAGAGAAGAAGAAGGAGCAGTCCCGGTATCCTGCCCAACCTGCCAAAAAAGCGATTGTAGTCTGAGTGAAAAAGGAGCATCGATATGAGCCCGAGAAAGGGGACGGCGACAGCGGTAAGTAGCAGACCTGAAATCGCAAACCAGACGTTATGGCCGGCCGATTTTCCAATGATCAGAGGGAAAATTAAATTGCCTGCCCCAAAAAACATGGAGAAGAGGGCAAATCCTGTTGTAAAGAGACTGGATAGTTGCATCTTGCGTTGAGGCAACGACTGTTCTTGCGTTGACATACCTGTACCTTCGGTTGGCACCTCTTGCCCGCTGAAGGTCCTAGTCTCTTAAGGGTCTCTTGTGGTCTTTGGGGAGTCTTGTGTGGAGAAAAGTTGTGGCGGGGAAGAAGTGCTATTTTAAGTGCGCGTAAGCGCGACCATCACGACTCGCCCACAACAGGTGGCAAGCGTGGAATCTAAGCCATAGGAGGTAGATTCATACGTGTGGTTCATTTAGCAATCCCGCCAAAACGGCTGGTTTATGTGTTGATTATAGGAGAATAGCTCCTTTTCAGGCAACCAAGATGATGCAAGAAATTGCTCCACAGCAAATGGGCAGGCCCATTTGCTGTGGAATGCATTTTTACCCACCGCGCCGTTTTCGATCATTCTCAGAGAGCTGGCGCTTTCTGAGGCGGATGAAGTGGGGCGTGACTTCGACGAGTTCGTCGTCTTGGATGAAGTCGATGGCGCGCTCTAGGGTAAAGGTGCGGGGAGGGGTGAGGATGATGTTCTCATCGGTTCCCGAGGCGCGGACGTTGGTGAGTTGTTTGCCGCGGATGACGTTGACGACGAGGTCGTTGTCGCGCGAGTTTTCTCCCACGACCATCCCTTCATAGACTTCTTCTCCGGGGCCGACGAAGAGAGTGCCTCGGTCTTGGAGGGAGAAGCAGGCGTAGCCGGTGACTTTACCGAGCGCATTGGAGATCAGGGAGCCGCGTGGGCGTCCGGGAATCGGCCCTTTATGGAGAGCGTAGCTGTCGAAGATTGAGGTGAGGATGCCGAGTCCGCGCGTGACAGTCAGGAAGTCGTTCCGGTAGCCCATCAGCCCTCGTGTGGGGATGAAGAACTCGATGCTCGTGATGCCGTGCTCATTGGTGCTGAGCGCGCGCATTTCTCCTTTGCGGCGCGAGAGCTCTTCGATCACGGTACCGGAAAATTCTTGGGGAACTTCGATGTGGACCGATTCGAAGGGTTCATGGCTCTCTCCCTCGACCTCTTTGAGGATAACCTGAGGTTTCGAGAGCGTGAATTCATAGCCTTCTCGGCGCATCGCTTCGATGAGGACGGCGAGGTGGAGCTCTCCTCTACCGCAGACGCGTGCGGCGTCATCGCGGAAATATTCCTCGATTTTAAGGGAAATATTCGCCTTTTTTTCTTGGATGAGGCGATCGCGCAGCTTGTTCATCGTAACGTGCTTGCCATCTTTTCCGACGAAGGGGCCATTGTTGACCATGATTTCAACGGAAAGGGTCGGCTCTGCGAGAAAGATGGGCGGGAGTTGTACGATGTGGGAGGGGTCGCAGAGGGTATCTCCGATGGAGACTTCTGTAATTCCAGAAAGGCTGACGATATCTCCGACACCTGCTTCTTCCATTTCCACTTTCTTTAGGCCGTGATAGCCTTCGAGGCGGATAATCTTGTGTTGGGTCGCATGACCATCTTTGTCGACTTTGGTGACGGTCTGTCCTTTGCGGATTTGCCCTTCTAGGATGCGGCCACAGGCTTGGCGCCCGACGAAGTCGTCGTAGCTCAATGTCGTCGCTTGCATGAGGAATGGAAGCTCGAGGTTTCCGGGAGGATAGGGGACCTTGGCGATGATCGTTTCGAAGAGGGGGCGCATGTCGACGCGTGGGTCTTTCAAATCGACGGTGGCAAAACCAGAAAGCCCAGAAGCGTAGACGATAGGGAAGTCGAGTTGTTCATCATTTGCTCCGAGTTCGACGAAGAGATCGAAGGTGAGATTGAGCGCGCGGTCTGGGTCGGCGTGAGGGCGGTCGATCTTGTTGAGGACGACGATCGGGCGCAATCCGATTTTGAGTGCTTGAGAGAGGACGAAGCGAGTCTGTGGCATCGGCCCTTCTTGCGCGTCAACGAGCAAGAGTACGCAGTTCACAAGGCCGAGAACGCGTTCCACTTCTCCTGAGAAGTCGGCGTGTCCAGGGGTGTCGATGATGTTGATCTTGAAGTCCTCGAAGAAGAGGCTCGTGTGCTTTGCAAAAATCGTAATCCCGCGTTCTTTCTCTTGGTCATAGCTGTCCATGACCCGTTCAGGAACTTTTTCATTGTCGCGGAAGATGTTCGATTGTTTTAAAAGGCTATCGAGCATCGTGGTCTTGCCATGGTCGATGTGTGCGATGATGGCGATATTTCTAATCTTTTCAGGCTTGTACATGTAACTCTGCTTTTTTTGGACTTTATCAGCTAATATTAGAGGTAACCTCAATATAACACCAGGCTAAATGAATGAAAAGGGGGTAAAATTTTTCTATAAAACTTGCTCTATATCGCGCGGAAGGGGTACAATCACGCCACCTAGATCTTGGGTGACAGGACCATGTAATTTTTTAAAGACTCCAGGGAGGGCAGGATGCACATTACCTCTGAAGAGACCCTTAAGGCTTTAGAGGATGAAACGAGCTCTCTTGGTCTTATGGAGTCTAAAACGTCCGCTCTTCATGATTTATTGATCGAAAAGCTGGAGCAGTCCTTTCATAAACAGACCTCGACTGTCGTCTTGCACGATATCATTAAGATCGCCTCAGAGCATTCTCCTATCGATTTAGCTTATGCAGCGAGCCGTTTGCCCCCTTATGCGCGGCTGACTCTATTCGAAAATCTCTCCGATATGCAGGCGAAGATCGATTTTATCGTCAATACCGATAGCAGCACTCAGGTAGCCGTTCTCCGCGCTGTCAGCGATGTGGAGATTAAAAAATTGATCGAGAGTATGCCGACTGATGAAGCGGTCGAGGTGCTCGAGAGCCTCTCTGAGCGTAGGTACCGGCGCGTCATCGACATGCTAGAGGTCGCAAAAGCTCTAAAAATCAAAGAGATCAAAAAACACCGCCGCAACACAGCGGGACGGCTCATGACAAGTGAGTTCTTCTCGTTTGCGATGGATGTCACGATTGGAGAGGCAGCCGCGCAGATCCGCGATAATCCCGGGATCGATTTGGTACGCCAGATTTTTGTCGTGAATGCAGGAGGGGAGTTGCAGGGAGAAGTCCCTGCTAGAAACTTGATCGTCAACCCCGCGCAGTTGCCCTTGCGCCAGGTGATGCGGACCATCGTGCATAAGGTCTCCCCAGAGACTTCCCGAGAAGAGGTCGTGGAGATCGTCGAGCGGTATAAGATCGCTGCCCTACCTGTTGTCAATGCAAAAAACTGGCTAATCGGCGTCATTACTTATGACGACGTGCTCGATGCGGTGGAAGATATCGCTGACGAGACGATTGCAAATATGGCGGGAACAACGGAAAAGGTCGGTGAGCAAGAGCCTTTGATCAAACGATTCTTTTCGCGCGCGCCTTGGCTCTTTGTGACGCTCTGCGCGGGGCTTATCAACGTTGGCGTGATGTCTTCATTTTTTGAAAATCGCGCAGGGGGAGCTCTGACATTTGTCATGTTTTTCGTCCCGATGATCACGGGGATGTCGGGCAATGTGGGGATCCAGTGCAGTACGGTCTTGGTCCGCAGCATGGCTCTTGGGCTCATCTCTCTAGGAAACAGGGGAGAGGTCGTCCTAAAGGAATTGATCATGGGCTTCACAACAGGAACGATTTTCGGAATCCTCTCTGGCCTTGCCGTCTATGCCCTCGATTTCGCTGGCATTGCTCAAGGTGCCGTCAGCCCTGCCCTCGTCGGTCTGATCGTCGGCATGGGGCTAACAGGAGCCTGCTTTGCAGGGACCTTCCTCGGCGTCTTTTCCCCCCTCTTCTTCGCCAGGATCGGAGTGGACCCAGCGGTGGCCTCAGGTCCTATCGTAACAGCCTTCAATGACTTCCTCTCGATGTCCATCTACTTCCTGATTGCGATCGGCGTGGGGGCTTTGCTGTTTTAGCGGTTCCCATTCGAGGAGCCTGTTCATCTTAATAAAATATGGGTTTATTAAAAATTTCAATATAATAAAAACTATTTTAGTTGATTTGTTTTTTTAATTTATTTAAAATAATAATAATAAAAACAAAACGAGTGAGAGTTTTATGATCGATGCAACAAAGATGATTCGCCCGTTAGTTAATGACGATTTTCATATTTTGTGGGAACTTCTCCCCGGCAAACCTGACAGCAGCCAGAAGCTCGAAGACCCTTGCAATGATCAGAGGGACAGAGTTCCTCAATCGATGCAGAAGGCTCATACTTGTTGGTGGTATGCGCCCATGGGCAGTGGTCTGTGCATTCGCTATGGAAAAAATTGTGAGGGCTTTGAAAGGGAACGCGCGCTTGAAAAGACCATTTCGACTTACAGAAAGCAGTGTACCTTTACAGAGACTGTTCATCATGAGTCTGAACGCATCTTGCTCAAAATTGCCACGCAATGGACCAGGGCACGCGTTTCTTCGTCAGAGCAGGCCTTGGAACTTTTCAATAGTACTTTTAATGGTGGGTCCCCAGCTACAAATAAAAAAGGGTTAATAGAGCAAGAAGCGCTAAATTTAATGAGGGAGTTTGTGGCTTCCATTGGATCAGATTTTTGGGAGAAATTGAATGGGCCTTTTGGAATAAACGATACGAAGGTATTACAGGAGGCTCTTTCCAGTCAATTCACCGAGCGGACTCTCGAGGTCATTCAATGCACGATAGGGAATCTTCCGATTTCTGAGGGAAAACTGCTTCAAGGCTTGATTTATAAGGAAGGTGTTCTTCTATGTAAGCTTGAGAAAGACTCTGCTTCAACAGATTCCAGTCCAGAGAAAGTTTTTGCGGTCTCTAACTCTCAAAAGAAAGAAATTCTGAAAAAGGCAGCTATCCTAAAATATTACTACACTCAGATCGGTCTTCAACAAGCTTCCTGGAACCCTGGACAGCCGATGAGTGCACTGATCAAAGAGCTGCAAAATTGGGGACCTATATTGGCATCGGGTAAGTTTGGATCTGATTTCTATAAGGGGGTGCCTCCGACTCTTCTGATCGAAAAAGTCGTCGGACGCCGTATTTATGGATGGAAACCTCCAGCGGTCTATGATCCCGATCAGCCTAATTTGTTCCGCCACAGTGTTGTCGTTCTGGGAGCCCAAGAGTTGCAAGGGCAGAAATCCCAGGGTCGTGTTTACTTCTCCGATCCGAACAATCTTATCCCCATTATACCCAGCTGTCCAGACCCTCTAGAGCCTCGAACCATTTTTACCGTTTCCTATGAGCGATTTTGTTCGGCGGTGAGTGATATGTGGTTCGGGACTAGTTGTGCACAATCCATCGAAGAGCAGTGCTACCTCCTCTATAACCCTAAGCTGCCGAATTTCCAGCGGATTTAATGCTATACCCAAGCAAAATGAATTGACAGCAATTTTTAAATGACTCATTTTTAATTTAAAAGTGAGGTGCTATATGCTTGCTTGGGCTATTATTTTTTTAATTGTTGCAATTGTCGCAGGATTGTTGGGATTTCGCGGAGTGGCCAGTGTGGCGACTCAAATTGCGAAGATTCTCTTCTTTATTTTCCTTATTCTTTTCATTGTATCTTTAGTTTACGCTCTTTTTTACCATACACCGGTTGTAGTCGCACCGTAGAGTACACTTTCGAGAAAGAGTGAAAATATTTTTCCGCTAATAAAGGCTCCCTGAAGGGGAGCCTTTTTTGTCCCCATAGGCACGCATTTTTCTTGCGGTTTGAACCTTGCTATTTTGCAGGAAATGCAATATAGTTGGGGGTTGGGAAATTCTCAAAAGGTCTGGTGGCGTTATGGGGAGAGAAAGGCGAGAAAATGGGTGTCAGGTGACGAATAAGACGCTCTCGACGCTTTTGCCTCAAATGCTCGGGAGTATCGGGGCTTTGCATCGGGATAGGCCCGATTTGGTCCTGGCAGCTTGGCCTCAGATCATCGGGCCAAAGCTTTCTACGATGACAAAAGCGGTCTCCTTCGATCAGGGGGTATTGACTGTTAAAGTGAACAATTCGACGTTGTATAGTTTGCTCTCTCAACAGGAGAGGGGGCGACTTTTGAAGTGTTTACGTGAAAAATTTCCGACGGTTGTGATCAAAAATATTTATTTTCGTGTCGGGTAGCTATACCAAATTTTGAAGCAACTTAAGGTATCCAAACAAAGAGTTTAAGGTATGACGACGATGACCAAAGAACAAGAATACGATGCGAGTTCGATTACGGTTTTAGAAGGCCTTCAGGCGGTACGAGAGCGTCCGTCGATGTATATCGGCGATACGCAGAGCAATGGGTTGCACCAGCTCGTTTGGGAGGTCGTCGATAACAGTATCGATGAAGCGCTGGCCGGTCACTGTACGGAGATTACGATCACGCTGCATAAGGGCAACTCCGTGTCGGTTCAGGATAATGGTCGAGGGATTCCCGTCGGTAGGCATGAGAAGGAGTCGCAGAAGCAGGGCCGGGATGTCACTGCGTTAGAGGTCGTTATGACGATCCTGCACGCGGGAGGTAAGTTCGATAAGAGCACCTATAAGGTGTCGGGAGGACTGCACGGTGTGGGGGTCTCTTGCGTCAACGCCCTTTCTAAAAAGATGATCGTCGAAGTGTGTCAAAATGGGAAGATGTATGAGATGGAGTTTTCGCGGGGTAAGCCCACGGAACTGCTCAGGGAGATCGGGGAGACGACGCGACACGGGACGAAGGTCACATTCTATCCCGACGATACGATTTTCAATGTGACGGTCTATGATCACGATATCCTGGTAAAGCGTTTTAGAGAGCTCGCCTTTTTGAATAAGGGGCTCAAGATCGATTTCCGCGATGAAAGGGACGATACGCCACAAGAGGTTTCTTTCTGCTACGAAGGGGGCGTGAAGTCGTTCGTCGAGTATTTGAATGAAAATAAGATGCCGCTCTTTCCGAAGCCGATCTACATCTTCGGCTCTAAAGAGACCTCAGATGGGATGGTCGAATTCGAAGTAGCGATGCAGTGGAACGATACCTATACTGAAAACTTGCACTCTTACGTCAATAATATCGCAACCCGTCAAGGGGGAACCCACGTGACGGGATTCAGCACGGCGCTTACGCGTGTGCTCAATCAGTACATCAAAGGGCACAACTTACTTAAAAGCGACAAGATGTCTGTCCAAGGGGATGACATGCGCGAGGGGTTGACAGCGGTCATCTCCTTAAAAGTGGCAAATCCTCAGTTCGAAGGGCAGACGAAACAGCGCCTGGGCAACAGCGAGGTCGCCTCTGTCGTTCAGCAGATCGTAGGGGAAGAGCTCTCCACTTTTCTCAATGAGAATCCCGCCCTCTCTCGGATGATTGTCGAAAAGGCGATCATCGCAGCGCAGGCGCGTGAAGCAGCGCGCAAAGCACGCGAGTTGACGCTTAGAAAGACAGCTCTAGATAGTGCACGCCTTCCGGGGAAGTTAACCGATTGTCAGGAGAAGGATCCCGCCCTTTGTGAGATCTATATCGTCGAAGGGGACTCTGCGGGTGGTTCTGCTAAGACAGGAAGAGACCGAAGATTTCAGGCGATTTTGCCGATCCGCGGTAAAATTTTGAACGTCGAAAAAGCGCGGTTGGAGAAGATCTTGCAGAACCAAGAGGTCGGCGCCATGATCGCAGCTTTTGGCTGTGGGATCGGTCAGGATAATTTCAATTTAGAAAAGTTGCGCTACCACAAAATCATCATCATGACGGATGCCGACGTCGACGGCTCGCACATCAGAACGCTTCTCTTAACCTTCTTCTATCGCCACATGCCGGCTCTGATCGAAAATGAGTTCATCTACATCGCACAGCCTCCGCTCTACCGCGTGTCGCGCAAGAAGACGAGCCGCTATATCCACAGCGAAAAAGAGATGGATGAGTATCTATTGCACCTCGGGATGAGCGATATCTACTTGAGACTCACAGGACACACGGATGCAGTGGAAAAAGAGCAGTTAGCGGAGATCTTGAAAGCGATCCGGGATGTCGAAGGTTTCATCGCATCGATTGAACGAAAAGGGATTCCCTTCCGCGAGTTTTTGAGTGCGAAAAATGCCGATGGGCTCTTGCCGCGATTCCAGTTGAAAGTAGGCGAAGAGACTCGGTTCGTCTTTTCTGAAGAGGAGTTCGCTGAGATCAAGAGACAGGATGAGGAGTTCCAGAGACAAAAGCATCAAGAGACGCTCCAATCGATTCCAATTGAAGAACAGACGGAAGAGATGAAATTATTTAGAGCTAAGAGACTTCCCTTTATGGAGCTCTACGAGCCCAAGATGTTGGAAGATCTCAAAGAGCGCTTGAGTCTCTACAATTTCTCTTTGGATAGTTATTTAACCGTCGAAGGAAAGATTTTCGATCTCGTCGACGAAGAGGGGAAAGAGACTCCGATCTACACGCTCAAAGAAGGGATCGACTTGCTGCGCATCAATGGGCGCAAGGGGATCGAAATCCAGCGCTACAAAGGGTTGGGAGAGATGAACGCCGATCAGCTCTGGGAGACGACGATGGATCCAGCGACCCGTACACTGATCCGCGTGACAATTCCCGATGCGATCGCAGCCGATCACATGTTTACGATGTTAATGGGCGAAGATGTGCCCCCGCGCCGTGCTTTTATCGAGCAGCACGCGTTGTCCGTTAAAAATTTAGATGTTTGAGGAAAGGGCTATGTCTTATACCAAGGGTGAAATCATCGTTCCACGCAATGTCGAAGAAGAGGTCAAGGAGAGTTACCTTCGCTATTCGATGTCTGTCATCATCTCACGTGCGCTTCCCGATGTGCGCGATGGGCTCAAACCTTCACAGCGCCGGATTCTGTATGCGATGCGTCAGCTCAATTTGAGCCCAGGCGGTAAACACAGAAAGTGCGCGAAGATCTCCGGGGACACCTCGGGCGATTACCACCCGCACGGCGAATCGGTCATCTATCCCACTTTAGTCCGGATGGCACAACATTGGGCGATGCGCTATCGGTTGGTCGATGGTCAAGGTAACTTCGGCTCTGTCGATGGCGACCCACCTGCTGCGATGCGTTACACGGAAGCACGCCTCACTCACGCTTCTGTTGCTTTGATGGAAGATTTAGATAAAGATACAGTCGATCTGATTCCCAACTACGACGAGACGAAAACGGAGCCGACGGTTTTTCCGGCGAAGTTCCCGAACCTTCTCTGTAACGGCTCTTCTGGGATTGCCGTCGGGATGGCGACGAATATCCCGCCGCACAACCTCAGCGAACTGATCCTAGCGACGACGCTCGTTATCGATAACCCACTGGCCAGCATTGAAGAGATCATGACAGTGATGCCCGCTCCCGACTTTCCAACAGGAGGCATCATCTGCGGTTATCGCGGAATCAAGGAAGCCTACTATACAGGGCGGGGTAAGATCACCCTGCGCGGAGTGATCCGTATCGAAGATATGGAGACAAGTGGAGAGCGGCAACGGCTCGTCATCGACGAAATTCCCTACAACATCAGCAAGTCGGTTCTCATTCAAAAGATCGCAGCTCTCGTCAATGAAAAGACGATGACCGGCATCTCCGATATCCGCGATGAATCAGATAAAGATGGGATGCGCATCGTCATCGAGCTCAAAAGAGGCGAAATTCCCGACGTCACGATCAATCAGCTCTACAAGTTCACCGATTTACAGGTGACCTTTGGCTGCAACATGCTCGCGTTGGATAAGGGCTTGCCGCGCATCATGAATATCAAACACTTCATCCATGCTTGGGTAGAACACCGGATCGATGTCGTGCGCCGCAGAACCCGTTTTGAGTTGGCAAAAGCAGAGGCGAGAGCCCATGTCTTAGAAGGGTACCTCAAGGCCCTCGACCATCTCGATGCGGTCGTCAAACTCATCCGCGCATCGGAGAGTCGCGATCACGCAAAGGCTCAATTGATGGCGACCTATGCGTTTACCGAACGTCAGGCAACAGCCGTCTTGGATCTGCGCCTCTACCAGTTGACAGGACTCGAAAGAGAAAAACTCGAAAATGAATACAATGAGCTGCTCGAAAAAATCGCCTACTACCGTTCCGTCTTAGCTTCTGAAGCCCTTGTGCGCGGAATCATCAAAGAGGAGCTTCTCGAGCTGAAAAAACACCACGGCTCTGATCGCAAAACCAAAGTGATCGCAGCGGAAGGGGAGTTCAATGTCGAAGACCTCATCCCCGATACGCAGGTGATCATCACGATTTCTGAAGATGACTACATCAAGCGGATGCCTGCAGACACCTTCCGTGAGCAACGGCGCGGAGGACAAGGTGTGATCGGGATGGAGATGAAAAAGGAATCCGATGTCTTAAAAGACATCTACGTCGCATCGACCCACGATTATCTCATCATCTTCACCAGCCTAGGCAGATGTTATTGGTTAAAAGCGTGGGAAATTCCCGAAGCAAGCCGAAGATCTAAAGGAAAACCGCTCATCAATCTCTTAGAAGACATAAGAGAAGGAGAGAAGATCGCCACAGTGCTCCGTGTGAGAAATTTCGAAGACAAAGGGTACATCCTCCTTGCGACCCGTCAAGGGGTTGTCAAGAAGACAGAGCTCTCCGCCTTCAGTTCTCCACGTCGCAAAGGCGTCTATGCGATCAATATCGATGAAGGGGATGAAGTGATTGCTGCGCGTCTCACATTAGAAAATGATCAGATCATGCTCTTTACGAAAAACGGCATGGCAGTGCGGTTCGACCAGGGGCTCGTGAGACCCGTCGGTAGAGTCGCCCGTGGCGTAAAGGGAGCTACCTTGCGCGATGCAGAAGACGCTGTTGTCTCCTGCGAAGTCGTCAAAGGGACAGAGAGCTTGCTCATCGTCTGCTCGAATGGCTATGGGAAACGCTCTCTCGTCGATGAGTTCCGCCAGACGAACCGGGGCGGGGTCGGCGTCCGTTCGATCATCACCAGTGAGCGCAACGGCTTCGTCGTCGGCGTCATCTCCGTAACTGATTGTGATAGCGTCGTCATGATGTCGAATACGGGACAGACCGTGCGCATCAGCATGAAGGGCGTCCGCGTCATGGGACGCTCGACCCAAGGCGTGCGGCTCGTCAACCTGCATACAGGGGATCAGCTCGTTGCCCTGCAAAAACTCGAAGGCCTTGCAGAAGAACCCCTTGCAGCTGAGGGTGCCCTTTCAGACGTCGAACTAGAGTCTGGCGTGCCCCGGTCTTTAGACGCTACAGACAAGTCTTTAGACGCTGAATCCAGGTCTTTAGACGATGGAGACGAGTCTTTAGATGATGGAGACGAGTCTTTGGACGACGTAGACGAGTCTTTGGACGACCTAGATGAGTCTTTAGACATCGAAGAGGATCCTTCAGACACCGACCCAGAGGAGCCGTCTGAATGAAGAAGAAGGGGATCTTCATCTCTTTTGAAGGGGGCGATGGTGCGGGGAAGACGACGTTAATCACGGCCCTTGCACAACACCTCGAATCAAAGGGGCACCCCCTGCTTCAAACGCGTGCACCGGGAGGAACCCCTCTCGGCAGCGAGATCCGCAAACTCGTGCTCGACAAACGAGATCATACAGTGTGTCAGCGCGCAGAGATCCTATTGTTCCTGGCTGATCGAGCGCAGCATGTCGATGAGATCATTCGCCCAGCCCTCGAGGCGGGAAAAATCGTCCTCTGCGATCGGTTTAACGATTCGACACTCGCCTACCAAAGCGGTGCACGAGGACTCGACGGAGCCACTGTGCGCTCCCTTTGTACTTTTGCCTGCCAAGGATTGGAACCAGATCTTACACTCTACATCGACCTCGACCCTGAAGAGGGGTTAAGGCGCTGTCAGAGTGAAAAAAAGGGCAAGGACCGGATCGAGTCAGAGCAGCTCTCCTTTCACCAGAGGATCCGAGAGGCGTATCACCAAATTGGAAGAGAAGAGCCTCACCGTTTTAAGATTTTAGATGGGTCCCTTTCTAAAGAAAGGGTATTCTCCCAAGCAATGGAAAAAATCGTCCCCCTCATTCATGATTAATACACTCATCGGCAATCCCCTGGCTAAAGAAGCGCTTCTACAGATGCTAGAGCGCAAGACCGTCCCTCAAACGCTGCTCTTTTATGGGCCAGATGGCGTGGGGAAAGGGCGTTTTGCTAAAGCATTGGCAGAGGAACTCATGGGACAAGCGCATGCTCATAAGATCTCTTCTGACAACCACCCCGATGTGCGCATCTATTTTCCCGAAGGAAAAAGCGCGCAGCACCCCATGGAAAATATGCGTGGCCTCATCGATGAGACAGCTCTTCCTCCTTTTGAAGCCCCTTGTAAAGTCTTCATCCTTCACGATGCCCACCAGATGCATACCTTTAGCGCCAATGCCCTTCTCAAAACGTTGGAAGAACCGCCGCGAGACACTTACCTCATCCTTCTTACCGACCGGATCGATGCGATGCTTCCGACACTCCTCTCTCGGTGTCATAAGCTGCCCTTTTTTCCGATCCCACAAACAGAGATCGAGAGCTTCGTCCGCGAAAAATGGGAGAAAAAACCAGAAGAAGCGCGCCGGATCGCCTTTTTAGCGCAGGGCTCCTTAAAACGAGCGCAAGAGCTCTCGCTCCATATAGAACTGCCCTTCAGAAAGGCTCTTTTAGAGCTTTTGACTCTAGAGCCTATAAGAGAGTACCCCCAGCTTTTAAAGGGATTGACTGCGCTGGAGAAGACTCTGGATGAAGAAGGAGGGACCTCTCTTCTGGATCAGGCAGATCTCATCTTAGAGGAGCTCCTAGCCTGGTACCGCGACCTGCACTTGATCCGAGAAAAATCGGGAGAGCAACACCTGTACCACCGTGATCAAATAGAGAGCCTAAGACTCGCCGCTGCGCGGCCTATCCCACCCCTAGAAGCCGTTTTGGAGCAGATGATCATTATGCGTCTCGCTCTCCAACGCAACGTAAAATTGCGCACCGTCCTGGAGCAATTTTTCATAGAAAGTAGTTCTAGTTAAGATTGTTTTTATGCTACTGAATTAATGTTATTTAATTGCGCGATTTTTTTAATTTTGTTATAGTTTTTGTTTTTGGGTTTATTGAAGGAGCGTTTGTGAGTTTTGCAGTTAGTGAGAATTCAAGAAAATTATCTGAACAGTATTTAAGTCGTATATTTCAAACACAAGACAGCAATCCTGTGTCACAGACGGTCATCGCTTGGTTAAATAAGGATCCTACGAACCCAGATCGTCTATTTACTGCACCCCATCTGCATAGGAGGATTTTTGAATTTAACTACTACCCAACTGCGGAGGAATTAAATTTTAATGGCTTGTCATTCACCGACTTACCTAAAAAACTGCCTATAGATGTTGAAAAAATAACGCGATTTTTTGCGTGTCGTAATTGCTTGACAAAGGTTCCAAAGAGTGTGAGCCATTTTCGCTCTCTTGAAATGCTTGATTTAAGTTCTAATAAAATTAAAGTGATTCCCAAATGGATCGGTCAATTAACTGAGCTCAAGTTTTTAAGTTTAAGTCGTAACGAGTTGACGAGTATCCCCAAAGAAATTGGGCTATTGCAATCCCTTAAAGTGATGAACCTGTTTCAACATAAGTTACAGACACTTCCCTATGCACTCATGCAATTGCCCATAGGGTGTAGGATCCATTTAAATGCACACAGTCTCTGTGTGAGACCTAATCAGAAACTCGCTGCAGTTCACTTTAGGGGGGTCTCCTATGCTGCACTTCCAGAGGCGACGGTGACCCTAGGCTTCGAAGAAGCACTGGAAATGCTCTGTTTCACTGCCTTACAGTTTGATGCAGAGTATCCAGACGCGCTCCACCAGATGTTGCAATCAGACCCTGAATTCTATGATAAAATCTGTTGTTTTATCCCAGATTTGTTATTGAATTCTCATTACAAATGCTCAGAAGTGAATGAATTTAATATGTCAGATGCTGTTTTAAGGCATTTGAGACGTGCTGTTCAGGATGATTGTTTTCGAGATGTTTTTAAGGCTGTCTTGAATACACATGGCAAGGATGTGCCTCTGGTTCTTTTACACATGTTTATTCAAAATGAATTAATTAATTTTGACAGAGAGGATCTGCCGGGGCTTGCCGCATTGATCGTCCAGTCGCGGGTATTCTTGGATCTTGCAGAAGAGCTCTTTAAGCGGCAACCCCTGTGCTTTGAGCATTTCCCTTCTTCTATTGAGGCAGGGCTTGAATTTGTATTGAACACGTCTAACAATCAGGAGTTGGAAGCGTTTGATGAGCATTTAGAACAACTGATCGATGCGATTGGTCAGGGAAATAGAGATGTTTTTCATAGCCTACTCCTTGCAGAAGTGAGCTGGCTTCTTGCGCTTCAAGAAAATAATCCCGAAGGATGGGACGCTGTGGAAGCTGTCATCGAAGAAAACGGCGCGCTGACCAATGAGCAAGAGCGCGATTTGTTCCTGCCGCTAAGTCAAACGGTTTTAAATGCCGCCTTATACCCCGCGCCTGTTGCATAAGTAGCTGAATTTTACCACAGAGAGGGGAAACCACAGAGAGGGAAATTTTTAATATGATTTTCCTCTCTGTGGTTTCCCCTCTCTGTGGTAAAATTGCATCTATTCAGAATGGAATGATGGGTATACACCCCTTCCACCTCAATCGTACCCAAGAAAACCGAATGAAAAGTTCTCAAATTTCGAATCAAAGGGAGGGGGTAATATTGAATTAATATTACCCCCTCCCTTTGATTCGAAATTTGAGGCTTTTAATCGGTTTGCTTGTGGTTACGATTGAGGTGGAAGGGGTATAGATTGGGTCCTCATGAATTATGCAATAATGCTGCAGCGACAAGCATTACCTCTGTAAGTCATTCTTGATTAGTTAGTTATAGTGGAATTAGCTTTACTTCCCAACGTGAAATTGCGCACTGGTTTAGGATGTTTTTTCTTAATATTAACTATTATTGCCCTGTTTTGGTTTAAAATAATTTATATGTTTATTTTATTTTATTGTTTTGTTATAATTAATATTAATTATTAACAATAACGGAGGTTTTTGTATGACAGCAGGTATTACAGGTAACAGTGTCAATCTATATAGAGATAGTTTTGATGGTTTTCAATTCGAAGAGCTTGTAGAAAATCAGCTAGCGGATAAATTGCAGAGGCTCTGCTCTACATTGAGCATTCAAGAGGAAGGATATGTAGCAGAATTAGAATTTAAAGTGGCAAAAGATCCTGAGTTTCATAAGCAGGTTCAATCTTTTCTTTCAGCTGTATTAGAGCACGCGGATTATCAGGGTGTAGACGAAGTGACCCAGTTTACTCTAGCAGATAAGATTTTGACTTATGTGGAACGGTCTTCTGTGGATGATTGCTTTCAAGGCATATTTAAAAATGTGTTGGATACACATCCGAATGATCCGTTTTTAGTGCTTTTAGAAATGGGAATTCAAACTGAATTAATGAATTTTGATAGAAACGATGTGCGAGGTCTTGCTAATTTGATCGTCATGGGAAATTACTATTGCGGTCTTGTGCAAGATCGAACTGAAAGAAATTTATCTCAACTTACCTATGATATTGAAGAGGGAATAGAAATTATAGCAGGGAATTTGACAGGTGAGGAGAGCGAAGAAGAAGCAGCCCTTTTGGGACAGTACGAGATTGACCTCGCCGATGATGATGATGCTCTATTGCATGAACTGCTCATTGCACAAACGAGCTGGCTATTGGCGCTTAAAGAAAACGCTTCGGATCATTGGAACGCGGCAGAGGCTATCTCTAAATTTATGCCAGGGCTTACGGAAGACACCTTCCTAGATGTCAGCCGTTTTCTTCTCGATTCTAACGCAGCTTCCCAGCCCAACCGAGCTTAGTTCTGAGGGTTGAATAGTAATCTCTACGTAAGAGGCTGACGAGTTTGAACCTCTTTGCAGAACGGGTGATGCGGAAGACATCGCCCGTTTGGAGTGTGTGGTTGGTCACTCCATCGGCGCGCACTTCGACGGGGTCGTAATCGCTTAGGTATTGGATCTGGATCTCTTGGTTGGCCGTCAGGACGATGGGGCGATTAGAGATCGTGTGCGGAGAGATAGGAGTCAGGACGAATGCCTCGAGATCGGGGCTGATGATCGGCCCTCCTGCTGCGAGCGAATAAGCAGTCGATCCGTTAGGCGTCGCAAGGATGATTCCATCCGCTTCAAAGGTATTGAGATATTTCCCATCGACGTGGATTGCAAGCTCGACGAGGCTGGGGTTGCGTGCGCGGTGGACGACGATGTCATTTACGGCAAAACATCTATCGCCGTGAAGGGATTCCCCTTGAGCAATCACTCGATCGTGGATTTGATAGGCACCGTTCAGTAGATCCTGAAGGCTCGGGTAGATGTCGGCGATGGGAATGTCAGCCATGAATCCGAGGTGGCCGAGATTGATCCCGACGACGGCTGCATTGAGCGTTTCATATTTATGGACGAGGCGTAAGATCGTCCCATCTCCTCCCATCGAGATCATGAACTGGATCTCTTTAGGATCGACAGAAGAGATCGGTTGTGCGCGCAGCTGCTCAGCATCCTCATCTTCAGCGACGACCGTCACCCCTTGACTTGTCAAAAACTCATAGATCCCAATCGCTAAATTCTTTGATTGTTTTTTACTCGTATTGGGAAAGAGGGCGATGATCATGGGGCAACCGTTGTAGAGATACAGAACTGATTTATGATTTGAGAGGCAATCGCTTCTGGATTCAGCCCCAATTCGCGCAGGAGTTCTTTGTTCGACCCTTGCTCGACAAAGGTGTCGGGGATACCGAAATTGAGGATATTGAGGTGCTGGAACTGATTGCGGATGACAAACGTGTTGAAAATAGAGGCAAATCCGCCACTCAGCGCATGTTCTTCCAGCGTCACAGCGCAGTCGTGAGACGAGAGGATCTCGCAGAAGAGATCGGTATCGAGCGGCTTCACGAAGATGGGATCGACGATCGTGCAGTCAATTCCCTGTTCTTTTAAAAGGGCACTCACCTGAAGGGCCGTTTGGCACATATGGCCGATGGCAAAGAGGGCGAGTTTACTCCCTTTTTTCAAAACTTCTCCTTGTCCCAAAGGTCGAAAACACAGCGGTGCGGCGCTCTCTTCTGTTACCGCATTCGGGTAGCGGATCGCCGTCGGACGTTGCCAAGAAAAGGCACTCTCCATGAGCTCCTTTAATAAATCTCCATTGCGCGGTTGACAGATCACCATATTCGGCATTGCATTGAGAAAAGAGATGTCGTAAATGCCGTGGTGGGTAGAGCCATCGGGACCTGAAATCCCCCCTCGATCGACGGCGAAGACGACGGGGAGCTCTTGCAGACAGACGTCTTGGAAGAGGTTATCGAATGCCCGCTGGAAGAAGGTCGAGTAGATTGAGCAGAAGACTTTCATCTTCTTTCCATAGGCGAGCCCACCGCAAAAGGTCACGGCATGCCCTTCCGCAATTCCGACGTCGAGACATCTTTCGGGAAAGCGGTTCATGAAGCTTTCGAGACAAGAACCTGCCGGCATCGCAGGTGTCACGGCGATCAGGCTGGGGTCAGTCTCTGCCATCTTGACGCTATGACGCCCGAAGATCTGCGGGAAAGTCAGCTGACTCGGTGAAGGGAGAAACTCTCCCGTCTCTTTATCAAAGGGTTTGCAGCCGTGGTAGGTGATCGGATTTTGCGTTGCCGTGTGCATCCCCTTTCCTTTGACGGTGAGCAGGTGCAATAAAACGGGGCGATTTCCGTTTTTGAGGGCGGAGAAGACGTCGACGAGCTGCTCGATGTCGTGTCCATCGACAGGCCCGACGTAGTCGAGGTTAAATTGCTCGAAAAAGGGAGCGGGGCTGACGAGGTTTTTAATCGATTCTTTGAGTTTATGGCCTTGTTTTGCAAGGATCGTGCCGTAAGCAGGGACTTTGGAGAGCAGATGTTCGATCTCTTGGTAGATCTTGTTGGACTTCGGGTGGTTGATGAGGCGGCTCAAGATCCGCGTGATCGCTCCAACATTATGGGAGATCGACATGTTGTTGTCGTTCAAGATGACGATGAAGCGGCTCAAGTCTTTCGGAATATTATTGAGAGCTTCTAATGTCAGTCCACAGGTGAGAGAGGCATCTCCTAGGACAGGGAGGATGTGTTCCTTTCTGCCGGAGAGATCCCGGTTCTTGGCAACTCCGAGGGCGAGCGAGAGAGCTGTTCCCGCGTGGCCTGCATAGAAATGATCGTGAGGGGATTCTTTGGGACAAGAGAACCCGCAGAGCCCTTTGAACTGTCGGATCTGCCGGAATTTGTCGAGCCGTCCCGTCAAGAGTTTATGGGAGTAGGACTGGTGGCTGACGTCGAAGATGAACTTATCCTCCGGAGAATCGAACACTCTGTGAAGTGCCACCGATAGCTCCACTGTCCCGAGATTGGAGGCGAGATGCCCTCCCGTTACAGAGAGCACGTCGATGATCTTCTGTCTTAAAAGCGCACAGAGATGAGGTAGCTCATTTAAGCCAAGTGCCTTGACCTCTTCGGGAGATTGGATGTCTTCGAGAGAAAAGCTCATTTCAAAGATGCCTGAATTGCAGGTTGGAAGGGTTGTCGCTCTGGTTGTCCTTGCGCATCGAGTTGAAGCTCTGCTTCTCGATTTTTGATCAAGATCTCGATCTTACGCTCTGCGTCGACGAGACGCTTATTGCACCAGGAAATCAGGCGATCTGCTTCTTCATAGAGCTTTAGCGCTTCTTCTAAGGCGATTTTGCCCGAGTGCATCTTTTCTAAAACTTCTTCGAGCCGCGCATAAGCTGTTTCAAATGAACTCTCTTGGTCTAACATGATTTGTCCTCGACGATTAGTTGTAGTTCCCCATCATGTAACAATAGATGGAGTTTCTCTTTTTTCTCAATCGCTTGAGCTGAGAGGATAACCGAATCTTTTTTTTCGTTAAAGAGAATGCAGTAGCCTTTTTTCAAAAGATTTTTTGGGTCAATCCCTTTGAGGTGGTGGACCAGCTGATGGAGTCTCTCTTTGCGCACGCGGATCTCTCGTAGGAGAAGTTGGTCGATTTTTTGGCGCAGGAGGGGAGTGGAGAACTGATTTTTTCGGCTGGCCCATTGCTGTTGAAAGCTATTTTCGATCGCTTTTTTGAGGTGGAGGAGTTTCATTTTAAGCTCTTTGAGCTGCATGTGGGGGTTTAAAAGCTCATTTTGTTTTTTGAGCGCCTCTAATTTCATCCTTTTTTCTCGTAAAACTCGCTCTGAACCGAGCCCGAGAGTATTCAGCGCCTCGTCCATTTTCTGGAAATGGGTAGAGAGAAGGGGCGTAGGGGTACTTAAAAAAGGGTGGCGGTGGAGCTTGAGGAGGTGGGTGCGGGAGTTTTTTACGAGATGTGTCACAGAGGTCTGTAGACGCGCTCCTGCGGTCTTTAAAAAGTGCAACTGGTGTACCGTCTCTGTCGTCGCCATCTCGATGGCGCTTGAGGGCGTAGGCGCTCTTAAGTCAGCGACGAAGTCTGCAATGCAATAGTCTGTCTCGTGACCCACTGCAGAGATGATGGGGATCTCAGAGTGGAAGATCGCTGCGGCAACACATTCTTCATTGAAGGGCCAGAGGTCTTCTAAGCTTCCCCCTCCCCGCCCTACGATCAGAAGGTCGGCGAGTTTGTAGCGATTCATTTCTTCAATCGCTCGGGCGATTTCCAGAGCGGCGCCCTCTCCTTGGACCTTCACGGGATTGAGCAGCAGATGGGTATGGGTGTTGCGGCGTGTCAGAATCTGAAGGATATCTTGGATGACAGCTCCCGTTGCGGAGGTGACCACGCCGATTCTTTTGGGAAATTTGGGAAGGGGTTTTTTGCGCGCAGGATCGAACCAGCCCCGTGCTGCTAGCTGATTTTTGAGCTCGTGCAGTTTGAGCAGAAGCTCGCCCACCCCTGCGTATTCCAATTTGCGCACGATCATCTGGTAGGCGCCGCGCGGTGGGTAGACGTCGATCTGACCGCGCAAGACGACCTGATCCCCATTTTTTGGCAGACGGCTAAGCTCCCGGGCGTTGCCTCGGAAGAGAACGGCAGAGAGCTGTGCCCCTACATCTTTCAAAGTGAAGTAAAAGTGCCCCGATGCCTGTTCTTTTAAATTAGTAATCTCCCCCTTAACCGCAATGGCGGGGAATCGAGATTCAAGGTGTTTTTTGATGGCATCTGTCAGTTCTGAGACTGAAAAGATTTCTTGCATTGTCAGCACTCGTTGAGATAGTGTATCATACAGTTTTTAAGATTATTGTGTACTAATGAAAACACCAACGAAAACACCCTTGATCGTCGGCAATTGGAAAATGCATAAGACGGGGGCTGAAGCCGCTCATTTCTTTGCGACTCTCCCTAAAGAGGTTACCGCCGCTCCTATGCGCATCTGTATCGCAGCTCCTTTTACAGCGATTAGTGCTGCTGTTTTTGTCGCACAAGCTTTAAATATCTCGATCGGTGGGCAGAACATGCACGACCAGGAAGAAGGTGCCTTTACTGGGGAAATTTCTTGCGCCATGCTGAAGGCGGCTGGAGCGGAGTTCGTCCTGCTCGGTCATTCAGAGCGGCGCCACTTGTTCGGAGAGACGAACGCCTGGATCCACCGCAAGGTCAAACGAGCGCTTGCAGGGGAGATAACCCCCATCCTCTGTATCGGAGAGACTTTGGAAGAGAGAGAAAGCGGTGGGCACGAACGGGTTTTGGCGCAACAGCTAGAAGAGTGTCTTTTCGGTTTGACACAGGAAGAAATGCTCCGAATCGCTATCGCCTACGAGCCTGTCTGGGCGATTGGGACGGGCAAGACTGCGACCCCAGAAATAGCCCAAGAGACCCATCAGTTCATCCGGGAGTGGTTAGCGAAGCAATACGGTGAGCCCCTCTCTTCTGAAATTTACCTGCTCTATGGCGGCTCTGTCAAACCAGACAATACTGCTGTTCTGATGCAGCAGAAAGATATCGACGGAGTCCTGGTCGGGGGCGCCTCTTTAGATCCAAAAAATTTTGCACAGATCATCAACTATTCAAGAGTATCTCTATGACATTTATTTTTTATCTCTCTCTCTTTCTCTTTATCGGTTTATCGGCTCTTCTCTCTCTCATGATCCTCGTTCAAGAGAGTAAGAGTTTGGGCCTCGGCGCTTCCTTTGGAGGGGATCCGGGCGAGTCGCTCTTCGGGACATCGACAGCCGCTGTCTTAAAGAAATTCACCGCCTATCTCGCCATCGCCTTCGTCATCGCCTGCGTATTGCTTTCTCTATGGACGGGCGCATTTAGTCGCTCTAAGGCGCGCCAGCTCCCTCCCACTATCGAGGAGGTACAGTAGTTTCCCATGTTGCTCAAACTCTACTATTACGACCACCCCGTCCTGAGAAAACGGTGCGCCCCTATTGAAAAAATCACGCCTGAAATTCGCCAGATCGCCATGGACATGATCGAGACGATGGACCATGCGAATGGGGCAGGCCTCGCCGCCCCTCAAGTTGGACATTCTTTACGGATGTTCGTGCTGCGCCACTACTTTTTTGACGAGAACGGTAAATGGACCCTTTCAGAGCCGAAAGTCTACATCAATCCCAAGCTCACCAACCCCACAGGAGATTTCATCGAAGATGATGAGGGGTGCCTCTCTTTTCCAGGGATACGCGTTGACGTCGTCCGTCCTGATGAGATCACGGTCGAAGCGACTAACCTCGACGGGGAGCTCTTTGTCGAGCATCTAGAGGGGTACAACGCACGCCTGCGCATGCACGAAAACGACCACATCAATGGCGTCCTCTTCATCGACCGCCTGACCCCCGCCGAGCGCAACCGGATCGAGCCGATCCTCCGCTCTATCAAGAAGAAGTATAAGAACCCATCCCCCTAAAATTTTTCGTCGATTTTTGGGATTATTTTGACCAATTTTTGTTTCAAAAGAACCCGAAAATCGACCGGAACTTTTTATCAGGAGAGGTTCAAGTAGTCCTTTTGCGCCCAAGCTGCATACCGTGGCTAAAACGCAAGGACTCTTTCGATAGGCTTTTTTGCCGCTGGGGCTGGAAGAGCTTTTATGGCTCTTCCTTTGGCCATTCCAGAGAAATCATCTGGAGAACCCTTTGTCTATCTGAATCATTTTCGATCTCTGATGCGAAGGCATGAGCTTCTGCCCATCTCTCTTTTTTGCATAGATTGATTGCTATAACATCCTGCGCGAGCCATAGTTGCGGAAATTTTTTTGAGAGGGAGATCGCCTCTTCTGTGTGATCGCACTCTACCAATGCCTTTATAATGAGACCAACGGATGACCATTTTCCTTCATCTGCCAAGTGCAAGGCCACATCTACAGCCTCTATTTCTTTTCCGCCTCCTTTCTGAGCTAAAGCTGTTGCCCAGTCTAGCAAATAAATCTCTGCTGTCACCTCATTATCAATTTCAAGGCATTTTGTCAGGAGATCGCAAGCTTGTTCATGTTGATCACATTGGAGTAACTGCAAGGCTAGCTTGAAGGCAAATGACTCATTCGTCCCTGTAGACAGGTCGAGATGATCTATCAGGGTATAAGCTCGGAGTGGATCATTTGCCCTGCTGAAAAATTGGATGATGGATGCCCAGGCGGTAGAGCATAGCTTTGCATCTATCTCTGTGTCGCGAAGCATGTGTTGTGCAAAAAACACCCCTTCTTCTCCTTTCTTCTCCCCCAGCAGTTTTTCTATAATGGAAGAAAGACAGAAATTGAAGGTCTCTTCCGTTTTTATGTTTTCTAGAATTTTAATGAGAGATATGGCGTCGAGTCCTTCCTGCATCAGTTGCATGCTTAAGGTTGCTAGTTTGAAAGATGTATCAGGAGCGTCCACTAATTCTAAGAAATTACATAAGCGAATGACGGGAGATTGAAGTGGGGTTGAGAGAGAAGAAGCACTCAATTCAGTAGAGAGCGCATCGCGCAGTTCCCTGCGTTTTTGGGGGTCGCTATTGAGGAGCAGGTCTGCCAATGTATTTAGCGTATCGCTTTTAATGCATTTTAGTTGTTCTTCATTCTCGATTGTATGCGCCTTAGGTAGATTAGCAATGAGCGAAGTCAGGCCCCCATCCAAAGAGTTATTTAATTGCTTTAACTCCTTTTTTATGCAGCGCCGCTGCTGTTCTAATAAATGATGATGGAAAAAGGAAGAGGTGCAGGCTAGAGATTTTGTGTCTTTGTCTTCACATTGCCAGATGACAGAGTCACAGATCTTATCGATCATTTCAAGGGACAGGGGGGCAAAAAAAGATCCATCGATGTTGATCTCTGTCCAGAATGGGATATGAGACTGGAAAAGGGGAATGAGGTCGATATCAGGGCTTGTGCTACTCTGAGCGGTCTCAGGCTGTTCTGATGCGGCGCCAGGGAGAGAAGAGATTTCTCTAAGCACTTGTTTTAGAACAGAGGTCTGCTCTTCTTTTCCCAAAGAAAGTGAGACGCATGTGGAAAGGCTCTCCAGAAGTTCGATAAATGTTACGCCTGAGAGTCCTCCGACCAAAGTGTCCCTGGTCGAGATTTTACACTGTTTATTGAGCTTATTTTGTGTTTCTGAATCGAGTTGATCGTAGTGTTTAAGCGCCTTTGGGATGTCTTGCAGGGCTAAAGCGCGAGTGAGTTTATTAAGGGGAGATAGTTTTAGTGTAATAGGCGGCTCGATGCTATTAAATGATGCGGCTGTAAACAAGTTATTTGAAATTCCAGACATTATTAACCTCTAAGTTTGTTGTAATTAGTTGTTTATTTTAGCATAGTTTCATTTATTCTGTGAACAGGCAAATTTCTGTTTATCCTATGGGATTTTAGGTTTCTGCATGTTGTTTATAATGAAATGGTTGCGTGTGGCGCCTCGGTCGAGGCGCTTATTTAATTAAAGAAACAGCTCCTGAGAACCGATTGTCATTGGGCATGCGCTCGTAGGAGAGGCGCACGCGCCAGCGCAGCTGAGAAATTCTGGTGGTTGGGCTTTTTCCAGTCGTATTTGCTGCGGTATCTGAATTCTAATGAAGGGTTAAGTTTTTCATTTTCAGTGGTTTAAGCGCATGTCTAGATGCTTAATCAGAGTAATTCTATTGTCAATTTCACAAAAAGATGCTATTTTTGTGAAATAATGAGAGGTCAGTAAAATGCGCCAGAGCATTGAAATCAGAATAAAAAATAGAATTATCGAGCACGGTCGCGGGTGGTGTTTTACCCCGATGCACTTTTCAGATTTGGGTAGTGATGCATCTATTCGAAAGGCTCTTTCACAGCTTCAAAAACAAAATATTATCCGTCGGCTCGCCCAAGGCATTTATGATTATCCCAAAATGCATGACCTATTGGGCACAATCCCTCCAGATTTGAATGAAGTTGCTAAGGCTATTGCGGAAAAAAATGGAGTTCAAATTCAACCTGCCGGAGCTCATGCTGCCAATTTAGTGGGCCTTTCTTTACAAGTTCCTGGTCGTGATCATATTTTTAACTGAAGGTCCTTCCAGAAAAGTCAAAATTGGAAATCAAGAAATTATTTTTAAAAAGACCACGAAAAAAATCATGTCTTCTGCCGGAACTAGAGAAGGTCTTCTGATTCAAGCTTTGAAAAATTTAGGAAAAGATCATATTGACCATATAGCCCGTGCTCAAATTTCAAAATTCCTAAAAGATTCAAATGAAAATGAAATTAGGCAAAACATGAAATTTGCTCCTGCATGGATACGAGCTCTTGTTTTTGAAATTATGGAGCTCAAGCCATGAATGAAATCCATCTTTTATCTAAAGATGAACGGGAACTTTTTTTTAGAGCTGCAACTGACATCAAGAATATGCCCTTTGAAATTATTGAGAAAGATTATTGGGTCGTATGGGTTTTAGAAAGGCTGTTTTCGCTAGAAAAAATAAAACCGCACCTTACTTTTAAAGGAGGTACGTCACTTTCAAAAGTATATGGATTGATCGACCGGTTTTCAGAAGATATTGATCTTTCAATTGAAAGAGAATTTTTTGGTTTTAGTGCACCTCATGATCCTGAAAATGCACCTTCCAAGAAAAAACAAAACGCTTCCATCGACAATCTTTCAAAAGCTTGCTCCAATTATGTTCAAACTCAGATGCTACTAGATCTAAAAGAAGCCATTGCTGCAAAACTGGAACAACTGAAGGCTGGAATATTTTCTCAGACCCAGAAGATCCTGATGCTCAAACACTATTATTTGAATATCCAAGCGACACTTCAAAAGCTGGGTACATTCGTCCGCTTGTGAAAATCGAAATGGGTGCAAGATCAGAACACTGGCCTATCAGCGAACATAGAATACAGAGCTATATTAAGGAAGCTCTAAAAGAAAAAATTCATGAATCTGAAATAGTGATTCGGGTGCTGAATGCTGAACGAACTTTCTGGGAGAAAGCAACTATCCTTCATCAATATGCACATTTACCTGAAGATAAAAAGCTCCCGCCGCGAATCTCGAGGCATTATTATGACTTTTTCCGTTTGCTCAATTCAGAGATCAAGGAGAAAGCGCTTGTTGAGACGGCTCTACTTGAACGAGTTGCCATTCACAAAAGCATCTACTTTGCATCAAGTTGGGCAAACTATGGAACAGCTCGAAAGAAAACCTTAAAGCTTTTTCCTCCAGCTCAAATCTTAAAAGAACTTGAAAAAGATTACGCCCTGATGAAAGCTATGTTTTTCAGAGAAATTCCAGACTGGGAATTAATTCTAAAAACAATCGAAACATTTGAAAAAGAATTTAATAATCGATGAAGAGCCTTGGGAAGTCCTCCTACTTAATTAAAGAAACAGCCCCTGAGAACCGGTTGTCATTGGGCATGCGCTCGTAGGAGAGGCGCAGGCGCCAGCTACAGCTGAGGAGGGTGTAGAGGTCGACTTTTCCTGCGTTATAGCGGGGTTCGTGGCGGCGACCCCAGCCGTGCCGGGATTGGACGTCGACACTCCACTTGGGAGAAAGGCGCAGGAAAAAGCGAGCGAGGAGGGTGTCTCTGCCATCAGAAAGGGGAGACTCGAGGAGTTCTTGGATGGGGCGGGCGACGTCGACGATGAAATTCTGGTGATTGGCCTTTCTCCAGTCGTATTTACTGCGGTGTCTAAATTCTAGGGTGAAGGCGAAGTCCTCATTGATCGTCCATGCGGTGGCGATGTTGGCGAAATCGAAGAGCTGTTCTTCGTTGTTCCACGCGACAGTGCCTCGAACGGAATAAGAGGGGCGGTTCCAATTCATCGCGAGGTAATATTTAGGAAAACTCTGTGCGAATGCCCGATTGCCGAAGAACCCATTGGTGTAGAGATCGAAGGCGAGGAAGGGGAAGAAGGGGGATTGTTTGGGGTTAAGCAGGGAATTGCGGATGCCGACGCGGAGTTGGTTCAATTGATCATAGCCGTCATTGATGTCGAAGTAGTAGTGGTGGCTTAGGTGCGCAGTGGGCGAGGTCAGTCCCTGGAACTGTAGGTAGGGCTCGATGGTGTGTTTTAGTTTGCTGTAGCGCCGATAGAGCTGAGTCTTCGCTTCGAAGCCGTAGGTGAAAATGCCCTGGCTGACCGGGTGGTGGGCGGGGTTATTGCTGTAAAAGATGCCGATGACGCCGATGCTGGGGGTCAGCGTGCAATTTTTTATAGTGAAGGGGCGGTAGAGCTCATTTTGCGTCTCGACACGCGCGGATTTTGTTGAGCTGGGCAAGCCTAACATACGAAACCGATTTTTGAGGTCGTTTGCCCATACGTAATCTAAATAACCGGCGTTGATGTAGTTGTTCATCAAGATTCCAGAATTGCCTAGGGCAAAGGGGCGGATCCCGAGAGAAAAGAGGGGGAGCTGCTGATCGATGCTCTGGAACCGGTTGAGTCGAGGTTGGACTTTTAAGTTCAAAAAGCAGCGGTCGACTTGGTGAGAGAGAACGAACCGAGAGCGCTTCTCCGTATTGATCTCGAAGTCATCGCTCCGAAAATCGCCGACCATCCGGGTATCGCTCAATTTATCCCACGTCAGATGCAGCTGTGTCGTGCCTGCTTTGTTCTCTGTGTGGTAGAGTCCTTGCAACCGATAGCGATGGGGACCTTTCTCATTGGGGAAGGTCTTGTCTCTAGCTCCGTAGCTGCGTGTGACGAATGTCGTCGCCTTATCGGCAGAGAAATACTCCGATTCAAAAGCCGCGCCAAAACCGCGCTTGATTCGGTAGTCTAGACGGAAAAAGAGATCGAGCTCTCTCCAGGAGAAGACTCGGTAGCGCATGGTGAGTCTAGGTCCTAGTCCTTTATCCCAGACGACTTTGTAGCGAATCGGGGAATCGGCAAGCGCTTTCAAGCTGCTCTTAAAAGCGGGGAGCCAAAAGAGCGGGACTTTAAAAAAGCGGAGGCGGATATTTCTAGCTGAGAGGAGTTGATCCTCTGTGATTTTTACCTTTTTCGCATTGATCTCCCACGTGTTTTCTTGACTCTCGCAGGTGGTCACGTAGGCATTGCAGATGTAAAAAGAACCGTCCGATTGCAGCTCGATCCGATCTCCTCCGAGGAACCAGATATCGACGAACGTCTTGCCATCCCAGAGTGTGCCTGTTTGAGAGGTGAAATCATAGTCGAGTTTGGAGCCGACAAAGGCTCTGTTTGCATACTCGAGCATCAGATCCCCTTCGGCGATGATCCTCTGCACGCGTATTCCATTTTCGAGCCGGTTGATATACTGGATTTTTTTCCCCTGGATTCTGAGCCCTTGTCCCGAGATCACGCCTCCTTCTTCCGTTGAAATGATCCCCTGAGAAAAGCTGGGATTTTTCAGGTCGATCATGAGCTCTTCAGGAAGCGTCAGGGGTGGTGTTGGGGGCGGGGGAGGGATATACTCATCGAGGGGTGGGTCTACTTCGACATCATCTGTATAGGCTTCGTCGTCGAGCTCTTCGACGCTCGGTTCCCCTTCTTCCCATTCCCGTTCTTCTTCCTTAGACCAAGCCTCTTCTTCCTCTTTAGACCATTCAAAACTCTCGGGTACGTCAGCGTAGATCGACCCCGTAAAGCAAAATAAGCAGGAGAGCGCGAGAGGCGTGGTCAGTAAAAATCTCATGGGTGCTATTATTGAATAGACTGAATTAACAATCCAGCGAGAACCGGCCGGTTTTTAGGGTGCCCTTCCCTCAAGCCATCGAGGAGGGTGTCAATGCTCTTCTCATCGTGGGCGAGGGCGAGTGTCTGGTATGCCTCGATGAGAAGGTGGGAGTTTTCCTCAGGGGTGAGATCGAAAGGGGTCGCTTTTTCAGAGAGCTTGACATCCCAAGGGAGCATCGGGCGGAAGCGGATGAGCTCTGTATTTTTCTTCACATGGATCCAACTCAAAATCGCATCGCGGTGCTCCTCTCCCTGTTTTAATCGAAAGAGGGCGAGATGGCAATAGGCCCGAATCAGCGGCGCCCCTGCGGTCTGCGCTTTTTTCTGTAAAAAAGCGATGACATCAGGTGTGCCCAAATTCTCGAGTAGGTGGATCAGAAGGGGAATGAGCTCTGCTTGCTTCGAGTCGAACACAGCTCTTGCTACCTGCAAAAAATCCTCCTCTTTTAATTCGAGAGAAGAGCGGAGAATGATCTCTCTGACATTGAGAGAAATCGTCATGAGATCGTAAAGCGCATCCTTTTTTTGATGTTGCGGCGCTGAGGGGATTACTTTCCAAGAGAGCATCGAATTTCCCGTCGAATAGACCGGCTGGAACCCTAAGTCGCGCGAATCGCGGATTAAAAACTCTAAAATCGGATCGATTGAGCGGGGATCTTTTAACTGAAGCAAAGAAAAGGCGGCATTAAAGCGGATCTGTATGTTTGGGCTTTTTGCAAGGGTGAAAAGGATATCCTGCGCTCCTGGCACTTCTCCGAGTAGAGCGATGGCAAAGAGATTCCCTTCCTTTGCAAAATCGATCAGCCCCTGTGCGCCACTCTCATCCCCCATAGCCAGAAGCGCGCGTTTTGCTGCCATGCTCACAGTGTCGACAGAAGCTGAGCTGAGCTGATGCAGCAATTTGAGCGATTTTAAATCGCGCAGCATCCCGATTGCGCTGGCACAGGCCTCTTGTTCTGCACTATTGAGGTGAGTCGCTCGCGCGCGAATCAAAGGGAGGAGATCATCTCTGCCAAAACGCGCCGCATTCAAAATCGCCTCGATACGCGTCATATGAAACTGATCATCCATCATATGCCGCAAAAGCGCGATTGCATCCTTTGTCCCGATCAATGCGAAAAACTGGGGAAAGAAAAAGCGCAGGGGAGGGGGAACTTTATGCATGAGGGATTCGATTTGGCCGACGGCATTGCGCGCTTTGCGCATGGCCAGTTGGTAGGCAGCCTGCATGCGGGTATAAAAGAAATCGGAAGACATCGCCTTAGTGAGTAGCTCTTCTGAGCGATCATCTTGGATACTTCCCAAATACTGGATCGCAGCCATCTGTGTTTCGGGATGGGGGCTTAAGATCCCTGCCTCCAGGATGTCGATTGCTGTCGCTACTCCGGCAATGGCGGAGCCATAGAGACTCGTCAATTGCTCCTCAGTATCGGGGCTGCGCGCTCCTTTTTCGAGCAGGAGCATAGCCATCTGCTGCAAGATCTCAAAATCATGCCTTCCCAAAGCGGTCTTGTACTCTTGGTACAGATCGATCGCCTTATGCACCTCATTTGATTGCAGTAAATACAAGATATGGAGGCGGTTGATCCCTGTGCGCTCTTGTAAAGAAGCGATTTCTGATTCTTCCGCCATTGCAAAAGGGGAGAGGATCAGCGCGCCGAACAAAAATGGAGCGAATTTCTTATACATTATCTTAAAAGGGCTTGAGGTATTGCCAGAGATCGATTCCCGCATGGAGCAGGACCTTTCTCGTCGCAGCGATCGGCAGCCCTAACACATTGTAGTAGCAACCGACGATCTGCTCTACGAGGAGTCCGCCTGCCTGCTGGATCGTATAGGAACCCGATTTATCCATAAAGTGGCAATTTTTGAGATAGCTCTCGATCTCTGAATCTTTGAGGGGATTGAATAACACCTTCGTCTCTTCGATTTCTGTAAAGACAGTAGTGCCACTTAAGCTCACTGCCGTAAAGACAGAATGCCACGATCCTGAAAGACTTTTGAGCATGGAAAAAGCTTCCGCTGCACTCTCTGGTTTGTTGTACACTTTTCCATTGAGAAATACGATCGTATCAGCAGTCAAAATCGCACTGCTAGAAAACCGGCTTTTCAAATCCTCACCCTTTTTCTCTGCGAGCGTCTGAACGTATTTTTTCGGATCTCCGTCAAAAGAAACTTCCTTTTCATCAAATGCGGAAGGGACTTGAACAAAGGGGAGGTTGAAGTACTCCAAGATATCTTTTCTGCGAGGAGATTGGGAGCCTAGGATGAGTTTCATGAGCTATACCTAATAGGTGGTGTTTCAAAGCACCCATTCTACAGTGTTTTTTCCTTTTTTTCCAGGCACTTTGACGGGCTTTTTGGAGGCGGAAAGTTTTAATTTTTCTGATGCCGACATTTTACTCAACGCATTCTCTGTGAGAGACTTGCATTAAAATTGGTTTTTTTTCTTTCTTAATATGACCTTAACATTTATCATGCTGGTGTTTTTCAATAAGACGCACCTTGAAATGGTCGTTTTTGAAGCATTTCAACAACCTTTAGAGGAGGTAAAAATGTCCATATCCCCAGTTACAAATTCACTAACGCAAGCGATGACACGTTCAGAATTACTGAACGGTGTGATGCTAAACGGTAAATCATCAGATAAATCGAAAAATAAAGATTCACTTTCCTCTGCATCTAACGATCAAGGCGTGTGGTCTACGATTACATCTGTGCCGAGCAAATGTTTTTCTGCAGTGCGATACGTGATATCCACGCTCACTTGCGGTTTTCTTTGCTCAGATAGCACGAGTTCTAGCGGAAAGACCGACAAAGAGTTGCTCCATATCATGAAAGAGAAGCTCGTTCAAAGAGGCTCTGGTAACAAAGCAAAAGATTTAGAAGATGCTGACGTCACACAGTTGATCGATGCTTTCTCAAACATCCAAGGCAAAGGTCCAAGAGCTAAGGCGTTCTCTCTCGTATTAAACGCGAAGAATCTCCCAGATGATACAGACTTGCCAGAAGCTTGCCTCGACAAGCTCACTACCAAAGAGTTGAAGAAATTCAAGTCTGAAGTCTATGAAGCAAATGGAAGATCTAAGACCTATAAAGGCAAAAACAAAAAGAGCAAGAGCAAGCTTTGCAAGTATGTCGTTGAGAAGCACCTCACAGGTTCTGTAGCGAGAGAAGCTGCACAAAGTTGGGCAGCAAGCATCAAAACTAAGAAGCCTGTAGATTTGAAGAATGACGCAAATCCTTCTGTTGTTATGCCTTTGCTAGGTTATGCGAAGAATTTGGCACGGACTGATACAGTAGAGAAGCCTAGCCGCCAAATGGCTGCATTTGACAAACTGCCAAAAGATGCTCAAAAAGCAATGGCAGTCCAAATGGTCGACGCTTTGAACTCAGAAGACAAAATCACGGGCCATCTTTTCACGCATCGCAAAGCTTTGGATCAGTTCTGTAGACATCTTGGTAGCAAGAAGCAGAAAGCGGCTTTGAAAACTGAACTTAAAGGTCTTCCAAAAGGAAGCTTTAAAGATATTGGCGGTGTCATGGTCGTATTGCCTAAAAAGTCTAAGGACGACGATGTCGCAGTAAAACAAGGCGTTCTTGCTCGTGATTTAGCGAAGAAATACGCTAAAGAAGCGGCTCTATTCAACAACGTACCTGCAACGGCATAATCTCTTTCATCGAGAGAATGTGTTTCCAATAAGAGCTACATGGGGTTTCCCATGTGGCTCTTTTTCATTTTGAAGAATCGAGATTGGGCCATGTCGAACTCCGGGGCTTTGACATGGCCGAATCCCGATTCTTGAGTCACGTTCAGTATAATGCGCCTGACAGGGCACAATTCTAGAGTTTGACATCCCATTCCTCTCTGTGGTTTCCCCTCTCTGTGGTAAAAAAAATTACCACAGAGAGGGGAAACCACAGAGAGGAACGGGAGGGTCGATGACTTCTGAAGGAAAATCTGCTGTGGGAATATAAAAAAAAAGAGAGCAAAAGCTCTCTTTTTTTTTATTCACAATAGCGCGTGTAAAAGCGCCTACTTTCCAGCGGGCTTCTTCGGTTTCTTGGCAGGAGTATTATTGCCATTGAGGGAGGGAACCGCTTCGACGATATCGATCCAGATCGGTGAACTCCAGGCGATGTGTCCATCTTCTTGGATCGCACGGATGTAGTAGTAGACGAAAGGAGGTTTTTCTCCTTTACCCGGCAGGAAGATTTTAGACAGAAGTTCTGTATCGTCGATTGCGAACTCGTAATGGGTCTGATCTGGTTGGATTGAGTGGAAGGGCTTTCCATTGCGGATAAACAGAATCTCTTTGATCGGCTTAGTCCCTGCGACAAATCCCGTGATGTGTCGATTGAAGCCAAGGCCTGGCTTGACTTTAGTATTGAGCTCAGCTCCCATAGGGGCGCCTGCGATCGAAAACCCGAGCACGATCCGCTCTCCCGTCGTCGCATAGCAGGAGCGATTGATGAGCGCCTGAAAGAGCGCCTCTCGCGTGTGTTCAAAGGCTAAAATCGCTGTCAATCCTGGAGTGTATTGCACTTGCTCGCTGTCGTAGAGATCGGCGAAGATCCCTCGATCATCGAGTCCTCCTGCCACAAACCCAAAGCGGTGGTTATTGTTCAGTGCTTTGCGGATCGAACCTTTTTCCGATTCGAAGATCCCCTTTTTGTCATCTGAGGTGATGGGGCGCAAATTGCCCTCTTTTTCCGTACACTCAGAGGAGCCCCAGGCGTTGTAAATCTCGACCACGCGCTCGTATTCTGTGTCGAAGTCTTCGAAAGTGGTTTCATACCCCTTTGCCATGGAAAACGAGGGGACAGAGAGCAGATCTTTTACTGAGTGGCCCTTATAGATCTTTTTGAGCGAATTGGTCTTCATGTCTTTTTTGCGCAACATGGGCTTGCTATCTTTTGCGTAAAGCAACAGTCGGTGCCCTTCTTCGGGAGCTTCATTAAACCATTGCACTCCTAGGAAGGTAGAAAAGCGGTAGTCTTCATTGAATTCAGCGATCTGCACAGAGACGCTCTTCCAAATGTCATTCGGCGTTTCTTCGTTACTTTCAAAAGAGGAACTCGCATAGAATTGGAGGTTTTTGTCATCGCGGAAATAGCGGAGACAATTCTCGATGTTCTCTCCAGAATCGAATCGGTCGCTCTCTCCATGGAGTAATCCCCAGTAGATGCTGCGATCGGTCTCAAGGACGCATTTGACGGGAGCGGATAAAAACTTTTCATTTGTCTTCAGGTTCTCGAGCTGGATTTTGTAGATCCCCGGCTCATTGAAATAGAGGTTGGGGACATTGATAAATCCTGTTTCAGGAACGAAGAGTTTCCAGTTGAGGTTTTCGCGGAGGTGTTCGTAGGAGACGCTGACGAGAGTATCTTCAGGGGCATTATTCGTGAGGTTCCCGAAGATATCTTCAAATCGGATGATGACGTCGAACCGCTTGCCCTTAGCGACGAGAGAGGGGGCTACGATGCGGATATTTTTCAGGACATTGCCGCGGACATCGAGGGTGAAGATCTCAGGATCTTTGTAGTCCCCTTTGCCCTTCGGATCGACATAGAGGTAAAAAGGGCGCCTTCTCTGCGTTGCGGTCTGCGCGCGGTTTCCTTTATCTTTATCCCCTGGGGACCCCATGAAAATCGAAAGGGTGTCTCCTCCTTTGATCTCGTTAGTGAGGATGAATTCATAAGAAGGGGTGAAATCTTCTGGCCCTTGAATCTCTTTGGCAGGCAAGATTTTCTTGTCAGAAAGCTCCAGCCAGATCAGATTTTTTTTCTCTTTTGGGTTGACCTGAGGCAGCTCCCAATCGATCTCTCTTCCACGTGATTGAAGATCGAACTTCAGCTTAGCTCCTTTGGGAAGGGAAGTCGCCGTCGTATAGGAAAATTTCCACGTCGATACTTCGCCAGCAAGGGAAGCATTGGGTTCGCAAAAACAGATAGAGCGGCGCATGCAATCTCCTAGTAACCTGAGTTTTTGCCCCAGTGTACAGGGAATCCACGTAGATTTCGAGGAAATTTTCCTCTGAGCACGACAAAAAAAATTAACCGGATATTAGGATGGACAGGATGAGGAAAAAATTCAGGGCTTTTTCATAAATCCTCTCTGTGGTTTCCCCTCTCTGTGGTAAAAAAATATTACCACAGAGAGGATTGGTATCAGTGGTGGGGTAGGATTTTGATCTTGTTGAGGGCGCGTTCTGTGGAGCTGATGACTTCGAGGTCGAAGTCATCGTGGTGGATGCGCCAACCTTTGCTCGGGATCGTGCCGGCGCGGTCGACGACATAGCCCCCGATCGTGTCGTATTCGGGGCTCAAAGGAAGTCTCACATTGAGCTCTTCCTGGATGTCGATGATCGACATCTTGGCATCGACGATCCATCCGCCGCCGGGGAGCGCAGTGAAGGGGGAAGGTTGTCCCGTGTCGTATTCGTCGGCGATTTCGCCCACGAGCTCTTCTAGGATGTCCTCAATCGTGACGATCCCCTCTGTGCCACCCCATTCGTCGACCACGATCGCGAGATGGGTCTGTTTATTGCGAAATTCTTGTAAGAGGTGGGAGATCTTTTTGGTTTCAGGGGCATAAAGCACGGGTTTCACGAGTTTTTCAATCGTCTGTTCCCGTTTGGAGGCGGTTTGATCTTGGCCGATGTAGAGGTTTAAGATGTCTTTGTACAGCAGGACCCCGATGATGTTATCGACGCTCTCTTTATAGACGGGGATCCGACTATACCCTTCTTTTGCAAAATTTTCCGCTGCAACAGCGACCGTGGTGTCTACGTCTAGGGAAAAGAGGTTGATCCGGGGCACCATGACCTCCCGTGCGATCCGTTCTTTAAACGAGACCACGGAGAGGATCAGTTTTTGTTCCGTCGGATCTAGGTAAGCACTCAGCTCAGTCTCTTGGAGCAGCTCGTAGACTTTATCCCGGATGCGAAAAGAGGGGGGAGCTTTTTTCTCTTTTTCTTTTTTAGAGAGAAACGGTTTCAGCCAGCGGAAGAAGAGCGCTGTAATCGGCAAAAAGAGATAGAGGATGAGAGAGCAAAAAGCAGCGCATAAGCGGTAGGTCGCTTTTGGCAGGAGCCTTCCGAATAGATCAGCGATGAAATCGAGGAAGAGAGCGCCGATGATCAGGATGAGGATAGCGATGAGAGGGGAAAGGGATGTAGGCTCAAAAATGAAGAAAAAGGCGAGAAGCGCAAACCCGATGGTCAAGAAGTGCTTAGTAAAACGCAGACTAAAGAGTAGTCCTTCCCATTTTTGTTTGCCGAAAAAGAAAGAGAGGACGTGGCGAAAGAAAAGGGGAGAGTTTTCTCTCTTTAGATTTTCTTCAGCCTGCAAGCGGCCCTGAGCTTGAAGGGCAGAGCTAAGTGCCGTGAGGGCACTTGCGCTAAGAAGTAGGAATAGGGCAATGGGTACTATAGCGTCGACCATATTCTTCAGTGTAATTCAAGAATTGCTTTTAGGCACGCGCTTTCTTTCCGTTTCATCCGCGCACGCTCTTTTGGATCGTAGTCTTCATAGCCGATCAGATGGAGCAGTCCATGGACGACATAGCGTAACAATTCTTCTTCGGGAGGAATGCCGTTCTCTTTCGCATATTCTACTGCTACCTTGGGACAGACGAATACCTCTCCGAGGACGTGATACCCTAAGTCTGGGGCGTCTTTCGGATCCATGGGTAAAGTGATGCAATCGGTCGGGCTGGAGTCGTTAAAAAAGAGTTGATGGACCTCGCCGATCTTCTTTTTAGACACGAAGTGAAAAGTGATCTCGTCTGTGAAAATGCGCAATTTTTTAAGGAGAAACGAGACCGCACTTTCTATTTTTTGTTTGGAAAGAGGCAGGTCTCGTTGGGAATTACAAAGGATGATCTTCGTCAAATTAAGGAGCTACAGGCGTCTTAGGGAGGTTAGTGACCTTAGTGTTTTCCCCATCCTTCCATTTTCCAAGACGGCGCAGGACATCGACCCTCTCAAATCTTTTGAGGACGTTGCGCTTCTTTCCGCCTTTGTTCGATTTTCCGTAACTGGGATGTCTGGACATGCGATTGATTCCGTGTTAAATATTGGTTACTTAATTTTTGGGATAAAGAGCGTTTTAGCGAGATCTCCTTCAAGCGCATTCGGATGATCTTTGAACCCCTCTTTTAAATTGTCTTGTTTAGGTCCCGTCTTCACGGCTGGAGGACGAGGACGTCGGGGGGAGATGTTGCGTCTTTCTTGTTGTTTGCTGATGCGGACCATGAATCACCTCTTAAATAGGAAAGCACGTCATTATAAGAGGCTCTCTCAAAAACAACAAGTTTAAAAAATTTATTCGCTCTTTTTAGGGAGGTTCTCGCCAGGGCCGATGACGCCGCAGGAGAGGAGGAACTTGAAGCCGTCTTCGATCGAGATGTCGGTCGGGTGGACGAGTTCCTTGGGGGACAAGAGGACGAAGCCAGACATCGGATGCGGGGCTGTCGGGATGAAGATGGCGAGGTCAGTGTGGGGAGCGCCTTCTTGTTTGAAGGCTTCGGGAGTATTTCCTGTGACGAATCCGACGCTGAGGACGTCTTTGTGAGGGAAGGGAACGAGGACGGTTTCTCTAAAAGTCTTTTTGGTGTCGGAGAAGAGCGCTTTGGTGACGTCGTGGCTCAAACGGTAGATCGTGCGCACGAGAGGGATTTTTAAAAAGAGGCGATCCAGGAGGCGCATGAAGAAATTATTGAGGAATTTTTGTCCACAGAGTCCGAGTAAGCAGAGGAAGATGACGAGGAGGATGAAACCGACGATGCGACTGAGGACGGTTGTCAGCGTTTTGTGGCTTTCTATTCCTAAATTCCACTGGTGTTCGACGTGGCGGATGAGACTTTCTGTGAGGCTGGCGACGGGGGCTGTGAATAGGTCAAACAGCCAAATGACGACGATCAGCGTAAGCGCCAGAGGGAGAAGGGTGATGAGGCCTGTGAAAAAATATTTTTTCATGATTTTTTAGGGGGCCGGGGTGAAAGGGGAGGAACGATCACACCGCAAGAGACGATGTACTTGATCGCATCTTCTGTTCGCATCTCGGGCAGGTAGATGAGCTCAGAGGGTTTATAGAGCACTAAAAATCCGGTTGAGACATTCGGGGTCGTAGGGACGAGGACGGTTACCATTTCTTCTCCTACTGCTCGGTTGCAAGCAGGAGGCGCCTCTCGAACGATAAGGGCCACTACGAATATCCCCTTGCTGGGAAAAGGAGCCAAGACGACCTCGTGGAAGGTCTTTTTGTCAGAGGCAAAGAGGCCATTGATGATGTCTTGAAGTGTCTTGTAAACAGTCTTAACGAGGGGAATTCGATGCATAATCCGATCCCCGATCCGCAGAAAGGTGCTGATCAAGAACCAGCGCGCGATCACTCCCAAGAGGATGATAATCAAGAAGAGGAGGACTAGGATGATCAGCTTACTGCCATAGACGATGAGCTGTTCGCGCGAGAGAAAGAGAAACCCATCGTGAATGATGCTGCGCTTTGTGAGGATTTCAGAGACAATGCCGACGAAGGGCGCTGTGAAGAGGTTGATCAAGAAGATGATGAAGGCAATCGTGATGGCGAGTGGAAGAAAGATCACAAGGCCAGTCAAGAAGTACTTCTTCATGAACGTCGTCTCCCCCGGGAGCGTTGTTTTTGTGGAGCGGATGCGTTAAAGGGCGAAGGAGAAAAGCCCGCTTCTAAGAGGGTGAGATCGATGTGTTTGATATAGACATTCAATGACGCGCCGATCCGATAGGTCTTTCCCGTTCTCGTGCCGAGCAGGAGCGCTCTTTTTTCATCGAAGATGAAGTAGTCGTTTCCGATTTCAGAGATGTGCAAAAAGCCCTCGAAGGCGATTCCCTCGAGCTCAAAAGAGAGTCCAAACGCCTTGATCTTCGTTACGATAGCGGGGAAGGCGCGTTCAGGATCCTCTTTGTGGTATTTTTCTAAGAGCCTTAATTTCTTGAGCGTCTTCACGCTCGTCTCGGCGCGAAAGCTGATCCGCTCCTGTTCTGAGCAGCGCTTGGCTACTTCCTCCATATCGAGGTCAGCTGGCTCCTCGTCGAAGAGAAGGCGCTGGACCACGAGATCGCTGTATCTGCGGATCGGACTTGTGAAATGGCAGTAGTGCTCGAGCGCCAAGCCATAGTGGCCGACGTTTTCTGGAGAGTATTGCGCGAGTTTCATGCTGCGGATAAAGCCGATGCTCAGTTGCGAGAAGAAAGGAGTCTTTTTCGCTTCTTCAAAGAGGTGTTGCAGATCAGTGGCTGTGGGGCTTTCAGTGATTTTAAATCCGAGCGTGCGCGCGAACTGGAGAAAATCGTTGAAATTTTCTTCTTGTGGAGCCTCGTGTACTCGGTAGACGAGTTCCTTGCCTTTTTTACCCAGAGAGATCGCTACGATCTCGTTCGCCTTCAACATGAACTCTTCGACGAGCTGATGCGTGATGTCGTATTCGACGAGCTGCATCCCTTGAGGCTCTCCCTTTTTGTCGATGATGATGACGTGTTCAGGAAGGGCGAAGTCGATGCTCCCTCTTTCGCGCCGCTTTGCTTTGAGCAGTTCGCAGAGTTTGACCATGAGCTGAAGGGCTTTTTTGTGAGGGCTCTTCACTTTGCCATCGAGGATCTCTTTGGCTTGTCCATAGGTAAATCGCTTAGCGCTTTTGATAAAGCCGCGGACGATCTCATAGTCTAAGAGAGTGCCCGTTTTATCGAAGCGCATCAAGACAGAAGCTGTCAGGCGGATCACATTGGGTTTAAGACTGCAGAGCTCATTCGAGAGTGCTTCAGGGAGCATAGGCACACAAGTGCCGGGTAGATAGGTTGAATTTCCTCGGAGGAGAGCTTCTTTGTCGAGCGGTGTTCCCGGTGGGACATAGTGGGCGACATCGGCGATGTGAACAGAGAGGCTGTAGTTGCCTTTTTTGTCTTTAGAAATGCTCAAGGCATCGTCGTAATCTTTAGCCGTATCGGGGTCGATCGTAAAGGAGATCTTCTTTGTAAGGTCGACGCGCGCTTTCTTTTCTTTAACCGGTACCGTCTTCCCATATTTTTTAGCCTGAAGGATAGCAGCTTTTGGAAAACCAGAGCGCAGATCGAACTCTTCAATTGCCGCCTCGATATCTGTCGCTGCATCGGCGATGTTGCCGATCACATGCGTGACCTCGCCGATCGTCGGTTCCTTTTCAGCACCCCACTCTGACACTTTGAGGATCACTCGGTCGCCGACCTTGAGCGCATCTCCTCGAGCAATGACAGGCTTCGACATCCCCAAAAGAGGGGCATAGACCAAATATTCTGCCTTGTTGAGTTGTTCGCGCACCGTCCCGGCTAAGTGCTCTCTTGCCCGTTCGATGATGGCGTGAATTTTCCCTTCAGGTCCCTTTTCTGAGACCGATTCTCGGTTGATGACGACCTCTACTCGGTCCCCATCGATAGCGTTATTCACGAGGTGTTTGGGAATGAAGATGTCTTGTGGGTGTTCTGTCGCATCGTCGGGGATCACAAACCCAAATCCTCTGGCGTGCATGCGCACGGTTCCTGTCATCGTCTCTTCTGCCACTTTTTTCAAAGAGAGGAGGTTTTTATCGACGTGGATCTCTCCCTTGACGATGAGCTGGGTCAAAATGTCTTTGCATGCCGCTTTGAGAGACCCGGGGATGCTGAGTCGTTCGATCAATTCCTCTTGGCTCATCGGCTTGAATCGACGCCCTTCCATGAACTGGAGCAGCGTCTTTTCTAGATTTTGGTTGAGTTTTCCTTGAGAGAGAGGTGCTCCCTCTGCGCTGGATCGTGGTTTTTTGGATCTACTTCTACTTCTGCGTTTTTTAGGTGGTGGTGTCATTTACAATTTTTTAGAGTATTTTTCTGTTTGTCAGGTGCTCCATGAGCTCTTCTGGAGTCGAATACTGCGCCGCGTCGATATTTAAAGAGCGTGCAGCCGTGACGTATTCGGGAATATCGTCTGTGTAAAAACACTCTTCAGCAGAGCACCCGGCGATTTTTAAGGCTGTTTCATAAATCGATCTCTCAGGCTTGCTCGCACCCGCCTCATAAGAGAGCACATATCCGTCAAATTGCCTTAAAAAGGGATAATGTTCCAGCGCATATTTGAAATGCGCCTCGCAAGTGTTGGAGAGGAGAAAGAGGGGATGCCCTTTTTCTTTTAGCTTAAGAGCGAGTTCGATGACAGGATGGTTAGGGAGGACAAAAATATCGCCTACGGCTCGCATAAACTCTTCCAAGGGAACATCTGCCCCGAGAGCTTTTAGAACAGCACGGGTATCGATCTGACCCTTTTCATAAGCGTCCCAATGGGAGCGCAGCGTGGTTTCGACTACCTTGTGGTCCAAATTGCAGAGTTTAGCTACCTGATCTTCCATCCTTCGATGGTCGAAGAAGAGGAGCACATTCCCTAAATCAAAAAAAAGCGTTTTCATCATACCCCCACTTTACCCGAAGTTCTTTAAAAGAGATACCAAAGAAACTCAAGGGTATGGTAATTTTCTTGAAAATTTTCCCCTAGGAGGTTCCCCCATGCACTTCCCCAACCACTTCAAGGTTCCCCCCCGCTTAAAAAAAGAAGACAGAGTCGCCATCCTCTCTCCCTCTGCCGGCCTCCCTTCCGTCTTCCCCTGGGTATACGAGTTGGGATTAGAGAGGCTGCGCGACGTCTTCCATCTGGAGCCTGTCGAATTCCCCACAGCGCGCCAGAGCATGTCCTATTTAGAAAATAATCCAAAAGCCCGAGCAGAAGACATCAATGCTGCCTTTGCCGACCCTTCCATTAAAGCGATCATCGCGACGATCGGTGGGAACGACCAGATCACGATCCTCCCTTACCTCGATGCAGAAGTCATCGCCGCCCACCCCAAACCCTTCTTCGGCTATAGCGACAACACCAATCTCCATCTCTTCCTGTGGAATTTAAGGATAGTCTCCTATTATGGCGGGAACCTCATGAACCAATTTGCGATGCAAGGGGCAATGCACGCTTTCACCCTCGGTTATTTGGAAAAGGCCCTTTTTGAAGACTCCATCGGAGAGGTCCACGCCGCCTCCGAATGGACCGACTACGATCTCAATTGGAGAGACCGCAAGACGCTGACGCAGCACCGCCCGCTCTACAAAGGGGAGGGGTGGAGCTGGCACCAACACGAGGGAAAACGGGTCGAGGGGAGATTGTGGGGGGGATGTTTGGAGGTGCTCGCACAGCACTTGGCAGATAAGCGTTATCTCCCCCCACTCGCAGATCTAAAAGACACCATCCTCTACCTCGAGACCTCTGAGGAGATGCCTTCGCCCGATGCGATCTATTCATTCTTTACCGCACTTGGAGAGTGGGGACTCTTGCACCAGCTCAAGGGGATCCTCTTTGGTCGGCCCAAAACGCAGTTCTGCGGCAAGCTGCCCCCAGAAGGCTGCGCCGCCTACCGGGACAACCAACAAGAGGCGGTAAAAAGAGCCCTCAAAGACCTCGACTGCCCTGTTCCTGTCGTCTTCGGCCTCGACTTCGGCCACACCGACCCCCAGGTCATCGTCCCCAATGGCGGCATCGCCACCATCGATGGTACCGCACAGACGATCTATTTTAGATAGACTATGGACAATTTTATAACTCGATATCGAAAATTGTCCAACGGGTGTGTAAGTTGTTGATTATCAGCGTGTTTCAGCGCGACGTTCATAACTCAACAACGTATTGGAAAGAAGCAGCGCGATGGTCATGGGGCCGATCCCTCCGGGAACGGGGGTGATGTGGGCCGCAACTTTAGAGACGTTTTCGAAATCGACGTCGCCGGTGAGGCGTGAAGGGGAGCGGTTGATGCCGACGTCGATGACGGTGGCGCCGGGTTTGACCATGTCGGCTTGGATGAAGTGGGGTTTGCCGAGGGCTGCGATGAGGATGTCTGCGGATTTGCAGATCTCTTTGAGGTTGTCGGAGAGGCTATGAACGACGGTGACCGTGGCGTTGCAGTGGGGAGCCTTTTGCATCAGAAGAGCCGCTAGGGGTTTTCCGACGATGTTGCTCCTGCCGACGATGACGACGTGTTTGCCTTGGAGGGGGATCTGGTAGTGATTGAGGAGGACATGGATCCCGTGAGGTGTGCAGGGGATAAAACCGCTCGTATTTCCGATGAGGAGCTTTCCCATGTTGTTCGGATGGAATCCATCGACATCTTTTGTGGGGTCGATGGTGCTGACGATGTGGATGGGATCGATCGCGTCAGGCAAGGGGAGCTGAACCAGGATCCCATCGATCGCTGGGTTTGCATTGAGCGCGCGGATCTCTTCTTTTAAATTCTCTTCTGAGATCGAAGCGGGCAGTTCTCTATCGAAAGAGAGGATGCCTACCTTTTCACACTTTTTCTTTTTCATGCCGATATAGCTGCGCGAGGCGGGGTGGTCGCCGACGAGGACAAAGGCGAGACCGGGTTTTCTATGAGAGAGGCGAGAAATGGCCTGTGCGATCCGCTCTTCGATTTGGTTAGCGACAACTGTCCCGTCTAAAAGCATGTAAACCTACCCCAGTAAAAAGTTTCATTTTAATTGTTCGAGGAGAAAGGGATGCAGAGCTCCATTGGTAGCGACGATACTTTCTTGGGAGAAGATCTTGTGGGGAGAGCCGTCGTAATGGGTGACTTTTCCTCCTGCTTCTTGGACGAGGAGCATCCCTGCTGCCATGTCCCAAGGGTTGACGCTCACTTCCCAATACCCATCGAATCGGCCGCAGGCGACGTAAGCCAAGTCCAATGCGGCAGAGCCAAGCCGGCGAACCGGGATCCCCTTGCCTTGAATCTTCGCGAAATCCTCAAGGGTGCGCAGCGGGTTTGTGTGGAGGTCGTAGGGAAATCCCGTGGCCAAAAGGGCGCGGTAGGGATCTTGTATCTTGCTGACGTGGATCGGAGCGCCGTCGAGCTGGGCTCCTTGCCCCTTTTCTGCGGTGAAGAGCCTGTTGTAGAGGGGGTGTAAGATGACACCTGCGAGGAGGTCATTCCCTTTTGCGACAGCGATGCTGACGGTAAAGAGGGGAACGCCGTGAGCGAAATTGACTGTGCCGTCTAGGGGATCGATGATCCAGGTATAGGGGCTTGCGCTCGCGTTGGATTTTCCACTCTCTTCCGCTAGAATTTTGTGGTCGGGGTAGGCTTTGGTAATGAGCGCGATGATGCTTTTTTCCGCAGCTTCGTCGTATTCTGTCACGAGGTTTTGGACGCCCTCCTTAGAAGAGATCTTAAACGCCGTGCCAAAACCGTGGCACAAAATCTCTCCAGCGCTGCGTGCTGCCTCAACGGCGAGGTTCAAAAGCTCTCGGGAAGTAGGGTCTTTGTGTTGTGTATGCATGTCTTTTTGAGTTTAGGGAAAAGGGGACTCAGTTGCAAGAAATATGCTAGGTCCATCTGAAAATGCAGAAAAACAGGAGGATATTTTGAACGAGCCTCTCGGTTGGAAAATGGAGTCTTCATGCATCTCAGGAGAAAGTTCAATAATATTTGTTACTATAAAACAGAGCAGGGGGGGAAGAGGTGGATTTTGTTGTTACTACACCCACTGACGAGTTAATTCTAATACAGGCATGTGTTGACATGAATGATGAACAGACTCGCGAACGCGAACTTTCAGCTTTATGTAGTGTTTGTGCAGAATTTGGCCTAACAGAAGGGTGGGTTATTACGGAGGATCACGAAGAAGAGGTCGATAGACAAGGGATAAATGTCCACTGCGTTCCCTTCTGGAAATGGGCTCAGTGATTATTCTGTTCTCTTAAGCTTTTCTTCGAAGGTTTTGGCATGAGCTTGGTAAATTTCATGGTTCTCTTCCAGCTCTAGAAAGAGAGTTTCGATCTCTTTTTGTAATTGCCCTGTGGTTTTGAGGAGCGCTTGGGTTTCTAGGCTCTTCGCTTCGACTGCGTTCAGGAGCTTATTCTGAGTGGTCTCTTGCTCTTTTTCAAGCTGCATGATCTTGCGCTCGAGTTCTTGAATCTTTTTCTCGAGGGGTTTTAGGACTGCAGCGCGCTCTGTAACGAGCTGGGCGCGTTGCGTCTTGAGCTCTTGGGGGGAGATGGCTGATTTTTTTGGTTTTTTCCCCCCGATGTCTTCTTCCCAACCTACCTTATCTAAAAATTCCTCATAACTTCCTGTGAAGAGCTCCTGATAGCCTTGATGGCAGATGACGATCTGATCGAGAGCGAGTCGTTTTAAGATCAGTTCGCTGTGGGTGACGATGAGCACGGCTCCTTCGAACTCTTCGATGGCATCGATGAGGGCTTCGATCGATTCGACGTCGAGGTGGTGGGTCGGCTCATCGAGGAAGAGGAGGTTGCAGGGTTTAGCGAGGATTTTTCCGAGCAATACGCGGCTTCTTTCGCCCCCTGAAAGGACGGAGATGGGTTTTTTAGCGACGTCCCCGGAGAACATCATGGCGCCGCAGATGCTTTTAACCTGCGTGAAATTGAGGTCGGGATTGGCCAGAGCGATCTCTTCTTCGATGCGGAAGGAGGGGTGTAAGCGATCGATATTTGTCTGTCCGAAGTAGCCTATCTGGGTGTTTTCCGATTGAATGAGCGCTCCGCTTGCGGGAGTCAGTTCTTTGGCGAGGAGCTGCAACAGGGTGGATTTGCCCCTGCCGTTTTTACCGATAAGGGCGATTTTCTGTCCTTTTTCCACGGTTAGGGAGACATTTTCGATCAGGGGAGTATTGCTCTCATAGGAGAAGGAGAGATCTTTTGCTTCTAAGATTTTTTTGCCCATGAAGGGCGCCTCATTGAAGTTAAAAGAGAGGTGATAGAGCTCTTTGAGTTTTTCGAGGGCGGGCATGCGGGCGATCGCTTTTTTTCGGGCGTTGGCCTGAGCTGCTTTTGTCGCCTTTGCCCCGAACCGGTCGACGAAGGATTGGAGGTGCTCTCGCTTTTTTTGTTGGTTGAGGCGCGCTCTTTCGTAGTTCTCTTCATCTTGCAAGATTTGCTCGAAAAACTGGGTGGTATTGCCCTGGATTTTCTTCAGTTTTTTAGCATGGATCCCCATGATGTGCGTCGTAACGCTGTCCATGAACTCTCTGTCGTGGGTGATGAGAATGAATTCTTTTTTCCACTGTTGTAAAAAGCGGGTAAACCAGCGGATGGAGACGATATCGAGGTAGTTCGTCGGCTCATCGAGAAGGAGGCAATCGGGATCGGAGACCAATACCTTGCACAGGTGGAGGCGGAGCTGGTAGCCTCCGGAAAAGTCGGTAGGGGATTTGTCTAAATCTTCCTCTTTGAACCCGAGGCCGAAGAGGATCGCCTCGACGCGATAGAGCTCGTCGCGCTGTTCGGGAGGAAGCCCCAGCGCACCCTCTTCGAGGAGCGTCGGTTGTGTGAAACGGATGTGTTGGTCGAGATACCCCAAACGGTATCCTTTGGGAAGCACGACTCGACCGCTATCGGGGGACTCTTTTCCGACCAATAGCCGCAAGAGTGTTGACTTGCCAGAGCCATTGCGTCCTAAGAGGCCGCACCGCTCTTTTTTTTGAAGGGTGAAGCTGATCTTATCAAAGACAGGTTCACCCGAGTAGGCAATCGAAAGTTCATCTGCTTGAATCATGACGCATTTTTAAGAAGAATATTTACCAAAAATTCGGGCGGGAGTTTTTCAACGATGAAGTTCAAATTTCTCTCCACGCATTCTCTAATGTGCTGGGGGAGGTTGGGTTTTTTTAGCAACCTTTGGCTGATCTCTAGAGCTTCTTCATATTTGCCGATCCAGTAGGCGGCGATGGAGTACTCGAGAAGAAGCCCATAGTCGTAGACCCAGGTCTCCACAAAGAGAACATCATCGGGGATCGAGATCTCACAGCCCAGCTTTGCAATAAGATAACCCAAGAGGCAGTTATCGTGCATTCTGAAATAATTACTGAGGCGATAAAGGGGCTCGGAACGGATGGGGCGGTAATTGAACGCCTTGGTATAGCTCTCTGTGAGGATCTCTTGAGAGTGGTCGAGTGATTGGTGGATCAAACCGATCTGGTAGAGGGAAAGGAAGACTTCTTCATCCCATCCTCCCATCTGCACTCTTTTGTGATACATCTCCAGAGCCTTTTCTGGCATTTCAGCGTCGCGGTAGCTCTGGGCGAGGTAAAAAGCAGCCCGCGTCGACTGAGGATTTTGCGCGAGATCTTCTTCTAAGAGGAGGGCGTCTTTTTCATATTTTTTGGGATCTTGAGAGCGTCCGCCTCCTCCAATGATGACCATCCGTACTCCTTCTAAGAGAAGGGGAGCTGCTGTTTCATAACTCATGACTACCTCATGGACAGGGCCACCCCATTCCCAATGCAGATCGGTTCGGACCAATTGGATCCGGGAATACCGGACGCTGTTATAGTCGATCGTGATGGTATAGCAGTCGTGGCCCAGAGGAGGAAGGTGGAAATCGGGTTCATAGGCGAGGATATCATCTGCATCGATGAAAAGCAGATACTCTGCCTCCTCCTTTGCCAACTGGAGTGCTTCGTTGCGATTATGTGCGAAGTTCACCCAGGGCCGCTCGTAGAGCTTACCGGGGATGTCTTTCATGAACTCTTTGATGATTTCTTGAGTTCCATCGCTCGATCCTGTGTCGACGATGATCCAATAGTCGATCATCGGCTTGACAGAGCTCAAGCATCTCTCGATCACTTCCGCTTCATCTTTTACGATCATATTCAAACAGACTTTCGGTCTTTCAGAGGCGTAGCCAAAGCTAATGCAGAATAAAAATAGGAGGCAAGTGAGGATTTTCATAGGTCAAATGGGGTTATTGTTGGAAGGGAGTTTCGATGAGTTGATATTTGGGCATGATGCAAATGATGGAGGCGCACTCTGTCTGCAATTCCAAATTTTTCCGAGTGTCACCAATCGGATTTAAGTTGTTGTAGACGTAGAGGTATTGAGAGACGAACCGGGCATGATGTCCTGCCATCTCTAACATGGGAAACATCATTGCGTAATCCCACGCCATGGGGAAAAATTCCCCGTGGTACTGGGGAAAGAGATCTCCTTGGTAGATGAGGTCTTCGACATGGATCTTTTGAAACAGCCCGGCATAAAAGCTCCTCAGGTGGGTGCTGCGCCAGGAGGTCTCTCGATAGGCGCTGCTTTCGATTACCCAATCGGGGATTTGCTCGGCAAAGCCGGAAGAGCCGCAAGTGAATATAAATTGGCCATAGGTCAACCAGACAGTGTCATCTGCGTACACCGCATTGAGCTTTTTTAGCACATGTCCATCAAAGAACCAGTCGTCTCCATCGAGTGTAACGACGATTTCTTGAGGGTCTGCAAGAGAGGCTGCTCGGTAGATATTCGCAAGAGCGCCTTTATTTTTTTCATTCTGCCAGAAAGTTACCCGATGGTTGACATCCTTGTCCCGCAGATAATTCTGGACGAGTTCTCCCGTCTGATCGGTGGAGGCGTCATCTATGTAGATGATCCGGTAATTTTCATACTTTTGACAAAGAGCAGAGGCGAGGTTTTTCTCATAGTACTCTGCATTGTTGTAGGAAGGGATGACGATCAGGAACGCTTTATCTGCGCTCTCGAGTCTAAAACAGACGAAGAGGAGTAGGGAATAGAAGAGGCATTTCATAAGTCAAAAAGGGGTTTCAATGGGTTTGTATTTGGGCATTTTGCGAATGAATTTGTCGCATTTTTCTTGTAAAGGGCCATTTTTTCTACAGTCGCTAAGGGGATTGATCGTGTTGTAGACATAAAGGGGGTCGGCGATGAATCGGCTATGGACGCCTGCCATCTCTAACAGGGGAAACATGAACGCTAGATCGCCGGTTATAGGAAAAAAATTCCCTTCGTAGAGGAAATCTTCGAGGAGAATCTTCTGAAACAGACCTGCGTAGAATGTCTTTAAGTGGGTACTGACAAAGTCAGTGTCTCTGAAGGCATTGGTCGCGATGACCTCATCGGCGATGGATTTTCTAATGCCCGGTATTCCTTCAGGATACGTTACGAATTGACCATAGGTCATCCATACATCCTCATCGGCGTACACCGCATTGAGTTTTTCCAAAACATGAGTGTCAAAGAGCCAATCATCCCCATCGAGACTCAAGATGATCTCCTGGGGATCTGCAAGCGATACGGCTAGGTAGATATTTGCGAGGGAGCCTCTGTTTTGTTTATTTTGCAAGAAGGTGACGCGCTGCAATTTGTCTTTATTGAGAAGGTACCTCTGCACATGATCTGCCGTTCTATCGTAAGAGGCGTCATCGATGTAGATCACGCGGTAATTATCGTAATTCTGAGATAAGACAGAGGCGAGGTTTTTCTCATAGTACCGCGCATTATTGTAGGAAGGGATGATGATGAGAAACGCCTTGTCGGCGCTCTCAAGTCCACAGCAGAGTAACAAAAATACAAGCGAGAAAATGTGTCGCAACACGATAACCCTCAGGAATTTGTCGCGAGTATAGCAATGACTTTTTTTTTTGCAAATTATCTTTTAGAGAAAATCGAGAACTGCTTACGACGAGCCCATACATATGCCTTCATCGGGCAGCTGAAGCAGAGAAAAGCGTAGATCCCGTTGACGAGCGGCGTGAGAAAAAGGTTCATCTGAATCGAGAAGGGAAGGCCCTTTTGAAAAAGAGAGGCGAGCAACAGGTAGGTAAAAGAGGAGGTGATGCTGATGAGTAGGGTGAAGAAGAAGAGCGACAACGCGCGATCCTCGAAAAATTGCCTCTTATACCGATGGACACAAACGGTGATGGCGCAAAAATGCAGCGTTTGAATCCCGAATGGCAGTTCTGAAGTGCATAAATCGACACTTAAGCCGCAAAGGGCTGCGATCCAAAGTGCCGGTAGAAAGGAGCGTCTCTGGTAGAGGATCGCTAGAAAAGGGGCAAAGGCAAAAAGGGGGATCTGGGGAAAGAAAGCGGTGCTGAACAACGTAAAAAAGAGGGCGATGGAAAAGGGGATGAGAAGAGGAAGCCCCAAGTTAAAACGCTCCATTGGGAAAGAAGAGTGCGGGGACTGTCTTCAGAATGAGGCGGATGTCATAGAGAAAAGAGCGCTCTTTGACGTATTGCAGATCGAGGGCAACCCTTTGTTTGAATGTGAGAAAATTGCGACCAGAGGTCTGCCATAATCCTGTAAGTCCTGGGCGGATAGAGAGGAGCGTCTCGATCTCTTCCCCGATCACAGTGGAGATGGTCTCTTGCTCTTTCGGTAGATAAGGGCGAGGTCCTACCACGCTTAAATTGCCGACCAAGACATTCCAAAATTGGGGGATCTCATCGAGAGAGGTCTTGCGGATGAACTTTCCGATTCCAGTCAGCCGAGGATCTTGTTTAAGCTTGAAATAAGTGTTCCACTCTTGGCGCAGCTGTAGGCTCGATTGCAGCAATTCTGTCAGCCTTTCATCTGCATCGCGGTGCATCGACCGAAATTTCCAAAATTTAAAGAGTTGACCTTGGCGGCCGATGCGCAGGCTGCAATAGAAGATGGGGCCAGCAGAAGTGAGTTTCACTAAGAGAGCGATGCACAAAAAAAGGGGAGCACCCAGAATCAAAACAGACAGACTGAATACGATATCAAAGGCGCGCTTTAGCGCATTATGCGTGATCTTATGCGTCTCTAAGTCAAAGACGTAAGAAGAGGTCAGCGCTGATTCTGGAGATACTTCATTTAAACGCATGGCCGTCATTTTCTACGATCGATCATTTTTTTGAAAAGGGCATTTAAAACGGGAAAGGGGCGAGAGAGGGTATGGAGCGTTCTTTCTGCGTCATTTAAGAACCGCGCCGCTTCCGTTTTTGCTCTTGAAATTTCTATATGGCCTTCCTGATCCAAAATGTCATCGACGAGTTGGAAGGCGATTCCCATCCTATAGCCGATCTCCCTTAATGTGGCAACTTCGCTCTCTTTTGCTTTGGCGATAATCGCTCCAGAGGTTAGAGCCAGGCTGATGAGAGCCGCCGTTTTCCGCTTGTGCATCTCCTCTAAAAGCGCATAGGGGATCTCTCGATTTTGGAAGAGCAAATCGATTGTTTGGCCTCCGATCATCCCATGACCCCCGGCACAGAGGGCGTATTCTCGAACGAGAGCAACTCTTTGCTCGGGGGATAAGTCGCAGGACTGAGCCAAGACCTCGAACGCATAGGTGAGGAGATAATCTCCTGCGAGGAGAGCCTGCCATTCGGGGTAGACTTTGTGCAGCGTCGGGCGTCCGCGCCGCAAGTCATCATCGTCCATGCAGGGAAGATCATCGTGGATAAGCGAATAGGTGTGAATCATTTCTAAGGCACAGGCAGGCGACCACGCCCTTTCTAGGGGGGTCTCATAACTAAAGACTGTGGCCAGCAGCAGTAGGGGGCGCAGCCTCTTTCCTGGAGAGAGGAGCGAATAGCGCGCTGCGGCAAAGAGAGGGGAATAAGGGGTTTCTTCACAGGGGGCGATGAGTTGATCGAGTCTTTGGTCGATCGCCGCGTGCCACTCCTCTATGAGATTTTCTATCTCTATTGCTGTTTTCACGTGCACACCACTTCTCGACAAGCAGTATAACCAATGCCAAAGTAATCGAACTGAAGCGCTTCTAGCTCTTTGGGGTCGTATTGGTTGCGGCCATCGAACAAGGCGCGCGTCTTCAGGTAAGGGAGGATTTGGGAAAAGTCGACAAATCGAAACTGTTTCCACTCCGTGACGAGGACGATGGCATCCGCTCCTAAGGCTGCTTCATATTCATCTTTGCAGAAAAGTAGGTTAGGATGGTTGGGGAGGAGTGTTTTAGCGTTAGGCATCGCGATCGGATCGAAGAGCCGCAACATAGCTCCTGCTTCGAGGAGCTGTTCGATGAGTAAGAGAGAGGGCGCCTCCCGCATGTCATCTGTATCGGGTTTAAAGCTCAACCCCCAGATGCAGATCGTCTTCTGATAGAGCGATGGGAAATAGCTCGAGATCTTTTCGAAGAGTACCCGTTTTTGCCGCTCGTTAACAGAATCGACAGCTTGCAGGATCGAGAGCTCTATTCCGTGATTTTTTGCGATGGAAGAGAGCGCACGTACATCTTTTGGAAAGCAGGAGCCGCCATATCCCGCTCCTGCATAGAGGAATTGATAGCCGATCCGCTGATCGGAGCCGATTCCGAGGCGCACCGCGTTGATATTCGCACCGGTCTTTTCGCACACCTTAGCCATCTCATTCATAAAGGAGATTCTCAAAGCGAGCATCGCATTCGCTGCGTATTTCGTGAGTTCCGCAGAGGAAGGGTCCATGACGAAGATCCGGTCGTGATTGATCGTAAAAGCGGAGTAGATCTCTCGCATGACTTTTTCCGCATCGCTTGATTCCACTCCTAAGATAATCCGATCGGGTTTCATGCAGTCCTGGATCGCATTTCCCTCTTTTAAAAACTCAGGATTAGAGACCACCTCAAAAGAGAGGTCTTTTCCCCTTTTTTTAAGAACCGATTGGATCACCTGTTTGACCTGGTTTGCAGTCCCGACGGGGACGGTCGATTTGTTGACGATGATGCAGGGGTGTTCTAAGTGATAGCCGATCGTTTCCGCAGAGGCTAAGACGTACTTTAGATCACACGATCCATCTCTGCAAGAGGGAGTGGGGACGGCGATGAAGCAGACCGCAGCGGATTCTAAAGCTTTTTTATACTCTGTTGTGAATGACAATCGTCCCGCTTCACTGTTGCGCAGGACGAGCTCCTTCAGCCCGGGTTCAAAAAACGGTACGACCCCCGCCTGTAGCGCAGCGATCTTTTTTTCATCGATATCGACACAAACGACGTGGTGTCCCATCTCCGCAAAGCAAGCAGCTGTCACAAGCCCTACGTAACCGACCCCGACTATGGAAATATGCATGCCTTAAAACCTCTAATTTTACCACAGAGAGAAAATTTCTCTCTGAGGTGAAATTTAATGAACAAACCTATTGGGTAACAGCATAGTCGCTCACTCAAATAAATTTCCATCTTTTAGAGCATACTGGCGTGTGCAGAGCGCGGCGAGAGGCAGATCGTGGGTGACCACGATGAGTGTCTTTTTAAGCGTGCGCGTCAGATCCAATAAGAGCTCGTGGATCTCTTGGGAGTGTTTGTAATCGAGATTTCCCGAAGGCTCATCGGCGAGGAGTAGAGGCGGGTCGTTGCAGAGGGCGCGTGCGAGCGCAGCTCTTTGCTTTTCTCCCCCAGAGAGTAGTTTCGCTAGGAAAGAGGCGCGCTGTGTCAAATGCACCCTCTCCAAGAGCATCTCCGCTCTTTTGTAAGCCAAAGAGCCGGGATGGGTCGGAAGACGCGCGATTTTTGCCGGCATCAACACATTCTCCAAAACTGTATACTCTTCGAGCAGATTGTGGTTTTGAAAGATGAACCCCAGCTGGCGACTCCTCAACTCAGAGAGATCTGTCGTCACGACATTTTGTCCGCAGATCTCGAGGTCCCCAGAGGAGGGCTTTTCCAAAGTACCCAAAATGTGGAGCAACGTGCTCTTTCCCTCTCCCGATTTTCCCGTGATGGCGATCGATTCTCCTGCTTCGATTGCGAGGTCGATCCCTTTCAAGATCTCGACAGGAGTCGGTTTGGAAAATGTCTTTTTGAGTGCACGTGCGCTGAGGATTGTCATTCTGACCTCAAAAGAGTGGAGGGGCGGAAGGCACAGGCTTTGAGTGCAGGGATGAGGCCTGCGATTAAAGAGAGTAGTGGAGTTGCGATGAGGACGAAGAGAAGTGCGCTAGGACTCAACTCCTTAGGAAGGGACTTTCCGAAAAAGGCGGCGTTAAAGACCTCTTGCCCTTGAATCGAGCTCAATAGCTGGACGATGGAGTCGATGAAGTGCAGCGTCAAAAAGGCAGCGCCGATCCCGATGAGACTGCTTAAAATTCCCATCGTCATCCCACACGTCCCGAAGATCCACGCGATGCTTTTCTTGCTACATCCCATCGCCTGTAAAATCCCGATCTCCCTCTTCTTGTCATTGACGAGCAGCACCAAGAGCGAGATGATATTGCAGCAAGCGACGAGCAGGATGATCCCACTGACTAAGGTGAAGAGGTATTTGTCACTTTGGAACTGTTGCATCAAATCCCTCGCAAAATCGTACTCTTTAAACGTAGCGACCTTCCAATAAGCAGATAGACCTGCTGCATCGAGTCGTTCTAAGAGCTCTTTCTTCACCTGATTTGCTTGATCGATCGTATCGAACCAAACCAAGATCCCATTCGATTGGGTTCTGTCGAGATTGAAAGAGGAGCTAGAAGCGTTGACCGTCTCCGTAACAAAAGGGGGCACCAAGATGCACTTATTACCGACAGAGAGGATTCCCGGATCGTAAAATCCCGCGACGAAAATGGGGAGGCGGTGCTCTTGCAAAGAGCCCGTCGTCGTACTCGAATAGGCGAGGTAGCCCCGATCTCCGATTAGAACCCCGCTCTCTTTATAACTCTTTGCCAGGAGCACACCTGTTTCTTCATCTCCTAGGAGAGGGAGGACCCCTTCTTTTTGCAATATAGGCAAAAGACTTTTCCCCTTATCCCCCTTTTGCAAGGGTGCAGGGGCATCCTGCCTGACGTTTTCCATCGTATGCTGAGAGAGATAGGTCAAGTGGGAGAAGTCTTTTTCAGAAGGGGGGATCAAAAGCGAAGCAAAGCGGGGGCTTTTGTCAGGAAGAGTGGCTAAATAAGAGGCTTGCGTCAAATAATTTTGGCGATTTCCGATTCCTTCTGGCCGCAAAAGCTGTAAGCGCAAAAGGGCGCCTCCCAGCTCGAATTCTTGAAAGGTAAATCCCTTATAACGGGAACCCATCCCTTCGAGTACTGAAACGAGCTGCTTGACCGGGTCTTTGAGCGTTCCATCCTCTCCTCGATCTGGTCGCGGAAAGTAGGCGGGGAGCTCCCCATCTTCACCCATTTCATAAGGATCAGACACAGGGGCGTTGAGCTTATGGGTGAGATTTTTATCTCGGTAACCGGAAGCCGCACAGAAGGGATCGATACTGTAGTAATAAGAAGAATAGTAAAAAGGGGTGGGGGTAATGCGCAGGGGAGCGTTGAGCGTCGTGAGCTTTTGCAGCCAGCCCCGCTCGATCCCCTCCGTCACTGACAGGAAGACCAAGACGAGCCAGACGACGAGGGAGATCACCAGGACCGACATACAGGAGATTAACGCGACAGAGAGCTGTTTTTTGCGGGGAATCAAATACTTGAAGGCGATAAGCAACTCAAACATTCATTCCCCCTTCTCTCGATGAGAAACTACTTCGCTTCTTTAAAAGTGACGTGTTTCTTGAGTTTCTTGTCGTATTTTTTTAACTCGAGCCTTTCCGTCTTTGTCCTTTTATTCTTCATCGTCCAGTAGCACTCAGAGCTCTCCGTGCTCTTCAACTTAATTTTTTCTCGGGCGCCTTTTGCCATTGTCAAAACCTCAAAAAGTTATGTGCCTGCCATGGTAATATCTCGCGCATTAACAAACAAGGAGAAACTTGAGTCGCGGTTTTTATTAGTAAAAAATAGTTTAACTATTTTGTTTACAAATTAATTCCAATCTTATTAGATAGGGATAAGTTGGTGAAAAGTTATTTGTCCTATTTTTGGAGGAAAGATGAATAAATCGTGGTTATTACTATTTTTGGCGCCTATGATTTCATACGCCGCCCACCCCGTTTATGAGAGTGACTGGGAGCAGGAAGAAGTGCAGTCTCAAGTGGTTCAAACAGAGCAATGGAATGAGCAAGACAATTCTGTCGCTCTAGAGCAAGAAATAGAACAACTCTCTGAAGAGCCTAGACATTCTGCTCCTACGCTGCGAAAACGTGAAATGAGAGCCGCTCCACGTGTCCAAAACCACCGAGAGGCGACGGCTTATGAAGAGTCCGTTACGGAAGAAAGACGGGAAGGTGTCGTCTCTGAAGAGAGAGCCGCTTCTGCAAGACGCGCTCCTCAAAGAGAGCCAGGTTCTTATCAAAAAAGACCTAGCGTGACCCAGCGCCGAGCTCAAGAGCTCTCGCAAGGACAGCGTCCTATGCGAGAAGAGTCTGCTCAACCAGAGAGAAAAGTGAGCAAGCCCCAGGGAAGAATGTCAGAGAGCGAATGGGCAGATGAGCTAGCAGAGCGCAGAGCACAAAGAAGAGCTGCTGTTAGACAGCGATCAGAAGAGAGAGAAGTCGCAAGCCGTGAAGTTCAAGTGAAAAAAAATAGCAGCGCACAGGTTCGACGTTCTCAACCGATGAAATCGAAATCTCAGAAAAGCTCTACAAAATCGCACCACCCAGGAAAACGCCCTCTAGGAGAGTAATTACACTCCGAGCGGGATACGGATCAGGGGGGTCAAATCCATAGGATCCCCCGATCCCTTCTTCTGATAGCAGTGGAAGCCGAGCCCTGCGATCATCGCCGCATTATCCAGCGTGAGCCTCGGTTCTGGATAGTAGACCGGAAAAGGGCAGCCACATTCTCGAAAGAGTTCTCTTAAACGCCTATTGTTGCTCACTCCCCCTCCACAGTAAATGACAGTGCACCCAAAATCTCTAGCTGCCGCAATCGCCTTTCCGACGACATCTCTCAAAGCCGTCTCCTGAAACGCTGCTGCCACATCCTTTTTTTCCGCTTCAGAGATGATTAAAGGGGACTGAGGAGAGCCATTGGGTCCCTTGATCGTATAGAGAACACTTGTCTTCAACCCAGAAAAGGAAAAATCGCGTGGGTGTTCCTTGACTCGCCCCGCCTTAAAGGCAAAGCGCTTTGGATCGCCGCTCTTTGCTAGTAGCTCGATCTCAGGCCCTCCCGGATAAGGAAGCCCCAATAGCCGTGCTACCTTATCGAAAGCCTCCCCGATCGCATCGTCCTGAGTTGTCCCGATCAGCTGGTAATTTCCGATCCCATTCATCTTCAGCGTAAACGTATGCCCTCCACTGATAACGAGGCCCAAAGCAGGAAACTCTGGCTGGTTGGGCGGCATCATCGCCGCATAGAGATGCGCTTCGACGTGATTCACACCGATGAAGGGGCGGTTCCACGCGAGGCTCAGCGCTTTGGCTGCATTGAGCCCGATGAGAAGTGCGCCGATGAGTCCTGGCCCCTTCGCTGCCGCCACGAGATCGATCTCCTCTGGCTCGATCCCCGCTTCCTCAATCGCCTGCTGAATGACAGGGATCAGCACATCGATGTGCCTCCGGCAAGAGAGCTCAGGGAAGACTCCCCCAAACTTCTGATGCAAGCTCGTCTGCGAAGCGATCACGTTGGAGAGGATCTCCACCCCATCGCGCACAATGGCACACGCTGTCTCATCACAGGTGCTCTCTAATCCCAGCACTAACATAGGTCCTAAATGGTTTTGGTTCTTTAAAACAGGAGGGGAGATTATAGCTGATTAGCTCGACTTTGTACATTTTTGCGAGGCGATTTTTGCAAGATGTTGACTTATAGTCGCTTGTGAAAATCACCTGCAAAAATGTACAAAGTCGAGATTGGGGGATGAGCGGTGTCTCAAAAAAGCTTAAGGAGAGTCGCTGGGCTTAACAGAGTGTATGATAAATTTTACTTTCATCTGTTTAAGTGTTTCCAAAGACTCTGTTTCGATGTTTTCTTTCTGAGCGATCGTTGGCAGTTGCGTAAAAGCTCTTATCGCTCTTATGAAAGTGTCTTCGTCTGCAAAAAAATAGAGACCGCCTTAGACAAAAGATCGCAGAGGTCTACACAGTGACCTGCGGAGTGATCCTAGAGGTTACCATAAACACCGTCTGGAATTCTTTAAGTGTTTCGAGGGATTCTGTCTCTATGTCCTCTTCTAGCACGGTGTGTACAAATGCTCTCGTCGCTTTCATAAACGTCTCTTTATCTGGAAAAGAATAAAGACCTTTTTGTTCTCTTAAGTAAGTGTCGAAAAGGTAGTATCCTTTAGGTCCAAGCTCAAATCCCATGATGTGTTTAGGGATTAGAATGATGCCTTGAACAGTAGTCTCAGCGCTAGCAGATCCAGTCACTTTGTTCAGCGCTTCTGCATACCCCTCTAAGGAAGCAAAAGCAGTGCAGCGGACAGCTTCGCGCAGGGTTGAATTGCGATAGAGAGGATGAATCCCTTGGCTGTTAAGTTGGGAAATGACCTCTTTAGTTCTGGATAATTTATCCTCTAGTTTACGCAGCAGCTGTTCTCTGCCTCCCGAATCCTTACAGACATTCAGCTGTCGCTCGAGACGAGAATGGCGCCGATCCAAAATATCGATCTCTGAGACCAATTGTCTAAAGAGAATATCATCCTTCGATCCATCCATAGAGAAGATCGCATCTTTCATAGATAAGCCAGTCGCACCGTAATCGAGCAGGGTATGGGTCGCCCCACGACAGCAGCCTTCGCGGAGGTGCTCTTCAGCTTGTTGCTCCGTTTGTCTGTTTTTACTCAGATCATGCCCCTTTAATTGTTTCCAAAAATCGTTTGCGCGCGCGGTAGCTCGATCGATCGATTCTGGGGAGAGCTCTATCGGGTAGGCGTTTGTGAAAAACTGAAGGCGTTCCTCGGGTGTCATTGTATCTTCAAAAATCTGGAGCTCTCGCATCCTGTGTGCGCGTTCGGTTTCATTCTTTTCTGGTCTCTCAGGTTCTGTCTGTGAGCTCTCTAATGCCCCGCCGCTGGACCTGTTAATGTGTGGATAGTCTGTTATCGACATAAAGTTTTTGATTAAAATGGTTAATTTATAAATTATATTATACAATAATTTAATTTTAGAGTCAATGCTGTTGGTGTTGTTTACAAGTGTTTTATTGTGAATATGTTGCTTAAGGTTAGATTCTGCTTTATAACTTAAAGGCGCCAAAAATGCCGAGAGCGCATGTAGTCACAAGTCCGACAGTTGCAACGGCGAGATGGGTCTTGCTTATTTTAGCGATTTGTCCGAAATCTCCTGTATTTTTACTTATTGTAGAAGTATAGGCATACAGGAGCTCTCCTGTCATTTGTGCGATCGCTCCGGCTTGTAAAAGAAGGGTGACAGGCTGAGGGAGATAAGGCTCCATTGCAGTCGCTGTAATCAGCTGGCATGAAGAAAAGAGCATGTGTACCACAGGGCCAGCAGCGAGGACGGTAGACCGCCGCCAATGCCGTAGAGGGGTTGGTCGGTGAACTGTGTCCCCTCCAATTTCCGATGTAGAAACTACAATTTTTTCAGGGTTCTCTCCCGTAAAATACAGCCAAGGCAAGACATGGCCCGTTTCATGTACCAAAACATGTAGGGGAGAAAGAGAAATCAGACGAAATAGATTACTTTTCGAACAGCCCTCTGCGAAATCTGAAAGCATTCCCGCTCCTTCCATAGTACCGATAGGCGGTGTGTCCTTGAATTGGATTTTTATTTCACCGATATGAAAGGTGCCTTTTTGCCCCAGGATCAATGATCGAAACAAGCTCGATGGTTTTTTCTCTGTTGTAAAACCGGAAACCCGATACTTCTTGACCCGCTTGATCGCCTTCAGATCGCTTAGGTCCCAAATCTGCCAGTGTTTGTCCGTTCTGACGTGTAAATAGTTTTCATCGGACCCCATCTCTTTAATATGCTTGTGTTTTCCCACATAAATGGTTCCGAGTGTTTTCGGAATGAAAGTATTTAAAGAAATAATGTAGATAGAGGACGTAACCTGAAGAAAAAGGTGGTTTTGAGAGATGTGAAAAAGCGAAGCTTTCGATAAGTTGCCAAGGGATAAGGGGAGAATAGATACAGGTTGTCCCGTCTTGAGGTTCCGGAATAGGAATTTGTTGTTCTCGAGCGTGTAAAGATAGTTCTGATCGATTTCGAAGTGGTCGCAATTTGGCAGCTTAAATAAGAGCTTTTCTTTGCGAAAGTCACATGCGATAAGCTCTTTATTGTCTAAAAGCTCAAAGCTGTGCTCACCCGTGCTCTCTAATCGGATGGCAGGAAAGCTACAGAAAGCGAGCATTCTCGTGTGCACCTTTTCAATCGATTCTTGCAGCGCATACACTGAACCATCCGCATCGGGGCTCTTTACGAGAGGCAACATTTGCTTCTGCAATTTCTCACATTCAAAAACGAGACGGTTGAAGAAGAAGGCGTTCAGATCCTCCTGCCTCTCCAGAGTTGAGAGGGCGTCCTCGATTTCTAAATAGCGATCTCGATATTCTAAAAAATTACTTATTGCCATAATTTAAGTCTTGTTTTATTTAATGTAATTATATTAAATTTAACTATATAAATCAATTAAAAAATTTGCTATTAAATTGTGCGTGTTTTTTATTCATGTGTTTCTGTTTTACTGTAGTTATAGAGGCACTAAAAGTGAAAAAACAGCCCCTCACATGAGAGGGGCTGAGCAGGAGTGTGGATTCTTAAATATCCATTTGTTGGTAAATCGTTTTTGCAACGTCTACCGCCTGTTGGCGGTATCCATTGGAGAAGAGCTTGTGGAATTTGTAGAAGTCATCGGGGACCTTATCAGCCCATTTTAATGCTTCTGGCAGAGATCCCGCTTCTAGATGGCGTGCAAATTCTGCCCTTGCCGTTTCGATCTCCTCGGCGATTTGTCGGGCGATTTCCGCTGAGCCAAATTGCAGGAATAAGCTGACTTTCTCTGAAGAGTTACGGATTTCCTTAGAAAAATAAAGCGCTTCTTTTTTTAGTCCTAGTTTTAGGAGCAACTGCAATTTGAGCAGCTCTTTTGCAGGCGTTTTTGGAGTTAACTCATTTAGAAGTTCACACGCAGTAGCATTCTGGCCGAGGGCGATGAGCTCTTCGCATTTTTTCCATTTGGACTTGAGAAGACTCTCGATGATGAAGTCGCGATCCTCCGGGACTATACTCGGTACAAGAGCATCTGCTTCCTCTGTTAAACCGAGTGCAGACAATGCTTCATATTTATCAAATAATTCTTCCACGCTATGCGCAGCTTCGATTGCATCTTCTTTTGCACCGAGTTCAGACAGTGCGATGTATTTGCTCCAGGGGTCTTGAATATCACGCGCAGCTTCGATTGCTTCCTCTCTGAAACCGAGTTCAGAAAGTAGGTTCCATTTATCGCTGGGGTTTTGAATCGCGTGTACTGCTTTGATCCCTTGTTCCTTTAGTCCAAGATCCAACAGAGTACGCACCAAAATGAGCTGAGACCATCCAGGTTGTTTTTCTGCCAAAGAAAGCAATACTTGACAAATGCCGGGGATCTCTTTTGCTATTTCTTCAGCGTGAGAAGGCTCGAGTCTAGAGCGTATAAAAAGCTTCTTCAAATAAACTAGATTATCAAAAAATGGCGCATGTTGAGGTGGAAGTTCTAATGCAGGTTCAGAGCCCTGATCTGCGAGCAGTTTCAGAGCAGCTTCGAGATGGCCAGATTTGTAAAGCAGGTCGATAGTGTTGCAGAATTGCCGTAGGACACTCGTACCCCAGTACGGATACTGTTCTCCCCAGTTTTGCGTCTCTCCACGAGCAGCGCAAGCCTGAACATCCCTATTTTGAAGATGGGCCCCCTTGTCTCTTGTTCTCTGCATCTGAGCCATTCCTTCAGAAACATGGCCACTGGTATAGAGTAGGCGTACGAACTGCGTATACCATCCAAAACCCATTTTCTGGGTCTCTGTGAAAGAGCGCGCAGTCTCATGATATCCTATACCCAAATATTTGCTTCCCACGTTCTGAAACTTTGAGCTGGAGCATGGAAATAAATGTGTATTAAAGGACTTACACTCATCTTCCATACTGATGAGCAATTGAAGACTTAAAAATTCGAGGAACTCTCGTTTGAAGCGGGACTCTGGTGTTTCTCTGACGATTCTGTCGAGGGCATCTGGCTGCTGTGTACAAAGCTCTCTAAAACGGGGTTCTAAGAAGTGCGCTGCCCGAGACGAACAGTTCTCTTCAAATGGTTTTCTAGATTGTAAGTGCGCTGCCATTTTGCTGCAGGCTTTTTGTACTGTAGTGTATATTTCGCTGTCTTTATCTAAACAGCAGAGGGATTTATTTAAAAAAGTGTCTACATCCAAGCGCATTTCTGCTTTTTTGTGTTCGAGGAATATTAGGATGACCTCGTTCAATGTCTTGTCGACTAGTCTCAGGGTTTGTAGCTCCAAGGGGGTGGACCATTGGATCAGTTCGCCTAGCCAGTCGCGAGGGAGGCTGGTCAATGAGGCAGGTGTTGTTAGATCAGACATAATTACTCCTTTTTTCTGTTTTTATCCTTAAATGATACAAATTTTTCATTTTAATTTAAAGATTAAAAGTTGGTTTAATCAAATATAGAGCTGTTGGTTTGGTTTTTTTTGGCTGTATTCTAATTATTGAAATTATTAGTTTAAATTAAGAAGCTGCTTGGAGGTAAATTATTTTTTTGTTATAGACGGAGGGATGGAGCATACTCTCTTATTTTGGATTTTATTCCATTTTTTGATCTTGGGGCTCTTTCTCCTCGACCTCGGGGTTTTGCGCCGCCATCGCCGGGAAATGGAGTGGAAAGAAGCTGTCCGCATGAGCGTTTTTTGGATCTTCGCGGCTCTTTGCTTCAATGTCTTCATCTATTTTTTTCAGGGGAAAGCGGCGGCTCTTGAGTTCTTGGCTGCTTATTTGATTGAAAAGTCGCTCAGTGTCGATAACTTATTCGTCTTTTTGCTGATCTTCAGCTCTTTTGGGATCAAACCATCCGATCAGCATAAGATCCTCTTTTTAGGCGTTGTCGAAGCCCTGCTCTTCCGGATGGTCTTTATTCTGGCGGGCGTTGCGATTATCCGCCAGTTCCATTGGGTGCTCTATCTGTTTGGGATCTTCCTCATATTGACGGCTGTGAGATTCTTATTTCAAAAAGAACAAAAAGTGTTCTCTAAAGAGTCGCGGCTCTACCGCTTTGTCGCAAAGATTTTTCCGCTGACCGACCGGATGGAGGGAGGGAATTTTACCCTTAGAGAACAGGGGAAGCTCAAGTTCACCCCGCTCTTTTTGGTTCTCTTGGGAGTCGAGTTCAGCGACATCTTATTCGCCATCGATTCGATTCCCGCTGTCTTTGCCGTGACGAACGATGCTTTTATCGCCTATACATCGAACGTCTTTGCTATTTTAGGTCTTCGAGCGCTCTATTTCTGTTTGGCACCTCTTCTAAATCGGCTCCAATTCATCAAATACGGTCTCGCTCTGATTTTACTCTTTGTCGGGGTAAAGATGTTGCTAGGGGATGCGTACTCGATTTCGACGGGGGTCTCTCTCTGCGTGGTCTTCGTGATTCTATTGGGGACAGTTCTCTTTTCTGTTTGGAGACGACCCAGTACCTGACTATGAAAATTTTCATGGGTTGGGTACTAGGGCCTGTCGTCAATTGAAGCTTCAAAGGGGAGATCAGAATCTTGGTAAAGGTTTTTGGAGCGAGCAACAAGGAAATGGTAAGAATGATATAATGATATGAATGATGAAGAAAAAAGTGTTTTGTTGTGCAGAGATTCTGTTTTCAGAAAAAAAATTCTATCGTTCATATCACTATATCATTCTTGCCATGTCCTTGTCCTCTAGGATTCCTATTGTCTGTGTTTTGAAATTTTCTCTCTGAGTACATAAGGGTCCAAATCGATTGCATCACCCCATGCCAATGTATCTGTCTTGGGATCAATCCGAACTTGATTGAAAAATTCAACTGAATCCCATGACTCAAATACACCCTGACCTACCAAATAGCTTAAATCAACTTCTCCTTCCAATCCATCGTCAAAACGTATCCAAACGCGATAATTTGGTTTAGGCTTACAGGCAATGATTTTTGCTCTTTTGAATTCCATATCTCTACATTTATTAGAGTGGTGGAATTTTTTGTAGTTTTTTATTGTTTGCAGCATAGTCCCAATCCTCGAGTAAGTTATTTTGATAGATTTGTGCCCATTCCATGACAAGGCTCAAAGCTCTTGGCGGCAATTTACCCTTTAGCACTCCTAGAGGAGCAATCTATATCAAAACCTCATCATCTCCATATCTTGCATGAAAATGAGGCGGTGCATGGTCACTATAGTACATCAAAATAAGGATTCCGAAAAACTCAGAAATTGTTGGCATACGCTATCTTGCTATTTGAGAACTTGTATCAGTAAAATTTTTCGTCCATTGTGGAATGATCTTTGAAATTTTTCAATGAAAAATTCTAACAAAGCGGATTATGTATGATGAGTCAGCGCACGATATTTAGGGCTTTTTGAGCTTTTGCTTTTGGGTAATGAGCTCGGCGGCGGCCGCTTCATCGACGATGAAGAGAGCGGGTCGCGCGGGAGTTCCCACTTTGAGAACGGGGAACTGTTCGATTTCAGCGGGTGAGAGGAGGACCTTGGAGAGGGTGAATTTTTTTGCGGCGCCGAGGACGTAGATGGCGGTGTGGGTGGCGGCGTTGATCCAATCGAAGGTGAAGGTCATGCGCCAGGTGTTTTTTTCAGGGATGAAGTTGGCGATGACTTTGTGGTTGATGGCGTTGATCCCTTGGGTATGCGGAAAGAGGGAAGCGGTGTGTCCGTCATCTCCCATTCCCAGCATGATGAAATCCAGACCTTTTCCTTGGAGAATTTCTGTCATTTTTTTCTCATAGAGGCGGGCGTTCTCTTCGATGTGCTCTTCTGCGACCATCCGGTGGATCTGATTTTTAGGGATGGGCATTTTATCGAGGCCAGCTGTCAGGGCCATGTGGTAGTTGCTCTCAGAGTGGTGAGGGGGGACGGAGCGCTCATCGCTCCAGAAAATGTGGACCTTTTCCCACTCCACCATTTCATTGTAGGGGGAAGCGCTCAATAATTCGAAGATCGCCTTAGGGGTTGATCCGCCGGAGAGGGCGACGTAGAAGGCTCCGTGGTCTTTGATGGCAGCTTTTGCTTGGGCGATCCAGTGTTCGACGCAGAAGACGAGGGTCATTTGATAGTCGCCGGGGACGATGACTTCTCGCTTTTCATCCCAACGGCTGGGGTGGATATTTTCGATTAACATCTCTTTAAGCATTCCATTTTTTGAATGAAGTTGAGGACATTTAGAAAGTGTTTCGAGGTGTCTTTGTGGAAAATTTCTTTGATGAGGGAGTGTCCCGATTCTGCCTTTGTAAAGAGATAGTAGCAGGGGAGATCGCAGCATGTGGCATCGGAATATTGCAGCTGAATCTGTTGCAGGCGGTCTCTTGTGCGATCGAAGTGGAAAGATTCACCCTTTGTCGTTTTTAAGTGGGTAGAAAGGACGATTCCTGGGGGAAGTTTGGGGTTGTTTTCTGAAGAGATGGTGACTGTGACGGGAATGGTGCCATTTTCGTAGGAAAAAATGAGGGAATTGTTCTCCATCTTCATCTGTTTGAGGGTCCAACCGAGTTGGCAAGCGAGCCAGCTCTGGAGGTAGATCGATTGAATTTTCGTGTGGCAGAAAAAGGGGGTTTCTTCTGCGTTGTAGAGGATATCGATAGTTTGCGTGCGTTGTATTTTTTCCAATTTGTCTGGGGAGTAGAAGACCATGGAAAAGAGATCACGCAGGTCTTCGATCCGGGCCCAGTTGAGATCGGCTACAGCGCATTGGATCGCTGCTTGGTTATCGAGGACGCTTTTTGCGAAGTGGGCAAAATTTTCTGTGATTTCCGAATCGAAGATGAGCCGTTCGGCCAGGTGCGCGAGCTCATTGCAGAGAGGGTCATTTTTTTTAGGGTCTTCTGCCCAGATGAGGTAGACAGGCAGATCAGGGAGGAGAAGGGGGAGGACGAGAAAGGGGATTTTTTGATCAGCATCGCCTTCCGCTTCGATTTGGATATAGTCGCAAGCGACATCGCACTCTCCTTTGCTCGAGGTCAGGATCGACACTTCTGTTTTAAGGGAAGAATCCTTTGCTTGTCTGTCTGTCGTGATGAAGATGACGCGTGAGGGAAAGCGCTGGATCGCCTTCTCTGCGACTTTACGGAAATAAGAGGTGCGGTGGTTCTTCTCTGTAAAAAAGATTAGATTGAACAGGGAGGCGCGGGTCGTGTTTTTCGTCTCTAGTGTCTCCCAGAGGCGGCTGAGCTCAGATTGGACCTGAGCGGGGGGCACGGGATGCATCGCGATGCTCATTTAAATCAGTCTCCATTTGCGGTTGTCGCGCGCTAACATTTCATCTGCCGCTTTCGGGCCCCATGTCCCACAGGCGTAATTGGGGAAGTCTTTTGCAGGATGGTTGGCCCAGTGTTCGAACACAGGGGTTAAAAGGCGCCAGGAGTTAAACACTTCATCTTCTCGTGCAAAGAGGGTGTTATCGCCTGAAATGCAATCGAGGATTAATCGCTCATAGGCTTCTGGGGGGCTCATCCCGAAATAGGAGCCATAGCGGAAATCCATCTTCACCGGTTGGATCGGGCTCGAGGGCCCAGGGACTTTGCAGTTGATTCTCAGACCGATCCCTTCGTCGGGCTGGATCCGGATAGCGAGGACATTGGGTTCATTTTTCTTGCCGTCCTGTTGGAAGAGTACGCCAGGTGGATCTTTGAAGATGATGGCGATTTCTGTGACGCGCTTAGGCAAGCGTTTACCCCCTCTTAAATAAAAAGGAACACCCGCCCAACGCCAATTGTCGATGTTGAGCTTCAGGGCAGCATAGGTCTCGACGTGAGAGGTCGGAGAGACATTTTTCTCTTGGACATAACCGATTGCAGGCTTCTGCCATTAATATAGCCGGGGCCGTATTGTCCACGGATCGCACAGGAATTGCCTTCAGAGAGATCGATGGGGCGGATCGCTTGGAGCACTTTCACCTTTTCATCTCGGATCGCATCGGCAGAGAGGTTGACAGGGGGTTCCATCGCGACGAGAGAGACCAATTGCATCATGTGGTTCTGGACGATATCGCGTAAAAGCCCCGCCTCTTCCCAAAACGCACCGCGCGAGCCGATCCCGATGTCTTCCGCGACAGTGATTTGGACGTGATCGATGTAGCGGTTATTCCAGACCGATTCAAAGAGGGAGTTGGCGAATCGAAAGACTAAGATATTTTGGACGGTCTCTTTTCCCAGGTAGTGATCGATTCGATAGATTTGATCTTCGCTCAAGAAGCGGAGGAGCTCCTTTTGCAGTGCTTGAGCGGAATTGAAGTCGTGCCCAAAGGGTTTTTCGACGATGATGCGCGACCATTTGTCTTGGGTCGTATCGGCGTCGTAGATGAGTCCTGCCTTGTGGAGATTTTCTGAGATCAACGGAAAAAAACTCGGCTGTGTCGAGAGGTAAAAGACTCGGTTTCCCTTCGTTCCAAGGCGCGCATCGATCTCTTGCAGCGTCTTCTGGAGCTTTTGGTATCCCGCGAGGTCGTGGAATTCAGAGACGTGGTAGAAGACGTGGTCCTGAAAGTTTTTCCAGAGCGCTTCATCGACGGGTTTTACACGAGAGAACTGATTGATCGCCTCTTTCATCTCTGCGCGGAATTGCTCATTTGTCTTCTCGCGTCTGGCAAAGCCGACACAGGCGAACTGGGGAGGCAACTGCCCTTCGCGCGCGAGATTGTAGATAGCGGGAACGAGTTTACGGGCTGTGAGATCTCCCGTCGCTCCAAAGATCACTAAGATACAAGGATCGACGAAGCGGGAAGTGGTCCCCGGCTCTTGGAGCGGATGGGTACCGGTTTGAGAGGTTTCTGGCATAGTAGGTGGTCCAGCGTAGATTTACGACAAAACAATATCAAACACTAAGTTCCCCTTTGCTGCCAAGTCCAAAATTAGAGAGTGTATCGGAATTTTCCTTAAGCGCGCGAGGTATAGAGAAGTACATGTCAATCGCTAGGGACTTCAGTCTCTAGCGATTGACATGCACTCATTACCGATTAGCCGTTGCTTGTTTCTCTAGATATTACCTGAGAGAGCTCTGTTCTCTTTTGGTCGACGAGTTTCCCATCTGATTTTGTGCTCTGGTATTCTTGCATCTCTTGTTGGAACGCCGTCTGAAGGAACATCTTGTCCGTTTCGAGCTGGACGCTGGAGGCTTGGAAGAAGGGTTGGACTGCAGTTTGGGCGCGGTTGATTCCATCGCCGAAGGAGCCGAGCATCTTACCCGCATTGGGGTCCTTGGGAGCATTAACAGTCTGTACGATAGAGGTCATGCTGCATGCTGTACCTGCTATAGGAAGCGCTGCGGCAGCGCAAGCTTGTAGACGGTTCGAGGAGGCGATCTCTTTGGTTTTGAGTGCGATATTTGTCATAAGGACTTCTGCTTGGTCGCGCTGGGTAATTGCCATTTTGGCAAAGGTGTGCTCCATGCTAGCTAGCGTATTGAAAAGTGTATTGCGTTCTGTTCTTGACATAAGTGAAACCTCTATTTATCTGACGAGTTGTATGTTAGATGCTGTGACTATTTTCAGGGTCTGTTTTGCTTTGGAAGAGACGCTGCGAAAATCAGACATGCAGCTTTTGATCCCTTCGATTAAGAGTTCGTAGTAAGAGCGCTCTTGGGTGAGTTTTCCATCGATCAGTGTGAGATCGGCTTGGGTCCAGAGAAGACTCGCATCGGCGCACCCTTTCCCGAGAGTCGTCACTCCATCCAAGAAGTTAAGGCTCGTCTGGGCGACCTGCACGAGTTGGCTAGAGAACTCGATCGCATTCGATCCGATGCCCCAACCTGCGCCGAGAAGCCCGATCCCTCCGCAGAGGATCCCCGCGGCGGCGGGTAAGATCATTGCGAGCCGTTGCTGCTGCTCTTTGTTGTCGTCTGCGATTTGCTCTGCGACCCAGTCCCAGATTTTTAGCTCTGTTAAGGCGAAATTGGCCAAGGAGAGGACGCCGGAGGCGATCATCGTCCCGCCGACAACGCCTGCTGCTCCTCCGCCTGCGAGAAGAGAGATACCGAAGACGACGGAGAACGCGGAGACGAGTGCTGTGGCGATTTTCTTTAAAACCGACCAGAAGTGGCTCGAGTTGGCCTTTTCAGCAGTCTCTTTTAACTTTTGGATGTGCTCAGAAGAGATCTCTTCGATGTTTTGCTTCACCAGGGTGAGTCTGTCGGTGAGGTTGCTTAAGAACTTGTCCCCCATTTGCCGTATGTTGCCGGTGACGTTGAGGAAGCGGAGTTCTGTGGGGCGAGTGAGTGTAGGGCGCTCCAGTGGGATGGAGGTAGGTATTGTCGGTTCTCTGGGTGCTGAGCTGTTACCCAAAAGGAAGGGGAGCGTGTCGTTGTGTGAAGTGGAAGAGATCGCAGGAGTGCTCATAATGCTTTTAAACCTTGTATTTTTTCACTGAGTGCAGCATCGCTGCCCGTATATTGCTCTGCGAGTGCGAGGGCTTTTAGGGCATCCTCTTTTTGCTCCAGGCGGAGGAAACACTCTGCCGCGTGGAAATGGGGCCAGGGGTTACTCTCGTTCAACAGAGAAACGAGCGCCCAAGCATGGAGCGCAGCTTCATAGTCGCGAGACATCTGTTTTGCGCCAGCTAGCCCTTGCCAAAAATCTTCAGAAAAGGGGTTGCTGAGGATGAGGCGTGTAAAGAGCTGTCCTGCAGCACGGTACTCTCCCTTTTCGTAATGCCCATAGGCGGCAGTATAGAGTCCGCGCACTTCCGTTTCAGAGAGCGGCGATGTCTCTTTTTCATCGACCCCCAAAATCTGTGCGACTTGTCGCTCGAATTCCGTCAAGGGAATGGCTCCTTTAATGGGATTTTTGGCCGTTGATCAGAGCTCTGATCGATTCAGCTTCTGCTTTAATTCCATCGTGGATGATCCTGACGAGGTCTGCGCTGTCGGAGTATTTGTGTTGAACTTCCATGAGGATTTTATTCGACTCTACTGTCAGCAGTTTCGTCTCTCCATCCAGAGCCTGTGTTACGACTTTAATCGCCTCTTCATCCTTGAAGATGTACCTTGCGTCTGGGTCGGCATTCGTTTTTTCATTGCCCGACTCGAAGATTTTGGGGTTCATCGCATAGAGTTCATCGATCCACGCTCTCACTTCTGCGTTACTGGAAAAATTCGCTTTTTTGTGCTCTTTTTGCTCGTGCGTCAGAGCGCTTATGGCATTGTGGATGGTCTTCAAGCGCCCATGAATGGTATCGAGGGAGTCGATCTTTTCATGGAGCTCTTTATTTTTAAGGGTTTCATTGGGACCATGAGCCTTGAGGTACTCGAGGGCGACGTTGTATCCATGCTGTTTTGTTGGGGCGGCATTATATCCAAACGAATCTGTCTGAGCGGGCATTTTTTTTCCTTTGTTCGCGTCTAGCTTAACAAAGAGACCTGTCAAACGCAAATCAAATGAATTTTTAACCTGTTTAGGTTTTATACCCCTGCATATTGGCAGGGAGGACAATGAAATGGTAAGAATGATACAATGATATGAATGATAGAATTTTTTGTTTTTCTGAAAAACAGAATCTCTGCGCAACAAAACACTTCTTTCTTCATCATTCTTATCATTATATCATTCTTACCATTTCTTTGTTGCTCGTCGCAAAAACCTTTACCAAGAACCTATTCCGATTCTGATCTTGACGACAGGCCCCAGGGCCTGCCGTCAAATGAAGGCTTGGTCGATTTTCTGGATTATTTTGGCCAATTTTCGATCCAATTCGGGGGGGCAATATCGACAGAGTATATTGCCCCCCCGAATTGGATCGAAAATTGGCTCAAAAGAACCCAGAAAATCGACAGAAGCTTCAATTGACGACAGGCCCTAGTAACTGCGCCTCCACTTGAGTGAGAACTTGCCCTCTTGCTCCTCTTGCGTCTCGGCTTGGAAGAGGAACCCCTTGGGCAGCTCTACCTCGACGATAACTTGGCTGCTCGTGGCGCTCTGGGAGAGGGTGACGAGGACGCCGCGGGTCAGGTACTTTCCGATTTGGACGGCGATTTCATCGGAGCCGGGGCTGGCAGAGACGATATTGAGCCTGTCGACTCCGATCGTCTTGCGGATCGTCTCGAGCACATCGGGACCAGCACCTCCCGAGATGGACATGAGAACGCTTGCCAGTTGGATCGCTTCCGGGTGGGAGATCTCAGAGATGTCTTTATTGAAGAGGATGATCGCCAAAATCGAGCTCGTCGAGAGGTGGGGATTGGATTGGAAGCTCAATTGCGGGTGGGAGAGGGGACCGCGCAGGAGCGCCGTAACGGTTGCATTGGGAAGCTCGAGCGTTCCATTTAAGTTTAGGTAGGCGCTGGGCGTCGGCTTGTCTTTAAAAATGATCTCCCCCTCTGTCAACTTGAAAATTTTCCCCGAAAACTGGTACTCCCCTTTCATCAGTTGGAGGGCTCCGTCTGCTTTGATGTTGATGTTGGTGCCGGTTAAATGGACATCTCCTTGCAGCTCTGCATTTAGACCCCTTCCTGTGACGAAGACCTTGTTATCCGCTGTCACTTCGAGGTCGATGTGGAACTGGAAAGGGGGAGTGGCGGATATGGAAGGCGCGAGCAGATGAGGCGGTCGGTGGATGAAGGTAAAGGGAAGATTGGGGATTTCTGGAGGGAGCTCTTCTGTCAGCTGAATCTTCGCTTTATCGATAAGGAGGTTGCCTTGAGCGGTAGCACTGCGAATATCCCCTGTGAAATAGAGGGGGCCGGAGAGAGTGCAATCGATCATATTGAATTTTAGCACGTGTAGGTCTTTCTGCTCGGCGGTGAATCGGTAGGGAAAATGCTCCTTGGGTTTTAAGAAAATCGTCCCTTCCCCCTCCACAGTTCCGTTTTCTTCGTCGGTGGCCGTGAGCTGTTTTAAGGAAAGCGTATCCTGATGCGCCTCGAAATGGGCGTGGATGTCGCGCAGCTGCACTCCTGTGAAATAGTTTTCATAGGTCCCGTGCTGCCAATCGATCGTCCCTTGTAAAAAGGGAGCAGCGAGGGTATGGGAGAGGTGGAGTTTCGAGGAGACAAGACCCGTGAGACGGTTAATCCCTAAATTCACGAGGTCGAAGAGATCCTCCAACTTGCCTTCGCAGATCAGTGTGGCGGATACGGGTTTTTCTTCCTCTAACTGGATCGCAAAGGGATAAAGGGTATGACGGACGGGCAGCGATGCTGTCAGATCGAATACTTGAGCATCGATCGCCTGGAGGTTCACGCCGATTTGGAGGTGATCTTTTTCGAGATGGGCTTGGATCGCCCCCTTTGCCTGAAGAGGCATCTCCTTCTCTTTTTTTAAAAAGGAGGCCTCTTCGATAATCGCATTTAAGTTCCCCGAAAGCTCAGAATCACGCGCGTCGAGATAACCTTTAGAGGAAAAGTAGCCATCGAGATGCAAAGAGGGCCTCAGTACATTGAGAACTTCCAAGGGAAAATGATCGATCTTCCACGTGCCCACTGCGTGGATCGGGCTCATCTCAAAGGTCGTGTACAGTTTTCCCTTTCCCATGTGAAAATGAGTCGGGGTTAAACTCACTGAGCTCGAGTCCTTTTCAAATAGAGCGGGGTACTTCAGGGAAAAGGGTAGACCCGCTAAGTTTCCAAAGAGCTCTGTGCACTCGAGTGAAAAGTAGTGGGGTTCTTTTCTCAAGAAGCCTGTCGCTTCACACGCGAACGGTTGCTTCATCTCCCCACTTGTGCGCAAATGAAAGGGCCAAAGATCTTCATCTGATTTAGCGGAAAAAACGAGTTCATCGAGATTGAAGCGGGGTGCGTAGATCTGTTTTGCAAAGAGATGGACCTTTCCACGCAGCGAGCGGAACAGCTCTGAGATCTCAGCCGAGAGAGCACACTGATCCACGAGTAAATCCCGGTAGCGGATGTGCTCTGCCGAGAGTGAAAGAGACACATTTGGATCATCCCACGGGCCCGACATCTCGCCGTCGATGAAAAGAGAGGCATTGAGCTCTTCCTCTTTAAAAAGGCAAGCAAAGGGGGAGAGATCGGAGCAGTGTGCTTGTATTTGTCCGTGTAAAGAGCCCCTTGCGAGATCGAAGGAAACCGCCCCTTCCGCTCGTGCGGTGGGGGTCTGGAGTGCCCAATCGGAAAAAGAGAGCTCTTTTTCCGGTGTAAAGGAGATCTTAAAGGCATTTTCAAACGGGATCTCTGCTTCTGTCGAGGAGATCTTCGCTTCTATTTCCCAAGTCCTTCCCTTAGTCGTGTCTTTATTCGTGTCCTCGAGAGATCCAGAGAGCATCCCTAAAACTTCACGGGCGTTGAAGTGATCCAGAGTGAGGGCATTTGTGGTAAAGGAGGTTTTAAACGCGCCAGACTTGTAAAATCCTTTCCCTTTTAAGGTGCCGGAGAGGGGGAAAGAGACCAAGGGAGACAAAGCGTTCAGATGAGGAGAGGAGAAGAGGAAAACTGCTTGAGAGTCGGGGAGATCGGCTTGAAGGACCCCTTTGCCGCTTAAATGGAAGAGATCGCTAGCGCATAAAAACTTCTGCACCCGGATCGAGTGGGGGTCTTGGATCGAAAAGCGGGTGTGGAGCCTATAGGGTAGATCCATCCATCCAGCTGTGGTAATTCTAAGCTCACCCCTTACAGGAGCGGATTTGAGGGGAGTATCGTGCAGGAGTGATTTGAAAGTAGTGAAGGGGCCATTGAGGTAGAGATTACAGAGAAATTCTCCTTCTGTCCTCTCGGGGAAAAACAGCGGAGCTCCCGTTAGATCGAGCTTCAGTTGACAATCGACTCGATTTTGGAATCGATTGGCGTCGATTAAGAGATCGCAAAACGTTTTGTTTAAAGAGAGGGAAGAGAGGGAAAGGGAGAGGTAGAGCAAATCGCACTCGGGATAAAGCTTAAATCCCCCTTGGAGTTCGCAAGAGGTCGGTTCTTTAAGAGCGGGTGTGTGGAGCGTCAGTTGAGCTACCTTGAAGCGATCGATAGCAAGAGGATAGGGGATGAAGAGGGAATCGATTTTTTGGGAAAGCAGCTCACGCATCTCTTCAATTCCTAAAACTTCCCTCTCATTCTCCTTTAAAAACACATCCATTTTCTCCACGCTCAAATAGCTGATCGCAAAGCGCCCCTTGAGAAGGGGCAAGAAAGCGATCCGGAACTTGATCTCCCTGAGATCGAAGCGGATCCCTTGCTCTGTCATGAGCTCTATCGAAGGGAGTTTCCAGGAAAAGGGGGGAGAACCTTGCAACGGACCCAATTGCGCCTGTATGCCGACTTTTTCCAATGAGACGAGGATCTTTTCTCCGACTTGTGCTTTTGCCCATTGGGTTTGTAAAAGCGCGAACAAAGCGCACAAGAGAAAAATCCCCCCGAACAAGAGGATGATGAGAAATCGGATCGATTTTAAAATAGAGCGCATAAGTAAACCTATTAAAACATTTGTCCAATACTCACTAACACTTTATACACGGGGTCGATTCCTTTGCGGCGATCGAGAGGGAAGGCGAGATCGACGCGAAAGGGAGCGATGACGGTGAAGAAGCGAAACCCGAGACCCACTGATTTGTACCACTTCCCCTGGGCTGTTGGCCATTGCGTCAGCCAAACAGAGCCGAAATCGAAGAAAGGAACGAGCCCGATCGTCTGAGTCAGGCGAAATCGCGTCTCCAACGTCCCGTAGAAAGCAGAGCGCCCGCCGATCGGCTTATGATGAGCCCCTAAGGGACTGACCGTCCGGTAGCGGTATCCCCGTAAATCCTCCTCAGTACCGCCTAAAAAACGCTCTGAAACGGGAACGGAATTCAATCCGTTGCTCCAAATCGTCCCAAAAGTGATTTTTTGCGCGAAGACGATCCGCTCCTTCCGATCGAACGCGTAATAAGAGCTCTGTGTCAGAGTGTTTGTGAGATAGAACTCTTGAGCCTTTGCGATATTAAGCGCTGGCGTTGCGGTAAATTCGACGATGACCCCGCGTGTCGGGTTGAGAAGATCATTTGCCGTGCTCCAGCGCAAGAGCATCGGGAACTCGATCAGCCAAAAATTGCCATTATGAACGCTCTCTGTCACATAGAGTCGCTCCCCTTGGAAAGCGAGTGATCCGCGCAGATGGGAAGTCAATCTCCGCTCAAATCGATCCATGAGGCTATAAGAGCGCATCGAATAAGCATAGAGCGCCTCATGTTGCGCCTCACCGACTGCGATCATGTCTTGATCGACCCTCAAAAAGTTGGGGTGGATGTAGCGCACGACCCCTGTCTGACTGATCCGTGTGATGTCCCCTTGAAACTCGAAGGTGCGTCCCATTCTGCCGACATTGCGATTGGCCCAACCGAACGTCACACCGGGCCCAAAGACTGTCTGATAGCTCACACCGACATTCACGCTTTTGTGCTTACTCTCGCTGACATCGATTTTTAGGGGGATCTCTCCCGATGCTAAGAGCCCGTCCTCATGCGTGATCAATACCGAGCTGAATAATCCAGAATCGATCAGCTCATCTTGCGTACTTGAGACCTTTCGACTATCGTACTGCTCTCCCTCCTTCCATTCGAGCTTCTGCTGAATGTAGAGGGGCTTGACTTTCTTCGCCCCTGTGACGAGCGTCGGACCAAAACGCGCCTTCTCTCCCGTTTTGATGTTCAGAACCACACGGACTTGTTTACTCCTCCCATCGACGATCACCTCACGGCTATCGATTTTAGCCAGCGGATACCCACATTCAGAAAGGCGAGCGAGAGCCTTGAGCTCTGCATCCAAAATCTCTTGCGTGCGCACAGGGTTTCCTAACTCGACACCGATCTCCTCTAAAGTGACAAGACAGCACGTATGGGGTTCCTCTGAAGATGTGCAGTAGAGATGAATCTCAAATTGCCCGAGCTCATAGCGCGGTCCTGGATCGACCCACAAGACGACGATGTTTTTTCCATAGTGCTGCCGGATCTGCACATCGATCCTAGCCTCGTAGTACCCGTGGGCATGCAACACCTGAATGAGATTAGGCAGATCTGATTCTGCTCGATAGCGCAGTGCATTGATCGACGCAGGAGGTCGTTTTTTAAAGCTCACGAGCTGAGATGCATGCCGCAGCGCCTCCGCTGTTTTCGAGTCATCCACCCCCTCGAACGCGACAGAATAAGACACCCCCTTTGCCGTGAGAAGCACGGGAAGCGCTGTCAGAAAAAGAGTGAAAAAAAACGCACACCGTCGCATCGCTATTTTGCCCAAGTGAATCTATACCCAAGTGGACTCAAAAGTCGGCCATAGGACCTCGCCAAAGCCCACTTGGGTATATCTCAGGGCGGAGTATACAACCATCGCCAATTTGTTGCCTTCCTGACTTTTTCCTCTGGACAAATCTCCTTCTCTGACTACAATTATATTTTTTTGGAGGCCACTATGCTAGCTCAACGCCCTTTGACGGAAATCCTCTATGAACGCTCTTGTGCTCTGATGCCTGGTGGAGTCAATTCTCCCGTGCGCTCTTTTAAAGCTCTCGGGATGACGCCCGTCATGGTAAACGAGGGGAGGGGAGACACGCTTATCGATGTCGATGGGAATCGCTACATCGACCTCTGCCAAAGCTGGGGAGCCCTCATCCTCGGTCATTCTCCCGATTGCGTCGTGAAACGGCTCGAAGAGCAGATCAGAAAGGGCACCTCCTTTGGCATTGCGACCCCCTTTGAAAAAGAGCTTGCTGAGATGATCAGGCGCCACGTTCCCTCGATGGAAAAATTGCGCTTCGTTTCGTCTGGGACTGAGGCGACGATGACGGCGGTTCGCTTGGCACGCGCTTATACGGGAAAATCGGTCATCGTGAAGTTCGACGGCCATTTCCACGGTCATTCAGATAGTCTTCTCATCCAAGCGGGATCGGGGGCCACTCTTCTGCCTAAGGCTTCTTCTCTCGGTATCCCTGATGCACTGACTCAATTGACTGTTTCCCTTCCCTTCAACGACTTGGAGACTGTACGTGACTTCATCCGCTCGCGAGACGATCTTGCTGCCATTTTGCTCGAGCCGATCGCAGCGAATATGGGAGTCGTGCCCGGCAAAAAAATATTCCTAGAAATGTTGCGCGAAGAGAGCGCAAAGAAGGGGATTCTCCTCATCTTCGACGAGGTCATTACGGGATTTCGCGTCGGTTTAAACGGCGCTCAGGGGCTTTACGGAATCACTCCCGACCTCACCTGTCTTGGCAAAGTGATTGGAGGGGGACTTCCTGCGGCCGCCTTCGGTGGGAAAAAAGAGATCATGGATCAAATCGCTCCACTCGGTGGCGTCTACCAAGCGGGCACACTCTCAGGCAACCCCTTAGCGATGTGTGCAGGTATCGAGACCTTGAGCCAGATCGAAGAGCCCCACTTCTTCGAGACCCTTGAGCAAAAGACAGAATCCCTCCTCGCACCGTTGCGCGCCCTCATCGTCCAACGGGATCTCCCCGTTGCGATCCAAAGTGTAGGCTCGCTATTCACGATCTTCTTCGGCGTCAAAAAAGTGGAGAGTCGCAGTGACTTACAGGCGCTTGATGAAGCTGCTTTCACCGCTTTCTTCAAGTTCCTCCTTGCAAAGGGGATCTACCTTTCCCCTCTCGCTTACGAAGCTCATTTCCTCTCGAGCGCGCATACAGAGGCGCATTTGCAAGAGGTTCAGAAGGCAATGCTAGAGTTCTTGGAGAAGAATTACTGAGTCAGAAAAAAAGCGCTTAAAACGATGTTTTAAGCGCTGGTTGAGAATTAGCTGGGAGGAACCCATGTCCCATCAGCATAAAGAAGGGACTTACCTACGTTCCTCCATTCGGGGGGAAGTGCTATGTTTCGCCACCTAACTTCTTTCGCAGCCTCTTGCTCTAAACGTTCGAGTTGAGAGCTGCAGAGGAGTTTACTTTTTGATTTTGTGATGTTCTGGATTTGACAATTGATTAATTTCAATTGTTTACAGCAACTCTTTGATTCCCAATTGAGTGGCACAAGCGAAAAGCGTGTCCATAAAGGGAATGTCGCATTGCCTACCAAGACCATATTCACTTCTTCTAGGCAACAGCGCGTAGCGCGGTTCCACGCTTGACAGACGAGACGAAAACTCAGATCTTGCGGATCTGTGCGACGAAGGATTGACCAGAGCAATTCTGGGTCTAATTCTGAAAAATTAACTATGTTACACATTTTAAAATCTCCTAATGAAATTTAAATAAAAAATATACAACCAAAGCAAAAGCTGAGGTGTAATGGATAAACTTAAAACTTAAAATCTAAAGCAAAATGGAAAAATTAATGGGAACCGTGAGAACGGTGAGAGAAGGAAACGAACAAAGCACAATCCGATGTAGCGGAAAGCGACAATTTAGGGTTTAATCGAACACACATAAATACCTCCTTTGGTTGTGTTCAGCGAAAGATGATAACACATCCCTCTGTTTTTGTCCACAAAATACATGTGTCCGATATATGGGTCCAAGTAGAGATTTCATTTCCCTGAATTTATACCCAAGTGGACTCAAAAGTTGATCGTAGGGCCGCGCCAAAGCCCCGGGATTGAGATTGTCGAGGGGGGGTAGTATTGCAAGAAATACCCCCCCCTTTTTCGACAACTCAATCGCGGGAGCTTTCGCACGGCCCTACGACCAACTTTTGAGTCCACTTGGGTATAAGCAGAGGAGGATTGAAGAGGCGATGCTCGCGTTAACTATACCTAATCAGATCCTCTTAAGTGTTAATTAATATTTTAATTAATCACCCCTCTTTACTAAAAATCTCTCTAAGTGATATATTACATATCACTAAGCGAGGGGATTGAGAATGGAAGGGAAGATCCAGCGGACATTTGTCCGCCAAGAGGCCTATTTGAAGTTACGCAATTGGATTCTCGATGGGACATTTGCACCGGGGATGCAGCTGAGGGACAAGGAGTTAGCGGTACAATTGGGTGTGAGCCGAACCCCCATTCGAGAAGCTCTCTTGCGCCTGGAAGACGAGGGGTTGGTGCAAACTAAGCCCAACCGTTCGACGCTGGTCAGCTCGATCGATTTTCACGATGCCTTTCATTTTTACTCCATCGTGTGGACTTTGGAGAGACTCGCTTTGAGCCAAGCCTTTGGATCGATTGCAGACAAGCACATCCAGGCCATGAAAGAGGCTAATGAGCGGTTTTTGCAAAAAATGAAAGCGAAAGACCGTTTGGGCGCACTGAATGCTGACTACGCCTTTCATTCGATCTATGTCGAACTGTCTCAAAATAAAGAGCTGGAGAATATCATCTCTGAGGTGAAAAACAAACTCAAGAGATTAGACCTCTATTATTTTGACAAAATAAAAGATGCCGCTCTTTCCTATGAAGAGCACAAACAGATTATAGAGGCTCTGCAACAAAAAGATCTCTCTCAAGCCATTAGTGCTGTTGAAAACAACTGGAAAAGTAGTTTTTCCAGGTTTAACATTTGAGGATATATGAAATTAATCGCTGTAATGAATGAAAAGATCGAATCGGGCGTGATCATGAACGCATTGGCGCACATGTGCATTGGCTTTGGGGCGGAGCTCGGGAAAGAGTCTTTACGCCTGACTGATTACATCGATGCGGATGGGGGCAGTCATCCTAACATTTCTGAGATGCCCTTCATCATCTTGAAGGCAAATTCGAACAAAATCAGAGCTCTCCGAGCTGCAGCTCTCCAATCGGGCATCCAATGCGTCGATTTTACCGACACCATGACAATAGGAACCTATACAGAACAGTTGGAGCGGACGCGACAAGTGAAAGAAGCTGACCTGATCTACTATGGAATTGTCTTGTTTGGGGATGAGAAGAAAATAGCGGAGCTCGTAGAGCTCACGCGGAAATTTTCATTATGGAAGTAATCAGTGAAATCGAAATCCTAGACATATACCCCGCGCGCTTAGGAATGGTGCATTTGAGCCGCGTCAAAGCCCCCGCTCAAATGCACCATTCCTAAGCGCGCGGGGTATATCTCGGCTATTTTGTAGGAGAAGATTTTTTGGGAGAGGGAGCTGAAATACAATTTTGTGGTTTTTGAGATCTATGGTAGAATCTTCTACTCTTAGGAATTTTTCAAGGACTAGACCATGCCGATACAAACTTTTGGATTTCCCTATGGGCACTTTGAGCTCGAACCCTTTGAGCAGCTAGCGCAGCTCGGGAAGGCCTTTTCTCTCTTATTTACTTCTGCCTTTGAAAAGACTGAGGAGGCTTTTGAAAGGGTTGTGGTTTCGAAGAAGGATGAGCAAGGGAGGCTGATCGTTTACAAAGATGCAAAGACTAAAAAGGAATTTACCCGCCTTTCTTACATCGTGGAGAAAAAAACGGGAGATCTTTACAAAGATGAAGAACTGCTGGTTGTAAGAGGCAAATGCTTTGCTCTTTCTTTGGTCAACCCGATTTACACCCTCGGTGCTATGGCATGGCACATAGGAAAAATCCCATTTGTGATCGCTTCCCTTGCACAGCGGACGTTCCAAAACAAGACAGCGAAGGAAATGGCGGCGCCGAATATGCCGGGCCGAAACATAATCGCAAACGTCTCTACCGTCCTCTCGAGAAGTGTTCGCGAAGTCGCCTCCTCTGTTTTCGAAGTCGCCAAAGCGCCCCTGTTTGGATTGGGTGTCGAGCTCGCTGCCATCTACGGCATTTTTAAACCCTACCAAGCGAGAAAAATCGAGGCGCTCATCGAAAATGGATGGCAGAAAGGAGCTTCCCACCGAGATGATTTTCGAAACATTCCCGCACGAGAAGGGGAAACTTGTCTGCAAGCCTTTATCAAGGATGTTTCGCTGAGAACGCCCTTCCACGAGGCTCATTGCTTCTTGATCAGGGGTAACCTCGCCGATGGCCGCATCACCCTAATCAGCCGGCAATCTCTCACTCGATAGGGGTCTCTTCCTCGATTTCGATCAGGCGGCGCACTTCTAGTTGTGACTCTGCGAGGAGGATCTTTTTGTTGCCGATCTCGACGATGTAGAGCATCGACTTGGGGCTCAACGGCCGTTTTTCTAAGATGTTGATCGAGCGTCCCGAGCTCGCAGTGAACTTTCCTTTTCCTAAGCGCCGCAAGACCCAAAATGTCCCAAACACCAAGATGATAAGCCCGAGCAAGGTCACCAGCATGCGCACAAATGCGCCTTCGTAAGAGCTCGTCATTTCCTCAGAAGAGGGGAGTGGCGCTGGAACCATAGGGTCTGAGAGGGGCTTTGAAAGGCTCTCCGAGGGCGCTTCAGGGGCCGCGGCTGACGTGGACGTATTCTCCTGAGAAGGTTTGGTGGGGGAAGGCGCCGCATCATCTGCACAGAGGCACGTAGTGAAAAGGGCGAGGAAAATGAATAGTGTTCTTTTAAAAATCATAAAGTCGACTCTTTGACGATGAGAAACCCTGAGTGTGTGTATTTTGCCTATTTTTTGCAATAGGCTCTTAGGAGGTACGAATAGACTCAATCGGAAAAAGGGTAAATACCATTTCAGAGATGCGGGAGTCGGTCAGGAAGTGACAAACCCTTGCAATTTCTGCGGTTTTGCGCAGCTGCTCGCACGCTTCTGCTGTTTGGGGGAAGTGCGCAGGGGGTGTTTTGAGAAAGGCGGCGTGAGTGTGGCTCTGTAATTGAGCGAGGTGGGATTCTTTAGGGTTTTGGTAGAATGCTCTTTGGAGGAGTTCGGGGGCGAAGCGCTCTTTTGCGGCGGCTGGGATGACGACTCCGAAGGTGTGGGCGATTTTCTTTTGCTCTGGATCTGAGCTCGCCCAGTAAGAGGCGCTATTTTCATTGATGTTTTCGTGGAAGATCGGAGGCTTTTTAAGATAGGTCGAGTGGGCGCTCTCTAATGAAGAACAGCTCAAAAGGGCAAAGCCGGAGGGAAACCCGCGCGAGAGATCTTGGTAGAGACTCTGTAGAGTCTTTGGGGAGAGGAATTTTTGGTACCGAGTGATTCCCTCAGAGGGGGTTACCTGAATGCCGAGGAGGAAAGGGCTTTTTAGGGAAGGTGCTGTCTTGGTGTGGAGCTCTCCCTTTTCTACCCAGGAGACATGGGGGATGGTGTCGAGGATTAGAGTCTCTCCGATACAATGGCTGTCAGAAAAGGTCCCAGCTCCCAGTGCGAATGTGAACTGAGAGGGCGCGATTGCGTGTAAATGTGCGGCATCGACTTCTCCTTCTAGGACGGAGAGCACATTTCCCGAGAGGAGAATGGAGGTTTTCATTAGGTATACCCAAATTGTTCTAAATTTGGGTATACATGGTTAGAGCGGTTTTTGCCAGCAGATCATGGAATGGGGCACTTTTTCTGTGCCGGAGGTCTCTTTCCAGAGCTCATCAAACTGGACACCCGAGTCGACAAAGCCCATCTCTTGCCAAAAGAGACCAGAGGGTTTTTCTCTTTCCTCTTCCATTTGCCAGACGCAGATCCCAGAGAATTGCTGCCCTGCTGCCACCTGACGTTCGAATGCTTCTAGCAATAAACGGTCGATGCCCTGCTGTTTGTATTCAGGGAGGACGGACAACTCGCCTAGAAAAAAGAGGGACGCTAAGTCCTCTGGGCGATTGAGGAAAGCGGCTTTGTATTTATCGGTTGTTTTGGCAAGGGGTGTTCCGATGATGACGCCTATGATCGCATCGCCGTCCATCGCTAGACAGAGGACAGATTCAGAGGAGTCAGTGAAGGAGCGGATGTAGCGGTCCCACGCTTCGCTAGAGGCGTCGTAAAAATAGGGAGCGCTTCTATAAAATTGATTATAGAAGTCGGAGACTTCCCGGAGATGGGTGGTTTGTTCTTTGCTCTGCAGGGTTTTTAAAGAAATTTCTTGGGCGTTTCCCAGGAAAGGTAAACAACACAACCCCAATACAATCGAAAATAAGCGCATAGAGACCCCTTTTAATAGGGGAGGATTATACTCTTGCATTGCCTATTTGTCAAAATGGCGGTAAAATAATCCCGAAAAATTTTACTAGGATAGGTTCAGGGGGAGATATGGAAAAGAAGGGTTGGATTGCCTTGGATATCGATGGGACGATCACAGATCGGACGCACCAGGCGCCGAAAAAAGTAATCGATTACTTGCATGCTCTAAAAGAGAGTGGGTGGGAGATCGTCTTCATTACGGGACGGACCTTTTCCTTTGCGTATTCTGTCATGCAGGCTTTTGACTTTCCTTACTATTTGGCGCTGCAAAATGGCGCCGATATTTTGGCAATGCCAGAGAAGCGCTCCGTCTGGCGCCACTACTTGGACACAGAGGTGTTGCCGCTACTCGAAAAGGCCTATGAAGGGGAAGAGGAGCACTTTTTGCTCTATGCCGGATATGAGCATGGCGATTTTTGTTACTACAACCCTAAGCGGTTTTCCCCTAAATTTCGCGCGCATCTCGAAAAAATTAAAGCCCTCTCGCCAGAGCCTTGGAAAGCAGTTGAGGATTTTCACTTTGACCCGCCGCTGCATTTTCCCCTTGCCAAGTGCTTGGGGTCTAAGGAAGGAATGGAACGGGTGCAGAAGCGCTTGGAGGAGACGTCTGATCTCTCAGTGACACTGATCCGCGATCCGCTGGGGGAGGAGATCTACCTGAATCTCGTCACGAGCAAAGAAGCGACGAAGGGGAAGGCTTTGCAAAGGGTGCAGGAATTGTTGGACGGTAAGGGTAAGGTGATCGCAGCGGGAGATGATCTCAATGACGTCAGCATGTTGAAAGAGGCCGATGTGAAGATCGTGATGGAAACGGCGCCAAAGGAGATGCTAGCTCTGGCCGATATCATCGCTCCTTCCGGCGATGCCTGCGGCATTATCGAGGCGTTAGAGGAGGCCACGAAACGATGGATCTAAAACAACGACGCCCTTTTGATCTCAATCTCTTAGCAGCGGCAAAACGCAAAAGTCCTCAGACGGGCTTCATCCACTTTTGTCATGAGGCCAAAGAGGAGAGGCACGATACGATTCCGCTTCTGGAGAATTTCTGCTATGCACTGGCTCTTTTGAGAAGCCGCCTGGTAGAAAATATCCAGGAGGCGAAGGGGTTATTGGAGAGGCTCCTTCCTTTCGAAGTGGAGGGGAACTTTCCCATCTATGTCCATGACTACCCGCGGTGCCGTCGTCGTACGACAGGGATCGATCTCTTGCCGCTATTGCACTGGATCGTGGCTGATTTTTCCTCTGTGTTGGGCCCTGAATTGCCCTCTCGACTCAGTAGCGTCATGGAGAGAATTGTCCAGTCGGCGGATCCCTCTCATTTCAAACTCAAAAGCTACACCGACCCCCAAAACACACCCGGTAGCGTTCCCCACTCTGCTGAAGAATGTATCGAGCTGTTAATCGCCTACCAGCTGGCAAAATCGAAGGGTGTGGAGAGAAAAGACTGGCTAGAAGCCGCAATGGTCCATTGGCACGCTCCCCTTGGGGCTCCGTTTTTTCTACCGGTACAAGAGGAGGGCGAGCCGGCTCCTACTCTATTCGATTTATTCATGGGGCACTATTTTGGCTCAGAATATTCTCGACGCGCGCTTCTAAGAGAGCGGGTCCATTTGCTGGGCGCTTTGGTCCAGCCTTTCGATGAGCAGAGTGTGGGGGAAGAGAAAGCCGTCCCAGCGCTCGCTTTTTCTAAACCTTACTTGCATTTTTGGGGAAATAAGGAACAGCTCCACTCTCTCTCTTTTGATGCGAGAAAGGCAGCGTGGTCTATTGAGGGGGATTATTTATACCCCGCGCGCTCAAATGCACCATCCTCAAGCGCGCGGGGTATAGAAATGACCCTTCCTCTAGAAGTACCCCCAGAAGGGGAGGAGTCGATCGAATCTTCCTTTTACCTAAATTTTCATCCCGACCATCAGATTCTCATCAATGGTGAAAAAGGAACGACGTTTCAACTAGGACAAGATGTGGAAATTTTCTCTCAGGGACTTCTCTTCACTTTGAAGGTGGAAATGGTAAAGGGAGAGGGGCGTTTTTTCGGACATCTACTTCGTGCGAACCGCCCGCAGCAAAAAAAGAGAGTGGGATTTGAGGCGTTCGACTGGCAGATCGCTTTGCGCACAGTCTCGAGGACTCAAGACTGCGCGCTGCGCTGGACGATCAAGTCGTTGCGATCTGAGCCTCTTCTTGCTTTGGATTAAAGCTCAGGCTGTCGACGGCGATTCCCATCGCGTGTAGGCCATTATCGACATAGAGGGTGACACCGGTGATCAAACGCGCTAAATCGGAGAGGAGGAAGGCGGCTGTGTAGCCGACTTGCTCCGCTGCCATCTCTTGGATGAGAGGCGCGTTGGCAGTCGAGTAATCGACCATGCTGTCGATGAATCCAATCGCCTTAGCGGCTCTACTTTTTAAGGGACCAGCGGAAATCGTATTGAGGCGGATTCCCCATTTGCGGCCCGCTTCAAAACAGAGCGTGCGCGTATCGCTCTCAAGAGCTGCTTTAGCAGAGCTCATTCCGCCGCCATATCCTGGAACTGCCCGCTCAGAGGCGATGTAGGTAAGGGAGAGAACTGAGCCTCCTTGAGGCATGATAGGGCCGAAGTGAGAGACAAGGCTTACGAAAGAGTAACTCGAAGAGGAGATCGCGCTTAAGTATCCTTGCCGCGACGTCTCGAGGAGCGGTTTTTTCACTTCAGGACCATTGGCGAGGGAGTGGACGAGGATGTCGATTTGCCCGAAATCGCGTTCTACTGCTGCTGCGACCTCTGAAATCGTGTAGCCACCCGCATCTTGGTAGCGCTTATTTTCGCGGATCTCTTGAGGGACATCTTCGGGGCGATCGAACGCAGCATCGAGGGCGTAGAGCTTTGCGTACTCGAACAGAGTTCCATCTGAAAGCCTACGCGAGGCGTCGAACTTGCCCGCGTTCCAGGATGTTGTGAAGATTTTGACGAGTGGTGTCCACGTGCCGATGATGATCTCTGCACCCGCTTCTGCAAGCGCTTTTGCGATCGCCCAGCCGTAACCCTGATCATCTCCGATTCCTGCGATAAAGGCTTTTTTTCCCTTGAGATTGATTGAAAGCATGTCTTTACTCCTTTAGAATAAAGGCAGAGTATAGCAGAAAGAACGTTTTCGGAGGGATTATTTTTTTGAAGCTTTGGTCTTTTTCATCATGAGGCGGCGCCACCCTTCTGCAGTTAAAATTTTCTTAGACGCTTTCATTGCGACCTCTTTGACTTTGCGGGGTTGTTTAGCGGTTTTAGGGGCAGGTTTAGGTGCGACTTTTTTCTTTACAGCTGCTTTCTTCTCCGGTGCCTTCTTTTTTTTGAAAAATCTAGAAATCATATCCTTTACCGCCCTCTGTCTGTTAGTTTATCGTTAAATGAGGGGGTGTGTCAATAAATTTTTTAAGTTTGTGTTTTCCGAAAGATTCAGTTAAAAAGGGGGGATTATACCCAATGGGAGGCGCTGTGGCTGAAATCGCTATTTTCTACGAGGGAAACCTTTCAACCCGAACCATTCAAGAGGAGTCCTCTTCGACCACTCGGGTGGAACTTATGACAGATGCTCCCAAGGAAAATGGGGGAGAGGGGCGGTTTTTCTCGCCGACTGATCTCGTCGGTATCGCTTTGGGTTCGTGCGCCCTGACCCTGATGGGTATCGCCGCTAAAACCCTCCAAATTGATCTTGCAGGGCTTCGCGTCGTCGTCTCAAAGGAGATGCAAGCCACCCCTCCTCGCAGAGTGAAGAAGATTCGGCTCGAGTTTTTTTGTCCCCACACGTTTTCAGAAGGGACTATCCATTCACTTGTCAAAGCGGCAGAGCAGTGCCCTGTTCACCAGAGCCTCCATCCTGATATCGTTCAAGAGTTCATCTACCACTGGGGGAGAGGGTGAAGTTCCAGAATCTCATCAGTTTTGAAAAGCACCTGGCACAAGGCCCGCTTGCCCCCATCTATCTCATCGCAGCCCCTTGCTCGTATGAGAGGCGGAAGGTCAGTGAGGGGATCTGCAGCGCCTTGCAAAAGGCCAAAGGGGAGCTGGAATTCCACAGTAAAGAGGCGGTAGATAATACTCTTGAGGAAATGATCGAAGCGCTGAATGCATTTTCGATCTTTGGCAAGACGAAGGTCCTCTACCTCGATGCTGTCGAGAAGCTTAAAAAAAATGGGGAGGAAGTTTTGGCGCGCTATGTCGCTAATCCCTCTCCATTTAGTTATTTGATCCTGGGAGCTAGTGCAGTAAAATCCTTAAACCTAAAAGGAGTGACCTTGTGCGATCTCGGGGGAGAAAAACCCTGGGAGCGCAAAGAGCGCTTGAAGCGATTAGGTGTGCAAGAGGCGAAACGGCTAGGTAAAGAGATCGCCTCTGATGCGCTCGAGTACCTCTTGGAGCAGGCGGGGCTCGATCTCGCCGGATTAGAACAGGAGATTTTTAAACTCTCCGTGTATGCCGGAGACCGCCCTCTCATCGATTTTACCATGGTTAAAGCGCTCTGTTTTCAGAAGAAAGAGGAGATCCTCTGGCGCACCGCAGAGGCTCTTATCTGGGGAAAAGGGGAGGCCTCCGAAGAGGTCGAGCTCTCTCTGCTCCTTCCTCTCATCTCTCTTCTCAGAACGCAACTCCAGCAAGGGCTTACGATCTCGACCCTATTAGCCCAAGGGTTTGGGCCGCTAGAGATCTCCCATTTTCTTCCCACCCTACGCGCGCCTGTCATCGAAAAATTGATCCCTCAGGTCAAGCGGAAAGGGGCGCGCTATTTTCAAAAGGGACTTCTAGCCCTCTTTGAGATCGAACTGGCCGCTAAGAATGGGGTAGGAAACGGGGGACTACTCGTCGATCTCTTTAGAGCAAAGCTATGACGGTTCTCTACCTCCTTCCCAATCTCCTGACCGATCTCGAATCGCACCAAGGGGTTCTCCCAGCATCTGTCGATCAAACGGTTATAGAACTCGATTACTTCATCGCAGAGAGTGAAAAGGCGGCCCGCCACTACCTCAAGCGCTTTCAGTATCCCCCTCCTAAGACCTTTAGAGAGATCCCGATTCGCCTTTTAAATGAGCACAGCACAGAGCAAAATAAGAGAGAATTGATCGCTGAAATGAGTCGGGGGGGAAAGTGGGGGCTCATCTCCGATTGTGGGATGCCCTGTCTAGCCGATCCCGGTGCAGACCTCGTCCTGATGTCCCGGCAAAAGGGATTCGCCGTGCATGCGCTTCCCGGTCCCTCTAGTATCCTCTTGGGATTAGTTCTCTCTGGATTGGGAGGACAGCGCTTCACCTTCCATGGCTATTTGCCCCGAGAACAGCCTCAGCTTCTCACTGCGATCCGGCAGTTGGAAAAGAACTCGAAAGAGTCTCATTCTTCCCAAGTGTTTATCGAGACGCCTTACCGCAACCAAAAGCTCTTTGAGCTCCTCTTGAGTACGCTGCAACAAGAGACCTTTCTCTGCTTGGCCTTTTCCCTGACAGATCCTTTAGAACAAGTGGTGACGCAAAAAGTGAAAGAGTGGAACCAAAAGGGGAGCAAGAGCGCTCTGATCGAGGATTTCAAGCGCCCCTGTGTGTTTATCTTAAGAGCCTGAGAAACTTTTTCTATTAGGATAGGTCCAAAAGGTCTTTTGTGTGCATGTAGCGTTCCAAGGCTAGAATGGAATGGACGAAGTACTTCGAGCTATTCCAGTGGTTTTCTAACCACTTTCTTTTTATCTCCGCTACATCAGGGGCTCTTTTGTGTTTTTTCCGATAAGCAGCGACTTTCTTTTCAACTTCTTTGTCGATATTAATCGCTGCGGCTTTGAGTTGCTCTTCTAGGAGTGCGAAGAATCTCTCATCCTGTGGGCATTTATTAATTGCTTTAGCGAGTTTTTCAGCATCTTCATCTTCATCTGCGTAGTACAGATCTAAGGCCTTTTCTCCTAGTAGATAGGTCTTAAAATTGATGGGACAAGGGTCTTTTTTTGTCAACCTGATCGCAGAATACTCTTTCAAAGCGCGGCTGAGTTGCTTTTCCTTTGGAAACAACGCGCGGACGGCGCCTTCCGCAGCTCCTCGGATCTCGAGCCCCTGATCTACGTGGCGGAGAGCATCTTTTTTCTGTAGATCACTTAAACGATCCCAAACCACTTGAGGATCTTTCGCATTAATAGGAGCGGCTAAAGAGATCGGATTGTGGGTCGTTTGTTCCACTTGTTTCTCTTCTTTCTCGATCTCTTTTAACCGTCTTTCGATGAAGTTTATGATTTTTTCTTTGTTTTTTGCGATTTTTTGTGTTTCTGCTGAGGCAAAGAAACCCACTTTGTTATCTCTTCTAGCATTTTCTAGAGTGTATTCAGGGCTGAAGGAGAGAATGTTTTTCAGGATCCATTTTGTTACTTTCAGATTTTGAAAGACTTGTATAGCCTCTAATAAAGTCCTTAGAGACTCTCTCTTCAGAGTGCCTGCGAGGTATTCTGTTGTTAGTTTTGGGATAATTAAGAGAACGAGCTGTTTTGCTATTTTGAGGCGAGCATTATCCTCTAACTGCTCTTGAGAGCAAGCGTTCCATGCTGCATCTACTTTAAGAAAGGCAACGAGCTGACTCAAAACCTTCAGATTTTGAGGGATTTGAGCAGATGTTTTGAAGTTGGAGATGATTTCCCCCTCCATTTTGTTATACAAAGAGAGGTAGAAATGGTGCCTTAAAGCTACGGAGAGCTTCATACAGAGCCCTGAAGAAAAACCCAATTGGGGAGTCGAAAAAAAGTCGAAGAGGTCTTGTATTGCTAGTGAACAAGCCTGTATCTGATGGTCATTCGTATCTCCCTGGAATGCCTCGATTCTCTTTGCCACTAATTGGGAGAGCGCCGCATGGATGGAAGCGCTATTCTCAAACGTTTGAGGATCAAAGCTCGCTTGCAGTTGAGGTTGTTTTAAGAGATTTAAGAGCGGATAACATTCGCTCATCAGGGCTTGTCTTTTCTCGAGTGCAGCTTGTTCTTCTGCTAGTTGCACTAAGGCTGGGCTTTCCGCTTGCAGATTACCTTGTGGAGGGAGATGTGGGTGGGAGAAAGAGATTGTCTGAGATAAAATGGGCTGTGAAGGGGCGAGTTTCTCTTTTGGCTGTTCGATGTTTTTTAACTCTTGTTGTGCAAAAGTTTCGACAGCGATTTTATTTTGCGCTTTTTGAGGATCTTCTTGCGGGGCTCTCCAAGGAGAAACCCATGAGACATGAGCTGGTTGTTCCTGCTGTCTAACTGTTGCGATCGCTAGATAAATCTTTTTTTTGTCGCTTCTTTGGGTCAATGGCCGAATGATCTCGATCGTAGATGTTACTTCCTCTTTTGTAAGCTGCCCAGCGCTGTATTTCATTTTCAATTTCGAAATAGCAGCATCGGTGAGCTTCTCAGCTAGTTTTGTTTTATAGCCATCTAGGATGGTCTGAGCCGAGAAAGGACAGGGAAAATCCCCAGATAGAGGTAAGAATTTGTTAGAGACCGCACGCTCTGGAATCCTATTTTCTCTTTCGAATTTCTGGAGAATCTCGCCTGAGAGTGTTTCGTAGAGGTTCTGAGAGAGTTCGCGATAAAAATGATGCTCTAATGCAACTTTTAATGTCTGCCGGAAATTAATCGCTTGAGGGTTAGGAAGTTTTATAAATTCTACTAATAGTTGCATAAAGATGTATGTCTCTGCGCGCTGAACAATCCCCTCTGGGCCGCCCTCTATGATTTTTGCCACATGAGGCTTTACGAACGGAAGTAAGAGTTGGTGGATCGGATGATTGTCATCGATCTTCTTCGGATCGAATGTGTCTAGTGCCGTCTGATCGATCAAAAGCGCATGAATCGCCTGCCTTTCTGCATCGACTTGAGGAGCCTGTTGTATGGCGACAGTTGCTGAAGGGGCAACGGGTTGAGCAGGAGGATACAAAGGAGGATAACTAATTATTGGGACACTAGATGAAGAGGAAAGCGATTGTAAAGAAGGATACATGATTAATTCTCCTTAAAATTTTATATTTTTTAAATTATCCCCACTGTGTGCGGCGGGTGTTTTTTTATTAATCTTTGCTGTTTATTATATAGTAGTGTCGATTTTATGTTAATGTAGTTTTGTTTTTTTAGAAAAAACAAATTAACACAGTTGAATTCGCTTACTTTTTATTTTAATATTTTTATGGTGAAATAATCGTCTTGTTATTGATATAATTGGGTCTGTGTCATAAATTTGAATATATATTATAGGTTTGTTGTAATCATGAATAATACAAAAAAAATAAATTTCCCCTTCGGGAGGGTAATAAAACCATGGATAATCATACCTTACACCAGCTCAAGGCTCGCGTTGCCAGCCTTGAGAGTGTCGTGGACATGCTCGAATCAGAGCTCGTCAACCTCAACGAGATGCTAATCCGTTGTGGATTTCCGGAAGGAATTCAGACACTCAAAGACACAGTGGAAGAAGTCTTAAGAGAAGAAGCTTTCACACAACAAAACCAAGAAAGGCCTGAGTACTTGTAAATTCCTCCCAGGTCCTCTCGGTAATGTTTCAAAAGGGCAAGCAGTTCGCTTGCCCTTTACCTTTTCCAGCCATTCTGCTAAATTGTCAGCGATAATCTGAGGAGTCGCCTATGGCAAAATTAATTTTTGAAAATACAGGGGAAGAGAAGGATCTTGAGGAGGACAGCCCGATTCAAGAGCTCTGCGAGGAGGCAGGCGTTCCTTTTGCCTGTACAGAGGGAGTGTGTGGGACGTGCGTCATCGAAGTCGTCGAAGGGATGCAGAACCTCTCTGAGTTTACCCAAGAGGAAAAAGATTTTTTAGGGGATGAAGGGTGCGAGCGGCTCGCTTGCCAGTGTAAGATCCGCGGTGGATGCGTTAAAATTAAATATTGAGGGTTTATGACTATGGAAGAAAAAGTTCACAAAGAGATGACGATCGAGGAGATCTTCTCTCGCTTTCCAGGAAAGAGCCAAAAACTCGGTCAGGAGATGACGAACCGAGGCTTGCACTGCGTCGGATGTGGTGCGGCGACTTGGGAGACTTTAGAGGCAGGGATGCTCAGCCATGGCTTTACGGAGAGCGACATCGATGAAATGGTCGAGCGGTTAAATGCGATTTTAGCAGAAAAAACCGATCTCTCTACGATCTCCATGACCAAACGCGCTGCGGAAAAGTTCCGCAAAATCCTCGAAGAAGAGGGGAAAGCGGGCTGGGGCTTACGCTTTGGGGACCGCGCTGCAGGCTGCAGTGGATTCGAGTACGTCCTCGATTATTCTGAAAAAGCAGAGGAAGAAGACCAGGTATTTCCCTCTCACGGTGTCGACATCCACGTCCATAACGCCTTAGTCTCTCGCCTTCTCGGCTCTGAGATCGATTTCGTCGATGGACTCAATGGCTCAGGCTTCAAGATCAGCAATCCCAACGCGAAAGGGTCTTGCGGCTGCGGCAAATCGCAGAGCTACTAGGGCTCTTCCTTTCATCGATACTGCACGTGGCTTAAAAGTAGACGAACCCTAAGATTTTGGGTTTCGTCTACTTTGTCATGCAAGTCTGAATAAGAGAAACATTATTTCATTGAGACCATTATAAAAATTAATAGTAGAGTAGAGGCAGGTCAGGATACCTGCAAAGTCGTTTAGTGCGAGTACAAGGAAATGATATGAATGATAGGGATTGGCGCACCTCCAAAGAGCACCTATTCAGCCCCCGAGGGGGCTGAATAGGTGCTCTTTGGAGGTGCGCCTTCATCGCTTGCGCGAAAAAAAATCTTCCATCATTTATATCATTTTATCCTTCCTATCATTTCCTTTCCCCACCTCGACGGACTTTACAGGTTTCCCTCTTCTACTGCATTATTAGTTTTATTTTATGTTTGTTTATAAATGTTTTTAATAGTTTTGTTTTAACTTGTGTTTTTTTATAATTTAGTTTGATTAATATTGAAATTGAGGTTTTTGTGTGTCTAGTCCAGTAAATAATAGAAGCAGAGAAAGCAGCCCTGAAAGGAGCCCTGGCGTGTGTTTAGATTCAGCTGTAGAGGATTCATCCGTTCCTCACATGGTACCATTAGACTTCTGGCAAGTGATTTGTTCTTATTTACGCATGCCTGATGCTTTGAGTCTTGCGTGTACAAACACCCATGTTTATAGATCCATCGGTTCTAATCCCTTTTACTGGACTACCTCTATTAAGAAACTCCACCCCGTCATCTACGAGAAGCTTATTAAGACTCCGGGTCTAACTCCTATCGATTTATGTAAACAGGGTACCGAGCTCATTCAAAAAAACATTTTCAGAAATGTTGACGAGAATAGATGTCCCTTTAGCACGCTTTTGGATCTAGGTATCAATGTTTGTGATTTTAAAAAGCAAAAAGGGACATCATTGGTCTATGTGGCAAAAGATAATGGAGAACTCTCTATTTGGGATTACAGCATTTCCAAATGTGAGCCCATTGCTATTTTGGGAGAGCATGAATCCGTTTTTCGACTAGAAATCTGCCCACCTTATGCAGCAACTTATTGTGAAAATGGCGTACTGATGGTCTGGGATCTTGAAAAGCGACAACGGATTGGCAAAATCGAAAAGTGTTGGCAATTTGAGATCCAAAACGATGGCAAACTCTATACAGTGCCCGTTTCTTCTAGTTCTATTGAGACGCGAGAATTAAGTAATCCGGAAGTGGTCATAGAATGTAAGGACTACTCTGTAGGGAAAATTGATTTTTTTGCTCAATACAAGGGGCATGTTTATTTGATGACTTCTGCTAAACGGCTATTTTGTCAAAATTTGAGTAGTGGTGTTCGTGAAGAATTTTCATTTGCTCGCCCTCTTGACGAATTATCTGAGATGAGAGTCCGTGGCTTGATAGTCAAAAATGGGTACATTACTGTTTTTGGAGAAGCTAAACAGAATCGATCGCTAGGTTGGCCATTGGATTTTCGCTATTACAAGGATTTAAAATCTTCAGATGAAGATTGGAAGCGTTGCCAATATGAACTCTGTACGTTAGGCAGTGCGGAAATAATAAATGGTCTTTTTTACCAATCATTTTATTTTAATGATCCAGTGAATGGTCAACTTATCAGGGGGTTATCCTTTGAAGAAAATACTAAGGACTATAATGGATTGGCATCGTTAAGCGACAAGCCTGGGAATAAGGAAGCATCTGTCGATTATTTTCAAGCAGAGGGGACAGATTGTTTTACTCATTCTCTAGAAGATGGGTTATTTAAACTTTGGCAGCTGGATGCGCCTTGCCTCTCTTCTTATCCTCTGGACACTCTTCAATCGACTTTAAAAAGTCTCGAAACTACAGAAACAGTAATCAAAGAACGCGCACCCCTATGGCTCGAAAAGTTGCCTATCCCAGAGTTTCAACACTGCTTAGAAACGTATTCTCTAAGGTATAACGGCTGCTCTACCCCCTCTCTCGATGTGATTTCGCGCGTAAAGACTCTCGTTTGCATTCAGCATCTCTTTCATGAATTACATCGTATAGAAAAAATTAAGTATAACGCGACGTTTATCGATTCGATTGGGAAATACATCGATCTCTGCGGCAGCCACACCTCCCGATTATGGGAAATTCTGCGTTTTAACTACGAAATTCAGCTCGACGATGTAAATATGAGGCAATTATTTTGTCAGCCATGGGGTTATAACTGGAGCATGCTTCATTCTAATAAACTCGAGGCCTTACAACAGTTACAAAGTGAGCTGGAAGCGGCGTGGGCTTTTGAGTTTCCCGCCTTTCCAGAGCTCGGACTGAATTGTGAAAAGGATTATCAGGAATTGGGAGTCACCCAAGCCATGCTTGAGAAATTGAACATTGAATCGAAACAGGACATTATCAATTACGGCATTCAGTGGATGGAGTTTCCTCTATGCCCTCCTCTGACAGAGCAGCCGACGAAAAGAGAAGCGCAGTTGACCCTCGCCTCTGAATGGAAAGCAATCGTTGATTCCTTATTTGAACATAGCACGCGCTGTGGTATGGAAGAGAGCGCTGAACGAGCAAAAGTGCTTTTAGACAAACTCGTTGCCGCTTCCTATTCCCCGCAGGGTTTGAGGAAATTTTTCCAGGAAAATGACTCTGCTCAATTCGTTCAGAAGATCAACGAGCTCATCGATAATTTCCATTTGCAGCAGAAGGGTCGTTTAAGAGGAAAATTCGCCTCCCTAAGCTAATACAAGGGGAAGAGAAGCACCACAGAGAGGGGAAACCACAGAGAGAAAATTCATATAAAAAATTTCCTCTAGGATGAACATTTTTTTATTGAGGCTATTATAAAAATTAACAAGCCCTAGGATGGACAGGATAATGGAAAAAGCATCCTATCCATCCTAATGTCCTGTTAATTTTATTTGTGAATTTTTTAATAACTTTGTTTTAACTTGTTGTTTTTTTTATAATTTATTTTAAATAATATTAAGATTGAGGTTTTTGTATGTCCGGTCTAGTAAATAATAGAAGCAGAGAAAGCAGCCCTGGCGTGTATTTAGATTCAGCTCTAGAGGTTTCATCCGTTCCTGAGGGGGTCCCATTAGGATTATGGCAATTGGTTTGTACCTATTTATCCGAGGCTGATGCTTCCCGTTTTGCCCGCACGAACACCCATATTTATAGCTGCATTTGTTCTGATCCACTCTATTGGAAGTCTTCTATTAAAAAACTTTACCCTGTCATTTATGAACAGCTTAAAGTCCTGTGCCTAAACCTTGCCGAGTACCAGTACCTGCGCCCTATCGAGTTCTGTCGAAAGGGTACGCAGCTAATTCAAGAAAATATTTTCAAAAATGTTCACGAGAAGAGATGTCCCTCTAGCACGCTTTTGGATCTAGGTAGGAATGTTTGTGACTTTAAAAAGCAAAAGGGGAGTTCATTAGTCTATGTGGCAAAAGAGAATGGGGAAATCTCTATTTGGGATTACAGGATTTCTAAAAATGCCCCTATTGCTATTTTAGGACAGCAGGAATCAGTGGACCGATTAGAGCTCTGCCCTCCCTATGCAATAAGTTATTCTAAGGTTTATTCAGAGCTCGTGATCTGGGATCTCGAAAAGCGCGAGCAGATTGATGTGATCAAAAATTGTCGGCATTTTCAGATCCAAAATGATGGCAAGCTCTATACATTACCTTTTTCTTCCAACACCATTGAGGAGCGAAAATGCAGTGATCCTGGGGTGGTCATAGAACGTAAGGACTACGCTGTCGGAGAAATTGATTTTTTTGCTCGATACAATGGTCTGATTTATTTGATGACTTCTGACAAACGGCTATTTTGTCAGAAACAGCTAGTTTATCTAGATTTAAGTACTGAGGTTCTTAATGAAATCCAATTTGCTGCCAGTTGGATGATATCTAATGTGAAAATTAAGGGCTTAATAGTCGAAAATGACTGCATTGCTATTTTTGGAAGCCGAAAGCCTGAGCCATATGAGGAGGCGGCATCTATTTTAATTTACAATTATTTAACATCTTCGGAAGGTTGGGTTAGTACCAGTGTTAGCGAACAAGTGTTCTGTGATATGAAAGTGACAAATGACCTTATTTATATAAATTCAGTCGATGATGAAGGGTTGCCTTATTTGAGGATTAGGAAAAAAACTAATGAATATCATTGTCAAACAAACTTAAGCGACATGCCTGGTCAGCGTTTAGTTGGGGATAGAAAAACACCCGTCAACTGTTCTCAAGTGGAAGGCTCAGACTGTTTTACTTATTATCGAGAAGATGGGTTGTTGAAATTTTGGGAGCTGGGAGCGCCTTGCCTCTCTTCTTATCCTCTGGATGCACTTGAATCGACTTTAGGAGTTCTTGAACTCATAGAAAAAGCAGTCGAAGAACGCTGCCAAGTGGAATGGATACAAACATTGCAAAAAAAGGTGCCCATCCCAAAGTTTCAACAATGCTTAGAAGCTTATTCTCTGAGGTATAATAGCTCGCTTACTCCTTGTCTGGAAGTTCTCTCGCGTGTAAAGACTCTGGTTTGCATTCAGCATCTCCTTCATGAGTTACACCGTATAGAAAAGATTGAATATTGTTCCAAGTTTATCGATTCAATTGGAAAACACATCGATCTCTGCGGCAGCCACACTTCCCGATTATGGGAAATTCTGCGTTTTAACTACGAAATTCAGCTCGACGATGTAAATATGAGGCAATTATTTTGTCAGCCATGGGGTGGCAATTGGAGTATGCCTCACTGTAATAAACTCACTGCCTTACAACAGTTACAAAGTGAGCTGGAAGCGGCGTGGGCTTTTGAGTTTCCCGCCTTTCCAGAGCTCGGACTGAATTGTGAAAAGGATTATCAGGAATTGGGAGTCACCCAAGCCATGCTTGAGAAATTGAATATTGAATCGAAACAGGACATTATCAATTACGGCATTCAGTGGATGGAGTTTCCTCTATGCCCTCCTCTGACAGAGCAGCCGACGAAAAGAGAAGCGCAGTTGACCCTCGCCTCTGAATGGAAAGCAATCGTTGATTCCTTATTTGAACATAGCACGCGCTGTGGTATGGAAGAGAGCGCTGAACGAGCAAAAGTGCTTTTAGACAAACTCGTTGCCGCTTCCTATTCCCCGCAGGGTTTGAGGAAATTTTTCCAGGAAAATGACTCCGCTCAATTCGTTCAGAAGATCAACGAGCTCATCGATAATTTCCATTTGCAGCAGAAGGGTCGTTTAAGAGGAAAATTCGCCTCCCTAAGCTAATACAAGGGGAAGAGAAGCACCACAGAGAAGGGAAACCACAGAGAGAAAATTCATATAAAAAATTTCCTCTCTGTGGTTTCCCTTCTCTGTGGTTCCTTTCTCACTAACTTTTAAGCAAAATAGAATCAACTATGCAGAGCGCGCTTTTCCACTGCGAGCGCAGCTTCCTTCAGCGCCTCCGATAGGGTCGGGTGCGCGTGGGGTGTGTGGATGATGTCTGCGACAGTCGCCCTCTTTTGGATGGCAAGGGCCCCCTCTGCGATGAGTTCAGAGGCGTGTGCCCCCAAAATGTGGATTCCAACCAGGATTCCCGTCTTTTCTTCTGCAATCATCTTCACAAATCCCTCTTCTTCCCCTGTACAACGGGCGCGCGAGTTAGCTCTAAATGAAAAGGTGCCGGTTTTAACTGAGAGCCCGGCCTGTTTCGCCTCCTGCTCTGTCAGGCCAACGGTGCCTACTTCAGGGTGGGTGTAGACGACGTTGGGGATCGCTGCGTATTCGATTTTGGGGCGCAGTCCGGCGAGGATCTCTGCGACTGCAACTCCCTCCTCAGAGGCTTTGTGGGCAAGCATCGGACCATCGACGATATCTCCGATGGCGAAGATAGTGGGGTCTGAAGTGCGGAACTGCCCATCGATCGGGATAAATCCCTTAGGGTTGGGAGTAATCCCCGCCTTTTCGAGACAGAGCCCTGTGGTGTAGGGTTTTCTGCCGATACAGACCAAGACGGTGTCCGCTGTCATCTCTTGCATGGACTGATCGGGGAGTTGCACAGAGAGCGTAACCTCATTGCCCTGGATCTTAGCAGAAGTGACCTTCGAGGAGAGGTGGAAGCGCAGGCCCTGTTTTTCGAGGATCTTTTTGAACTCTTTGGAAATCGATTCGTCTAATGTGGGACAGATCCGCTCGAGAAACTCGATGAAGATGACTTCTGTTCCCAAACGCGCGTAGACGGAGCCGAGCTCAACGCCGATGACCCCAGCGCCTACGACGAGCATTTTTTTAGGGATTTTTTTGAGCGCGAGCGCTCCTGTCGAAGAGAGGATTTTGTTCTCATCGAAGGGGAGAAAGGGGAGGGGAATCGGCTCCGATCCCGTGGCCAAGATGATGTGGTCTGCTTGGATCTCTTCGGTCGATGCTTTTCCTTGGATCTTAAGCGTGTGGGGGTCGATAAAAGAGGCAAGTCCCTCTTTTCTCGTGATTTTATTTTTGTTAAAGAGAGCGGCGATCCCTGTGTTGAAAGAAGAGACGATCTTTTCTTTTCGCCCCATCATCTTTCCAAAATCTAAAGAGCAGCCCGTGAGGCCAATGCCGTGTTCCAATAGGCCTTTGTAGCACTGTGCGTAGATCTCTGAAGAGTGGAGGAGCGCTTTGGAGGGGATACAGCCGACATTGAGACAAGTGCCTCCCAAAGGAGCATCTTTTTCGATACAGACTGTCTTAAATCCCAATTGGGCAGCGCGGATTGCTGCGACGTACCCGCCAGGTCCTGATCCGATGACAGCGATAGCAAACCGTTCCATACCCTCTCCTTTTAGAGATTGAGGAGCAGGCGAGAGGGGTCCTCTAGGCTCTGCTTTAAATGTACGAGAAATAAAACTGCCTCTTTCCCATCGACGATCCGGTGGTCATAGCTCAAAGCGGTGTACATCATCGGGCGGATGACGATTGCGTCTTGAACGACAACGGGCCGTTTTACAATCGCGTGCATCCCTAAGATCCCACTCTGTGGGGGATTGAGGATCGGTGTGGAGAGCAGAGAGCCGAAGACGCCCCCGTTTGTGATCGTAAAGCTGCCCCCGCGCAAATCATCGATCGCAAGTGTCCCGTCGCGCGCTTTTTTAGCATAGGTCTCGAGCGCTTTTTCGATCTCGGCGAAATGCATCTGATCGCAGCCCCGCACGACGGGGACCATCAGCCCCTTCTCTGTCGAGACGGCGACACTGATGTCGAATGTCTTGAGCTGGACGATCTCATCCCCTTCGATATAGGCATTGATCTCGGGGATCGCTTTGAGAGCGGCGACGACCGCTTTGATGAAGAACGACATGAAGCCGAGTTTCACTCCATGCTTCTTCTGGAAATTGTCTTTCTCTCGGTTGCGGATCTCGATGATCGCAGACATGTCGATTTCGTTGAAGGTCGTCAGCATCGCCGTTGTATTTTTGACTTCGACAAGGCGCGTGGCGATCACTTTGCGCAGCGAACTCATCTTTTTGCGCACTTGTCTTTGTTCTCCGGTGGGCGGGAGAGGTTTTGGGGGTTGAGGCGAGGGGGCTTGAGGTTTTTGTATGTTCGCCACAAATTCTGGTACCATGACCCGCGCACTTTCCTTGGAAGGTGTCGGGGAAGGAGTGGGTTTAGGGGGTTCTGGTGTGGGAGCGGGTTTTACCGGCTCTTTCTCAGGGACAGGAGTTCCCGCAGCTTCTGTATCGACAAAGCCGATCACTTGGCCGATTTTCACTGTCTCTTGGACCTGTACTGTAAGTGTCAGAACACCGCTTTGCGGCGCATAGAGGACTTGGTTGACCTTATCCGTCTCTAACTCGAGGATCTCTTCATCGCGTTTCACAACGCTACCCGTCGGTTTTAAGAGGGCACTGATGACCGCTTCTGAAACCGATTCTCCCATGCTGGGGATTTTAATTTCGACTTTCATAGAGTTTTCTCGTTAAAGGCGTTTTGTAACAATGTTTCGAGCTGTTTTTTATGCAGGTGGTGCGAACCTGCTGCGGCGGCTGCGCTCGGTACTCTTCCCGCGTAGGAGACCTTCTCTTTGACGCCGAGGAGTTCATTGAAATGGGGGTGGATGAACTCCCAGGCGCCCATGTTTTGATGCTCTTCTTGTACCCAGACGATCTCTTGAGCGCTGGCGTATTTTTTCAAAAGCAGCTGAATCTGCTCTTGGGGGAAGGGATAGAGCTGCTCGATCCGAACGATGGCGACATCGGAGCGGTTTTTCTTCTCCCTTTCCTCGATCAGATCGTAAAACACCCTGCCGCTGCAAAAGAGCACCCTTCGGGGTTGCAGGGGGTTCTTCAGATCATCGAGCACTTCTTTAAAGTGCCCCTCTGTCAAGTCATCGACAGAAGATAGACAGGCAGGATGGCGCAAAAGTGCTTTTGGAGTGAAGAGAATGAGGGGTTTCTTTTCCTTGCGGTGGCCCTGTAGGCGCAGCAAGTGGAACAGCTGTGCTGGGGTAGAGCAGTTAGCTATTCTTAAATTCTCCTGCGCTGAGAGCTGTAAAAAGCGCTCGAGACGCGCGGAGCTGTGTTCAGGGCCTTGCCCCTCATAGCCGTGAGGGAGGAGCAGCGTCAGGTTCGAGCGGAGGTTCCATTTCTGTTCAGAAGAGGAGATATACTGATCGATCGTAATCTGCGCGCCATTTACAAAATCGCCGAACTGCGCTTCCCAGATCACGAGCGACTGAGGGTAAGCAAGGCTATAGCCAAAATCAAAGCCTAAGACCGCATATTCTGAAAGAGGGGAGTTAAAGATATCGAAAGGGGCCTGAGCTAAATCGAGATGAGAGAGGGGGAAATACCGCTCTCCCTTCACTTGATCGACGAGGACGGCATGGCGATGGGAAAAGGTGCCCCGGCGCACATCTTGTCCAGAGATGCGCACGTGGATCTTATCCGTTAAAAGAGTCGCATAGGCTAAGGTCTCTGCCATCCCCCAGTCGATTGAAGGCGTTGCTTTGTCTGCATGCATCATTTTGAGCCTCTCTTGTAAGAGGCGCTGGATTTTGGGATGAACCCGCAGATTTTCAGGCAGAGAGCAGCACTTTTCACTCAAGAGCAGTAAACGGTCCCTTGGGACCGCTGTCTGAAACACAGGTGCCTCTCCAGGAGACGCCGCAGTCGGAGGATCTTTGGGAACAATGGAACTGACCGCCTCGAGCTCTTGTTGCAAATCGGCTTTAAACTGCGTCTCAAAAAAATCAGACTGTTCTTTTGTCAACACACCTTCTGCTACCAGTTGGTCGCGGAAGATCTCTCGGATGGGGGGCTTGCGCTTGATCAGATCGTATTCTACAGGCTGTGTGAATGTCGGTTCATCGCTTTCATTGTGCCCATATTTTCTGTAACAGAGAATGTCGATGATCACATCGCAATGGAACTTTTGCCGGATTTCGATCGCAAGATGCGCCACCCGAACACAGCTTTTCACATCTTCTGCATTGACGTGAAAGACAGGGCAGCCAAAGGCCCGTCCGATCTCAGAGCAATAACGGGTCGAGCGCGTATCTTTCGGGAGAGTGGTGAAGCCGATCTGGTTGTTGATCACGAAATGGATCGTGCCTCCCGTGCTGTAACCATTGAGTTTTGAGAGTTGTAATGTCTCGTAGACGATTCCCTGTCCCGCGATCGACGCATCTCCGTGGATCAAAATGGGAACGGTGCTCTTCTTTCCGATCTCTTTCGACTTTATTTCTTGCTTAGCCCGCACGATCCCTTCGACGACGGCATCCACTGTCTCTAAATGGCTGGGATTGGCGACTAGAATCACCTTGACCTCTCTTCCTGAAGAAGTGGGCAAATGACCTTCAAACCCTTTGTGGTATTTGACATCGCCTGTCCCCTCGAATTCAGAGGGTTGGTAGTGGTCTTCGAACTCGTGAAAGATATTCCGATAGGATTTATTCAAAATATTGGCGAGCACATTGAGTCTTCCTCGGTGGGCCATACCGAGAACCACCTCATCGACACCGCCCTTTGCGCCCTGATTGATCGAAGAAGAGATCATCGGGATAATCGTCTCACACCCCTCGAGGGAAAATCGCTTTTGCCCCACGAACTTCGTGTGCAAAAACGTCTCGAAGAGCTCGGCTCGATTGACATGTTGAAAAATAGAGATCAGATCGTCTTGCGTAAGATGCAAGGGAAAATTCGGCTCGATTTCCTTTTGGATCCATTCTTCGAGCTCGCTAGATTCTAGTCCTGTGCACTCGAACCCCACTTTAGCGCAATAGGTGTTTTTGAGCGCCTGGATGATCTTTTCGAGGGGCGCCGCGGACTCTGGCAAGAGGCCGCACGTCGGAAAGAGCGCCTTTAGATCCTTTTCCTCAAACCCGAGTGTTTTGAGCTGAATCTCTTTAGGCTCTTGTGGCACCTGGGTGAGGATCGGATTGAACTGCGCAAAGAGATGCCCGAACTTTCGGTAAGCCTCTACCAAAAGATGCACCCTGAGATCGGGACTCCCTTCTTTCTCTGGAGAGGGGAAAGTCGGGAGCAAGTTCTCTGCGAACTGCATCCCATCGAAAAAATGGCGCCATGAAAGATCGACACTCTCTGGATTTTGAAGATAGTTTTTGTAGAGCGCGTCGATCGCACCCAAATTCGCGAGATTCGCATAAGAAAAATCGTCAGCACCCGCCATCTTAAACTCCTTGAACATCCCATCCATACCAAAAAAAATATTTAGTATCTATACCCAAGTGGGCTCAAAAGTTGGCCGTAGGACCCCGCCAAAGCCCCGGGATTGAGATTGTCGAAGAGGGGGTAGTATTGATGAAATACAACCCCCATTTCCGATCGCCGAACCGCGGGAGCTTTCACGCAGCTCAAATGCACCATTCTTAAGCGCGCGGGGTATAATTTTCTCTCTGTGGTTTTTCTTCTCTGTGGTAATAAAGGGCTAAATTATTCTGTGGTATACCCAACTTTTGAGTCCACTTGGGTATAGCTCTTGTATAAATTTCACCACAGAGAGGAAAAACCACAGAGAGGAAATTTTTAAATATTAATTTCCTCTCTGTGGTTTTTCTTCTCTGTGGTAATAAAGGGCTAAATTATTCCAAGGTAAAAAAGATTAAATTATTTTTTTACATTTGGGTTGCCTAAAAAAAATGGGTTCAGTAAATAGACGAATACGGTAGAATTCCTTCTCCTAAAGGTGCGAATGATGAACATAAAAAGCGAACGTTTAAAGAAACTCGAGGCGGAGCTTCAAGACCTAGAGCAATGGCAAAAATTAGGACTTGTTCCTAAGAAAGATGTCCAAAAGCACTCAGAGGAGATCTCGTCTTTAAGAGAAAAGATCGGTGAGGAAAGGGACCGTCTGCGCTTTCTCAAAGAAAGTGGAGAAACGGAGGAATACACTCCTCCTAAGCGCGCTACAGGGCGCCAAGCCGTCCACGAGCCACAGAGTCTACCCGATATCGATATTGCAGAGGAAGGATTTACCGATGCTGGCTTAGAAATGGAAACGGAACCTTTTGACGTGGAGACCACCGCCTCTGGTGAAGAGGCCGAGGAAGTCGACGAGGAAGGGGGAAGCGCTGCAGAGGAAGACGACGATGAGGATCCTTTTAGCGACCGCAACCGTTGGCGCAGAGGGGTTCTCGAAGATCCCGATGCTAATGACTGGTAGTCCAGCTGTCGCCCATCAGCCTTTATTTTCACATCCCGTTTTGTTCGAAGAAGTGCCCCTATTGCCATTTCTTCGTCGTGCCCGATCGAGAGGAGTATAAGGAGCCCTTTTTTGAAGCGCTCCTTTCTGAGCTCGCCTTGAGAAGCTCAGCTTTAAAGGATCGAGAGATCCTCTCCATCTATTTCGGTGGGGGAACCCCCACAAAACTCCCTCCAGAGAAGTACCAGCGCCTGCTTCAAGAGATCGATCGCTTGGCAACGCGCGCCCCCGACTGCGAAATCACCCTCGAAGCGAACCCAGAAGACGTCACCCTCTCAAAGATGCAAGAATATAAAGCTGCTGGGATCAATCGGGTCAGCATCGGCGTCCAATCGCTTCAGCCTCAAGAGCTCCTGACTCTCGGCAGGTCCCACGGGACCCATCGCGCCATTGAAGCGATTTTAGCCACCCATGCGGCCGGGATCACTGACATTTCCATCGATCTCATGTTCGAATTACCCGATCAAACCCTCGGGAGCTGGGAAAACACCCTAGAACGGATCCGCCCTCTCCCCATCACCCACCTCTCCCTCTACAACCTCACTCTAGAGCCCCATACCCCCTTTTTCAAGCACCGGAGCACCTTAGAGGCAAGGCTCCCTTCTGATCCAGTGCGCCGTCAGATGCTGGACCAAGCGGTTACCCTCCTCGAGGAGATGGGGCTTTTCCGCTATGAAATCTCTGCCTTTGCCCGCTCTGAAAAATACTCTTGTCACAATACAGGGTACTGGACAGGACGCCCCTTTTTGGGATTGGGCCCCTCTGCCTTTAGTTTTTGGGAGCGGGAGCGCTTTTCTAATTGCGCCCACTTTCACCGCTATCTCGAAAAGCTCAAAAAAGGAGAACTCCCCGTCGACTTTAAAGAGCGGCTAGACGATGAGGCTCATTTCAAAGAGATGCTTGCCGTCCAGCTGCGTTTAAAAAAAGGGGTTGAGCTGAATAGCTTTAAGCAGAGCTTTGGAAAAATGCCTGAGGAGACGGAGCGCGCCTTAAAGGAGCTCATCAGGGAGGGATGGTTAGAAAAAGAAGGGGAGTGGATCAGACTGAGCACAACTGGACAGCTGTTCTACGACAGCGTAGCTGTTGCCCTGATCTAAATAATCTAAAAAAAAGAGCTGCTCCTGTTCCCAGGAGCAGCTCACGGAAAGAACCTAGTAAATCCCTTTAAACAAGGGAATTACCCGAGCGGATGGAGCTTTAAGCAAAACGCTTATTCAGCTTTTTCATCTCATCCAAGATCTGTTGATCTCTAGATTGCTTGACTCCCCCATTGGGGTTTTCTCTGAATTCGTTTAGGCCTTTATACAGCTTCTTGTCATCCTTAATTTTCGCATCTACTTCTTTCTCAGCACGCTTTTGAAGTTTTTCTGAGCTGAGCTTCTTTTTATGAGAGCCTTTCTCAGTCTTGATCTTCTTCGCGTCTTTGACGAGTTTTTTATGCGCTTTAAGAGATTCTTTAGCTGTACCTTGCATCTCTTGCAGGTCTGCGATGAGAGCTGTAGCTGTCTTGCTGAATTTCTTATCTTTTACTTTCTCAAGACATTTTTTCGCTTTCAAGGTGTCAACGATATGTTGCAGTCTGTCTGCAGGCTTCTTGCTGTCTACAGCAGAGCGGTCAATCGCTGTCTTCACGGCTTCTTTGAAGTTAGATTTCATGCCTTTTTTCTCTTTGCGATCGAGCTTTTTGAAGGCTCTCAGAGCTTTGAGCATTTCTTTCTTCTGAGATTTAATAGTGTCATTGCTATCAGCAACTTCTTTTTTGATCTCCTTCAACTCTTCTTTTGCAGGCTTAGACTTGGCTTTCAATTCTTTCGCGATTCTCGCTTTGAATTCCTTAACAAGTTTAGCACGTTTGCTGTCGTCGGTCTTAGCCTTGACATAACGCTTATGATCTTCGTCGATCTTTTTGCCTTGCTTGCTATCCAACTTCTTCAGTCCGACAGTGCCAATTTTGCTTGTGAAATCTTCCTTAGTTTCGTTTTCACGAAGGATAGAATCCCATCGTCTATTGAGTAGTGCTTTACCGTTTACGACTAGATTGTTGAGATCTTTCGCAGCAACCTTTTCGCTCTTCTGTGTCGCCCACTCTTTTGCAAAACCTTGAAGGAGGAATCTTCTTTCGAATTTCCCAACGACTTGTTTCATTATCTTTTTCTGGCCAGCTACCGAATCATCTGATTTAAACAGGCGGCTTCTAGCAGTAGAAAGTCTCGTATCCATTGCACCCAAGAGGACGCAGCGGTATACTTTTCCGTAAGTAGCGAACTTACCTGCATTTACAGTACCATCATCTTCTTTTTTGACATCTGCATAAGAGATGTGCAACTGTTTTAAACGACTAGAAAGAGCTGTTTGGAACTCCTTCATCGCTTTTTCTTGTGATGCGAGTTGTCCACGTCCGTAGTCAGATCCGTGAATTACTTTTTCCCTTTCGTTGGGATCAGTGAAGTTTGCTACTTTCGCAGCAGCTTCGAATAAAGCTTTGAGATTCTCATCTGCTTGAAGAGCTTTTTCTAATCTTTTGTCAGTGCTGCATACCCATTTACCGATAGTTGTTTGACGGAACCAGATACCGATGTCGGTATAGCCGTGCTTTTCTTTCAAATATACGAGTTTGCTATCTAACATTCTTCCAGCGGCTCTTCGTTCGGTTCTGTCCAATTGATCCATAGCTTTTTTGTTGACAGATCCCCCGAAGTACTCTGCAGATAGAGCGATTTTATTGCTTCCCATAACCTAAATTCCTCCGAATTATTTTCTTAACTTTGTTGGTTTCAAGAGCTAATACTTTTGCGTTACGAGCACGATTTTAATTGTTCTGCGATTTTCATCACAACTAAAATTGGTTATTTAACTAATTAAAACAAAGTATGTTACGCATTTACTTATTTACTATATGGAATAAACTTTTATGTTCTGTGTTTTTGGCGTGTTTTTGCGTAGGAATTCTTTTGTTGAATTTCTTCGATGAGCTTCGAGTAGGGGAAATTACCTGAAAAATCAGTTTTTTGACAATTGAGAGGGGGTAGACCGTGTTTTTAAGAAGAAACTAGCGCAATGAGTTGATTATAAAAGCTTTCTGTTTTTAAGTTGGTTTTTGTTGATTTTTTAAAGTTTTCTGTTATATAATTTTGTTATGGGGATGTTAATATTCTGTTAATTAATTATGAATGCAATAGATAAAAGCATTACTAAAGCATACCAATTAAGAACTGAGTCTAAGGCTCCTTTGACTCCTTCCGCTCCCAAATATTCAAAAAAAATCGACTTCATTAGAGACAATGCCCTTAACCTAAGCAGGTTAAGTGATGATCAGCTCAAAGATTTAAAAACATTAGTCCGTTCTTGGACCCATGCCCATGCGAAAGGGGCAAAGCCGCATCATCTGACTATGGAGGCTGTGGATTACGTAGCTTCAGATATCTCCATGGGGGTCCGCGATCTATTGCCCGATTCCGTGGCAGCGCAGTTTGCCGGGGTGCCGACCTGTCTGAACCTGTTTATGGGGGCAATCGCTGCTGAAAGGGCTTCACGCCGTCTTAAAAAAGGGATAAAAACAGGGGATCGAGAGGGGATTTTCGAGTCTGTTATCGATACGATTAGAGGCGTCGCCCAATCAGTGGCAGGAGCCTTCTACTTCGGCTACCGGGGGACCCAAATCGCTGCCTACTTAAATCAACTCGATACCTCGGCAAATGCGACAACTGCCTTAGGACAGGCCTGCTACTACTTGGGGACCATCGGTAACGGCGCGCTCGCCGTGCTGAAGGCAGGTTTTGCCGTGCGCTCACTCTTCTTCCTCACTAAGGACATCCAGTGGCGCAAAGAGGTCAGTGGGATCGAGGGAAATCGCGCCTTATTTAAATTTTTCCAAAAAAAGGTCTCTTCCGATCCGAGCGTAAAACTCAAAAAATTAAGCGACAAAACGAAGCAGTTTAAAGAGATCCGGCAAGAGATGCGGGAGAAAGGGCTTCACCGCGTGACTAAAAAATTCCTTAAAGATAACGAGGATCTTTCCTACGCCAAAGCGCGCAAAGGGTTTGAAGCTCTGTTTAAGGCCCTTAGAAAATCAGGTAACGAAGAGAGCAGCCTAAAGTCAATTTTTCAGGAGCTCGGTCTAGAGGGAGAAAGGGCAGAAAGGGCGCATTCTCGAATCAAAAAAATGAAATGGGATACGCTCGCTCTAATCGGCTTTCAGCAAAGTCAGAAAGAGCGCACGGAGCGCAAACAGGCGCGATTTTCCCGTGTCGCAGGCGCACCTAATGTGAAATTAATTACAGATGCCGCACACCGGGGTTTAAGCGAGCGATTAAGGCAAAAGGGAGCGATCAGAGAGGCGGCTCGAGAAGAGCTCTCTAGCTTGAAAGGGCGCGTGCTGCAAGGCAACACGAAGAACATGCTGATCCAAAGTGCCGTGCTGGCCATTTCAAGCACCGGCCTTTCCCTATCGATTGTTAGCTTTCTCGCGCTATTTGGTGCGATTGCTGTAACCCCAGGAGGCGCGATCGCTCTAACCGTCATTTCTATTCTCATTGCTTTGGCGATGCTTGCCTTAGACGGGTATGAGCTCCATGGGGCGTGGACCTCCGCAGGCAAACCCGGAATCTACGATAAGGAATTCGCCGCTGGCTTAGGCGCGTTTATGCTCGCCTCATTCGGTGGAGCGAGTGCCCTGAGCATCCTATATAAACTCAATCCTTCTGATCTGATCGTATCAGGTGTCATTTGCTTGATCGGATTCATCGCAGCAATGACATCTTTCTTAATCGCTACCTACAAAGAAGATGAATGGAACAGGACCCACCCTTCTTTAAAGCGGTTTTCTAAAGAATTAAGGAAGGAAAACCTCGAAGATGAAGAGGTTTTTAAACGGTTCAAGCAACTCTCGAAGGCAGATAGAAAGGCGATTTATAATCGCTCTTTAAAGACTGCGAAGAAGCCACAAAGTAGCTTTACATTTACCGCACAAGAGCTCAATGAGGAGAAAGGGGAGCCTCTCCTGCGCGCTGTTAAAAAGACGACGCGGATCTTCTGGAAGTATGCTGAACGGACCCATTCTGAAGAGATAACAAAAGAAGCCCTTAAGCTCCAACAGCTTTTGGATCTAATTACAGAGCAAGAGGGGGAGTGGGAGGAAGAAGCTGTCGATAAATTGAACCAACGCTTCCGAAGACTGAAAAATGGAGAAAAAACCACCTTTGAAACCCTGGCAAAACACATGGGCTATTTCGAGCAGATCTGCAGCGATACAACAGGCCGGGGCTTTTTAAGGCAACAGGTCAAAAACGAATTAATCCAGCGTAAGAAGAGAAAATAACCTAGCTCCCCATCATTCCATTCTGAATAGATGTAATCTCACCACAGAGAGGAGATTTATATTAAAAAATTTCCTCTCTGTGGTGAGATTCAGCATTCCTCTCTGTAGTTGTTTTTTGATTTATGTGACTCTAGCTCTATATGTTATAATTTGTTTTTTAAAGTTCTAATTACTAGTTATTTACGGTTTTATGGGTTAATTTACTGTTGCAAAGCCTTTAAAATTGTTTTATAATAAGATTATAATAACTTAATAAAGAAGCGATTTAAATAAAATAGTATGCCAAATAACGCTCTGCCAAACATAGCACCTATTATGCACCTGGGGGTTGCACACCGACGCAAGAAAGCGGCTTCGGTTAATCCTGCGCATATTGAATCCGCTCAAAAACTCATCAAAGAAGCTAATGCCCTCAAAGGATCTAAAGAAAAAATCGCGCAATTAGACGACAAACAGCTCAAAGATTTGGGGAAACTGCTCAAGGCATGGGTCCATTGCGAGGAAGATCCTGCAGAGCTAGAGCTGGAAGCTACCGAAGAGATGACATCGGCCTTTTATTTCGGGATGGGAGCTGCCGATACGAATGAGGAGATGGCCTATGAGTTTTCAGGGGTAAGGAGTTATGTCGGTATGCTGAGGGGGCTTATCGCCCTTGAGGAAGAAGTGCGCGCGCTCAAAAAAAATGTGAAGGAAGATCGAAAAGGGGTGCTAAGCTCTGCCTATGATCTCGTGAGCACGGTAGTGAGCTTGTTGGAGGAAGTGGCTTATTGTATCATGCCGTGGATCAACATCCCCGCTCATTTTCGCGATATCGATGTCGCACCTGACGCAGAGACCATTTTAGGACGCGCTTGTTATTGGGTAGAGCGCATCGCCAGTATTTTATTTTCGATCGGTTCTGCCTTGGGAGCGCTTAAGTCTTCCTATCTCTTATTCAAGGATTTTCAGTGGTCTAATAAAATAGGGCAGGAAAAAGACGATGTCAAATTATTCGAGCTCTTTCAGAAAAAAGCCTGTACAGATGTGAATGCTAAGAGGAAAAAGATAAAGAGGAACCTCACACCGGAACAACAAGAGCAATTACGCCAGAAGATGCGAGAGAAAGGGCTGAACCGGATCACCAGAAAATTTCTAAATTACCAACGCCAAGACAAAAACACTTTGTCTCACACTCAAGTAAAAGATGGGTTTAAAGCTCTGTTCCGGATATCAGAAGAGCAGTTAAAGCCCATTCAAAAACGTTGTTTGAGCGAAATGGGATTAGAGGGAGCAGCGGCTGAAAAGTTTCAAAATAAGCTCAATAAGCTCGGTGACAAGGAATGGGATCTATTGGCCTTGATGGGCTTTCAAAAGAGTGAGACGGAGCGCGCAGAGAGAAAAATACAGAAATTTTCCCAAATCGCAGATGTAGACACGGCGAAGCGGATCTCGCAAGCAGCGCAAAGAGGTTTGAAGGAAAGATTAAAGTCTGAAGATACAGTCGTTAAAAAGGCTGCAGAGGTAGAATTTGCTAAATTAAAGGGGCGAGTCGTCCAACAAAATACCAAACAGAAGCGCATCCACAGCGCATTGATCACTATTGCGACCATGGGATTCATCAGCGGAATTCTCGGGTTGGTGGCGGTAAGCCCCTTAGGACAGGCCTTCGCAATTGGTCTCACTATCGTCTGTTCTACTTTGCTATTTATACGCGGTGCCAATGCTCTGTATGAGGCTTGGAAAGCAGAAGGGAAACCGGGGATATACGATAAGAAATTCGCTGTCCTCATGGGAACGTTGATGACAGGTTCGCTCTCTGCCTCTATGGCGCTTGCATTAGAAGGACATATCGACTTGCACTCATTGATCTCGAGCGCAGTCGTCGGTCTTTTGGGGCTCATTTTAGCGGTAGCGTCTTATTGCATCGCCAGTACCAAGGAAGAGGAGTGGGAGGCAAATCACCCCTCTTTAAAAACATTTAAAAAAGAATTAGAGGGCACAGCTCTTTCCGATGATAAGAAGATGGAGCGCTTCGAGCAGTTGTCTAAAAAAGACCGACGTGCCATTTACGATAAGTATTTAAAAGGACTTAAGGCAAAGAAAATCGTGCGCACTGAAGTCAGAGAACTCGCGAAGAACGACCTTGAAAAGGCCGATAGGACAGAACACCTGTTCCGCGCTGCCAAGAAGACGGCGCACCTCTTTTGGAGAGAATACGGCCATACCCATTCTGAATCAGCGAAAGAAAAAGCGCTACAAATGCAGCTCATTTCAGATCTCATTAAGCAAGAGAGAGATCGCGCTGACAAAGAAAAGAGCTATTGGAGCCCGAGCGCCATTGAGGGACTGAAAACAGCACTGAGCGATTTGTGGAAGAGTGACGAAAAACACGTAGCCTATAAACAGCTGAGAAAACACCTCTTGTATTTTAAAGAAAGAGACGCAGATAAACTCGAAGCGCTTCTTTCCTAATCCCTCATACGCTACCATAGGGTTTTATGGTAAAACCCGATGCAAAACCTAGTCGATGAGTTTCTCCTCCATCTAAGCGCCGAAAAAGGTCTCTCTCAGAACACCTTGCTCGCTTACGGGCGCGACCTCGCACAATTTCTCCATTCCCTCAAACACTCCCACCCCGCTATCCTCCAGGAAGAGGACATCATCGCCTTTCTCTCTGAAAAAAAGCGGAAAAAACAGGCGACGAGCTCGATCTGCCGCGCACTCGTCGCGCTCCAGATGTTTTTCCGCTTTCTAAAGCGAGAGGGTCTGGTCGAGAAAGACATCACACTACATCTCGACTCTCCCAAGATGTGGCAGCTCATCCCTGAAGTCCTTACCTCCACAGAGGTCGAGGCCCTCTTACAGCAACCTGATCCCTCCACTCTACAGGGTGCACGCGATCGGGCGATTCTCCTTGTGATCTATGCCTCAGGGCTCAGAGTCTCAGAGGCATGTGGGCTGAATTTACACGATGTCGGCGATGAGGTGGTGCGCGTGCGGGGTAAGGGGAATAAAGAGCGGATCGTCCCGATCGCAAAGCGCGCGGTCGATGCGATCGATCACTATCTCATCCATTTTCGCAAAGGCAAAGAAGACGCCCTCTTTCTCGGACAAAGGGGACAGCGGATCCAAAGGGGAGCGATCTGGCAGCAGATCAAAGACTATGCAAAACAGGCTGGGATCCACAAGCGGATCTCCCCCCACACCCTCCGCCACTCTTTTGCGACCCACCTCCTCGAAAATGGAGCCGATCTCCGCATCATCCAAGAGCTACTCGGCCACGCGAGCATCGCCACCACCGATCGCTATACCCACATCAGCAGTCAGCGCCTCTCCCAAGCCTTCGACGCCTTCCACCCCCGCCCCTAACCACTGAGTATGGGTTTTTTAGGTTTGGAAAAAATCTTGTGATGTAGACAGTTATGAATTTTCTCTCTGTGGTTTCCCCTCTCTGTGGTGAAATTGTATATGCAAGAATGGACTCCTAGCGAGCTAGACCATTTCCTTACCCTCTTCTCCACCACCGCCTCCTTCACTCTCTCCCTCTTCTTTCTTGCGGGTGAGCTTTTGATGGAGCTCTTCGATGTAGGTGTAGATGACTGGGGTCAAGTACAAGGTCATGACTTGGGAAAATAAGAGCCCGCCGACGATCACGATGCCGAGGGACTGGCGGCTCTTCGCTGTGGCGCCGCCGATCGCGAGCGCAATCGGGAGGGCACCCATGAGGGCGGCAAATGTGGTCATGAGGATGGGGCGGCAACGGACCATGCAGGCGTGGAAGATCGCATCGTGGATTCCCTTTCCCTCGTGCAGACGGGAGTCGTTAGCGAAGTCGATCATGATGATTCCGTTTTTGAGAACGATCCCGAGAAGCATGATGAAGCCGACCACGGCGTAGAGAGACAATGTTTGGCCGAACAGAAGCAAGCTTAACAACCCACCGAGAGCAGCGGGAGGCAGCGTCGACATCACGGTGAAGGGGGGGAAGAAGTTTTCATAGAGGATCCCTAGGATGATGTAGACGATGAAGAAGCTGATGCACATCAGGTATTTGAGGTTGGCAAAAGAGGTCTTAAAGACGTTTGCACCCCCTTGCACTGAGCCGGTAACGGTTTCAGGGAGGATCTGAGCGGCTAGTTTTTCGACATCATTTAGCGCTTGCCCTAATGCGGCGCCAGGGGCGATGTTAAAGGAGATTGTCGAGGAGGGGAGTCCATTGATGTGGTTGACGCTCAAAGGGCCTAGATCCTCTGTGACTTTGGTAATAGCAGAGAAGGGGACCATTTCATTTTGAAGATTGCGAAACCAGATCTGCCGGAAGTTTTCAGGATTGCGGTAGAAATGGGGGAAGGTCTCCATGATCGCATAATACTGATAACTGGGGGTGTTAATGGGAGTCAAGTTGCTCGTCGCATAGGCGAGGTTGAAGGCGTTTTCGATCTGTTCTGCGGTGATCCCATACAAAGAGGCGCGATCTCTTAAGATCTCCACTCTGGCTTGGGGTTCTTTGACATCTAAATCGCTCACGACAGAAGTAATCGTTTTGAGCGTTTTTAACTTTTCTTCGAAGAGGGGACCATATTTGTAGAGATCATCGGCATTGAGAGTTTGGAGAGTGTACTGGTAATCGGCTTTGGTATCGGTCGTTCCCACTTGGAGGTTAATGAGAGGAAGGGGCTTTAAAAAGACCTTGCATCCTGGAATCTGGTTGACAAGAGGCTGGAGGTGCTTGAGAAGGGGCTGGAGAGCGAGCCTCTGTTTGATCGGCTTGGTGTGGATGTATAAGACCCCCTCATTGTCTTGAGGATAGGGGCCGACGCTGAGCAGATCAGAGACGTTGGGATCATCGACTAACGCATTGGCGATCATAGTCGTATAGTCCTCCGTTCCAAAAGGGGAGGTTCCATCGACTGACTGGACATAAGCTTCGACCAGGCCCAAATCATCGGGAGGGAGGAAGTCTTTGGGAAGTTGGATGACGAGATAGAGTGAAAGGGCGATGCTCCCCAATCCGGCAAGGAGGACCCAAAAGCGGTGTTTGAGCGCCCATTCCAAAGTCGGAGCGTAGATATTTAAGATCCGTTCATTGAGCCTGTTGGAGAGGCGTTCGATGAATGACTTTTTCCTCGCCTCATCAAAGGGGGGGATGAAACGGCTACACATCAGGGGAGTAAGCGATAGGGAAATCATCCCTGAAATGAAGACCGTACAGACGATCGTCATCGCAAATTCGTGCAGGATGCGCCCGATGAGCCCCCCCATGAAGATCAAGGGGATGAAGACGGTGCATAGACAGAGTGTCATGGAGAGGATGGTGAAGCTGATCTCCTTAGATCCTTTGAGAGCTGCCTCAAGCGGTTTTTCCCCGTGTTCGACGTGGCGCACGATGTTTTCTAGGACGACGATCGCATCGTCGACCAAATAACCGATTGCGAGGGTAATTGCGAGCAAAGAGAGGATATCGATGGTGAACTTCATCATCAACATGACGATAAAGGCACCGAGGATGGAGAGAGGGATGGTCACCACAGGAATGATCGTATCGCGTACTTTTCCTAAGTAAAAGAAGATGACGAGGACGACGAGAACGAGTGCACAGACGAGTGTGAATTGGACATCATGAATCGAATCCCATATGAATTCAGACTGATCGAAGAGGCGCACGACTTTAACCGATCCAGGGATTTCTTTTAGCAAAGAGGGGAGGATGTCGTTTACTTCTTGGATGACCTCGAGTGTGTTGGCTCCCGGTTGTTTGCGGACAGCGAGAACGACGCTCGGCGATGCCTGCTTTTTATCGTGGTAGTTGACGAAGATTTTATCGTTTTGCGTGCTATCGATCGCCTTCCCGACATCGGAAAAGCGTACGATCGAGCCTGTATCTGGATCTGTTTTAATGATAATCGGATCGTATTTACTCGCTGGAATCAGCTGGCCATCGACATCGATCGTGTATTCTCGTTTTGATCCAAAGAGGGTTCCAACGGGAATAAAGACGTTAGCGGTTGCGATCGCAGCGGCGACATCCTCGATGTCCATCCCTTTGGCTGCGATCCTTTGCGGATCGACCCTTAGGCGGACTGCATAGGGGGATCCGTAAGTTTGCACTTGGGAGACTCCTTCCAAAATGCTCAATCGCTGGGCTAGGATCGTGTAACCGTAGTTGTAAAGATCGCCCCGTGTCGCTGTAGGGGAGGTGACGGCGAGGTAGAGGACGGGGGTCGCTGTCGGATTTGTCTTCGTGTAGGTCGGTGCATAGGGGAGGTCTTTGGGCAGTTGGGGGGTTGCAGCGTTGATCGCCGCCTGTACATCAGGGGCAGCCAGATCGATATTGCGGTCTAAGTGGAACTGGAGCACGATCGTCGCGCTTCCCGTGTAACTCGTGGAGGAGATCGTCTGGATCCCTTCGATCGTCGTGAACTGCTGTTCGAGGGGAACGACGACGTTATTGGCGACGGTTTCAGGATCGGCTCCGGGCCAGTCGATGCTGACAGTGATGGTCGGGTAGTCGACATCGGGCAGCGCACTGATGGGAAGCGAGATATAAGCTAAAACCCCGAAAAAGGCGATCGTAAGCATCGCCAAGATCGTCATGACAGGGCGGCGGATGAAGATTTCAGAGAGGTTCATGGTTGTTTGATCTCCACTTTCATTCCAGAATAGAGGTTGAGTTGTCCCTCTGTGACGAGCTTATCTTTGGGAGATACGCCCGAGAGGATGGAGATGTATTTATTATCTTGGTAGCGCTGACCGATCTTGACATTTTGGACAGCGATCGTCGCATCCTCTTTGACGACGAAGACGTAATGCCCATTTTGCCCGATCATGACCGTCTCTGTCGGCACTAAGATCGCATTTTTTTGAGTGCTTAAAATCACACGGACATCGACGAAGTGCCCAGGCCACAGGATCTTTTCCTCATTTTGCAAGGTGCCTTCGAACAAGACGGCACCTGTCGTCGTCTGGACCTGGTTATTGATGAGAGTCAGCTGACCCGGGAAGCTCTTTTTGTGCGAAGCATCGGGAAACACCTCGATCTTTAATTTTCCCTTGCTTTGGTGCTCTTGGAGCATGAGAAGATCGGTCTCAGGGACCCAAAAATCGACGAGGATCGGTTGGATCTGATTGAGGAGTGTCAACTGTGTACCCGCATTCGAATCGACGTAATTGCCCGTCTTGACAAGGAGCTTTCCCGTGACACAATCCATCGGTGCGATCATGTAGCAATACCCCAGATCGATCTTTGACAGCTCGAGATCTGCCTTATTCTGTCCCAGCTGCGCCTCGAGGGCGACCATATTGCTCACATATTGATCGTAAGTGAGCTGGGAGATGAAATCTTCTTGGACTAGTTTGGCATAGCGCAAGGTCACATCTCTTGCGTATTCGAGATTGGCGTAAGTCTGCGCCAACGTAGCTTCCGCTTTAGCGAGCGCTGCTTCGAAGGGTCTCGGATCGATCACGACGAGCAGATCCCCCCGTTTTGCCTCCTGACCCTCGACGTAATACTGCCCGACGATGGTTCCTGAGACTTGGGAGAAGACCTGCACGCTTGTCTTCGCGACCATATTGCCGATGTAATCTCGGTAGACAGGGACATCCCGTACGCTCGGGGTCACGACAGAGACCTGATGGGGAGGAGGGGGAGGAGCCGGCGGTTTGTGACATGCCTGGAGCGCAATGAGACAAAGGAGACCTGCGATTTTATTCCATTTCATATGAGGTGCCTGGGTTAGTTTCTACAGGAGGCATGTAAGTGGGAGAGAGGATTCCCGTCGAATAAGCGAGATTCGCCAATGAGGTGTACCACTGCTGAAATCCGCTCTCGAGTTGTGCCCGCGCATCGGCCAAAGAGCTCTGCGCGGAGATGACATCCAAAATGGTGTTCGTTCCATATTTATACTGGCTGAGCGCGACGGTGTATTGCTCTTCAGCGGCATCTAGGAAGGCTCTAGCGAGTTTCAAGGTCTCATAGGCGATTTCGACGTTGTAGTGGTAGGCGGTGACCTCTTGGATCATCGAGAGCTCAGACTGTCGCACCTGTTCTTGCGCCTGCTTTTTATTCGCCTCTGCGATCTTGATCGCATTCTTATAGAAGAAACCGGAGAAGAGGGGCATCGTGGCAGCCACCGTACTCGTGAAGTAGTACTTATCGTGTAGCCCCTTATTGTAGTACGCCTTACCCATTAGAAGATCATAGGTGATCTGAGGGAGCCATTGGGTTTTAGTTGCCTTTAAAGTGCTAGCCTTCGAACGGTAGTTGGCCTCTGCTGCTAAGAGATCGGGTCGATTTTGCAAGGCGATACCGATCAGCGTATCGAGCGCTGGCACATTGGCGTTATCGGGGAGGATTGTCGGCAGGTCCTGAACGGTGATCTTCATATTCGCTGGCAACCCCATGTCATTGAGCATCTTGGTATAGGTATTGACGACATTTTGTTGTTGTGCTGCTAAGCCTGTCTGACTTTGCAAGAGTTGAGTTGTCGCTTGGAGCACATCAGAAACATCCCGCACTCCTGTCTTAAATCCCGTTTGGGCGGCATCCAACGTCCATTGCGCCGTTTCGACATCCGCAGCATCTGCCTTCAAGAGCTGTTTTTGGTAGAGGTAATTATAAAAATCGTTCATCACCGTCTGCAACACAGTCAGGAGCGTATCATTGTGAACCCAGTCAGCGTTGTAGAGGGCTTGTCTTGCCGCCTCTGTCGTCGAGCGGAGGGTCCCAAAGTCGAAGATGAGATAGGAGAGTGAAAACTGGGGCGACCAGGAACTGTAGTAGACATCTGTCACTGTAACGACAGAGGGCGCTCCCTGATTTCCGGTCTCAGAACTCGCTCCCGCCTCTACGGTGCTGAAGCTGGGCTGGCGCGCTCTCTCATAGCCAAACAACCCCGAGACAGTGGGAAAGAACTGACTTTGCGATTGTCCATATTGGGCTGCAACTGAGCGTGCGTTCTCCCAAGTGATTTTGGTCTGGACGTTATTGATAAGGGCGATGTCGATCAACTCTGCAAGGCTGAAGGGCTCATCTTGTGTGGGAAGCTCAGGGCCTTCGTCAGAAAGATCCATCGGACGGACATAAGCGGGAGGGATCCATGTGGTCGAGGAATTGCGAGGCGCATAGCTATAAGGGTCGAAAACAGCTTTTGTCGGATAGCAGCCTCCACACGTCAGGAGAACGAGCAAAGATGCTAGAACTGCGATCCCCTTCCTCATCGATTTGCGCCTAAATTGAGTTTTTAAGCGCACTATATACTGGGATCTGTCGAAACGTCTATTCTTTTTTTGTATGCCTAACAAGTCTTAAAGGTTGGACCTAATATCCTGTTATTTTTTCTTCATTAGGTCCAATTTTTGAGTTTTCTTGGGTATGACTTAACAACTCACAGCGTAATCAACCGAGAAATCGGGGAAAACTTTCTTGATCATGGAAATTATTTTTAACGTTGGATTGCATTTGCGGGCCTCCAGTCTTTGGTAACTGAAGATTTTTTCGAATCCAAGCTTGTCAGCTACTTGTTGTTAAGTCATCTTGTGTGTAATGCGATAATACCTAACAAGAAAAGGGAACGCGATTTCTGGATCTAAGGCTACTTCCACTACATTTTTAGACCTTCTAATAGAGTCATCTGGAAGCGCGGCCAAATCCCTGGAATCCGCTGGTTCCTGAACATAAAGATTCAATGCCTCTCTCATATTTTCGAGGAGCTCTTCCATTGAATCACCTTGAGTGATACACTCTTCCAATTCAATACAGTGGGCGGAAAATCCATCCTTCTCTTTACGGATCCTAAAGTGGTATTTCATACTATTTCCCTGCTGCTTCTTTTAAAATCTTCCTAAGATCGTGCTCTGTGCCCGGTTTTAATGTTTTATGATTAGGTATAATAGCCGTTTTGAAGCCTTTTTTCCTAAGCTTCCAGTGACTGCCTTTTCCCGCTCCTTCAACTAGCTCATATCCAGCTTTCTCATTTCTTTTCCGCTAATCGGCACAGCTACCTTCTTTGGTAGATATCTATTATCTTACCAATTTTATTTGGTTAAGTCAGGGGTGGTGTTAATGTGTAGCTAACGCATTAATAATTATACACTTGCAGTTCAATTACTTAGCTTCTTGTTCAGGAGCTCATTGACGAGAGCCGGGGAGGCTTTGCCTTTGCAGAGCTTCATCACTTGCCCGACGAGGAAGTCGAAGGCGCGTCCCTTGCCTGCTTTGTAATCGAGGATTGATTGGGGGTTGCTTTCCAGGACCTGATCGACGAGCTTTTCGATCTCCTCTGTGTTGTTGAGAGGCTGATAGTCGGGGTTCTCCTGAACGATCTCTTCTGGACTTTTCCCAGGGTGCGCGACCATGTCGTCGGCGACGCTCTTTGCGATCTTGCCGGTGATTTTTCCCGATTCGATCATCTGGACCAATTTGCCGATGTGCGCTGCGGGAATACCCGATGCAATGAGTGTTTTGCCCATCTCTTTAAAGCGGCCGGCGAATTCGACTGTGATCCAGTTACAGATGTTTTTGGGATTGGGACAGATCTGAAGGGCCTCTTCAAAATAGTCAGCGAGTTTTTTCTCGTTGATCAGCTGGATGGCAGCTCCTTCTGCGAGCGTGTACTGAGAGAGGTAGCGCTTGAGCCTCTCGTACGGCAGCTCTGGCAGGGCAGCGCGTACAGACTCGATGTAGCTCTCTGTGAGGATGATCGGGGGGAGGTCGGGCTCGGGGAAATAGCGGTAGTCTTCCGCAGCCTCTTTTGACCGCATCAAAATGGTCTGATTCTTTTCTGGATCGTAACGATAGGTTCCACTTTTTACGACTGTATCGAAACTTTCATTAGGGTGGGTTTCATAGAGGCGGATTTGGCGGAGGATCTCAACTTCAATGGCGAGTTCCATGTTGCTAAAGGAGTTGAGGTTTTTGATCTCGATTTTAGGACGCAGTCCATTTTCCATCTTTTTACGGACAGAGACGTTGCAATCGATTCTGAGGGATCCCTCTTCCATATTGCAGTCGGATGCTTCTAAGTATTCCATGATCGCTTTGACCATCATCGCATAGGCGACCGCTTGTTTCGGGGAGTGCATGCAGGGCTCTGAGACGATTTCGATGAGAGGCACTCCTGCGCGGTTGTAATCGACCCCCGCGAAGGTACTAAAGTGTTTGAGCATCCCCGCATCGTCTTCGAGATGGGCATGATGGATCGCAAAATGCTGGGTCTTCCCGCCGACATCGGCGACGACGGAGCCTCCGATGAGGATCGGCTCATCGAACTGGGTGATCTGAAAGTTGCGCGGGCTGTCGGGATAGAAGTAGGATTTTCGATCGAATCGAGAGGAGAGGGCGACACGTCCATTGACCGCACAGCCGAACTGCACCGCTTTGTGGACCGCTTCCTTGTTCAGGACAGGAAGTGTACCCGGCTGTCCTGTGCAGACGTCGGTGATGTTGGTGTTCGGCTCATCGCCAAATCGGTTGGGAGCTGGACTGAAAATCTTCGAGCGCGTATTGAGCTGGACGTGAATCTCGAGCCCGATGACCGGTTCCCAATTCTCGTAATGAATGTCTGTCATAAAGGAGTCTCCGGAGGAATAAATGAACTGTGATGCGTGGCTTGCTCAAAGGCATAAGCGCATTGCAACACCCGTGCATCTTGGTTTTGAGGAGCCAATAACTGTAACCCCAATGGGCGGTTCTTCTCCGCAAAACCAGAGGGGACGCTGATCGCAGGCAGTCCTGCCATGTTTGCGGCGATTGTGAAAATGTCTTGGAGGTACAATTGCAGCGGATCCCGAATCGATCCCAAAGGAAAGGTCGGCAGGGGAGAGGTCGGCATAGCGATGAGCTGACAACGCTGAAAGGCGGTCTTAAACTGCTCGATCATGAGCGTACGCACCTTTTGGGCTTTCTTGTAGTAGGCGTCTTTGTATCCAGAGGAGAGGACATAGGTCCCGAGCAGGATCCGCCGCTTCACCTCAGGGCCAAATCCCTCCTGTCTAGAAAAGTCATAGACCTCATCTAAAGTAGTCGCCCTCTCTGAGCGCTTGCCATAGCGAATCCCATCGAACCGCGCGAGGTTGGTCGACGCTTCTGCCGTGGCCAAAATATAATAGATCTGTACGGCATAGCGGAGTAGCCCTAAGTCAATCTCTACCACTTCAGCACCCAAACTCTTCAAGGTGTCGATGGCAGATTCGAAGTTCTCGCGACTTTTAGCGGAGAGCTGTTTGAGAAGATCATAAGGGATTCCGATCACGCTCCCTTTGATCCCTGCCTTTAACTTTTCGAGGAAATTCTCTGGGGGAAGAGCGAGGCTCGTCGCGTCTTTGGGACAGTGCTTTCCGATGACTTCGAGGATCAACGCTGTGTCCTGGACGTTGTGAGAGAAAGGGCCGATCTGATCGAGAGAAGAGGCAAAGGCGACAAGGCCGTACCGAGAGACCCTGCCATAGGTCGGCTTGTAGCCGACGATCCCGCACAAAGCTGCGGGTTGGCGAATCGAGCCTCCTGTATCGCTTCCGAGAGCGAGCGGACAAAAACGCGCAGCGACCGCTGCAGCAGAGCCCCCAGACGATCCGCCGGGAGAGCAGCTCAAATCCCAGGGGTTTTTGGTGGGGTGGAAGGCGGAGTTTTCCGTCGAGGAGCCCATGGCAAATTCATCCATGTTGGTCTTCCCGATGAGAAGGGCATCTTCTTGTTCCAATAGTTCGACGACTGTCGCATCGAACACGGCTCTATAATTTTCTAAAAAGCGAGACCCACAGGTGGTGATCTGCTTTTTTATGTGGATGTTGTCCTTGATGGCGATCGGGACCCCGGCGAGCTTGCCCAGAGGGCGATTGGCTTTACGCTTCTCATCGAGGGCGCGCGCTTTTTCCCGCGTGCGCTCAGAGAGCACCTTCAAAAAAGCGCCGACTTTAGGGTCGTGTAGGGCGATCCGTTTGAGAGTCGCGTCTGCGATAGCTTCCGCAGAGAGTTCCCCTTTGCAAAATAGATCGCGTAGAGCATGGGCAGAGAGTTCGTGCATCTTCTTTTCACTTTATTAATGTTTAATGATAGGAGGGACGCGCACCATTCCCCCTGTGTGGGAGGGAGCGTTAGAGAGGAAGTCCTCCCGAGAGAGACAAACACCCACCACATCTTCCCTTAGGACATTGGTCATTGCCTCTGAAATCCGGTAGCAGGGTTCGACCCCACTCGTATCGATCTCATTGAGTTGCTCGAAGTAATCGAGGATACGGCCCAAGAGCCCTTGGACAGATCTCTTTTCCTCTTCCGTCCATTCGATCCGACACAGATGCAGGAGCTTGTCGAGCTCTTCTTCGCTTAAATGACTCATAGAATTCCTAGTAAAAACTCCTGAATAGTATACCGTTCTGCCCTTAGGGCTGTAAAGGAAAAAAAAAGAATGACAAGTCGATCTGAATTATCTTAGAATGAAGGGATAGGTACAGGAGGATTTGTTATGAAGTGTCTAGGTATTTTTGCCTTTATTTTGGTCATCATCGGCGCCTTGAATTGGGGCCTGTGGGGATTTTTCCAATTTGATTTCGTCGCTTGGTTTTCCAATGGGAATACGACCTGGCTAAGCCGTCTCATCTATGCGATCATCGGTCTGGCAGGGGTTTGGTGTCTGCGCATCCTTCCCCGTTGTATCTCTAAGTGCTGTAAAGGAGGGTGCTCTTGCTCCTGCTCTTGCTGCTCTAAAGAAGGAAAAGGAAAAGGCGGTGGCTGCTGCAAAATGTAAGCAGACAGCGGATTTTAATTACGGGAGCTTCCGGTTTTATCGGCTCGGAGCTCCTTCTCTTTTTGCGTTGTCAAGGACATGAGGTGTTTCGCCTCGTTCGGACAAAAGGCCCCCTCCCTCCCGATGCGATCTATTGGGACCCTAAACAACGCCCTTTCGAATCAAAACTCTTTGAGAACTTCGATACCCTCATCCATTTGGCAGGAGCGAATATCGCAGAAAAGCGCTGGACAAAAGAGCGTAAACAAGAGCTGTTTGACTCCAGATGTCGCGATGCAAGGCTCCTCTCTGAGCTTCTCTCTAAACTCTCTCAACCTCCCAAGCTCATCCTATCTGCTTCAGCAACTGGCTACTATGGGAATCGGGGTAAAGAGATACTGACAGAAGACTCTCCTCCGGGAGAGGGGTTTCTCTCAGAGCTTTGCGTCGCTTGGGAACATTCATGGGAAGCGATGCGCGCCTTAGGCACACGAGTGGTCTACACCCGATTTGGAATCGTCTTGAGCCCAAAAGGGGGCTTTTTGAAAAAGATGCTTCCTCTTTTTCGTTGGGGCATAGGCGGAGAGCTCGGCAGTGGGAAGCAGTTGATGAGCTGGATCTCATTGGAAGATCTTCTCGGTGCCTTTGCCCATATCCTCAATACCCCCTCCCTCGAAGGACCTGTCAATTGCACGACAGCTTTTCCTGTTTCCCAAGCAGAATTTACAAAACGCCTGGCTAAGCACCTACATCGACCTGCTTTTTTCCACCTTCCCAGGTGGTTGATTCTATTTGTGTGGGGAGAAATGGGTGAGGAAATGCTGCTGAGTGGCAGCGCCGTTTTACCTAAAAGACTCCTCAATTCTGGATTTTCTTTTCAAACCCCTCACCTTGAGGATGCGCTTAAGCAGCTAGATTGAGCGTTTTCTCTAGCTTCTGATCGACCTCGTAACACTGTTTGATCTTTTCTGGGTCGACATAGAAGGGGCCGAGATGGACCATTTGATCGAGCGTCGAGAGATATTCTTGGACCGCAGTGTTGACCCGTTCGCCGAGCTCAGCTGCGACCTTTTGCATCTCTGAGGAATATTTCATGAGATTGTTTTTTGCGCTGTGATGCGCCTCTTCGAGAAGCGTCTTATTGCCCTCTTCTAAGAGAACGAGGTAGCGACTTACTTTAGCGCCGATCTTGTGCTTTAGATCGTGAAGAGATTGCTTCTGAAGCTCTTTTCCCTCAAGGCGGGAGCCGGTTCGCTTTTTTCTCGGATGATAGGCTTTCATTCTCCTTAATCGGGGTCTCTTCATAATTCCACCTTTTCAGCTTATAATTTAATTATATAGTTACATTTGGATTTAATTTCAATTTGTTTTTTAGTGATGTGATGGTTTTTAATTGGCATTTAATGGGTTGTGTCTGTAAAATCAGCGTTGTTCTCTAAAGGAAAAAGGAGGTATCCATGTTTTACTCTGTTATTTTATCTTCTCTAGTTGCATTCAGCTCTCTGTTTGCAAGCCCAGTGGGCGCAGCTCCTCTTTTGGCAGCGACGACCCATGTTGCGCAGTCTCATCAGAACGATGAAGACGAAAATGTTCTCGTCCAGGACGAAGAAGAAGACGAAGACGATTCTTCTAACTAACCATTTCTATTCCCAGCGGGACACCCCGTCCCGCTCATTTCCCGCCACCCTTGTTACATAAATGCTGAATTTCACCACAGAGAGGGGAAACCACAGAGATGAAATTTTTTAATATGAATTTTTCTCTCTGTGGTTTCTCCTCTCTGTGGTGAAAGTACCTATATTCAGAATGGAATGATGGGGAGAAATAAGCATTCTCCTGTTTTCGCTCTCTTTTCTCTCTGTGTTTATTATCTTCCCTTGATGTAAAGAACACCTCCGAAAAGTATTTTATCTATTAAAGCAATTGCTAATTAAATCCTTCTGATTTTATGTTAATTATTTTGTTGATACTCTAATTTGTAATTACTATTATTATAAATAAGATTGAAAACGAAATTGTGCTTGTGGGGATTTAAGGATGTCAGAAGGGCAAATGGGGAATCCTTGGTTGCGGATTTGGACCGACCCGAGAGGGACGATCCGCTCGATTGTGAGCCGAGATCCAAAATATCGCTTTGTGTGGCTTTCTGCGATTTACGGCCTTCCCATCGCCTTTAATTTTGCCCAAAATTTTTCCTTAGCCACCCAGGTTCCCTTGTGGGCCATTTGGATCGCGAGCCTCATCCTCGCTCCTTTTTTGGGGATGATCGGGATCTCTGTTTGCGCGTGGGCTTTAAAAGTCACAGGGCGTTGGATCGGGGGAATGGGGACATTTCAAACGGTTCGTGCTGCTGTCGCTTGGTCGAACGTCCCAAGCATCGTCTCAGTAGCGATGTGGATCGTGTTAATGGGAGTCTTTGGGGCACAGGTATTTCGTCGTGAATTTGCGGAGATGACATTCATCGGTTATCAAGCGGGGGTCGTATTTTTGACCTTTTTGGTCCAGACCATCGCATCGATCTGGGGATTTATCATCTTATTAAAAACTTTAGGGGAAGTTCAGGGGTTTTCTTCTTGGAAAGCACTGCTCAACATCTTGATCCCATTCATCATCGTCGTGGCCATTGTTTGGCTGCTGGCTTGGATGATGGGAGGAATGCATCAGAATATGGGGACTTAAAAAATATAAGGGGGAAGAGGTTATGTATCACACGTTCAAGGGGGCAGTGCTTTTAGCAGTCACAGCTCTCATCGCATCATTGAATCCACTGGGCGCAGAGCAGGTGGCAGAAAAAAAAGTAGTGCAGAAAGCGGGCGACTTCAACTGGCAGGAGTTCCGTTCGACAAAGGGCAAATGCTCGATGAAATTTCCGAAATATCCAGACCATCTCTCAGAGAAGCTACGCCTTCCAGAAGAGGGGTTTGATTTAAAATACGACGCCTATGTGTCAGCCGTCGATCAAAAAACAGTCTACCTGCTCTTGATCGCTGAATACCCAGAGTTTGTCGACGAGACTTATGCGCGGATGAGTTTAGAAGGGTTTTTAAACGGGGTTTTGACACGCAATCCGAACAATCAATTGATCTTCGCCGATCTCTCTTTAGTCAATGGGCATGAAGCGCTCGACTTTTTCATCCGAACAGGGGGCGTCTACTTTAAAGGACGAGCTCTTATGGTGAAAAACAGCCTCTACTTGATGGCAATGGAATGCGAGGTGCAGAATTACGACGAAGCGAGCTTTAACACATTTGTAAACTCGTTCCAGTTGGCTCCTTAATACGTCCTAAAAGGTAAACATGAACCGTGCCTGTGCATAAGGGGCATCATCGTACTTGTAATACTTCCCGTGGTGGTTCGCATGGTCTTTGATCAGGATCCACCCCCCGAAATTCCATCCTCCGCCGATCGATGCCATCAATGCATTTCCAAGCTCGTAGCTCAAATCGAGCTCGACCCCTTTCGAATAGACTTCGAAAATCCCATTTTTATACTTGCCAATCCCCTCGTCGGCCCGCATCGGAAAGCGATAGGGCCTTCCAAAGGAGGCGATGGCGAGTGTCGTTGACCAGTGGGAATTAAAGAGATACTTCAGCGATAGGTTGAGTGGAAAGATACCATAGAGGTGAAAGTGGCGGTTGGCAGTCCAATCAATCCCCACAATCGGAAGGACGTAGCCGTTTTTGACCCCCACATAGCCTGCCCAGCCGACATGCATTCCGATGGTGTCGGAGAACTGAAAGCGCCCCCACATCATCCCATAATAGACACCTGTCTGTCCGAAGTTAAACTTCCTCGTATCGACAGAGACCCCCGTCGCCAAAATCCAGCGCCAATCCTTGATCGAGGTAGAGACCCAGCCCAAAGAGGCGTTGACGAAATTGTAATCCTTTCCTCGAAAGCGGGGGTTTTTTGGCCAATCGAACTCCAAAAAGGAGTCGCCCACTTTCCAACTCAGGGCATTATCAGGAGTGAGTTTATGCGAATAATAGAGAAAAGCGTGTGCATCTTGGTAGATCTCGTGAGAGCCGCGGACAGGGTGGGTGCGGAATTTCGCTTTGCCGATCCGGCGGAACTCTGAATCGAAATGGACCGGGTGTTTTTCGTCGATAAAGGAATAATCGGTGATGAGCTCATAGGAGCTCGTGAGTAGAAACAGCGGAAGGAGAAGGAGGGGGTTCTTTTTCCAATGCATAAGTATCAAACATTAGACTATTTCGTAAAACTGGGAAACAAATTTTTTCCTCCCACCATGCGTAAGAGCTCTTGAGAGCGCATTTCTGGATCGAGGTGGGAGATTTCCGTCAGGGTGCGTCCCTCTTTTGTCACCTTTTGGACGCAGAAGTGATCGTTTGAGCCCCATGCCACTTGGGGGAAATGGGTGATGCAGATCACTTGGCGCACCTGACCCAATTCCTTTAATTTCTCTCCGATCAGACTCGCCGTTTCCCCTCCGACGTTGGCATCGATTTCGTCGAAGAGAAGGGTCGGCGTGTCGTTTTTTTCCGCGAGAGCCAATTTGATCGCAAAGAGCAGGCGAGAAACCTCTCCCCCACTCGAGTGCTCCTTGACAAGCGCGGGGTGTTCGCCTGCATTGGCCCGAATCCAAAACTGGACGAGATCCTCTCCAAAGAGATGGCGCGCTTGAGGCAAAACTTCGATTTCGACCTCAGCACCGGGCATATTGAGTGCGTTTAAATGGGTTGTGAGCAGTGTTTGTAGGTGTAAAGCATGTGTTTTTCGCGTCTCTGTGAGCTTAACCACAGCTTCCGACGTCGCTTGTTTCGCGCTCTCCAACGCCTCGTTTGTCTTCTCGATCTCTTCTTCTAAAGAGGTGAGGTTGTACGCTTTTTCTTTCAGCGTCGCATGGAAGGCATCGATCTCTTCAAAACTATTGCCATATTTGCGCTTCAACCGGGTGATCTCACTCAAGCGCGTCTCCAAAAATTCGAGGCGCCTCGGATCGTTTTCCAGCTGATTGTGTTGCAACTGGAAGGCATGAAGGGCCTCGCTTAAGCAAATCGTCGCCTGGCTCAAAAGCTGCAAAGGGGATTCGAGAGAGGCGTCGAATTTCAAAAGGGAATCACCGGTCTTCTGGAGGTGGGAGAGGCGAAAGAGAAGTGGATCAGACCCTTCTGAGAGCTGATCGATCAGCATCTCGATTTTAGAGCCGATTTCTTGAGAATTCGCAAGCCGTCCATACTCTTCAAAAAGGGCCTCCTCTTCTCCCTTTTTCAAAGAGAGCTTTTCGATCTCTTCGATCTGAAAATGTAAGAGATCCTCCTCCCGTTCCCGCTTGGAAGCGAGCTCTTGGAGTGCAGCTCGTTTTTTTTCGAGCTCCTTCATCTCCTCAAAATGCCCTTGAAATTCAGTAAGGAGCGGGCCTGCATCGGCGAAGAGATCGAGAACTGTGCGCTGAAAATCGGTTTTTCTAAGGGATTGTTGTGCATTTTGATCGATGCAATCGACGAGCTCTCTTCCGATTTGTTGCAGCAAGGGCAGGGGGACCATCTGGCGATTGATAAAACAGCGGTTCTTCCCTTCGCGCGTGAGTTCGCGCCGAATCGAGAGGTTTTCTAAGGGCTCGATTCCCGATGTATGAGAAGGGCCGTGACTTTGGGGAGGTGATCGATCGCAAAAGTGACCTCTGCGAAAGCGCGCTCGCACCCTTTGCGGATCAAACTCGCATCTGCACGGGCTCCCAAGCAGAGGTAAATCGCCTCGAGAAGAGCTGTCTTTCCCGACCCCGTTTCTCCCGTGATCGCATTGAAATGGGGCCCAAAGAGCAACTCTGCCGATTCGACTAGTATTAAGTTGTTTAAGCTTAAAGACTTAAGCATCTAGAATTTCAGTCCAAGATTTCAGTTTTTGTCTTAAAATGGAGCTTGCCGACGTGCTCGAGCACCTCAGGCCCCTGTTTGGAAACTAACTGTTTTCCCGTTTTGATGACAAGAGAAGAGGCGCCTTTTGGCAGTTCGACCTGATAAGTCTCTCCCAATTTTTCCAGTCCATACAGGAAAGCTGCTCTTGCGAGGATGGACGCGGCGGCGACAACTGGATCGGCTTCTGCGCGGTGTCTTTGAGTGAGCGAGACGCTTAATTTTTTTTGACTGAGCGCCTTTTCAACGACATCTTCGCTTGCAAATTGGTCGATGATGACCGTGTGGCAGCCTGTCTTTGCGACGAGCTCTGCAATGGCTGTTGCATGCCCCCAGGCGAGTAATCGGTTGAGGTTGTGAAAGTTCCCATACAACTCGTTGTATTTTTTAGGCGAGAGCGAGATGATCGCATGGGGACAGACCTTTTTGATTTTCCCGCTCAACGTCTTGGCGGCAGCATCGGAGAGCGCTTTACTATCGCGCACTCCTATTGCGAGGAGCTCTTTGATCTGGGTCTCATCAGCATAGACACCTGCGATGCACAGAGGGCCGAAAAAATCCCCTTTTCCCGATTCGTCTATCCCAATGCGAGAGGTCATATCGACAGTTACTTCTGGATGGGAATAAGCAACAGATTGCAAGATTTCTGGTTCGAGGTAAAAAGTGATGAACTCTTCCATCTCTTTTCCCTGGACTGTCAGCTTCCCTGAAGTATAGAGGGTGCAAGAAACCCCTTTTTTTTGAGCGGAGAACAAGGTGTAGGCTGGGCGGGTGATGGTCGAAGCCTTGGTCGGTTAGGTCGCTTTGCATTTTGTCAGCAAGGCTGACGTCGACTGTGGCGACAACAGGGGATTAGATGTGGGTTTTTTAGATGTCATGAAATTTTTTAATTGCGAATTAATCTTCTCTCCCACAATAAGGGGAGTTTTGCAACCGGCTCTGTTAGTATTTTTATTCTTCGGCTTCGCAGGTATCCCGATGGGTCCTGGACATGGTTTCATTTTTACATTGATTTCGAAAAAAAACAAGCTAACATATAGATTAAGTCAACTGTTTGGAGGATTATGAGTGAGGAACTAAAGCGCGTTGGCACCCTGTTCAAGGCAAAAAGGAAAGAGATGCAGCTATCGCTTAAAGAAATTGAAAATTCGACCTCGATTCGCTCGAGTTATTTAGAAGCGATTGAGGATGGGCAAATTCAGCAGTACATCTCTGGAGTCTACGCCTTGGGATTTATCCGCCAATACGCCATCTTCTTAGGAGTTGAAATCGAAGAGATGATGCGAGAAAATCCAGCGGCCTTTCGGATGCCGGCAGAAAAGCACGATTTTTCTCTTGGGATCGGGACCTTGGAAATGCGCAGCAATACCGGTGAAGGGACGCGATGGCTGCCCAATCTCCTCTGGGTATTTTCTATTGGTGCGGTTCTCACCGCTGCTTGGTATTTAGCCAAGTTTTTAGGACTCTTTTAACAAATACACCCAAATTTTGAGTCAATTCGGGCACAAGGAGACTTTATGGCAGAACGTTTCATAGGCGATTATCTTCTTTTAAAAGAGATAGGGGAGGGCTCCCTCGGTCAGGCCTATCTGGCAGAGCACCGCTTTCTCAAGAAAAAGTACGTCTTGAAAGTCCTGCCAGAAGAGCTCTCTTGTGATCGGGATTTTATTCACAGGTTTGAAGCAGAAGTGCTTTTGCTCTCTCAATTGGAGCATCCCCACATCGCAAAAATTTGCAACGCCTCCCAAGTAGATGGCGTTTATTATCTCGTGACAGAAGCTGTTCTTGACAAAGAGTTACCCGCACAAAATCTCGAGCAATACTTTGCCTCTTGCGGATACCGGCTTTCCGAAGAGCAGATTTTAAAGATCGCCCTTCAGCTCGCCTCCGCTTTAGATTTCGCACATGGATTAAAAGATCCCGTTTCCCATGGCTGCCTTAAACTCAGCAACATCTTAATCCAAGAAAAGAATGGGGAACCTTTTGCGCAACTGACCGATTTTGGCCTCTCCAAAGTATTAGGCCCTCCCGTCGTGCTCTCGCGCACCTACCAAGCCGTCTCCTCTACACTCGCTGCAAAGAGCGCCTTAACCCCCCGAAAAACTCCAGAAGGGTTGCCTCCAGGACCCTGGTCAGTGCCTAAAACCTCAGAGCTCCACTACTCCTTTTGCCAGACCTTTTCCTTTTTAGCCCCGGAGCAAAAGCTCGCAGACCATCCCCAATCGAATACCTTTAAATCAGACATCTACGCTTTCGGAGTTCTGCTCTACTACCTACTGACAGGAGAGTTCCCCGAAGGATACTTCGACCTCCCTTCGAAAAAGCTACCCGATCTCAAGTGGAATTGGGACCTCTTTATCTGCAAAACCTTGCAAAGAGACCCCCTAAAAAGACCCGATCAGCTCACGGAGAAGCTCGAAGAACTCCTCCGCCTCTCTTCGCGACCCTCCCCAAGGCCTAAAAACAGCCCTGAAGAGCCCAAGGAACAGCTCGCCCTCGCCGGAGTGGCAACAGAGTCCTCAGGGGCGGCTATAGGGGCTCAAATGCAGGCTAAAGCGCAAACAAGGCCTCTTTTAAAACCCACAGAACTGGTCCGCCCTTCCTTTGAGCCCGATCCCGGTGCGATTTTTCAAGTGGAAACAGGGGTGGCCCCTTATCGGCCCGAGCCCAAAGAAGAGGCGGAAGTTCAGCCGATCCCTACCCCGATGAAGGTCATTGCCGAAGGCATCTACCACCGGGGTAGCCTTCATGGAACCCGAGACGAAATGCCCCGTCATGAGATCCACCTCAAACCCTTTGCCATCGATACCCATCCGATCACCAATGAACAATTCGTCCGGTTTCTCGAAGCGATGGGGGGTGAAAAAGATGGGAATAATAATGACATGATCCGCTTGAGAGACTCCCGCATCAAGCGATCTGTGGGGAAAGTGACGATCGAGTCGGGTTACTCCAAGCATCCCGTCGTTGGAGTCTCCTGGTATGGAGCGGTAGCTTATGCTAAGTGGGTGGGAAAAAGACTCCCGACAGAGGCAGAATGGGAAATCGCTTCTTATGGAGGAAAAGAGGAGTCCCTCTACCCCACAGGCGATGAGATCGAACGCTCCCAAGCGAATTTCTTCAGCTCAGATACGACGCCCATTATGAGTTACCCTCCTAACGGCCTCGATCTCTACGACATGGCCGGCAACGTCTACGAGTGGTGCCAAGATTGGTACGACTTTCACTTCTATGATGTCTCGGTCCAAGAGCCCGATAATCCCAAAGGACCTGCTCAAGGGGTCTACCGCGTCCTGCGCGGCGGCTGCTGGAAAAGCTCCAAGGAAGACACGCGCTGCGCCCACCGCCACCGCAATAACCCAGGCGTCATGAACGGCACCTATGGCTTCCGCTGCGCTGCCGACGTCGTAGATGATGAGTAGATAAAAGAGAAGGGGGGCCGAAGGGCCCCCCTGAATTTGTGTTCGACTGCTTGTTAGCTGTTGAAGTCTTTTACTGGGATAGGTTCTTACTCGCTACCTGATCCGAACTAGTGATTTAAAGTCGCTGTTTGAGTGTGTTCGTTGCCGTTCATCTCCTTCCCTTACTTCCCTTATTCTTTGTCGAGCTTGTTTCAGATGCCACTCTCGTCCGACCTAGAACTATGCGATTTGCAGCCGCTCTCGTCCAAACTAGATCCAGAGTACTTCGGAAAAAGAATCGTTTTTTCGCTTGCTTTTGTTATTCTTACTCTTACCCTTATCTTTACCTTTTCCGGTCACAGCTGATTTGTTTTCTTGCTTCTTCTTTGTGGAAGAAGTCTGTTCTTTCTCCTTAGAGCCGCTTGTCGAGCTTGTTTCAGATCCAGAATGTTCACTCCCAAGACAAGCTCTGATCCAGACTCGCTTCCACTTCCAACGCTCTTCGAGAATGCTTCAGAACTAGAATCTCGATCCTTACCTTTAGAGCCCTTGCTGTCCACATCTGATGAGGTTTTTGAATGTGGGTGTACGGTTGAGCTCGGACGAGGGTTACGAACGATTTTCGTGAAGGTATTTCGAATCTTTCTTTCTTGCGTTCCGTTTTGCTGCGTACCGTTTATAAAGATATTTTCACAGCTGTAGGATTCGAATTTAGGTGGAGTGCGCGAAGCGCTAGAGCTATCTCGGGGGGTAATTAATGCATCGATCTCTTTGGGGTTACCATTAATATTAAAGTCGGCTGTTCTAAATCCAGAATTCTTGTCTGCAAAAGCTTGCCCCATTTTTTCGATGAGTTGTTTGAGTTGGTCGCTGACATCTATGGGATTATCGCCCAATGTGACCGTTATTTTGTAAGTGCTGCCATTAATGACAACACATTGCTCTCTAGGCTTAAGTGTTAGATGAGCGGTAAGCGGCTTGCTGTGGGTCACAATAGGGACACCAGCATCGCTTTCGCTAGAAGAGCTTACAGACTGAGCCACAGGTCTAGATCCAATAGGGGTACTCATGGGTTTTTCCTCATTTTATTTAAATCTTAATATTGTATTTATATTATACCGCATTTTTCGTTTTATTTTAAATACCAATGTTAGTTTTGTTAAAAGCTTCTTATTTTCAATGGTTTATATGAATTATACCCAGTTGATGAGGTTTTTATGAGGAAAAGGGGGCAATGCCCTTGTTGGGCAGAAGAGGCTTTATGGGCTTTTGAGGTGTTGAGAGGGGGGAGGGAGCGGGTCGTGGTGGGGGGGGGAGTAATAGCTCAAAAAAAAAGAGGGGCACTTGGGTCGCCATTTCTGGTACCCAAGTGCCCCTCTAGAGAGGTCTTAAGTGGAACCCCTTATTTAGAGCTCCCTCTGCTAGATTCCTAGAGGGGGAGCTCTGTTCGAAGGTTCTCACATCTTACTTCACAAAGTGTCTTTCAAAGACGCCTTGTTCCTTCTCCTTAGCTAGAAGAGCTAGATGAAGAAGAGCTTGAAGACTCTGTAGAAGTTGTCCCTTCAGACGAAGAAGAAGTTGTGCCTTCAGACGACGAAGAAGTTGTAGAGCCAGATTTAGTAGAGCCAGACGAGCTTGTTGTCGACCCTGATGATTTAGTGCTCTTCGAATCAGAAGAAGTACTTTCATCAGTAGAACTCGCTTTATCTTTGCCTTTTCCATCATCTTTTTTCTTCTCTACTGCTTTTTTCCCTTTCAGCTCAGTCCAAGTGTGTTTGCTTATATCGCTGCAATCAAACTTAAACGTATTAGCAACGAGTCCTGCTTCTGTTTTGGTAGATAATGGTTTTCCGCCTTCTCTAGCTGCTTGTATTGCTCCGTAAACAATATCGAATGCTTCGTCGTTAACAGGCGTGCCATCTGCATTAAAGGCGTCTAGTTGATAGTAAATTCCCGCGATGCGGATCCTGTTCTGGACGGCCTTGATCGCTGTATCGTCTTTATCTTTCAAGCTAGTGAATTTCATTGTATAGAATTGACCATTAGCTTTGTCAGCTTTCTTAGCTACTTTAGCTGGAGCTTCTGTTTCACTTAGAGCAACATACTTTGTTTTTTCTAGGGAGACCTTTTCTTCGATCTTTACCTTGCCAGTTTCCTTATCTTTAACCTTTTCTTCGCGGTTACGGATCTTAAATGTCTTACCATCTAAGCCATCTTTGTGCCCTTTTTGGAAAGCTGCCTCTTCTAGTTTTGCATTGAGGACGCTTTTTTCAAAATTTCAATTGTAGTAGGCTCTTTAGCGCCTTTTCGAGCGAAGGTCTCGTCTACTTTTGCGCCTGATTTCTCATCTTTTTCAGTTGAGATCACGTACATCTCGTAGATTGTTCCACCAAACTCGACTAGGTTCTCACGAGCGACTAGACCAGCTGCAATGTGTTGTGTTGTTCGGTTGCATTTAACAAATGTGACTGTAAATGGCAGAGTCTCGTCTTTCAACTTTTCTTTTTTAGGAGCAACTTTGTCAGCTTTTTTAGATTTGTCAGCTTTTTTATCTTTCACAGGAGCTAGAACTTTTTCTTCACCAGAACCAGAAACATCTTTAGCTTTTGGAGCAGCTGCAAGTTCAGTATGAAGGGATCTAACATTACCCTTCTTGTCGTGTACGAGCTCTGCTTTAAATCCCACTTGGTGTACAGTGAAGAGACTTTTATTGAACACTTTTTGGCATCCATCAATCGAGCCTAGGATATCTTTGTATTCTGTCCCAATGTCATAGAAGTAATTCCTTTCACCATCGTTATCCACATCTGGGAATTTGATTGCCTTCGGCTCACCTTGTGCCTGAATCTTCATTTTGAAGAAGGTCTCTCCGACTTTAATGACGTTAGGTAGTTCTTCACGTCGGAATTCTACCTCTTTGCCTGCACTACCCGTGATCTTCACTGTTTTAGGAATAGTGTTCTTGCTTATAGTTTCCAAGAAAACCGTCGCTTTTGCTGCTGTTGGTGCTACCATAATGTTTTATCTCCCTTTTTGGTTGGGTTTGTTTTCAACATGACTAGATTATAAACCTTTTCGGGGATTTCAGTGAATACGTAAAATAATATTTAATTCGGAGTGCTGGAGATCAGGCTCTTTTGACTCTTTTTTATAAAATTGATTTACATCGATGTCTGTGCAAATAGAAATGTTCATTGAGGATATCGATCTTGAGTGAGCTTATTTTGGAGGATAAACTCAGACTTTTTGTGTGTTTTTTTAGATTTTAGAGGGGGGATTCCTCTGAATTTGTCCTAATAAAAGGTTTCAGTTAACTCTCTGTTTCTTTTGATCCGGTTTTCGATTCTTTTGTTAGAGATAGTGTTCGCACGTTGATATTACCCGTAATAAAGAAAAGGTTTACCAAAATGGGTTCCTATTCGACGGTCACCGATTTGGCGAGGTTGCGGGGCTGATCGATGTCAGTGCCTCTTTCTAGGGCGATAAAGTAGGCGAGGAGCTGGCAGGCGATCGAGTAGGGGATGCTGGCTAGTTCGTCACAGATATCTTCTGGGAGCCAGAGAACGTCTGTAGCAATTTTTTCGATTTCTGGGGTTCCGCGGGGAGCGAGGGCTAGGATAGGGCCGCCGCGCGCTTTGATCTCGAGGAGATTGCTGAGGCGTTTTGTCTAGGGTGTGTTTGTTGCCGCACATGCCGATGACGGCAAGGCTCGAGTCGACGAGGGCGATGGGGCCGTGTTTCATTTCACCTGCGGGGTACCCCTGGGCGTGGATGTAGCTGATCTCTTTGAGCTTAAGGGCGCCTTCGAGGCTGGCGATATACATGTAGTGGCGGCCGAGGAAATAGAAGGTATTGTAGGAGGCGTATTTTTTAGCGAGGGCTTGGATGGTGTCTTGCTGTCTTAAGACTTGTTCGACGTGGGCAGGGAGGGCTTGAATTTCAGTCAGAAAGGCTTGGCCTTCTTCTTTGCTCATGTGTCGCAACCGGGCCATGAGGAGGGTGAAGAGGGAGAGAACGGTGAGCTGGCAAGTGAAGGCTTTTGTCGAGCAGACGCTGATCTCTGGGCCTGCGCGTAAAAAGAGGGTGCAATCGGCTTCGCGGGTGAGTGTCGAGTTACGTACGTTACAGACGCCGAGGACTTTAGCTCCTTTCGTCTTCACTTCGCGGACGGCGGCGATCGTATCGAGGGTTTCGCCAGACTGGCTGATGGCGATGACGAGGGTATCTTGGGAGATGATCGGATTTCGATAGCGGAATTCAGAGGCGATCTCCGCCTGGGTCGGAATGCGCGCTTTGTCTTCGAGAAGGGAGGCAGCGATCTGTCCTGCGTGCCAGGAGGTTCCACAAGCTAAGATGACGATCCTCTGAATGGCGAGCAGGTCGGTGGAACTGAGGCTCAAGTTTTCAAATTCGGCTGTGCCAAAGTCGGGGATGAACCGGTTATGGAAGGCTTGATGGATCGTCTGGGGCTGCTCGAAGATTTCTTTTAGCATGAAGTGGGGGTAGCCATTTTTTGAGATCTCGCCGGTTTCGTTTTGCAGTTTGTGCGTATCGCGTTGGATGAGGGAGGATCCTTCATCGAAAATTTCGATTTTCTGGGGGGAGACGATGGCGATCTCATCATTGCGCAAAAACAGGACGTCGAGGTCTTTTTGCTCAAATGCGTTGGCGTCGGAGGAGACAAAAGCTTCCGTGCGCAGGGGGTCGATCCCGATAGCGAGGGGGTTTTCCCGAGCGGCAGCGATGATTTGGGTCGGGTGGTCCTTGTGGATGAGGGCGATTCCCCAAAATCCCCTGAGGAGGCTAAGCGCCTTTTGGACGGCGGGAAAGAGCTCCCCTTCGTAGAAGTGGGAGACGAGCTGGGCGATGACTTCTGAGTCGGTATCGGAATAGAAGACGCGGCCCTCTTCTTGGAGCATCGCGCGAAGGGAGGCGTAGTTTTCGATGATCCCATTATGGACGACGGCGATCTGTTGATCCTGATCGAAGTGAGGGTGGGCGTTTTCCTTCGAGGGTTTTCCATGGGTGGCCCAACGGGTGTGTGCAATGGCGAGGGCTAGCTCTAACGGCTTTTGCTGCAAAGAATCTTCTAGGACATGGAGTCTGCCGACCTCTTTGCAAAAGAGGAGTTCTCGGTCTTGGATTCCGGCCAGACCTGCAGAGTCGTAGCCGCGGTATTCGAGATGTTTTAACCCTTTGAGACAGCGCTTGGCGGGGTCCCTCGGTCCGATGTATCCGTAGATGCCACACATAGAGATGAAGTCCTTTGTAAGAGCCTGACTATAACAAAACGCGTGCAATCAGGGCAAGAACCTATAATACCCAAGTGGACTCAAAAATTGGCCATAGGGCTGCGCCAAAGCCCCGGGATTGAGCTGTCGAAGAGGGGGGTAGTATTGCAGAAATACAACCCCCCTCTTCGACAGCTCAATCGCGGGAGCTTTCGCGCGGCCCTATGGCCAACTTTTGAGTCCACTTGGGTATAAGTGGACTCAAAAATTGACGCAATCCTATGCTCTCTGTTTGTTTAACATTAAATAGCCAGATGTTACTATTATGTTATAAACAATAAAACAAATGAGCGGTTTATGAGCACATTAAAACCTAAAAAGCCTTCTGAATCTGCTGTTCATGATCAGACTTATAAGGTGTTTCCTAATGACCTTAATTCGAACGATACGGTGTTTGGGGGACTGGTCATGGCGATTCTCGACCGAGTGGCTTGTGTGGTCGCAGAGCGCCATTCTGAGCAAATTTGCGTCACAGCCTCTGTCGACTCGATGCATTTTTTGGCTCCAGCTAAGAGGGGAGACGTTCTCGTCTTTCAGGCTTCCATCAATCGTTCCTGGCGGACTTCGATGGAAATCGGCGTGAAAGTCTTCTCCGAGCACTATCGGACCAAGGAGAGAAGGCACATCCTCTCCGCCTATTTTACCTTCGTAGCGGTCGATGATTTCAATCGGCCCATAGAGGTTCCTCCCGTTACTCCTGAGACTCATATAGAAAAGCGGCGGTTTGAAGAGGCTGAATTGCGCCGCAAACACCGCAAGCAGGAGAAAGAGCAACGGATGGAACTACGGCGAAAAATGGAAAGCTCTTAGACCGGGAACCTCTTTTCTCTGTGGTTTCCCTTCTCTGTGGTAAAAAAGATTTCACCACAGAGAGGGGAAACCACAGAGAAAAGAGGGAATGTATAGGGATCTTAAGCTCTTAAGATTCTATTTTTCTAGCGACGAGGACCATGAAGAGGGGAAACTCCTGCCGGCTGCGGTTTTCCATAGCAGCGGTTTTTCCGATGCTCTTTCGATCGGAGCACCATTCTTCGATGAGATCGATCGTGAACCCCGCTTGTTTGAGCTGTGCGCTGTAATGGGAGAGGGGGAAATGGAACGACCACGTGGTCTCCGATTCTCCTTGCTGGCTCGGCTGCGTTTGGATGGGGATTTTTAAGGGGGAGAGGTAACGGTCGATTCTTCGGTATTGGAGCTTTTTTTGCTCGTCGACACCCCAAGCGGATTGTCTGGGGATGCGAAAGGTAGGGTGATTGAGGACGAGGATGAGAGGGGCTGATTTTCGCAAGTGGAGATGAGCGGTTTTAAAGAGCGACTGGCAGTGACTGATATTTTGGAGTGCTAAAATACACGTTGCGTGAGAAAAATTCTTAAAAGGGAGATCTAGGGGGTGGTTGAGGTCATGGACGAAGAAAGCGTGTCCTCCCTTAGGGCTATAATTCTTAGCTGCCTCGATGAGCGAGGGCGAGCTGTCGATCCCTAAGTATTTCATTCCCTTGGGGAGATGGCGCGCTAAGATCCCTTGTCCGCAGGCCAAATCGAGGAGATGGGGCTGAGGGACCTTCTCTTTGTCGAGCAGGCGCAATATGCCGGGAATGATTACCTGTTGGTGGTAATAGTGCCCCTTTGCTCCGACGATCTTATCGTACCAGCTAGAGGAGGTTTCCCAGGAAGTCTCTTGAGTTTTTTCCATACTCGGTTGAGTATAGGCTAAGTTTTCATTTTTTGACAGACAAATATGGCGGGTGAGGGTACCCTCAATAGGGTGCCGAAACGGCAGGAAAAATCGGGCTTTTACGGCGTCGGCTCCTCAACGTATTTTCTTAAATTTTAGATTAATGATTAACTCTGATTCAATTGCTCATTTAAAAAAAGCGCGCTGGACCTCTGAATTCAACCGTCCTCTCTATGATTCCTATGCGTTTTCTCTCATTCCCGATACGGTCACGCGTCTGTTGACAGGATCCAGCGCAAAGGCTCTTCCCGCAGCAGCAGTGGGAGGGGCGTTTGAGACATACGATTGCGTCGTCTTATTTTTAGTCGATGGATTTGGTTGGGAATTTTTTGAGCGATTTTCAGAAAAGTCCCCTTTTTTGGAGAGATTTTCTCGCGAGGGAGTGGCTTCTAAGATCTCCTCTCAATTTCCCTCGACGACGGCGGCACATGTCACGACGATCCATACCGGTCTAGAGGTTGGACTTACGGGGATTTACGAGTGGTTTTACTATGAACCCCTAGTCGGCGAACTGATCGCTCCCTTGCCCTTTTCTTATGCAGGAGATCACGTCTCAGAGAAATTAGCAAAGCGGGGATTTCGGGCGGATGCCCTCTTTCCGTTTGAGACTGTCTATCAAAAACTGTCGAAGCTAGGGGTTAAAAGCTTTGTGATTCAGCACGAGGAGATCGCCCATTCTTCCTATTCGCAGGCCCTTTCGAAGGGAGCGGAGATGCGCCCCTATACCGACTTTACTAAAGCCTTAGGAGATCTCAGAGAGATTTGCGAGAGACCTAAGACAGAGCCCACCTACATTTTTGTCTACTTTTCAGATATCGATGCGATGGGACATAGGCATGGGATCGATTCTCCTCAATTCCAAGCGGCGGTAGAACAGTACTGGAATGCAATAGAGACCCATCTGTGGCAAAAAATCACCCCTTCCGGAAAGACGGCTTTTTTATTTACAGCAGATCATGGAATGGCCCCTGTAGATCCTCAAACAACTGTCTATCTCAATCAGATTTTCCCAGAGGTTATAGAATTCATCCAAGAAACCCCTTCCGGAAAAAAATGCGTTCCTGCGGGCTCTTCACGTGATTTTTTCCTCCACTGCAAAGAAGAGCGCGTGACAGAGCTGCAAGGCATTTTGCAGGAAAAACTTCAGGGAAAGGCAGAGGTCTTTCTCGTAGAATCCCTCTTAGAGCAAGGTTTTTTTGGTAAAGAAGAGGCGTCTCTTCGTATGAAGGAGCGAGTGGGGAACTTGGTGATTCTTCCCTTTTGGGGGGAGAGTGTGTGGTGGTTTGAGAAACACCGATTTGAGCAGCACTTCTTTGGGGCTCATGGGGGGCTTACCCCCTCTGAGATGGAATCGCTCTTTCTCTTTTGCGAAAAATAACAGCCGCTCTACAAAAAGAGCGGCTGCGTGAAACGAGTTATTTTTTCTTTTTCTCTTGTTTAGCAGCCCTTTTTTCTTTTAGGCTCTTCTGCGGCTTTTTGCGATCTTCCTTCTTAACTTCTTTGGCTTTTCCCATAGTGCCCTCCTTGAAATGTTAAGGCTCCCCAAGAATATACTAAATCGAGCGATTTTACTTCAAAAAATTATACCCCGCCCACTCAGAAATTGTGCATTTGAGTGGGCGGGATGTATACCCCTTCTACCTCAACGTAACCACAAGCAAACCGATTAAAAGCCTCAAATTTCGAATCAAAGGGAGGGGTTAATATTAATTCAATATTACCCCCTCCCTTTGATTCGAAATTTGAGAACTTTTCATTCGGTTTTCTTGGGTACGATTGAGGTGGAAGGGGTATCTACCCAATTTTTGAGCTCACTTGGGTATAAATTAATAACGCCCTACGGGAACATGGGTTCCATGGTGAAAAAAGGAGGATGGTGCTGCCCTAGGAGGCGGGGAAGCCACGCCTTCCCTTCCCACGGGGACATGGGTTCCACTTCTTCTTTCTGAATCCTGGCGGGGTTGAAAAAAGGAAAAGGGTGCTGCCCTAGGAGGCGGGGGAGTCACGTGTCCCCTTCCCACGGGAACATGCCCTCCACTCCAAGAATGGGAAAAGCTCGGCCAGAAGTTATTCCATGAGCTGGAGTTGCTAAATGACCTAGAGTACCATGGGGTGTAGCTCGGATAGGTCGGGTAACTATAGAAATAGGAGCTAGGGATGATGTTGATTGAGGCATCGTCTGCGACTAAGACCACGACGGTAGCAAAAAAAGCGCAGGCGATCCCTAGCGCGGGACCTCCGAGGAGAGTACCGATCAGGGCAGCGATAGCGACGACAAAGACAGCTCCTGTCTTTGCGGCGGTCCGCTTTCCTTCTAGGGAATAATTGTCAGGACGAAGAGAGGCATTTGAGCGTTCCTCTCCCCCTAGTCTAGTGGAATGTATGGGGTTAAGTGACATTAGGATAAGCCTCCTTATTTAAGTCTAAATGTCTTTTATCTAAGATAAGCTGCGAGCGGAGCGGCTGGAACTTTTTCCGCATACACTTCTTCTACCTTTTGATGATCTTTTGATGCGGCAATGAAAAAAAGAGCGCAGGCAAGTCCTAGAATAGGACCTCCGATCATGGTGCCGATTAGGGTAGCGAGGGCGATGGTAAAGACAGCACTTGTCTTTACAGTTGTGGGATTTCCTTCTAAGGCATGATTTTTTACATGAGAGTGAGGAGTTAAAGACTCCTCTTTCATTACTCTAGTGGAATGCACAGGATTCAGTGACATAGGGAGAACCTCCTTTTTAAGTTTAAATATCTTTCATCATAGAAACACCTCGGCCATAGAGGCTGAAGCCTTTGGCCTGCAGGTTTCCGTTCTTCCAGGCCTCTTCAGCGCGGCTGAAAAGGGAGAGGAGTCCAAATCCACACAAAAGGAAAACGGCAAACTTCAAAATGGGAATGCCGATAAAAATGGCAGCCAGAGAGGCGATGATGAGAGCGGCGACTTGGCTTGTTTTAGCAGTCGAGCCTGCCGGATGCTTTTCAATCCTTTTCGAGACAGAACCTTGTAGATCCGCTGCACAGCTGTGGCAGGGACGCTCAAATGAAGCTATTGGTGTGGACATAGAGGACTCCTATCGTTTTTAATATTGTCTTGCTTTCACGTGTTCATCCATATTGACGTTGATCAAAATATGGGTGTAGGGAGAGAACCAAGAATCATAGGTTCCCATGATGACGTGGTCATTGATCGCCCAAGATCTAAAAACGAATGCATCTTTTGGATCGATACACCAGATCATGTCATTTTCAAGGCGGACATGGCCACCGATTGGGTCGATATCTACGATCCAATGAGATCTAGCGCCGTATTGCAAGGGTCCGACCCAGAGGTTGGCTCGAACGGAGCTGTCTCGATCGCTTTTATTCACGATGTAATACTCGTAAGCACCGAACCAGCTGTAATTGGGGGTGATGACGAGCTGATCACTATGTCTCCACGAGTTGAGAATGTAGCTATCGGATGAAGAAACTTCCCAATGAGAGCCATCTTCAATCTCGATAGAACGTCCATTATCTGCGATATCGACGAGCATGTGGATGCTGACCGGAAATCCAAAGACTGCTGATGTGAAGGTAGCTTGAGGCGCGCTTGTAGTGCCTGTCTGGCCCATGCTACCTGTGCTTCCCCATGTGTTGGATCCTGTAGTTCCCTTGGGACCTGTCATTCCCCCTGTCGTGCCTTTGGGGCCGGACATACCGGATGGGCCTGAAGAACCCGTATTACCTCTTGAGCCTGTAGAACCCGCGTTGCCCGTTGCACCCATCAGAGCTGAGGCAAGTTGGAACTGAGGCTGAGAAGAAAGGGAGAGAGAGGCATTTTGAAAAGTGACTTCCTCTTCAGAAGGGGATTTTTCACTGTCTTCTTCTTGTGCTCGAAAGTTACGGAGGCGCTCCTTTACACGGGCATCTAGTTCTCTAGAGCGGACCACTACGTGTTCTTCGGGGGCTTGTTGTCCGAGGGTGTATTCTTCGAGTAAGAACTCTTGAGTTTCATTAGCGGGGAGGATGGTGCAGGCGAGAATGCTGAAAATAGAAGCCAAAGCGATGTATTTTGAGTGTGTCATGATAAGTCTCCTTAAGGGTTGATATAAGGTCCCGGAGAGACTAACAGAACTTTTGATTTACGCAAAACATTTTGGAGGAAAAAAAGGTGGTCCTAAACATGTCCAGAGAGACAACGCAGAGCCGCAAAGACACGGAGGAAATTGAAAAGAGATGGAACGATTTATAAAATCTTTGCGACTTTGCGTTATTCCTCTACCGGTCGTGTTCGTAGAGTTGTTAGCATTACATGTTTAGGACCACTGAGAAAAAATTGCCCAAGATAGGACTCGAACCTACATACCTTACGGCACCAGAACCTAAATCTGGCGTGTCTACCAATTCCACCACCTGGGCAAAGAAAGATGGGTACATTCTACTCGTTTCTGAATAACGGAGTCAAGTAAAATCCGGCTATTCAAAATCGTAGACGGGGTGGATCTCAAACCCCATTTGTCTTACAGCGAAGATGACCTGGGCGATCGACTCCCATTGAGCTCCTTTGTCGATGTGTAAAAGGAATCTTGTCTTTTCCTTTTCTTTGGGCAAGAGGCCTAAGTTCTGTTGCTTTTTTACTTCTTTTTGGATCCCCTCGGTGGTCTCGACGAGATACTCATTGAACTCCGTGATCCACTTGTATTGCCCACCTTCGCTGACGCTTAGATTGATGATGTAGAAGTCATTTTGGCCGCTGTAGATGGAATTTTCCGCGGCGGGTTTGACCTTCACCAGCTGGATTTGATCGTCGTAAAGAGCGGTCTTTGTGACGGCTAGCGTGGCAAAGATGGCGAGGACCAAAAAGAGGAAATCGACCATCGGCGCGAGATTGAGACTACCAAAGGTCTTTAGCTCTTCTTCTGGAATGATGCTCATGGTGACTATCCTCTAGTATACAATGTCGTTTTGTCGTCGATTAAGTGAGCCAGAGCATGCGCCTCGTTTTCCACGCTGGCAAGCGCTCTTATGAGCCGGTATTTAGCAACTGAGTGGAGGATGAGCGCTAGAATTGCGACGATGAGACCTGCTACTGTCGTACCGACGGAGACACCGAGACCATCGAAAAGAGTTGAAATGCTCTCGATCGAGCGGTTGATGTGGTAAAAGGCGTAGAACATCCCCAGTACTGTTCCCAATAATCCCAAAAGAGGAGCGATGATTGCGATGTCGTTGAGCATCCCGATCTTTTGCCAAAAGTGCATAGAACTGCGTTTTCCTTCTGCTTTCATCGCATCGACCATTGCAGAAAGGCCGTGTTTGCGCGTATAGATTCCAGAGGCGATCATCTTGCTGAGTAAGTTATTCGATTCCTGGCAGAGAGAAAGAGCTTCATCAAAGTGATTGCTCATGAGCTTATTTTGCAAAGCTTGAGAAAAGGTTTTAGGGGCTTTGGTCAGGCGGCTTAAAGAGAAAAACAGATAGAGCCAAATCGTAACTGCTCCGATCGATAAGATGAGCAAAAGGGTGTAGATGATCGGAGAGCCATTAAAGGCGCGATTGAGATCGACACTCATCGCATCTGAGTGCAGTGTCGGCTCTCCGACATAACGGCTGTCCTGGACATTCAACACGCTTAGAGGTTCTTCCGCAGAGAATGTGAGCTCTTCCATTTGGGTCGCTGCAATGAGAGCGGGGTAACTCTCCGGTTCTTGGATCGATTCTGCAAGTGAATCCCCAATTGAATCCTCAAGTGAATCCATGGGAATCCCTTCCGCTAGAGAGAAAAGTTCAGCCTCCATCCATTCTGGACTCTCCACAGCCGACTCTTCCAACGCGCTGACTTCGATGACCTCTGTTGAGGAGGCGATGAGGGGAGCGATCTCTTCTTCCATAGCCTCAACCTGCAAGATAGGTAGCTCTGAGGGAAGGAGGGGAGCGACGGCCATCTCAGCCCTTTCTTCAGGGGCCACGACGATCTCATCTGGAATCTGGACCTCTTCCATTTTTGGGGAAGTCTCTAGGGAGAAAATCTCCTCATTGAACTCCTGAAATTCTCGGTCTAAAAGAGAGAGCTCTTCTTCTAAGGTATTGAATGTGGGCTCTTCCTGCCAATTTTCCAAAAAAGAGCCTTGTTCTAGCTGTGTGTCCTCGGAGAAAAGGGGGGAGAGGGAGAGAAGAAATCCCGTCGCGAGCAGATGTTTTAAGTGTTTCATGGCCAATGGGCTCCTGTCCTGTAAAATTTTAATTATTCCTGAGAGTAGCAAGAGTGTGGAGAATTGGGCAAGGGAGAATGCATTTTCTCCTTAAATTTTTTGCCTGTTAATCCCTATTTTCTATAGACTAGTCTCCCAAGATGAGACCACAAGATTTTAAGTTTCCATTTACCTGGGAAGAGCGAAAGCCCGTTATCCGCGATCGGGTTCTATTCATTCCCAAATACTATGAAGGACATCGCGATTGGCCGATGCCCGCATGGGACGACCCCCAAATTTTTGGAAAGAAGGCTCCCGTTCATGTCGAGTATTGTTCCGGCAATGGCGCTTGGATCGTAGAGAAAGCGCTGGAAAATCCGGGGATCCATTGGGTTGCCGTCGAAAAGAAGTTCGATCGCGTGCGCAAGATCTGCTCCAAAATGCACAACTTCTCCTTGGACAATCTATTTATCGTCTGTGGAGAGGCGCTGACTTTTACGGAAAACTACCTGAAGAGAGAGAGCGTCGAATCGATTTTTGTCAATTTCCCCGATCCTTGGCCTAAGGAAAAACATGCGAAAAATCGCTTGCTCCAAGAGCCTTTCTTCCAAGAGATGGCGCGCATCTGTTGCAAAGGTGGGGAGATGATGATTGTGACTGACCATGCGAAATATGCTCAAGAGGTCTTAGAGGGGATCGCATCGAGTTCTCATTGGAAATCTTCTCTTGAACCGCCCTTTTTCTCTACCGAGTGGGAAGGGTATGGCACCTCTTATTTCGATACGCTCTGGAGAGAGCAGGGATTGCAGATCCACTACATGCACTTCATCAATCAAGGCTCTTAAATGTTTAGCGAAAATACAGCTACAATCCCTCTGTTTGCGCGTCTTTCTGACGATCTCAAGTGGGATGCAGAAATGCATACAGCGGAAAAAGAATGCGAGAAGGGGAATTCGATCCTCTGGGAGATCGATCTGGGTATCGATTCTCTACTTTTAAGGGACTCTGCGGCTTTTTTCTCTCTATCGATTGCTCTCGAAGAATTTACCCGGTCGGTCTACTCTCGGTTTAAAGAAAAATCATCGGGTGTGATTCTGTATCGAGGCGACTGCGATTTTAAAAAATGCGTTCCCCTAACTCATTGGACGGAAGCTTTCGAGGATTTTGTAGGGGAGTTAAAGGGAAAAGCGCCTCAATGGCATGAATTGCATACGATGCCTCCTGCCTCTCATTACCATTCTCTATTTGGCGCTCAGGTGTTGGCTGAGTATTTGCAAAGGCTCATCTCTTTTTTACCCGACGAGCTTCCCATCTTCAGTTTGTTTGACACGTCTCAAGAGGTATCGCTCAGCCAGGCCGCACAAAAGTTGTCTCGGGCCCGTTTCGAATCGCTACAAGTGGTGGCATCCCATCTAGGGGTCTCTATGACAAGCGCTCTCGGCATTTGCCTTCCTACCGATTCTTACATCGACGCGCGCATCAGCGCTGCACTCGACGCGCTTTTCGTACAGCTAAAGAATGAAAAAAAAGAATTCCGTATCCTTCCCGAAGCGAAGCTCACGGAGGAATGGAACGATTTGGACGAACTGATCATCCTACCCGAGACCATCAGCCCTCAAGGCAAGCGGAAGCTTCACGGATTTAGCGCAGCAGGGGGCATCATCAGCGAAGCGGTTAAATTGTAGACAGTGCCTTAAGTTCCTTCAGCGTGCCATGGAGGCGCCGTCCCGGCTGGATCTCCTCTTGAAAATGGCGGATACAGTGGTTGCGTAGCGAACGCACGATTTTTTCATCCAAATGACTCAATTCGATCGGCGGCTTTGCGAGAAGAGAAACGGCCTCTGAAAGGCGGATCGATTGGTCCCGTTGTTGTTCATCGCTAAAGGGGAGCATCGTGTTCTCTAGGTAGTGCTGCAAGTCGAAGAGGGGATGATAGTGATTATCCCTATAGATCTTCTGGGAGAAATCATGGAGCTCTTTCAGCCGTGAAAGGATATGAGGTCCCTCAGTCTCGGCACATAGGTAGGGTGTTTTGCAAAGTTCGAGTAGATGGGTGGCACACGCCCTGATCTCTTGGTGCAACAGGTCGTAGATCGGAAATCGATTGCTCACTGCGTTCTCCTGGTCAAAAAAAGATATAACAAAAAACCTCTTTAATCCCAAGCAACTTCAAAAATAGATAGGTTAAAAAATATTTTAATTCCCAGTACCGAGATTGGGGTGGGTGTGAATAGAAAATATTTAATATTTGTTTGAAAACATAAATAAAGTTATAATAAAGACGAAATAAATTTAGAAAACCAGTAAAACAAGGTTATTATGTTGCTAGTAGAGTCAAGACAAGCGTGGATTGAGAACAAAGTCGGGGAAATCGTCGCTTTGTCGGCACAGGTCGATAATCTGGATCGTCGTAGGGATCGTAAGACTTTCGATCAAGTAGGGACTTTAATTGGTAAAGTTGTTTTTGAATTAATAGGAAAAATCCCACTGGGCAGTTTGGGTGAAGGTTCAATAGAAAAAATAGACGAATTTTATTTTGAAAAAGAGTGTTTTACAACGCGTGACAAGCAAAACTTGTGGCAAAATTACCGGCTATTAAATGAATATGCCCGATCCAATGACACAAAGCAAGCTGTGCTCGATCAGATAGAAAAGGCCATCCGGAAATTTTTTGCGGGACCTACCCATATTATATTTCCGATGGAATGGCTACATCCATCGCTGATCAAACAGGTCTACCTCAGTGGTGACGACGCAGTGGTACGCCTATTTTACACTCTTCTACCCATCCCGCCTCTTTCTCTATTCGATCCAGAAGAGCTGCCGCAGTTGTTAGTCGAGCGTGAATCTGAAAAGGCGAGGATTTTAACAGCATTTGAACAGAATAACAGCGGCCACCCTTTGTTAAAGGAAAAGGTAAAATTTGTGCAGAGATGCATACGTTCCTGCCTCTGGGAGGACCTAGCGTGTAAACGGATCGAAGAACGTTGGAAAGACAAGCCCGCAATGCAGATGATCCAGGATGCCAATACCCCTTATCGACCCAAAACAAAAGACCCAGAGTTATCCAAGCGTATCCGGCGAGCTGCTGTCCAAGTGAAGCTATTCGACTCTGTATCTCATCTTTGCGCAGCTAGCAATAGTGCACTCATTTTAGACGATTGTCTCTACGGCAGAGAAAATTTAGTCGACAACTATATGACCTTTCGTGCTGCAGTACTGACGTCTGCTGATATAGATAATGGAGATGGGAATGTGATCTGCCTCGGTTACGACCTAATTGATGATCGCTGTCTAAAGGGGCGCTCAGTAGGTCTGGAGTTGGATCTGGATCGATTGATCAGTCGAGAGCCGTACTGTAAAAATGGAGCGTTGTTTTTCAAACAGTGCGATTTTGGATATACGATAGAGAATCCACAGTTCATTTGCATTAACGCCGCTAAAAATCTGCACTTTACACACACAAAACGCCCGCCAAACGGAAATCCAAAGTACGCGTATTTGCAATTGTTTTCGAATTTCCGTACTTGGAGACCAGATTATCATTCTGAGGTGGAGCGAGATCTGTTGGTCTCCAACAACAGGGAAGAGATGCATCAAATACTCACATTAAACTTTTTTAGATTTTTGGACAGCTTATGCGATGCGAATAATGATGAAGCCACTGATGAGATCGAGGAGATTTATACCGCCATCTCTAAGTTAGACGATGAAGAATTACAGGTGTTTCTCCAAAAGCTCGGCAGACAAATGTCCTGCAGCAGTGAGTTCAATATCTACGGAGCCTACGAGATCGATCTAGATGCCCTCCGCAGCATTGCGATCTATCAAGAAAAAGACAAAATCAAGACCTTTTCGATTCAGAAGTTGTGTGAAGACCTAGCAGTGGGAGACTCGACTTCTTGGAATGAGCTTCTAGGACATCTCCCTGAAATCGCAGAGAGCCGAAGATTCATGAGTTTCATCCAAGAGAAGGTCCCTACCTTTACCCTCGAAAATAAATAAAAGCTAAAATGGAGTTAATATGTTGCTAGTAGAGTCAAAACAAGCGTGGATTGAGCACAAAGTCGGGGAAATCGCCGCCTTGTCGGCACAGGTCGATGGTTTGAATTCTGATTGGGATCAAGAGCCCTTTGAGCAAGTAGGTAATTCTATCAGTAAGGTTTTTTTTGAATTGATAGGGGAAATTCCCTTGGGCAGTTTGGATGAAAGCTCTATAAAAAAATTAGACACATCCTTTTTTAAAAGGAGTGATTTTTTACATGCCTCAGTATTTGACGAGCAAGATCTGTGGGTAATTTATCAATTATTAAACGAATATACCAGAGCCAATGACCCCAAAAAACATGCTTTGTTCGCTCACATAGAAGCGGCTGCTCGGAGCTTTTTTGCAAATCCCGCCCATATCGTAAATCCGATGAGATTTCTACACCCCTCGCTGATCAAACAAGTCTACCTCAGTGGCGATGAGGAGTTGGTCCACCTATTTTACACAATCCTACCCATCCCGCCCCTTTCTCTATTTGATCGAGGCCGAGAACCGCAGTTATTGCTTGAGCGCGCATCTCAAAGGGCGAAGGCTCTAGCGGTATTTGAGGAGAATAGCAAAGAGGACCCTTTACAGAGAGAAAAGGTGAAATTTATACAAAGGAGCATACGCTCCTGTCTCTGGGGGGAATTAGCGCGCAAACGGATCGAAACACGTCATCTAGACCAACCCCCAATGGGTGTGATCAGGGAGGCAAATACCCCTTATTGGCCAAAAATAACCGACTCAGAATTAAAAGGATTAGCCGGACGGATTGTGCATGCAGCTTTTCAAGTGAAGCTATTCGATTCTGTATCCCATCTTTGCGCAGCTAGCAATATTGCGCCCATTTTAGACGATTGTCTCTACGGCAGAGAAAATTTAGTCCACACCTATAATGCGTCCTTCCGTGCTGCATCATTGATGATCCAGGATATCAGGAATGGAGATGGAAATGCAATCTGCTTGGGTTCCGATGACATTGATCCGAACTGCAAAAAGGGACGCACAGTGGGCCTGGAGCTGGATCTCGAGCGGTTGACCAGTACAGCGGGAGCGTACTCTAAAAATGGGGCTCTATTTTTCAAACAGCGGGATTTTGGATATGCAATAAAGACTAAGCAGAAGATCGAGATTGGAAAGGGCAAAACCCTCCACTTTACACACGCAAAACCCTTGGTAAACAGAGATCCACTCTGCTCAAATTTGCAATTGTTTTCTTGTGAGTCTTCTCAGGAGCCCCTGTATTATTCTGAAGTTAAGCAGGATTTATTAATATCCAATAACATGGAAAGCATTCATCAAATACTCATATTGAATTTTTTTAGATTTATAGATGAATTAGACGATCGATCTGGAAAGCCGGCTGTTTATAAGAAAAAAGAGATCTATGAAGCGATCTCCAAATTAAGCGATGTGCAACTACAGGCGTTTCTCCAAGAGCTCGGCCAAAAAATGTCCTGTAGCAGCGAGTTTAACATCTACGGAGCTCATGAGATCGATCTCGAGGCGATACGCAGCTTCACGATCTACAATGGGGAATTGCCAATTGCTACCTTCAGTATGCAGAAGTTGAGCGAAGATCTCTCAGCTGGGGACTACACTTCTTGGAATGAGCTTCTAGGACATCTCCCTGAAATCGCAGCGAGCAGAAGATTCATGAGTTTCATCCAAGAGAAGGTCCCTACCTTTATACCCAACTTTTGAGTCCACTTCGGTATACCTTCGAGAATAAAAGCTAAAATGGAGTTAATATGTTGCCAGTAGAGTCAAAACAAGCGTGGATTGAGAACAAAGTCGGGGAGATCGTCGCTTTGTCCGCACAGGTAGATGGTCTGAATCGTCATCGGGATCAAAAGCCCTTTGATCAAGTAGGTAATTCTATCAGTAAGGTTTTTTTTGAATTAATAGGGGAAATCCCCTTGGGCAGTTTGGATGAAAGCTCTATAAAAAAATTAGATAAATATTTTTTTGAAAATAGCGATTTTGCAAAGATCTCAGTATATGACGACGCGCAAGATTTATGGGTAATTTATCAATTATTAAACGAATATACCAGAGCCAGTGACCCCACAAAACATGCTTTGTTCGCCCATATAGAAGCGACTGCTCGGAGATTTTTTGCAGATCCCATCCATATCCTACATCCGATGAAATTTCTCCACCCTTCTCTGATCAAACAAGTCTACCTCAGTGGCGATGAGGAGTTGGTCCGCCTATTTTACACAATCCTACCCATCCCGCCCCTTTCTCTATTCGATCGAGGCCGAGAACCGCAATTATTGCTCGAGCGCGCATCTGAAAAGGCGAAGGCTCTAGCGGTATTTGAGGAGAATAACAAAGACGACCCTTTACAGAGAGAAAAGGTTAAGTTTATACAAAGGAGCATACGCTCCTGTCTCTGGGGGGAATTAGCGCGCAAACGGATCGGAACACGTCATTTTGAACGCTCTCAAAATCCAGATCGCGCTGCAATGCGTGTGATCCGGGATGCGAATACTCCTTATTGGCCAAAAATAACCGACTCAGAATTAAAAGGATTAGCCGGACGGATTGTGCATGCAGCTTTTCAAGTGAAGCTATTCGACTCTGTATCCCATCTTTGCGCAGCTAGCAATATTGCGCGCATTTTAGACGATTGTCTCTACGGCAGAGAAAATTTAGTCCACACCTATAATGCGTCCTTCCGTCCTGCATCATTGAACCTCCGCGATATCGACAATGGAGATGGAAATGCAATCTGCCTCGGTTACAACGACATTGATCCGAAGTGCAAAAAGGGGCGCACCGTGGGCCTGGAACTGGATCTCGAGCGGTTGATCGGTACAGCGGCAGCGTACTCTAAAAATGGGGCTCTATTTTTCAAACAATGCGATTTTGGATATCCAATAGATACTAAGCAGGAGATTGAGATTGGCGAAATTGGAAAGGGCAAAACCCTCCACTTTACCCACGTAAAACCCTTGGTAAACGGGGAGCCATTCTACTCAAATTTGCAATTGTTTATTTCTGAATCTTCTTGGGAGCCACTGTATTATTCTGAGATTGAGCAGGATTTATTAATATCCAATAACATGGAAAGCATTCATCAAATACTCATATTGAATTTTTTTAGATTTATAGATAACTTAGAGATCAATCTGGAAAACCGGCTGGCTATGAAAAAAAGAGATCTATAAAGCGATCTCCAAATTAAGCGATGTGCAACTACAGGCGTTTCTCCAAGAGCTCGGCCAAAAAATGTCCTGTAGCAGCGAGTTTAACATCTACGGAGCTCATGAGATCGATCTTGAGGCGATACGCAGCATCACGATCTACGATGAGAGATGGCCAATTGCTACCTTCAGTATGCAGAAGTTGTGCGAAGACCTGTCAGCTGGGGACTACACTTCTTGGAACGAGCTTCTAGGACATCTCCCTGAAATCGCTGATAGCAAGAGATTTATGAATTTCATCCAGGAGAGGGTGCAGAGCCTGGTTCTTGAGGAAAAAAGCTAATCGGAGCAGAGGGATTCGAACCCCCGACCCACTGCTCCCAAAGCAGTTGCGCTAGCCAAACTGCGCTATGCTCCGATTAGAAGTCGCGATTCTACATCAGCTGGAAATTTTCGTTCAACTGAAATTTTAGCCGAATTTTATCCATACTCTAAAAAGAGGCGCATCAGCGCCGTGACAGCCTCTGGTTGTTCGAGGGTGGAGCAGTGGCCGCACTCCTCGATAAAGGCGAGCTTGCTGTGCTTGATGTGGCTGTGCAGCTGCTGTTGCTCGCTTAAAGGGAAGAGGGCGTCTTGCTGACCGTGGATGATGAGGGTCTTGGCTTCGATTTTGGACAAAAGGGGGAGGGATTCGTAATCGGTCATGATGGCGTGGAGCTGATGGATGAGCGTCGCTATGGGAAAGCTCATGAACATCGTTTGGATCGCACCGAGTATCTTAGCGTCGTGAAGGTGGTCAGAGTGGAGAATTAAGGGGAGGTGTTGGGAGAAGATCTTTTCGATCTCGCCGTGCTCGAGGGCGGTCATGAGCTGGTATTCCACTTCATTGAGCTTGGGATCGGAACTGCACCAGGTATTGAGCAGGATGAGTCGATCGATCTGGTTTCCCGCTTCTGCGGCGACTGCCTGTGCGATCCACCCGCCCATCGACTGCCCTGCCAATGAGAATTTTTTAGGGGCTGTACTTAAAATATGATCGACCATCTGTTGGCGCGAGAGCTGCCTATCCATGATGATGACCTGGATGTTGCAAATTTCTTTCAAATGTTCGATTTGATGAGACCACGCTTTTTCATTTGCTGCGAAGCCGGAGATGAGTAGAAGAGGTTCTTGCATCGCTTTTTCCTTGTTCAGATCGCTGTTTTCTGACATCTTAATTTTTTCTAGAGCATTTTTCCAGCTTGAAATGGAGGGCTATGTCATCTTTTCGTCATCTCAAATCCGTAATTCGACTGAGTGAACTTGCAGAAGACCCTTGTGATTTGACGCTCGAGGGGGTTGTGACGCCAAAGAGGATCGATACGATGATCGCAGAGGGAGGAGGCCTCAGGCTCTTTTATGCGATGGAGCGCGTTTCTGAGACCACACTTGCGGCTTTAGGAGAGCTGGCTGAAGAGGCCTCTGTCCTTGAGAAAATGACCCAGATGCAAGCGGGAGAGATCGTGAACTGTATCGAAGGGTATGAGAGTGAAAGGCGCCCGGCTCTGCATACGGCGATGCGCGATTTTTTCGAGCAAAGGCATCTTTCAGGACCCGCTCAAGAAGCGACGGAGCTGGCTTATCGCGAATTGGATAAACTCAGCACTTTTTTGACGGAATTGGAAAAAGAAGAGCGATTTACCGACATCGTGCAAATCGGCATTGGGGGATCAGAGCTGGGCCCTAAGGCGATTTACCTCGCGCTCGAGGCGTACCACAAACCAAATCGGCGTGTCCACTTTTTGTCGAATGTCGATCCCGACGATGGAGCGCGCATTTTGCACCAGATCGATCTCTCTCGAACGCTCGTCGTCGTCGTCTCTAAATCGGGAACGACGCTAGAGACGTTGACCAATGAGGAGTTTTTCCGAGAAAGATTCCGTAAAGCCGGATTGGATCCAAAAGACCACTTTCTCGCTGTGACAGGAAAAGCAAGCCCGATGGATGATCCGACACACTACCGAGCGAGTTTTTACATCTGGGATTATATCGGAGGGCGCTATTCTGTCACTTCGATGGTAGGGGGCGTGACGCTTGCCTTTGCCTTAGGGATGGATCGGTTTTTGGAGTTTTTACGCGGCGCCAATGCGATGGACAAGATCGCCTTAAAAGAGAATTTCAAAGAGAATTTGCCCCTTCTCTCCGCACTCCTTGGGATTTGGAATCGCGATTTCTTAGGGCTACCGACGCTTGCGATCATCCCTTATTCTCAAGCCCTTTCCCGGTTCCCTGCGCACTTGCAGCAGCTCGATATGGAATCGAATGGAAAACGGATCGATAAAAGAGGGAATTGGGTCGATTTCGACACTGGGCCGATCATCTGGGGGGAACCGGGGACGAATGGGCAACATTCCTTTTACCAATCGATCCACCAGGGGACGACGGTCGTCCCATTAGAATTCATCGGCTTTAAAGAGAGCCAGTATCGGGAGGATATCCTCTTTGAAGGAACGAGCTGTCAAGAAAAGCTCCTTTCGAATCTCTTGGCTCAATCGATCGCATTGGCCATCGGTCAAGAAAATGCCAATCCCAATAAACATTTCCCTGGAAATCGCCCGAATCGGATCCTCTTTGCCGAGCGCTTAGATCCTTACACGATGGGGATGATCTTAGCCTATTACGAGCACAAGGTCGTCTTCCAAGGCTTTATCTGGAATATCAATTCCTTCGACCAAGAAGGGGTGCAATTGGGCAAAAAGCTAGCGCTAAAAATCATCGACCAATTCGCCCTCGTGCGCTCTGGTAAGGCGCTCGACAAACAGGCCTTTGCCCTCGGCGCAAGCTATCTCAAGAACATCTTGTGATCGTGGGAGTTTACCACAGAGCTGAGAAACCACAGAGAGTCTAATAGGAATTTTCTCTCTGTGGTTTCTCATCTCTGTGGTGAAATTGCCTATGGGGAGCTAGAGCATGCTCACTGTCCCTGCACTGACACAAAAGGCCGTGGGGGAGAGGTTTTTTTCTTTGGGGGGATGGGGCGAGGTGAGGAAGACTTGCTGGAATTGCGCAAGGTGGGAGCTGAGCTCTTTTTCTCTTTCTCCATCGAGCTGGATGCCAAAATCATCGATTCCGAGCAGGGGAGGCGCTTGCAAGAGGGTCTGAATCTGTTCCCATTGCGCAAAACGCAGAGAAGAGACACACGAGCGCTTTTGCCCTTCACTCGAAAAGAGTTTTGCTTGCTTATTCTCTAAACAGAGAAGAAAATCATCCCGATGAGGCCCTATCAGGGTAGATCCAAGTATCATCTCTTTCGGGCGGCCTTTCTTAAAGAGCTGTTGTAGATGGGATTTTACATCGCCCTTTCTGTGTGCAGGAGAAAGGGAGGAGGCGTACTGGATCGTGAGAGAATCCCTTTGACACGAGAGGCGTTGCATCCAAATAGAAAGGGGGGATTTTAGCTCTTCAATGGCGAGCTCTCTTTTCTTCAAGAGATATTCTGCAGATTCAGCCATCGTCGTCTCCCAGGCATCTAACGTAGATTCTGTCCTCATCTTCAAGAGCGCATTGCGCTGACGCATCGCTTTGAAGTAACGGCCGAGATGGTGCAGGTAGAGGGGATCGGTCTGCGCGATGTAGAGATCGAGAAAGCGGCGTCTCTCAGCCGGAGATCCAGTGATCAAAGAGAGATCGTCAGGAGAGAGGAGAATAGAGGGGAGGATCCCAAGTAGACTTGTCAGAGTGGGATAGACGGTTTGATTGTGTTGGACCTTTCGCGTCGTCTCATCGTAGTAGACTTTGATCTCCTGTTCGACACCTTCCTTTACAAAATGCCCTTCGATGTAAAAAAAGCGCTCTTGAAAGTGGATGAGATCAGAGAGTGCACTCGCGCGAAACGACCTTCCTGTGCTGAGTAGGTGGATCGCCTCGAGAAGATTTGTCTTCCCTTGACCATTGGCACCCTGAATCCAATTGGTCCCTGGGGAAAAAGAGATCTCCGCTCTAGCATAATTGCGAAAGTGACGCAGAACGAGATGTTTTAAATACATGAACCTATAACAAATAGCGGGATATTTGGATCTCGTATCTTATCCTTCCTATCATTTCCTTACCGCTTGCTCCCGAAAATTAATCCAGGCGCATCGGCATCACGACGAATTGTGCCGTCGAGGAGTCGGTGATCAGCCCTGGGCTATGGGAATCGGAAAGGCTGAGCTGGATGGCTTCATCTTTGCTATGGCGAAGCGCATCGAGAAAGTAGGCGGGGTGGAAGGCGATCTCTAACTTTTCCCCTCCGTAGTTGACGGGCATCTGGACTTTTCCCTCTCCGATCTCTCCTGTCATCGCTGAGAGGTGCAGCTCGCCCGGCTGAAAGGTAAATCGCACCGAGAGTCTCTTTTCTGATGTGAAGAGAGAGACTTGTCTTAGGAGGGAAATGAGCTCTTCGCGGTGCAAAGAGACCTGATGTGCTGCCTGGTCTGGAATCACGCGCTGGATGTCGGGGTACTGTCCTGAGAGCAATTTACTGATTAACGTCGTCGCATCGAGCTCGAGTGCGATCTTATCGCCCATGAGAGTGAGATGGGTCTCCTCTTCTTCTTTGATATCGAGCATGCGGATCATCTCTTCTACGGCTTTGATCGGGATGATATAGGATCCCAATCGATCAGAGGGGAGCGTGACAGCGGTGTGGATTTTGGCCATGCGTCTACCATCTGTACTCATGAATGTCGCTGTATGATCTGTATTTTGTAGAAAAACGCCATTAATGACGGGATTGCTATCATCACGCGCTGCTGCAAAAGCGGTTTTAGAGAGCATTTCTCTCAGTGTTGCCGTCGGTAGGGAGAGTTGGACTCCTTCTGATAGATCGGGAAGCGAAGGGAATTCGCTCTTATGCATCCCGTGGACTTTAAAATGGGAGGAACCGGCATTGATGAGGGCGACCTCAGGGGAGAGCGTGTGGATCTCGACTTGGGGCGCTGTGAGTTCGCGTACGAGCTGGAAGACGCGACGTGCGGGCAAGACGATCGCGCCCTCTTCGAGGACTTGTGCGGGGATATAAGCGCGCATACTGACCATGAGGTCTGTTGCGCTGATGATCAATTGATCGTCGATCGCTTCGATGAGGATATTTGCTAGGATCGGAAGACTCGGTTTAGAAGGGACGACATTCTGAATTTTCCCGATAAGGGCGACGAGTTCTGCTCGAGAGAGAATTGCTTTCATAAAAAGAGCTCATTTCTGGGTTAGGTTATTTACCGAAATATATCGGTCTTCCCTTTCTAAATCCAGGGCTTTTTTTCTCTGTGGTTTCCAAAAAAACTCACCACAGAGAGGAGAAACCACAGAGAAGATTAGTCCTTCTCTCGCATGGCCCGGTTGATCGCTCTCTTGTCTTCTCGCTCTTTTACAGCAGCGCGCTTGTCGTAGTTTTTCTTTCCTCGAGCGACGGCGATTTTTACTTTAATGAAGCCGAGTTTGAGATACATGGCAAGAGGGATCAGCGTGAGTCCTCTCTCTTGGGAAAAGGTCCTGAGTTTTAGGATCTCTCGTTTGTGCAAGAGGAGTTTTCTTTCTCTGCGGTCTGCGTGATTAAAGACATTGCCAAAGCGATAGGGAGCGATCGAGCTGTTTTTGAGAATGACATCGCCTCCGTCACTGATCAAGATGTAAGCATCTTGAAGGCTGCCTCCATGATTGCGCAGCGATTTTACTTCTGTACCGAGCAGAACGATCCCTGCTTCGAATGTTTCTAGAATTTCATAGTCGTGAAAAGCCTTGCGATTAGAAATGAGCTCCGACTGATCCTTCGATTTAGCCGCCATAAAGGGATTGTCCAAAAGGGGTCACGCAGAAACAATCTCTGCCTTGGTACTTTCCAACAGCAGTCACTCCCGCTTCGAAAAGCCAGTTTAATACAGTCTCTTTGATGAGCGCAAGCTCTTCTTCTTTATAAACGGGTAAAGTATAGTGCCACGCTTTGCCCTGTTTTTTAAGCATGATGACAGAATCTTCGCTCAGGGGAATGAAAACACCTTTGATAAAGGAATCGAAGGCGACCCAACCTTTGTCGAGTACGCGGACGATGCTCTTTTCCGCTTCTCGCAGATTGCGGTCATTGATGAGATCTGCTGGGATTTGATCGGAGACCAAGCGATTAAGCGGATGGCGGTACAAAAATAGCGCCCGATTTTCTAAGCGCATATCGAGCCAATCGTTGGCATTCTCCAATGCGTACAACCTTCCATCGACGATATCGGCGAGCTTTAGGAGGCGCACCTTTGTATAGAGTCTATCGAGATAGCTCAAAAAGGCGGGATCATCCTTCTCCCAGCCTTTCATTTTATCAGCGAGAATTTTCAAAACAGAAGGCTCTGGCAAAAAGCGCCTCGCCTCGATAGACTCGAGCTGAATGGGCTGTTTTTTGGCCAAATGGAGTAGGTGGCTGATGTCTTGTACGAAGGAAAAATCCTCTGGGCGATAGCGAAGAACCTCTTCAGGGTTCTCGACGGGGCGACAGACCGTCCGATTGACATGCGCTACATACTCGCGCCATTCATGGAAAGGGCTGACGACCTCTTCCCACGCGTCATTGATTTTTTCATACCCTAGGCAGCAGGCAAAATGAAATTCCAACAATAACAAATACTCTTCAAACCGCTCTTTCGAAAGCTTAAAACGCTCGATGAGATCCTTACCATAGACCTTCATGCCGGGTGCCTGGTAGACCGCATCGATGATCCCAGAAAGAAGGGGATCTGTAGATTGGAGTTCCACCAAATAGCGGTGAAAAATCTGCGGAGTCAACAGGTATTTTTCTACCAAAGAGTCGAAGATGTTATTCGAAGTGCGCGGAATCGAGTACCAAATGGGCAAAATGTGAATGGGAACTTTGCGCAGAAGACCCTGTAAAAATTCCATTCCCGGCTTAAAGTCGGGATCGAATTTTAACAGTTGCGTTTCGAAATACTTGCGCATCTCTTTATCGACTACGATCGCGTCCCCCTCGAAGGTAAGGAGGCCTGTTTTACTGAGTTTGTCTAGGGTAGGGAGGATTTCGCTCTCATCGCTATCGACGCTCTTTGCCAGTTTTCGAATAGAAATCTTGATCGAACTGTAAAGAATTTCTTCGAGAATCTCTACGTCAAAGGCGCTAAATTGCGCCAACGCTAAGCGGTTTTCAATATCCTGCTTGTAGTTGTAGTCTTCGAGACAAATTTTATTTTTTTTTGGTGTATTTAGTTCAGCCATAAATATTCTAGTGATCTGATCTGTATAGATTAACCCATTTTTTGATTTGTGGGAAGAAAATGCTTTGCAACATTCCCTCCGGAGGTGCAAAATATTCCTAAAACGGTGTTGTTGCATAAACTTAGATATTAACCACAGAGAGGGGAAACCACAGAGAGGAATTTTTTTAAACAGCTATTTTCCCTCTGTGATTATTATATTCCCTTAAGACAACAATGCGCTCCCAAACTGGAGTCGGTAGAGTATGAAAAAATTGATTCAGGGTATTGTCGATTTTAGAAGCAACTTAACGGAGGAGAGGCGCGCCTTTTTTTCGGAGCTCGCTCTGGGGCAAAAGCCCGATTCCTTGTTCATCGCCTGTTCTGATAGCAGAGTCGTCCCCAATCTCTTTGCTTCGACAAATCCAGGAGATCTATTCGTCCTGCGCAATATCGGAAATCTCATTCCTCCTTCTTCCTCATTCCCGGAGGACAATAGCGCTCAGGCCGTCCTCGAATTTTCGCTGCTTTCTTTAAACGTCTCTGATATTATCATCTGCGGCCATTCTGAGTGTGGTGCGATGCAAGCTCTATGTAGTGGCGTTGAAAATTTGGGATGTCCCCATTTAGAGTGTTGGTTGAAATATGGGGCAGAATCTCTGCGCAAGGTAAAAGAGGGGCTTACGCTCAATCCGAACCTCTCTGAGCAAAATCAAGTCTCCCAAATCAACGTGCTACAACAGATAGAACATGTGAAAAGCTATGCTTTCGTCCAAGAAAAGCTTAAAAAAGGGCAGCTCCGGATACACGGATGGTGGTTTGACATCGCGCAGGCCGATGTCTATTGTTATGAGGCCGACCCAAACCGCTTTGTATTGATCGATGAAAAAGAAGCTGAGCTCATCCTTAAAAGATTAACTTAAAATCAAAATCATATGGAAAAACCAAAATACGACCATCAAAGGATTGAAGAAAAATGGCAGCGCCTATGGGCCGATCTCGAGGTTTTTAAAGCGACGCTCGATCTGAGCAAACCAAAATACTACATCCTCGATATGTTTCCCTATCCGTCTGGCGCAGGTCTTCATGTGGGACATGTGACAGGATACACGGCGACAGACATTCTCGCGCGCTACAAGAGACAAAAAGGATTCAACGTCCTCCATCCGATGGGCTGGGATAGCTTCGGCTTACCCGCCGAACAATATGCGATTCGGACGGGCACTCACCCTGCGCTCACGACCGAGAAAAACATCAACACCTACCGCAGACAACTCAAAGCGCTCGGCTTTAGCTACGACTGGAGTCGGGAGGTCGTGACGTCCGATCCTAAATACTACAAATGGACGCAGTGGATCTTCACAAAGCTCTACGAACAGGGACTGGCCTATGAAGCAGAAGTCTCTGTGAACTTCTGTCCCGCTCTCGGTACCGTTTTGGCTAACGAAGAGGTCGAAAATGGACGCTCGAAAGAGGGGGGATATCCGATCGAAAGACGCCCTTTAAGACAGTGGATCTTAAAAATCACCGCCTACGCCGATCGCCTTCTGCAGGATCTCGATCTTCTCGACTGGCCCGACCATTTAAAGCGCTTGCAAACGCACTGGATTGGAAGGAGCGAAGGCGCTAAAATCGACTTCGAAGAATCCAAAACGAACAATAAAATTACTGTCTTTACGACCACCCCTCAGACGCTCTGTGGTGTCAGCTTTTTGGTCCTCTCGCCAGAGCACCCTTACGTCTCTGAAATAACGACAGAAGCGCACCGCTCCACCGTCCATAAGTACCAAAAGATGATCGCTTCAAAAAGCGATTTAGAGCGCACCGATTTAGCAAAGGAAAAGACAGGGGTATGGACAGGGGCTTATGCGCGCCATCCTATCCACGGAGGTCCCATTCCCATTTGGATCGCCGATTACGTTCTCATGAACTACGGCACGGGAGCTGTCATGGGCGTACCTGCCAACGACGAGAGGGACTTTGAGTTTGCTAAAGCATTCGACATCCCGATCCTTCCTGTTGTCGACCCAGACCTCGAGACCCATTCTGATCAAATCCCAGAGGGGCTCCAACCAGAAGACATCCGATTAGAAGTCCTTGCCGGGAGACGGTGCTGGTCGCTAAGTGGCACCATGATCAATAGCTCCTTCGAGGGATTTTCCATCGATGGACAGCCATTCTTTGCCGCAAAGTCCGCGATCATTCAGTGGCTGGAAAAAGAGGGGAAGGGAGAGGGGACAGTCAATTACAAGCTCAGAGACTGGCTCTTTTCTAGACAGCGTTATTGGGGAGAGCCCTTTCCCATCTTGCACTTTGCCGATGGAACCAAGCGCGTACTCGATCCCGATGAACTGCCACTCTGTCCTCCAGAGCTTAAAGAGTACAAACCCTCAGAGACGGGAGAGAGCCCTCTTTCCAAAGTCAAAGAGTGGGTGAATATCACTGATCCCAAGACCCATCTTCCTGCGCAGCGCGAGACGAATACGATGCCTCAATGGGCAGGCTCCTGCTGGTACTATTTGCGTTTCTGCGATCCCCACAACGAGGAACGCGCCTGGAGTCCTGAAGCGGAAAACTATTGGATGCCCGTCGATCTCTACGTCGGCGGAGTCGAGCACGCCGTCCTGCACCTACTCTATGCTCGGTTTTGGCACAAGGTCCTCTACGATTGCGGCCTCGTCAGCACGCAAGAGCCCTTTCAAACGCTACGCAATCAAGGCCTCGTCGTCTCCCGTTCCTACCGCCATCCCGGAGGAGGCTACGTTCCCCCTGAAGAAGTCAAAGAGAAAGAGGGGAGATACTACCAAATCGGAACAGAAGAAGAGCTCGCAGCGCAAGTGGAGAAGATGTCGAAATCGAAACTCAACGGCGCGACCCCCGATGATATCATCCAAGACTTCGGCGCCGACGCCCTACGCCTCTATGAGATGTTCATGGGCCCCTTCGATAAAGAGAAACTATGGAATAACGACGCCGTCAGCGGTTGCCGCCGTTTCCTGAGTCGTTTTTACGATTGCGTCTTTTCCGATAAGGTCTCTGATGAAGAAAGCGAAGAGGCTTCAAAACTCGGCGCTCGCCTCGTCCATAATGTCGAAAGAGACATCGAGGCGATGCAGTTCAATACAGCAATCGCTAAGATGATGGAATTCATGAATGCCTTCCAACCGCTCGATTTCTACCCCAGATCGGTTCTAAAGATGCTCACGCAAGTCCTTTCCCCCTTCGCGCCCCATATCGCTGAAGAGGCTTGGGAACATTTAGGCGGCACAACCAGTATCACCCACATTCCTTTTCCCACCTATGATCCCGCTTACCTCATCGATGCGACCATCCTCTATGTCGTACAGGTCAATGGTAAGGTGAGAGGCAAATGGATGCTCCCTAAAGACACCTCCCAAGAAGAGCTCGTAGAGTTCTTACACACCCAACCCAACATCGCCCGTTTCATCACAGCTCCCATTACCAAAGTGATCTTCGTTCCCAATAAATTGATCAACTTGGTCCTTTGATGTTCCGATTTTTCTACGATTTTGCTCTCTTGATCTTTTTTGTCTTCTCTCTGCCAAAATGGCTCTGGCAGTGGAAGGTTTTGGGGAAATACCGAGAGAGCTTAGCCGCAAGACTTGGGCTGACCCTACCCACACTCGATACGCGTGGGAAACAAGTGATTTGGATCCACGCGATTTCGATGGGAGAGACCCGAGCGATCATCCCTCTTTTCCATCAGATCAAAAAACGGTACCCGCAAGCACTTCTAGTCCTCTCCTCGACTACAGAGACAGGGCACGCAGAAGCCAAGCGGAGCATGCCCTCTGCCGACGCTCACTTCTTCCTGCCCCTCGATTTTTCCTGGATCATCCGTCGTCTCGTCAAACAGATCCAACCGACAACACTGATCCTCTGCGAAAGCGACTTCTGGTACAACCTCCTCGACATCTGCTATAAAAACGGCACCAAAGTCTGCCTCGTAAACGGAAAAATCTCAGAGCGCTCCCTACATCGCTTCCAAAAAATCCCCTTCTTTACGAAAAAACTCTTCGCTCCATTCTCGCTACTCTGCTTACAAAATGAGACCTACGCCGAGCGCTTTCTTTCTCTAAACATCCCGAAAGAAAAACTTTTCGTCACAGGCAACTTGAAATTCGATTCCTCTGTCACGCCCTTGAGCCCCTCTGAAAAACAACACCTCCGACAAACGCTGAAGATCGAAGAAGGGGATAGAGTTCTCTGTATCGGATCGACCCACGCCCCGGAAGAAGAGTGGATCCTCTCTGCTCTCATACCCGTCTGGCGCAAAATCCCCGCATTAAAGGTCCTTCTCGTCCCCAGACACCCTGAACGCTTCCAGGCGGTAGCCGATCAAATTAAGCGGCAAGGGATCGCCTTCTCCCGCTACTCAGAAAATCCCACAGAGAGCACGCCCCTTGTCCTCATCGATACCATGGGTCTACTCAACAAGTGTTACGAGCTAGCAGAGCTCGCCATCGTCGGCGGCAGCTTTGTCTCCCATGTCGGCGGACACAACATCCTCGAGCCCATCCTCCTAAACGTCCCCGTCCTCTTTGGTCCCCATATGCACAGCCAACCAGAACTCAGCGAGCTCATTCTCAACGCTCACGCAGGGCTCCAACTCGAAATCGAAGCCCTTGCAGAGACTCTTATCCAACTCCTAGAAAACCCCCAAGAATACCAAAATCTCCAGGAGAATTGCCGCGCTCTTGCCACCTCGCTCCCAGGGGCAACACACCGCACGTTAGAAAAAATCGACAAATTTATTGCCATTTAATCCCTTAAACCGTTAGACTCTCGCTTTCTTTCTACCGCGGGGTGGAGCAGTGGTTAGCTCGTTGGGCTCATAACCCAAAGGCCGGAGGTTCGAATCCTTCCCCCGCTATTTTTTCTTCGGCGGTATAGCTCAGTTGGTTAGAGCAACGGAATCATAATCCGTGGGTCGTTGGTTCAAATCCGACTGCCGCTATCCCTCTAATTCTCATAGACAAAATCCGTGAAATTTTTCGATCAAATCGGCTCTCCTGTTTCTCTGTTATTTTTTAGTCCAATGGGGGAGTAGCGGGGGAGTTAAAGACAAGACCTCACAACAGCTAATAAGCTAAGGCTTCATTTCTAAGTTAATTTCGTCTGCGTTGGATATATCCCAGGTTGACTAGTCAATTCGCCTAATGTCTTCTTTGCACCAGGAATTTTCTTTTTGTTGTTATTACTTTTCGTTTTAGAATTGACGCGAAATTTGCTAGTTGGTTAATTTTACTCCTGTTTCTTGTGGAATTGCTTTCTAAAAATCAAAAAACATGGAAAAAAAATGAAAAAGAATTGGATCAAAGGATTAGACAGGATAGCAGTTGTGATAGCTATACCAATCGCTATCTTCTTCGGCATATATGAGAGTGCTCATGAATATACCATCAATAATCAGATTGTGGTCTTTCCGTCCTGAAATGGTAGCATGGAATTATGCGATGAGCCCAAATATTCAAAATTTCTCTCCTGATCTACTAAGAAGTTGGGGATTTTCAGATAAGGATATTATTCAATATCTCAATCATCGCTAACAACTTTCGTGCCCCTAGGCTCGAAGAAGGGATGAAAAAAGGATTCGGTTTACAAGATCATAAAAATCATATCTCCGGGGATACCTGCACGTACTATTGTTGGTCTTTTGTGGGCAATGGGAATTGGCGTAATATCCGTACTAGCAATTTCAGCTTCAACTAGAGGATTTCCTAGAACTTTCCGTTGGTTAAGAGATGGCTTTTCCGTAGAAGAACCTATAGGAAACAAAAAAAAATAGAGGAAGCCCACCTGATCTTCATGGCACGGATGTTTTAGGTAGTAGAGTCACCGTAACGCGAAGTGAATTCAAATAGTGACTCTTCCGCCTGTGAAATCCTTTAGGACTGTGCGAAAACTTCCTTATCGAGCTTTTCTAAAATCTCCGCTACATTTCCCTCAGTGAGGTGCGAGTACCTTTTGACTATTTGCAAAATTTTGGGGTTCAGTACCTCAGCAATTTGGGCAAGGGAGGCGCCTCCAGCCGCAAGGGTTGAGCTCGATCGTGCCTGAGGTCGTGGAACCTGAAGTTCTCGATCCCAGCCCGTTTTAGAGGGCTTTCCCAGGCTGTACGAATATCGCATGGCCTATGCATTGATAAATTGCTGGCAGGGAATTGCTTCTCTTTTCTTGGCCATTTTTCCCAAATGGAGGAGTAGTGAGGGAATCCAAATCAGTAAGTTACAGCATATAGCTGATCAAAAACAGAGAATGCAAAAAAATGATGGAATTTGAGAATACGCTAAGATTTTTTTTTGGAAAAAGCGCTGAGCACACTGCGGGTTATCTTCGTAATAATGGTCTAAGGAACAAGTGGTTATCAAAGGTTATTAGAAAGCTGCTGAAAGCGGTAGACTGTCTAGATACGACAGAAGAGCATAAGGCAAGTCTGATGCGCTCACTGGAGTCCTTTAAGGATAATCTTAAGGGATCGAAAGAATCAAATTGGGCAATGATCTGTCAACTGATTCTCTTTTCTGGCAAGCTTCTGGGTTATGGCCCCCGAAAAGGCGCCCGTTGTTATAGTCCTGTCTACTGGAGAAATTCAGCGCAATACTATACATTCAAAATTCTAGATCAAAAAACAGATTCACTGCTACATTACTATGATAAAAAAGATGCAGTTTCTATCCGGAAAGTGGTTGCCCAAGAATTGAAGGAGAAAGGTCTGGATTGCTTTACTGGACCCAAAACGCAAGAGGGGCTCTTGAAGATAAAACAGGCCAATACAAAACATGGATTTTATTCGACTGAAGCGATGCTAGAGAGGGTTGCAAGCAAATCAATTCTAAATTCGATTATCGGCATAAATAATTTAGCGCTTTAAACATTGTCATCCACCTCATATACTCTTCGAATTAAAAAGCGGTAGAGTTATGAAGAGATTTCCAATTTCATTCCGAGTGTTGTTTTACATATCGGTTGCTACTCTTATTTCCGGATGTGCTACTGGCTACCATGCAAGAGGCTTTGCTGGTGGCTATTCTGAAATCATAACAAGTTCTGATAGCTACATCGTAACCTTTAGAGGAAATGGCTATACATCTTCCGAAAAAGTGATGAAATATTCTCTAAGGCGTGCTTCAGAGCTTACGCTTCAAAATGGCTATAAATATTTCGCAGTGGTTTCATCTACCGACCAAACAAAAACATCACTACATTCGAGCTCTTCGGGATATACTAGCGGTGCGGTTAATTCTTATCGATATTCAAACTCTACAAACACATGCTATAATGGAACTGTTTTTTCATCTAGCCATGCTGAAATCATATCAAAACCAGGGATCAGTATGGGAATCAAATGCTACAAAAACAAGCCATTTTTCACAGATGTAATTGATGCTGAGTATTATTTAAAGAACAACTCAGGCTAATGCTCAGTTGTAAGTTATTGCAGCTTTATCCACAGCCCTCAAGGGATAAAGACAACGCCAATCGCATACTGGGTGGTCCTAAACATGTAATGCTGATGATTTATACCCAAGCCCTTTTTCAATTTTCTCCGCGTCTTTGCGGCTCTGCGTTGTCTCCCTGGCGGGTATGTCCGTAGAGTCGTTGGCATTACATGTTTAGGACCATCTCATACTGTAAAAAGACGCAGTCACAAAATATGATTAAAATGGCTTCTTGAACACAAAGCAACTGAGTAATCCTTGGGGGAATTTTGGGGGAAATGAAGGCAAAAAATCACAATCCTACTCAGAATCAGGCAATCAAAGCGAGATTCTAAGCTTCTAATTTTCACATTGTTATCGTCTGCTGAAAGTTGTAAGTCATTAATTACCAATGAATCACAATCCGTGGGTCGTTGGTTCAAATCCGACTGCCGCTATCCTCTTAACCAAGCACTTACGTCTCTCGTAGTCTCCTTTGATTTTCAATTTGTCAGAAAAATGTCAGGATTATAGTGAAGGAAAGATCTGATAGCTAGAAAAACCTAATCGGTCGTGTTTTCTTGCTCAGAAACTAAGAATCCAAGAGTGACTATTCTGACTTTGGCTTGCTTTTTTTCTCATTTTTCCACTCTTCCAAGAACGCTAGCCGGAGCTTTGCGATTACTTCTTAACAAAAATTTTTGTTAAGAGGTAGCAGATCTACCGGGCTTTTGAAATTGAAAAAAGTTTTGGATACCACAAATAGAGAGGGCGTAAAAAAATAATTTACCATTCCGACGGGTTTTTATTCCTGCAAATAACAAAGCATCAACCGGTTGTAATTTATTTCAAATTTAAATCAAAATTTCAAGTTTAAATAAAATCAATACTTAGGTTATAATAGTTTAAAGAGTTAAAACAAGAGGTTGGTTTATTTATGTCAGTTACACTTAGCATTTTTAATAATAACGAAAACAACGAAGTTCAAGATATAGATCAAGGGGTTGAATCTGAGAACAGACCTCTTTGGGTAATAAGAGACTTTTTTTCTCATGTCGCTGCAGGAAGCGGAGCCTTGGCCACAGGTGGCATCTTCCTTTCACTCCACTTCCTTGGGAGCCCTCAATCATCCTTTCTGTCCCTACAACAACAGCAAATTACGCTGGTGGCAACTGCCGCTCTTGCTGCTGTCTCGGTGACATCTACTATAGCAGTTGGACTTACAGCTGGACTCATCCGGCTTGCGGCTTCTTCTTAACAACCTCCATTCTCTAGTCCCTCTTAACAAAAATTTTTGTTAAGAGGGACTAGAGGTCTGTTTATGCACGGCGAGGCCCAGGCGGAAATAGACGAACGCCCCATTGATGAGTGCAGAGCCGGAAGACAAAAAATCACAATCCACCAATTCTCCTCTACAAAACCCGTTCTTTTTGCCCCACAACAAGAAAGTATTTTAGGCTTTTTTATTGATTTTTGTGTAGGTGGAGGATATCATTTTCCTTTATAGCAAAATTTTAAGAGGGGATAAACAATGGAAAATAGTCCTATTATCATGCACGACACTAAGATCGGTATTATTGTAAGAGATGATCTGGAAGCCTGGCAAAAGCTAAATGTTACCGCTTTTCTAATTGCCGGAATTGTTGCTGCAAGCCCAGAAATCATCGGTGAGCCATATCGAAGATGGCTCTGGAAATGCCTATCTTTCCATTCTTGGGCAACCTGTCTTTGTTTATGCAGCGAGCGCTGAGCACTTGCAGCGCACTCGTAGTCGGGCTCTGGGCCGTGCTGTGCCGTTAGCCATTTACACCATGGGTATGTTCGCAACCAATAACGACAAAGACAATCGCGCTGTCGTAAAGGCTGTTGAAGCAGACAAGCTAGAAATTGTCGGACTTGCTCTACGGACCGACCGAAAAAGCTTCGATAAAATTATCAGCGGGCTAAAACTTCATTCCTAGGTGGGTGGGGGCTAGCTTTCTGTTTCGAAAGACAGTCTTCCGCACCATTATTTAACGCAAAGAAATTATTTTTGAAGAATTAAAATGCATTCAATTGCATAATTCATTCACATTAACATTAAATTTTAAGAGGTGTTTGTGAATTTGAAATTATCATTGATTACTGCTCTTTCTGCGTTTGCTTTTTCTTTAAATGCCTGCCATAAAACATCCGATACCACGCTGTCATATCAATATGAAACAGGTTCATTGCAATGGCAGGTGGTGCGACAAGAAATTGACCCTAATACACTTATCCACAAGGCGATTTTAGAAAACACGCCAGAGGTTATTACTTTCCTGCTTGCGCATCAGGTAAACATTGATTATCCCGATGAAAATGGGATGACACCTTTGACCATAGCAATTTTGAATAAATCCATAGACGCGGTTAAAGTTTTGCTTGCCAATGGAGCGAACCCTAATCCTGAGGTCAGATGGAATAATATGACCTTATTAGAACTGACTTTAGCCATGAATGATCCCGCTGCTGCTAATCTACTCGTCCAAAACGGGGCTGATTTAACTTTTAAAGATAAGCAGGGTAAAGGTATTTTATCCAAAGTAATCACTCAGACTAGTAATCAAAGCCTTCGAACAGAATGGGTTGGTGTCGCAAAAAAGATGATTGAATTAGGTGCTGACATTCAATCATCCGACATGAATAACGCCCCCTTATTTGACACTATTTCGGCGGTGCATTGTTATAGAGTTGATATTTCATTGTTGGAATTACTCGTCAGCGGAGGCGTAAATTTAAACATGACTCTAAATGACACTTCCAATGATACTCCTTTGACATTTGCGATTTCATTTTCCGATTTGAAGTTAGTAAAATATCTTGTGGAATCTGGGGCAGATATAAATAAATCAAAAAAGTATAGCGGTGAAGCCCATACCCCACTTAGGCTAGCCGTTGTTCAGAACAGACCAGAGATCGTTCACTATCTCTTGCAACACGGCGCGAGGGGTTAAAAACAATCCCCATTGCTATTTCTACTTTCTCAATCGTCATCTAAAACTCTGTCATAAAGGGGAGTTGGTGGCGATTGAAGCTTTCTCAAGGCAAGAAACTTTCCCTCAATTGACAGGCTATGTTTAATGTGTTCATCGACGATATTGCATTGCGCAACAGTATGGGTTGATTTTTTTTGAATAGATGAGATAGGATATTTCCAAAAAAAGAAGCCTCCTATGGAAAAAGGCAAGCCTGTATCAGTCTTAGATGTAGCTTCATACATCTTGGAAAAACAACCCAAAAAGGGACCTCTCACTGCTTGGAAATTGCAGAAGTTGGTGTACTACAGTCAAGTTTCCCAAATCGGGTGCCTTAAAATCTCTGTTGGAAGTTTTATGAACGAAATTTTTTCCTAAAATGTTCAAACACCAAATCTTAAAAGGGGTCCTATGAATTATGCTGAAATATCAAAAAAAACGATAGCATTGTTGGAGCAGTGCTCCGCAAGTCTTAATGATTCACCACTAAATCAATCAATAAGAGTGCTTGTCGAATTACGAGTCTCCCAAATGAATGGCTGTGCCTATTGCTGTGGTCTGCATTCTGAAGAGGCAAGGAAGTTAAATATTGCACAGGAAAAATTGGACTCGCTGCCAGCTTGGCGTATGTCTCGATTTTTTACAGATGAAGAACGGGTAGCGCTTCAATGGTGTGAGGCCGTAACTCAATTGGATAAGGACTTAGAAAAAATCAGAGAACAGCTATTTCGTTATTACACGGAAAAGCAAATAGTAGACTTAACTTGCTGTATTGCAATTATGAACACATGGAATAGAATAGCTATTAGTCTTGAAGGAGAGATCGATGAAGGAAGGGGTTGATCCAATTGTCTACAAAGGAATGACCGCAAAACAGTTGGCCGAAGCGTATAACGTTTTTTCGACAGTTCCTGATCCAGCGGGATGGTTACAGGCGAATAGAGTTCGCGCCCAACTAGTCGAGGCTGAGCTAAAGCCCATTAAGGACTTGTCCTATGGAGAGGCTCCAATCCAAAAATTGGACATATATGCGCCAGCAGATGCAAAAAATGCACCGGTGCTCATTGATATTCATGGAGGTGGATGGACAGCGGGCTCCAAGAACCCTCGCGCTATTCCAGCTCAGGCAGTGACTGCTAATGGGACCATCTGGGTGCCTATTGATTATGGGCTTGCTCCCGAATATTCTATGGATCAGATGATCGATCATGTGCGCCGTGCTATTACCTGGGTCTATTGGAATATCGCTCAATATGGCGGTGATCCGAATCAGCTTTTTATTTTCGGACAATCTGCAGGTGCACATCTCGCCGGTACCGCTTTGATGACTGGTTGGCATCATGAATATGGGATACCTGAGAATGCCATCAAGGGAGCGGTCCTGATATCGGGAATTTTTGATCTCGAGGGCTTAGTCCATGCTCGAACAGGTCCGCAAGAGGCTCTCAAGATGACACTGGAGGACGCCTGGCGTGCAAGCCCTTTCTATCATCTGCCTCAGCGTCTCATTCCCATTATTGTGGCTTATGGAAAGGATGAATTAGAAGAGTTTATTGTCGAGTCGCAGAACTATACCATGGCTCTTAAGAAAGCGGGCTTTGATGTAACCTTGATTGAGGTGCCAGCTGCTCATCATTTTGATATGATGAACGAGCTTGCCAATACTCAAGGTGAACTTTTTAAGGCTGTAAAAGAGATGTTGAACTCCTAAGAATGATGATTTTATTTTTTTAATTCTGACAAATCGTCTGACTTTTTTTGGGGTTCACCATAACCAGCTGGGTTAATCGGGTATGCAACACACCCGAGTTATACCCCGCGCGCTTGAGGATGGTGCATTTGAGCTGCGTGAAAGCTCCCGCGGTTCGACGATCGAAAATAGGGGTAGTATTGATGAAATACAACCCCCATTTCCGATCGTCGAACCCCGGGACTTTGACGCGCTCAAATGCACCATCCTCAAGCGCGCGCAGTATAACCTAGCATGCCTGCTATCTCGGCTGTAAAAGGAGATCCACAGGTTCTACTTTAGGGAATCCAGAGCCTGGTAAAACGGATAGCTCCTTTTTGTTTGGGAAGGAGAGCGTGTCATGACGGTTTACAAGTTGCAAAATCATGCTACGCATCTCAGCAAGGGCTAACCATTGACCGGGACAACTGTGTTTACTGTATTTGTTGCTGCCAAATAGAGAGCTTTTAGCCAGGTTAGGCGCTAGGATCAGCCCTTCCCCTTTGGCAATAGGGTATTCCCAGATGCTGCCATCTCGATTATCTACAGACAGCACAAGATCTTGACGGGCCCAGCGTGAAAAAAAGGGGATCGGGGTATATTCCCTCATGCAGTTGTTTATGAAGGGATCAACCAAGCCGGGGTCGTTCCGGATAGCCTCTTGCAAATCGCTATCTTGACCCAAGCGCCACAGGATATAATGCAGTGTTGAAGATGTGGTTTCAGAGCCTGCAATATAAGTCAGCAGCAATTCCCCTTTAGTCTGTACAGCAGATAGATCAGATCGACGCAAGGACTCTACAAATTCGCCTCCGCTGCAATCAATAGCATCTCGCAGGGTTTGTAAATCTTGAACGTAATCTGCGGATTGTTTGGCATTGGGGCTACCCCATTTTTTGATGAATTGATATTCCACGACACGTGAAGCTGCCCTTCCTATGGCTTGGAAATCTTTTAACGACCCTGGATGGTTTAAAAAAAGGCGAGCGAGAATCGCTACGGTATAAGTTTCTGCTAAGTATCTAGCTGAAATGGGTTCGTTGCTTGCAACCGAGTCTAAAATTTCTCGACTAATCTGATCGATTTCAGGTCTCAATCGCGGCAATGCTTTGGGGCCAACATACTTTAATAAAGGGTTTCGGAAAGCGTCCACATTTCCATGTGAACAAGTCAGTAAAAAATCATCTTGGTCTACAGCTTCATCTGGATAGAGATCTTGCAGAATCGGAGTAAAAGGATCTTCTTTCTCAACTTCAAAAAACCCGTTATCGTCATCTCTATATTGTGGTGTGATCACGGCAATCAATCTCGAAGAAGTAATGACATGTCCAGATTTTCCGATTAATGACGGAAAATAATGGATCGAATTTCCCTCATAAACTTGACTCGAGAGGACTCTATTGATGTTATTTGTGGCCAACATATAAACGGTGTTAAAAGTTCCGTGGGCGAGGGTAACGGGGAGAGTCACCACCCATTTAGTCCATCTCTTAGCTTGGGCATAGCCGCTCTGGTCATCAAAATCTATTTTAATTTGAGAAGTGTTTTGAACGGGTTGCGTCGTTCTATCAGCTAAAGTATATAATGCATTGAAAAAGCTCATCAGTTTGTTCCTTTTTTGGATTAGAAAACTCTGGCGAGCTTACAACAGCGACCGACCGGCGGTCAATACATTTCGACTCAAGACTGGATGGAAAAAAGCCAAGCTATTGGTTCTAAAGGTTTAAAGAGGGAAAAAAACGGGAACGAGTCCTTTCTACGGATTGAGTAGAAAAGCAAAAGAGCCCTTTGGCGCCCTCAGTTGGACTTCTAAAAGAGTTGGGATTGCCTGCGCCCGGCGATTCAAATCATCTGGACTCCAAGGATAGCACCCCACATCGGTGAGGAACTGAATCCCCGCAAGGAGGAATTCGGCGCACTCCAGGGGATAATCGGTCTGGAAGAGCCCTTCATCGCATCCTTGTTCGATTAAGTGGGCATAGAGGGGAGCTAGCCTTGAAAGGGTCACAGCGAGCAGGCGGACGTGGAGTCCTGCGTTCCCAGGGCGGTGCAACTGCTCGAGCGTTTCGCGTTGACTCTTTGCCACCTGACCGGCTGTAACAAGAACCTTTATCCTCTCTAAAGCATTCCCCTCACTTGCAGCCACGGTTTTTTCCACTTGTACAATGTACTCGTCAACGATGTCTTGAACCACGGCTTCGAGCAATTCAGCCTTGGATCGAAAATAGTGATAGGTTGTTCCCTTGGCAATTTGTAGCTTTTGCATGATGTCTTGCATCGTGATGCTTTCGTAGTCCCTTTGGAGAAAAAGCTCTCGGCTAGCAGAGATAATTTCCTGACGTCTCTCCTGCGGTTTTTTGACAATTCTAGGCACTTTATCCACCTCTTTTACAGCTACTTATAACACAGAAACCGACCGTCAGTCAATAAAAAAGAAGATGAGAGCACGTGACTTCGAATACCTGTGAACTGTCAATCAGTTTACACTTTTACGATGTGTTGTTGACAAAAATCGAGGTTTTTTGACATAATCAGTGTCAAATTAGTAAAAAACCAGTGACCTCTATGGATGTTAAGAAGATTTTTGACCGTTATATTCAAATCGCGGATGTCCTCGGGCAGATGTTCCCCAATGTTTTGGAAGTGGTCGTACACGACTTTGAAAACTTGGATGAGGCGATCCTTCACATTGTCAATGGGCATATCTCTGGGAGGACTGTTGGGGGACCTGCCAGTGAGCTGAATATGCGTCGCCTATTGGAGCAAAAGCAATTTCCCGATGTGCTGGTGAATTATACGAGCCGAAATAGTCGGGGCCAAATGCTCAAATCGAGCTCTCTTGCCATTCGAGACGAACAGGGAAAAATCATCGGCGCTTTTTGTATGCATTTCGATACCTCTCAATTCGATCAATTTCAAAGATTACTCGAGTTTTTTGTCCACTCAACCGTGCACCCTTTAATCGGCATCAATGATTTTGGAGGGGGACAATTACCAGATAACGAAGTGAAAAATGAAATCGAAGCGTGGCTTGTACAAAAGGGGCAATTTAGTCCCCATCTCACGTACAAAACGAAGCAAGCGATCGTAGAACACCTAGATCAGCGCGGCTATTTCAAAAAAAGGGGCGCGATTTCCCATGTCGCCAGCGCCCTTGAGCTGACCCGCCAGAGCATCTATAACTATCTGAAAAAAGGAGACGAAAAATGAAGCAAACACAACCGCTCTACATGCAAGACCCTACTCTTTTTACTTGCGAGGCAACCATTACAAAAGTCGGCTATTCTGAAATCAACAAGAAAAAATACCGTTGGATACAACTGGATGCGACTGTTTTTCATCCTAAGGGTGGGGGACAACCCAGCGATACGGGTAAGATCGGTGGAATCGACGTTCTCTACGTCCACAAAGAATTGTTGGATAAAAATCGCTTAGATCTCTTTGAAATTTACCATTGTTTCGATGAGAAAGAGGAGTTATCCTTCAAAGAAGGGGATGTCGTAACCCTCTCTATCGATGAGACAAAAAGAAGGCTCCATTCTAGAATGCATACGGCTGGACATCTGCTCGCTGAAGTCATCAAGGAAATTTTTCCTCAATTAGATCCCTATCACGGCAACCACGATCCCGATAATGGTTACGTTAAATTTAAAATGCTCTCTCTTTTTTCTCATGAAAAAGAGGAAGTGATCAGGAAGGCTTCTGTGGAAGTGCAAACGTGGATCCAAGAGAACCATCCCGTCTCTATTGTTCCGCTCGAAAATGGGGTCCGAGGCATCCAAATTCGGGATCGAGTGATGGCTTGCGGGGGAACCCACGTTCTCTCTCTTAGCGAAATTGAGAAAATGTCCCTTACAGATCTCCTCATCAACAATAAAGAAAATAGCGTGACCGTCAAATACCGCTTCTAAACATTCAGGTGAGTTATGGAAATTACAAAAATGTTGACGATTGGGTTAATTAGCCTTCTTGGAGCCATAAGCCCAGGTCCTGATTTTGCTATTGTCACCAAAAACTGCTTAACGGGAACCTTTCGCACGGGGATTCTCACAGCGCTCGGAGTGAGCTCTGCTCTATTGGTGCATGTCACTTACTGCTTGTTCGGGATTGCCCTCTTAATTGCCGAAACTCCTGCTCTTTTTTTGGGATTAAAATACCTGGGAGCTGCCTATCTCTTTTATTTAGGGATTAGGATGCTGATAGAGAAAAGGACGTCCCCAGAAGGACCCCCTCCAACAACGTCTTCTTCTCGGCAAAAAAAACACCGGCCGTTCGTTTCAGGATTCCTCTGTAATTTGTTAAATCCGAAGGCGACGTTGTTCGTTTTGAGTTTGTTTACCCAGTTTATCGATCCCAATGCCGGCTTGCTAGAGAAATTTGAGCTGGGAAGTATCATTGCTATAGTCGGATTTCTCTGGTTCGTTTTGCTCTCTTACCTCATTACTCACCGTATGCTGCAGAAACACTTTGCCCGATTTCAATTTCTCATCACAAAAACCATGGGCGTTGCGCTCTGTATTTTGGCCCTTTCAGTCGCTCTACTGTAATACTCCATTTCAGCTGCGGCTTTAAAGAAGCTCGTAGTACAATCCGAAGTTGAACTTCATTTTGTACAAAATCTTCTCTCTTTATCTGGTCCTTGCGGGCTATTGAAGCTAAATATCACTGATTGGGCGGATACCACAGAAATAGCATAGATGCAGTATTTTCCTGACTATTTTATGCTATGCTGTTGGATAGTCAGAAACTTCAGGGATTATCATGAAAAAATTCGATATACAGGATCCAGACATTGCCAAGCTGATAATAGAACAAAACGAGCTGGCCTTTGCCTTAGTCGTCTACGCTTTCTTGACGATGAGGAACCCGCGCGATTGACCGTGGATATTCGTTGTTTGCATGGAATGGAGGAATTCAGAGGCTGAGACCCACGTCGGTGGGTATTTAAAGCGGGCCACGTCCATTACGAGATTTTAACTGAAAGGAATAGCGTGGTTTACGACCAAACTTTGGGCTCATTTGCGTGTTGATTTAAAGATTAATTTTTACTAGATTGGTTGACTCTTTTAACAGGAGAGTCCTATGGCTATAAGAGTCAGCCCAATCCATGCGTACGAACAGAATGTGCAGACCGCTGTGCCATCCGCCACAGCCTCTATTTACAACACGCTCCACATCTTCTTTACCGATCTTTTACCGACGACCTTGACTTGTGTGCTGCCTAATGCATTTTCTTGGGCCTACCGGACGCTGTGGACAGGTTCTATCCAGTCGTACACCCTTTTGGGAACAGCGGGAAAAACGGCGGATCTTTTTCTCCATGGGGCGATTACCCCTGAGCGCAATGGCAGAACACCCGCTCTTTTGCTCCTCCACGGAGAGCACTCCCATCCCTTGACGCTGCTCCATTTGGCAGATCTCGCAGAACCGTATAGAACTGTATTCAGCATCCGTTTGCCTTATGATGATGAGCATCCTGAAGAGCATCAATTGCTGCTCAAAGAGGCCATCGACAAGATTGATCAGATGATTACAGAGGAGGGAGGGTATCTTTCTAATTTGTTTTTAGGGGGGCACTCACGCGGAGCGATTGAGGCCCTTAATGCCGCCTATGTCAGAAAGAATCCCAAGGTAGGGGGAGTGATTACCCTTGCCAGCAGATCTAGGGTGATCAAGCCCTCTCTTCGCCCGTGTAGGCCCTCTTTAGAGCCTACCGTCAATGCGGTGTGGCAAAAGGTAAAGCCTCCCCGGAGACTTCCCGTTCCTCTGTACCAAATTGCAGCCACAGAGGATTGGTGTATCGATCCCAAGGCGTCGATTGCAAATCCCGAGGAGGAGTACCATTTCGTGAAGACGGGTCATCTCGGCGTCATCGCCCATCCCGATACCTTAGGGTACGTTGAACAGTGGGTTTCTTCTTAAGAGATTTTAAGGTCGATACCCCAGCTCATCTTCTATCCTTTTCATTTCCCCTTGAAAGCGAAAGATGTCAGCAATCGTTGTGGCTTTTTGGGATAAATCCTGATAGATAAAGTATCTAAACCCTGCAGAGAGCATTCCCACTACAGCAAAGAAGTGTTGCATTTCAGGCCCCGTGGCGTCATTGGGTACCCATTCACAAAGATTGCGCAAGCAACGGAATTTCTCTTTTTCCTTATCGATATGTGAAATCAACTCTAGAACGGTACCGAGTTGCTTTGGATTAAGTAGATGTAGGCAAAGGGCACGCAAAGTTGTTGTTCCCTCTAGTTTGTCCTCGGGGTTAAGCTTGGGTAACGTATCTTTTATTAATTCCAAAATTCTATCGATTTGGTCCTCTTTCAGTCGGCACCGCTCTAATACGACGTCGGGCTGAAGGCACTGAAGGATCTGTAGGCGATGCTTCGCGGATGTCATTTTGTCGCATATTGTCAAGAGGGTATTGATCTGTTTTAAGGTGAAGGTTTCATGACACCCATTGGAACACAGATTCCTGATATACTGAGCGGAAAGCTCTTCGTTGGATGGATCCGCTAAGATGAGTTTTAAAATGTAGGAGATTTGCGACGAACTAAAAAGCCGATCAGACCCCCAGAAGAGAGGCATGATATTAAATTCACTAGAGAGACTTAAGGCTCTTTTAAAACAACCCACTTCCCACATTTTTTTAATCGCTGATTCTACTGTGTCGTTGTCTGTGCTATGGCTCTCATGTATGGCTTGTAGAAGCTTAGGTAGGATCAGAGTCGTATCATCTTCGAATAGAGAGCTCGATTCGAATAACCCTATCTCTAGCTCTTCGAGGGATAACGTTGCGAGTGAATCTCCCATCCGCTCTACCATATAGGCATTAAAGGATGCTACACTGCAAAATAGGTGGATCTCATTTGCTCGTTCATCGTTGTTTAAATCTGCCTCAAATTGAGTGAGAAACTCATTCATAAATCGAAAAAGCGTAGGCTGTCTTTCCTCATCGAACATCCCCTTGAAGGCCTGTAGTTCTTGAACGAGTGGCTCTAACTGCTTGCGCGCGGCTGTTCTGTTTATAGGGCTGCAAAATTCTTCTCGCAAGTACTTGCAGACCATCGATAGCGTTTTTAGGGTCTCAGGTGTCATTACAACAATGGAACGCAGCAGTTCAGTAGATAACGTTTGGATCGGGCCTGTGCTCCAATCCTCATTCTCAAGGGCAAGCTCTTCTTGCCAGCCTGCAATTAACTCTAGGCAGGTCGATTGCGCAGAAGGGGTTAAAGTCAGCTGAGGAAGGTCTACGTCTTTCGCATCAGCCCAAGAACTGGGCAGTTGAGAGGGCTGAGGCTGCATAGAGCAGGAAAGAGGGGTAAAAAAACTCATACTACATTCTCCATGTTGTTTATTTTTTTATAAGTTTATAAGTTTAATTATAACTAAAAAACGATTTATTAAAAATAATAAACACAAACTATAAAACAGAGTCTTTATACTGTTGGTTTTAATGAAGGAAATGAGTGTAAATTAAAATATTAAATATATATCGTTCTGGCGTTGTTGCGTAATTCATGAGGACCTATCTAGCTCCCCATCATTCCATTCTGAATATACGCAATCTCACCACAGAGATGAAAAACCACAGAGAGGAAATTCATATTAAAAAATTTCCTCTCTGTGGTGAGATTCAGCTATTTATGTAACAACGCCTATCGTTCTGACGAATGCCTTATTGCAGCTACATGGGGTCGCTTTTAGGCGCTTCTTCTTCCTCTGCGAAGAAGGTTAACTTGCGTCGGACGGGGGGAGAAAGAGTGGTGGTAGTCGTTGTAGTCTCAGTAGCCGGTAAGGTGCTAGGATCGGGTCTTTCTATTACAGGAACATCGTCTATAAAAAGCGAATGGAATTCTGCTTCAGGTAATTTTGGCAAATCTGCGAACAAATCTTCGCTACATTTTAATTCAGTGGGTTGCGAAGCAGGAGGAGGAGTTACCTCTTCGTCGTCGCCGTAAGTTAACTTGCGTCGGACGGGGGGCCGAGGACGAGAGGGGGTAGCCATCGTTTCAGCAGCTGGTGGGGCCTGTCGCTCAACAGAAGCCTTATGGCGGGCTTCTTTGGCCTCAAAGGAAAGATAGGGGTCAAAGAAGAGCGCATCCATGTAGACCAAGTTTTGAACTTTACGCACGATCTTCAGCATAGTTTCGCTTTCCCAAAAGAGGGAAGGGGGGTTATTGCCAAGCTCGATGAGTGCCTCGTAAGATTGGAACGAACTATTCTGAGAATGAAATTCAACGGCTTGCAGCCAGGCATCTTGTGGAGAACGTGCTGTGGGTAACATAATTTTTTTTCCTTACAAGCGGTTTGTAAAAAGGGCAAATCTCTCTAAGATTGCCTCAAGCATCATCTCTTGCTCATTTTTTAAAAGATACTGACGTAGTTCGCTCTCGGGGGCTTGTGATCGAGGGATGATGGATTCCTTCAATTGCGCGCGCATCGTTTGCAATCCTCTGCGAAAAGGCTCGCGTCCCAGCGTCCTGACCTCTTCTTGAAAGATCGTTATTTTAGATTCAAGGTCCTTTACCGGGAAAGCTGGGGCCTCGTGTTCGCGACACGTAGCGATTGCTCTACTGCAAGAGTTAATGAGGTTTTCTACCAAGAGGTCTTCCATTTTTTCAGGATCGGTAAACAATCCATTCAGAAATACGAGATAGGCTTCCCTATGCTCTATGTCTTCAATTAAACGGGGATCGATCCCATTGTCTATCGCGTAAAGAAGCGGCGTTGCGTGGGGAGATTCGGGATCGGGGGGACAGAAGACAATACAGTTACCCAAATTGGCTTCGAAGGTTTCTAGATGATAGGTATCTTCCTCTTGGGAGCCGATCTCTTCATTCGAACCAAACTCGATCTGAATAAAGCGATCCATGTTTCCTAAGAGTAAATCGAGCATCCCGAGCTCTGCAATTCTTTGGAATAATGCCTCTTTTTGAGGAGAAGAGAGACGTCCATATTTTGTCAGGACGAAGTCGGAGAGATTTTCTCCATTGATTCTCTCAGAAAAGAGGACGAAACCAGCGTCGTAGGTTTTGGAAGAAGAGCTGATTTGAGCGATGGAAACCAATCGATCGATGATTTGTTCAGACATCTCTATTGGCATGCTAGAGCGGACACCATCTGGTCTTTCGTAAAGAGCTTCGAAGGAATCGAATCCCGAGGCTTGAGGAGCGAGAAAACTCACTTTCTGAAAGTCCTCTAGGATGTCACGGGAAAAAACACCGAAAATGTGGTTGGAGTAAAGCTCATTCCATTTCGTCCATTTGATGACATAGGACTTGTACCCTGAAGGATGTGCATGATTGACGAGGAGCGTTGGGCCATTGACCCCCTTATCCGATTTTTTTACAGGGGAGCTGGGGATGGCATTTTTATCTTTGAGCAAGCGGTGGAAACACTTTATGATTTTAGCTACATCTTGGGCGTCGTCTAAATCGTATAAGATGTCCTTGAGGTAGGGGAGATAGCGCTCTCCAAGCTCGCGCTCGAGGGTGGTTTTCAAAGAGAGTTTGGCTTCGTTTAGGTTGATTTTTTCTGGGGAAGTTTCTGAGAGTGCTTTGAGTTGCTCTGAGACAACAGTCACTGCTGCGTCGTATAGGCGTTGCGCTGCACGAGCCTGAAGAGCACTGCTCCTGTTACCTAAAGCGGCATTCAGTTCGACAAGACGCAAGAGCTTCTTGCTCTCTTTAGAGACTTGAGAGGGGCTCTCTAAGAATGTGGGAAAAGGGCGATGAATTAAAGAATTTGTTACTAACATAATTTTTTGCTTTTAGTGATTGTTTGTTTATTTTAATTATTGCTTCAAAAGGCGCGAAAAGCAAAATGGCCGAGATTGTAGACAGACTCTTACACCTAAGTGACTGAGGAGGAGTCTCTAAAGCTTGCGAAAAAGATCGACCTGTTAAAAAATGTAATTTGCGCCATAATTTTGTTTTTTATTCTAACAAAGACCCGCTGTTTATTTCAACAGGTGTTTAATCTCACGACATTATTAAAGACGCAAGTTTCTCAAAATTCGAATATAAGAATCCATATAAAATTCATTGACAAGTTAAAAAAATGATTAGTATGCGCCGGGCTTGGCGTGTGTAAATTTTTTTTTAAACCATTTGAGGCTATGTCTATCCATCTAAAAAGAGGTCTCTGGCAACTCAATCGCGGGAGCTTTCGCGAGGTCCTATTGGGTATAAATCGCTGATTTTTAAATATTTGTAGAAAGTCGTGTGCGCGTTATAGAGGGAGATGATCAATCCTTCCTTTCCTTGAAAGATTCCTTTTTTGAACAGATAGCTCTTGAGAAAAGCAGACCAGGAGTGGAGGAGCGCTTTCAAGAGGGAGGCCTTTTTTTTTCCACGGTTCTGCTCGGCAAAAAGAGTCGAGTAGGTCTGCATCTTGAGGAGGAAGTCGTCGATGCTCCGGTAGGGGGTGTGAAAGAGGGGACCTTTCAGCGTTTTTAGGGAGAGGTTTTTTACGAGAATTTTTTCATGGACAGCAGCGCCTGAAAACTGAGTCGCTGTCCGATTGTAGAGACGGATGACGGGATCGGGGTACCAACCGCCACATCCTTTGATCCATTTTCCATTGAAGTAATTGCGCCGATCGATCTGATAGATATGAGAGGGATCGAGCGTTAGGTGAAAAATTTCCTGAACGAGCTCTTCTGAGAGGACCTCGTCACTGTCGATGGATAAGATCCACTCTTGGCTTGCTAGCTGAGAGGCGCTATTGTGCGTCGGCCCAAATCCCTGAAATATTCCCTTTACCACGCGGACATTCGGATAGAGGGCTGCGATACTCAAGGTCTGATCTGTAGATCCCGTGTCGTAGACGAGCACCTCAGGAAAATTTTTAAGCGAATCGAGGGTCTTAGCCAGAGTATCTTGGCAATTTTTAGTGAGAATAGTGACACTTAACATACAGAGCTTTTTCATGAAATTTTTATGAAATACTTCCTCTTTTATCCCATAGAACACAGAGAGGGGATTGTTCATCAATACTACCCCCATTTCCGATCGTCGAATCCCGGGGCTTATGAAGGGGTCCTACGGCCAACTTTTGAGCTCACTTGGGTATAGACTCGACTTTGTTCATTTCATGAAAAAGCCCTAGTCTACATAATTGCAATCTCTGCTATACTGCGCAATTTGTCAAATTTATGTAAACCCTCAAGGTTGGAATGAAAAAAGCTTATACTTTCGACGATGTCGCGCTTGTGCCTCAATTTAACAACGTCCCTTCCCGCACGGAGCCTTCCCTAGAGACCTGGCTGACTAAAAATCTCAAAATTCAATCCCCTTTAATCGCTGCGAATATGGACACAGTCATCGGGGAGAATTTGGCAGATCTTTTGCTCGAAGAAGGGTCGCTACCGATTTTTCACCGATTTACCGATTTTGAGATGCAAGAGCGCTGGGTGAAAAAATATCGAGAAAAGACTTTTGTCTCCTGTGGAATTGGAGCTGTGAAGATCGATGAAGCGCGCAAGTTGCTGGATTTGGGAGCTGCGGGGGTCTGTATCGATGTCGCGCATGGCCACTCTGATCGGATGTTCCACTTCATCCGGGAACTCAAAAGAACCCATCCCGAGAAGGAAATCATCGCAGGGAATGTCTGCACGGCAATGGCTTACCACGATCTCGTGAATGCGGGAGCGGATGCGGTGAAAGTGGGTGTAGGACCGGGCGCTGCGTGCACGACGCGGATGGTGACGGGATTCGGGATGCCCCAATTTACAGCGATTCGAGATTGTGGGAAGATCGCAGAAAAGCTACGCGTTCCTCTCATCGCCGATGGGGGAATCCGCAACAGCCGCGATCTCGTCTTAGCTCTTGCAGCAGGGGCGAGCACTGTGATGGTCGGTAAATTATTCGCGATGACAGAAGAGAGTGCCGCACAAAAGCGCAAATCGGAATCGGGAATGGAAGCGAAATTCCGCGGGCAGGCGAGCGAGGATTTTCAAAACGATTTCTATGGGGGCCTGAAAGGAAAAACTGTCGCAGAGGGGATCGACTTTTGGGGACCTGTTACGGGAAGCGCTAAGCAGTTGATCGAGCAGCTTCTCGGAGGATTGAGAAGTGGATTGACCTACGGAGGCGCGCGCAGTATCAAGGAATTACAACGCAAAGCGGAATTCGTCGAAGTGGGCCCCAGCTATCTCAAAGAGAGCCGCCCGAGACCTGAGGGGAGGGGATCCGCGTGTTCCTAGCAGCGTCTCTTTCTTTAAAGGCTTATGATTACAAGATCTACGATGCCGTCCACGGATTCATCCGGTTTAATTCGATCGAGCGCGCCCTCATCAACTCAGAGCCCTTCCAGCGGCTGCATGGACTGCACCAGTTAGGGATAGCCTATCTCGTCTATCCCGGAGCCAAACACACCCGTTTCGAGCATTCGCTCGGGACGATGACCCTTGCGACGGCGATCTTTGAAAGAATCAGATCCAAGGGTTTTACGATTGAAGACCCCGATTACTGGCTTCAGATCATTCGACTGGCAGCGCTCTGTCACGACCTAGGGCATTTGCCCTTTTCTCACGATGCAGAACATCTCATCCTGGATGCAGCAGGCCATGAAAAATGGACTTTAAAAATCATCGAAAGTGAAATGCTCCAACCTGTCTTAGAGCCCTTAAGGGAATTGTTTCCAGAAAAAGAGGTCATTGCAGACATCGTCAAGATGGCTATCGGGGAAAAGAAACTCTTACAAATGGGTGTCCCTTTCTTATTTTCTCCTTTAGAACGGGCGCTTTCCCAAATCATTACAGCTGATTTTTTTGGCGCAGATCGGATGGACTATCTCTTGCGCGATGCGCAATGCACAGGAGTCTCCTATGGGCTATTTGACTACCATCAACTCATGGAGATGCTCCTCATCCTCTCCGATGCGTCTGGAGATCTCACGAAGGACCTGACGTTGGGAATCGAAGAAGATGGAGTCGAAGCCTGCGAAGCGCTGCTGATCGCCCGCCACTTCATGCATAAACGGGTCTATCAATACTCTACCGTAAAGGCCTATAAGTTCCACCTCGCCAAGTTTTTGCAAGTGTTCTACAAAGAAGGTGATTACCTAAGCGATCTCGAGAGCTATCTCTCCCTTTCCGATCACGAAATCCTCTGCGCTTTGAGGCGCGCTGCGAAAGAGGTGAACCATCCTGGGCATAGAGATGCGCAAGCGCTCTTAAAAAGGGAGCGCCGTTTTCGGGCCCTCTCACTCCCTGAAGGGGTAGAAGCGGCACAAGTCGCTCTCTTGGGAATTCCTGAAGACGCTTACCATTTAGAGCACAGCGCATCCAAAAATAGCGCCTCTATTTTGCCTTTCCCCGTCTCCATGCGCTCGGGCACTGTCGTCGCTGCTTCGACCCTCTCTCAGATCTCTTTGCCCAACCGCTCAAGTTTATGGATCTACGTCGCTCCTGAATTTGAAAAGCAGGTACTCGATGGCCTTACGCGCTGAATTCCGCAGTTTTTCTAAAGAGATGCGCATTTTCATCTTGTGTGCATTTTTTTGTGGTTTTCTGATCTCCGCCGATTACGCCATCATTCGACCCGTCAGCAATGCCGTCTTTTTAACAGCGTACGGATCTCTCTATTTTCCCTATGCCTGGATGCTCACGATCCCTTTTAATCTCATCATCGTAGCGCTTTACAACAAGTACCTGCCGCGCCTCGGCTGTTTCAAAATGTTCCTGAACATTTCGCTTTGCATCATCAGCGTCAATCTCTTTTCTGCCCTTTTTCTCAAAGAGATCCCAGGACTCTCTTTTTTCTTCTACATCTGGAAAGAGATCTACATCATGCTGATGTTCCAGCAATTGTGGTCGGTGATCCACTCGACGATCCCACAAACCAAGGCCAAATACCTATATGGGATTTTCTTTGGAATCGGGGGGTGCGGCGCTATGGTCGGCAGCCTTTTGCCGAGCTTTTTTGCCGTCACGATCGGATCTGAGTCGCTTCTGTTTGCCACCTTGCCGATCTACACCTTATTGATCCTCTTCTTTTCGCGCGCGCTAAAGGCGACGAAAGAGGGGATTGGGATGAAGCTCAATGAAGAAAAACAAAAAAGTTCTCTCGAGGCATTTTGGCACGGGATGAAGCTCATCGGTCAGTCGCGGTATTTGACATTCATCCTCTCGATCGTCGTCCTCATGCAGGTGAGCTCTTCTTTGATCGACTACCAATTCAATTCCGTGCTGGAAAGGACGATTTTAGAAAAAGATTTACGGACCCAGTACACGGGACGGATCCTAGGGATCATGCATGCGGCGACAGTTGGCTTGCAGTTCGTGGGCAGCTTTCTTTTAGTCCAATTTCTCGGCATGAAGAGGAGTCATTTTCTCATCCCTCTACTGCTGGCCTTAAATAGCTTGACCTTCCATTTTTTCCCCGTCTTTGGGGTCATCTCATTCGCTTATATCTCGATCAAGTCCTTCGATTTTTCTCTCTTTGGGATCATCAAAGAGATGCTCTACATCCCTCTGAAACCCGACGAGAAGTTTCGAGCAAAGGCTGTGATCGATGTCTTTGCCCATCGCTCCTCAAAAGCTTTGGCTTCTCTGCTAATCCTCTTGCTACAGGTTGTTTTTAGCCGAGAGCTCCTCCCCATCCTCAATGTGAGCAGCATTGTGCTATTCGCTGTGTGGATGGGAATCGTCTGGAAACTCTTTCGAGAGAAAGAGACTGTTGTGGTATGAGGGAATGAGGAAGAAATAACCACAGAGAGGGGAGACCACAGAGAGGAAATTTTTAAATGAATTCTCTCTCTGTGGTTTCCCTTCTCTGTGGTAAAAAAGGAGTGGGGGTGGGTTATGGAGCGGATGGAGACAGCTTTGAAGCCGGAACAGATTTTAGAGCACCCTTTATTGAACAAGGGGACGGCTTTTACTAATGAGGAGCGAGATGCGCTCGGGTTACACGGATTGCTCCCGCTGCACGTCTCGACGATGGAAGAGCAGGTTGAGCGGCGGTATGAGAATTTTAAGGAAAGGCCCTCGCAGCTCTCCAAATACCAATTTCTCTCCAGCTTACAAAACCGCAATGAGATCTTGTTTTACCGCCTCGTTTACGAGCACGTCTCAGAGATGCTGCCCCTCATTTACACGCCGACCGTAGGGGACGTCTCCTTACAATACAGCAGCCTCTACCGACAGCATCGCGGGATCTATCTCTCTTATCCCTTGAGAGATAAAATGGAGGAAATCATCGCACGCCTGCCCAACGACGGAGTAGAAGTGATCGTAGTAACCGATGGAGAGAGGATTTTAGGGCTAGGAGATGTCGGCATCGGAGGCATGGCGATTCCTCAGGGCAAACTCGCTCTTTACACTCTCTTCGGAGGGATCCATCCCGGTAGAACACTGCCGATCTTGCTCGATGTCGGAACGAATAACAAAGAGCTCCTCGCAGATCCTCTCTATCTCGGCTGGAACCATCCGCGCGTTACAGGAGAAGAATACGCCAGCTTCGTCGATCGCTTCGTCAAGGCGATCAAAAAGCGCTACCCTAAAGTGCTTTTGCAGTGGGAAGATTTCGCAAAACCCAATGCACGTCCGCTTTTGGAAAAGTACCGCAATCAGATCTGCTCTTTCAATGACGATATCCAAGGGACAGCAGCAGTTGCTTTAGCTGCTCTACTCAGCGCATTAAAGCTCTCGAACAAACCGCTTAAAGAACAGAAAATCGCCCTGTTAGGCGGAGGGTCTGCAGGCCTGGGGATCGCCGACCTGATCCGCCAAGCGATGGTCGCAAGTGGCGTTCCAGAGAGTACCTCCTACCAAAATTTTTACGTCGTCGATATCGACGGACTCCTCCACGACCAACTCAAACACATGGACTCAGAGCAGAAGAAATTCGCTCACCCGTTTAAAGAGGTAGGGGAGTGGGCCTCTTCTACTTCTGGCAAGATCTCCCTCTTGGACGTGATCCACCGCGCTAAACCCACGATCTTAATCGGCGTTTCTGCTCAACCCAACACCTTTACAGAAGAGATCATCCGGGCGATGCTCCACAATACAGAGCGCCCGATCATTTTCCCACTCTCCAATCCGACCTCACGCGCAGAAGCCAATGCGGAAGATCTCTTCGCCTGGAGTCAAGGCAAAGCGATCGTCGCTACAGGCAGTCCTTTCCCTCCTGTTCACTTTGAGGGAAAAGATTACAAGATCACCCAGTGCAATAACGTCTATATTTTTCCTGGAGTAGGTCTTGGGATCGTCGCTTGTAAAACCCCAAAAGTCGTAGAAAAGATGTTCATCCGCGCGGCTGCTATCTTGAGCGAGCACTCGCCCATCCTCAATAACCCGACAGCTGGACTCTTTCCCCCCCTTGAAAAATTGCGAGACGTCTCGCGTGCCATCGCCATCGCCGTCTACGGCGTCGCGATAGAAGAGGGACTCGTGCCCAAGATCTCCTCCAAAGAGATCGAGAGCCGAGTCGATGCAGAGATGTGGTACCCTCACTATCCCATCTTATCGAGAGCTTCCAACGCCTTGTCGTAATTGGGCTCTTCTGTGATTTCAGGAACGAGTTCCGTGTAGACCACTCGATCTTGCTCGTCGAGCACAAGCACCGCACGCGCACAAATCCCCGCAAGTGGTCCATCTTCGATCAACACTCCGTAATCCTTTGCAAACTTTCTCGAGCGCATCATCGAAAGCGTCGAGATATTCTCTAGATGATCGTGAGAACACATCCTCTTCTGTGCGAAGGGAAGATCTGCAGAAACGACGATGACGACGACATCAGGACGTTCTTTGATCTTCTCGTTGAACTTCTTCGCAGAAAGAGCGCATACCGCCGTATCCAGACTCGGTACGATCGATAAGATCTTGCGCTTTCCTCGATAATCTTCCAGTGAATGATTCTTTAATTCTGCATCGACTAAGACAAAATCGGGAGCTTTTTCCCCTTGCTTCGGCAAATTTCCATTTGTATGGATTTGGCTGCCTTTCAAAGTCACCTGTGCCATGAGATCCCTCCTTGGATGTATTTTAGATATACCATACCACTACGACGCTGTTGCATAAACTAAAAATTAACCACAGAGAGGGGAAACCACAGAGAGGATTTTTTCTCTCTGTGGTGAAAACGGATAACAAACTTGTTAGGTCCTCATGAATTTCGCGCTTGATTAGAATTTAGGGACTCAGCTAAACTGCCGCACCTAAATTTAAAATTTTATCTTTGGAGGACGAGTGAGCAAAACCGCTTCTCAGGGCTATGAAACATCTGCTCTTCGGATTCAAGGATGCATTGGAAAATTCCTTTCGCATCAACCCCTGGAACAGAACATCAAAAAACACAAACACAACCGTGTTCAATTTCCCACCCAACGACTTTCCTTACCGGGATTACTACTTAGTCGGAAAAAGCCTTCTTCTAAGAAACACATGGTGATCAAAGATCCCAGCTCTCAAAAGCTCTCTCTAACTTTACAACCGACCCAATGCGCCGTGAATCAAAAATACGCCCGCTCCGTGCCAAAAGAGAAGGATCTCTCTTCTCATCACGTAGTCGCCTGGCAGCTCAAAGGGCATTTTTTAGTCTGTGACGCGCTCAAGACAATGTCCAAGAAGTCCTCAGTCAATCTCCATCATCATACCATTGCCCCGATGAAGAAACCCCCTGAAGAAGAACCCCCAAACCCTTACATATACCCCAGTAGATTCAAAAGTTGGCCAAAATAAGCCACTCTAGTAATAGTAAGAGATTTCGATCTCAAAAGCGCCCCGTTTGAGAGCTCCCACAGGACTTGTCGTTAAGCTATCGACATATTCACAGGGGACAGAGCTGCCTAAAGAAAAGATGCTTCCCTCATACTGTTTTGTCAGGTGCTTTCGATCCGGGGGAGCTTTTTCATAGATAGAAACCAATAGGGGAAGTTCTAATTTTTCTGCGCGCTGCAGAGCAAATAACTCCAATACCCCTTTTAATAGAGATCTAAAAGCAGGTTGCCGATAGAGCGGTCCCATCAAGAGCACTGGCTCTTTTTGTTCATTGTAAAGAACTTGCAACAGCCGCCGTGCAACGATCGTACCATCTGTTGTTTTAATCTCGACTATTTTATTTTTCCCATCTAGAGGACCGGCGAGCAATCCCCGATTGTCTCCGATGGGATAATGGATCGTTTGGCAACTGGGGGTTTCTGTTCCACACAGATAGAGATCTACGGGATCATCTGTTATCCCAATCGTCCATCCCTTGCAAGAAGAGAGAAGTTGCTCGTACTCGAGAAGATTAGAGTCCTTCATCTTGGAAAGAAATGAGGAGGACTCTATGAATTCCGTTAAGGGTACGACTTCATTCTCTTGCCATTTAGCAAAGAGTTTTGGTCTTGTAGAAAACACTTCTTCTAAATGAACGCTCCGCTCCAGCGAGTAGCGCATTTTACGATAACTCTCCCTTTGTGGCTTCTCAAGATCCTCTAGCAGCGCATCGACAAAAGAGGCGAACGCACTTTTCAGCTGAGCTCCCTCATCCTGCTCCCGAATCTCATTCAGCTTCCCCGCATAAATCAATAGGGAATCGGGTATTCTGAATTTCTCTTTCAGCTCAGGATAAAATTGATCCAAGAGCTCTTTATGCCGAATCGGGATCTGTTGGTGAAATTCTTCGAAAAGGATCTGTCCGACATCATTATTTTGTATTTTAAGATTTTCGATCTTTAAAAGATGAGCTCCAAATCCGTAAACAGCAGGCAGAATTTGTAAAAGAGAGACCGCAGCTTTTATCGAAGAAGCAGTCGCTGGATCCAATTCCTTGGGTACGATCAACTCCAAAAGGTAGTGTTTATCTTTCTGCGACCAGCTGGGTTCCTCTAAAATTAGCATCAACGCATTGAGATAGACTTTTAGATTTTTTGCATTTTTAAATGCGCGCTCTCTACTGAACTTCACTAAGGGGTCACAAAGCTCGAGGGGAGCATCTGTGGAACCCAAAAATAAGGAGATGAGCAGGACGGGTAATCGCGCATACTTGGGGAATTCCTCTTGATCTAAGCACTGATTTCCGTATTTCTTTAGCCTTCGATCGGAGAGAAAAGAGGCGATTTTAAAAATCAATGCCTCGCGCATCTTCGGATCGCGATGCTCTAGAGCGCTTTCTGTAAAAGGGTGAGCCAGAGCTTCAGCGGGAGGGACGCCCTCTAGCAGGCAGCTGACCATCAAACGGGTGAGCCAAGAGAGTGCATCGATACGCCACTTTTCCTCTTCCATTTTCTCGATGGTCTGCAGGTAGGGGCTTATCACTTCTTTGATTGCCCATTTTTGCACAAACAGACTCTCATATTGGATGGAAGAACAAATCGAATAAGAAAGGTCCTGGCCACCCTGTATTCTTTGCAAAATCTTGCAAAAGCCCTGATGTGCTGAGTCAGAAAATGCCACCTTCCACCCTAAAGCAAACTTAGGATCACGAGAGATGCCAATGAGAAAAATCTTGAATAATAGATCTTGATCTGTAATTTTTAAATCGCGCACCGCAGTTTTTATCTCGCTAGAGTTATTTGCTAAACGCAAAATGAGCTCTGTGCGTTTTCTCTCATTGGTCAGCTGAAATTTATCCATCTCAAAGCAAAGAGCAGTAAGACTCCGTTCTTTCCCATACCGCAACGCCAACGCAAATCGCTGAGATTCACGCAGATCAAATGGCTTGAGATCGGGGATATTACCCGTGACAAAGACACTTTCATCGCAATAGCGATCGACGAGCAAATACCGATCCGTTTCGTTTAAAGAAAAGAGACCTAGATAAGGGACAAATCTCTGCATCCCGATTTTTTGCAAACAGGAAAGCGCGGCACTTAAGCGGCTCTCATTTTTAAGGATCAGCCCCTCTATCCAAACGTCTAGAGGCTCCGTCGGATTTTCTAAGAATGTCCTTCCAAAAAGGGCGGCGATCCGTTCACAGTCTATGTCGCCTAAGTGCTGTGCCTCTTTTTCCATCAGAGCGCCGTACGTTTCAGCGAGCTGCTTGCCATTGCCTAGAGATAGACCATTCGAATAAAAAGACACTGACATATTAACCTTATTATTTTTTTTAAAGCACTAGCTTTGCATTGGAAACCGTGAAAGAACCATCGGGAGAAAACCGCCCTGCATCCGTATACTTACACTCACGTGACAAAGGCGTAACCTCGGTGTAAAGTTCCTGCCCATACAACGCTCCGTCTCCCCATGTGCAAGTTAAAGGGACCTGTAGCTCTTTTGCTCTCAACTTAGCCAGTTTTTCTAAAGACCCAGCAGCTAATTTTGGAGGTAAACCAGCGCGCTGATAGAGCATTTCCATAAAAAGGACGGGGTTTTTGTTTTGATCCAAGAGCATGCGAAAAATATGGCGAGCAACCACTTGTTTGTCCCTATTTTTAATCTCGAGTATTTTGATTTCTCCACCTAAGCAATAATCGAGTAATCCACTACTGAGTTCTTTTGTAATGTGCTGACAGGTTTCAATTTCTGTACCGCATAGGAACAGATCTACGGGGTTATCTGTTATTTCAATGGTCCACCCCTCATACACAGAAAGATCGGTGCCTTGCGCACAATCAGGACAGTGGGTCTCTATAAATGTTTTTAGAGGAAAGCTTTGATTCTCCTGCCATTGAGTAAAGAGTTCCTGTCTTTGAGAGAAGAGCTCTTGTAAATGCATATTGTTTTCCAATGCATAGCGCTTCTTGCGGTAGTGCTCCCCTTTAGGGTCTTTTAGATCGAGGAGCAGGAGATCGACAAAAGAAGCGAACACTTCCATGGGAGGCTGTCCTGCATAAGATCTGGCGAGTACGCCCGCATAGATCCATAGAGCTTTATCGATTCTAAACATCTCATTCAATTCCACATGAAACTCTCTAAAAAGATCGATTTGCTTAATGGGTATTTTTTTAAGGACTGCATTAATGAGGAGCTCTTCTATTGTCTGATTGAGCAAGAGCAGATTTTCTCGAGTGAGAGGATGAAAACCAGAAAGGGAATGAAGCGCTGGAATGGCTCGCAATAAGGGAATCATAGCTGTCCGCTCCTTTTCTTTTCCTTTCTCGGCAATGAGCTCCAATAAGTGCTTTTTATCCTCTTGAGACCAATCTTTTTCCTCTGAAATCAGAGCTAAGGCAGCGATAAGAGCTTTTAGGTTTTGTGCTTCTTTAAATACGCGGTCTCTGCTCATTGCTACTAAAGAATCGCATAGCTCTTTCGAAAAAGCGCCTGTTACCTCTGACAAGTGGGAAAGAAACAGTAGAGGCAAAAGGGCATGCTTCGGGAATGGATTTTTTTTAGAAGTTTTGAACGCCAAGCACTTTTCCACATATTTTTTTTGATTCTCATTCGACAAAAAGAAGAGGATTTTACGGATCAGTGTCTCACGCATCCGCGGATCGCGATGATTCCAGGCGCTTTCTACAAAGGGGTGATCTAAAACTTCGGGAAGGGATAGATCGAAGGCGATACAGCCTCCGAATAAACGCAAGAGCCAGAAAACAGAAGTGAAAGAGTGAATTTTCCCTTCCTCCTCACTCTTCGCTTCGATTATCTGAAAATGAGGCTCGAGCGCTTCGCCCCCCCATTGTTTGAAAAATTCTTGTTCCCTTACAGAACATAAGAAATCCTTAAACTTCCATTCTGGATAGCAATGCGCTCTAGGAATGTTCACCTCTAGATGCTTTATCATCTCAAAAAATGCTTGACGCAAGGGGTCACAAGGGTCACTTTTAAGATTTTTTTCCCAATACAAAAGAAAATCGAGGTTGTGAGAAATTCCCGCTAAAAAAATCTTCCACAATAGATCGGGATCAGAGAGGTGTAACAAGCGTATGACGCTTACCGCTTCGGTCGGTCGTGTTACAAAGCGCATAATCATCTCGGCATGTGTTTTTCCATCCAGATGAGGAAATTTCTCTTCTTCATAACAAAAGGAGCTCATATCCCGGTGTTCTGCATAGAGCCAAGCTAATGCGATCCGCTGCGACTCTTCTAAAGGGAACTTCTCAAGAGAAGCACACCATCCCCATATCTCTTTCCACCGTTCCATATACTGCTTTAAGAACAAAAAGCTTTGTGCGGCATTGAAACCCAGATAGGGGAGGCACTCTTCCTGCCAATTTTCCTGTAATTGGTCGACAAAAAGAAGCGCTATCTCTACTCGATGCTCATCGCTGAGCGGAGATTCTCGCACCCAACGACACGCCTCTTCATAACGCCGCGTTTTTCGAACGTAATCCAGAGTAAAACAGATAAACTCTTCTTCGCTTAATCGCTGATGACTGTCCTCGAGCGTTCCAAAAGAGGCAAAAAGTTCTGCCGTATCGGATCTATTACCCATACAAAAAAATAAAAAACTCGTGAGACATTTCTGCTGTTTTTCAGGAGGAAAACCCGCAGTCTTTCGTCTGATTTCCACAATTGCTTGAAAGAGAAAGCTCCGTATATCGACAATTCTTTTCAAGTCAGTCGTTTCCGCTATCTTTTGGGCCGACAATTGACAAAGCAGGGATTTATCCCAATCGAGCTCATTTAAACACTTTTTAAACGATTCAAAACTCCATCTGCCCCCGTTGCTGGATAACAAATTGACAAAATGGAGCTGGAGAAAAAGGGGAAATAAAAAAGGAGCATCCCTCTCCACCAACTGCTGCACCGCCCTTTCTAGATGCTCAGCAGCTGGGCTTAAGGGGACTGGCAAAGTCTTACCAAAAAAGGCGGCAATCCGCTGACAATCGCTTAAGCGAGGGGCGGATCCAACTGCCTCTTGTTGCGTTAGGGCAACATAGGTCTGAGCAATGGGGACTCGAAAAATTAGAGGTAAAAAATCAAAACACATAAAAACACACAATTTTTAAGCTCGATTAGGTGGATAATAGTAAGCGTTGTCGATTACATATACCCCCCCCTTCATAAGAGCGCCTACAGGGGTCTCTTGACCATCAGGAGTCCTCGTTATAGCATCGACATACTCGAAGGGAGCAGGGCTTCCTGCGGAAAAAAGGTTCCCCTCATACTGTTTTAGCTTTTCCCCTAAGGATTTGTTTTCATGAGCAGAGACCAATAGGGGAACGTTATATTTTTGTGCGGTCTGCTGCGCAAAGATCTCCAGTATCCCGTATAACTGGTCTTTATAAGCCGGTTGCTGGTAGAGCATTTCCATGAGGAGCGCAGCGGTGTTCGTTTGATTGGGCAACATGCGCCAAATCCGCCTGGCGGCGAGGGTGCCATTTGCTGTTTTAACCGCGAGCATTTTCATTTTCCTATCCCGGGGGATAGCGAGTAACCCTCTATTGTCTCCGAGGGGCTTCAAGATCGTTTGGCAGCTATCTGTTTCTGTTCCACAGAGAAAGAGGTCTACAGGATCATCTGTTTCTACAATCGTCCACCCCTTACAATAAGCGAGGAGATTCGAATAGGCTTCCGGTTGATAGCGGTACCAAGCATTCCACAGAGAATTGCGAACGCACGACTCAATGAATTCCGGTAAAGGCACGACTTTGTTTTCTTTCCATTGAGTAAAGAGCGTCTCTTTCCGTGAAAACACATCCTTTAAGGGATCACTCAGCTCTCGTGAATAGCGCCATTTACGGTAACTCTCACCCGCTGGGTTCTCTAGGTCCTCTAATAACGCGTCGATAAAAGAGGCGAAGACCTCTTTCAGCTGTTTTTTCTCTTCTGTTATCGACCATTTATTGATTTTCCCTGCATAAATCAATAAGGCATTGGGTACTCTGAATTTCTCTTTCAGTGCCAGATAGTGCTTCTTGAATAGCTCTTCCTGTTTAATGGGGATCTCTTTTTTAAATTCTTCGCAGAGGATCTGTTCCACATCATCCTGGCGTGCTTGGAGATTGTCACTCTTTAAAACAGCAGCTCCTCCCAGACCATGGATGGAAGGGAGTATTTGTAAAAGAGGGAGCCCTCGGTCTACACCGTTTAAGGGAATCAGTTTTAACAGATGGTTTTTATCTTCCTGAGACCACTGCTTTTCCTCTAAAATCAGCGTTAAGCCGTCGAGGTAGGCTGCTAGATTTTTTGCTTCTTTAAATGTACGGTCTCTACTAAAGGTGACAAGAGCATTGCATACCTCTTTAGAGGAGTCTAAGAAGAACGAGAGGAGCAATACGGGTAAGTGCGCATGTTTAGGAAAAGACTTTAATGCCAAACATTCCGCTCCATATTCTCTTTGCTTAGGGGTAGAGAAAAACGAAACGATTTTGGGGATCAGGGCATCGCGCAGATTTCGATCGCGATACGCAAGTGCGCTTGTAAAAAAGGGATGGTCTACGACTTCGGCAAGAGAAATCTCATGGGACATACAGACCCCCAATAAGCGTAGAGTCCAAAAAAGTGTATGAAGAGATTTTTTCTCATTCATTTTCCCCATGGTCTCAAAATGCGGCTGCATTTTTTCTTCTATGCCCCATTCTCGGAGAAAGCTCTGAGCTGTGATGAAGGAGATAGTTTTGGCAAAAGATTTTGTCCCGAGATTCAGTTTTTGCAAAGCCTTGAAAAAGCCCTGATGCGCTGGGTTTGAAAATTTTACCCGCCACGTGTTAACCAGACTAGAGTCTCGAGAAACCCCCACCAGAAAAACCTTCCATAATAGCTCCTGATCGGAAATCTTCCACTTGGGATCGCGTAGGCAGTGATTGATCCAAGCGGTGTTTGTTGCAAAACGGCAAAGGAGCTCTGTGCGTTTCCTCTCATCGGTAATCTCAAATTTCGCGAAATGGTGTGTAAAGAGGGAAAAAGTTGTTTTGTCTGCATATTTTAAAGCCAATTGAAACCGCTGATCCTCGTCCAGCAGAAAAGCCTTAAAATCGTCAAAAAAACATATGCCTTCTCGATCGACGATCATCTTCTCTAAAAGCAAATGCCTTTGCTCCCCGTTTAAAGAAAAGAGCCCTAAGTGATCGGCTAATAGACCTACAGTGCATTTGTCTAAGCAGGAAAATGCGACCTCTAAGCGCTCTTTATCACTTAGAGTTTTGCCAAAAAGAGCAGAAATCCGCTCACCGTCTGTCTGCTCAAAGGACTCCGCGTCTCTTGCAACTAACGCGGCATAATTTTGAGCAATAACACTTCGATTCTCCAAAGTTAATTTTGAAAACATAAAAACCAGAGCTTTAATTGCTAATATTTTATATTATAATTAAGATCAGGTAATAATAAAATATAACTAATATTTTATTATTTTTGTTTAACGGCTACTCCGACGTAACCGATTAGCAACGAGGGGGTAAAGGTAAAGCGAAAATCGGGGCGGATCCGCCGCTTGATGAGGCTTCTCAAAAACCCGGTGGAGCAGAAATGAGGGGTGAGCCCTCGGATCTCTTGAACCTCAAGGCCTTCCGCCTTCAGCCAACCTTCGAGTTCTTTGGGTTTAATGAAGAGGGGATAGACATGCATATTTTTGGGAGTATTGGGAACGAGCCACTCGACGGCTTTGATCACCATGAGCCAGCTTAAAATATTGCGATTAAACGTGTGAAAGAAAAAGAGCCCACCCGGTCTTAAAAAAGAGGAGACCATCTGGACGATCCGCTCCGGCTCTTCGATGTGCTCCAAAAAGTCCATCGCGCAGATGACATCAAAACTCCCTTGCGCATAGTCCATAGAAAAGGCGTCTTTCTGAAGGTACTCGACCGAGTGGGTCTCATCGCGGATCTTTGCGATATTTAGACTCGACTCTGAAGAATCGATCCCCGTCACGCGGTGTCCTGCTTTTGCGAGGGTGTTGGTTAAAAAACCCGCACCACAGCCGATGTCTAAAATGGTGCAGGAGGTTCCGAGCAGCTCTTCGATTTTCTTGAGAATCCACGGGTTGCGCGTTGCATTTTCAGCGCGCAAAAGGGCAACGGGATGCGCCTCTTCCTCATACCACTTCTCGTTTAAATCCTCGTAAAAAGCGTTGTCAATCTGCGACATGGGGTTTCCTTAAAAAATTCCAATACAGGACTTGGTAACTGAAAAATAGAGCTGTAAAGAGCGTTTGTACGATGAGAAACTGGCGGAAAAACGCTTTATAGCTGAGCAAGGGATCCATCCAAGCAAAGAGAGACACGCCATCGATGAGAGGCCACAAGAGTCCCGCTGCACTGAGGACGACGGGATGGTTGAGAAACAAGAGCGCGTGCAACCACTGTTCTGACGCCGCACAGCACTCCTTGTGGATGAACTCATCTTTAGTGACAAAAAGAGAAGAGAAGACAGCGAGGCCGCAGTAGATCTTAAGATGAAAAGGGGAGTAGGGAAAAAGCAAGAGAAACCCAAAACAAAAGAGCACGGTCAGCGTATCGAGGGGATGGCCGATACATTCCCATTTGGGCAAGCCCCGTTTGACATGGAAACAAAACTCATCGATCCCGATGACGCTCATTTGGATGAAGAAGGGGAGGAGCAGCGCTAGAATCATACAACCTTTCCCGTGCACTTTTGAAAGACCCCACCTGAAATGCTCAGTCCCGGTCCAAAGGCGAGGCTTAAGACATAGGTTTGATCGGGGACTTCAGGGTCATTTAAAATTCTCTCCCAAATATGGGGAAGCGTCGCTGAGGACATGTTGCCACAGTCGCGCAGCACCGCTCTAGAATAGCGCATCTGCTCCGGTGTTAAGAAGAAGCGCTTTTCGACATAATCCAAGATCTTCGGTCCTCCCGGGTGAACGGCAAAGAGGGCTTTTGCTTTGATCGTAGAAAGATCGACCTTTGCCAGAGCGGAGAGGCGCGTCAGATAGCCATCTAGAGAGCGGTTGATCAGAACGGGGACCTCTCTTGAAAGGGTCATGCTGAGCCCGTGGTCTTCGCAACGCCAGGTCATCGATTCGCTCGATTCAGGCAAGATCTCTTCGAGTAGACCTAACGTCTTGAAATGGGGCTGATCGGTTTGAGAGGTGAGGCTGTACTTGATAAAGCCATCGGCAAATAAGCTCTGAACGAGCAGTTGTTCGATCGAGTGGCGCAAAGGGTGCATATGCAAACTGCTCAACTCCGTATGGACGATATCGACAGAAGGATCGGAAAAGGGGAGAAAGAGAAATCCCGCTCCCATGCGGATCGCAGCGAGGGCTCCATAGCAACCCATATGGTAAGCGTGAGTCACTGTCGTCCGTTCCCCTGCGTTTCTTAAAGCGACGAGCCTTTGGGCGGGGCTCGGTGCGACATAGCCCGTGCAGGTCACGTGAATCAGATGAGCCGGAAGGAGAGCCTCTTCTGGGTAAAAAGCCTGTAGGATTTCTGTCGCTTCTCGATCGAAAAATTGACTCCGCTCTTTAAACCCCCTACCACGAGGATGTGTTCCTATAGGGTAGATCTCTCGATCCACCGCTTCTAATACATCCCGAATCTGAATCCCTTTCTTCTCGATCGCCCGACTTCCCCCCCAGATCCGTGCGATTTTACCCTGGATCTCCTGGTAGACCTCCTCGTAATCCCGATTTTCCGCAGAGACCGCAGCCTGCGCATGAGTCGAAGCGATCCACTCGAGAAGTACTTCTTGATCGATTTCGTAACGGGGACGGATGTGATGAAAATTCGTCAGGCAACAGGGCATTAGTCCACAAACATTGAGATTCCAGTGAGGATCACGACGACAGAAAAGATCTGCCTGACCACCTTTACAGGCAGGATATGGGTCAATTTCACCCCGAGGGGTGCCGTAAAAAAGCTGACGATCGCAATTGTCAAAAAAGCCGGTATATTCAAAAATCCCACTGTCTCAGGACCCATCCCGCGTTTCCAGTCTAAAATGAGATAAGAAATTGCTCCCAGAGTCGTCAAGATCAGCGTCGTCGCAGAGGAAGTACCGATTGCCTTTTTCTCTTCAAATTTGAAATTCATGAGGAGCGGAACGGTCATGGCACCCCCTCCAATTCCCAAAATATTAGAGATCGCTCCGATCACCAAGCTAAAAAGACTCAATACAGGGGCAGAGGGGAGTGCGTAGTGGGCATGTACCTTCGTCTTTTTAAAGAAGAAATAGACCCCGAGAAGACAGAGAAAAATCCCAAAGAAGATCTCAAGGGCTCGTTCTGGAAGAAATGTCGCGATCGAAGCGCCGAGAACCGAGCCCACTAAAAAGCCAGGGAACATCTTCTTGACAACCGGCCAGACGACATTGCCCCTTTTATTGTGGGCCCACGTCGCTCCTATCGTATTGAAGACCATCGCAGCTAAGGAGGTGACGATGGCCATCAGCATCACGTGATCTTGAGGAAAATCGAGATGCCGAAAAATGAGCAAAAGGCACGGCACCGTGACGACCCCGCCGCCGAGGCCTAACAATCCACCCACGATGCCTGCAGCACCGCCAACGAGTACATAAAGAGCCAAGAGAAGCGCTAGCGACATGTCCCTCCTGAATGTATGAGAAGCTATTCATACAAAAACGGCCCAAATAAAAACATAAAAATAAGGGGGGACCCCTCATTTTCCGGACAGGCAGAACGTCTGATAATTGATCTTATGTCTAATTCAAGGGGAAAGGACCTCGACCGGAGCGGGGATCTCCGTATCGACTTGGAATTCAGAACGCTTCAGCGATCCCAGCTCGATCAGCGTCACCTTGAAAGAACTCTCGAACCGATCAAGCGGCACGAAGAGGATCCGATGAACCGTCGCATAAGGCGCGACGATCTCATCGCGCATCGCCTTACCCTTGACCTCTTTTTTCAGCCACTGATGGTGCTTCATGACCCGTATTCCATCGATCATTCCCGGGATGGCAAAAGGCCAAAACAAAAGGCCCGCTACCTTATAAAAAATCGCCCGTGGAATCGTCGATCGCGTTACCTTAAAGGCAATTTTCCGCGGATCGATCCTCTCTTGGTCTACAGAGCTCGGGGAAAGAGAATACTCCTCCGCGGTATTATTTTGAATCGTCATATGCAGCGGCTGAACCCCGCGACTGATCAAGTCGTGCCCAAAGTAGAGCTTGCTCTCCTGGCCCGTAATCGCCCGCGCCAATACGACGACCTTCCGCTCCTCAAGGCTAAAAGCCGGCACAAAGTCACAGTCCACCGGGTTATAAGCAAAAGACGGGAAGCGCTCCCAGCCCGCTGTTAATAAGAGCACACTGAGAAAAGACCCCAATAAGAAAGGAGCGACTTGCGTCTTTACAAATTGTTTCACTAAACGACCTTTATTAAATCAAAACAGACGAATCATACATAAACTGCAAATAAATTGGAATTCAACAAATATTTAAAAACCAAGAATAGCTGAATTTCCCTCTCTGTGGTGAAATTGTATATATTCAGAATGGAATGATGGGGGAATGTGCGAAGATAACCTAAAAGTAAAATATTAATTATATTTTATTTTAATTACCTTTTATTTATAATTCATAATTATTAACACCTTTTTCGCTGTTTTTTATTTATGTGTTTATCATTACAGTCGCGACTACACATCGCCCAAACCTATGCGGCTCTAGTAGAACAAGAGACGGGTCGTCCATTCCCTAGCTTAGAAGACTGCCAGCGCATCGCCGCTCTTTTTGGCAAAACGCTCTCAGCTCCTGAAGGAGAACTCCCCGAACAGATTGAAAAATTGATGCAACAATTCGTGAGCCAACAGGCTCCCCTATTGTTTCCCTTCTTCGCACAATTTGGCTCTATGAATCTATTACCACAACATGATCCTATCTTTTTTCGTAAGTTTACACAGAAGTTAGAGTCTGATGCTATCTCTTTTTGTAAGTTTAGAGAGACGTTAGACGCCGTAGATTGGGAAAAGCCACTTTTGCCCCAATTTTCTGCACTAGAAATAGGCTTGATTTTTTTGGATAAAATTACAAACATGCGCAACTTCAACTTTCAAGCGATGATGGAGATAAAACAGAGAACCGTTTTATTGCCTCCCGAGAAGAAGCGACAGTGTCTGATGATCCTTCTATTTTATCATCTCAGCCACTTTGAAGATACGACACTAAATAGACTGAACATTATTTCTATTTTCACCTCTTTTGGGATGTTAAAAAAAGGACCCTGGCAGGAGCAGATCCTAAGCTCTGGGTTATCTGAAGAGGATCTCATCTGTTTTTCGACTAATTGGATTAGCGCAAATATAAGCACTGGATGTCCACAAATCATCCGCTGGATAAAAGCATGGCCTGTAAGCAGTAAAGGCCAGGTAAAAATGACGATCGCTTTCTTAGAAAGGCTCAACCACTATAGATTACGGCTGCTAGGTCCAAATGGGATGAATGACTTGGTGTCTGCGCTGTCTTTTTTTGATCCCTCGCAAAACTATTTGCTGTTAAAGGGCTTGATAGAGCGATTGAATTGGATAGATTTAAAAGCATTCAAGGATCTCGCTCTAGATGAATCACAATGGTGGAAACTCGCTCTACACCTTGTAGAAAAACAAGGATTTTCACGTTTTCTTAGTCAAAAAGCGTATTTCCCTGCTTTCGAAGAAGAAAAATACGCAGAAATGATTTTTCGATTTGCGGAATCTGCCGATAACATCAATAGTATGGCAAAAAACCTAAACATTTCTAACGAGACTCTACTGTGGAAACTCTTTTTAGCGGGCTCCTCAAAAGATCTTAAGTGCTTCTCCTTTGGGATGGGTATTCGCTTTTGGTTTTCCTCTTGGGATATCCCCTTTTCGAACTCAAACCAAAGACAATTTTTAGAGATTTTAAAAAAGATAGGAATAGCTCTAAATGAGATTCCCCAGCAAAAAGCCCAGTTTTCTGACATTTTGGATTCTTTAAAAAAGAGTGATTTTGTCGTTCAGTGGGGAATAGAAACAGTACTTGATCCCCATTTGAAGGCTATTGAGGCCATGAATGGAGGCGAACACTCTCTCAAAGCGCTGCTTTGGCTTCTGAATTTAATGGGAAGATGTATGGATCAGGAAATTCCTCTTCCTGAAGCTTTGGCCTATCCTTTTATAGAAAATGCCTTGAAACTGCATCACCCACAGATGCGCGAGAATTTGCTCCCTAAAATCATCTCTTTTTTAACCGATTCAAGGCAAAGAGCCTATGCAGATGCGCAGTTGGCCCAGCTTTCTCAATTTTTCAAATACGCGCAGTTACCGATCTTTTTTGTCTCGCTCTTGCTGGGAACCGAGGGCGCTCCTCAAGAGCTCTGTGACTCTTTAATAGCTCTTAGTAAAAATCGCGTATTTAAAAATGCGCAACATCTAAAAGCCTACCTCACAGTGTTAATGCTTATTTTAGAGGAAAAAAGTTGGTTGCAAGAGGATAAAAATTACCTTTTAGGATTGATCGTATCGAGAGCATTCCCCCCCGATTCTACGCCAAAAGATGTGTCGAAAGAATCGGGAAATGCCGATATATCACCTCAAAAATCCGGACCTTCTTCAATAGAAAAAGCAGAAATAGAGAAGCAGATAAAAGCGGCACTTTCTCTGTTACAAGCGCTTCCTAGCGCTGCATCCCTCGCTGGAGTTTCTGCTTTAAAAAGAGAAAATCTCATTGCATTTAACGGTGACGTAGAACAAGTCTTCGCTGAAGCATTTGGCAAAGAAATTCCCATACAACAAGTAGACCTTCACAAACAATTCCATAATGAACTAAATAAGATGTTCCGAGTGGAGAACGCATTGTTAATTTATGCCGGAACCATTAAAAAATATCTCTACGGATGTGAAGAATGGAACACGATGAAAGCGGCATTCGCTTCTTTTGTCGATGCACTCCTCATCGATTTAAAAGATCCGAAGCCAAACGCGTTCCGTAAGATGCGCTATTCACTAGAGAGGAGTACTCATTTAAAAGAGGTCTTTTCTAAAGATGAGGGGCTTTTTGCTAAATGGCAAGAGAATATAAAATTACCTCTAAAGCCCTTTATAAAAACCCACTTTCCTTATATAGAAGAAGAGAAGCTCTCTTTTTGCAATGACTGGACAATTGAGTTCACAGATGACCCAGTGGACCTCTTTCTCTGTGGAACGGAAACTCCCAGCTGTCAAAATATCAATGGCTATCTTGAGGATAGTCTGTGCTTACTTGCTTTGTTAGTAGATGGAAAAAACAAACTCGTTGCGATTAAAACAAAAGAAGGGAAGCTCGTCGGCCGGCACCTTTTACGCATTTTATTGAATGAACATAGCGAGACCCTCCTCTATCTGGAACCGCTCTATGACCAGGCAGCCTTTAGGAAAGACATTTTAAAGGGGGTCTTAGAGGAATTTACTAGGCAAATTGCAAAAAAAATGGAACTTCCCCTACTCTTTTACAATCGTTATTCAGCCAGTGGCAACGAGGAAGAAGTGAAAAAATATCCAGGTAAAATCTTCTCTTTAGGCAGTTCTGTCCCTTGCGAATATACGGATGGAGGTAAAGATGGCCATGGCATGCGAACGGATGGTCATTTCGAGATCGGATATGCTCATTTCCCTATCTTTTAATTTCCCACATTCCGTAAAATGTCCCCCATGAACGCAAAGGACTCTTCTCACCACCTGAGTAAGCACTCCCCTTCTTGCAATGCAAGAGCGTTCCCCCCTGTCTTTCTTTCAGTCCTTTTTTCAATTCTTATTGCGCCCCAAGGCGCATAAACACATTTAAATTCTCTTACATTTTTTGTTTTTCCCAAAGTTCCTAAAGAGCTCTATACGCCTCGCGCATCTCTTTAAGGATTGTATTTAAAAAATTTAAAGATAAGGATTGTTTTATGTCTTCGTCATCTACACCGACCGCTCAAAATGAGTGGTCCTATAAACAGGCCTATGCCTCTATACTTCCTTGGGTAACCCCTCCCGTCGCGGCTGGAGTAGCGATCGTCCCTGTTTTCTATGGCTTTATGGCCAAAAGCGCTTTGCAAACGAGCACGAGCCCCGTCGTAGCGCCTGCTCTAGAGGCATTCAAGCGAGCCACCCAAAAAATGTCTCAGTGTGGGGTAAAACCGGTAAAGAGGCTCTTGAGTCGAAGGCTCTCTATGATTGCCACAGCAGCGGGCATCCCCGTCATGAGCTTTTCTCAAGCATTAAAAACGGGTCTCCAAGCAGCACCGACAGTGAGCCTTCTCATAGGAACACAGATGATTGCGCAAAAAAAGATTGAAAAGGGATTGGAGCACTACTTCCCCGATTCTTTCTCTGGCCAGAGCTGGGAGAAGATGCTCTTGAGCTCTGCACTTGTCGGCACCGTCTCCATCCTTCCGCTGGCCATCTTTAATGGAAAAACGATGAAAAAGACAGCTATGGAGTCGATTAAAGGACTCTCTCTCATTCAAGGGATAGCGATTGTCTCTCGGGAGACGACGTTCATCGTATCTCAGAATGCCGGTGACCTGGTCAGCGAAAAGTTAAAGCGGTATCTTGGAGAGAATCAGTGTGTCGATTACTTCAGCGCTGCGGCAAGCGGTGCGATTGGAAGCGTCATCGGACATCCGTTCGACACTCTTTTCACCTTAGATCAGAAAGGTCTCCGGCCGACGCGCCTCTCTCAGCTCATGAGGGGCGTCTCCACCAAAGCCGTGACTCTCGCGGGATTTTCCGTATGCTATAAAGCAGCAGGTGATCTCATGAAAGCGACGCTTGAGTAAAATGATTTAAAAAAATCCTAAACTCGTTCATAGTCAGTAGATCTATCCATTGACTATGAACGCTAAACGGAAAGGTTTTTGACAATGTCCGCTAAGAAAATAGATCGACTCGCCTATCCCCTCAGAGCTTGGACCATTTGGCTCTTAAGCGCTGTGTTTATGTTTTACAAATACGCCCTTGAAGTCTCCCCGAGCGTCATGACGACGACCCTGATGCAAACATTTAATATCGGTGGCACGCAGCTGGGGAATTTAGCCGCCTGTTACTTTTATGCTTATCTCCTCTTACAAATTCCCGCAGGGCTCCTGCTCGACCGATTCGGCCCGAGAAAGACAACGACCATTGCGATTGCGCTATGCGCTGCAGGCAGTCTCGTCTTCGCAGCCGCAGATACACTGCTTTGGGCGGGGATCGGGCGCTTTTTAACGGGAGCTGGCGCTGCCTTTGCTGCCCTTAATTGCCTTAAATTGATCGCTAACTGGTTTCCCTCGCGCCAATTCGCCGTCATGACAGGTCTCATGATGACCATCGCCATGCTCGGTGCCGTGGGAGGACAAGCTCCCCTTGCTGCTTTCATCGACGCCATGGAATGGCGCCATGCGATGCAAGTGATCGGCATCACAGGCTTAGGTCTGGCCGCCCTCTTTTGGGTCGCTGTCAGAGACCGCTCTCCTGATCATGCCAGAGAAAAACACCTCGTTCCGACGAAGATGTCTCTAGGCGAGAGTCTGCGTAAAGTCCTCAAAAATCCCCAAGCCTGGTGGCTCTCCGTCTATAGCGGATTTGCCTTTGCACCCGTGATGGTCTTCGGAGGGTTATGGGGGGTCTCATTCACAGCAGAGTCGTTTGGCCTCTCTCCAAATATGGCCGCACAAGTCGTCTCCTTGATCTTCATTGGCTTTGCCGTCGGAGCTCCTACATTTGGGTGGTTTTCCGATTGGCTGGGAAGGCGGCGGATCGTCATGTTTTGGGGGACTCTGGTCGCACTTTTGCTGATTTCCATCGTCATTTACGTGCCCAACCTCTCCTTTTCTATTCTATTCGTATTGCTGTTTCTCTTCGGATTTGCAATCAGCAGCTTCCTGCTCTGTTTTACGATGATCCAAGAGATCTCCCTTCCTATCTTAGCCGCTACCGCGATCGGGTTCATGAACACGTTCGATGCGTTCTTGGGAGCCCTCTCCGACCCATTGACCGGAAAGTTCCTCGATTTGGCTTGGGATGGAAGAATTGTCGAAGGAGCTAGAGCTTTTTCAGTCAGCGCCTACAAGGCAGCTTTCCTGACGATCCCCATCTATATCATCATCGCCCTCTTGACGATCCCTAAAATTAAGGAGACCCATTGCAAATCAGCCTCACCCAGTGCGTTGCCTTGAGAGCCTGTAAACAGGCTCTGATCCTGGATACATCCTTGGATACATTACGCAATAATAAAATCTGCAATTTAAATACCCATTGTTCTGATTTCATGATTTTTTAGAAGATAAAAAAAGAATATCATTGTACAATCAAATTAATTAGCAGAAAAGGAATAAAGGCATGGCGGCGAGCAAAAAAAAACAGAGTCCCTGGAAGGTGTTTGTTGGGATCATCCTCGGAATGATTATCGGCTCTTTTACCCAAAAGGGGGCGATCTATTTTGGGGTGGATATCTCTCAGTTCACCTTTCCCCTCTATGATTTGTGCGGCAAAATCTTCATCAACGCCCTGACACTCGTCGTCGTCCCCTTAGTCTCCTCTTGCATCATCACCGGGATTGCACGGATCGGGAATGAAGCTGCCTTTGGACGCTTGGGACTGAAGACTTTTTCTTTCTACATCGGAACGAGCCTCATGGCGATCATCATCGGACTGTTCTATGTAAACATCTTGCATCCTGGAACGTCCATTACGCCAGAGTCACTTTCAGGACACGTCAATATCACTGAGCTTCAAAAACACCTGTCCACACAAGACTCTCACCGATTTTCCGACATCCTCCTGCAGATCGTCCCCTCGAACATTGTCGACACATTTTCCCGCGGACAGATGCTCGGGCTCATCTTCTTCAGCTTGATTTTCGGTTACTGCATCTCAAAGATCGAATCGACCAGGTCTTCAATGCTCCTGACCTTTTCAGAAGGGATCTTTCAAACGATGATCCGCTTCACGCACATCATTATGAAATTCCTGCCGCTCGGGGTCTTTTTCTTGGTCGCAAAGGTCTTTGCAGAGGCGGGGTTTCAGTCGCTGCAATCGCTCGGACTCTTCACCCTATCGGTTCTTCTCGGACTAGCTACATTCATGTTCGTCGGCCTTCCCCTGCTCGTCAAAATCATCGGACGCGTTTCGGTTAAGCGACTCTTTCGAGCGATGGGTCCTGCCCTCATCACAGCTTTCTCGACGAGCTCCTCTTCAGCGACACTGCCGATCACGATCGACTGCGTCGAAAAGAGAGCGGGCGTATCTAACCGCATTTGCAGCTTGGTCATCCCCCTCGGAACTTCGATTAATATGGCGGGATCTGCCCTCTATGAGTGTGCGGCTGCGATTTTCATCGCACAGGCATACGGGATCGAGCTAACGCTTGTCACACAATTCATGATCGTCGTCTTGGCTCTTTTAACCTCGATGGGCGTCGCGGGGATCCCCTCTGCCTCTCTCGTCGCTATCATCGTCATTCTCAAAACCCTCAACCTTCCTATCGAGGGAATCGGTCTTTTCATCGCCGTCGACCGAGTATTGGACATGTGCCGCACCACGGTAAACGTCTTCAGCGACAGCTGCTGCGCGATTTTGGTCGCAAAAACAGAAGGCGAAGACAAGGTCCTCTCCTCAGATGTCTAGCCTGCACGTAAACTCACCACAGAGAGAAAATCCCTCTGCTTATTGAGAGGCAGGACAAGGAAATGATAAGAATGATGTAATGATATGAATGATAAATTTTTCTAGTTTTCTGAAAACAGAATTTCTGCATAACAAAACACTTCTTTCTTAATCATTCGTATCATTACATCATTCTCACCATTTCTTTGTTGCTCACTCCACAAACCTTTACCAAGATTCTGATCTCCCCCTTGAAGCTTAAATTGACGACAGGCCCTAATATCCTGTTAAAAAACTTTCTCTCTGTGGTTTCCCCTCTCTGTGGTGAGTTTAACTATTTATGCAACACACTTCCAAGCAGTTGACAGAAAAAATAATCCCCTATATACCCATACAATCTTAATTTTTTGGAGAGCAACACCCTATGGAACTAAAAGACATAGATCTGATGGAAGACCCAAAATTTTCTGCGTTCATTGCGGAATTTGGAAAGTTGATGCAAAGCACCCAAGAGCTCTCTTTAGAAGAGGCGAGAAAGCAGTGCACTGAGTTCTTTTGCCCCCCCTCTCTCGTGTTAGAGGAGGTCGAGCAAACCCTCGATCTCAAGATCAAGGGACAAGAGGGGCACGACATTCCCATCCGGATCTACTCCCCGCTCAAGGAGAAAGATCTCCCCCTCTTCGTCTACTACCACCGCGGAGGTTGGGTCTTTGCCAATATCGAAGAAGCGGATGCTGTCTGCAGAAAATTAGCCAACCATCTCGGCTGCATCGTCGCGTCAGTCGATTACCGACTCTCTCCAGAACACCCCTTCCCTAAACCCCTCGAAGATTGCTACGATGCCTTTTGCTACCTCGCGACCCATGCAGAAGTTTTCGGAGGGAGCCCTGAAAAGATCATCGTCGGTGGAGAGAGCTGTGGAGGCAATATGGCCGCAGCAGTCGCTCTTCTCGCAAGAGACCGCCGAGGACCACCTATCGCCCTGCAACTGCTCCTCTACCCCATTATCAGCTCAACGATCGAAGAGAGCCCCTATCTCCTCTCCAAGGACCAATTCTTCCTCACACACGCCGCCATGCAGTTCTTCTGGAGCATGTACTTGCAAAACGTCAAAGACGCCGATAACCCCTATGCCTCCCCCGAAAAAGCCCCCGATCTCTCCCGTCTCCCCAACGCCCTCATCATTACAGCAGAACACGACCCCTTGCACGTCGAAGGGGAAAAATACGCCGCTGCCTTAGCTGAATCAGGAAATACGGTCGTCGTCAAGAGATTTTCAGAAGTGATCCACGGCTTTTTAGACCTACCTATCTATTCTGACCTGGAAAAAATCGCGTGGATCCAGTCGATTCGAGCAGAAATGGAGACTCTCCTTTCCTATTCGCAAACGACATCAGGAAAGAGCTTATAGAATGCATCGGGCAAAGACACGGAAAACTGCATCCGCTTCTCTGTCACGGGGTGCGTAAAAGTGATCTCTTTTGCATGAAGACACATCCGATGCAAGGGATCTTGGGTTGCTCCATACTTCTTGTCCCCTAGGATCGGGTGTCCCGCATTGGCGCATTGCACCCGCAATTGGTTTTTCCTTCCCGTGACCGGTTTAAGACGTAAAAAAGCGAAGTTTTTATGATTTTTGAGCGTCTGGAAATGGGTAATCGCTTGCTTTCCTCGAGAGGACTGCGTCTCTTTGACAAAATAAAAGTCATCTTCCTCTAAAAAGCACTCCCAAGTCCCCTTCTCTTCTACTAGAGGATTCTCTACGATCGCATAGTAGGTCTTTTCGACGAGCCGCCCTTCGAACTGCGCTTTAAATGAGCGCATTGCCTTCTCTGAAAGGGCAAAGATCATCACCCCCGATGTCGCTTGATCCAATCGGTGCACGGGGTAGACCCTGCCCGCTGATTTGCGCCTCTTTAAAATCTCGTGCACGCTAGGAGCGCTTCCACTATCTGTCGCGACACTGAGCAGTCCCGCCGGTTTTTCTAAGACGATGACGTCTTGATCTTCGAATAAAATGCGGATATCCCCTCTGATGAATTGGACCTTGCGTCCGAGGGTAACGATCTCTCCGGGATATAAGCGATGATCTGCGCGGTCTAAGGAGCGCTCTTGTAACAGCACTCTTCCTTCTTTAATCCATGAGCGCAGCGTCGTTTTGGAGCTATCAGGAGACAGCTCCTGTAGAGCTTCTAATAGGGACATTTCCCTTTCGATGACTTTTTTCACTAACAATAACCTAAATTAGATGAGAAATGACGGATAGCGGGAGAATTTTCATCTGCAGAGATACGCCGTTTTTCTCTGACAAATGCAGCAGCCTCTTTTGGCGACATGCCCTGGTGCTTGATCAGATAACAGATCACGACCGTCGCACTGCGGCCGACGCCAGCGAGGCAATGGACCAACACGCGCCGCCCTTTAGAGATCTGTTCATGCAAAAACTTTACCCCTCTTTTGACATCTCGATTGCGCACAGGAGTACAATCGAGGTTCGGTAGATCGAGGAAACGCACCCCCGCCGCCTTCCAGTCTTTCGGCTGCATGGGCGTGCCAAAGAAATGGGGATCTGTTTCAAACGATTCTATCATCGATAAAACAGCCGTCGGTTTCATCCCTTTTGGATACTGAGCGCCTTTAAGAGGGACACCACCTAGCATCAATTGATCTGTGATTTGGGTGAGTTGAGGTCTTTGCGTCAGACCGGGGGCGATGCAAGAGCAAAAACGGGTCAACGCAAGAGAAGTTTCGCTAAATATCCATTTTCTCGTCTCTTCGGGCGTAAAAAAGCGGGCTGTGACAAGAACACCTAGAACAACAACTGTGATCCCACAAGCTGCAAGAGGAGGCAAGAGGACAAAAACCGTCACGCAAAGAGCGATCCCACCCACTGTCGCAAGAGAAGTCCAGAAAAAGGGATTGTTGAGCATCCGATCGAAAACCCATTGCAAAGACTCCCGCCCAGGGATCTTCTCCCCTACATTCGCTAAGGCGGTAGAGAATCCCGGCAAAGGATTCCTCATCAGGCTGACTGTTGACATCTCCCTTTTCTCCCCCTAAATATGTTGAAAATGATACCACATCTGACCATAATTGGGAAAAATAAAAATAAAATCACCACCCCAACCTCTCAAATTACAAGGACAAGTTCAAATAAACCAATTAAAACATACAGTTCCAATAAAATAATAAACAAAATCAAGAGTTTAACATGATTTCAACAAAAAGACATACACAAAACACAATTTTGGAATTACAAATTCTAGAAAACCTTTGCAAAAAAGCGGAAAAACTCGACGTAGGCGATGTTATCTTTTACGAACTTCTTCAAAAAATGAATTCCTTGAATGTCGCCAGACAATTAAACGATCTTGCGACAACTGAACAAATCAGCGCTCTACGCGATAGATTCGACGCTCTTAAAAAAAAAGCCATCGTCCACCTAGATCGATGCATCGCGCAACTGACCTCTATTGACCTCTCCTCAAAGCAGCCTCCTATCTAGATAAAACTCTTGTCGCGCAATTCTCTATAGAGTATATAGGTTCTCTTTAAGTTACACCCCGCGTGCTTGAGGGATGATGCATTGGAACGCGTCAGAGCTCCGCAATCTCAATGGACCAGCCTTAAAGCGCCCGAAACATAAGAGGAGCATTTTATGAAGACGACGAAAGAAAAGGTAAGTTATTGCATCGGCCTAGAGACAGGGCGCAACCTCCGTCACCAGTTCGCTGAGATGGATTTCGACTGTCTTACCAAAGGATTCAATGATGCACTCATGAATGAGACCCCACAACTCGGGCAAGAGGAGATCCAACAAATCCTGATCGCTCTGAGAAATCAAGTGGAAACGCAACAGCGCCAATTCTATGCCAAAATGGCTGAAGAAAACAAAACCAAAAGCGAAGCTTTCTTGGCAGAGAACAAGAGCAAAGAAGGGATCGTCGTCCTGCCGAGTGGACTTCAGTACAAAGTCATCGAGCAAGGCCCTTCCTCAGGCACGCATCCAACCTCCCTAGATCTCGTTAAAATCCACTACCGCGGATCTTTCATCGATGGGCGCGTTTTCGACAGCTCCCACCAACGGGGACAGCCCGTCGTCCTCCCCCTCAACCGGGTCATTTCCGGCTGGTCTGAAGCGCTACAAAAAATGCGCATCGGCGATAAGTGGCAAGTTTTCATCCCCCCCTACCTCGCCTATGGCGAAAATGGGTTTGGTCAAGAAATAGGCCCCAACGTCGCTCTCGTGTTCGAAATCGAGCTCCTCGGCATCAATGAAGCCGAAAGCGCTTAAAATCATTTTCGTCCCCCAACGCGCCAAGGTTATACACAGGCTTTTACGCAATTTATACTTTGGCGCTGAATTTCACCACAGAGATGGAAAACCACAGAGAGGAACTTTTTTAATATGAATTTCCTCTCTGTGGTGAAATTGAATCTATTCAGAATGGAATGATGGGGATCTAGATTAGGTCCTCATGAATTACGCACCCCTCCCTTGAAGCTTCTACCCCCCTCTCTGGCAACTCAACCCCAGGAGCTTTGGCGCGACTCTACGGCCAACTTTTGAGATACACCAAACATGCCTCTTTAAGTAAACGCACACATCTTGCTATATTTTAAGACCAATTTTTTAAGAAAAATTAAAAAACGTTACCAAGGAGAACTCCTATGTTCGTCAGATCGCCACTATCTTCACCTTCTTCCTACCATGAAAATCTAACAAAAATGGAAAAATTAAAAGCACTTTGTGAAGAGGCTGAGAACGCTCCAACCTCACTTGCCCTCTATCGAGTTGTCAAAAAAATCCTCAAGCAACCGATCGCCGATACATTAGGAAACCTTACTTTCCTTACACTGCCTAAAGAATTGCGCAAAAACGACGACCTTCTCAAATTGTGTGACATTCACGCTAGAGCGCAATGGGCAATAGACGCCGCTCAATGGTGCATCGCAAGAGACAACCAACTACTCGCCTATTGGAGCGACGCAATAGACACAACCGAGGACCCTCAAAGCCTAAAAGAGATCGCTAGAAAAATCGTCCATCTCAATATCGGCGAGAAATTGAAGATCCTGCAGAAAGTGGAGTTCTTTAATCTAGCAGAAACCCTCAAAGACACCCCAGACCTTCTTTTAAAAAAATGCAAGGCAAAGATAGTCAGAGCTAAAGAGCTGCCACAAACGCAGTCCCCCAATCACAGCGCCGTCTTGCCTGGTGATATGCTCCGTTTTATTTTTTCTTTCTTAGACGCTACATCTATCGTCTCAGCTTCTAAAGTATGCCGAGAATGGCAACCTCTCAGTCAAACAGTGCTTTGGGAAGGTGCTCCTAAATCGGGAAGGCTCCCCATTGTTCATTGGCAAAATTTCATCAATTGCACTGTCGATTATTTAGAAGGAGCTCATTTCCCTTTAGAGAAACAATACCCTAATGAAATCCAAGCATTGAAAGCCCTGCAAGAGAACTTGGGTAAGGCTCCTAAAGACCTCTCCAAAATCTTCTACCGCGATGAATCGATCTTCAAGAGTTTAAGACAGATCTTAGATCCCATTGACTTTCTTCATTTCACAACTATCAATGAAGAGGGAGATTTAATTGTCACGCATAAAGATCACGACCAACCCTTCACTCAGTTCGCGACCAGCATGATACTATCTGTGGCACAAAGAGGCCTCTCTAGGCAAGATCAACAGCTCACTGACGAAGAATTTAATAAAATTAAGAAATTATACATTTCATTGCATAATAATGGCATTTTACTCACTGCCGTTAATTCTAACGTTAAATTCAGAGAGATCCTAGATCATGAAAATATCTCTTTAGATTTATTCCGTAAGTTTTTTGCAGTCTCATCCGACTCTATTGTTATGGCTTTGAATGATGAATTAGCAAGACAATGGAATCTCTTTCCTGATTACAGCAACCCTGCCTATTTTCCAGACGAGGAAATCTCTATGATGCGACAGCTCCTCAAGCAGGGTTATTTTAAAGAAGCTTGGCTCTTAAAAAAGCGCTTCCACGCGAAAACTAAAGCCCTACTAGCTGGGAATGGTCTATCAGCTGAGCTCTTTACAACCCGCCAACTCCTTTCTGAGATATGGACTAACAATCTTCCGCGGACCATTCGAAACTTTGCCCTAATGGGAGATAGGGAAAACGCCTATTGGTTTATCAATAAACAAAATCAAAAGCTCAGAATCGTACTCCTTCAACAAATGGGGATCGCTTATGCTGAATGCGACCAGACAGAACACATAAAGCCAATCCTAGAGCTATTGGATCAAGAGGGCACGGGGAGGGCAATCGAAAGTCAATCGAAGATCTTAGAGGAGTGGGCATCTATAGAGAGTCGCAAAGGCAATTTTGAGAAGGCCCTCTATTATTTTGAAAGTCTTTGCCCCATTACAGGAGCAAAAGATCAACTGCGTATTCTCCATAATTTATCAGTGAGTATACTGAAAAATTGCCCAGCTGAAACAAAAGCGGTGCACGCACTTCTACAAAAAAAAATCCCCGACCTCCTACTCGAACTTTCAAAAAACAAACGCGCTTATCAAGAGTTTTTCTCTAGGGACGTCTTTTCGCTCCTCACCCTCCTCTTTAAAGTAGAAGGAATAGAGCAAGCAAAAGATCTGATGAATCAAGCCCTGACCACACTTCGGGAAATACACCCCGAAATCGAAAATGCTCGGGAAAACAATAGATTTTTCACTCAAATTCTTAAATATAAAGTTCCTTCTCTTCTTTATCAGATGGGTCAGACAACGGCAGCTCAAGAGTTAGTGGATCAAGCCATTGGAGCCATTCGCCTAAGGCACCCTCATAACGATGAGCGCTTTGCTGATAAAATCTTCTTTCATGAGATCCCCTCTGTCTTCTGTGAGATAGGAGAGAAGGCAAAGGCAGCACTCTTGGTGGCTCAATTAATCGGCATTCGGCGCGAAGAATACTCAAGCGACAAGAGTTTTTTTAAAGTAATTATAGGTGAGAACCTTCTTATCCTCCTTTCTGAAGTGGGACAAGTTTCAGAAGCGCGAGAGATGCTAGACGAAGCAATTTCAACTTTGCGCAGGAAGTATCCAACGACCGACGCGTTCTTCAAGCAACTTGTTAAACACGAAATATTTACAAACCTTTGCGCGCTGGGAGATATCGATCAAGCGGAACGGTGGTTTGCAACCAGGCCGGAAAACTTCAGTTGCAAATCTTCGGCTCATAATCTGAGTTTAAAACAGCTTGCACGAAAACTGCTAAAAGACAAACTGAACGCTATGTCTGAAGAAACGCGAGATCAAGCCGTACGGATTTTGAAAATGCTCATCGCAGATTCAGAGACATACTCTTTAATAGAAGAAGTAAGCAATTGGCAAGAAGGAAAGGAGCTTCCCCTTCACCTTTCTTACTATAGCGATTGCTCAGACACCTTAAAATTTCTGTATGCACCTCGCAACAGCGCGAGTTCTTCATCAGAGTCTAGTAGTTCTAGCACATCCTTAGAGTTTAGCAATTCTATGTCCGATGATGACACCAGTTTCAGCGATTTCACCTCAGCAGAGAGTGATAGCCATTCAGGATCGACATCTGATTCTACCTCGAGTAGTTCAGACTAATACCCAAGGCCTGGCGCTTTTTCCAAGCGCCAGGCCTATACCTCTTTCCCATCCCAGAGCTGCCTGTTGCACCTAATCCCAGTAAATTTTTTGTCGACTTCGACTAAAGTAAAAATTATATTATTCAATGTTTTCATAAAAAACCATAATTAAAAGTAGCATAAAACTAAACAACTTTCATAAAATAACGCCCCAACGCCATATTAACAATGGATAGTGCATGTTGCCCGCTTCATGGAGTTTAAAGGATGGTTATAGACACCGGCAGATACAGGAACTAGAGACTTTAGAACGGGTTTGCCTGCAAGCTTTATCGACGGACAGGGAAGATCCTATCCTCTATAATCTCATGCAAAAAATTAATGGGATGGGAATTTCAAGCCGTCTATGGGATGAAAACCTCCCTGCCAATGACCGCCTTCATGCCTTGCGGCGGATGTTCGAAAACCTGCAAATGCTCTATCCCCCTCACTCCACCCCAGCCGCGCCAAAAGAGGATACGTTCATTGGAGACTCCAGCCCGATCGAAATCTTGTCTGAAGACGCCCTCTATACGGTTCTTTCTTTCTTAGACCCCACCTCTGCGGTCGCAGCTTCTAAAGTATGTAAAGCTTGGCAATCATTAAATAGATCTTTGCTGTGGCAAGGCGAAAATCACGTGAGGGTTAGCATCCTCAAGTGGCGAAATTACATCGGTTATGTGATCGATTGCTTAAGGGGAGTTCCTGTGCCTTTAGAGGCGATATTCTCTGAAAACAGCGAAGCAGTGCAAAAGCTGAGCTCTGACGCAATCGAAGCATTCCAAACTTTGAGCGAGACCTTGAAAACCGTTCCAGAGACCCTCTACAAAATTCTCCATCGCGAACCATCCATCCTGAAAAAGATACAAGAGATCTTAGATCGCATTGGCCTTCATGATCAAAAATCTTTAACGAGATTCTGTAACAGTATTGAACTCTCTTTCTTCAAAAAACAGGTCTCTGAAAAAGAATTTTCCGCATTAAGAGAGGCATACGGCGACCTTCTCATAGTAAATCCCCAAGAGTTTCGGCAGACACTAAAACTTAAGGATCTTACAGCGCTTTTCGATAAACTCTCCAAAACTCTGCATCTCTCCTCTATTGGACTGATCAATATGTCGGTTATAGTGAGCTGTATGAATCGCCTTTATGATCCCTGTCCTCAAGGCGAGGAAAGCTCTACGATGAAACTGCTCCTCAAGTGTGGTTATTGGAAGAAGGCTTGGAAACTATTGGATCGGTCCGATACCCTGATAATCCGAAACAACCTCTCTAAAATATGGACTAAAAACCTTCGAAAGATCATCCCCTCATTGGTCACAGTAGGAGACGGAGAAAACGCCTATCGGTTAGCCAATCATCAAGAACAAAAGCTCAAAATCAAACTCCTTCAAGTCATGGGGATCGCTTACGTCAACCTCAATCAGAAACAACACGTAAAGCCAATCCTCAAGCTATTGAATCAAGAAGGTACAGCAAAAGCGATCGAAAATCGGTCGAAAATCCTTGAAGAACTGTTAGTTAAAAAAAACATCCAAGGAAATTTTGAAGAGGCTCTCCGTTATTTTGAAAGGCTTCGCTCGTGCACAAGTCCGAGGAACCAACTTCGAATTCTTTACAATTTAGCACTACATAGGCTCAAAGAACATCCCTCTCAAAGGGAAATACTCGGCGCGCTTTTGCAGAAAGAATTTCCCAACCTCCTGCAAGAACTTTCAAAAGACACATGCGCTTGCCATGAATTTTTCGTTCAGGAAGTCTTTTCTTACATTGCCCTTCTTTGTAAAATGGAAGAGATAAAATTGGCACAGGGACTGATGACTCGGGCGCTGTCCAGTCTTGAGAAAAACCACAAGAACAACAACAGCTCCTCCTTTATTCCAATCCTTGACAAGAACATCCCCTATCTTCTTTGTAAGATAGGTAATAAAGCAACCGCTCAGAAATTAGTGGATGAAGCCATTGAGAGCATTCGCAAGAGGCCCCATGATACTCCTAAATCCTGGGCTATTGAAATCCTCTATCGTGCCATTCCTTCCCACCTTTGTAAGATAGGAGAAACTGCAAAGGCAGAGGAACTGATGGTTCTATTAATTAATAGCCTTAGAGAGTCTTCCAGCGATAAGAAGTTTTTTAAAACAATTCTAGATCGAGGCATCCTTCTCTTTCTCTGCAAAATAGGCCAAGTTGCAAAGGCACGGGAATTGTTGGACCAAGCAATTGAGGTCTTCCGTAGAGAATATCCAGGTGCCGATGAGTTCTTCGAACAACTGATTAAACAAAAGATCTTTATAAATCTTTGCACAATGGGAGACATCGATGAAGCAGAACGGCTGTTCGCAAGAATGCCAGCAAACTTCTTCTGCTCTGATCTCGAGGGCTTTCATGGAGAACATGATACGGGTTTAAAGGAGCTCACACGCAAACTGCTGGAAAATAGGGTTGCAACAGGTGCTACGTCTGAAGAAGCCCAAGACTTACTGAACAAGATCGTGCGGATTTTGGGAATGCTGATTGAAGACCCAGACAAACACCATTTAATAGAGACAATAACTAGCTGGCAAGCAGGAGAAGTGTTACCTCTTTCTAAGTATACCGACGATCCATACGCGTTAAAATACATCTTCACATTTGGTTGCACCACGGGCTCCTCATCCGACTCTAGCGATTCCACCTCCGGATCAGACTCCAGCAGCTCTGGCTCCGCCCCAGCGGTTCTTGCTCGTCCTAGGTTTCTGATGAGCTTATCATCGGAGGACTCTAGCGACTCGACACCCTCAGACTCTACTCCGAGCAGCTCAGGGAGCGGCTCAGACTAAGCCCACAGGGCCCCGGCGCTTTTTCCAGTAGTCGGGGCTGATCCCCCTCCCCTACCACTACTGCCTGATAAAGCCAGCAGTTATGGCAAAATAAAGTTTAAATTACATTTTATTGTATTTTCCTGCAAAGAACAGGTTTTAAAAATAGCATAAAACCACACAAACTTTGTAAAATAAACCAACAAAATAACAACAATGGATAAATTATGTTACCAGCTTCATGGAGTGTAAAGCAGGGTTATACACCTCAGCAAATAAAGAAATTAGAGACTTTAGAAAGGTTCTGCATAAAAGCAACACACATGGAAAAAGAGGATCCTCGCCTCTATAACCTGATGCAAAAAATCAATAGCGCGGGAATTATCAGCGGTTTATGGAATGAAAACCTCGCTGCCAATGACCGCCTGCATGCCTTGCGCCACATGTTCGAAGACCTGCAAGTATTCTACATGCCCGCCTCTACCCCATCTGCGCCACAAAAAGCGAGCTCCTCGAGCTCTTCTGATTCTTCCTTAGAGGATCCGCTCATTGGAGACTCCAGCCCGATCGAAATCTTGTCTGAAGACGCCCTCTATACGGTTCTTTCTTTCTTAGACCCCACCTCTGCGGTCGCAGCTTCTAAAGTATGTAAAGCTTGGCAATCATTAAATAGATCTTTGTTATGGGAAGGCGCAAACCACCCGATTAGAATTTCCGATTGGCAGGATTACATCGGTTATGTGATCGATTGCTTAAAGGAATCTAATTTCCCTTTAGAGAGGATATTGCCTGAAAACAACGAAGAATTGCAAACTCTGACCCCTGATGCAATCGAAGCATTGCAAAATCTGAGCAAGATCCTGAAGACTGCCCCGAAAACCCTCCCCGAAATTTTTCACCGCGACCACTTCATTGTGAAGGAAATACAAGAAATCTTAGACCGAATGGGCTTTCGTGATCAAAACTCTTTAAAGCGACTCTATATAAGCATTGAACTCTCTAGTTTCAAAAACCAATTCACCGATAAAGAATTTTCCGCATTCAAAAATGCATATGACAACAACCTCCAATGCAACCTCGAAAAGCTAAAACTTTGGGATCATGCACTTTTTAATAAAGCTCTCAATATTAAGGTTAGAACAGTCCTTAGACAGATCAATATGGGGATTTTAATATGTACTCCCGATCCAGAATTTGAGGAAATTCCTAAGATGAAACTACTCCTCAAGTTTAGTTATTGGAAGGATGCTTGGCTACTACTGAACCGCGTTACCACCAGAACTGAGTCCCTACGGATTGGAGAAGACCTGTCATTCGAGAAGAACTCTCGAACATGCCAGAAACTCTCTCAAATATGGACTAAAAACCTTCCCAAAACCATTACAATCTTGGTCGCACTGGGAGACGACGAAAGTGCTTGTCGGTTAGCCAACAGCCAAGAACAAGAACTCAAAATCGAACTCCTTCAAAAAATAGGGATCACTTATGCCAGATTCAACCGGGCAGAACACGTAAAGCCAATCCTCGAGCTCTTGGATAAAGAAGGCACAGAAAAAGCGATCAAAAGTCAGTCCAAAATCTTGAAAGCATTGGCGCTTAAGGAGTTTTGTAAAGGCAATTTTGAGGGAGCTCTCCACTATTTTGAAAGTCTTCGCCCATTTACAAAAGCAAGGGAGCAACTTCTGATTCTCAACGATTTAGCAGTAACAAGTACATTCGAAACGCATCTAGATAAAAAAGAAACAATGCACGCACTGTTGCAGAAAGAACTCCCTAACCTCCTGCAAGAACTTTCAAAAGACACAGCCGCTTATCAAGGGTTTTTCTCTAATGAAGCCTTTTCTCTTATTTCCCTTCTTTGTCAAATGGAAGAGGTAGAACAGGCACAGGGGCTGATGGATCAGGCGCTTCTCTTTCTCGTTCCCAAGAAAGAGAAAAACGCTGAATTTATTACTCAACTCATTCAATATCAGGTCTTCCTTCTTCTTTGTAGGATGGGTAGAGCACCAACTGCTCAGAAATTAATGGACCAAGCCATTGAGATCATATGGCAGATGTCCCATAAGCATCCTGAATTGTTTGCCATGAGAATCCTCGGCTATAAGATTCCTTCCCTCCTTTGTAAGATAGGGGATCCTGCTAAGGCAGAGAAATTAGTCGTTTCATTAATTAATAGGCTTAGGGAGTTCTCAAGCGAAAAGGAATTTTTTAAAATAATTCTTAATGGCAATCTCCTTCTCTTCTTCTGTGAAACAGGACAAATTGCAAAAGCACGGGAACTGATGGAGCAAGCAATTGCAGCCCTCCGCAGAGGGTATCCAGGGACCAACGAGTTCTTTCAGCACCTTGTTAAACGACAAATCTTTGTAAATCTGTGCGCAATGGGAGACATCGATGAGGCAGAACGGCTGTTCGCAAGAATGCCAGACTCTAATAACGTGCTCTACTCTTTGAAACACAATGAGGGATTAAAAAGGCTCGCACGCAAACTACTGGAAGACATGATTACAGCAGGCGCTACGTCTCAAGAAGGCCGAGACTCCCTAGACAAGGTGGTGCGGATTTTAGGAATGCTTATTAGAGATCCAAACAAATACGATTTAATAGAAGCCGTAAGCAACTGGAAAGAAGGAGATGAACTCCCTCTTTGTTTCTACACCCAGAGCCGAGAAGACTCCTTACAGTATTTTGCTGCATCTAGTAGCAGCTCGAGCTCCTCATCAGACTCTAGCGATTCTATCTCACCATCGGAGGACCCTAGCGATTCCACCTCCGAATCAGACTCGAGTAACTCTGCCCCCACACCAGCCGTTCCTCCTCGTCATAGATTTTTGATAAGCTCATCATCGGACGACTCGACACCCTCAGACTCTACCCCGAGCAGCTCAGGGAGCGGCTCAGACTAAGCCCACAGGGCTCCGGCGCTTTTTCCAGTAGTCGGGGCCATAGTCGTAGGAGAGCTGGGTGTGTGCGGGGATGCTCTTAGGGAGGTCGTACGAGATGATCACAGGGAAAAGCAATCGTGAGTAAAATCCTGGGTGGGCACCCACACTATTGCAAAGTAGTAAAAATTAGACAGTTAAATCCAACCTCTCACTCTTTTCCCACACCCCTACAGACAGAGGGATTGCCAACTTGTAGCACATATGCTACAATTAACTCATGGATATCGAAGTCTCTTATCTGGAAATGGATGATGGAACGTGCCCCTATCTCGAATGGGAAAATGGGATTGATACAACAGCTCGTGCAGCAGCTCGCATTCGGATTAATCGAATCAGATTGGGAAATTTCGGAGATTGCAAGAAAGTAACAGGAGCACCGAATCTTTTTGAGTTGCGCATTCATCTGGGACCTGGGTATAGGATCTATTTTGGAAAGATAAAAGAGGCGGTGGTAATTATTTTGTGCGCCGGTTCTAAGAGATCCCAGATAAGAGATATTAAAAGGGCAACAGAGTCTTGGCAGCTTTATAAAAACTCTCTCAAAAAAAAGTAGAAAAACATGGTTAAAGCAAAAAATTATAAAGAACATCTATTGCGACAGTTGCAAAAACCTAAAGAAGCCGCAGCATATCTTAATGCGGCTCTACACGATGATGATCCTCATGTATTTCTTCTAGCTTTGCGTGATATTGCAGAGGCAAAAGGGGGAATGGGATGGCTTGCAGATGAATCAGACTTAAATAGAGAAAATTTATACCGAACTCTTTCTTTAAAGGGAAATCCTCGATTTTTTAATCTGCTAGCTGTTTTAGATGCGATTGGTTTAGAACTCACTATTCAAGCTAGACATAAACGCGTTCGCGCTTAGACTAAGCCCACAGGGCTCCGGCGCTTTTTCCAGTAGTCGGGGCCATAGTCGTAGGAGAGCTGGGTGTTTGCGGGGATGGTCTTAGAGGCGTAGAGGATGATGTGCATAAGACCGTCCCGGTAGACGGAGGCGGCTGTGAGGTTTCCGTGGGCGCTATGGTTGATGAACCGGGTGTAGTTCCCCCCGCGCTCTGCATCGATCGAGTAGGGAGTTTTTTCTAAATCTCCAATCTGGTAGAGGAAGCAGTAGTGGTTCTTCCACCTGCCCCAGAAACGGCGGCGACGCACCATTCCGGTGTATTCTCCTATGAAGGCCAGAGCAGGGATCTCTCGATTGGTCCAGAGCCCAAATCCAAATCTCTCATCGATCCAGCGCACCGTGAGATCAAGTCCGACTCCCCTGCTGAGGTCTTTGGCATAGTACTCCCCAAGCCATTTCTGCTGCGTGGTCATCTGCCCCTTTTTAAGGGCGCGCTGGACTCTTTTTCTGACGTTGCGTTCCGTCTTTTCATCGCTAAAGATCAGTTGGGGCAGGTATTTGACGCCCGAATGGGCTTCGAACTCCACCTCAGAGGAGATGAGGGAGGTCTCCCCTCCCTTTCCGATCCAATGCAGGGGCATTTTATGTCCCTAAGGCCCGGAGTGGATAGATGCAGTATTGGTAGAGTAGGGTGCCGAGGATAGCGCCACAGAGGGGGCCTAAAATGGGGACCCAGGCATAGGCCCAGTCGGAGCCTCCTTTTCCGGGAATGGGCAGGAGGGCATGGGCAATACGGGGACCGAGGTCTCGGACAGGATTGATCGCATACCCGGTCGGCCCTCCGAGCGACAGTCCAATGCTAAATACCAGGATACCGACTGCATAAGGGCCCACGCCGCTTGCGATCTGGTTATGGGTATCGAAGATCCCAAGTACGCCCAGAAGTAGAACAGCTGTCCCAATGACTTCAGTGAGGAAATTCCAGCCGTAATGGCGAATCGCGGGCTCTGTGGAAAAGCACCATAATTTGGGAACGGCATCCTCTGTAGCCTTCCAGTGGGGATAGTAGGTCAGGAAGACGAGCGTAGCGCCAACGAGCGCTCCGAGTAATTGGGATGCGGCATAGAGAGGAAAGAGACTCCAGGCCGTCTTACCCGCAAGACAAAATCCGAGCGTTACGGCGGGATTTAAGTGCCCTCCGCTCACCCAGCCAGAGACGTAGACGGCGATGCCGACGGCAAATCCCCATCCCGCTGCGATCACGATCCACCCCGACTGGTGTCCCTTCGATCGACTGAGTAACACGTTGGCTACGACTCCATTACCGAGGAGAACGAGCAGTAGTGTTCCGATGAATTCTCCCCAAAATATGTTCATTTTCCCTCTCTGAAATAATCTCTTGAGGTTTTGGTATATCATGTCAGGGTCGTCTCGTTCAACGAATTTAATTTTCAGGAATGAGAGAAATATGCCATTCTTCAAAATATTTATCGAAAGAGCCGGTTATAAAATGCGGGCTCCAGCGGAGGCATTTTCAGATGAGCAAGTATATTCTGGCTTTGGACCAAGGAACCACGAGCTCGCGCGCGTTGCTCATCTCTCACCAGGGGACGGTGGAGGGGAGCGCACATAAAGAGTTTCGCCAACTGTTTCCCTCTCCAGGATGGGTCGAACACGATCCGATGGAAATCTGGGCGACACAAGCTTCTGTTGCAGCGGAGGTGATGGCACAGCGGTCGGTGACCCCAGAGGAGATCGCAGGGATCGGGATCACCAATCAGAGGGAAACGACAATCCTATGGGAGCGGAGTTCTGGAGAGCCGATCGCAAATGCGATTGTCTGGCAAGACCGCAGGACGACGGAATTCTGTCAAAAATTAAAGGAAAAGGGGTTAGAGCCTCTCTTTCAGCAAAAGACAGGGTTATTCCTCGATCCCTATTTCTCAGGCACGAAAATCCGTTGGTTGCTCGATCATGTTCCAGGCGCCCGCAAGCGGGCAGAGAGAGGAGAGCTCGCCTTTGGCACGGTGGATAGCTATCTCGCGTGGAAGTTGACAAATGGAGCGATTCACGTGACAGATGTCTCCAATGCATCGCGGACGTTACTTTTTAATATCCACACTTGCCAGTGGGATCAAGAACTATTAGATCTCTTAGAGATTCCTAGAGAGCTCTTGCCGAAGGTCTGTAGCTCGAGTGAAATTTATGGGGAAACAGGCCCATCCCTTTTTTCTAAGCCGATTCCGATCTGTGGGATCGCAGGCGACCAGCAAGCGGCGCTCTTCGGTCAGGCATGCTTTAAGAAAGGGATGGTAAAAACCACTTATGGGACCGGGTGTTTTATGCTGATGAACACGGGGGAAAAGCCAGTCCTTTCGAAGAATAAGCTCTTGACGACGATCGCCTATCAGATCGGAGATAAACTCCACTACGCGCTCGAGGGAAGTGTCTTCATGGGAGGCGCCATCGTCCAATGGTTGAGAGACAATCTCGGAATCATCACAAGCGCTTCAGAGATTCAGAAACTCGCGACGAGTGTTCCCGACAACCACGGTGTCTACTTCGTCCCCGCCTTCACAGGGCTCGGCGCTCCTTACTGGAACCCTTACGCGCGCGGGATGATTTTGGGTCTTACGCGAGGAACGACAGCGGCGCACATCGCAAGGGCTGCCACAGAAGCGATCGCCTACCAGGTCACCGATGTCTTGCAAGCGATGGTGAGCGATTCTAGGGTAGAAATCGATGAGATGCGCGTCGATGGAGGCGCTGCTGTCGATGATCTCTTGATGCAATTTCAGTCGGATATCTTAAGAGTGCCGATCGTTCGCCCTCAATCGACTGAATCGACAGCTCTCGGGGCTGCCTTTTTAGCGGGGCTTGCCGTCGGTTTTTGGAAGAGTGAAGAGGATATCCAGCGTTACTGGAAGCCAGAGAGGCGGTTCGATCCTGAAATGCCGCTCGATCGTGTGGAGCATTTTCGGGAAAAGTGGAAAAAAGCAGTGGCCTGCGCCCAGATGTGGGAGGAGACCTCATCATGAATCGAGATGCGCTACTCAAAACAGTGAACAATCCCAATGAAATCTGGGACGTACTTATCATTGGGGGCGGGGCAACAGGGCTCGGTGCCGCGGTCGATAGCGCCTCTAGAGGCTATAAAACCTTGCTCCTAGAACAAGCGGATTTCGCAAAAGCGACCTCAAGTCGCAGCACAAAGCTCATCCATGGGGGCCTGCGCTACCTACAACAAGGAAACATCACCCTTGTTATCGAAGCCTTAAAAGAGCGAGGACTCCTTTGCCATAACGCTCCTCATTTGATCCATCACCTCCCCTTCCTCGTTCCCAGTTATCACTGGTGGGAAGGGCCCTTTTACGGAATCGGACTCAAAGTTTACGACATGCTCGCCGGGGATTTAAAGATCGAAAAATCGCGTCATTTGAGTCGAGAGGAGACCTTACAGGCGATTCCGACTTTGGAGCCAAAGGACTTGCGCGGTGGGACGATTTATTACGACGGGCAATTCGACGACTCAAGGCTGGCGATTTGCCTCGCACAAACAGCCGTCGATCAGGGTGCTACTGCCTTAAACTACATGGAGGTCACGCAACTGATCAAAGAGAAAGATCTCTGTACCGGCGTTGAGGCGATCGATCGGGAATCGGGAACGATTTATCGGATCCATGCGCGCGCCATCATCAATGCGACAGGGGTCTTTGTCAATAACCTGCGGAAAAAAGACGATCGCAGTGCGCCATCGATCCTATCGATCAGCCAAGGAACCCATATCGTCCTTGATCGCTCCTTTCTCCCGGGAGATACCGCCATTTTAGTTCCGCATACCACTGATGGAAGGGTTTTATTCATGGTCCCTTGGCACGAGCGCATCCTGGTCGGCACGACCGACACCCCCATTGAAAAATCCTCCCTAGAGCCCTGCCCTTTCGACGATGAGATCGATTTTCTGCTGACTCAAGCTGCGCAGTACCTCACAAAAGTCCCCTCGCGCGATTCTATTTTCAGCTGCTTTGCGGGTTTAAGACCTCTGATCAAATCGGGAAAAACAGAGAAAACAGCGAGCCTCTCGCGCGACCATGCGATTTTCATCTCTCAGTCGGGACTCATCACAATCGCAGGCGGCAAATGGACGACCTACCGCAAAATGGCAGAAGATGTCGTGAATAAAGCAGCGCTCATCGGTGGACTTGCCGACGCCCCCTGCCAAACAAAGACACTCAAACTCCATGGCTGGGATCCCGATTTAGATCCCCTTGCCCCTTTAAGCACCTATGGAACCGATCGAAAAGAGATAGAAGCTCTAGCTCTAGAAACACCAGAAAATGCGCAACCGATCCACCCCGATCTCCCCTACATCCGGGCAGAAGTGATTTGGGCTATCCGCAAAGAGATGGCAAGGACGGTGGAGGATATTCTCGCGCGACGCACGAGAGCGCTGCTCTTAAATGCGCGTTTGAGTATCGCAGTCGCTCCTTCGATTGCAAAAATACTGGCAAAAGAACTCGAAAAAGAGTCTGATTGGGAACAGGCGCAGGTAGAAGGATATACAGCCTTGGCTGAGCGCTATAGCGTGAGGGAAAAGTGAACGAGAGAAAAATCTATCTCATCCGCCATGGAGAGACCCCCTGGACACTCTCTGGCCAACATACCGGGACGACAGACCTCGAACTGACCCCTAATGGGCAAGCTCAGGCCAAAGCACTCGGGACCTATCTTGAAAAAGTCTCCTTTGAGAAGATCTTGTGCAGCCCCTTAAAACGCGCCCGACAGACCTGTCAGCTCGCCCATCTCGAAAATAAAGCAGAGATCACACCCGATTTGAGGGAGTGGAACTACGGCGACTACGAGGGGTTGACCTCTGCAGAAATTAGGAAAACGCATCCTAATTGGACGATCTTTTCCCAAGGCGCTCCCAATGGAGAGAGCTTAGAAGAGATTCAAGCACGCGCAGATCGGATCTTAGCAGAGATCGCGACAGTATCAGGAAACATCGCCCTGTTTTCCCACGGTCATTTTTTAAGGGCTTTAGCCGCCTCTTGGCTCGGGCTTGGGGTACGAGGAGGAGCACATCTGGCACTCTCGCCGGGCACTGTGTCTATTCTCGGAAAAGAGAAAAATGCGGCAGTCCTTCTCCTATGGAACGCGCAACCGAGCGTATTATAAGTACAGTATAGTCTTTTTCATTATGTCGCGAAGTGGTATACATACCCAAATAAGCTCAAAAGTTGGCCGTAGGGCTTGTTCCGTAGAGTTATTCTAATGATTTAAGGGTGCGCATGTCGATTTCTTGGATATTTCTGCTACTCGCTGGATTCTTCGAGATCTGTTTCACGATTGCGCTGAAATTCAGTCAGGGATTTTCCCGCCTCATTCCTAGCGCAATTACGGTCGTCTTTATCGTCTTGAGCTTTTTTTGCGTCTCCCAATCGATGAAGACTATTTCCATAGGGACAGCTTACGCTGTGTGGGCGGGAATCGGAGCCGCAGGGACTGTCGTCTGCGGGATCATCTTTTTCGGCGACTCTTACCACATCGTCCGACTCATCTCGATTTTCTTGATCATCGTCGGCATCATCGGCTTAAAACTCGCAAATGTCGATTAGAGATTATCCGCTTTCGCGCGGCCCTACGGCCAACTTTTGAGTCTACTTGGGTATATTTTCTAAATTTTCCAAAGAATCGATATGGCTCATCACAGTCTCTTTCAAGCGGACAGCTTGTGCAATAAACTTCGAATAATAGCGGAGATGAGAATCATTGATATTCTCCCACGCCTCATAGAATTGACGCATGACCAAGGAAGAGATCACGTCCTTGTGCTTACAAGAGCTCTCTCTATTTAAAGAAGTGAACGTAATTCCCTCAAACTCTCCTTGGTCTATCTTAACGCAATTTTGAAAAATATCTTGGAAAAGATGGACATTCTGCTCGACCATTCTAGAAAAAGAACGCATCGATTTTATTTTCACTTCCAATTTTTGGACCATTGGACTAAGAAGTTCAATAGCTTTAGAAGCTGAAATGTTTCCTTCTGTTAGTTTCAACAATAGAGCTCTGCAATTTCTACGAATCTGCTGAAAATCTCCCTCTTCCATTTCTTGAGTTAGCTTCATTCCATCCATCAAAGTGTTCAAAAAATCTATCTCTTCTCTTAAAAACTCTTCCAATTTTTCATGAGAGAACTTAACATCGCTCAAACCATCTGAAAGACCGACGTACTTTTTTAAAATCTTTGTCAACTTTTTGTGGGAAAACTTAGTTTCGCTCAATACATCCAAAATGTCCGTTTTTAGAATTTCTCCCCACCCTTTGAGAGAAGTCTTCGTTTTGGTCAACACGTCCAAAATATCGATCTCAATACCTAGGTCTCTTTTTAGAACTTTTTCCCATTTTTTGAGAGAACACTTAACCTCATTCCCTCGCTCCAAACAACCGATGTCTTTTTTTAAAATGATTTCTAACTCCTTGTGGGAGAACTCAATTTCGCTTAACGCCTTTAAAACATCGATGGGGATGCCGAAATCCCTTTCGAGATTGTTTTCTAATTGTTGGCAAGAGAACTTAATTTTTTTCAACTCATCCAAAATAGCGACGTCAACATTGACGTAGTTTCTTAGAACTTTTTCCCATTCTTTGAAAGAAAACTTAACGTCGTTCAATCCATCCAAGAGGTATTCAAACTGCTCCAACATTTCTGCTGATTTATCACACATAACAGAATACACAGGCATTTTAGATTTATCAGGAATAGAAGCGAGCTCTTTCAGTAGATAATCTCCCAGATTCCTTTGAGTATCCCATTTAAAATTCGCTTCGACTTCCAGATTCGACACTTCTTGCTCGATTTCTTTTTCCAATAATTTCGGATAGTGTAATCTCAAAAACTGTCTATAAGAATTTGTTTGGATCTCTTTTAGTTGTTGGAAATTGGGTTTTTGTTGAGCTGACCCTTTTTGGCTGGTGACTTGAGAGAGCTGAATGGATTGAGAAATGAGTTCGACAGACACCTTAGGCTCCTTATCTCGATCCTTTCCATTGTCGATCGGGCTAGTTTGGGAAACCGGAACAGATTGAATCTCCGGTTGAGCAGACACATCAGGCCCCTTGTCGCGGTCTTTTTCGGTGTTCGCCGAGTTAGACATTATATTAACGGGAGTGGAAAATGCAGATGATGGAGTAAAATTAACGCTCATAAAAAAGCACCTTTATTATAAATAAGTAAACATAATAATAATTATAATAAAAAATAGAATAAAAATCAATACAAAACAGAAGCTCGTTAATTATCAAGCATCTAGCCTTTTGCCGTCAATAAATTTGTATATATTTTCGACTTTTCGCTAACCTATGCCCGAGGCGCGGAAGATCCGATTCATAAGACCGGTGTCTCGCTGGATCTGAGCATCGCAAAAAATGCAGATTTCAGCGTATTTTTCCCGATCTGCTGTGCGCAGGTGCGCATAGAGATCTTTTGCAGATAACGTAAAGTGCGTTTCTCGTTCGAAGGGTAACCGAGAGAGCACCATCCGTTTTTCCTCTTTTAGCTCTATACATAGATAAGCGTAGAGAGACTCTATAGTGAGAAAGAGCTTTACCTTAGTCTTTGGGGCGTAGTGGCGGTATTTCATACCGGGCGAGTGGACAACACCCTCCGAGAGCTCTGAGTGCTCCGCGATAGATCGATTTAAAACAGCTTCGATCGCCTCCTTGCCGATGGCACCGGGGCGCAATAAGAGGATTTCTTCTTCTAGAAGGTGAAGGACGGTCGACTCGATCCCGATCTCAGTGGGTCCCCCTTCTATAATCGCATCGATCGCCCCGTCAAAATCCTCCCAGACGTGCAGCGCTGAGGTTGCGCTCGGTTTTCCTGAAAGATTGGCAGAAGGGGCTACGAGCGGATCTCCCACTTTTGCGATGAGCTTCTGCGCTATAGGATGAGAGGGCATGCGGATCGCTATTGTCGAGAGTCCTGCAGAGGCGATTTTCGGAACATCAGGATGGCGATTGACGATGAGTGTGAGAGGCCCTGGAAAAAAATGCGCCGCAAGGAGGAAAAAAGAAGCGGGCAGATCCCGTGTCAGGCGACCCAGTTGATCGAGTGCGCTGATATGGACGATGAGAGGATTATCTGCAGGTCTTCCCTTGACCTGGAAGACTCTCTCGATCGCTGTAGGGTTAAACACTGAGGCGCCGAGTCCATAGACCGTCTCCGTCGGAAAAGCGACGAGTTTACCCTCTTGGAGCAATGAAGCAGCGCGGTCTAATTGATCGGGTGATAAGCGCTCTGTCATTATTCGCTTCCTAAAATCCAAAAGAAAGCCATGGTACCCAAGACTTTCACACCGATAGCGATGAGGAGACTGTTGAAGTGGCGGTCAATGAAGGCCTTGATCTGCTCTCCCCAACGCTGCGTGAACCCTGCAATGAGAAAGAAACGCAAAGCACGTGCGGAAACGAGCGCGGTTAAAAACCCAACAGGAGAGATCTGACAAAATCCCGCTGAGATCGTGACAGCTTTGAAAGGGATCGGGAGCAGGCTTCCAAAAAAGACCGCTAACGACTCGTATTGGTTATAATGCGCGACGAGGCGATCGAAAAACGCCTGGGATAAAATATGCGTCGTCACAAACTCCCCTACTACATCCCATAGCAAAAACCCGATGAGGTACCCGATGATCCCGACGATTAGAGAAGAGAGCGTAGCAGCTATTGCGTAAAGAAAACGCCTGTTAGGATCTTGCATGCAAAAGAGCATGAGTAACGCATCCATCGGAACGAACAAGACAGCTTCCAAGAGAAAAATGAGTGCGAGCCACAGCGGTGCCAAAGGAGATGACGTCCTTTCGCAAGCCCAAGTGTATGCCCTTTTCGCTATCCTCATGCTCTCTCCACCAAAGTAAAAAATATTATCAGTTTTGCGCGCAAAAGTCAAGAATTACTCTTTTTGTTAAAAAATTTCAAGCCCTGTAAAATGAGGAACTTACATTATTGTTGGCATCCAAATCCCCCCTAGAATATAATCGTTTATTGAAATATACTCCCCAGGAGGAGACGCGTGAAGATGAAAATGACAGCGACGATTGTATTTGTTTACGGACTCTTAGTAGGACTCGGAGGCATCATGGGCTATATAAAAGGTGGTTCCCAGATCTCCCTCTTTATGGGCATCTCTTTTGGCATTCCCCTTTTAGTGTGCGCTTACTTGATTTCAAAAGCACAGGCATTAGCGCAATATATCGCTTTGGTGCTCACCTTCCTTCTCGATGCCATCTTCACCTACCGCTTTGCTAAAACGCTCTATTTTTTCCCTGCGGGACTCTTTAGTCTCCTCAGTCTCGCCGTGTTGATCGTGCTCGCGCTTAAAATCCGCAAAACGCTAAAGACCTAAAAAAGAAAAGCCCCTATGAGCAGTGCTCATAGGGGCTTTTTTTATACCAATCGTCGAATCCCGGCGGCTTTGACGCAGCTGAAATGCAGGTTATTTTCGAGGTTGGTATTACTTGTGATTATCCACACAAACTCAGTCGAGCTTAGAACTGCGCTCTAGAGACTCATTAAACCGGCGGACGACACTCTCCCATTGCACATTATTGAAGAAGACTTCGATGTACTTCTCTCGATCTAGGCCATACTGGGTGATATAGGCGTGTTCGAAAACGTCCATGACGAGGATGGGATCTCCTCCTGCCAAGTGTCCGAGGTCGTGTTCATTGATCCAGGTATTGATCAAGCGGCCGCTCTTAGGGTCTCGATAGAGGATAGCCCAACCGATCCCGCGCATCATCCCCGTTGCGATAAAACTCTTCCGCCATGCTTCATAGGAGCCGAAGCTCTTTAAGAGTTGCTGGTAGAAAGGCAGCGATTTATCTAAGACCTGTTTTCCCCCTAAATTTTCAAAGTAGAGCTCGTGAAGCCGCATCCCGTCGAATTCCCATCCGAATCGCCGCTTTAGCGCTCCATAATCATAGCTCTGTTCCTTTCCCGTAGACTCGAGCTCTTTTAGCCGCGCAAGAAGCAGGTTCGTATTCTTTACATACCCGCGGTAGAGCTGAAAATGCATTTTTAATAACTCATCTGAAAATCCCGACATGCCAAAGAGGTATGCGTAATCTTTAACGGGATAGTCGGCGTTGTTAGCTACACTTTTTTGAACAGGCGTTATGGCGGGCTCTGTAGCCTGGGATTTCCCAGCTAAGAGCAACGTGCAAATCGACACACAAAAAGACATTTCTTTAAGAAAAAATCTACTCCGACACATAACCGCCCCCTATTGAATATTTCGATAAGCATTGAATGTAGCGCAGAAAACATTTTACTACCACAGGAGGTTCTCCAAACGGCGTTGTTGCGTAATTCATGAGGACCTAATCTAGCTCCCCATCATTGCATTCTGAATATATGCAATCTCACCACAGAGATGGAAAACCACAGAGAGGAAATTCATATTAAAAAATTTCCTCTCTGTGGTTTTCCATCTCTGTGGTGAGATTCAGCTATTTATGCAACAACGCCTCTCCAAACCGGACTCACTGAATAAATCAATTCAATTGACCACCACGCAAACAAAGTGTTAAAATGAAGGCTCCCCAAATTAATTTAAATAAAAAAATGGAAGTTAAATCAAACTCTTATTCTGCATCTATTATAAGTAGAGTATGGGAAGAGTTTCCTTCCATCCCAGTATCTCCCTATCTCATGGGAATGACAAACCTCATCCTCTCTCCTTTTGCTTTTGTCGAGGGAGTAAAAGGGGGGGCCGTTGCCCATAGGCTCAATAATAGACAAGGGATGATCGAGAATGGCCTAACCAAAGCAGGCTCCTCTTTGGGCTTCGTACAAGCTTTGACCTCTTTGACTTATTATGGGATCAAAGATGGAATCTTGCCTCGAGTCGCCTCTTCCTTCCTTTCCGCTCTCGATTGGACTGCTTTTGGCTTGGGATCGATTGGCAATGTGATCGGATTAGGGCAAGAGGGCTATCGGTTACACAAACAGCGTCGATTCTTTTGCAACACCACGAGCTCCCGACAAGTCATCGATTGGACCGAAAGGGTGGAAAACGGGAAAAAGAGGGAAGTCACAAGGGAAATACGCGTAGCACTTAAGGCATTGCGCAAAAAACACTTCAAGGTCTCCAAGGAAAAGTTGGAAGGGTTAACCCGTTCTGAGTGTAGACAAAAGACACAGCTTGAGCTCCTAAGAAAGAAACATAATCTAGCGCGGCGGGTCCAACCCTGGTGCGCCACTCAAATGGAAAAACAAATCCCCTCTCTGCTCAAAACGTTAAAGAGCAAGCATTCTAAAAAACAAGAAAGAGCCATTGAAAAATCTCTAAAGCTATTTGAGACGATGCGCATACAGACTAAAAAAAAGTTGTTGCTCCATGTCGTCGGAATCATCGCTGCCCTTTTTCTCATCCTCACCTCAACCGTCTTGACACTCTGCGTTACGGGCTATGCCGCCCCAATCGTCTTGATCGTCCTCGGTATCCTTCTGACCACGACCCGCTTTGCCTTGCACACAGGGTTTGTAGAGCACGCAGGCTGGCATTTTAGTCTCGAAGAGTGCTTCAAGGCCTCCCTTCCCGACTTCGCCCAAAAAACAGCCTCCTATTTCCTTAAAATGGGGAAGTATTTCCTCTATTCAAGCTCCATCCTCCGTTCCGCCTTCTGAGGCTTAACCGCTTAACCTATTTACCACTAGCTATTTATGTGACTTTCCTGGTACAGCCACCCTCAAAATAGTCAATATTTTATTTTAAACCAAAAAAAATTTTAAAATAAATTTAAGTACATAAACGCCTTAAAGTCAGTATACTAATAAAATAAATCGATTTAAATAAATTGAAAATATAATCAGAAAATATTAAGATCGTGTTAACTAAACAGAAAGTTAACAGTAATTTAAAAAACTGGTAAAATTTAATGGCGACTACAACAGTTAGATCCACACCTTCTATTGCCAAAGCGGCGAACTGGGAAGAAGACGTCTTCATTTCGAAGTCGGATCAATTTCCCGGAATGAGCAAGCTCATCTTTTCTCCCATCGATTTCGCGAAGGGGATCAAAGGCAATGTCGTTGCCTATGAGCTCCATAATCGACAGGGAATGATCGCTACAGGCCTTAGAATGGTAGGAGCCCCTTTGGGGTTTACTTATAGTTTGGCAAATGCGTGCCTGTTCGCCATCGAACACGGGGTGGGAATCTTCTCCCATGCGCGCAGCTTTTTACAGCCTCTCAGTAAGGCCGTTTTAGGTTTGGATATTGTGATCAATGGGCTCGTTATGATTGCAGAAAGTTTCAACTTAGACAAACAGGTCAAATTCTCGAAAAAAATAACGGCGATCCATAGCGACACTACGACTTCACTGCAGGACAAACTCACAGCGATCCGACAGAAATATTTCAAAGTCTCTAAAGAGAAAAAAAAGGAATGGAAGAGGGAATACGGAGATGGGACCACAGCGTATAAAGATAGAAAAGGGAAAGAGCTGTTGCGAAAAAAACACAACCTGGCACAACGCGTACACCCTTGGTTCGCAAAAAAATTAGAAAAAGAGATCCCGAGTTTACTGACAAAATTAGGAACTGGGGGGGAAATCAAGAAAAAAACGGTCGAAAAAGCGGAAAAGCTCTTTGAAGACATCCAGACTCAATCTGCAAAAAAAACCTTGATTCATTCTCTTGCTATCGGAATCGCCATCGCTCTCATAGCCATAGCCATTGTTTTGTTCTGTTTGCATCCAGCATCATGGGCAGTGATTTTGGTCCTAGTACTTAGCATGGCTGCGACCTCAGTGCCTTCTGCTCTGCACTCAGGATTGCTCAACCACTCCGGGTGGGGCTTTAGCGTGCAGGAAATGTTAGAGGAAAAAGTCTTCTCCCGTCTGCGCCGCATCCCACCTCTTGTCGAAAAAGTGGGTGACTTCTTCGAAGAGAAGGGGCGCGCTCTCATGGCTGCTTGGTAGGCTCATCCGCATCACGTCGGCGCTTCGCTGACTACGCGGGCGATGCTGTAAGCAATTGCCTGGGGAGTTGGAAGACGACGTCTTCTACCGTGAAGACGACGTCTTCGACTTGATCCACGCCGAGTTCTCTTAATCTCTGCACACACGCTTGGACGATGTGCTCTGGTGTCGAAGCGCCTGCTGTAAGGCCTATAACCGCGACATCTCGTAACCACTCTGTTTGGATCTCCTCTGCCCCGTTGATCAGATAAGCGGGAACATTGCGTAGAGCCGCCACTTCCCTCAAGCGATTCGAATTCGAACTCCTGGGATCTCCGACGACGAGGACGAGATCTGTCTCTTCTGTAATTTCTCTCAAGGCGAGTTGCCGATTGGTCGTCGCATAACAGATCGAAGCGCTCGGCAGGGTTTCGATAGAGGGATACTTTTCGATTAAGGCGGCTGCGATGTCCTTCACATCATCTAAGCTCAAAGTCGTCTGGGTGGTATAGAAGAGCTTTTGATCGGGGGTGAATTGGAGCTTGTGCACGTCGTCTACAGATTCAACAACAGTCGTCACGTCGGGGGCTTCCCCTGCCGTCCCGATGATCTCCACATGCGTCTTGTGACCGATGAGGATGATCTGGTACCCTTTTTCCGCATACCGTTTCACAGCAGAATGTACCTTCGTAACGAGGCTACATGTGGCATCGATCTCAATTAACCCCAAGCTTTTGGCAAGCGTACGGACAGCGGGAGAGACCCCGTGGGCAGAGTAGATCACGTGGGCGCCTTTGGGGACTTCGTGTAAATCTTCGATAAAAATCGCTCCCTTGGCCTTCAGATCTTCGACGACGTACTTGTTGTGGACGATCTCGTGCTTGACATAGATCGGCGCGCCATAGAGCTGTAGAGCCTTTTCGACGACCTCAATCGCCCGCACGACCCCCGCACAAAATCCGCGCGGCTTAGAAAGCAATAATTTCATAAAAATCTCCGCTATAGAATTTTACCACAGAGAGGGAATTTTACCACAGAGAGGAGAAACCACAGAGAGGGAATTTTTTAAACAACTTTTTGACTCGAGATGAGAAAGGTTGTTTAAAAAATTCCCTCTCTGTGGTTTCTCCTCTCTGTGGTTAATTTCTCCCCTTTTCTGTGGTTAATTTCTTCCCTTTATGGAACAGAGCCAGTTTAGACTCATTTTTATTTTCTAGGAAATTAAAAAAAAATATACTATCCGAAATATGAAGTACAGGACCAAGCTCTATCTCATCTACCTTTCGATCGGTCTCATTAGCTCCGTCGGGGGGGTAGGGATCATTTACCAGCAGATGCGTCCCTTCATCTTCCAAGATGAACAGGTCAAGGCGCTAGCGGTCACTGAAACGACAGCCGCTCTAATCGACGCAGAGGCTCTCAAACAGATTCAAACCCCTGCCGATATCGACACGCCTCCCTTTAAGAGTATCGAGTCGGAATTAAAAAAAATAAGAGATGTCAATCGGCGTCGGAACATCTATATCCGCTACATCTATGCGATCCGGCCTGATCCTAAAAATAAAGACCAATTCATCACCTTTGTCCAAGATGAGAAAGACTCTGATCTCTTTAATGTCGATGAAGATAAATTCAGCGCGATACTCGCGCAAAATCTACAAAAAGAATACTCCCCTAATCAGATCCTCTCCGACAGCTGGGGGAAGTGGATCAGTGCATTTTCTCCTGTTTACGATCAATCAGGTCAGTACGTCGCAACGCTACGTGCAGATATGCCCGCTGATATGTATTTGAGCAATCTCCACCATTTGGAAGCGATGATTTTGCTCTCTTTAGGTCTCGCCTTTTTCTTCGCTTTTCTCATGGCGACGGGAATGGCGCGCCGCGTGACCCGCTCCCTCTATCTGCTCATGGGAGGCGTTCGAGAGATCGGTAAAGGACATCTGGAAAAAAAGGTCACTTTGACAACTCATGATGAATTCGGTGAGCTGGGAAGCGCGATCAACGTGATGGCAGTCGGGCTTTTGGAAAGGGAGCGGATCAAAATGAATTTTGCTCGCTACGTCTCCCAGCAAGTATTGGAGAAAATTTTACGCTCAGACACACCGGCAAAACTAGAGGGAGAACGGCGCAAAATTACGGTGTTGTTCTCCGACATCCGACAATTTTCGCAACTCTCTGAGAAGATCCCGGCGCAAAAAGTGGTCCGCTTACTCAATGAGTATTTCGAAGCGATGCTGGAGATTGTATTCCGCTACCAAGGAACACTGGACAAATTCATCTCCGACGTAGTGATGGTGGAATTTGGCGCCCCTTTAGAAGATCCCCAACAGGAACAACACGCCGTCTCTGCTGCGATTGAGATGCAAAAAAAATTCAAGACATTGGCGCTCAAATGGAAAACGGAGATCGATTTCCCCTTTGAAATGGGAATTGGGATCCATACAGGAGAGGCTGTCGTCGGAAATATCGGCTCTGAAAAACGGCTTTCCTATACGGCGATCGGAGATACCGTCAACGTCGCAGCCCGTTTAGAACAGGCGACACGGCAACTACAGACTCCGATTCTCATCAGCGAGGCGACATTCCGAGGAATACGAGAAAAGGTCTCTGCAATCTCTCTGGGTCCCAAAGCACTCATCGGAAGAAGTGAACCTGTCGTCATCTATTCGATCGACCCGGAGAGACAATGAGATATAAGACAAAACTCTACATTTCCTTCATCGGAACGGCGCTTTGTGTCTCTTTCATTGGAATCGGAATGACCTACCACACGATGAAGCCGCGTATCTTTAAAAATTTGCAAATTAAAGCACTGACTGTGGCAACAACGACCGCAGCTATGATCGATGCCGATGCGCTGAAAGAGGTCTTAAGAGATCAAAATCCCGATTCGGCTCCCTACAAGCTCCTCGAGGAACAACTGCGCAAAGCGCGCGATGCGAATAGATCTCCTTACATCTACCTCTACTACCTCTATACTTTCGCCCCTTTTCCAGATGGACCTAAGAATTCGCTCATCAATCTCGTCGACCCTGAGGAAAATCCCAATCTAGTCAATCTCCTAGGCACGATCGATACCAACCCGATCAATGCAGACATTCTCAAGCACATCAAAAACACCTTTTCTCCCGATTATTTCATCACAGATTGGGGCAGATGGGTCAGCGGATTCGCCCCTGTCTTCGATAGGGAAGGCAATTACGTCGCTACGGTAGATGCTGATATCTCTATTAAACGCTACGACCACTACCTCGATAGACTTAAAGCGATGGTCTTCATCGGTTTTATCGTTTCCTTTACGTGCGCTTTCTTAGGAGCCTTCTTCATCGGGCGAAAGATCACCGCATCCCTTCACACTCTCATGTACTCCGCCTCTGAAATTGGGCAGGGACACCTCGATCACACCACCTCTTTAAAAACAGGGGATGAATTTGAAGAGTTGGCGGAAGAGATGAACCGGATGACTCAAGGCTTAAAAGAAAGGGAACGCTTAAAACTCAATTTCGCGCGCTACGTCTCCTATCAAGTCATGGAAAAGACGTTGAAATCGGACGAAATCGCCCACCTCGATGGAGAAGAAAAAAAAGTCACCATCCTCTTTTCAGATATCCGCCACTTCACACTGCTCTCTGAACAGCTCTCCGCAGAAAAGGTGGTTGCCCTACTGAACGAATATTTCGAAGTGATGGTCGATGTCATTTTCCGCTTCAATGGGACATTGGACAAGTTCCTAGGCGATGGGATTTTGGTTGAATTCGGAGCTCCCTTTGAAGATCCAGAACAAGAAAAACACGCGGTCCTCGCAGCGATCGAAATGCAAAAAGCTTTGGCCGATTTAAGGGGAAAGTGGCAAAATCAGGGAAAACCTGCTCTTCTCATGGGAATCGGAGTCCATACAGGGATTGCGATCGTGGGCAACATCGGCACGGAAAAGCGGCTGGAATACACCGCGATAGGAGACACGATCAACACCGCGCTCGCACTTGAAAACGCGACCAAGCAATTTCAGTGCCCGATTCTCCTGAGTCAATCGACATTCGATGCTGTCAAGGGAACCTTTGAAATCCGTTCCTTAGGACCGCTTGAGCTTCCTGACAAGAAGGCGAGTATCAATATCTATGGTATCTATGAATCGTGAAACACCACAAAGCGGCCGAAAGGGTCTGCTAATTGCCCTAAGCAGTTTGCTCTTTCTCATTCTCGCTGCACTCCTGTCGACACCGCTCTTTCTCTCCTCTTCTTGGGGGACAAACTGGATTTTGCAAAAAGTGGGAGCCCGCGCCCATCTCACTCTGCACGTGCAAAAAGGCTCCTTCTCCTGGTTTGGTCCCCAAAAAATAGAGGGTCTTGTCATCGATGACTCCAAACAAAAATTAACAGCGCGCTGCCCTCTCATCCAGACCGATGCAGGGCTCTTTGCCCTCCTTTTCCGTCATGACCTCGGCCATCTCCACCTGAGCTCTCCCCATGTCGAAATGGTTCCGTACTTTTACCACACACAAGCTTCTACTCTTTTTTTACCCCCAATCCAAGTCGCAGGGTTCTCCCCTTCTTTCGCTTTTTTGTTTCCTACAGGGAAAATCAGTGGAAAAATCGTCGTAGAAGAGGGGTCGATTCTGCTCAAGCCAGAACACCTCGATCCCATTACATTTACCCACCTCAACCTCTCACTTAACCTTTCCGATAGAGATACTTGCGCCTTAAAGCTCAGCGCAAATACAGAGCAAGAGCGAACGCAGGGCACCCTCGCGCTCGAGCTCAACAGTTCCCAGATGTCTAGTGCAGAACCTGAGATCCACTGCAACATCGATTGTAGGAAGTTGCCTCTCTTGGGCGTCAGCCAACTCTTGAGCCTCACCCCCCTCAAAGAGATCGCTCCCTGGATGATCCTATTGGGAACCTCCCTAGATGTTCAGGGGAACGTCACCATGGCCCAAGGCAATTTCAGCCTCAACTTGAAAGCAGATTCCCCCACTCTCAGCGCTCAAATTGCCACACAGACGGAAAACCAAAAGCTATTTTTACAGGAACCTGGAACGCTCACTATCAAATTATTCCCTGCAGTCCTCAATCCCCTTCTCCACACAATCCCCTCTCTGAATACCTTCTTACTGACACAGCCGACCTCCCTCACCTGCACTCTTTCTGAATTTTCCCTCCCCGCATTAAGAAGGGCTTGGCAAAAAAGCGCCTTTCAGCTCGCGCTGACTACCTCTTCCCCTCTCTCGCTACAAGTGCAAAATACAGAGGTAGCCGTAGGGGATCTCTCATTGAAAATGGGGTCTTCTGAACTCGGTAAAGGGATCGGGGTAGATGGAAAGGCGAGTTTTGGAGGAACGGGATCGCTCCTCTTAAGCGGGACTCTCAAGCCCTTGAGTGCTGATGCCGACCGGGGACGCCTTTCTTTGACACTCTCTCAATTTCCCCTGCAGCTCCTCCAACCGCTCTTCCCTTTCAAGACAGCCGAAATGCTAGGCGACACTCTTTATCTCAATGGGACCATCGCGCTACTAAAAGACGCTTCTGAAATTCACATAGCCCTCAAGACCCCTTTTCTCAGCATCCCCACCCTCGAATGTTTACTCTCAGATAGCTTTACCTTAAAAACGCCCTGCCCGTTCTCTTACCAACTGCAAAACACTCTCATTGCCCAAACAGCGGTAAAACTCCAAGAGCCGATCGCTTTTCAAGGAATCCTCCAAAAGATGCAGATCCCTCTTGCTCAAATCGAAAAGTCGCGCATCGATCTTCTCCTCACGGCGGATAAGATCTCACTAGACACCCAAGTCATCCATGACTTGAAGACAAAACTCTTGGTCGATAGCTTCGATGACATCACTCTCCAGATCAACAGCGACCTTCTCGACCTATCGGCCGAGGGGAGCTATAACCCCTCTCGTAGAGAATTCAAATTAAAACGACCCCTTTCTACCCAGATCCGCTTTGACAATGCGCTACTCCAAATGATCCCCCTACAAACCCCGCTACTCTTGAACTCTGCTACGTTGCAGTGCGTGATCGATCCGATGACAGTGAATACCTCTTTTTCCAGCGAAAAGATCACGGGAAAGATCTCCCTCTCAGAGCTGGAAATCGGCGTCACCCAGCTCAAGACCCCGCTCCGTTTTGCTCCAATGACAGTTCCCTTCCAATGGGACGGCAAAGGCAGCTCTTTAGGATTGCAATGGCAAACCTCTGTTCTTGGTACGAGTGGAAATGAGGGAACCATTCAAGGAAAACTCATCCTCTCTGCCCTCTTGCCCACGCTAGAGAATGCAGAATTAAAGACGAGTCTCGATTTTCAAAATATCCCCACATCCCTGCTCGAACTCGTCACAGGAAAAACAGGGCTCATCCCTTTGTTAGGAGAGACCTTTAGCAGTAAATGCAAAATACAGAGTAAAAAAGAGTTGCAAAATCTATCGATTGACTGGACGAGTCCCCTCCTCACCTGTAATACACTTTGTCGGATCGATCGCAACACCCTACAGCTCCAAGGGACCAACCAGCAAATCCAATGGATCTTGACCCCAGAAGGGTATCAAACACTCGACCAATTCGTCACACCGATAGCTTATTTAGAAGAGGAGCAAGCGGAACTCTTAATCGTTAAGTCGAAAAAAAATCCCCCCACCCCTAAGGCCAAAGCGCCCCCGCCACTCCCCTTTGTATTGAAGGAAAAGAGCGTCTTTTCCTTTACCCTCGGTTCCCTCGTCCTCCCCTTAATCCCAAGTAGCACCCCAGACACCTTATCCGCGCGCATTCCCCATCCTCAGTTCGACCTTGCCAAACTCAAAATGAACCTCAGCGTAAAAAATCCAAGCCTATCCTTTCTCGATAAACCCTCCCAGGAACTGATCCAACTCAATGCCCTTCTCTTCTCTATCGAAAAAAACAGCGACTCCAGCCCCTTTACGCTCTCATTGGATGCGACTGTCATCACGAAGAAGGACGCAGAGCAAACGCCCAAAACAGGAGCTCTATCGTTTAAGGGGACATTGGCCTCTACCAAAGATCGAGAAGGGCTATTTGCCTTAGAAAACCTCACCACGAAGGCCTCTTTTAAAATGCGCGGATTCCCTGCGCGGATTCTCGACTTCCTAGCAAGAGCTCACGGGAGGACAGATTCCCCCTTCAGCGCCCTCTTTGGCGGAACGATCGATGCTGCCATCGATTGCGATCTCAAAGATTTTACAGGCCCTTTGCAAGTCGCTCTCCACTCCCCCAATACGAGCGCCTCCCTTTCTGGGACGCTTACCAAAGGCTCCCTTCAGCTCAACGAACCCTTCCACGCCCAAATGAAAATCACTCCAGAAATCAGCCGTTTAAGTCTCAAAGAGATCAACCCCCTCGACATCAAATCCTTCTATTCTCAAGACCCTGTGACAATCGAAATCTTAACCCACGGCTTCAACCTCCCCCTCTTCCCCTTCAATCGCGAGCAGATCTCCATTCCAGAAGCCAAAATCGAACTCGGCAAAATCTTCTGTCACAATGAGGGAAACATCAACTTAGCGCTTGGGCTGCTGAAATCCTCACAAGGCTCGACTCTCAACCTCTGGTTTGCTCCACTCGACTTCCACATCACAAAAGGGATCATCGACATCGAACGCACGGAAATTTTACTCAATGACTCATTTGATATCGCCTTATGGGGGAAAGTCGATCTCCCCAAAGACTACGTCGACATGCAACTAGGACTGACTGCCACGACCCTTCAAAAAGCCTTTGGGATCAAAGATCTCCCCGACACGTACGTGCTGACCTTTCCGATGCGCGGTAAAATGGACAATGTGAAGATCGACTCGAGCAAAGCGACGAAAAAAATCACCCTCCTACTCGCCTGGCAAAAAGCAGACGCGGCAGGAGCCTTTGCAGGAGGACCCGCAGGAGCGCTGATCGGCGGGCTCCTCAACAGAATGGCCACCCTCCCCGACAGCGATGCCAAAGTCCCCCCTGCCAAACACCCCTTCCCCTGGGAAGCGGGAAAGCCTGCTAAAAAGAAGAAGAGCTCCGATAGCTCAGGAGGGGCAAAGAAACGCCTCTTCAAACAAAACGAAAAACCCCTCAAGCAAATCCTCAAGGTCATTCGTTAACAGGTGACATGAAAAATAAATAACTTTATAATGGCCGCTTCTTATACCCAAGTAGACTTAAAAGTTGGGTATATAAACCAGAGTGGTTCTTATGAAGACGATTTTCATTCTCGCTGGACTTGCCCTTCTCTGCTGGGGGAGCAACGAAATCTACCAGAAAAAAACGCGATTTGGGCTCTTGGCGAAGTTCGCCTCGCCTACTTTCTCGCCTAATCCTGAATGGGAGTTCCCCCAGCTGTCCCCAGAAGAACAGGAACAGATCGATACGATCCTCTCCCAGAAGTTCACCTATCTCGCGCGGGGCTCGCAAGCATTTGCTTTCGTGAGCGAGGATGGCCGCTATGTCTTAAAACTCTTCAAGCAACACAAGTGGCATCCGAAGAACCCCCTCGGCTACATCCCCCTTGCGATCAATCCCTACCATCTGGACTACCTAAAAAGACACCAAAAACAGCGCGCCCTTCTCGAAAGCTGCAAAACAGCCCTCACCTATGTCAAGGAAGACACAGGGGTCTTATTTGCCCACTTGAATCCCACCCCTCTGTCGGTTTCCTCGACGCAATTGATCGATAAGCGAGGGAAGCCATGGCAATTAGACCTCAGTAAAAGCTGCTTCTTTCTCCAAAAAAGAGCCGACCTCTTCTACCCCCATGTGCAAACGTTGATGGAAAATCGGGATGTCGAAGGAGCGAAATACGCCATCACTTCGACGATCAAACTCCTCGATCACTTCATCGACATCGGCGTCTTTGAAAATAATGCGATCCTGAGAAAGAACTTTGGATTTATCGATAATGAGGCGATGCAATTCGACATCGGAAAGTTCAAGTGCGATCCAGCAAGGGCGAAGGACAAACAGGAGATCCGCTACACCACCAAGAATTTTAGACTGTGGGTGAAGCGAAACTACCCTGAGCTTCTCGAGCATTTCGACGAAGTGTTAAATGCAGTTGCGCCTTTGAACCTGTCCGCTCTGTAAACGCAAAGACGCGAAGCCGCAAAGAAATTCAATTTTTAATATTTTCTTTGCGGCTTCGCGTCTTTGCGTTTATGCGTTTAGAGGTTTATGCCACAGTGATCTCTTTAGAGAGATAGACGTCTTGAACGGTGTTGAGCAACTCGACTCCCTCTTTCATCGGCTTTTGGAATGCCTTTCTTCCAGAGATCAGTCCGATTCCCCCTGCCCGTTTATTGATCACAGCAGTTTCCACAGCTTGTCCGAGATCGTCCTCTCCAGAAGCTCCTCCTGAATTGATCAGACCAATCGCGCCTTGATAGCCATTGATGACCTGGTAGCGGCACAAATCGATCGGATGGGGAGAAGAGAGCTCAGAGTAGATTTTTTTGTCCCATTTGCTGTAATTGAGCGTCTCGAATCCCCCATTATTCGTCGCGAGTTTTTGCTTGACGATGTCGGCGCCGATCGTGGCACCTAAATGGTCTGCTTGTCCCGTCAGATCGGCTGCCTCGTGAAAATCCCCTTTGGCCGTCTTAAAAGCAGGATTGCGCAGGTAACACCAGAGAACCGTTGCCATCCCCAGTTCGTGCGCTTCTGCAAACGCCCGACTCACCTCTTGGATTTGCCTTCTACTCTCAGCCGATCCGAAATAGATCGTCGCACCGACGGCGACACAGCCCATCTCATACGCCTGGCGAACCGTCGCAAAGAGCGTCTGGTCGTGTTGATTGGGATAGCTCAAGAGTTCATTGTGGTTGAACTTCAAGAGAAAGGGGATCTTATGCGCATACTTGCGCGCAACAAGTCCCAAAACGCCTAAAGTAGAAGCGACGGCATTACACCCCCCCTCCATCGCTAAACGGACGATATTCTCCGGATCGAAATAGGCGGGATTGGGCGCAAAGGAAGCCCCCGCAGAGTGTTCGACCCCCTGATCGACTGGCAAGATAGACAGATACCCCGTGCCAGAGAGCCTCCCATGGCAAAACAAAGCAGAGAGACTGCGTAGCACGCGGATATTGCGATCAGATCCCATAAAAATCCGATCCACCCAATCGGGACCCGGCACATGTAAAAAATCCTTGGAAACCGTCTTACAGACGTGATTCAGTAAAGAGTCTGATTTCGCGCCGAGAAGGGTTTGTATCTTGCTGAGAGTCATAAACTAAAGTCCCCTGAAAACGAGTGATAAAATATTCATTCTGCCAAGGAGAGTCTTTTTTTTGCAATGAAAGAAGGGAGGAAATCTTTGAAATTGCGGTTTAAGCACAATAAGTGATATTATTTCCGGCGAATAACAACCAGGAGAATTAATTATGCCAGAAATAAGACTTCATGAACCTGTACATAAATCAGTGAATAACTTTCTAAATCAAGCAAGTACTGCCTTTAACTTCCTAAATAGCATCCCTGTCATAGCTATCCCCTTCTCTTGCGCCAGAATAGAAATCTATAAAGTAGCGACGATGGCAAGTGGAACACTCGCTGGCGTAGGTCTGGTCGGTCAACTCATTCAACCTGGAAACAGAGAGTGGACCGCTTTGACAAATAATACTCTTGATCTCACCCTCCACTTCAGTGCAGAAGTCGTCCGAGGTCACTTGGAAAGAATTGCAGCATTTACTGTCATCGGTAGCGCAGTCCTCTTCACCACTCAATTCATGTCTAAAAACGAGTTCAGACCGATCTTCGATTACAACACGAAAATTTCAGATTACCTGTTCAGCCACCGTACTTAAAAAAAAATCTGTTCGAGAAGAGAGCCGCAGGCTCTCTTCTATCTCTTACCAGTAAGTCTTTTCTCCAACTCTTCTAAGGTCTGATTTTTCGTCTCTGGAACCCAACGGAGCACGAAGAGGAAAGTCGCGATGCTAATTACGGCATACAATAAGAATGTTCCCGCCTGGCCAAACCGATTGACGAGGTCGAGAAAAGTAAGCGAGACCCAATAATTAGCAAACCAGTTCACAAAAATAGCGACAGTCATCGCTTTTGCCCGGATCTTCATCGGATAGATCTCTGAAATGAGGACGAAAGTCACGGGGCCGAGGCCGATTGCAAAAAAAGCGACATAGGCCATCAAGCTCCCTACTGCCACCCGGTCGATCGAGGGGGATTGCTGAAAGAAGACAAAAGAGAGCAAAATCAAACTCAAAGCCATACCTGCACTCCCTATCAAGAGAAACAGACGCCGGCCCGCGCGATCCAAAAGCGACACCGAGATAATCGTCGCAATCACATTGATCACGCCAATGCCCAGAGTTGCCAGCGTCGCTCCCGCGACAGAACTAAATCCCGCATTCTGAAAAATGACGGGAGCGTAATAGATAACGGTATTGATCCCTGTAATTTGCTGACAAGCGCTCAAGATAAGCCCGATAATTAAGACGAACCGATACTTGGAAGAGAAAATATCTTTCCATCTTCCTCTTTTCTGAGGCCCCTCTAACGTCTTCATCTCTTCGATTTGCTCTTGCCATTTTCGATCTCTGCGCAAACGGCTGAAGACCTTAGCCGCCAAATCTGCTCTTCCCTTTTTCAATAACCAACTCGGTGTTTCTGGGATAAAGAAAAGCAGAATCAACTGCACAGCTGCGGGGAAAGCACCGATTAAAAACATCCAACGCCACTCTCCCGAACTAGCAAAGAGGTAATTCACTAAAAAAGCCCCTAATATCCCCAAAGTAATGAAGAGCTGGTATAAGGAGACAAATCTCCCTCGAAAATGCGCGGGAGAAACCTCTGCGAGATAAAGGGGAGAGAGCAAAGAGATCGTCCCTACAGCAATCCCTGTAATGAATCGGCCGAGAAGCACTATGTTATAAGCATCTGATGCCGCCGTGATCAAAGCCCCCACAATGAACAGAAGAGCCGTCAGCGCCATCGATTTTTTGCGCCCTAGCCAATCGGCAAGTGTTCCACTGCCCAATGCGCCCACCATGGCGCCGATGAGCAACACACTCACGACGATCCCCTGATCATTCGCTGTTAAATGGAAAAAAGGAGTTAAAAAAAGAAGCGCTCCTGCGATGATCGCCGTGTGATACCCAAAAAGCATTCCCCCTAGGGCGCCTACGAATACCACAAAAAAAGTATACCCAGAACACTTCTCTCTTTTTTCCATCAGCTAACCTCTTATGCTTTGAAGGCTTGTTTGGCAAGGAGGCGAGACTCCTCGAATCCCTCCCAAACACCATTCCTTTTAGCCTCCTTATAAACCTCTATTGCTTTATCTAAAAGGGTATTCGCCTCACTTTTATTTTCGACAAACTTTTGAATCACAAATAAATAGAGATCTGAAAGTTGCTTTGGGTCATTCTCAAAAGTTCCATCCCCGCGCAGATTATGTAGGAGGGTAGCCGTAGCGGTTGCTAAACCGTCTTCCTTAGAAGACTCTGCATATTTACAAACTGCCCTAAAGAGAGAATCAGCCTTGCTTGCGGTTTTTGCCGGAGTGATGGAAATCTCATCCTCTGCATCAGCATTTGAAGAACTCGATTGAGACTCTCGAATTTCTTCTGGACACGGGGCTGCATCGGCTCTTGGGTGGAAAGTCAACTGATTAAAGTCCCAATCGGAAGAGCTGCTGCTAGAGGAAGAGCTGCTGGAATATAGCACGGTCATACGATATCTCCTTGATAGTTAAAAAAAGAAATTTTAACTGCTCACAGGATATTAGTTCACGTGCAAAAATAAACTTTTTAGATACTCCCCTTCAGGATGGTAGAGGGAGATAGGGTGATCGGGTGTTTGAATATGGCGCGAACAGATGACGACCTCTCGGTTCGCTTCCATTGCCGCCTGAAAAATCACTTGCTGGAACAGCTCTGGACTCACGAAATGAGAACAAGAACAAGTCAGCAAGAAAGAATGGGGAGGAAGTCGCTCGAAGACAGCGCGATTGATCTCTTTATAGCCGCGACACGCATCTTGTACCTCTTTGCGCTGTTTTGCAAATGCGGGAGGATCTAAAATCACGAGATCGAAAGGAAAAGAATCTCGGCGGAGGTAGGGAAAGACATTCCCTGCGATGACTTCATGGGAAGAGAGATCGAAATGGTTCAACAGGGTATTCTCTCTAGCTAAGCGACACGCCTCTTCGCTGCTATCGACACTGACGACATGAGAGGCCCCTCCCTTTAGCGCAAAAAGAGAAAACCCACCGCTGTAAGCGAAGCAATTCAACACCCTTTTCTTTTTTGCAAAGCGCAAAATGAGCTGACGCATCTCGCGCTGATCGAGAAAAAAACCAGTCTTTTGCCCTTTTTCGATCGCGACCAAAAACTGAATCCCGTTCTCTTTAACGAGAACTTCTGGAGGGCATTCTCCGAATAAAGAGCCCACTGCGTCGGGGAGTCCTTCCTGGCGCCGCGCATTCGATTGCGATTTTTCATAGATCGCGCGCAAAGGCAACTTCCGCTTGAGCAGTTCAATCAAATCCCCTTTTAACCGCTCCATCCCACATGTATTAATCTGAACGACTGCGACATCGTCGTAGATGTCGACGACAAATCCAGGCAGAAGATCCCCTTCTGAGTTGATCAACCGATAGGCATTTGTCTCATTGGGATCGAACAGCGAACGGCGCAAGTCAAGAGCCTGAGAGACATGGCGATCCAGAGCCGTTGCGATCGGCTCTTCATTAAACGTCAACACACGCCCTGCGAGGGAATTTTCACGATGAAAATAGCATTGCGCGAGAAAGGCTCCATCTGAGCTGAAAACGGGGAGAATCTCCCCATTTTCGAAATCGGGAAACTCCGCTACCGCCCCCGAGAAAATCCACGGGTGACGCTGGAGCAGCGCTTTTTGCTTGCCTGGTTTTAAAATGACTTTTTTGAGAGAGCTCATTAAACAAGATTTAGTTTAGAAGAAGCCTTTTTCTTTTTGGTTTGAGAAGGTGCAGAAGGCGTCATTGCTACCTGTCCGATTAAATCGTACCCTGCGACGTCGATGATCTCGACGGGGTAGTGTTTCCCAAACGCATCGACGGCTCTTCCATCGGTGATGATCACTTGCCCATCGATCTCAGGACACTGGCCATAGAATCGACCGCGCATCAGATAAGGAGAGTCGGGGTGATACCCTTCGACGACCACATCCAGCGTTTGGCCGACATACCGGCGATTCCTCTCGGCTACGACCTCAGATTGGACGAGGGCCAGTCTCTCAAAACGCGCCTGCTTGATCTCTTCGCTCAAATGCCCTTCCATCTTCGCTGAAGGGGATTCCTCTTCGAGTGAGTACTTGAAGATGCCGATGTTATCGAGAGGATATGCTTGGACGAAATCGACGAGTTCCTGGAACTGCTCCTCCGTTTCCCCGGGAAATCCGACCATCAGTGAGGTGCGGATAACGACATTAGGAAGGCGCGTGCGGAGCGTCTGGATCGTCTTGAGAATCTGCTCGCGCGAGGTCTTACGGCGCATTTTCTTGAGCATGCCATCATCGATATGCTGCAAGGGCATATCGAGATAAGGACAGATCCTAGAATCAGAGGCGATGATCTCGATCAACTCATCTGTAATTTCATCGGGATAGAGGTAGAGGAGGCGGATCCAGAATTTCCCTTCGCGCTTTAACATCTCGCGCAATAACCCCTCGAGGCCATTGAGCTCTTTCCGATCCTTTCCGTAATCTCCCAAATCCTGGGCGATCAAGATCACCTCTTGAGTCCCTTGGGACAAAAGAGCATCGAACTCCTTCAAAACGCGCTCGACGGGTTTACTGCGCAGGGGCCCTTTGATCTTCGGGATGATGCAGAAGGCGCATTGCTTGGCACACCCCTCTGCGATCTTCAAATAGGCGTAGTGCTTTGGCGTGGAAACCTGCCGCGGGATCTCTCCCCACTCGAGATAGCTCTTTGCCGAGGTAACAGCTTCTCCCTGTTCGATCGAGGAAACGGCTTGCAGGATCTGCTCCATATCTCCCGAGCCTAAATAATAGTGGACATCGGGAAACTGGGCTTTCAGTTCCTCTTTGTGCTTCTGCACCATGCAGCCAGCCACGATCACCTTCGCGCTCTTCTTCTTTTCCCCAAACAGGGAATCGATCGTATCGCAGGATTCCTGGCGAGCCGAAGCTAAAAAACCACATGTATTGACGACGAGATAATCGGCCTGTTCTAGCTGATCGGTAACCTCATACCCTGCCTGGAGCAGGATACCGAGCATCACCTCCGTGTCGACGAGGTTCCGCGCGCACCCCAAACTCGTAAAATGGACTTTATTACCGGATGGTCTGATTCTTTTCATGGGCCGAGATTGTAAAAATTTCCCTGATTAAAGGCAAGAACCTATCCCAGGATTTTCTCAAGAAGGAACCAGGAAGTTCGCAGATCCGTTCAGAAGGTGTTTTTGTTCTGTTTTTGAGTTTATATTAGATTCTCGTTTTTAGATAGTTGTGGATATAAAAACAAGAAACTTGACATAAATACTGTTTTAGTATAAAATAGTTTATACGTAGATCGCAAAACATAAAACAATTTAAACAAAAATAGGTTCCAATGAGTTCTATAACTAAATTTCCTGACCAGCCTGCACGGTGTTTATTTCACGCATTTGGTGGGTACACAGAGAAGTCAGAGCAGCCCGATCAAAACAAGCTCAATGAGTTCAGCCGCTTTGCTAACCTGCCTTTTCCAGAGCTACAAGCTGCTGGAAACAAAAATATAAATGACACCTTAAAGCAGAAAAGCGTGGTACTATTCTATGCAACGGACACGAATGAAACATTAAGCTTTGTCATTGAAACCCCTGAAAGCGAGCGCGTGGCTGCTTCTGCGACAACATTGTACCGCAAGCTATTCTCCGAAGCACCTCCAGAAAAAAATTCTATACTGGGTAATTACGCCCCTAGAGAACTCCAACAAGAAACCAGAGAAGCAGTCTGGAACATTCAAGACTTTCTACGCTACGCTTCCGTTGCAAAAGAGTTATATCAGATCAGTCCTGAGTGCTTTATGGCATTGATTTACAATTTGGCTAATGAATGGGACGCTAAAGCAAACAACACTGAAAAACCATCTTATAAGTTCCTGACAGAAGCGAGAGAAAAAGTAAGACAAATCCACGCACTAGAAGCATTGGGCATTACTAAAAAAGAAATAGGGCCGATACTGGATGACCCAAAATACAACCCTGCCTTACGGACATTTGCAAAACAATATTCCATGCTACAAGATGGTTCGAAATTCTATAAGCCTGAAATGCGTTCGCTGAAAGAGATTTCGAAAGTGGTTCTCCAATCGTTACAAGAAACCATAGAGCAATTGTCGAGCTCAGGGCGTCAGGATCTGGCCCCTCAGTTGATCCCCCAACTCTATCGAGAACTGATGAGAACCATACCGGGCATCAATTCCCCACACGAAAGGGAAACGCTTGCAGGGACACGCCTAGCAGCAGCTCGAGCTATTGTGCAAAAGACCTTAACCTAAAGACCTTAAGGCTTTATTATCCCTTTTCCAGCCTCTCTTTGAGAGAGGCTGGAAAAAATGAAATCTAAATACTTAAATCATTCACTATAAATCACTTAAAACGCAGAAAAATCACCTAACCCGATTAATCTAAACACCTTAAGTGAATATGCAACATTAAAATCTTTTTTAAATAACTACTTGATTTAAACCTAAAAAGTTTAATATAATAGTGTTTAAGCAAACCTAATTACGCATCAATTAGAATGCGTGTGTTTTTTATTTAATTTTTAAAAAGGAGTAAATAATGCTTCCAACTACTAACACCAATCCCCTCAGCAACCAACCTACACGGTATCTTTTTTCTCAGGCCGTTTGTGGGAAAAAAACAAAATCACTGGACAGGTTGCGTAAAGATAATTTTGCAAACTTAGACTCTGAACAGCGTAAAATCACCGACACTGCACGCAAAAATATAAATGCGTTCTTGGATAGGCCCTATGCACTTGAACAGTTTGCAAAAGATGACGGATCATTCGAGATACTCACAGAAGTCGCGGTGAAGCACCAGACACACGAGGCTGGTTACAATTTATATCACAACTTGTTCGCACGCACACTAGACCGACGTAATGGGCTCGAAACTGAATGGGCTCAATGGACATCAGGAGGAATCCATGCTGGAAAATTGCAAGCAGATACAACTGCTACATTCGAGAGAATGAAAGCATTTAGAAAATACGCCTCTGTTGCAAAAGAGCTCCATCAGCTGGGACGCATTGACTTAATCCAGGAGCTAGATAAAGCTCGAATCGGTGGCACAAAAAAAGACTTAGCGCTTGCAGACGCAATTTGTCAATTTTTGGGAACTATAAATGGATTACGGGAGCTGGGTCTTGATGACTTAAGCCCAGTGCTAGACCCAACTCGAACCAACCTCACAAAAAAAGACTTCAAGCTTGCAGACGGACTTTGTTCAATTATAGATTCAGACCTCATTGCAAAGGTATTACCGAGCTATGGTCTTAAAGAAGAGGTTCCCCGATTGATTCGCGGAATGTTCGAGGAATATTCGAAAAATAATAAAGAAGGCCCTTATAGAGCTGTATTACTCGGGGCAACAGAAGCTTGGAAGGCTCGGGAAACAGCGCGAAAGCAGGGACGCAAATCACCTGAAGCTACAGAGGCTTTCCTGACAATAGACGCCAATCTCGGTCAAACAATTCAAACAATTATTGACAAACATCTAGGCCCAAGAGCTTAAGCTCGTTTTTCTACCCTTCAAGCCTTCCCTTCGCTGGGAAGGCTTGAAAACCATTTCCCCCTCCACACATACCCCTACCCCAAAACTTTATTTACAAAAAAACACGCCCAACCAGCTTAATTTTAATTCGTTAAACAATAACCCTTGATTAAATTATCATGTTTAATTATAATTGCATTTATAATAACATGATTTATATCTTTCAGAATAATTAATAAATTAATTCAACAGACAAGCCCAAGGATACTAATGCTAGTCACAGATGTTCAATACCGGAATCCAAAACCTGCTTTTAACAAAGAAGAGCCAATAAAGCTTTTTTTTCATAAGCGCGTTTGCGAAGACACCGTCGAAGATGAACGTTACACGCTTACAACGCAAGCTCTCCACGACCGCTATGCTAACTTACATTCCTTACAGCGCCGCATTCAGCATGTGGCAAACGAAACCCTAACAAACATATTAACTCAACGACATGCGGTTATATCGTATGCAATAGATTCTGGAAAATTAGGCTTTATCCCTACTATTTGTTCAGCCTCTAATTCTAATATCAAATTATCAGACATACCAAATAAGTGCGCTAAGGATTTGTATAAAGCACAATTCAGCTTCCAGCAGCCAAACGAACGTAATTTTATAGCAACTGGATTTTCTAAAGTATGGTCGGGAGGAATCGGAGCTGGCGAGCTACAAAAGGAAACAAGTGCTATATGCGACATATTAGAGCGTTTTAGGGAATATGGCTCTGTGGCAAAGAAATTGTATCAAACGAATCCTGAGCAGTTTAACACGTTAATCTCTGAACTGGATGATGAGTGGTTCCTTAACATGAGCACATATAAATCGGGCGGTATCCCGGTGACTGAGAAGATAGAACTTGCAAGAAGCATTCTTATATGAATTATGGTGGACCCCGAAATCTCGCAGGGGCTGCTCTAGCGATTATTGAAAAAAGCCTATACTCAAGTGGACTCAAAAGTTGGTCATAGGGCCCTACCAGGGGATGCTTGAAAACCATCTTCCTTTTCCCGACACCTTCCACCCTGCCCTTCCAAAACTCTATTTACAAAAAAACACCCCCCGGCCCATATTCTTGAGAGATGTCAAGAATGATTCGCACCGTTTGTCTTTTCTCCCTTTGCTCTCTTCTCGCCCCAGCACTTGCTTTGGCGCTCATCTTGACGGTGCTGCTCACTAGCTGCCAAAGCAAAAAACGCACGTACCATCCTTCGAAGCAGGAACTCAGACTCAATCTTCACTCAGAGCCGCCGACGCTGGATCCACGGAAAGCGGTCGATACGGTCTCTGTGAATGTGGTCAAGTTGTGTTTTGAGGGGTTGACGCGGATGAGTAAGGGGACTCAAGTAGAGCTCGCCCTTGCCCAAGCGGTGGACATTTCCCCAGATCAGAGGGTTTACACTTTTACCTTGCGCGATGCCCTTTGGTCGGATGGGCATGCGGTGACGGCCTATGATTTTGAAAAAAGCTGGAAAAAGATGCTCGATCCTACCTTCCCCTGCCCTTTTGGGATCGAGCTCTACCGGATCAAAAACGGGCGGCAAGCGAAGGAAAACCTGTGCTCGCTCGATGAGGTAGGAGTCCAGGCTATCGACGCAAAGACGCTACGGGTCGAGCTCGAGCACCCGGTGCCCTATTTCCTCTCCGCTTTGGCGACACATCTTTTTTACCCTACGCCGAGCCATGTCGTGGAGCAGAGCGAGCATTGGATCAAGGAGAATTACGTCGGCAATGGCCCTTTTCGCCTGGCCGAATGGAAACACTATGAATCGATCTCAGTCGTGAAAAATGAGAACTATTGGGACAAAGAGGCAGTGAAGTTGGAGAAGATCCACCTCTTGATGGTCGAAGATCTCTCGACGGAACTTGCGATGTATGAAAATCACGAGATCGATTGGGCGGGATTTCCTTTTACGACTATCTCAGAAGATGCCCTTCCGACATTGAGTCGGGAAGGGAAAATCGAAAGGGTTGAACTTGCGGGCACTTACTACTATCTCTTCAATACGCAAAGATTTCCCTTGAATAATGTACACATCAGAAGAGCGCTTGCCCTTGCGATCAATCGCCAAAATATCGTCGATCATGTGACTCTTGCGGGACAGACGCCCGCCATGGCGTTGGTTCCTCCCCTCTTGTGGGATCACAGGGAGTCGTATTTTAAGGATGACGACGGCGAAGAGGCGAGACGGCTCTTCGCCCTGGGATTGGAAGAGCTAAAGATCTCGCGAGAGGATCTTCCCCCCTTTACGATCAGTTATAATACCTATAGCGGACACCACAAAATCGCGCAGACGATTCAGCAGTGTTGGAAACAGGCGTTTGGGATTCCGGTCCGGTTAGAGAACAAGGAGTGGAAGGTCTTTTTAGATGAGCTCAATAGCCGCGACTTCTTCATCGCCCGCATGGGATCTTTGGCCTCTATCAAAGACCCTACCGCTTTTTTGGATCACTACCGCTACCCAGAAGATAGCAATAATTTTCCTCGATGGACAAATGCTCAATTCTCTGACCTTCTCGACAGAGCAGATCTCGCGTTAGATAATGAGGAGCGGATGCGCCTTCTCGAACGAGCACAAGAGATATTGATCGAAGAGATGCCTCTCATCCCGCTCTATTTTTACACGGGCAGTTTCCTCAAACGCCCCTATGTCAAAGGAGTCCAATTTTCAGAAATACACGATGTCGATTTCAAATGCGCCTATGTGGAGATCGAAAATGATCCAGTATCTCGCTAAAAAGCTCGGCATTCTCCTCCTGTCTCTTTTTCTCGTCACGACGCTGACCTTTTTTCTCATGCACGCGATTCCCGGCGATCCTTTTCTTCAAGAGCAGGCGATCCCAGAAGAGATCTTGAAGGCAATGCGCAAGCACTACGGTCTCGATCAACCCCTTTGGGTGCAATATGGAAAATATTTAAAGAGCATCCTCCATTTTGACTTCGGGCCCTCTTTTAAGTATGAAGGGCGCACGGTGAATGACATCATCGCAAATGGCTTTCCCGTCTCTTTATACCTGGGAACAGAGGCTTTTTTGATCTCTGTTTTTGGAGGAGTTACTCTCGGCGCCATCGCCTCGTTTCACCATCTAAAATGGCAGGATCACGTGAGTATGGTCATCGCCGTGATTGGGATCTCTGTGCCGAGCTTTATCTTAGCGACCTTCTTGCAGTACATCATCGCGATGAAGCTCGATCTCCTACCGGTCGCTCGTTGGGGGAGCTTCGAGCAAACGATCCTCCCTGCGATCTCTTTGGCAGCGCTCCCTATGGCCTTTATCGCAAGGCTCTCTCGATCCAATATGATCGAGGTGTTACAACAAGATTACATCCAGACGGCAAAAGCAAAAGGAGTCGGGGCCTTTCAGATCGTCTGGCGCCACGTCCTGCGCAATGCACTTCTGCCCGTCATCGCCTACTTGGGACCTTTATTCGCAGCCATCATCACTGGAGTCTTTGCGATTGAAAAAATTTTTGGAATTCCCGGTCTCGGGTCTTGGTTTGTGACGAGCATCACTAATCGGGATTACACGGTGATCATGGGGACAGCGATTTTTTACAGCGCCATTTCGATGGTGTGCATCTTTATTGCCGATCTCTTATACTGTTGGGTCGATCCGAGGATCAAAAATAAACCCCCTGTGAAGGTGTAGATGGGAGAAGACGCCCTTTCTTTTGAGCCCTTGACCGAAGAGGAGCGCCGAGAAATTGAAGAAGAGACGCGCTATGCGCCTTCTCTCTCTTATTGGCAGGATGCATGGCAACGGCTCAAAAAGAAAAAACTAGCCCTCTTCGGCCTCGTAACGCTCATTCTCTTGAGTTTCATGGCCTTAATCGGTCCTTTCCTCACTCCTTACACTTACTACGAGACCCATTTGAGTTTAAAAAATTCCTCACCGAGTGCGACCTTTTGGTTTGGCACGGATGAACTGGGAAGAGATCTGTTTACCCGGTGTTGGTGGGGAGCGCGGATCTCTCTTTTTGTCGGGATCAGTGCCTCTTTGATCGATCTCATCATCGGTGTCTTCTACGGCGCGACCGCTGCACTTCTTGGAGGAAAAAAAGAAGAGTGGATGATGCGCTTTGCCGATATCCTCTATACGATCCCCTACCTTCTCGTCGTCATCTTGCTCATGGTCGTCATCGGCTCGGGCGTTTCGACGATCATCATCGCCCTGACGATCACGGGATGGATCACGATGGCGCGGATCGTACGCAGCCAGATCTTACAGATCAAAACTCAAGATTACGTACGCGCAGCCACAGCTCTTGGGGCGACGCGCGGACGCCTACTCGTGAGACATTTGATCCCCAATGCGATGGGACCGATCATCGTCACACTGACTCTGACTATCCCCTCTGCGATCTTTGCAGAAGCCTTTTTGAGCTTCTTGGGACTGGGCGTTCAAGCGCCCATCGCGAGCTGGGGGACGATGGCAAACGATGGACTGCCCGCTCTGCGTTACTACCCCTGGCGCCTCTTCTTCCCTGCGACCTTCATCAGCCTAACGATGCTCAGCTTCAATCTCCTCGGTGATGGTCTCCGCGATGCTTTCGACCCGAGGTTGCGCAAATGACCTCTCTTCTTTCTGTACGCGATCTAAACGTCAAGTTCCACACCCAAGGAAGTCTCCTGCATGCAGTGAGAGGAATCGATTTTAATCTGTATCCCGAAGAGACCCTCGGCATCGTGGGAGAGTCAGGTTGTGGCAAGAGCGCAACGGCAAAGGCGCTTTTGCAATTAAATCCACGACATACAACAGAGCTCTCCGGAGAGATTCTGTATAAAGAGAGAAACCTAGCCACTCTCAGTGAAAAGCAAATGCAAGCCGTGCGGGGCAAAGAGATCGGGATGATCTTTCAAGATCCGATGACAGCGCTCAACCCCACGATGAAGATCGGCTCCCAAATCGTCGAAGGGTATCTGCGCCACTACAGAGATCACTCGAGGGAAAAAGCCAGGGAAGTCGCCCTGCAGATGCTCGAAGACGTCGGCATCCCCCATCGAGAAGCGCGCTTCGACGCCTATCCCCACACACTGAGTGGAGGGATGCGGCAGAGAGCGATGATCGCCTTAGCCCTTGCCTGTCAGCCCCAAATCCTCCTTGCCGATGAACCGACAACAGCTCTCGACGTGACGATCCAGATCCAAATTCTCGAGCTATTGAAGAACATCCAAAAAAAGATGAAGATGAGCATCCTGCTGATCACCCACGATATGGGTGTCATCGCCCACATGTGCGATCGCGTCCTCGTGATGTATGCGGGAAAGATCGTCGAGTCCGCACCGGTTGAAAAACTCTTCGCCTCCCCTCAACACCCCTACACCCAAAGGCTGCTTCAAGCGATCCCGCGGATCGATCAGAACCGCAATGAGCCCCTGATCCCGATCGAGGGAACCCCTCCGAATCTCAGCCATCCCCTCAAAGGCTGTGGCTTTTCTGCACGCTGCGCTTCTGCCATGCGGATTTGCACCCAGACCTGCCCGACTCTCTACACCGTTGGAGAGGAACACCATGCCGCTTGCTTTAACCACGATCCCAGGAGACAAAAATGTCTCCTCCCCTGATCGAAGTCAAAAACCTCATAAAAGAGTTCTCCTTACAAAGGCAAAAGCTGTGCGCTATCGATGACGTCTCCTTTTCGATCCAGGAAGGGGAAACCTTGGGTCTCGTGGGCGAATCAGGCTGTGGGAAATCGACGACGGGCCGGTGTCTCTTGCGCCTCGAAGAGCCGACCTCTGGCGAGATCCTCTATCGAGGAAAGAATCTCCTGCACTTCACCCGAAAAGAACTCTTCTCCTTTCGAAGGGTGGCCCAAATCATCTTCCAAGACCCCTACTCTTCCTTGAATCCCCGGATGACCACCTCCGATATCATCGCAGAGCCCCTACGGATCCACCGGGCATTGCCCGAAGCAGAGATCTCTTCGCTGCTGCGCGAGCTGCTCGATCTAGTCGGCCTTCCCCGCTCTGCCCTTGGGCGCTTTCCCCATGAGTTTTCAGGAGGCCAGCGCCAGAGGATCGGCATCGCAAGGGCGCTCGCTCTAAAACCAGAGTTCATCGTCTGCGACGAGCCGATTTCCGCCCTAGATGTCTCCGTCCAGGCCCAAATCGTCAACCTCCTCAAATCCCTGCAAAGAGAGCTCGGCCTCACCTATCTCTTCATCGCCCATGATTTAAAACTCGTCAAACACATCTCCGACCGGGTTGCGGTCATGCACGCCGGCAAACTCGTCGAAATGGGACCCACTGAGTCTCTTTATAGGGAGCCCCAGCATCCCTACACGAAAACCTTGCTCTCTTCCATTCTCCGTATACCGACCAGTGTCTAGGGGGAATTCCCCTCTCTTTCCCCTTCCTCTCTGTGGTGAAAAATATTACCACAGAGAGGGGAAACCACAGAGAGGAAGGGGGAAGAGAGCTCACTGACGCAATAGCCAGACGCGACAGGGGGCCTCGCGGAGGATGGTATCGGCCAGGGAGCCAACGCCGTGCGCCGTGACCTCTTCGGCGTGGCCTCCGGTGCCGAGCACGATGAGGTCGTATTTTCCCTGTTTGGCCACTTCGAGAATCGTCTCCCGTAGAGATCGGGAGCGGATCATTTTGAATTCGATGGGGACGTTGAGATCGCGAGCGATCGCTTCGGCGCGCTTGAGGACCGCTGTAGCGGCTTCCACGGTCTCTGGAATCGGTGTATCTAAAGGAAGGGACTCGGGGATCTCGAGGACATGAAGCGCGGTGAGAGTGGCGTTGTGAAGGGTCGCAATTTCGCAAGCCGCCTGTACCGTCTCTGTGTTCATGCCTCCTTTTGTCGGCACGAGGATTTTCTTCACTTTGATGGGCTTGTAGCCGGGCACGGCGATCTGTTCGATGCGCAATCGCCCCGTGGCGGTGATCTTCCTCCCCTTCCGATAGCGAAAGTACATGATCAACCCAAAGGTCATCCAGGCGATCCCGAGATACCGCCCTTCCGGTTTTGTGAAGACGACGAGGCACCAGACGCTGAGGGTCGCAAACGCCCCGATGATCGCGCTGATGGGGATCGCCACTTTACCCCATCGAATGTTCAAGGGGATCCTAAAGGGACGCTTTAAATGGGGTTTTTTGATTCTAAGACAAATCAGGGAGAGATGGGTCGAGAAGAAGGCGATCATCGCTCCAAAATTGTAGAGATCGGCTAAAAAATCCATTCTACCTCTACTGGCCAAAACGACAAAGGTGGTGAGCAGAGTGAAAAATCCCAAAGAGACGATCGGAGTCCTCAGGCGAGGGTGAATCCGATAGAAAAATCGAGGAAGCTGGTAGTACTCTCCCATGTTGAAAGAGAGGCGAGAGGCACCCATGAGGCCCGCGTTCGCTGCAACGGTTAGAACGATGGCTGCCAAAATCGCCACGACAGGGGACAAGATCGCTCGCCCGAATGGGAGGGCATCGACGATCCCTGCGATGGGATTCATGAGGTATTTCGTCCCCAATTCTTGGGGAGTGATAGCTGAAAGGGCGACGACAGAGATTCCCATATAGATCACAAGAAGGACCACCATCGTCAACATGACAGCGCGCGGTACCGTTTTTACCGGACTTTTGGCTTCAGCCGCTAGTTGGGCGATCGATTCGATCCCCGTATAGGCGACCATCGCCATTGCCATCCCCTTTAAAAACTCATCCCAGGTAGGCGACCAGGTGACATTCGGCACACCGATGCTCATGTGATCGAAGATGTGGGGGAAATCGAGCACAGTTCCACACCCAATCGCGATGATGACTGCCTGAGTGAGCACTGTAAATACCGTCAGAAAAAGACTGATACGCGTCGAATGCTTGACCCCGATCACATTCATGAGGAAGAGGAGAACGATCAAGGCGATCGTAAAACTGATCTGAACCGGAGGAAGGTGGAGCGCGGAGAAAAAATACCCCAAATAGGGCCCTACTGCAAATGCAGAGATGGCGATCGTCACGACGTAATCGAGCAAAAGACCCCAGCCTGCGATGAAGGAGATGAGATCATTAAAGACATGTCGAGAAAAACTCGCTGATCCGCCCGATTCGTGGATGATAGAGGAGAGCTCGGCGTAAGTCAACGCAGTGCAGACAAAGACGATGCCAGCGAGTCCTAGAGCAATAGGCGTCGATCCGAGAGCAAAAAGCGCAGTGATCCCTAAAGCGTAATAGATCGAAGAACCGAGATCTCCATATCCGATCGCGAACAGGTCTAAGACGCCCAGCACGCGCCTAAAAGTGCGCTGCTTGAGATGTGTGATTGTGCTTGTAGTCTCTTGTCGGTCGTTCGATTTTGTCACCTATCCACTCCTTCGATAAAGAGGAAACTTCCACTGAAAAGAGTGTCGGTCGATAATCTCTTTTAAATCTCTAAATCCTGGTCCCTTTAGAGAAGGATCATCGTCGTAAATTTGCCAGCGTCCTTTGGAATGGATCAAGACGAGATCAGAAATCTTCTCTGCATCTGCTTTGTAGGTCAGAGTGAAGCACTGGACCTTTGCTTTTCGTCCCTGTTGTAGTTGAGTTTCTAAGACCCGTGTAAAATCATCCTTTCTAAAGAAAAAGGTGCCGACAGGTTTGTCAGAGAGGAGCTCTTCTGCCTGCATGCGATCGACGGGATGCCACGTACAGAGGATGAGAGGGCGATCCTTCTCAGGAAAGTCAGAGGAGACGACTAAATCTCTTAAGACCTGCATTTTAGTCGCAATGTCGCTGGGCCCTTTGAGCTTTTGACACAAGGTGTTCATCACTTTCAAGGTCTCTAGGAGGACCTTCCGTGCCTCTGGGGCCATATCCCCTACTTGAAACGCCTCACTCTCTTCAGCGACATCAACGCTTACCGCACCGATCTTAACATCGTAGTGGTAAGAAATAGAAATCGGCTTATAGGAGCCTCCAGAAAGGAGAACCTCCCCCCCTTTTTCAGGAAGAAATTGCCCCGTTTCCCGATCGAAGGAGGCTTTAACGACCGCATGGGCCCTCTGCTCTGTCTCCCAGACGGCCCCCTCTGTCTTCGGTAAGACATCGACGAGGAACTGCACATTTTGGCGCACAGCAGGGTCTTGGATTTTTACGCGCATGGGAACCTTTGAGTTTTTAATGCAGGAGAATATTGAAATAACACAATAGATGGGGAAACGAGAAGAAAAAAAATCGAGCAAGCTCGTTACCTGCTCGACAACAATTAGATAGAACTTTTAAGCTTAAAGGCTTAAGTTAGCAATTACTTGCTAGCAGCAGTACGTCTTTTGCGACGAACAGGTCTTTTTGCTTTAGTAGTTGTTTTTCTCTTAGCAGTCGTTTTGCGTTTTGCAGTCGTTTTGCGTTTAGCAGTTGTTTTTCTCTTAGCAGTTGTTTTACGTCGAGCTGGTCTTTTTGCAGTCGTTTTGCGTTTAGCAGTTGTTTTTCTCTTAGCAGTTTTTCTTTTGGCTGTTTTTCTTGCCTTTGCCATAGTATCCTCCTTACATAGGATGGTTAATTTAGCTTCCTCAAACCGGAGGCCATTTGTTCATTTATATCCTACAATTTTTAATATACCCGGAAACTAATTAAATTTAAACCTAAAATAAAAAATCATTTTATTTCAATATAAAAATTAATTTAAAAAAACCCATCCACAGCATATTCTGAGAGGGGTTTTGTCTGCGCTAAAAAAATTTTAATTTTCAAAAAAAATAGAAAAAAAAGTCCACAAAAACAGAGAAAAAAATAAACTAATTCCCAAACCAATTGAATTCAGAACATTAGTTTAAAATTGAATTGTTTGTATTAAAAACAAAAAAAATTTACCACAGAGAGGGGAAACCACAGAGAGGAAATTCATGTTAAAAAATCTCCTCTCTGTGGTTTCCCCTCTCTGTGGTGAAATTGCGTATATTCAGAATGGAATGATGGGCAGCTCGAATTATTCGATGACGATGTCGATCCCTTTGATGACATCCCCTTGCTCGATTTTCTGGACGATCTCCATGCCTGAAGTCGTAGATCCGAACACAGAGTACTCTCCATCTAAATAAGGGATGTTTTCGAGAGTGATGTAGAATTGAGATCCACTCGATCTCTTTTTGGGATTGACATTGTCTGGCAAGCGCGCCCAGGCCAATGCTCCCTTCGCGTGAGATAACTTGATCTCAGAGGGAATCGTATACCCAGGACCACCTCGCCCTGTTCCGTCGGGATCGCCTCCTTGGACGACAAAGTTGGGAACCACCCGGTGGAAGATCAAGCCGTTGTAAAAACCGCCCTTAGCGAGCTGGATGAAGTTCGTGACAGAGAGGGGTGCTACCTCTGGATTTAACTGACAGGTGATATCCCCCTTAGAGGTGTGGATAACCGCACTGTATTTTTTCTCCTTCTCGAATTCCATGGGTTTTGCAGGTTCGTTAAAATGCATAGTTTCCTCTCCAGCGGTTAAGTAAGTAGGGCTCATTACCAATGTCGCAATAACCGATAGACAAACACCGACTAAACGCTTCATAAGCCACCTCTCCAGTATGTAACCCAAGTGGACTTGGGTGTGAAGATCATTTGGGCTTATGCTAGACTATTTTCTAATAAAAAACAAGCGGGAGAACTGGATGCTTGATTTTTGCAACCAGTTCGAGGAAGAAGAAGGGAGCCGGAGCTCCCTATGGATGAGAATTAAACTACCACTTTTTGCCTTCGTCAGATCGCCCTTCAGATCGATTTTGGCCAAATGGTTTTTGCGCTGGTTTTTGTTGAGGCCATTTGCTAGATTGCTGTGGTTGTTGTTTTTTTGGGTATTGTTCGGGTTTGTTGCGCTCTTTCATGACTTCTCTCCTAGATTATATGATTGTTTTAAAGGGATTCAGCTTTGTTTTTACTTCAAACATCCACCCTTTGATTATTAAATTACACTGAGCAAATTAAAAAATAAACCAATTTCTCAACTGCATAAAAAGTAAAAACAGCAACCATCTGACTTGCATACCGAAACAACCTAAAAGTTTCAAAATTCAGTAGAAAACAACTTCCCTTATAAAACATTTGCTTCTATCATGACGGATAACAGTGCAATTTAAGGACTTATCCTATGATCAGCGAGAAACCTAGAAGAGTGATCAGCATTTTCATGCTGGCGATGCTGAACGTTTCCATCATGGCGAGCCTGCGCAACTTGCCGCTTGTCGCCGAATATGGCTTGGGGGTTTTATTCTTTTTCCTCGTCGTCGCTCTCTTTTTCCTCATTCCTTGTGCCCTCATTTCTGCAGAACTTGCGACGGGATGGCCTAAGTCGGGGGGGATTTACATCTGGGTCCGGGAGGCTTTTGGGGACCGTTGGGGGTTTTTTGCGATCTGGATGCAATGGGTTCACAATGTCGCCTGGTATCCAGTGATCATGTCATTCGTAGCGGCGACCCTCGCCTATGTGATCTCACCCGGTCTTGCAAAGAATAAGTTCTTCATCCTAAGCGTCGTTTTAATCGGCTACTGGGGAATGACCTGGCTCAACTGCTTAGGGATTAAAACTTCGGGATGGTTCAGCACGATCGGGGTGCTGCTCGGAACGATTGCACCGGGTATTCTCATCATCTCCCTGGGAGCTGCTTGGATCTTCGGAGGTAATCCCATTCAGACCCCTTTAACTTGGGGCGCTCTCATCCCCGACTTAAGCAGTCTGGGAAATCTAGTTTTTCTCTCTGGGCTATTTCTCGCTTTTGCCGGGCTCGAAGTATCGGCGGCTTATGCGAGCGATGTCGCAAATCCACAGAGAAATTACCCAAGAGCGATTATTTTAGGTGCTCTGATCACTTTCTTCGTCTTCCTCCTCGGATCCCTTTCCATTGCAATGGTAATTCCTAAAGAAGAGATCTCCCTCGTTTCAGGACTCATCGAAGCCTTTCAGACTTTCTTTTCCCACTACAACTTCACCTGGTTCCTCCCCATCATGGCTTTTTTACTCGTCATCGGGGCCATTGCGGAGGTTAACTCCTGGATCATAGGACCGGTTAGAGGGCTCTACGCGACCTCTTTCCACGGCAATCTTCCTCCTTTGCTCCAAAAGAAAAATAAGAGGGATGTCCCTGTGAGTTTACTCGTCGTGCAGGCGATCATCGTGACGTTCACCTCCCTCATCTTTCTCTATATGCCCTCTATCAGCAGCGCCTTCTGGACTCTAACGGTATTGAGCGCACAGAGCTACTTGATCATGTACATCTTCATGTTCCTAGCCGCTATCAAGTTGCGCTATTCCAAACCCAATGTCCCTAGAGCCTATAGAGTACCGCTGCAGAAAAAGGGGATTTGGTTCTTTGGCTCGCTGGGAATTATAGCCTCTCTCTTTGCTATCGCGCTGGGATTTGTTCCGCCGACTCAATTGAATGTCGGGAGCACGCTCGTCTACGATCTCTCTCTTTGTGGAGGGCTCTTTTTCATGTGCATCATTCCCCTTCTCATCCACTGGCGCCGTGAACCCCACTGGATTCGCAAGAAAAATCTATGAGAAAAGTGCCTCTTGCGGAGCGACTGCGCCCGCATCGCCTGGAGGAGGTCATCGGGCAAGACCACCTCCTGGGTCCTAAAGGGTTTTTAACGCAGATCCAGCAATCCAACCAGCCGATCTCCCTCCTACTCTGGGGACCTCCTGGCTGTGGAAAGACGACGCTCGCTCGAGCGTATGCTAAGACGTTTCAGTGTCGCTATCTCGCACTCAGCGCGATCTTCACAGGATCTGCGGATTTGAAAAAAATCATCCAAGAAATCGAAGAACAACCTCTCTTATACCCACAGACGCTTCTCTTCATCGATGAAATCCACCGATTCAATAAGGCACAACAGGATATCTTCCTCCCTTTTGTCGAAAAGGGACTCCTCACTCTCATCGGGGCTACGACGGAAAATCCTTCCTTTGCGTTAAATGACGCGCTTTTATCCCGCTTAAGAGTCCTCACCTTAAAACCGTTAGATCCCGAACACCTCGATCAAATCATCTCCCGTTGTGAAACAGTACTCCCTTCAGTGCGCTTCACAGAGCCCGCGCGCAGATTGCTCATCGAATACGCACAAGGAGATGCGCGCCATCTGATCAATCTCATCGAAAATTTTGAACACATCCAACGTCCCGACTCACCCGTTGGGATTGAAGAGTTGGAGCCTTTGACGCAAAGGCGCCCTGCCCTCTATGACAAGCAAGGAGAGGGGCACTACAACCTCATCTCCGCTCTGCACAAATCGATCCGCGGCTCCGATCCCGATGCCGCGCTCTACTGGTTCGCAAGAATGCTCGAAGGAGGAGAGGATCCCCATTTCATCGCGCGCCGCTTGGTCCGCGCCGCAACGGAGGATATCGCCCTTGCCGACCCGCAAGCGCTCAGTCTTGCGATTGCTGCGTGGGAGACGTTCGATCGGCTCGGCTCTCCAGAGGGAGAGCTCGCTCTTGCCCAGCTCGTCGTTTATTTGGCCCTAGCTCCCAAGAGCAACGCTGTCTACGTCGCCTATGGAAAAGCGAGAGAGCTCGCAAAAAAAACGACCCAATCCCCACCTCCTGAGATCATTCTCAATGCGCCGACAACTCTGATGAAAATGCTCGGATATGGAAAAGGCTATGAATACGACCACGACCTCCCCCTCGCTTTCTCAGGGCAAGACTATTTTCCTAAAGAGGTGGGACGTCACAAGTTCTACACTCCCCAAGAGAGAGGGTTTGAGAGGGAGATGAAAAAACGGCTCGAGTATTTCGAAAAATTAAGAGATAAAAAAACACCCTCCCCCTAAAGTGCATCTACCTACCATCGCAGGTAAAATGAAAAGAGGGAAGGGCTAGAGAGCCTTTTTCTCAAGCATTTTGACGAAGATCAGCTGTGAATGACACACGACCAATCCTCTAAAACCTCTCTGAGAGGCTTTGGTACCCTGAGAAGCCCTCGGTGAAGTAGGATCTATAAAAAAGCCCTAACGGACTTCCCGCTTGGAAGCGGATAGAGACTACTTTTTATGCCGAGGTAAAACTCCCTAATAGATCTGCTGTACTAGCAACAGATCTAAATTGAATATAACATTTTTTTATTTACTGTTTTTACCCCCTGAAAAATCAGAGTTCAAATGCCCTTGACAATAGCCGACATAGATCCTTAAAAAATTTATATAACACCGTTTTTACCCACACTCTATGTACAAACACAACAAAAGCGGCTTAAGAGCTTAATGTAAACCATATTGAAATAAAAAAACGATTAATTTTTCAGTTTTGTTATAATCTATAAACAACACTAAAAACAAACAAAAAATGACAAACCCTTCTGTTTTCCCTCGCCGCCATTTTACTCCCCCTCCGATTAGCGTCTCCGACCACAAACACCACTACCTCCTGCGCAAGGGTAAACTTTATTTTCAACCGATTGATCCCAAACATAAAGACTTGTGGAAACGACTTGCATTTGCTAACGAAGATCTCCCAGATCGTAGCCGATGGGAGCACTCCTAGCTGTCATCGACAAAAATAATCGGGTGTACTCCACCCACGCAGAGTCACTTTCCCCCTCCCCTAAATGGCGCAAAAATTGGTTCCATTTAAAGGGAGTTTCCCCGTTGGTGAACTTCCTCAAGCCGGCCGCTTTATACACCATGGAACGGGCGCGCAGCCTGGCACTAGCTCAAACAAAGACAAAGACACGACTCTACATGCTGAGCCCAAAGGGAACGCAGATTTTTTTCGCAGATCGCGACCTTCCCAACAAATTTCAAAATGAGATCTTAGGCCCTGAAAAAGGACGTTTCGTTGCAGAGGCAATGGATGCAAGTGGCTCGACCCTCTTCCTATTGCAACGCGGTAACAACGCTCAAGGGGAAGAGACCCACAAAATGTATACCCGATCCATTTCCTCATCCAAAGAATGGAAGGAACAGCATCCTATTTCTCTACGAGGAAAAGCCCACCTCACCTCCCACATCGGCTTAGGCCATAACGGAAAACGATTACAAGTGGAAGGGATGGATGCTGAAGGGAATACGGGGTACTACACCAAGAAAATAAATGCTAAACGCTGGAAGTTCAAACAGACAGGGAACAAGATCCAAAGAGCTGCTTTCCGCCTTCCCCCTCATAAGAGACAAAAAGGTCCCAGGGTCGTTCACGATTACAAGGGAAAGGTGACGCTAGGCGGCAAGACAGTACACGCTATTTTGACCAATTTCTCCCTTAAAGGATTTAGCGAAAGGGGCCTTTCTGCTCAATTGAAAATCCCATCGAAAAAGATCACCTACTCTCTGGAAGCTCAAAAAGAGCTCAACCATATCTTAGGACTTACGACCAAGCATACGAAAGGAGCGCTCACCACGCGCAAAAGAAACCACTCTGTCACTATCCTAAAAACGGGAAAAGAGATTCTGATCGAGGGAAAAGAGTTTTCCGCGCATTTTTCGAGGAAAAAAAAGGATGCGATTACCCATCAACTCCCCCCGCGCCCTGTGCGCTATCTCCTCATCAGCCTCCTCTTCTTCCTCCACAGCATCAAATTCACGCTCAAAGCCTGTAGCCGGATCTTCAACAAACTCTTCCGCAGCGAAACGGTCACCAAAGCACGTGAGCGCCTCTTTCAGTCCTTGCACCTTCCCGATCCTAAAGACACACAAGCCATCTTAAAACGCCTTGCCTCCAACGATCCCTCTCTTGCACCCAAGGCCCTCATCGACTTTCTCTCTAATCCCGCCATCTCAAAATATCTCAGAAAAATGATGAAGGGAGCCAATGTCCTCGTCCGCGGAAAAAAGGCCAACACATTATTCCGAAAACTCACCCAACTGCCAGGAGTGAGCCAAAGACGTTCCTCTCATCCCCATAAATCAGGAACTTCGTACGGTTTTGAAAGTCCCCTATTCGGAGAATTGCTCTTCTGGAAAGATCTCAAAGGGAAAGTGCGGCTTCAATTCGAAGCGCACTCCTTAAAGAGCTTGTTCAAGATCTACTGCCACACCATCGACTTCTTCCAATACAAGCTCTATAACCGCCAGCAAGGCGTGTACGGTTCCTCCAAACACACAGACGCCTTTCCTATCGTCATCACAATCTAGAGGCAGTAATAGCGAGCCCTAATCTTCTTTGACCAAAAAACGGTTAAAAGTCGCCTCTGTCCACTGGCGGTAGGAACAAGGCGTACCAGGTCCCCCCTCCCCATACCGCACATCTTTGGCTAATTCAGAAGTGGAATGAATGACAGCTTCCATCGGGGCGAGGCAAAATACAGCCATAGCATAGCGCTCGATAGACCCCAACGCCTTGTGCACGCGGTGCTCTGTCGCCCGGATCGCATCATTGGCGACGAGCTGACCGAACTCGCCGACTTGAAAGAGCAAGACATCGTGATCCGCTGCGGCAATCTTTCGAAACACTCCATCAGAGTCCGTCTTGACGAAAAGACCCGCCTCCTCCGGCTCTTGAACCTCGACATCCCCGTCATAATAAAAAGCGGGAATCAAGACGGTAAATAGGGAGTGATCGAAATGCGCCCCACACCAAAAGGGATTGTCATTGGTTTCCTCCCCACATTTGACGTAGTGGAGCATGCGGCCGAGCGCCGGGGTCTCGTTCAAAAAGAGTCCTGTCTTCTCTCCGATCAGCCCCAATTGCTGCATCATAGCCTTCCCCATTTCACCCATTACAGTCCCTAATTCCAAAAAGGGGGTCTTTAAGTCCATCTCGACGGGCCACTTATTCATCGCTACATCAGGAACGAATCCATAATAAGAGACCTTTAAGTCATCGATGAACCACCTCCCATCTGGACGCCGAAACTTCTCCTTACCCTTTTCGTAGCCGAGGAATAAGTCCCCTCGCGCATGGTCTGGCGCATACTGCTCCTTGATCTCCTCTGGCAAGGCGGAAAATTGGCGCACACATTCGATGAAGCGCTCTACCTTTTCTCGATAACCGGGAATCCCCTTGATCCCTACGATTCCCTTCTGATACAAGGCAGTTTCCATAATGGCCAACGCCCCTGCCTCTTTTGCAATAAAGTCCTCATAAGAAATGACCTCTAGAGGGAGAATCTCCTCCCCATCCCCTCCCCCCATAACTGCTAAACTCAAAAGAAGCAACGCAACGATTTTCCCCATGGTTTCCTCAATTTAATATTTTAACGGCTTCGGGCGGTGTATATCCAAACCATTTAAAAACCGCAATAAAAAAACCACAACAAGCTAAAAATCAGGAACTTGAAACAGGAAAACACACCTTTCCTTCCCTAAAAGGAAACAATATGTCGTATTTATCCTCGTAGAGAAGGAAAGCGGTTCAGTGAGGTATCAACGTGACCTTGAAAATGTAATTGGAAGCGCGTGTGTCGACATTGCCGAATTCGCTATCCGTCTCCGCCATAGAGCTCTGAATTCCTCCGACGATATAGCCTAGAAGCACAGGGGACGATCCCAATTTATCGAGTGCGATGACCCCATTCGGGTAGTGTGGCAAACCATCTGCTGGGAAAAAGTTAGCTCCCGATCCAAACAAGAGATCGGGTCCTGGTGTTGTCCCAAAAGAGGGAGTGACCACTGGATATGTCGCGCTCATGAAATACTGTCGGTAGTGTCCTGAGGAATCGATCTGGATCGTCGTGACGTCATTGGTAAATCCCAACTCAGCATCTTCAATGAACGACCCTCCAGGAGAGTAAAACCCTCCGTTTACCGAATAGAGAAAACTAATTCCCCCACATAGAACTGTATACATATCCCCTGTCTTATGGGAATACAACCCTGCATGGGGACATTGGTAATTATTCATCCCCTGAGCAAAGGTATTGGGATTAGAGGGATTTAACATGCGAGAAGACCCATTAGGTGCCACCTCGATAGGAATCGTCCACGCTCCGAAATCATCCCCAGGTGTAAAAACTCCTCCAAAAACCACAAATGATTGCTCTAAGGAATGCCCCTGCTTTTTGATGATGGGGACGATGTTCAAATCCCTCCGTCTATAACTCGCGATGGGGGTGGGCTGCGCATAAGGCTGTACCAAGAGATCTTTTCCCGTATCGATGATTTGAAAAGGACGGATTTGATAGGTATAGATCCCATTGGCAGTCGTATCGACATAACGCCCTGAAAAATTATGACCGAGGCCGAGAAGATAGGGTTGATGGGGATCTGATTGGCGCATGACTCCCCCTGTTACCTGGAGGAGCGGATTAGAAACGCTGCGCATACATTTAGCAGCACTTTTACACTTTGGTTTTTGCTTCACCCATTTGATTAAGTTAGGCACATCGATAGCTGTGAGAACCGACTGAGTCTCGTAAGTTCCCGTAGCCGTATTGAAGCCATAGCCTCCCACCATATACAGCGTATCAGATCCTTCTCCTTGGAAAAACAAGGCGTTTGTCACAGATAACTGATCGATTTGCTCTTGAGAGAGATGTGCAGAAGAGTCTGTGAGAGATCTAGAAACGATAACCCCTGTCTTTAGATTTACGACATAGACCTCTGTATTTTGGGAAGCGACGGGAAAAGTATCCCCCAAAAAGCCGTGTAACCCATAGGTTCTGCCCGATAATAAGAGCCATTCCCCCTTGTATTGAGCCGATACATAGGACTGCAAGCCAGCTGGTAAAGAGAAAGAGGCTTGCTCAATCGAGAGGCGAAAGGGCAATGTGTCTTCCGGCAAAGGCAACGTCACATATGACGTCTGATTTTGCCCGTAGACACAACAGGTCACGACAACCCCTAAAAGTATTTTCCACATATTCTCTCAATCTTTTTTATACTGCGGTCAGCATGAAAAGTAGATTTTGTAGCACGCGAAAGCTCCCGCGGTTCGACGATCGGAAATGGGGGTTGTATTTCATCAATACTACCCCCATTTCCGATCGTCGAACCCCGGGGCTTTGGCGCACTAGAAAATCTATTTTTCATGCCGACCGCAGTATATTAGGGGCAGCACAAAATCGGCGACAAAAACCTGTGCCGTGCCGTCCCCTCGTTTTGAAGTCCAAGTGATTTGTTTCCCATCGCGGCTAAAGCTAGCCAACCCCTCAAAAGTATCGCTATAGGTCAAGCGATGCTCACCCCCTGTTTCAATATCCAACAAATAAATCTGGTAAGCCCTATGGCCATGTTTAGAGGTCGTGTAAGCGATCACTCTCCCATTGGAGTGCCAAAAAGGAGCCCAATTCACATGCTGATTCTGCGTCAATTGCCTTTCCTCTGATCCATCAGAGCGAATGAGGAACAGCTGCAGCAAGTCTTTTTCCTGACGATCCGCTCGAAAAACGACCCACTCGCCATCGGGAGAAAAGAAAGGCCCTCCATTATAACAATCCACTCCTTTGGTCAGATCAAATGCATTTGCCCCATCTGCATCGCAAATGTAGAGATTCATGCTCCCGCTTTCATTACTCGCATAGACGATCCTTTCCCCATCAGGCGAAAAGGCACACTCTGCGTGATAGGCGGATCCCGAAGTGAGCCTCCTCAAACAAGAGCCATCTACATTCGCCTCATAGATATTCATATAGGGAGTTAGCTCCCAGTGATAGCGTGAGGGGTCTCTCTTTTTTCTTGAGGCACTAACGGCGGCGCTTCATGACTCGAGGCAAAGAGGATCTTCTCTCCATCGGGCCTATAAAAGCCACAGGTGCAAGCCCCTTTACCCGTGCTGACCCTTCGCAACTGAGAAGTCTCTAGATCCAACGTGTAGATCTGGTAATACTTTTCCCCTGTGGGCACCGCCTGAAAAATGAGAGACTTCCCATCTGGAGAAAAGTAAGACTCGCCCGCTTTTTCAAACCCCATGGAAGGAAAAGTCACTTGTCGCATATTAATTAAACACCTCTCTTCTTGAGATGCATAGCATTCGATGCACAAAAAAAAGAGGAAGAGAAATCTCATGATCGCCATAAAATAATCGGTTGACCTTATGAAGAAAAAAATATATAACAGACAGTAAAATTTCTACATTTTTTTTGAGGAACTATGAACAAATCGCTTCGCTCACTCATCGGAATCACCCCCCTACTCGGATGTCTTTTCAGCCATGCCGAAGAAAACTCTAGCCCCACAACACTCAACTCAACTCCAGACTCGGCTCAAGTGATGACCGTAGGATGTCGTCAAAGCCCCGCAGTTCGCCCGTCCCGCGACAAAACTGCGAACCAGGTGAAGTGTAAACATCCCTTGTACTATAAATCCTCTTGTCCCGTCGGCTTCGACCTAACCTTAGCCCTCGATGATTTCCGGGACATCCCTTCAGGAAGTTGGAAAGACTCCTTTGGAGCCCTGACAGCCGCCAACTTGACCGTTCCCCTCCCCTGCTCTTTTTCGACACAACTCGCTGGAAGCTACGGCCTTTACGAATGGGCAGGCAGATCTTCGACGCCCTTTAAAAACTCAAAGACCTATCAACAGCAGGGATTCCTCACGATCGCTGCCTCTTGGCAAACCCCCAATCGCGCAGGATGGAACGCAGGGATCGCTTATGATTGGATGCTGAACAAAAACTTCGGAGTCTTCGCTGTCAACCCCGATTTCGATCAGATCCGCGGGCAATTTGGGTATCGCATCAAAGGAGGCAATGAGATAGGGTTTTGGGGAACCTATGGCATCCAGACCGATCATGAAAAATCACAGAACATCCCGCTCCGTTTTCGAGGGATCAGCCAAGTCAACCTCTTCTGGAATCACACCTTTAAGACCCATGGTTATGGCATGCTCTGGGTGGGAACCCCCTACGACGCGGCCTGAAGTACGAATCGGGAAGAGCGGGCACATTCATCGTCGGCGCTCAGTTCTCCGTTCCCGTCACACACTCGTTGAGCATCGAAGGGCATGGCTCCTACATGGGTGCGAGAGGGAGAGCGGGTGTCTTCTCCGCCAAGAACGATGGCACAAACCTCTTCTTCGGCCTCACCTACTCCTTTGGCAAACGGCGCATCGCCAGGAGCCCCTACATGACCCTCGCGAACAACACCAATTTCATGGCCGACACGAACCAAAACTTCTAATCTCTCGAACAAAAACATTCGCTGCTGGCGCAGCGAATGTTTTTTCACAATAATTGCAATTTAAATCTAAATGAATATTATAAAGCCAGAGTTGCAATATTATGGGAAAACATGGCCTTTGGAAAAAAGCGGAAGAAAATTTGGATCTATGTTGTAGTTTTTCTCGCCCTCCTCATCGGCGGAACCTTGTTCTTCATGAATTACCACAGTCTCTTTTCTATACACATGCAGTCCAACTGCAAATTCAATCCTGAAAATCAGCGAAAAAAACAAAGAACTCATAGAAGAGACGATCGTGACTGTCGCCCACGAAGGGGTCTTTTCCCTCATGGGTAAGGAGAAACACCTGAGGCAAATTGGCGCCATCGTAAGCAGCGAGGTCTCCGACTTCGCCTACTGGGCCTATGTCTTCTCGAGCCCTAAGCTAGCGCAGGACATGAAACTGATCCAGAAGAGCAATTTAAAGTATAAAGGCTTTGTTAAGGGAACAGGAAAAACGGTGATGCAGGAGTACCACGAAAACCCCTGCCTACTAGAACAAGCTCGGGGCTTTGCCCACTATCTAAAGCTTCCCGAGGAAGAATTCATCGCCCTCTTAGAACAGTGCATCGCAAACGGCGCGCAAAATCGCCACCGCCTTCCGCAAATACATCGATTATCTCATTAAACAGAAGGCTTATAGAGAATTTGAGATAAAAGGAAAGTTATATGTCACGTAAAAAAAAGAAAGAAAAATCTGATGATCCTAAGCCTCTTAATTTTGATCATGATAAAGGGCCAGGTGATTTTTTAAAAAAACCATTCATGACGCCGGAGGATGCAAGAGGCGACACTGAAGACTATCAATATAACGAACAAGAAGAGGCTCTCAGTCCAGAAGAAACAAAAAAACGAAAAGAAGAAGGCACTATCTAGGGCCCAACCACAGCTCGATAGAATGCCTCATCGAGTTGCTTCGAGCTAAACTGCTGCGCAGCGTCACTGCTTAGGAAGTGGCGCATGTGGGTCAGATACTTTGCGTAGCGCTCTTCGGGCATCTCTTTTAGGAACTGGTACAGCTCCTCTAGCGTCACAAAGTCGCGTCGATCGATAAAACACTCCTTGGGAATGTAATCCACGACATTGGGAGCTCCCCAATAAATGGGAACCGAGGTTCCCGCCTGAAAACACTCGAAAATCTTCTCTGTGATGTAGCCAGGGGCATCGCTGGTATTTTCATAACAGATAGTGAACCGATAGTTTTTGATAACGCTGATTTTATCATTAGCTTGCCACCGATAACTTAGATGGCGCTCCTTGTCCCATCCCCTTCCCCAAAATTCAAAATCCGCCTCTTCTTTTTGTTCAAAGAAATCGATCACCTTTTCTCTCTCTGAATAAAGTTCACAAGGGTAGGGGCTCTTTAAATTAGACGCCATGAGGGTGCAGAATTTCTTTTCTCCAAATGCAGGAATCCCTCGATCATCTCAGAAAGGACAGCGTAGTTGAACTTGCAAAACCGCTTCCCATCGACCAACGAATCATCCCATGTATAGATCTTCGAAAAGCCGTCCAAGATGGCTGGGGCGTACGTCCCCGGCAAGACAGTTTTCGGTTCCCATAGAAAGAGGACAACCTTCTCCTTCGGAAGCTTATCGAGGGCATATTTTTTTAACGTCTTAGAGACAAATTAAAAAAGACGATCTTGTCGACATTCTCCTCCAGGAAAGTGAGGGGAGAAGAGAAAAAGGACTGGAGCTTCTGCCACAACCCATTCCCTTTTTTCTTCAACAACTGCGCATCGTATTTCTCAATATCCGTGCGGACTCTTCTTCCCGAATATCCCCTCTCTTGCAGAACGCGCGAATAGTACGCCTCATCCACCGCAAAATTCGCAATGCACTGCACCACTTTCTCTGCGTGTAGAGGAAAACAGAGGCAAAGAGCCCCGATAAATGCCTTAAGCAAGGTTCCGTCCAATCTTTGAAGTTATCTAGATATGAATCCTATCCAAGAAGATCGTTTTTGGAAAAGAATTTATAAAAAAAGGGGAGGGAGAGGCCATGCCTTTTTCAGAAAAAAATCCCTTGCTGCTAGAGCATCTTTTGACAAATTTCCTCTTTGATTAAAATCAAACCTTTGCATAATCTCTTTGCCAATGGGTCTCAAACCTATCCTAGTAAAATTTTTCGAGTATGGAGGGGACCATGTTAGGGTTAAAAAAAAAAGAGTCTATCTAAAATTTCTCCTTATAGTTTTCATTTTTTTTGTCAGCCAGATCACAGCAAACACTCTTCCATTTAATTGGACAGATTTAAATTCGTTAAACCCTCCTTCCCCAAGGGAATTTTCTTCGCAGGCTTTTGATCCTAGCAGCGGGCAAATCGTTTTATTTGGAGGCTCACATAATGGCATCAGCCTAGGTGACACGTGGGTATTTGATAGTTCAACTAATTCATGGACAGAATTAACTCCCCCTATTTCTCCTTCTGCTAGAGAAAAAGCGAGTATGGTCTTTGATCAAAGTAGGGGAATTATCATTTTGTTTGGAGGCTATAATAATGGCACGCAGCTTGGCGATACCTGGGTCTTTGATCATCGCCAATATGTGGACAGAATTAACCCCTCCCTCCTCACCTTCTGCTCGATATGGGGCTGCTATGGACTATGATGCGAGCAGCGGGCAATTGATTCTTTTTGGGGGTTATAATGGAAGCAGTTATTTTAATGACACTTGGGCATTTGATGCCACGTCAATGCGAATACTGGATAAACTTGACATCCAGCCAATCCTCCTTCTGCCCTTTAGGGGCTTCGATGGACTTTAATCCATGCAACGGTCAAATGTTTTTATTTGGAGGAAAGGGCCCCAGTGGATTGCTGAACGACAGCTGGGCATTCAACCCCCACGACAATGCCAATACGTGGACAAAATTTAATCCCTCTAGTTCTCCTGAACCTAGATACAGCGCCATCATGGCCTTTAATCAGTCAATGGTCTGAATGCTTTTTTTGGGGGTAAGGCAATAACAGCTTGTTAAACGACACATGGGGATTCGATGCAAGAGACAATGCCAATACATGGGCAAAAATGACCCTTCCTACCTCTCCACCAGCACGATACGGTGCAACGATGAACTTTGACCCTCAGCAGCGGTCAGATCATTTTATTCGGAGGAGCAGGAAATAATGGTGATCTTAACGATACGTGGGCTTTTGGACTCCCTTCAAATGCAGTATTATTTTGGAAGATAATTTTAACCCCTCATCCCCCTCGGCTCGATTTAGTCCCTGCTTTACCTTTGATCCCCACTGGCCGTATGATTTTGTTTGGGGGTATTACCCATGAGGGGGGAACCTATTTAAACGATACTTGGGCATATGATGTCACAAAAAACTTATGGACTGAATTTTTCCATTAATTCTCCTCTGCCCGAAATTCTGCCCGATGGAATTTGATCCTTCGAGTGGGAAAATCATTTTGTTTGGCTGGCCATGGCCCCGGTGGCATATTTGGGAGATACATGGTCATATGACTCCTCAAGCAATACATGGACAAATGTGACTCCTCCTACCTCACCTGCAGCTCGAAATGGGCTGCTATTGATTTGATCAATGCAGCGGACGTACTAATTTTGTTTGGCGGGATTTGACGAGCTAATGTGACTTTAATGACACTGGGCATATGATGCACATGCAAATACTTGGACTCAATTAACCACTATCGGTTCCCACCGGCGAGAGATTCTGCTTCCATGGCTTTTGATTATCTAGTGGGCAGTTGATTTTGTTTGGCGGCTATAGCAATTCAGGCGGAACTCCTCTCAATGACACATGGGGATTTACTTTTGATCAAACTAACCAATACGTATACTTGGATAGACTTATTCCCCTCCAAGTCCGCCTTCAATCCGCTATGGCTATGGAATGAAATTTGATCCCGCCAGTGGCCAACTGATATTATTCGGTGGGGGGTTTCTAACCGGCACATATAACGAGACTTGGGCCTATGATGGCAAATCGAATAGTTGGACGCAATTAAATCCTATAAATCCCCCTGGAGCCAGGGAATTTCCTGCCTTTGTATTTAATCCTATCGAGTGGTCAAATGATTTTGTTTGGAGGAGTCGATATTCCTTCTCAGATGTTTATGACGATACCCAAGCTTTAGGATTTGGTGTTCCTCCACAGATTACTTCGGCCAACGAAGCCTCTTTCGAAGTGGGTGAGTTTTCTAGCTTTACTGTGACAACAAGTGGATTTCCGAATCCCACGATTACTGAAATCGGCACCCTACCTTCCGGCATCACATTTGTCGATAATGGGGATGGAACAGCGACCCTTTCCGGCACGCCTATCCTAATACAGTTGGAGTATTTATCATTACTATTACTGCAAACAATGGCCTTTCACCCGATGCTACTCAAACTTTTACGCTTCTAATACAACCGGTACTTCCTCCTTCCAATTTTATTGGAGTGATTAAAAAGAACAATTTTAGACAGGACGGAATATATCCTCATTGCACATTGGGATCCTAGTCCCTCTCCCGACATTATTTCATATCAGATTTATAAAAATGGAATTCTAGTCGATACGATTCCTGCAGGCTCAAAATTAGTTTTTAAAACCTGCCTTAACTCCAAAAGATCCAACATAAATTATGAAATAGTGGCTATTAACTCTGTCAATATAGCGAGCCAACCTGTTCCTATAACGATTATTAACGATTAGTTGCCAGGAAAATTTGGCATCTGATTTTAAATGAAATGAACACTAACATAAGAGGATTAAATGTTACTTTTCAAAGACAAATTTTTAAGTTTATTATTTACTTTCTGTATCTCTTTTTGGCTAATCATCTGGCAGCGAATGCCCTTCCGTTTAATTGGAAGAGTTAAATCCTTTAAATGCACCATCTGCAAGGGAATTTCCTTCCATAGCTTTTGATCCTTGAATGGACAATATCGTTTTGTTTGGGGGCTTTCAAGATGGAGTCAGTTATGGCGATACTTGGAGTTTCAATTCCTTCAAGTAATACGTGGACAGAATTAAGTCCTATCTACCTCTCCATCTGCCAGACAGTCAGCTTCCATGGTATTTGATTCAAGCAGTGGTCTAATCATCTTATTTGGAGGCTACGATAATGGGACACCTTGGCGATACTTGGACATTTGATTCAACAGCTAATGTTGGACGGAATTAACACCATCTTCTGTCTCCCTCCGCTCGTTATGGCGCTTCCATGGTCTTTGATCCATCCAGCGGCCAAATTATTGTTTTTGGAGGATATGATCCAAGCAGTTTGTTAATGATACTTGGGCATTTGATACTAGAGACAATTCTAACACCTGGACAAATTTAAATCCTTCGGCCTCCCCTTCAGCACGCTATAGCGCTTCTTTAGCCTTTGATCCCTCTAGCGGTCAAATTATTCTTTTGGAGGAAATAATTCCTAGTGGCTTGTTTAACGATACATGGGCGTTTAATGCAAAGAGACAATGCCAATACCTGGACACATATTAAATCCCCACAGTTCTCCAGCTCCTCGATACGGAGCTTCGATGGCATTTAATCAATCGAATGGACAAATAGTATTGTTTGGCGGAAATGGGAATAGTGGTTTGGTAAATAAAACATGGGTATTTAATGCTGACAAATGCCAATACATGGAAAGAATTGGTCCTTCCATAATCTCTCCTACAGCACGCTATGGCGCTGCAATGGACTTTGACCCTTGCAGTGGGAATATCGTTTTCTTTGGAGGCTCAGGGAACGGTGGTGAATCTTAACGACACCTGGATTTATGGAATTCCTTCTAATGCTGTGTTGTTTTGGAAAGATTTGAACCCCCATCTTTCCCCCAGCTAGATTTAGCCCTCATGTTGTTTGATCCCTACCAGTGGTAAAATCATATTGTTTGGTGGGATTAATCACTATGATGGAACCTATTTTAACGATACATGGGCATATGATGTTGTAAACAATATATGGACAGAATTGACTCCTCCCATTTCTCCACCTGCCCGAAATTCGGCCCGTATGGACTTTGATCCCACTAGTGGTAAAATCATTTTGTTTGGCGGTCATGGGCCAGGCGCAGTAGTTTATGCGGATACGTGGACATATGACTCCTCAAGCAATATATGGACTGAAGTGACTCCTTTACTTTCTCCTCCAGCTCGTAATGGAGCTTCCTTGGCCTTTGATCCATGCAGTGGCCGTATGATACTATTCGCAGGATTTGTTAAGCTTAAATTTAGACAAGAATGACACCTGGGCATATGATGCGACAGCAAATACGTGGACTCAATTAACCACCATCGGTTCGCCCCCGGCCCGAGATTCGGCTTCCATGGCCTTTGATCCTACTATTGGCCAGATCATTCTATTTGGAGGCTATAGTAATAATACAGGCGGAACTCTTCTCAATGACACCTGGGCGTTACTCTACAATCACCTAAACAATACATATTCTTGGACTCAATTATTTCCTGCTTCTCGCCTCCGGCCCGATATGGCGAAGCTTTAAAATTTAATTCCTTTAGCGGTCAAATAATTTTATTCGGTGGTGGTTATCTCAGCGGTACTTATAATGACACATGGGCCTATGATGGTAAAGCAAATACATGGACGCAATTATTCCCCATAGATCCTCCTCAAGCTCGGGAATTTTCCAGCTTTGACTTTAACCCTATTAGTGGTCAAATGATACTGTTTGGAGGCGTTAATCTACCTTCACAGACCGTTTTTGACGATACACAAGCTTTAGGATTTGGCCTTTCTCCACAGATTACTTCAGCCAATACAGCCTCATTTGAAGTGGGAGTATTTTCTAGCTATACGGTGACAACAAGCGGCTTTCCAAATCCTACGATTACTGAAGCCGGGACTCTACCTTCTGGGGTCACTTTTGTAGATAATGGAGATGGAACTGCAACTCTTTCAGGTATTCCTAAACCTGGCACAGTTGGAGTATTTATCTTCACTATTACGGCAAGCAATGGACTTTTACCCAATGCACACAAACCTTTACGCTTCTGATACAGCCGGTACTTCCTCCTTCTAATTTTATCGGTGTGATTAAAAAACAAGTTTTTAAATAAAACAGAGTATGTTCTTATAGCAAAATGGGATCCTAGCCCTTCTCCTGACATTCTTTTTTATCTGATCTATAAAAATGGGCATTTAGTCGATAAAATTTCAACAGGCTCAACATTAGTTTTCGAAGATTGACTAAATTCAAAAAACACAGCCAATAACTATCAAATTGTGGCTGTTAACTCGAACAACCTAACGAGTCCAGGTGTTCCCATAACGATCGTATCAGAATAAAGTCTGACTGAATGACAGTTTTCTACTTCCAAATGTAAAACTGTCATTCTTAGATCCTGTCTAAAGTCTCGGCCATTTTTTAAAGTGATTTTAATAAAGAGATCTGGCACACAGAAGGGTATTGACGCTGTGGTTTCCTGTGTGAATCCCCACCGATGTTTTTTTGTTGTTTTTCATCAATCTTACTATACAGGGCTCACTCAACCTAGAACATGAAAAATTTAAATCTTCTCTTTTTATTGTTAAGTGGTTTTCTATTAGATGCGGATGCATCTCCTTTTAGAATACGGTTTAGAAGCACGTGGCTCAGCCTATTTTCCTGTTTCTGACACCTATCGCCATATTTATGGCACAGTAGGTCCCGCTTTTGCATTAGAAGGGTTTGGGAAAATTAGAAACACTATTTGGGGTTGGACCAATTTACAGTGGGTGCCCAAACACGGAAATTCAATTGGTGGAAAACGACTCAACCCATATCAATGTTCTCAACTAGAATATCAACTAAATTCACATGGCAATTCTACAAAAACTATTACCCCTACCTCGGGATCGGACCCAATCTTTCAACTGTCTGGATACATAATCACGGCCATTGTGCCAGAAGCCCATCGAAAATAGCCTGTGGCTTTGTCATGAAAAGTGGTGTCTACTGTGTACTTACAAACCATCTCTATTTGAACGTCTTTTGTGTCGATTACCTCTACCAACATGTGCATTTTACAAAAAATGCTAATGTGTAGGGGGCGTTAATTTCGAGAACGGCTTGGGTATTTTTTCTAATCGACCAAGCCTTCGGAGCTTGACCACAAGCTCTAATGAAGAAAAATTTCACTGGCACAGATCCTTAAGCGCCTGAAAAACAACATCTTCAGATAATCATTTAAATTTTTAATACTAAAAAGATTGTGGGAAAAGTCAAAAAAATATAAACCCCTTGAGAAGCAATATTTTTGCCCTGACTTCCACAAAATCTTTTTGGAAAAAATGCGCTACAATCCCCTAACAATCCTTATCTCCCTAGCATTTTTGATCTGCGGACTGAAAGTGCATGCAGATGTCATCAATGTACCCGCAGGAGGTGACATACAGGCCGCCATCAATGCGATAAGTGTAGGAGGAACAATTAATCTGGCCGCAGGAGATTACCCCCTAACAGCTCAGCTTTATATCGATAAAAATCTGACGCTCAACGGCGCTGGGCTTGACGTTTCAGTGATTCAGTCGCCAAACACCGCTGATTTGACAATGACTTTCGCCTACACAGGCGCAACTCCACGAGTTTATACTCCGGTACTTATTGTTGAAAATGCCGCGGTCACCTTACAAAATTTTACTGTCGATGGGAGAAATCAGAGTGTTTTTGGAGTGGTCCAAGAATTTACAGGTGTAGGCTGCCATAATACATCGGGTACGATCTCCAATCTCCACGTCTTAAATATTATGGAAAGTACAGAACCTAGAGGATATCAAGAAGGAATTGCGATACTCAATGCCAATGATACAGGGACAAATACAATAACCATTCAAAGCTGTGTTGTCGATCACTTTCAGAAAGCTGGCATCGAAGTTATTGGAACCGGTGTTACTTTTACCATCAATGAAAATACGGTTACAGGTGTTATTGTTGAAGCGAATCCCAACGGGATTGAAGGCTATGATGGCTCCAGTGGTGTGGTATCAAATAACACAGTGAATAATTTAACCAATCCATCAACAGAAGGTTGCTCGGGAATTTTAATGTTTGACTCCCCATCGTTGACAATTGAAAACAACTCCCTTAGCACAAACGATAATGGGATATATGCCTATGATTGCAGCAACACCTCTATCAATAACAACACTTTAATGAACAATATTTTGAGTATCACTGTGGATGATACTGCAGCTCTAGTGGCACATACCTTCCATTTGAGTGGAAACACTATTTCTAACGATACCTCTCTAGGTCCAGTAACGACTTATGGGGTCTCGCTCTATAGTCCGACATCGGCCTTATCAACCCTCAAGTTTATTTCGTAGCAATACCTTTGATAGTTCAACCTATGGTCTAGTGGTAAATGGCAATTCTACTGACACAGCTGGCCCGATTGTCAGCATGCATAATGATACCTTTCTCGAAACCTATGCCAGGTCTACCTACTACATTCAAATGGTTTCATGTCCCAACGACATCTGGCCCACGACAGAAACAGTGTCTTTAATGGGTTAATTTCTGGGGAGATGACCCTGGCTCAATTTGACAATCTGGTTACAAATCCGATGACACAACAAATTTATGACAAAAATACAGATCCAACTCTTGGGCTTGTATTGAGTTATGTGCCTATTGCATCCCCAACGGTCACAGGCCTCAGTCCCACTTCTGGACCCTATACAGGAGGCACATCTGTCACCATCACAGGAACGAATTTTTTAAGGGATCTCAAGTCTACTTCAATGGAGTATTAGCGACTAATATAGATGTGATTTCTGACACAACGATCATTGTAAGTTCTCCTCCGGGCGTCGGAACTGTTCTGTCACCGTGACAACTCCCAATGGCACTTCATCGACCAGTCCTTCCTCAGAGTTCACCTATATCGGCTCGGGAAGCCCTTTACCGCCTCTTGACTTTATAGGTTTTGTTAAAAAAAACACCTTTTTGAACCAGAAGAACTACCAGTTAACTGCAAAATGGAATGCGAGTCCTTCATCAGATGTCGTGGCTTATCGCATCTATAGACAAGGCGTTCTTGTAGAAGAGGTTTCAGCGACTTCCCCTATGTTTTTTCAGCTTGTCTTAAATCAAAAACAGACATAGATTATCAAATAATTTCTGTTAGCTCCACCGGATTGGAAAGCTCTCCAGTAAATTTGAGGATCCAATGAATAAGTCTAGCGCTATTGCATTATTCTTCAAAGGGTGGCTACGGTCTTACGTTGGCTTAGGACCGAACTTTGCGTTCGTTTGGCTCAAGAATAAATCTCCCTACGTTTCTAAGCATGTTTCCAAATTTGCTGTAGGACTTGCTGTAAAGACTACCTCTATCAACCCGCATCTTTTAAATCCCGGCAAGACATCGGGGGATTTACCCCTGGCCTTAGCTTGGGTTATAAATTCTAACAAAAGGAGATGAAAGATGATATCTATGAACAAGATCAAAAACCTGTCAGGAGGCGTTTTATTAGGCATTTGTATGTCTGCCTCATTGCATGCAAATACGATTGTAGTCCCTCCAGGAGGAGATATCCAAGCAGCCATTAACTCGGTAAGCGTCGGGGGCACAGTTAAAGTGGAGGCGGGAACTTTTGCCTTAACAAATCAATTGACCATCAACAAGAATTTAACCCTAGTTGGTGAAGGGATGAATACGACAATTATCCAGTCTCCAGATACGTCAAATTTGACAACCACATTTAACTATACGGGTCCGACCGCTAGAACTTACACCCCAGTTATTCTTATTGAAGGTGCTACAGATGTCGTCATTAAAAATTTGACAGTCGACGGAAGAGATCAAAGCGTCTTTGGAACTGTACAAGGTTTCACAGGTGTGGGTTATCATAACTCTAGCGGTACTATTGCTAATATTCATGTTCTGAATATCTTAGAAAGCACAGAACCGACAGGATATCAAGAAGGAACGGCAATATTGGGAGCTAATGACACTGGCACGAATACCCTTGTAGTCGAAGACGTCGTTTTAGACCATTTTCAGAACAAGGTGTATTACTCATTGGCACAGGCCTGACAGCTACAGTCAAGGGTAACGTGATTACCGGAACCAACGTAGAGGCTAATCCCAATGGGATAGAACTATCGATGGATCTACAGGGACTCTAACAAACAACGTTGTCACGAATTTAACGAATCCCTCAAGTCAGGCATGTTCGGGAATTTTAATTTTTAGCGCACCTGGCGTAGTGGTTGAAAACAATCAGATCATGGATAATGACAATGGCATCTATCTGAACAATTGCAATAACGCAGTAGTAAGGAACAATAACTTACAAAATAACCCTGCTGCACTCCAAATCGATGAATCGAGCTCCACATCAGTTAATTCCTACACAGTAGACTTCAACACGATTTCCTATGACACCGTAAGCTCGACTTACGCGATCTATTTCAGTAGTCCCCAGTCTGTAGATTTGGTAAGCCCAGTAGTAAGCACAGAGATTAACGTCATTAACAATGCCGGTGTTGGCCTCTATCTACAAGGAAGTCCAGATGGTTCAGCTGGACCACAAGTTCACATGAATCCGGATTCGTTCCTAGGCGCATCTCAATACTTTGTCCAGTTAGTCGCATGCCCAGAGAGTATTTGGCCCTCATCCAAAGAAGTGTCGTATAATGGAGTTAACTGGTCAGACATGACAAGCGACCAATTCGAAGAACTTGCTGTGGATCCATCCACTCAGCAAATTGTCGATCACAACACCAATCCAGCTCTAGGCTTGGTATTGGAAGCGAGAAGCTAAGAATAACCCAACGTCACACTTTCTTCTGAAAGTGTGACTTCTATAATTTATCCCTATTCCTGAGTCACGTTCGGTATAAGTGTGTTAGAGTCTGTCTACAATCTCGGACGTTTTGATTCTATGGATTTTGGTTTTGCCTTGGATATAAGCCAAAACAAAAAGGCGCAAAAAGCAAAATGGCCGAGATTGTAGAGCGACTCTTAGGTCTATTCAGAGAAAGGAAAAAGTTCCTTTCTCTGAGTTCCCCAATCAATTACCCAGCTTTTCTTTTCTTGTGTCGATTGCCTTCATCTCTATCATTAGATTTCATACCTCTGTCTTGACGATCTTGCCCTTTAAAGGTGTCCTGATTTTTAAATCCGGCATCTTCTCTACGAGTGAATTCCTCTCGATTGTGTGTTTCTCGATTTTGATGGCCCTTTAGATTTTTTTCATGGCCACAATTCCAGCTATGGAATTCTCTTTCAGCTTGATCTTTTTGATAGCCATATCGCTTTTGAAGTGCGCCTACAAATTGGTCAGTATTCCCATTGATCTGAGTTAGATCATTATCAGTTAACTTTCCCCACTTCTCTTTTATTTTACCTTTTATCTCTTTCCAGCTTCCTTCAAATGTATCTTAATCCAAGCACAACCCACCCCTTTTTTACATAAGACATTCTCTGTGTAATCTATGTTATGTAAAAATCTATTTCAATCACGTATTTGTAAAGGAAATAAAAAATACACGCTCAACCTATTTAGATTCATGTAATTAAAATAGATTGCAACTGTTCCTGCCGAATGGAACTCAAAAGCTCCCTATTCTTGGCTCCCGTTCAGTATATTTAAGACTAGTGGAGAGTTGTGTTAAGATTTGCGTAAGAAAAAATAAAGAGTCGGACCGCATACACCCCGAGCGCTTAGGAATGAAGCGTTTGAGCCTCGGTTCCTACAAAGCCGGTGGAGTATAAAGTTACGAGTTTGACACAGTAAGCTGATTGTCAACGCTTTTTACTCCAGGAACGCTCTTCACCATTTTAACTATTTTATGACTTTCTTCGTTGCTCGCAACCGTTCCAGTCAATGTGACAACGCCCTTATTCGTCGTTACGGATATCATCCTTGCACTTGAGGATAAAGAATTATCCATGGCGAGCTTCTCTTTGACGTTTGCTGTAATATGCCAATCAGCCGGTTGGGCTTGCTTTTGATTATCTCCACTAGAATTTTTGGTTCGCTAGTCTGAGATGGTTGTCGACGCTTTTCACCCCGGGAACTTCCTTCACCATTTTAACTATTTTATGACCTTCTTCTTTGCTCGCAATCGTTCCAGTCAATGTGACAACGCCGTTATTCGTCGTGACCGATATCATTCTTGCGCTTGAGGATAGAGAATTATCAAGAGCGATTTTCTCTTTGACGTTTGCTGTAATATGCCAATCAGCGGGTTGGGCTTGCTTCTGATTATCTCCACTGGGACAACTAGGGCAACTAGGACAGCTGGGACAACCAGCCAAATTCCCATTGGAATCACTTGGGGTGTCATTGAATGAAACACACAAGAGGCAAATTGCCGGAATGAACAAAATTTTTTTCACGATATCCTCGACAAGAAAATTCTAGACGGTAACAATTCCACACTAGATCTAATTTCTATATGGAGCAAAAAACCAGGATTGGGAAACATTTTTTTACACCTTGCGTGTGAAAGCCCCCTAGATAGGTTCAAGAAGCAGAAGCTCTAACCGCGCGATAAGCGGCAACTTCATTCGATTGGATCTCCTCCGTCATCGTATAGGTCGACCCAGAAGGGATTTGTATCTGCCACACCTCTGAAGCATGGGCGGCATTTGCATTGAACTTTTCATCGGGAACTGCGCTCAAACTGCTATATTTATACAAATTATAGAGGAGATATTCGGCTCCAGAGCAGAGAGAGTAATCGTCAAAACTAATGGCTTGGGTGCAGGGGGTGTATTGCTTTTAGGACTGATCGCGGGCATTTCGCAGTTGACATTCGTCTCCAGACGCACGGGAACAGTATCCCCATTTTTATCCATCACACCCAAGACAGAAATCCCGTAGTTACTGCCTCCATTAAACAAAGAGTAGATCGATCCATTCTCAGCATTCGCCTGGTGGCGATCCGCTTGAAAAGAATCGAACCCATAACTGAAGAGGTAAGGAGGTTTCGTCGGGTCCCCCCATAATCCATTGTCACTGAATACAAGGATATCATCCCCATAATACGCAGGATCATTCAGACCATGATTCGAGCCAATGCCTATAACAGGAACAATATGATCATACTCATCATCTCCCGCATCGGGATCTGTATCGCCATAGAACCGATATTGATTGGTAAAAATGCCAATGGCGACAGGATAGCCCTTGATGACATTTTCCTTCACCCAAACCAGAAATTGTTCTGGATTTTGCTGCTCCTCGGTGTCCCACTCCACCGCATTGAGATGCATCTGTCCGGCAGCATACAAATCATTTCTGCCTAGTAAAAGCTGACTCTTGTTCTGCGGTCTATTTTTTGTCGCAATAGCGCGCGCTTCATATTGAGAAATGTATTGCCCATAGTAAAGACCGGCACTAATCAAAGACACCTCGCCGCAGTAGCCAGCGTTATTGTCCCACTGCATCCGGGAGGAATAGCATTTTTCTGGGTGTGTATATCCGCCTGTAGAGGAGAACAGAGGGACAGTTCTCGATAAAAGTCTGAAGGAAAGAGGGGTCCATCCGATTGTTGAAGTTATCAGATGCAAATCTAACCCAAGAAGCTCGTTTTTGGAAAAGAATTCATGAAATGGAAGGGAAGGCAGACTTGTCCCTTCACCCAAAGAGTATTACCCTAAGTTATGAAGCATAAACCGCGCCCTATTTTTGATGTTCTCCTGAGAGCTTTGCTTGAACCTATCCTAATATACCCAAACAACTTGAAGAATCGGGTTTTTACGGCGTCGGTTTATAGCTGTTTTGTATGGGAGTAGTCGTTTTTCTCCTTTTATTGACTTCAGGCGCTGTTAAAAACATTTATTAAAAATACTATCACAACCTCTTACATAAGTTCATTAAAAAACCAATTACCACGACACATAGGAATCGAATCCAAGGCAAAAGCAAAATGGCCGAGATTGTAGACAGACTCTTACAGACATTTTCCTATTTCGATATCTCGGGGATCACCCTCATAGCCATCAGGATCGTTGAATGGCATTTCTCTATATCCATGATTGCGATAGAATTGATAGGCTTCTTGCGAAGATTGAATGAGTAACTTTTTGACTCCTTGATGAGAGAGCCAGCGTTCGCAAAGCCTTAAAAATTGGCTTCCAAACCCAAGATTGCGGTAATGTTCATCGATTACAATCATCCTTAAGGCGGCTCTATTGTCATGCCAAAGCTGGAGATGTGCATAGCCAATGATTTCTGCATTTTTATAAAAGACAAAATGGATGTGATCTTTATGTGTAAACGTCCACGTATAAGGATCTTCTTTTGATTTGAAAAAATACTTCTGGCGAAAAAGACGCACTGCATTCCATTCCCGATCAGTCAACGCTTTTACCATACGCCAACCATCAAAACCATCTTTTGTATCGATGCTTGCAACGAAGGCATCTTTCCCATTGCAATACTGCAGAATGTCATGAGGGAATTTCTTAGCTAATTCTAGTTTGAGTTGAGCATAATTTTCGGCATCAGACTGATGAGAGCGCATCCAATCACGGAATTTCAAATATCTACTGATTTCAGGATCACCTTCCTGGTACACATGTACATGATGAGTCGCGAGTTTTTGCCTTTTTGAAAATATCGCCTAAAAGCCATGCCATATTCACCTTTGGCTTCGTATCCTAGAGACTCCATCGCCTCTGTCGCTTGATCGACCTCTTGAATATCTCGCACAACGGGAAGCATGTCGATAATCGGTTTGGCGCTTAACCAGGGATGGCAGTTGAGCCAATATGGTGAATCTCTATGCAATTACATCCCAAGGCATGTTTAACCCACTCTGCTTCTGATTCGAACAGTTCAGGCCACTTCGGGTCATATTTGACAACTTCTATCTTTCTTATCGTATCAGAGGGTGCATAGCAATACTCTAACTGAACCAGAACAGGCA
>CAWFUG010000007.1:0-80859 GCA_963818965.1 uncultured Verrucomicrobiae bacterium | reverse complement strand
CGCTTTGCGCTAGGCGAGGCGGAAATTGCGCAAGTCCATCAGGTGATTGCGTATTATCAGGAGAAGCAGGTCGACCCCGGTTACGGCGGCCCCTTTGAGAAGAATTATACCGACGCCTTCGTCAAATTCATGGGCGGCGGCTATGCGGACGCTGTGGCGACGGGCACGGCGTCGCTCTACATCGCCATCGCCGCGCTCGATCTGCCGCCCGACAGCGAGGTGATCGTTTCGCCGATCACCGATCCGGGCACAGTCTCGCCGATCATCCTCAATCGCCTGGTGCCGCGCGTTGCCGACAGCGAGCCGGGCACTTTCAACATGGGCCCGGAGCAATTTGTTGCCCGCATCACGCCGAAAACGCGTGCGGTCATGCTCGTGCACTCGCTTGGACGCGCCGCCGACGTGATCGGCGTCGTCAAGGAAGCGCGTGCACGCGGCATCCACGTCATCGAGGATTGCAGCCAGTCGCACGGGCGCCGCGTCAAGGGCCGGCCGATCGGCAATTTCGGCGACATCGCCGCGTTCTCGACCATGTACCGGAAGGCGCATGCCACCGGCGGCTCCGGCGGCGTGGTTTTCAGCAACGATATCGACCTTTATCATCGCGCGCTTGCCTTGGCGGATCGCGGCAAGCCGTCATGGCAGCCCGATTTCGACGATCGCAATCCGAACCAGTTTCTGTTTCCGGCGCTTAACTTTCATACCGATGAAATCTCGTGCGCGATCGGCGTTGCCTCGCTGCAACGGTTGCGTGAAACGCTGCTGAAACGCTTGACGTTTCTGGCCGAGCTGACCGGACGCCTCAAGGACCGAGCGAAATCTGCAAGCCTTTCGGCTATACGCCGAACGATGCGCCGTTCGTTTACCCGATCATTGTCGATGTCGAGAGGATCAGCTGCAGCAAGGAGGAATTTGCCAAAGCCGTGCTCGCCGAAGGCATCGGGCTCAATCCGCACTACCGCTATCTGGTGTCCGATTGGCCTTGGCTCAAACAGTATTTGCCCGACGATTTCGACACGCCGAATGCGCGGGCGATGCGCGACCGCTCGTTCATGCTTTACCTGAACGAAAACTACGGTAATTCGGAAGCGGCCGATTGCACCAGGGCGATCGTCAAGGTCGAAAACTATTTCGGCCGCTGATCGTCTCGATATCGATGCCGCATGCTGCCCGTGCATTTTCTGACCGATAATCATCCGCTTCGCGGCGAAGACGCCGTCGCGGCGCTGATTACGGTCGAAGACGGCCGCTATCTGATGCAGTTGCGCGATGACATTCCGCGCATCTTTTATCCGGGACATTGGGGATGCTTCGGCGGTGCCGTCAGCCCGGGCGAAGACGAAATCGAAGCGCTGCAGCGCGAGCTCGCCGAAGAGCTGGAGATGCGACACGCAGGCGCCGCAGTGAATTCGTCAACTTCGACTTCGATCTCGGCAAGCTCGGCCAGAAGAAATGCTACCGGACCTATTACGAGATCAAGATCGACGGCAGCGAGGTCAGCCGTTTCGTTCTGCACGAGGGCGCCGAGATGCGGTTATTTGCGCCGGACGAATGTTCGAGCTTTCCAACATTGCGCCCTATGATTTATTCGCCATCTGGCTTCATGTTGCCCGGGCCCGGTTCGTCACACCGGTACATGAAATTCGGTCGTCCGAATGACAATGCCGGTTCGCTTTCTCGATTTACGCGTCGACGCGGACGAGCGCCGTGAATATCTCAATGCCGTCGATCGCATCCTCGAATTCGGAATCGCTCTGAACGGACCGGCAGTCGAAGCGTTCGAGTTGCAGGCTGCCGCCTTGTGCAAGGTACCTTTCGCGGTCGGCGTGGGCTCGGGAACCGCGGCGCTTTACCTCGCATTACGCTGCCTCGGTATCGGCGCGGGCGACGAGGTCATCCTGCCGGCGATGTCGTTCGTCGGCACGGCCAACGCGGTCGCGGGCCTGTCGTGCGACACCGGTATTCGTCGACATCCGCGACGATCTGCTGATCGATCCCGCCGCGATCGACGCGGCGATTTCGTCACGGACCAAGGCGATCATGCCTGTGCACTTTACCGGAAATGTCTGCGACATGGATGCGGTTGGCGAAATTGCCGATCGGCACGCGCTGCCGATTATCGAAGATGCTGCGCCGGCTTTCGGAGCGAGCTATGGTTCTCGACGGGCTGGCACCTTCGGCGTCCTTGGCTGCTTTAGCATGAATCCGATGAAGGTACTCGGCGCCGTCGGTGAAGCCGGCCTTGTCGTCGCCCATACTGTCGAACATGCCGAGCGGCTGCGCGAACTGAGATATCACGGTATTCGCAACAAAGATGTCTGCCTCGACGTCAGCCTGAACGCGCGGCTTGACACGCTGCAGGCTGCGATGCTGTCGATCCGCGTGAAGTCGCTGGAACGAAACTTGGCGCGGACGGCAGGAAATCGCGGACAGATACGCCTCGCATCTATCCAATATCGTCGAAGTGCCGAAACTGGCCGCGGCCGTCCGCCACGCTTGGTATCATTACACGATCTTGTGCGATAATCGGGATGCATTGGCTGCGCAGTTGCAAGTCGATGGCGTCGAAACGCGGATTTATCACTCGCGTCTGATGCCGCAACACCCGGCGCATGCGGCGCCTGATCCGCCTCGTATCCGGTGGGAGCGGCCGCGCTCGACCGGATTTTCTGTCCGCCCATGCACACCAGACTGACCGATGACGAGGTCGATTTCGTTTCGGATCGAGTTATGCGCTTTTACAACGCCTGAGACCACATGCAGAACGTATTCCATAACGCCGACGACATCGCAATCATCGGGTCGGATTGGATTGACCGGCTGAAAGGGATTGCGCTGACCAGCCCGCTGAAGCGCGCGCGCATTTGTCTACATCGCTCCGACGAGGATGGCGTCCATGAAATGATCATCGCGCTGGCGAGGGATTGCCTGTTCCCCCCGCATCGGCATGTGGCCAAGAACGAGTTGTTCCATATGATCGAGGGCCGCCTCGGCGTTGTGATCTTCAACGACGACGGTTCGACGCGGCGTTCGTTCGTACTGCTCGGCGACCCGGACAACAGGGGTCGATCGCCTATCGCCTCGGCATCTCGGCTTTTCACGCCGTGGTTCCTTTGGATGACGTCGTTGTCTATCACGAGACAACAAACGGCCCATTTGTGCCTGGCGAAGCGATCATCGCGCGGTGGGCTCCCGCCGATCCTGTAGCGCTTGAAAAATTCCTCCGCGAGGCGGCACGGCAAGGTGGGATTTCGCCGGAACTCTTGATCGAACCTAAGCCGTAATCCACGAGGAGACGGCTGACCTCATGAATATCTTCATTGTCGGCGCCCGGGCCCAGGCTGGCTAAGCCATCAGATTCTGACGGCGGAGGGTCACAGCGCGCCCTACGTGTACGATCAGGATCGAAATGTCCCCCGGCCATGGGATTGCAGACTAATTCACGACGATGCCGATTTGGAGGTGTTCGCCCGCAAGTGCGAGGCTTTCCTAGTCTGTGTCGGTGACGTCGAACGCGGGCAGCTGCGCGTGGCACTTTCGCGACGGCTGGAGGCTTTTGGGTTAAAGCCCTATTCGGCGATCCATCCGACCACCTTCATTCCGAAGAGTGCGAGGATCGGCAAGGGGTTGCAGACTTTCCCTTGTTCCGTCGTGGGTGAGTTTGCGAGCATCGGTGACTACTGTATTCTTGGAATCAATAGCGCGACGATCACGACGACAGCATCGGTTCGGGCGTGCACGTCATGAACAGCGCTGCGATAGCCGGCGACGTCTCTATCGACGATTTCTCGACTGTCGGCGCCAACGCCACGATTCTACCGGGTTTGTCGGTGGGTCGAGATGCCATCGTCGGCGCAGGCGCTGTCGTTACCAAAGACGTGCCGGACAATGTTGTAGTGGCAGGCGTTCCGGCAAAAATCTTGCGTCAGCGTTAGCAGCTGTCGTTCTAAGCGGCATTTGGAGAAATCGGGTGACTGAAGTGCCTGTGAAGGCTGGAAACGGCGAACCTCATTATGTCGAGCGGATGGAGTTGATCCGCAAGCGGGGGATCGAGCGTCTTGGTATCGCCGCGGCCTGGGCCTGGCATGACGACCCCCGCCACCTGCTCTTCACGCTCTCCCGCTACAAATTTGTCGCCAAGATGCTTGCCGGACGCGAGCGCGTTCTCGAAGTCGGCTGCGCCGACGGTTTTCCGACCCGGCTGGTCGCGCAGACTGTCAAGTCGGTCGTCGGCGTTGACTTTGATCCGCAATTCATCACCGATGCCAACGAGCGAAAGTCCGATCGCTGGCCGATCGATTTCCGCGTCCATGACGTCATGGCTGCGCCGGTGCCGGGCGGCTTCGATGGCGCATTCGCGCTCGACGTGATCGAGCACATTCCCCGTCAGCACGAGGATCGTTTCCTGCAGAACATCCGGGCCTCGCTGACCGGCGGAGGCAGTGCTGATCATCGGCACGCCGTCGCTCGCTTCACAGCAATACGCCTCGCCGCAAAGCAAGGAAGGTCATGTCAATTGCAAGACGGCGGAGGAACTGCAGACGACGTTGCAGCGACATTTCGCTCAGGTGTTCATCTTCAGCATGAACGACGAGGTCGTCCATACCGGTTACTCGAAGATGGCCCATTATCTCATGGCGCTGTGCTGCTCGCCCGGCGGCAACGCCAAAGTCTGAGCGCCGCCCCTCGAGGCGGCCTCAGCGTGGTCGGCATCGGAAACAGCCGTGAAGTTCGAAGAAATCTATATCGACTTCCTGCAAAACGACGCCGCGGATGCGGCGAGTCCATATCCGTCGATAAAGCTGTTGCCGGGAGCGAAGATCATCCGCTCGACCGTCAAAGGGCCGCTTTATCTTAATCGCAACGCTCAACTTGGCCCTGACGTAACGGTTGGAAAATATTCGGGGATGAATGCCGGATACTTATCTGGCGCGTGCCACGCTGGGGTCGTATTGCAGCATCGGCGCAAGAACTTCCATCAATCCGTTCAATCACCCCACTGACTGGCTCAGCATTCACGAATTCCAGTACCACCCTAATTCCTACGACTGGGTCGATGAATACAAGTCGCTCGATCGCCTGTCGCATACGCCAGATATGTTCAAACACGCTACGATCGGCAACGACGTCTGGATGGGGCACAATTGCAACGTATTGAGCGGCATTAGTATCGGTGACGGTGCTGTGATTGCAGCAGGCGCGGTGGTTACCAAGGATGTGCCGCCCTACGCCGTCGTGGCCGGCGTGCCGGCGACAGTCAAGCGCCTAAGGTTCTCGGAGAAGATCGTCGAACGTCTGTTGCGGAGCAAATGGTGGGATCTCGAGCTGTGCCAGCTCGGCGGGCTGCCGTTCAACGACATCGAGCGCTGTCTCGATGCGATTGAACGTATCAGGAGCGCGTGATCATTCGATGCTTATGGCGCGCACGCGAGAGTATGACGCGCTCGCTCCAATTCTGGAGCGGGCTAGCGTGCCGCGCGACGCCACCCTCGTTGTGCATAGCGCAATCGCCGGGTTGAGCTTTAACGGCTTTCGTGCCGAGGCCATGATCGAGGCGCTCCTCGGCCACTTGTCCGGCGGCACTCTGGTCATGCCGACGATGACTTGGCGCACCGTCACGCCGGACCGGCCGGTTTGGGACGAACTGACGACACCGTCGCATACTGGTGTGCTGACTGAGATATTTCGGACGCGCTATGCGACGGCCCGCAGCATTCATCCGACGCATTCGGTGGCCGCTTGCGGACCCCGAACCCGACACCTCCTAGCGTGTCATCATCTGGATGATACGCCGGTTTCCCCCAATAGTCCGTATGGACTGATGCGCGACATGCCAGCTTATGTGCTCCTCCTCGGCGTCGGCCTCGAATCGTGTACCGCAATCCATCTTCCCGAAGAGACGATCGCGCCGGACATCTATCTGCGGCCCGCCGCGCGAGCCGAGATTTACCAATGCCGCGATCGTCTGGGCGTCGCACATGAGGTGCGCACGCGCCGGCATTGGCGGCTCGATCGCGATTTCCCGCAATTCGCACCGATCCTAGCGCGAGCTGGCCGCATGCAGTCCGGCGATTTGCATGGCTCTCGCTACGCCGTGGTCGCATTGTGCGATCTGCTCGACACGGTCGCCGCGGCGCTGCGCGCCGACCCGCGGGGCACGCTACGAAGGGGCACGGCATTGGCATGAGATCGCTCTATGTAATGACGGTGGTCTGGGGGCCCAAATACTGTTCTTACTACGCGGAATATTGCCTGCCGTCGCTGCTAGCCCCTGGAAACCTCGGATCGCTGTCGGCAAGCGACGGTCACAAGTTGCTGGTTTGCACCACGGCGGCCGATTGGAAAACGCTCATCGCTCTGCCGATCATGGCGGCGCTGTCAAAGCACGCCACGCCACAACTGATCGAAATCGGATCGCCGGGTGTCGAGCCGGACCCGTTTACGGCCAAGTTCAGGCACATGAGTCTCGGTCATCGCTTGCTTACCGAAACCGCGCATCGCGACGGGGCGCTCGGAACCCTGATTGCGCCTGACGCCATGTTCAGCGACGGCACGATCGCTGCGGCGCTGCGGCATGCTGAGCAAGGCGCACACGCGGTGCTCACCTTTGCGCCGCGGATGATCGAGGAAGGTCTGCTCGGCGAATTGCGCAGCCTCGGCATGCTGCCGGCCTCGGGCGGCTCTGACGGTACGCCGCTGAGCTTGGACAGTCGCGCCGTCGCTGGCGCCGCCATCCGCAATTTGGAGTCGGACAACCTCGCTTTCGACTGGCATTCGGATCGTTTTCCGAAATGGCCGGCTTTCTGTTATTGGCGGGCGCCCGGCGAGTCCGGCATCCTGATCCACAGCTTCTATCACTGGTACGTGCTGCTAGATTTCGCCGTCGTCGCTCGTCATGAGACGCAGGCATTTGACACGGCATCTATTGAGAATTCATGGCTGTCCGATAATTTTCCGGATCCCTCTCGAATTCGCGTGTTGCAGGATTCTGACGAGGTGATGGTGGTTTCCTGGGCGCCGGGGTTGTCCCCGGTCGCGGGCAGGAATGCTCATTTTTCCCTGGCGGCCGCGATCCGGCATGGTTTCCGGCTTCGCCGTGCCCGCGAATTCAATGCGCTGGTCGGCGATTTTCAGAAAGCAAATGCCTTTCGTTATTCGATCCGTTGGCGTGGCGCCGCATCGAAAGGCGATTGGGCCGCGACCGAGGCCCGTTCCGGTCGCGTCATGCTTTGGTTTTTCGGCGACGTCTATGGCGAGTTCGCTGCCGGATTGCCTCGTTCGGCCATTATCGCTTTTAGCGGATGGTGGCTGCTGCTGCGGTGCTGCGCCAGATTATCGGCGCGCTTCTACATCCTCATGTTCGCGTCGCGACGAAACTTGAAACGCATGATCAAAATGTCGCCGTTCAGAACAGCATTCCGTCTGAATTCGTCTCGCTAAACGTCATCCGTGATCTTACTTTTTCATGCATTTGAAATTCCAATACCGTTGATATGATCGACCTCGACAAATCCCGAGTATCGCCCGCCGCCCTCTCGCGGCCTTTCTTTTTTATGGTACCCTTTTGGGGCAAGCGGTACCGCCAATATTTCGCCAACATCCTTCTCCCTTCATTGCTATCGCCGAATAATTTGGCGCTATTGCGAGCCGATCAGGGGCATCGGTTTCTCATCGCTACAACAATTGACGACTGGGATGCGATTATCCGATTACCGGTTATCGAGCGTTTGCGGGCGCATGCCACCCCTACACTGATCGAAATCAAAAAGCCAAAACAGGAGAGAGAACGATTACACGCTATTTTGACCAATTTCTCCCTTAAAGGATTTAGCGAAAGGGGCCTTTCTGCTCAATTGAAAATCCCATCGAAAAAGATCACCTACTCTCTGGAAGCTCAAAAAGAGCTCAACCATATCTTAGGACTTACGACCAAGCATACGAAAGGAGCGCTCACCACGCGCAAAAGAAACCACTCTGTCACTATCCTAAAAACGGGAAAAGAGATTCTGATCGAGGGAAAAGAGTTTTCCGCGCATTTTTCGAGGAAAAAAAAGGATGCGATTACCCATCAACTCCCCCCGCGCCCTGTGCGCTATCTCCTCATCAGCCTCCTCTTCTTCCTCCACAGCATCAAATTCACGCTCAAAGCCTGTAGCCGGATCTTCAACAAACTCTTCCGCAGCGAAACGGTCACCAAAGCACGTGAGCGCCTCTTTCAGTCCTTGCACCTTCCCGATCCTAAAGACACACAAGCCATCTTAAAACGCCTTGCCTCCAACGATCCCTCTCTTGCACCCAAGGCCCTCATCGACTTTCTCTCTCATCCCGCCATCTCAAAACATCTCAGAAAAATGATGAAGGGAGCCAATGTCCTCGTCCGCGGAAAAAAGGCCAACACATTATTCCGAAAACTCACCCAACTGCCAGGAGTGAGCCAAAGACGTTCCTCTCATCCCCATAAATCAGGAACTTCGTACGGTTTTGAAAGTCCCCTATTCGGAGAATTGCTCTTCTGGAAAGATCTCAAAGGGAAAGTCCGGCTTCAATTCGAAGCGCACTCCTTAAAGAGCTTGTTCAAGATCTACTGCCACACCATCGACTTCTTCCAATACAAGCTCTATAACCGCCAGCAAGGCGTGTACGGTTCCTCCAAACACACAGACGCCTTTCCTATCGTCATCACAATCTAGAGGCAGTCCCTAATCTTCTTTGACCAAAAAACGGTTAAAAGTCGCCTCTGTCCACTGGCGGTAGGAACAAGGCGTACCAGGTCCCCCCCTCCCCATACCGCACATCTTTGGCTAATTCAGAAGTGGAATGAATGACAGCTTCCATCGGGGCGAGGCAAAATACAGCCATGGCATAGCGCTCGATAGACCCCAACGCCTTGTGCACGCGGTGCTCTGTCGCCCGGATCGCATCATTGGCGACGAGCTGACCGAACTCGCCGACTTGAAAGAGCAGGACATCGTGATCCGCTGCGGCAATCTTTCGAAACACTCCATCAGAGTCCGTCTTGACGAAAAGACCCGCCTCCTCCGGCTCTTGAACCTCGACATCCCCGTCATAATAAAAAGCGGGAATCAAGACGGTAAATAGGGAGTGATCGAAATGCGCCCCACACCAAAAGGGATTGTCATTGGTTGCCTCCCCACATTTGACGTAGTGGAGCATGCGGCCGAGCGCCGGGGTCTCGTTCAAAAAGAGTCCTGTCTTCTCTCCGATCAGCCCCAATTGCTGCATCATAGCCTTCCCCATTTCACCCATTACAGTCCCTAATTCCAAAAAGGGGGTCTTTAAGTCCATCTCGACGGGCCACTTATTCATCGCTACATCAGGAACGAATCCATAATAAGAGACCTTTAAGTCATCGATGAACCACCTCCCATCTGGACGCCGAAACTTCTCCTTACCCTTTTCGTAGCCGAGGAATAAGTCCCCTCGCGCACGGTCTGGCGCATACTGCTCCTTGATCTCCTCTGGCAAGGCGGAAAATTGGCGCACACATTCGATGAAGCGCTCTACCTTTTCTCGATAACCGGGAATTCCCTTGATCCCTACGATTCCCTTTTCATACAAGGCAGTTTCCATAATGGCCAACGCCCCTGCCTCTTTTGCAATAAAGTCCTCATAAGAAATGACCTCTAGAGGGAGGATCTCCTCCGCATCCCCTCTCCCCACAACTGCTAAACTCAAAAGAAGCAACGCAACGATTTTCCCCATGGTTTCCTCAATTTAATATTTCAACGGCTTCGGGCGGTGTATATCCAAACCATTTAAAAACCGCAATAAAAAAACCACAACAAGCTAAAAATCAGGAACTTGAAACAGGAAAACACACCTTTCCTTCCCTAAAAGGAAACAATATGTCGTATTTATCCTCGTAGAGAAGGAAAGCGGTTCAGTGAGGTATCAACGTGACCTTGAAAATGTAATTGGAAGCGCGCGTGTCGACATTGCCGAATTCGCTATCCGTCTCCGCCATAGAGCTCTGAATTCCTCCGACGATATAGCCTAGAAGCACAGGGGACGATCCCAATTTATCGAGTGCGATGACCCCATTCGGGTAGTGTGGCAAGCCATCTGCTGGGAAAAAGTTAGCTCCCGATCCAAACAAGAGATCGGGTCCTGGTGCTGTCCCAAAAGAGGGAGTGACCACTGGATATGTCGCGCTCATGAAATACTGTCGGTAGTGTCCTGAGGAATCGATCTGGATCGTCGTGACGTCATTGGTAAATCCCAACTCAGCATCTTCAATGAACGACCCTCCAGGAGAGTAAAACCCTCCGTTTACCGAATAGAGAAAACTAATTCCCCCACATAGAACTGTATACATATCCCCTGTCTTATGGGAATACAACCCGACATGAGGACATTGGTAATTATTCATCCCCTGAGCAAAGGTATTGGGATTAGAGGGATTTAACATGCGAGAAGACCCATTAGGTGCCACCTCGATAGGAATCGTCCACGCTCCGAAATCATCTCCAGGTGTAAAAACTCCTCCAAAAACCACAAATGATTGCTCTAAGGAATGCCCCTGCTTTTTGATGATGGGGACGATGTTCAAATCCCTCCGTCTATAACTTGCAATGGGGGTGGGCTGCGCATAAGGCTGTACCAAGAGATCTTTTCCCGTATCGATGATTTGAAAAGGGCGGATTTGATAGGTGTAGATCCCATTGACAGTCGTATTGTCATAACGCCTTGAAAAATTATGCCCGAGGCCGAGAAGGTAGGGTTGATGGGGATCTGATTGGCGCATGACTCCCCCTGTTACCTGGAGGAGCGGATTAGAAACGCTGCGCATACATTTAGCAGCACTTTTACACTTGGGTTTTTGCTTCACCCATTTGATTAAGTTAGGCACATCGATAGCTGTGAGAACCGACTGAGTCTCGTAAGTTCCCGTAGCCGTATTGAAGCCATAGCCTCCCACCATATACAGCGTATCAGATCCTTCTCCTTGGAAAAACAAGGCGTTTGTCACAGATAACTGATCGATTTGCTCTTGAGAGAGATGTGCAGAGGGGTCTGTGAGGGATCTAGAAACGACAACCCCTGTCTTTAGATTTACAACATAGACCTCCGTGTTTTGGGAAGCGACGGGAAAAGTATCCCCTAAAAAGCCATGCAACCCATAGGTTCTACCCGATAACAAGAGCCATTCCCCCTTGTATTGAGCCATCACATAGGACTGCAAGCCGGCTGGCAGCGAGAAAGACGCCTGCTCAATGGAGAGGCGAAAGGGCAATGTGTCTTCCGGCAAAGGCAACGTCACATACGACGTCTGATTTTGCCCGTAGACACAACAAGTCACGACAATCCCTAAAAGTATTTTCCACATATTCTCTCAATCTTTTGTTATACTGCGGTCAGCATGAAAAGTAGATTTTGTAGCACGCGAAAGCTCCCGCGGTTCGACGATCGGAAATGGGGGTTGTATTTCATCAATACTACCCCCATTTCCGATCGTCGAACCCCGGGGCTTTGGCGCACTAGAAAATCTACTTTTCATGCCGACCGCAGTATGTTAGGGGCAGCACAAAATCGGCGACAAAAACCTGAGCTGTGCCGTCCCCTCGTTTTGAAGTCCAAGTGATCTGTTTCCCATCTCCACTAAAACTGGCCAAGCCCTCAAAAGTATCGCTATGGGTCAAGCGGTACTCCTCTCCCGTTTCGATGTCTAACAAATAAATCTGGTAAGCTCTGTGGCCATGTTTAGAGGTCGTGTAAGCGATTACTCTTCCATTGGGATGCCAAAAAGGGGCCCAATTCACATGTTGATTCTGCGTCAACTGCCTTTCCTCTGATCCATCGGAGCGAATGAGAAAAAGCTGCAGTAAGTCTTTTTCTTCTCGATCCGCCCGAAAGACGACCCAATCGCCATCGGGAGAAAAGAAGGGTCCTCCATTATAACAGCCCATTCCTTGGGTGAGATCAAATGCATTTCCCCCATCTGCATCGCAAATGTAGAGATTCATGCTTCCACTTTCATTACTCGCATAGACGATCCTTTCCCCATTAGGCGAAAAAGCGCATTCTGCATGATAAGCGGATCCCGAAGTGAGTCTCCTCAAGCAAGAGCCATCTACATTCGCTTCGTAGATATTCATATAGGGAGTTAGCTCCCAGTGATAGCGCGAGGGGTCTCTCTCTTTTTCTTGAGGCACTAACGGGGGTGCTTCATGACTCGAGGCAAAGAGGATCTTCTCTCCATCGGGTCTATAAAAGCCACAGGTGCAAGCCCCCTTACCCGTGCTGACCCTTGCCAACTGAGAGGTCTCTAGATCCAACGTGTAAATCTGGTAATACTTTTCCCCTTCTGACACCGCTTGAAAAATGAGAGACTTCCCATCTGGAGAAAAGTAAGACTCGCCCGCTTTTTCAAACCCCATGGAAGGAAAAGTCACTTGTCGCATATTGATTAAACACCTCTCTTCTTGAGAGGCATAGCATCCGATGCACAAAAAAAAGAGGAAGAGAAATCTCATGATCGCCATAAAATAATCGGTTGACCTTATGAAGAAAAAAATATATAACAGACACTAAAATTTCTACATTTTTTTTGAGGAACTATGAACAAATCGCTTCGCTCACTTATCAGAATCACTCCCCTGTTCGGATGTCTTTTCAGCCATGCCGAAGAAAACTCTGGACTCACAAATTCCAACTTAGATCCCCACTCAGCCCAAGTGATGACCGTAGGCTGTCGTCAAAGCCCCCCAGTTCGCCCGTCCCGCGACAAAACTGCGAACCAGGTGAAGTGTAAACATCCCTTGTACTATAAATCCTCTTGTCCCGTCGGCTTCGACCTAACCTTAGCCCTCGATGATTTCCGGGACATCCCTTCGGGAAGTTGGAAAGACTCTTTTGGAGCCGTGACAGCCGCCAACTTGACCGTTCCTCTCCCCTGCTCTTTTTCGACACAACTCGCAGGGAGCTACGGCCTTTACGAATGGGCAGGCAGATCCTCGACCCCCTTTAAAAACTCAAAGACCTATCAACAGCAGGGATTCCTCACGATCGCCGCCTCTTGGCAAACCCCCAATCGCGCGGGATGGAACGCAGGGATCGCTTATGATTGGATGCTGAACAAAAACTTCGGAGTCTTCGCTGTCAACCCCGATTTCGATCAGATCCGCGGGCAATTCGGGTATCGCATCAAAGGGGGCAATGAGATAGGTTTTTGGGGAACCTACGGCATCCAGACCGATCACGAAAAATCACAGAACATCCCGCTCCGTTTTAGAGGGATCAGCCAAGTCAACCTCTTCTGGAATCACACCTTTAAGACCCACGGTTACGGTATGCTCTGGGTGGGAACACCCTACCGACGCGGCCTGATGTACGAATCGGGAAGAGCAGGCACATTCATCGTCGGCGCTCAGTTCTCCGTTCCCGTCACACACTCGTTAAGCATCGAAGGGCACGGCTCCTACATGGGTGCAAGAGGGAGAGCGGGTGTCTTCTCCGCCAAGAACGATGGCACAAACCTCTTCTTCGGCCTGACCTATTCCTTCGGCAAACGGCGCATCGCCAGAAGCCCCTACATGACCCTCGCGAACAACACCAATTTCATGACCGACACCAACCAAAATTTCTAATCTCTTAAGCAATAACATTCGCTGCACCAGCAGCGAATGTTTTTTCACAATAAGAGTCTGTCTACAATCTCGGCCATTTTGCTTTTCGCGCTTTTTGGCTTTGGCTTGGATTCGATTCTTTCGGCGTTATTGCATAAATAGCTGAATTTCACCACAGAGATGAAAAACCACAGAGAGAAAATTTTTCAATATGAATTTCCTCTCTGTGGTTTTTCATCTCTGTGGTGAAATTGCATATATTCAAAATGGAATGATGGGGAGCTAGATTAGGTCCTCATGAATTGCGCAACAACGCCGATTCCTTCTATGTCCTGCGGAATCGAATCCAAGCCAAAACCAAAATCCATCAAAAATCAAAACGACAGAGATTATAGACAGACTCTAATTGCAATTTAAATCTAAATGAATATCATAAAGCCAGAGTTGCAATATTATGGGAAAACATGGCCTTTGGAAAAAAGCGGAAGAAAATTTGGATCTATGTTGTAGTGGTTGTTGCCCTCCTCATCGGCGGGGCTCTATTCTTCATGAATTACAAGTGCCTCTTCTCGCTACAGATGCACTCCGACTGCAAATTCAACCCTGAAATCAGCGAAAAAAACAAAGAACTCATAGAAGAGACGATCGTCACTGTAGCCCACGAAGGAGTTTTTTCCCTCATGGGTAAGGAGAAACACCTGAGGCAAATCGGCGCCATCGTAAGCAGCGAGGTCTCCGACTTCGCCTACTGGGCCTATGTCTTCTCAAGCCCTAAGCTAGCACAGGACATGAAACTGATCCAAAAGAGCAATTTAAAGTATAAAGGCTTTGTCAAGGGAACAGGAAAAACGGTAATGCAAGAGTACCACGAAAACCCCTGCCTCCTAGAACAAGCCAAGGGCTTTGCCCACTATCTAAAGCTCCCCGAAGAAGAATTCATCGCCCTCTTAGAACAGTGCATCGCAAACGGCGCGCAAAATCGCACCGCCTTCCGCAAATACATCGATTATCTCATTAAACAGAAGGCTTCATAAAAGGAAAATTACATGTCCCATAAAAAAAGAAAAGAAAATCCTGATGATCCTAAGCCTCTTAATTTTGATCATGCCGAAGAAACAGGGCCTAGTGATCATTTAAAAAAACCCTTCATGACGCCGGAAGATCAAAGAGGCGACACTGAAGACTACCAATATTACGAACAAGAAGAAGCTCTTAGTCCAGAAGAAACCAAAAAACGAAAAGAAGAAGGGACTTTCTAGGGCCCAACGGCTCTGCAGCATCGCTCCTCAGATCCTGCCTACAATCTCAGCCGTTTTTTTAAGTGATTTTAATAAAAAGACCTGGCACATAGGAGTCGATTGAAGCTGCGGTTTCCTGTGTGAATCCTCACCGATGTTTTTTTGTTACTTTTCATCAATCTTAATATACAGGGTGGACTCAAGCTGGAACATGAAGAATTTAAATTTTCTCTTCTTATTGTTAAGTGGTTTTCTATTAGATGCGGATGCAGCTCCTCTAGAATACGGTTTAGAAGCACGTGGCTCAGCCTATTTTCCCGTTTCTGACACCTATCGCCATATTTATGGGACAGTAGGTCCCGCTTTTGCATTAGAAGGGTTTGGGAAAATTAGAAACGCTGTTTGGGGTTGGACCAATTTACAGTGGGTGCCCAAACAGGGAAATTCAATTGGTCAAAATGACTCGACCCATATCAATGTTCTCAACTGGAGTATTGGACTTAAATTCACATGGCAATTCTACAAAAACTATTATCCCTACCTCGGGATCGGACCCAATCTTTCAGCTGTCTGGATACATAATCACGGCCATTGCGTCACAAGCCCATCGAAAATAGCCTGCGGCTTTGTCACAAAAAGTGGTGTCTACTGTGTACTTACAAAACACCTCTATTTGAACGTCTTTGTCGATTACCTCTACCAACATGTGCATTTTACAAAAAATGCTAATGTAGGGGGCGTTAATTTAGGAACAGGGCTTGGGTATTTTTTCTAGGCGCTGTTGCGTAATTGATGAAGACCTAATCTAGCTCCCCATCATTCCATTCTGAATATATGCGATTTCACCACAGAGATGGAAAACCACAGAGCGGAAATTTTTTAATATGAATTTCCTCTCTGTGGTTTTCCATCTCTGTGGTGAGATTCAGCTGTTTATGCAACAATGCCTTTTTTCTAATCGATCTAATGAAGAAAAATTTCACTGCCACAAAGCTTTAAGCGGTGGAAGCACTATAGACCCAAGTGGACTCAATGATCGACCACAGCGCGATAAAAAGCCTCCTCGAGTTGTGTAGAGCCAAACTGCTGTGCGGCATCACTCCTTAGGAAGTGGCGAATGTGGGTTAGATACTCTTCGTAACGCTCTTCAGACATCTCTTTTAGAAACTGGTACAGCGCTTCCATCGTCGCAAAATCGCGCCGATCGATGAAACAGCTCTTAGGGATGTAATCAATGACATTGGGAGCTCCCCAGTAAACGGGAACTGTACCCGCCTGAAAACACTCGAAAATTTTCTCTGTGATGTAGCCGAGAGCATCGCTTGTGTTCTCATAACAGATACTGAAGCGGTAGTTTTTGATGACGTTAATTTTATCCGCAGCTGGCCCGCGATAACTTCGATGAAGCCCGCTATCCCATCCCCTTCCCCAAAATTCGAAATTCTCTTCTCCATTTTGTTCAAAAAAATCGATCACTTTTTCCCGCTCTGAATAGAGTTCGCAAGGATAGCTGCTCTTTAGATTGGATGCCATGAGGGTGCAGAACTTCTTCTCTTTAAACGCAGGGATGTCTTCAATCATCTCAGAGAGAACCCCATAATTAAACTTACAAAACTTCTCTCCATCGACCAATGAATCATCCCAAGTATAGATCTTCGAAAAGCCGTCGAAGATGGCTGAGGCGTACATTCCCGGTAAGACAGTTTTCGGCTCCCATAGAAATAGGACGATCTTTTCCTTTGGGAGCCTATTCAGAGCGTATTTTTTTAGCGTCTTAGGCGGCAAATTGAAAAAGACGATCTTGTCGACATTCTCGTCCAAATTAATGGGGGAAGAAAAAAAGGAATGGATCTTCTCCCATAATCCTTTGTGTTTTTTCTTCAACAACTGCGCATCGTATTTTTCTATATCCGTGAGAACCACTCTCCCGGGATATCCCCTCTCTTGTAAAATGCGCGAATAATACGCCTCATCCACAGTAAAATTCGCAATACACTCCACCACTTTCTCTGCATGTAGAGGAAAACAGAGGCAAAAAGCCCCGATAAATGCCTTAAACAAGGGGTCCATCCGATCTTTGAAGTTCTTTAGGTATAAATCGTACCCAAGAAGGGCGTTTTTGGAAAAGAATTTATCAAGAAGAAGGGAAGGCCGCCTTGTGCCTTCCCTCAAGAGAATCGGTTACAGTGTACTCAAACTTTGGCCCAACGACGAGATAACTTCAAATGCTCAAAAACATTCTGGGCGTGGGATTTTATGCAACCAGAGGCTGCATCTTCGATTTCAAGCCATTCAATCACGCCATTTCTAATAATCATAGCTGAGCGCTGCAATTCATAGTCTATCCCTATTTTATCGCCTGACTCATCTACCCACATGTCGATGGAAGAACTTCCTCGTGATCCCATCCAATGGCAAGCATCAGCGACATCACCGCGGGCAATACAGATAATTCGATCGATATCAAAATATCCTAAAAGGTTATTCTCAGCCTCTCTGAAACCCGCTAGATCTAAGCGATGAAATAAGGAAGAGGCAGTATGAGGTACCGTAACGACAATCACCGCGCGATTCCTTAATTTAGCTGCCGTCGCAAAAGTTTCACTTTCCCCTTCTTTTGAATTCCATCTTGCCAAGGTCACATTAGGAAAGGGATCTCCTACTTTTAAACAGTTTTCTGACTGACCGGGGAAACGAAGTTCGGCGACAATGCGTGAAGCGGAACTGATTGCAATACCACTCATGTTAGACTCCTTATAATGAAAGAAAAGAGCGGGGATGCTATCTGTCTCGAAAATTCAAATCAATCGCAATGTTTATTTTATAAATAGACCCAAGAAACTTCAAGATACAGCTGTTTTTTCTCTCCACAAAGAACAAACACACAATCCGATGAAGATCAGAAAAGCGCCGATGATCATATTTAACGAGAGATTTTGCCCCCAGATTATAAATCCCAATAGACTAGACACAGGGACGCTCATATAGAGGAAGGGGGCAAATTGCGATGCAGTCATCCATTGCGCTGCTTTTGAAAAGCAATACTGGATTCCAACACTTAACAAGCCTAAACCAATTAAGAGAAAGGTTATGGTGATATTCATGTTCGATCTTATCAATTCCGCCTTATGTGGACTTAATAAAAAATCCACCCCAACAAACAGCAGAGCCATTAATGAACAACTGGAATATTGATTAAAGACAATTTGGTTAACCGATTCCTTTTCCCGAGTCAAATACCCGAGAAAAACTATTGCTGCAGCCATTAATATTGCAGCAGACAATCCCAGCATGAAATAAAAAATGGAAAAAGACAAAAATCGGGGATTGATGATGAGCAAAATCCCAGAAAGAGCCACAGAAAGTCCTAGATAAATCTTAAAACGGATCTTCTCTTTAAGAAAAAAATAAGAAATCAGAGGAACGAAGAATGGTATCGTGTTAAACAATGTCGTCGAGATGCCTAAGGGGAGGCCTTTAATAGCGTAGAAAAAACAACACACAGAAGCAATGGAAAAAAAACCTCGGATAAAATGAGCTGAAAACCTCTTAGATCCATAGGAGCTGAAGCCATTTTTAAAAAAGAGAGGGAAAAAACAAAAAATCGGAACGGTGTAATAAAATGCAAGCTGGAGGCTGATCGGAACCGCATTTGAGGTGCATTTTATAATAACCGCGACGAAAGCCTGCATAAGCGCAGACATGAGCATGTACAAAATTCCAACGTTCATGGATCCCCCAATACCCTTTATGACCCCATGAAATTATACCCTATACGACAATTTTGTGTACTCTAGCAATTGTTCTCTGACAGCTGTCAAATAGGGGGCGTGAATTTGGTAGAATTCCTGGCCGGAGGCGCAAGACCTCCTTTTTTCTTCGATCTCCTGCATCACCTGCACCAATAGCCGAGTCAAAGGAACATCCACCTTTTTTTCATCCGCAATTTTTAAAATCGCACCATTGATATATTCTATTTCTGTCTCTCTCCCTCTTGATGATCGAGATAGGTAGATGAATAATGACTGGAAAATGCCCGCATTGTCTCCAATACAATTTCAGTCAGTTCCTCGATAGAAGATAAGTCGATCTCTTGGGAGCGCGCAACTTCATAAACTTCTCTGCAAATCATGCGCACCAGGGGTTCATAGTGAGTTTTTATTAACCCTATATTCTGATTTAAAATTACGGTCAGTGGGTTGCAAACACAGTTAACAGCTACTTTTGGATAGATCGCTTTTAAAATATTAGGAGAAATTTCCAAGTCAAAGATACCACTATTGGGCTGACCGAATACCTCTCTTAAATCCCCGGTAATCTCAGGATCTCGATTTCCTACTATTATCCTGCCCTTATAGGCAAATAAGCTCCCCTCTTTTTTATGTACAGCTCCAAACACATGTCCTTTTAAAATGGTTGCCTGAGAGGACCGAAAAACTTTTTCCACCTTTTCTTCAATGCCTAACCCATTTTGCAGACAAATCACTACGGGATGTAAAGGGGATAATATCCTTTGGAAGGGAGCTAAACTCGCGACTGCGTCACAAGTCTTTGTCGATAAAAAGACGATCGACTTGGGACGTACCTGATAGTCGATAAGCAAATCACGACTAATTGTGTCGGAGGCAATAAACTGTTCATGTGGCACATACTTAGCTTCCACAGCGCCCGTTACAGTCACGCCCACGTCTTGAATTTTTTGAATCTCAGGCGTTCTTCCAATTAAAAACACCCGATTCCTCCCATTGCTGTTCAGTAAAGAAGCGGTTAAACTCAGGCCAATACACCCTGCGCCTATGATAAAAATATCGTTTAGATCTCTTTGAGGAACTACTTGCCTATTTTCTGAATGATTTGTAGAGCTCATCCTCAGTCGATTAGAAAAAGTTGAGGAAGTTGCTTTAAAACAAGGTCCGGATCTCCTGCATAATGCAAACATTTTATTTCACTCCATTCTCGTTTTGGTTAAAAAATTGAAAACACTTATTTTAACCGAGAATTTTTATACACAACCGATTAAATCTCAAGCTGTTTAATTTTTTATTTCTAATGACAAACAAAAAGGTGCATATGATTCTTTTTAAGAAAATTTTGACTATCGAAAAGGCAAGTGAACTTAGAAAATATGCGATTTAGTTCCTGGAGCGATTTGTACGGAGTAAATCGAGTGCGCTCTAAATCGCCGTGACGTGATCGTAGCCCCAGCAATTGCGATCAACAAGGGTACCATTAGCGAATCGGCGCGGCGGGTAAGTTCGAGCATTAATGCAGCAGATGAAAGCGGACCCAAGGTAGCCGCACCCAGAAAGGCGGCTGATCCAATCAGCGCATATCCTGAGACGGAGTTAAATGGGGCAAAGCAATTCCAAATCTGGCCCATTCCATCGCCCAGCAGCGCACCTAACGTCATCGTTGGGGTAAAAAGCCCTCCGGGAGTACCCGTCCTAAGGCACAGCACGGCGGCCAATGGACGCAGAAAGATCAGCCAGCAAACCAGTGAAGCGCTCATTTTATTATCAAACGTAAGTTGAACGATGTTTTTGCCATTACCTAGAATTTCCGGAAACTGGATCGCCACCACGCCTACTGCGGTAAATACCACAATCGGTAGTACAACCACCTGCCAACCCTTGGGCTTATGTGTCTGTGCCCAGCCAATTGCCCACACGTATCCCAACGAAATTAGACCCATCAATGGCCCCACCAACAGCGCCCATAGGATCAAAGAACTGGAAACATCCACCACTGGAAATAGATAAGTCGATTCATTCGGCAGCAGCAGCCAGGATAGGGCAATGCCCGTGGAAGATGCCACAAATGCAGGCACCACCTTTGATAGCGTCAAGGACCCCATCAGCACCTCCGCCGCGAAAAGCGCGCCTCCCAGTGGCACGTTATAGGCCGCTGCCATGCCAGCTCCAACTCCACATGCTACCAGTAGCTGCCGCTGCGCCCCAGTCATTCTAGTCCAATCTGAGAGCTTATTTGCCACGACGCTGCCCGCGCTTTTTAAAGCACCCTCGCGGCCAAGAGACACTCCCATGCCGACCGTCACGATCGACAGAAGAGAGCTAATCAGAGCCCATGCGGTAGGCAGCTTTCCAGATTTTGTCCAGATCGCCTCAGAAACGCTGCAACTGGGTTTTCGCAAAAACTTTTTCACTGCATAAAGCACAGTCGCTGCTAGAATTCCGGCGAGGAAGAGAACCATCACGGGACGAGTGTCCGATACCTGCTGGACCCCTCGCAGAAAATCCCCACTGTCATAGGAATAGCATAAGTGTTGCGTGAACCGGAGCAACCTCATCAGAAGAGCTCCTGCAAGTCCTGCTCCTGCTCCAGTTAATATGATAACGACCCAGAAACCCAACGAAATTTTAAGCGCGGTTACATTCGGCTGTGGAGTGGCAGAGCTCGTCATTTATACCGAAGTTGTTTTGGCCTATTTTGGGTATAGAACAAAGAAATAGAGTTGTAAATGAAAACATTAAAGATATTTCCCTATTTCGATATCTCGCGGATCGGTCTCATAGCCATCAGGATCATCAAAGGGCATTTCTATGTACCCCTGCCGGTGATAAAAGTCGTAGGCTTTCTTGGAAGATTGAATGAGTAGTTTTTTGATCCCTTGATGGGATAACCAGCGCTCGCAAAGCCCTAAAAGTTGGCAGCCAAAGCCCAGATGGCGGTAGCGTTCATCGATGACGATGATTCTTAGGGCAGCTCTATTGTCGGGCCAAAGCTGCAGATGCGCATACCCAATGATTTCTGCATTTTTATAAAACACAAAGTGGATGTGATCTTTATGTGTAAATGTCCAGGTAAAGGGGTCGGGTTTGGATGTGAAAAAGTACCGATTGCGCAGAGTGCGCACGGCCTCCCATTCTCGATCGGTCAATGCTTGGACCATACGCCAACCATCAAAGCCGTCTTTTGTATCGATGCCCGCTACAAAGAGGTCTTTCCCATTGCAATAACTCAGGATGTCGTTGGGGAATTTCGCTGCCAATTCTACTTTCAGCTGAGCATAATTTTTGGCATCAGTGGGATGAGAGCGCATCCAATCGCGAAATTTCAAATATCTATCGATTTCAGGATCGCCTTGCTGATACACGTGGATATGATGGGTTCGCACATCCTTGCCTTTCTGAAAAAACCGTCTAAAGGCCATGCCAGACTCCCCTTTAGCTTCATACCCTAAAGATTCCATAGCCTCTACGGCGTGATCGACCTCTTGAATATCTCGCACAACACAGAGCATATCGATAATCGGTTTCGCACTTAAGCCCGGAACCGAAGTGGAGCCGATATGGTAGATTTCGATGCAGTTCTTGCCCAGGGCTTCTTTAACTTTTGTCGCTTCTAACTCAAACGCATCCGGCCACATTGGGTCATATTCCACTACTTCTATTTTTCTCGTCCTATCAGAGGATGCATCGGAAGATGACATTGTATGCCTTAGTTTTTTTATTGTATTAACATATTGCACAACACTCTATTGCGCAACATTTCTTTGTATAATTAAGTCATGGGATCTGTCAGGTTTGCTGGTTGCGCTTAAAATAAAATATTGTCTAGATTGCAGTAAATAGCCTGGAGAGGGAATGAATGTAGGAAAAAAAATACCCAACACATCTCATGTCGGGTATAGAACCGTAAGGCTGTTTGCATTCGGCGTGGTGGCATTGAGTGTGGCGTCCGTTGCAAAGGCGAATGCGAGCACAGTGACTTTGACAGTCAACACGGATACAGATACCCCTAACCCTTACCCAGGCGGTCAAACAGACTCTTCTGGTGCTACTACTGGTGATCTGCGCTATTGCATTAACTACATCCTCAATGAACAAGCTCAAGGCGTTGCCCAAGACTACGCAATTGTCTTTGCTACCGGTATTGAATCGATTCAGCTGGGCGCCAAGCTGTCGATGGTCAATCTTCTTGGCTCTGACACGATTGTGATCGGCAATCCTGACCCTGCTCCGCCTGTCACCATCACAGGCAGCTCCGGCACCGGCGGCCTATTCATCCGCCAGGGCGCCGTCACTTTGCAGAACCTCAACTTCCAGAGCTGCAATGCCACCGGCGGCAGCGGAGGTGATGGAGGTGGAGGTGGGATGGGTGCCGGGGGTGCCCTCTTTATCGATACAGCCGACGTGACTCTCCACAATGTCAACTTCAGCAGCTGCTCCGCTACAGCGGGACTCGGAGGTGGCTCGACTGGCTCTGGCGGCGGGGGCGGTGGCCTTGGTGGCAATGGCGGCGCTAATGCAGGAGGCGGCGGCGGCTACTGTGGCAATGGGGGCTCTGTAGGAGGCGGCGGTGGCGGTGCTGGTGGCGATGGGGGAAGCAATTACGGTGGTGGTGGCGGCGCAATTCTTGGCACTACGGGAGGGAGCGGCGGTTCTTCCCCTATCAGACGCTGTGACAATTTCTCCTCATACTCTTTCTGGTCCAGCTACTCCCTTTGTCGTCGGTGGGGGGGGCTATGGTAGCCAAAACAACGGCGTTGGCGGTACAGGTGCTGGCGGCACAATGCGGGGGTCTAGGTGGCGATGATGGCGGCAGCAACATCGGTGGCAATGGAGGGAACGGGGGTTCTCCGACTCCCGCAAACGGGGGAGCTGGCGCTACCTCTACTTCTAGTCCCGGTTCTTCTGGTGATAAGGGTCAGCTAGGAGGAATAGGCGGCGGCGGCGGAACGTATTACAACGGTAGCACTACCGTCGGCAGCGGTGGTGGTGGTGGTGGTGGTTATAGTGGAGGCGGCGGAGGCGGCGGCAGTGGCAGCTTCAGTGGCAGCGACTATGGTGGGGGTGGCGGCGGCGGGGGTGGCCTCGGTGGGGGTGGTGGTGGTGGTTTCAATGCAAATGGAGGTGCAGGAGCCCCCGGCGGAGGAAATGGCGGTGATTCTAGTCATTGGAGGCGGAGGGGGCGGAGGAGGCAGCGGCGGCGGTGGTGGCGGTGGCGGTTTTGGTTTCAACGGCATCGGCAACGGTGGGAGTGGTGGCGACGGTGGCGGCGGCGGTGGAAACGAGAGCACAAGTGGTGGCCAAGGTGGCTATGGTGCCGGCGGAGGTAATGGCGGTGGAGGCGGATTCGGCGGCGGCGGGGGCAGTGAAAGCGACACTGGCGGATTCGGCGGTGGGGGCGGTAGCGACAGTAACGGCGGATTCGGTGGCGGCGGCGGCAGCAACAATAGCAGCGGCACAGGTGCCACACCTAGCTCCGCCACCCAAGGCGGCAATGGCGCTGCCCTAGGTGGCGCCGTCTTTCTCGGCAGCACGAATGGCCAACCCACTCTCACTCTCACTGGCAATTGCAGCACCTCTCTCAACTCCACTTCGAACAATTCCGGCGGCGGCTTTGCCGGCGGTGACGACTTTTTCCTCTACTCCGGCACCACTCTTAACCTCATGCCCAACGCCGGCGAAACGATCTCCATCAGCCAATCTATCATCGATGACAGCGTACAGTCCATTCCTACATCCCCGAATTGGGAAGCGGGCACCGGTACTGGCTCCAATCTCCAAGTCACAGGCGCAGGGACGGTCACCCTAAGTGGCACAAACAGTTATATCGGCACCACAACTCGTCTCTTCAGGCACTCTTAATCTCGTCAATGGCATACTCTATGCAGGTGGAGCAGGCACTAACAGTCAAGTCACCGTCAACCAGGGTGCCACCCTCAAAGGGACCGGCACAATCAATGCCCCCACCACAGTATCGGGGACCTTGTCCCCAGGCAACTCGATTGGCACTATGTACTATAATGCCCCCCTCACCGTGCCCGGCATTCTGACCATCGAAATTGCCCCAACAGCTGGTGACAATAGCCAAATTTCCTCCACATCCACTGTCGATGTTACGGGTGCCACGATCCAGATCGTCCCAGATCCTGGGACTTACACGGTAGGAGCTCAGTACACCTTGGTGACAAGCACTGGGTTAACAGGCACACCCTCACTATTCATGCCCACACAATTTCTTGGAGAACTCAGTTACCCTAATAACTCCATCTTGCTTACCCTTCTGGGGGTGCCTAGCTTCGATCCCATCTTTATATCGCAGTTAAATCTAAAGAGTCTAACGGGCAATAGCCTCAAGCTAGCGAAACGCCTCAACGCTCTTGGCCTTACCGCCCTGGGATCCCCCTTCCGCACACTGGCCGATCTCCCAGAAAAAGATCAAGCAGCAGCCCTTCTCACCCTCTCCCCTTCCCGCGCGGCCTTTCCACGCTATGGTAATATGCAGGCAGCGCTTAGCTTCTCACGCCTCGTAACGCAGCGCCTGGCCACTGAGCGCGTCCTCCTCGAAACGAGCGAGCAACCCATCGCCTCCCTTGCTCCCCATTCGATGGATGAGACAAGGCTCCTCGCTGCGGCAGACGATGGCCACTGCCTCTACGGAATTCGCTATGGCGGCGCTATCCGACACGTCGACAAGAAACCGTACAACGTCTGGGTCAGCGGCTTTGGGGGCCTGCTCCATGAGAAAGCAGCACGCCAGAACCCCGCTTTCCATGCCACTAATAGCGGCCTCCTCGCTGCGATCGATAAGACATTTGGCAATGACGCTCATCATAGGCGGCGGTCTCGCCTATGCCAACAGCCAGATCCACGAAGCACATCATCTTGGAAAAGCGCACACCCAAGGGGGCCTTGCCACGCTCTATGGCACTTGGTTCTTCTCCGACTTTTTTCTCGACGCTTCTCTCTGGGGTGGTTATCTGCGTACTCACAACCGACGCAACATCTTTTATCCAGGCTTTACGGCGACGGCCACCAGCCACTACAACAGCGTTGAGGCGAACGGACATCTCGAGTTGGGCTACGACTGGTCATGGTGCCAAGGGACGCTCGAGCCGTTTGTCGCCTGCGACTTCATCGGCAACTGGCAAAGAGGCTATTCAGAGCACGGTGCGGCTCCCTACAACATGCACATCCGGTCCCACTTCGCTTCGCTGCTGCAAACCGAAGCGGGTCTCAATGGCTACTACAATAGAACCTGCTTCACTCATTGGACCTTCATTCTGCGCGGCAAGATCTCTTACGTCAATCAGGTGCCGTTCCACCAAGGAACCCTCCAAGCCTACTTTATCGGCACTTCAGGTTCTTTAGGGTTAGTTACCTCCCTCCGCACCCAAAACCTAGTCTCCCCTGCCCTCGAGCTCTACTGGAAACACCAACACGGCCTCTTCTTTTCGCTCGGCTACAATGGACAGTTTGGGAAGTGGTTCCGCAATAACGAACTCGAAGCTAGGCTGGGGCTCAGTTTCTAAAAGAGCGGTCGGTATAAAACCTAAGCGGTTGCGATTTTTCTAGCCGAAATTGTTGAATTCTGGCACAAATTTCTTGGAAACAACAATTTTTTATTGATACCAAATCGCGGAAGAACCACCTATGAAGATCAGATTTATCATCCTCGCTTTAGTCACTGCTGCAACTCACCTTCAGGCTTCGCCTTATCGATGCAAAATGTCGGGAAACGAACTCGAGGCAGACATCATCGTAATCGGTGGAGGAGCAGCCGGTTGCGTCTTGATGAACCAACTCTCCGAAAAGGGGCAATTTTCTGTATTGGGAATAGAAGGAGGACTCAATTTAACAAGTGATCCGGCAATAGAAGCTGTGGGTCTTCCCGCATTCCTATTGGCCAGCACTGGAAAGTACAAGTATTTTTGGCCGGGATGGAATCAAAGCGTACCCATGCCAGGGCTCAATGGACGGACCAGTGATTGGACGACAGGGATGGTGTTGGGAGGTGGTGCATCGATCAACGGATTATACTATGGCCGTGGCTCGAATTCCATGTACACGCGTTGGCAAGAAATTTCTGGCAGCAGCAATTGGAGCCTGGACAATATCTTAGCGACCTTCAACGCCCTCGAGAGCTACATGGGATTGACAATCACTCCCGGAGCACGCGGAACTAACGGTGCGCTGAGTGTGCTACAGACTCCTACGATATCTGAGCTAACATCGCGCGTATTATTGCCCGCGACACAGGCTGCATTTCCTGGAATTCCCCTTGTGACGGATTATAATGATCCAAGTGTATCGAATTGCATCGATCCTCGTGCTCAGTGGTTTGTCAATCCTACAGGTACTAAACGAGCGAGTAGCGCGACCGCCTATTTAAATAGCTCGGTGATGACGCCAGAGGGTCAAGGAGTCAATGGACACAAGCTCTTTGTGCTCTTCGATGCAGTCGCTGTGAAAATCCTATTCGACAAAGAGGGACGTGCCAAAAAAGTACAATACATGCAAAACGGTCAACTCTTGGAGGCGCGTGCGCGGAAAGCTGTCGTTTTAGCCAGCGGCATCAATAGCAGTAAGTTGCTACAGCTTTCGGGCATCGGTCCATCGGAAGTGCTCAAAAATGCAGGGATCAAACCCGTTTTCATCAATGAGAACGTAGGAAAAGGACTCCAAAACCACCCGCTCATCTTCATTACATTGGGAACCAATCCCGCAGATAATGGGGTACCCCTTGGAGCACCGTACGCATTTACGATCAATAGTGTTTACTTGCCCGCAGTGAATGAGAGTGCAAGCGACCCTCGCATGCTACAGATGCTGTTCGAATACATCCCACCTGTCCCACCTCTACCTGCGTTCGTAGCCTTTGGATTTGATCTTTTAAATCCACTGAGCCAGGGGAGTGTCAACATCCAAAGCGACAACTCATATCAGATCGCCGCCGCAGACGATGGCTTTTACCAAAATCCTGTAGACCTAACGAATATGAAGAACGCCGTCCAGTCCTATATTCGCCCGCTATTAGTGCAACTAGCCGCCATTGACTCTCACTATGTACCCATCCCCACAGACCCGATCAACCTCGTCGACTTTTTCAATTATAGCGACGACGCAGTCATTTCGTACGTAAAAAATAATAGCAATCTCTCATTGGATGTCCACCACTTCACATGCCACTGTAAAATGGCTCCTCTGAATGCCGGAGGTGTGGTAGATGGCGACCTGCGCGTTTATGGCACAAAGAACGTTTTTGTAGCGGATGACTCCATCTGTCCAGTGATCCCTGATATCAATACGGCTGCACCAGCGATGATGATCGGATTACGAGGTAGCGCAATTCTAAAAGAGATCTTGCACAAGTAAACCACCACAATGAGATCACCCATATGAAAAAAAATATCCCGCTCCTTTTACTCTCCCTCTTATTTTTTACAGCAGCTCATGCACAAGCATTTTTTAATGCAGCGGATACACGTGCTCAACAACAGGTTGCTAAAGACAGCGGTTGTGTGGAAGAAACGCATTTCTACGCTAAAATTTTAGGCGGTGCTAATTTCTTGCAAAACACTTCCATCCAAGGAAATAAAACCACCTATGAGACTGGGTATATCGCTGCCGGTTCATTGGCTTATTGTTGGCGTTATGGATTATGTTTCGAAGGTGAATATGCTTTTAGAAACAATTCCATAGAAAAAATCCATTTCGTTACAGAAGGCTTTTCTGACCACGGCTATTTCCAAACCTCCTCTGCTATGGCCAACCTATTATGGGATTTGCCTTTATGTTCGTGGGGATGCACCTTTTGGGATATCCAACCTTTTATCGGAGCGGGCATAGGCTGTGATTTCCAAAAAATGCACGCCTCCAATTCCCGTATTGTGTTTAACCAAAAGTGGACCCGTTTTTCTTGGCAAGCGATGGCTGGGCTAGCCTTTCCAATCTTCCGCAACACACAGATTTCTTTGGAATATAAATTCCATCAGGGAAGTCATTTCTACAACCACACCTTTGGAGTGGGGCTCGTGTATAATTTTGGCTTCTCAAGAAATTAGGGCCTCTCGTTAAATTATACACCGCTTTCACCTCAATCGTACCCAAGAAAACAGAATGGAGGATGCTCAGATAGTCACAAGATTCAAGGAAAAATGGATCCATTTTTCAAGGCTGTAGAATGACTTTCAGGGCTTGCTGTTTAGAGGCGTTTTCAAAAACATCGTAGGCTTTCATAGCTTCGCTTAAAGAAATAGGCTTTAGCTTCTCTTCGAGAGCCACTTTCCCTGGCCCACGGTAAATAACAGCTTTCATGAAGCTCCGATTTTTCTAGTGTTTAATTACAAAGATTTGTGATTGTAATCTTTAAATAAGGAAAGAGTTTTGTAAACAAAAATCTCTTTGAATCGGCTTAAATCTTATGGAAAAGGTAAATGATGAAGATAAGCCCCTTTTCGAACGAGTCGAAGACCCCAGTATCGAAACCCAGCACAAACGATGATCTGAAATCTCTCTCTTTAGAAGAAGTGAAGAAAAAATTGGGATTTGCGGACGGTGGGCTTACTGAGACGGAGGCGGCAAAACGGCTGACTCAATACGGACCTAATGAGATCGAAGAAAAGAAAACGAATCCGTTTCTAAAATTCCTCAGCTATTTTTGGGGACCTATCCCGTGGATGATCGAAATCGCGGTGATTCTGTCGGGCGTCGTTCGCCACTGGCCAGATTTTTTCATTATCCTCCTTTTACTGCTTTCCAATGCCGTGGTCGGATTCTGGGAAGAACACAAAGCGGCAAACGCCATCGCGGCCCTAAAAGCCCAGCTTGCGGTTAAGGCTCGAGTCAAGCGCGATGGGAAGTGGAGCAATCCGGCAGCACGTGAACTGGTCCCAGGAGACATCATCCGATTGCGCTCGGGCGACATTGTGCCAGCAGATGCCAGGCTTTTGGATGGAGATCCTGTCGAGGTGGATCAGTCTGCATTGACAGGAGAATCGTTGCCTGTAGAGAAGAAATCTGGCGAAGCTGTGTTTTCAGGGTCGATTGTAAGGCAGGGGGAAATCGAAGCCTTAGTCTACGGGACAGGTATGAATACCTACTTTGGCAAGACGGCGCAATTGGTACAAGAAGCACACACGGTCAGTCATTTCCAAAAAGCCGTTTTGAAGATCGGCAATTACCTGATCATTCTTGCAGGCGTTTTGGTTGCCGGAATTATTATCGTCGCGCTCTTTCGGGGCGATCCAATCCTCACTACGCTGCAGTTCGCCTTAGTCCTGACCGTGGCTTCAATCCCCGTAGCAATGCCAACAGTATTGTCAGTGACGATGGCGGTCGGTGCTCGCTTGCTCGCTAAAAAACAAGCGATTGTAAGCAAACTCGTAGCTATTGAGGAGTTGGCAGGCGTTGACATCCTGTGTGCGGACAAGACCGGCACTTTGACCCAAAATAAGCTAACCCTCGGCGATCCGTTCAGCGTGAACAATGTCCCCTCCGAGCAAGTGGTTTTCTATGCCGCTCTTGCATCGCGGGCGGAAAATAACGACACCATTGATCTCGCCGTTTTGGCTGGCTTGAAAAATAAAGATGCATTGAAGGGTTATCAAATGGTCCATTTCCAGCCATTCGATGCGGTGGATAAACGCACCGAAGCCACTATCAAAGAACAAGATGGAAAACAGTTCAAAGTCACAAAGGGCGCTCCACAGGTGATTTTAGCATTGGTAGCCAATGCAGCCCAGGTCAAGCCCGCAGTTGAAAAAGCTGTCAATGAATTCGCAGCCCGCGGCTTTCGATCCCTTGGAGTCGCGAAGGACGATGGAGCGGGGTGGCAGCTTCTCGGCGTATTGCCCCTGTCCGATCCACCGAGAGAAGACGCCAAAGAAACCATTGCAACCGCAGCGGAAATGGGCGTGAAAGTCAAGATGGTCACAGGCGATCAGATAGCCATTGCCAAGGAGACGGCTAAAAAATTAGGAATGGGCACAAACATCTTGGATGCCACCGGCCTCGGCGACGTCAAGAAGCAAGAGACCGCTGAAGTTGCTGAGTCGATCGAAAAAGCAGACGGTTTTGCCCAGGTGTTTCCTGAACACAAGTTTCATATTGTAGATGTCCTCCAAAAGCGGGGGCACATTGTTGGTATGACAGGTGATGGGGTAAACGACGCTCCTGCTCTGAAAAAAGCCGACTGCGGCATCGCTGTTTCAAGCGCGACAGAAGCGGCGCGCGCCGCAGCGTCCATCGTGCTGCTAATGCCAGGGCTGTCCGTAATCATTGATGCGATCAAGGAGAGCCGCCGCATCTTCCAACGCATGAACAGTTATGCAATCTATCGGATCGCCGAGACACTGCGCGTTCTGTTTTTCATGACGCTCGCCATTCTGGTTTTTAATTTCTATCCGTTGACGGCGGTAATGATTGTGATACTGGCACTCCTTAACGACGGTGCGATTCTATCCATTGCCTATGATAACGTTCATTACAAGAAACAGCCCGAAGGCTGGAATATGCGAATGGTACTTGGAGTTGCCACAGCTCTGGGTTTGATCGGCGTCGTGTCTGCATTCGGCTTATTTTATCTCGGCGAGCGCGTCTTTCACCTCGACCGTCCACACATCCAAACGTTGATGTATTTGAAGTTGTCCGTGGCTGGGCACCTCACGATTTTCCTGACCCGCACGCGCGGTCCCTTCTGGTCCATACGCCCTGCAAATATTTTATGGGCAGCCGTCCTAGGCACGCAAATCATAGCGACTTTGATTGCCGTTTACGGATTTCTCATGACACCTCTTGGCTGGAAATGGGCTGGTTTCGTTTGGGGCTATGCGATTGCATGGTTCCTTGTAAATGACCAGATAAAATGGCTAGCCTATCGGATTTTCGATCCGGTCAAACCTAAAATACCATCCGATTTATACCCAAGTGAACTCAAAAATTGCCCGTAGGGCCGCGCCCAAGCCCGGGATTGAGTTGCCAGAGAGAGAGGTTGTATTGAAGAAATTCCCTACTGTGGGAGTTTAACCGTATAACCAGTTATGTTCAAATTTAAGATTTTGAACTGCTCTTGCTCAATTGTTTTTAGGATCACACCCACACCTTCCTTCATCCCGCCAAAATTCTTGCATTTAAAATTTACAAAGCCCTGCATGCGCGCTGTGCGCACCGTGATTTTGCCCATTTGGGGAAGTGTGAATGAAAACTTATAAGGGCCTTGATCCTCTTTTTGAACAAGGAGCATTTTTTGGATAATGGAAGCAGTTGAACACATAGCTTGAGGCAGCGACCGTTGGGATATATCATATCTACAAATCGTGGGAGGTCCATCAAGATTGTTCTCAAAATTTTTAAAATTCATGGACCGAATCACTGCATTTATCGTAAGAGGCTTACTTCTTACAACCACGTCTGGAGGAGAATTCGATTGCTGCTTTTCTCTTAATGAGGATAATAGCTCTCGTATATCAGGTCCAGTCAATACCTCGTAGAGCTCGGAAAGACACTCAGTGACGCCCATCTCAACCTTCCCGTTTTCAATCAAATATATCGCAGAAACGATCTCTATCAACCTATCGCCAGAAGAATTCGTAAAGACAATAATAAACTGTTGCGGCCTCTCCCCTTCCCAGCTCCTTAAAATGGCTAATACCTCTTTCTTTGCTGATTCGATGGCACCTTCATTCCATTCCATAGTGAGCTGATGCACTTCAGGTATTTCATTGCGAATGGACAACTCAGATGCAAACCTTCTTCTCAGTTCATCGAGATGCCATTCAGAAGACTCTCTAGGAACTTCAAAAACAAGTGAGGTAGAATTTTGGATAATAAAAGCCATGGTTTCTCTCGTGTTTTTTCGATTAAAATGCGACTCAAAAAATTGGAATGGCTCGAAGTATAATGGACACGATCAAACTGAACAATGTGAAAAACTGATCTAGGGGATTTGCTACTTCGGCAAGATTACGGCTTTGGACTGTTTGAAGCAGTTTTTGGAGACCGCTTTTTTGCCCTGTTTTTCATAGGCAAACTCCGGATGCATGATTCGAACATGCGACCAATGGATTAACAGTCTTGGAAAACCTCTCCCACAAATTGCCTTAGACGATCTTAAATCAACCAAGATCGCCAAAGTCTATAGGGAAGGACAAATTTTTTCTAGGAATTTCTGGTGATTGAAGGCGATTCGGTTCAGGACCGGGAAATTGGCTACTCCGGCAATATTCCGGTATTTTTTGGGTGATGGGGACGCGGAATCCGCGTTAAATTCATTAAAGAGTCTCTGGGGCCTGTCGTCAAATTAAGGTTTGGTCGATTTTCTGGATTATTTTGGCCAATTTTCGATCCATTTGGGGAGCAATATCGATAGAGTCTTAAATTGACGACAGACCCTAGAATACCCATTGAATTAAAATGACAAATTTCGATATACTATACCCCATGAACAGAAGCGAACTATTCTTAAGTCCGTTTGTCGCGGTTTCCAGGGGCCCTGTGGTCTCTGGCATGTTCGCTTTTGTATCCGCAGTTTCTGCTAAGTCTTTATTTGGTAAGCTGTGCTAGCAGCACAGCATATTTTCTTTGTCATCTCTTAATTAATTTAGATTTTCAAAAAACAAAGAACAAATAAAGGATATATCATGTCTATTCAAAATATTACTTCACGTTTCTCGGAGGAGACGTGGCTCAACATTTTCCGCCAAGGAGGACATCCTTGTGCAATGAGTGCACTCGCTAGGACTTGTCGAATGCTAGAGCGCATCTTTATAAATAATGACCTCTGGCGCCCCCGTGCGGAAGCAGATATGGAGGTGCTCTTCATTCGCCCTACCCCTTCTGGCCTGGCTTATGAGGTTTACAGAGAGTGGTGCCAGCACCTACGTTTGGTCGCAAACGTAGCTGAGAACCGGTTGTCGCATCGTCCTCCCGTGCACGTAAGGCGGGAGATAACGGCGCTGGCTGTGGATGAGCAGGGCCACAGAATCGTCACAGGTTCGGGTACAGGTGAAGTGCGCGCATGGACTATTGGAACGGGGGAAATGCGCCTCTTAGGTTGTTTCGTTGGAAACAGTGTGTGTCAGCTCCAAGCAGAAAGAGATTGGGTGGGAGCGCGCAGGTCTTGCACGGGGAGTTCCTCTCGTGATGGGATCAAAATTTGGAACGGAGACGGAGCAGAGGTCTTCTCTTGGTATGAAGGCGATCGTTTTCAGATGTCCAGAAATCGTCTCTATTGGCAAGGACCAGGAGCGCGACAAGTTGACATTGTGAGTTTAGAAAGTGGCGCTATTTTGGGTCCTTTATTCTCTGTGGATACAAGTCAGCGGATTGTGTCTTGGGTGATTCAACAAGGAATCCTTCGCTATGACACCCAGGCTGTTGATTGGATAAATCCTGAGCCGCGTTCTTACTTCGTTCTTTTATCAGGGGACAACTCGCCTCTCATTGAGAGAAATAATCCACGACATCTTTTCTTACACTCCCATATCGCCTTCGATCATATCTATCGCCACGACGGAATGAATTTTTCTGAGATTATCGATGCCGAGAGCGGAAGAACCGTATATCAGAGCGAGGAAACAAGGCAACTCTCCTGCCATGGGATACGCTCCTGTTATCCCACGCGCAATCGGGATGTGAATCTAATCATCCCTCTTTTCCAAGGAGCTCCTCCCTTCCTTTTGAGAGGCCTTCCTCATCTGCATGCTAGACCGAGTTTGTCGGCTTTACGTTCTCCGTTGACGGCGATTTCAGGCACTTCTCTCTTTTATTACAATGCAGGCAGAGGCGACGTCGAAAGATACGACATCGCTTTTTCCTGTCAATCGCCTTATCCGCCGTACATCCTCGAAGAGAATGTAGCGACGATCCGTGATTTGGCAAGAATGGATCCCGACATGTTGTTAGCAGCAGCAGAATCTGCCTTGTGGGATGAACTGATCGAAGAGGGGCTTGCGCCTTCCTTCCAACAGCGCCTTGCAGTTTATTCTCAACAATGCGGTGGAAGAATCGAACAAGCCCTGCAAGCTCTCGAGGTAGAGCTCTACGTAGAGCAACTGTGCCATACATTGTCCCCTAATGACCGCGTAGGGCAAGAACGTCTGCTCATGCAGATCCAGGAGAGAGGTGCTGAAGTCGCCCAATACCTTGCGCGATTGGTCCAGGAGGAGCGAGGAGGGCCGCTTAATCTGATGACATTCCTCGAGCTAGAGCCTCGGGAAAAAGATCGCTGCCTCTGCATGTTGCGGCATAGTCTGCATAGATAAATAAAAACAAAATAGAGGTTATATCATGTTTACGAGAAGTATTGCGACACCCATGGTGTCCAGAAATCCCCCTATGGCGCCTTGTAGGCGCCATCAGATCAGGGTCAATCCCCTCTATGAGAGGGTGCGCGCTATCTTGACGGCTCCGGCTCCCATCCCTTCTCATTGTCTAGACTCGCTGCATTGCGAACAACTAGGCGCCGAGCAGAGGACATACTTTCCCGATGTTCAGTTGGCACAACTGTTCAACAGGCGCTTTAGCATCTATAGAGATGAGGAAAGTAGTATGACGCGCTCGATTGCATCGCATCATCCCAAAATCTTGACCCGCTACTTGCGGGTCGCGGACACCATGCACGCACAAGGATTGATCCCCATTGTGCATGGGCAATCGGCTGTTTGGATGATCCCCCAGCGCATTTTGAGAGTTCTTAGGTTTGAGCGTTGTCGCCTGCTCCGTTTGCTTCCTTCAAGAGACAGAAACGAAGTAATCGGGATGATCGATGCGGAGATGCACCGGCGCGCAACGCATTGGTTTCCCCTCTATAGAAACATTGCGGTGCTCAAAAATCTCGATCTGATCCCCGCATTGCGAGAGAATTTGCTCTCTGGCACCATCGGGCTCTTCCATTGTGAGACCAAGATTTCCCCCCTTTCCTTTGTGTTCGGAGGCGCTGTTCCCAGAGGACCCCATTCCGCTTCCTCGAGTTATGCAGCAAACACAAGTCTGCTGTCTCAAGAGGGGTGCAGAGAGATTGGAGAGCGCATGATTCGAGAGGCGATGCAGCAAAGAGGTTTTTCCAAGGCGCACTGTGAGAAATTTCTCTCAGAGCTCGATCCCCTTTTCCAGAGGGCGGAAGAGGCAGAGATCGGCCAACTCATCGTCGTCGGAGTTCCCCAGCGCCTCCTGCAAAGATATACCTATCATTGCGAAAGAGGCGGTATTCCGACAGGTCATTCCCTTTCAAGAATCTTGGAGAGCATCGACCAGGGAACTGTGCCCTCAGAGGGGTGTCAGGTGCGCCTGCTGATGTGTCGCGAGATAATCATGAGCTCGGAGATTGAAGTGGTCAATGTGATGGATGAGGCGATTGTAGAGAGTTTTTGTAGAGACGGGCCTGACTCTGCCGTTCTTGTAGAAGAGGCCTTAAGGGCTGTTTCTGCTGAATACACGAGCGAAGAGGAGAGGAAACGCCGGCGCCTTTTGGAAAATCGATGTCTTGAACAACATCGAGCGATTAGCGAAGAGTTAGATAACCTCTTCCTCACCTGAGAAACGGCTGATTTAGAGCATGTTAGACGGGACTTTGCGCTTATTTGCTAAACTTTCCACTTGCTGAAATTTGACAAGTGTACTACTATGTGTTACAATTACTATGAAAAGACTGATTATTCAGACAAGGCTGTTTTCGGATGATGTAGACTCGCTTATAGAGGGAAATAAGCTATCGTCTGTTGATTATGAAGACCTGGAGAAAGCTCTGGTTAACAACCCTGAGCTTGGTTCTGTGATCCAAGGAACTGGCGGGTTGAGGAAAGTCAGATTAAAATCGTCCTCAAAGGGGAAACGGGGAGGTTTTCGAGTTTGCTATTTTGATTTCCCGGAAAATGAACAATTATTTCTCATAGTAATTTATGGCAAAAATGAGCAAGAAAACATCTCGAAGGACGACAAGGTCATCTTCAAAAAACTCATCGAGAAGATTAAAAAGCGGTAGGTGTATGAGCACTGTTTCTGAAAAGATAAAAAAAGGACTGGAAGAGATCCTCGAGTATAAGAAAGGCAAAAGAACGTTACGAACGAAGTTGATCGATCTCCCAGAGCCACCAATTGGATATGAGGCTAAGGAAATTAAAAAAATCCGGGAAAAAGGAGACTATTCTCAGGGTGTATTTGCTGTAATTTTAAATGTCAGCAAAAGAACGGTTCAATCTTGGGAAGCTGGTGTTCGTTCGCCAAGCCACTCTGCGCTGAGACTGCTAGAGATCATCGATAAGGGAATTTATCGTCCCTCTATCTCAAAATAGACGTCTAGTTATCAGATCTCTTCCCCCATCGAGGGGGTGTTTTTTCAGTAGCTCCTCGTGTTCTTTAAACCAGTTCCAATCTACAACGAGCAGATCCCCCTCTGGGTACCGCTTTTTTGCCCTATTTTCATAGACAAACTCCGGATGCTAGATTCGAACTAGCGACCAATGGATTAACAGCCCCATTCCTGGCATAACTCTGAACGACAGGGATTTAACCAGAATCCCGTTTTCCTCTCAAGAATATTAGGCTTATGTTCAGATTGGCTCTAAAATATTCTTGTGTTTTCCAGTCACTTGCGGAAAAAATGCGTAAAAATTGCGGAGCGAATAAGCTTCTTCTCATGCTCAAAAAACCTTTGCCATGATTTTGTTATGCGCTTCGGGTTATTTTTATAATGGAGCACTCTATTCACAAGTAGCGGAGAGAGCCTTACGAGCAGCTTCCCTCAAGGCATCCATTACAATACAATAAGGACCTGGGCCATGGCTAATGCGAGCGACTCCTAAGGTTACAAGTTGTTGAACTGGAGGCGTACCGGGTAGGATCATAATATTGATAGGTATAGGAGAAAGTCTGCACAATTTTTCAATATATTGAGCACTTCCCAAACCGGGAACAAAAAAACCATTTGCTCCTGCTTCTGCATAGGCGGAGGCTCGGAGTAGGGCTTCCTCTAATAGGGTGTCACTATGGTCAGTGGCATTGGTTTTGAAAAAAATATCAGTTCGCGCATTGATGAAAATAGGAATCGATGTTAAATCTGCCGCTTTACGGACTGCTTTAATACGTGCGCACTGATCTTCAATTGAATACAGTCCTTCCCCACCAACGATTTGATCTTCAAAGTTTATTCCTACGGCTCCAGCTTCAATTACTTTTATCGCATTCTCCTGCACTACAGCAGGGCTTGGATCATAACCCCCTTCTAGATCAATTGTCACAGGAAGATCAACGGTTGCAACAATTCGCTTGAAATTTGCAAGGGCCCAGTCGAATGACAATTTTTCACCGTCGTCACATCCATGTGCGGCAGCAACTGCCCAACTGCTCGTAGCGATTACTTTTGCCCCGGCCTCTTGTATAGTTTTTGCGCTTCCAGCATCCCAAGCATTAAATAAAATGAGAGGATCCCCCTGGATATGAAGATCTTTAAGTAAGATAGCGCGGTTATATTGAGTTATCATGTAGTCCCCTTTTTTCATGTTTTAGTAACCAGTTTTTACGTATCAAGCCTCCGCCATAGCCCCCCAAGTTCTCATTCTTATTTCCCTTTCGCCTCTTGGTTGTGCTCAAGTATAGTGAATGGATTAAATACTGCCACCGAAATTCGGGCATTGATTTTCGAAGTTTGGTCAAAAGGTCGCTACAGCTCAATGCAAGATTTTTAACAGGGCAAGCTTCTGGATGAGCCTCTCCATATGAGGGTCAGTCCAGGAATAGGGGATCTCTGTAGGCAAAAACCAGCGAATTTGGCGAAACTCCTGGTTATCAAATTTTAAAGAGTCTGAGGCTTTTCCTCTCAGAACATACCAAAGTGAGACATCTATATGTCTCGCTATCTGGCCAACAGTCTTTGTCACGGTTAAGAAAACAGGGTCGTGAGACAAGAAATCGGCTTGGATTCCGAGCTCTTCAAGAATTTCCCGTTCGACTGTTTTTTAGGGTGTTCATTAAGCTCTAGATGACCTCCAGCAGGCAGCCAAAGCCCAGACTTTTTATGATAGGACAAGGTAAATGGGCAGTCAGTGTGTCGCGGTACCAGTAATATTATTTTTATTTTTAGAAAATATCAGATATATATAATTTTTTGGGGCAACTGCATGATAAAAGATCTTCCTTCCGATGCTGTATTACTCATAATCGACGTTCAGCGCGCTATCGACCATCCGATCTGGGGAATCCGTAATAATCCTGAACTGGAAAATAATATCGCAGCACTTTTGGCTGCCTGGCGCCGATCTAAACGTCCTATCATTCATATTCAACATATTTCGCGAGAAAAAAATTCAACCTACCGTCCAGGGCAACCTGGCGTAGAATTCAAATCTGTTGTTGCCCCTCTATCTAATGAAACAGTCATTGTTAAATACGTTAATAGCGCTTTCATCGGTACAGACCTAGAAAAAAAACTCCGGACAGAAGGGTACACCACTTTAATTATTACTGGCGTGATCACCAATAATTCCATCGAGGCTACAGCACGCATGGCCGGCAATTTGGGATTTGATACAATTGTAGTCAGTGATGCCACCGCTACTTTCGGTCGTAAAGATTATAACGGCAAGGAACACTCAGCAGATGAGGTTCATGCGATGTCATTGGCAAACTTAGAAGGTGAATATGCTCGAATCACTACTACAGAGGATATTCTTTCTTCCCTGGTTGGTTCCAGTCATTTGCGGAAAAAGTGCGGAAAAACCGCGAAGAGATGACATTTTGCATAAAGAGCTCCGATGCGAAGTTTGTTGTATCAGAGCTACTTAAGAAGGGAAAACGAGAACTCCGGATGCTAGATTCGAACTAGCGACCAATGGATTAACAGTCCACTGCTCTACCGCTGAGCTAATCCGGAACAGAACTTGGGATTGTACTTCGGGTGAGGAATTTCTATCAAGATCTCATTCCAAAAATTTTCGAAAATTTCGCCAAGTAAATTTTTAAGTTTTTTAATTTATCCTGAATCGAGATATTGTTGAGATCTATGGAAGATCTCTACGGATTCATCGAGAAGATCGTCTTCACTGAAGGCGAAAATGGGTTTACGGTCGCGCGGTTAAAGGAACCGAAGAAGAAGGATTTGACGTGTATCGTCGGGATCCTCCCCTCCATTCAGCCGGGAGAGACGGTCCGGTGCAAGGGATTTTGGAAATTCCATCCCGAGTATGGGCAGCAGTTCGAGGTAAAGTCGTTCGAGTCGCAGGCGCCCTCCGATCTTCTCGGCATTCAAAAGTATCTCGAATCGGGCATGATCAAGGGGATCGGGCCCGCTTATGCGGAGCGGATCGTCAAATGTTTTGGGATCCAAACATTGGATGTCATCGAGCAGGACCCTGAGCGCTTACATGAGGTGCCGGGCATTGGAGAAAAACGGGTGCAGCGGATCAGAGAGTGTTGGAAGGACCAACAGCTGATTCGGGGTGTCATGATCTTTTTGCGTGGCCATCACGTCAGTCCCGCCTTTGCGCAGAAGATCTTCAAGCGGTATGGAGAAAAGAGCATCGAAACGGTGCAACAAAACCCCTATCAGCTCGCCAAAGAAATTCACGGTGTCGGCTTTAAGACGGCAGATACCATCGCGCAAAACCTCGGCATCCCTTTTGACTCCCCGGCAAGAGTCGAGGCGGGGATCCAGCATACCCTTTGGGAGTTGAGCAATGACGGGCATGTCTGTTACCCGCTGGAGAAATTGACTCCCGTTGTGGAAGAGATTTTGGGGGTTCCCAAGACGCTCATCGAAGAGCGGATTCAGGCGCTCATCGCAGCGCAAGAACTCGTCAAGGAGGAGGATCACATCTACGTCCGTCCCCTCTTCCTGACGGAGCTGGGGATCGCTCGGGAACTCTCTCGTTTGATCCAGGGAAGCTGCACCCTGCGGCAGGTGCTCGCCGATAAGGCGATCGAATGGGCGGAAAAGCTCTTGCATTTGGAACTCGCTCCCGAGCAGAGAGAAGCGGTAAAACTGGGAGTTCAGGAAAAGGTTCTGATCATTACGGGAGGGCCTGGAACGGGAAAGAGCACGATCACGAAGGCGATCTTGCGGATTACGGAGAAGCTCTCGACGCGGATTCTCTTGGCAGCACCGACAGGGCGCGCAGCTAAGCGGATGACTGAGATTACAGAAAAGAAAGCATTTACGATCCACAGCCTCTTGGAGATGGATTTTAAAGCGGGAAAATTCAAGCACAATCGAGACAATCCCCTCGCGTGTGATCTGCTCATCATCGATGAGGCGAGCATGATCGATACGCAATTGATGAACCACCTGCTAAAAGCAGTTCCGACCGAGGCACGGGTGATTTTGATCGGAGACATCGATCAGCTCCCCAGTGTCGGCCCTGGCAATGTGCTCAAAGACATCATCCAATCGCGGTGTCTTGCCGTCTCTGAACTCAAAAAGATCTTCCGTCAAGCAGCGGGCTCTCAGATCATCGTCAATGCGCACAAGATCAATGCCGGTGAGTTCCCCGATCTCTCCTATCGCCCTAAGAGCGATTTTCAGTTCATCGAGGCAGAGACTCCAGAAGAAGCACTAAAGATCATCACAGAGCTCGTAACGAAGGATTTGACGCGCTCCCACCGCTTTCATCGGTTCGACGACATCCAAGTACTCTGTCCGATGAAGAAAGGGCTGATCGGGAGCGATAACTTAAATCAAGTCTTACAACAACAGCTCAACCCCTCTCTTACACCCCTGATCCGGATGGGACGGCATTTCCACATCGGCGATAAAGTGATGCAAATCCGCAATAACTACGAAAAGGAAGTGTACAATGGAGATGTGGGCAAAATCGTCGAAATCGATCTGACAGAACAGATGATGAAGGTGACGTTTGACGGAAGGGTGATCCCTTACGATTTCATGGAGCTCGATGAGATCATGTTAGCCTACGCCGTTTCGATCCACAAATACCAAGGGAGCGAATGTCCTTGCGTCGTCATCCCCGTCCATACTACCCATTTTAAGATGCTCTTCCGCAATCTACTCTACACAGGCCTTACGCGCGGAAAAAAGCGAGTGGTCTTCGTCGGAACGAAAAGAGCGATCGCAATCGCCATCCACAACGAAGAGGTCTTACAGCGATTTACTGGCCTTAAGAAGATCTTGCAGCAATACCTAAAGGAGCGGTAAAAATCCGCCAAATTTCTGTTGTCAGCTCAGAAACGCTTCTCTTTAAAACATCGGCGGTGTCATAGACCGCTCTTGCCACTGGCACGACGAGAGCGTTAAATAGAGCTCGAAAGACCTGACCGACCTTTGTCGCCACGCTCACGAGCATAGTACCCAATGGCTCAATCACGTAATTTAAAAGTATTCGTCCGGCTCCTGAAATGAGAGTAGTGATTCCCCTAAATACAGGGGCGATGATGTTCTGAAAGATAAAAGAGGCGGCTTTAGCGGTCGTATCTGCAAGAGAGCGTAGCGTCTCAGCCACGAAATGAATGACATTCCCGGCAGCTTTGAGAATCGGGAAAACGAGTCCATTCCAAATCGGAACGATTAACTGTCTAAAGACCCATTGAGCGGCTTGTTCCACTCTTTGGATAACCGCCACAATCCCCTGACCGATGTTCTCGATCAAGCGAACGACTCCTCTTAGTAGGGGCAAGATCCCGTGGTTCCATATAGGTTCAATGATGTGAGAAAAAATCCATTCCGCCATATGGGCGATCTTGAATACAAGAGTTTTCAGTGCAGATCTAATTGTCGTAGCGATGAATTCGATGGCATTTCCGATTTTTAGCAATCCTGGCAACAAAATCTTATTCCAGAGGGGGCTGAGCACGTAGTGAAAGATCTGATTGGCTACATTCACAATGAGTCTTGCAATGGATTTCATGGCCCTTGCAATGGATTCCACTATGGGCTTAATGATCATTGCAATTTTTGTAACAACAAAATCGATCGCGTTACAAAATGGCTGGATTATGTTTTGGAACACCCATTTAGCAACAGTTGAGATCTTTAGGGCGACAGAACGGACAATTTCTGGAAGTGAGGCGATGATGTGTTTAGGGAGAGCATAAAAAAGGCCATAGACAGGAACGGCCCCTCCGAGAAAAAGCTTCGTACCGAGCTCTTTTACAACCTCTCCCACTTTTGTCAAAGCAGCCACTTCTGTTTTATCTCCACAAGCCAGGAAACCCCTTCCCAACAGATGAAACGTCGTTCCATAGAGCATTAACGTACAGAGAGATCCAAAAAATGCCGCAGCGACTACAGCGACCTTTGTCCGTAAGGAAAACCCTGGAGCAGTTGCAAGAGTCTTTAAATTTCCAATAGTGAGATCATAGGGATTTTTGACAGAGAGATCATAAATAGCCCCAGTCACAGACTTATAGAGTCTTGTCACAGGAGAACTTGCCCCACTCCGCCACGCACTTTCCACACTAGGTAAAGCAAACGGATTAAATGAAAAACTTTGCACTGCCATAATAACCCCAATTAATTTGCGGTAGTATAGAAAATAGAGGCAAATTAAAGCAAACAGCAAACACAGAACTTACTAAAAAGAAAAAACATAAAATAACTTTCTCCTCTTCATCTCTGTGGTAATATTCTTTTTTACCACAGAGATGGGAAACCACAGAGAAGAAGAGGAGAAAATTATTGACTTAGAGGACAGGAGTCCCTAGGGGCACATCCATGAAAGAGGGAAACTCGCAGTGGTTTTCCCACTTTGCACTGAAGATCATCCCCTGACTTTCGATCCCCATCAGGGTAACGGGTTTCAGATTGGTGACGACCAAGAGTTTGCGCCCTACCAAAGAGGTGTGATCTGTGATCTGCTCTGCGACTCCAGAGACGATGGTGCGCTGCTCTGTTCCGAGATCGACCGTGAATTTGAGCAGTTTTTTGCTCTTTGCAACCGGTTCGACGTGCAGGACCTGAGCTACGCGCAAATCGAGTTTTTTCACAGCATCGATTTCGATCGAGTCTGAAGGAGAAGCGGCGGCGGGTGTCGATTTAGGTTTGAGCTTATCGATCTCTTCTTGGATGCTTTCATCTTCGATCTTGGCAAAGAGGATCTCTGGCTCAGGAAGTGGGGTATGGGGATTGAGAGGGGTATTGACGATGTGCGTCCAATTACCTTTTTCAAGGGAGCTCTGCTGACCTAACATTTTCCAGATTTTCTCAGCGGCTGTGGGCACGATGGGAGAGGAGATGAGAGCGAGCGTGGCAATGCATTGCAGGCAGCAGCCGATCGCGCGGTGCATCTCTTCTTGTGTCTCTAAAGATTTAGCGAGGGCCCAGGGTTTTTTTGCATCGAAGTAGACGTTACCCAGCTGCGCTAATTCCATAACGATCTGGGAGGCCTTTCTGAGGCGAAAATGCGCATAGGCGGTATCGGCTTCTTGCGCTAGCTGTTTGACCTTGTCTAAGAATTCCCGATCTTGGGCATTGAGGTTGTTCAATTCAGGGATTGTGCCAGAACAGTATTTTTGTGCGAAGACGAGGGTGCGGTTGACGAAATTACCGTATTTGCCGAGCAGTTCGTGATTGCAGCGCGCTTGGAAGTCTTTCCAAGTGAACTCTGCATCCTGTGTCTCGGGGGCGTTGGAAGCGATGGCGTAGCGGATCTGATCGGCTGTGAACTTTTTGAAGAAGGAATCGATGTCGATGAACCAACCATCTGATTTACTAAATTGCCTTCCTTCGAGATTGTAGAATTCATTTGCAGGGAGCTCGTCGACGATCTTATAGGGCTGATTTTGTCCCATTGTCATCGCAGGGAAAAAGACGGCATGAAAAGGGATATTGTCTTTACCGATGAACTGGACGAGTTTGGTCTTCGGGTCGCACCAGTACTCTTTCCAAGCGTCAGGGCGGTGGATCTTCTGTGCCCATTCCCGACACGCAGAGATGTAGCCGACACAACCATCGAACCAGACGTAGATGACTTTCCCTTCTGCGCCGGGAAGAGGTACGGGAATTCCCCAGCTCATATCGCGGGTAATCGCTCTTGGCCTTATCTCTTCGATGTAGCTCTTAGCAAAATTCAAGACGTTGGGCTTCCAGTGTTTTTGAGAGATCCATTCGAGGAGTTGCTCTTTGAAGAGATCGTACCGCAGGAACCAGTGCTTGGTCTTTTTTAGAACGAGAGGAGATTGGGTGAGTTTAGAGCGGGGGCTGAGTAGATCTGTCGCTTCGTAGCTCGCTCCACATTTTTGACACTCATCTCCTCGCGCTTCCGGGTAACCGCATTTAGGACAGGTACCGATGACATAGCGGTCGGCGAGAAATTTGTGATCTTTTTCTGAATAGAGTTGCTCTGTGATCCTCTCTTCGATGTAGCCGTTGTCGTAGAGATCTTTAAAATACTCCTGTGTGGTTTCGGCATGTCCCGGCCAGGTCGTCCGGGAGTAGTGATCGAAGCTGATGTTGATCTGTTTGAAAAAGTCTTTAATCGCATGATGGAAAAAGTCGACCTGCTCTTTGGGGGTTCGTCCTGCGAGTTCCGCGCTCAATGTGACCGCCATTCCATATTCGTCTGAACTGGAGACGAAGAGGACCTCTTTTCCCTTTAGCCGTTCGTAGCGCGCATAGCAATCGCCCGGCAGGTAAGCACCAGCGATATGGCCGAAATGCAAAAAACCATTTGCGTAAGGAAAAGCGCAAGTGACGAGAACCTTTTCTGTCATGAGTATAGCCTATTAACTGTCAGGATACTTATCTGAGTCGAGATCTTCCTCTTCTTCCATTCTCTGAAGATCTTTTAAATACTGCTCGCTCGGGTTGCGTTTGATCTCATTGAGCAGTTTTGTCAAAGAAACCTCATGCCCTGAGCGGATGTAAAACTTAGCGAGCCGGATGGCTTGATTGGCGAGATCGAAGTTGCTGCGAAATAACCCCTTCAGCGATTCATTCGTGAGGGTCTCTCGTGTCCTTTGGTATTCTTTCATGCTTTAAGGCTCCTGATTTTATGTTCTTCGGCGATGACGATGCTGCGCAAAATGACGTAGGCCTGGTCGAGGTGATCATTGACAATATGGTAATCGTAATGGGAGATCATTCCCATCTCTTTCTCTGCCCAGGAGAGTCTCTTTTCAATGACGTCGATCGGATCGGTCTTTCTCCGCAAAAGGCGCGCCTTTAACTCCTCCAATGAGGGAGGGCTCAAAAACACATAGACCCCGGGAAAATTCATTTTCTTTAGCTGCAGGGCCCCTTGTGTGTCGATGACTAAAAAGACATGATGTCCTTTTTCTTTCTGTTTTTGCACATAGGTCTTCGACGTACCATAATGATACCCGAAAACGCTTGCAAATTCAAGGAAATCCCCTTGACGAATCTTTTCTTCAAAGGCTTCAGGGGTCAAAAAATGATAATCTTCCCCATCGATTTCATTGGGGCGAGCGGGTCTTGTCGTACATGAGACACTCTCTACGATACAAGGAAATTCTTGAGAAAGCATCCGCACGAGCGTCGTCTTGCCTGTCCCAGCAGGGGCACTGAGGATGAAGACAATCCCCGTTTTCAAATTTCCTACGAGTTTTTGCATTGCTACTCTATATTTTGGATCTGCTCTCTGATTTTTTCAAGCTCACTCTTTATCTTTACAACATAAGCGGAAATATTGCTATCGACAGATTTTGATCCCATCGTATTCGCCTCACGGTGCATCTCCTGAAGGCAGAAATCGAGCGTCCTGCCCACAGCCTTTTGAGACGTTTTAAGATGACTGCGAAACTGATCGATATGGGTTTTTAACCGGACGAGCTCTTCCGTAATGTCTATCTTCTCTGCGAGCAACGCGACCTCTCTTAGGAGGCGTTCGTCGGTCTCGAGAGAGGAATGCTCTGTACTTTTAAGGAGAGTGTGTAGCTTTTGCTGGTACTTGATGAGAGGTTCTTCCCTTTTTTGTTCTACGAGCTCTAAAGCCTCTTCGATGAGGGTCAGTCTCTTTTGGAAGTCTTTTTCCAGTGCTTTGCCCTCTTCCTCTTTCATGAGAGTGAAACTCTTTAGAGCTTCTAGGATCAGCCCGTGTAAGATCTCTCTAACTTCGTCCTCGCTCTCATCTAGAAAAGAGGTGGGCTGCAATTGAGAGACGAGGAAGGGAAGCTGGATCGCTTGCTCAGAAGCGAAGCCGAGTTGAGAGCTTAAGTGCTCCCATCCCTCTTTTAACGCTTTTAACTGAGAAAAACGAGTCGATAAAAGCTGCTCCTCCATCCCCTCTGTCTGGACCGTCACTTTCACAGTGACATGTCCCCGTTCTACGGCCTGAGATACCCATTTTCTGATCTCGACGTCAAAGCGCAAAAAATCCCTCGGGAGATAGATCGAGAGATCGAGCATTTTGCGATTCACGGAGTGGATCTCGAGGACAAAACGCCCCAATGCAGTCGCTTTGCTGGATCTTCCATATCCTGTCATGCTTTTGATCATATAACTGTCCTTGGGGAACTTTTTAAGGGTTCGAAGCTCATTCGGTGGATGGGACTGGGCCCCTTCTGCTCTAGAGCACGCAAATGCGCCCCCGTTCCGTAGCCTTTGTTCTGTTTAAGTAGGTATTCTGGCCATTTGAGATCGAAAAAATCCATCATCTGATCGCGGATGACTTTTGCGATGATCGAAGCAGAAGCGATCGATAAACTCAAAGAATCCCCTTTCACGATTGCCTCTCCAGGAATTTTTACCGCAGGCATTTGATTGCCGTCGATGAGGACATAATCCGTTTGTGGCGGGAGTTGCGCAATGGCAATCAGCATCGCCTGAAAAGTGGCCTGCAAAATATTAATCTGATCAATGATGAGGGCATCCACCACACCTATGCCAAAATAAAGATCGGGGTGGGAAAGGAGCTCTCGAAAAACACGCGAACGAGCAGCTGGCGTCATCTGTTTGCTATCTCTGATCCCTTCGATTCGGATATCTTTGGGGAGAATGCAGGCTGCAGCTACAACAGGCCCTGCGAGAGGTCCCCTCCCCGCTTCATCGACTCCAGCGACAAAACGATACCCAAAGGCATGCGCTTTCTCTTCGTATGTCATCATTTCGTCTGGAAAGAGGGACCTTGACTGCAATCTGGGCTGCGACATGAAGTGTTTTTAGGTCGCAGGTTCTGCTTCTGTCGTCGACTCTACAACAACAGGATGGGCAACAGAAGGAGCAACAGCGCGGACCTTTTTAGGACCGATATGCTCTTCGATTTTCGCCGCTTTTCCAGAAGCACCGCGTATGTAATAGAGCTTGCTCTTACGCACTTTACCGCGCTTCATCACTTCGATTTTCGCGATTTTAGGGCTGTGGATCAAAAAGACACGCTCGACACCTGCCCCATAGGACGTTTTGTACAGCGCAACCGTCTCTGAAAGGCCGCCTCCGCGACGCGCAATCACAGTTCCTGTGAAGATCTGCACGCGCTCTTTTTCTCCTTCGATGATTCTCTGGTGAATGCTAATGGTATCTCCCACGCAAAAATCGGGAACTCCTGCCTTTAGCTGTGTCGATTCGAGTTCTTGAATGATCTGACACTGTCTCATATGTTACTCCTCATTAAAAAATTAGTTCTGGCCTGACCCTTTTCGTTTTGTCTAATCCTTGGGCTTGCCGCCACTCTTCGATCTGTCGGTGGTTGCCATTGCGCAATACCTCCGGGACCAAGGCTCCTTCAAAATTCTCTGGACGCGTGTAAACAGGTCCTTCTAATATTCCCCTCTGGAACGAGTCGCAAAGGGCCGCTTCTTCATGTCCAAGTACCCCTGGAATGAAGCGCACCACTGCGTCTATCAGCACCAGAGAAGCCAAACATCCATTGGTTAATACGTAATCCCCAATACTGAGCTCTTCATCGACATCGCTGTCGAGAACCCTCTGGTCTATCCCCTCATAGTGCCCACAGAGCAGAATGAGATGAGACACTGTAGCGAGCCGCTCAGCCGTCGCAGAGGTCAAAAGCTTTCCTTGGGGAGACAAGTAAACAACGCGAGAAGTTTCTCTCTTTACGGCGCGAATCGCCTGGGATACAGGTCCGGGCATCATCACCATACCTGGACCACCCCCATAGGGTCGATCGTCTACTTTGAGATGTTTCCCTTCTCCAAATTCTCGGATATCTTTCCGTTGGACCCGGATGAGTTTCTTCTCTATCGCCCTTTTTAAAATGCTCGATTGCAGAGGGCTATCAAAATACTCTGGGAACAAGGAGAGGATATCGATCTCCATTACTTCTTAAGAGCCCTTCTCTTTGCCACCTTTTTTTGGCGACGCTCTTGTTCTTTTGCTCTTAGATCTTTCATTAAATCAGGGGCGATACGCGCGATGATTGACTCCGCATTCGGAGAGATCTCTGCGCCGAGGTTTACCCAGTAATTGATCCGATCGTTATTCACAGAGCTGTCGACTCCTGCGCTAAACGGGTTGTACCAACCTAGCATTTCGAGGTATTTCCCATCGCGTGGCGCGCGGATATCTGTAACGACCAATCGGTAGGTCTGGCGATTTTTGCGTCCTTGTTGTCGCAGTCGAATTTTCAACGACATTCTATAATCTCCTTAATTTTTCTAAATTCCCCAGGGGATGTTACCACCAAAGGGGGATTTTCCGCCCTTCATTTTATTCTTCAACTGGGGAATCTCTTTACAAAACTGTTTTAATTTCTTGAATCCTTTCACCATTTTGTTCACATCATCGATCGAAGTCCCACTCCCCAGAGCGATCCGACGCCGCCTAGAAGGGAGGAGCTCGACTTTCTCCATTCGTTCCTTTGGAGTCATCGAACGGATCATCGCCTCGATTTTATTGAACTCTTTCTCGTCGAAGTCGATGTCTCCAAGCCCAGACATCCCCGGGAGCATTTTTAAAATACTCTTAAAGGATCCCATCCGCTTGACCATCGCCATCTGCTTTAAGTAGTCATCGTAGGTAAACGCCGCCTTGAGGATTTTCTTCTCCAAGGCCTCTGCATCTTCTTCGCTGATATTTTCCTGAGCCTTACGGACGAGGTTAATGACATCCCCCATCCCTAAAATGCGATCTGCCATCGAGCGAGGATTAAAGGGCTGTAAGTCCCCGATTTTTTCCCCGATCCCTTCGAACTTAAGGGGTTTTTGCGTCACTTCGCAGATAGAAATCGCAGCACCAGCGCGCGCCGTCCCATCCAACATCGTCAAGATCGCCCCCGTTACGCCGACCGCTTTGTCGAACTCGAGAGCTGTTTTCACAGCGTCCTGTCCCGTCGCCGCACTTGCGACAAAGAGGACCTCTGAGGGATCCACAGCCGCTTTCACTTGGACGAGCTCTTGCATCAATGCTTCGTCGATATGTAGCCGGCCTGCGGTATCGACGATCAAGATGTCGAATGCCTCTAGCTTGGCCCTTTGCAGTGCCTCTTTAGCTACCTTAATGGGATTTTTCTCCCCTTCGATCGAGAATACAGGAGCATCGATCTGGGAAGCTAACTTCTTTAACTGTTCGATCGCAGCAGGCCTTTGCAAGTCGCAGGCAGCGAGCAAAATCCGTTTACTAGGATGTTTTTTTTGCAAGTGGGCAGCGAGCTTAACGCATTGCGTCGTCTTTCCAGACCCCTGCAATCCGCATAAGAGAACTACGCTAGGTGTCCCTCGAAGTTCAAGAGGTGATTCCTCCTTTCCCATCAATGCGATCAACTCTTCGTGGACGAGGTGGATGAATTGTTGTCCTGGAGAGACAGATTTCAAGACAGCATCGCCGAGCGCCTTATCTTTAACGCGCTTGACGAATTGGCTTACGACGGTGTAGTTCACATCTGCATCGAGCAAAGCGAGCCGCACTTGACGCACAGCATCGGAGATATTGTCTTCCGTAAGGGTCTTTTTCCCCGTTAAACTAGAGACCATCTCCTGGAATTTCTCTGTCAGAGTCCCAAACATAAAACCTAAAGTTTACTTGCAAAACGGTCGTGAAGGAATGCTTACTTAAAAAGAAACGGGATTTTAAGGGAAAACAGATTCAAATTCAAGAAAAAAGAAGCGATCCTTGCCCGACCAGTCTTGTTCCACTCCCACACCCTTCCACTGAGGCGCATTAAAGAGAGAGAGCAGAGCAGCACCTTGGGTCGCGCCCATTTCAAAAAAAACCTTAGCTCCTGGATTCAACACCTCTGGCAATTCGCGGCTCAATCGCCTGTAATACTCCAGCCCATCCTCTCCCCCGACAAGGGCCCCTTGCGGCTCGAAACACCTCACTGAGGGGTCGAGCTCGGCGTACTCCACTAAAGAGACATAAGGGGGATTACATAGCAAAAGATCTGCTCTTTTGCCCAAAAAAGGAGCCAACAGATCCCCTTCCAAAAGCTCCACTTCTACGCTATTTTGAGCGGCGTTCTCCGCAGCTACAGAGAGCGCTTGTTTCGAGATATCGGAGAGAAAGACGGTTATCTCTGGAAATCTTTTCTTTAATGCGATCCCTAAGCACCCAGATCCCGTGCAGAGATCCAAGGCGACTTTGGGAAGAGGCCCTGAGGCAAGCGCAGCACACACCTTATCGATGAGGATTTCCGTTTCAGGGCGGGGAATCAAAACATGGGAATTTACAGACAGATTACACCCATAAAAAGGGTGTTTTCCAAGGAGATATTCGACGGGCTCGTGATTCGCGGCGCGCTTTAAAAGCTGTCGAATCTCTTGAAGCTCGCTCTCCTCCATCGGGCGATCGAACTGCAAGTAGATATCGAGTCTTTTTATGCCGAGAACAGAAGCGATGATCTCCTCTGCGACGCGCCGAGAGCGCTGACACGTTTTTTCCTTCAAAAAACCGACAGAGAGATTGAGAATATCTCCTAGAGTTTTCATTCCGTTCCGCCGATGGCCTCTACTTTCTTTTGATGGAAATAGGCGACGAGCCCTTCTGTGAGCTCATCGAGATCTCCATCCATCACGCGATCGAGCTTATACAATGTCAAATCGGTTCGGTGGTCTGTCACCCGATTCTGCGGGAAGTTGTAAGTCCGAATCCTCTCAGAGCGGTCTCCACTTCCTACTTGAGCAGAGCGCAAGGAGGCTTGTTCCCTCTCCGCTTTTAGACGCACCTCGTCTGCGATTTTCGCAGAGAGAAGGCGCATCGCCTTATCCTTATTCTTGTGCTGACTGCGCTCTTCTTGGCAATAGACGACAGTTCCCGTCGGAAGGTGCGTGATCCGCACAGCGGAATCGGTCGTATTGACGTGCTGCCCTCCGGCACCAGAAGCGCGATAGGTATCGATCTTAAGATCTCTCTCATCGAGGACGATCTTCTCCTCCTCATCTGGTTCCATAAGGACTGCGATGGTGACAGCTGAAGTATGAACACGCCCTTGGGCTTCCGTTTTCGGAACGCGCTGTACGCGGTGCGTCCCTGCCTCGTGCTGCAGAAGTCTGTGCACATTAGGTCCTGAAACGACCATAACGTATTCTTTAAATCCCCCCATTTCAGAAGGAGTGCAGGAAAGAAGCTCACACTTCCACCCTTTTACATCGGCGTATTGCTTATACATCCGCACGCAATCCCCAACAAAAATGGCAGCCTCATCCCCTCCTGTCCCTGCGCGTATCTCGAGGATAATAGTCCGACTGTCTCTAGGATCAGGGGGAATGAGAAATGCTTCGAGACGAGAATAGAGGGATGTGGCTTTAGACTCCAACGAGGCGATCTCTTGACGGATCACCTCGATGAATTCAGGATCTTTTTCTGATTTGAGCAGAGCTTGACTCTCCTCGAGCTGCCGCTCTAAGGAAGTATAGCGATCCCAATAATCTTTGACTGCAGAGAGATAAGAATGCTCTTGAGCGAGCTCTTTATACCGCTTCTGATCGGTGAGCACATCGGAGTGACCCAACAGCTCTTCTACCTTCTCAAAACGTTTGAGAAGTTTTATAACGCGCTCTCGCATATCTTAGGTCGTTTTTTTCTTCTCTTTTTTCTGCTTCTTTTCTTCTTCTTTCTTCTGTTTCTTCCCTTCTTCTTGGGCTTCTTTCTCTACCATTTTCTTCTCCGCGACCTTCGCATAGCGCTTCACGAATTTATCGACGCGCCCTTCTGAGTCAAGCAACTGCTTGCTACCGGTAAAAAACGGATGAGATGCAGAAGAGATCGGGACCTTATAAAAAGGATATTCCTTTCCTTCAAAGACTTCCGTTTCTTTGGGCCGAAGAGTGCTTCCACAGACGAATTTGAACCCGGTTGCAGAATCAATGAACAAGACTTCTTGGTACGGGGGGTGACCTTCCTTTTTCATATTCAACTCCTTTTTCGAATAAAGAGAGCAATTAGACAGGAAACCTCTTTAAATCTCAAGAAGAACCTAACTCACGAACTACACATTTTAGCTAAACAGGCCATCCTGGCTGAGAGGAGTCCCTCTAGAATCCCCTCCTCATAGCGAAAGTGGGGATGGTTCTCTAGCTCTAAAAAATCGTTTGGTTGCAAGATGTCATCTGGCGTAACGTGAGGGATAATCCTCCGAGCGCACTCTAAAAGTTTCTTTCTCTGCATCTCTACCAGCTCATCGAATAATTTTTCCACTTTCCCTCCGGAACGACGTTGTAGCATAAATAGCTGAATTTATACCCCGCGCGCTCAAATGCACCATTCTTAAGCGCGCGGGGTATAACCACAGAGATGGAAAATCACAGAGAGGAAGTTCATATTTAAAAATTTCCTCTCTGTGTTTTTCCATCTCTGTGGTGAAATTGCATATATTCAGAATGGACTGCGCCCGGTCAGGAATTTCTTATAACACTCCCTTCAAACGCCCTCCGTAATCTAAAAAATTCTCTCATTAGGGCAGCGCTCTCTTCCGCCAAAATTCCCCTTGTCACGCTCACCTGATGGATCGGATGTTTCTTTTCGAATAGATCGACCCAACTCCCATGGGCACCACACCGCAGATCAGGGGCCCCCCACACCAACCTCTCGATGCGCGAGTGGATCATAGCTCCAGCGCACATGGGACAAGGTTCTAAAGTACAGTAGAGCGTAGCCTCGAGAAGTCTCCATTGATTCAAGAAGGTAGCGGCTTTACGCACGCAGAGAAGCTCTGCATGCGCCGTCGGATCAAAAGAACTCTCCACTAAGTTATGCGCGCGCCCTATAATCTCTCCTTTACAAACGAGCACAGCTCCCACGGGAACTTCCCCTTTTGCAAAGGCTTCCTCCGCCTCCTTTAGAGCCTCTCGCATAAAAAACGCGTCGTCCATGTTCCTCTCATTTTTCCAGCGAAGAATAACAGGCGCAAAAGATCGATTCAAGAGCCTAATGATTATTTTAATCCACAGCACGCTCCTCGAGAAAATTTACCCTGCAGCGATTTTCTGTTGCTCCTATTGCGCCGTTCAGGTAGAATAAAGTCAATGTTTTACAACTTAAAGTTTGTCTAATTGTTTTTAACTCTCAATATACGGGAGAAACTGTAAATGTCTCTAGATAAAGGCACCAAAGAAGAAATTACAAAGAAGTTTCAACTTCATGAAAAGGATACTGGATCAGCAGATGTTCAAATCGCTATTCTCACCGAGAGAATTGCAGAGCTGACAGAACACCTTAAGCTTGCGCCTAAGGACAATGGATCCAGATTAGCACTCCTTAAACTCGTCGGACAAAGAAGAAAATTGCTCGACTATCTCAATTCCACAGACACGAAGCGCTACCAAAGTTTAATTACTAGACTCAACCTCCGTAAATAAATTTTGCCCTAGGCACCCCATTCCATTTGGGTATAGATAAAGTCGCCTCATCGGTTTTCCCGATGAGGCGACTTTTTCATTTGTCCCTTTTCACATCTCCTGTTATATTCCTCCTGAAAAGTTGAAATTTGGAGATTGATAAATGATAGAGTTCAAGAAGAAAACGAGAAGCGTGTCCATCGGAGGAAAAGAGATCATCTTTGAGACGGGTAAGATCGCTCGTCAAGCCAATGGTGCTGTCACCATCCGATGCGGAGAGACCATTGTGCTCGCGACTGCATGTGCAGGTCCCTCCCCTTCTCAAGATATCGACTTCCTCCCGCTGCGTGTCGATTACCAGGAAAAATTCTCATCCGCAGGCAAGACGCTCGGTGGATTCATCAAAAGAGAAGGCCGCCCTTCTGAAAAAGAAGTGCTCACAAGCCGTCTGATCGACCGCCCCATTCGCCCGATGTTCGAAAAGGGTTACTATAACGAAGTCCAACTCTTGAGCTATGTCTTCTCCTACGACGGCATTCACTCTTCCGATGTTTTGGCAATTTGCGCCGCTTCCGCAGCGCTCGTCATTTCAGACATCCCCTTGATCAAACCGATCGCAGGCGTTAGGGTTGGATTCATCGACAATACCTTCGTCGTCAATCCCACTGTAGAAGAGCAAAAACGCTCGCGGCTCGATCTATTAATCGCAGGAACAGAAGATGCGATCCTCATGATCGAAGGGTATGCCGACTTCTTGACAGAAGAGCAGCTCTTAGAAGCGGTCGAAGAGGGGCATAAAGGCATCGCGACGATCTGTCAAATGCTCTCCGACTGGCAAAAAGAGATTGGCCTTGAGAAAAACCGCGACGGTTTGCGCCTTTTATCCAAAGAGCTCATCCAAGAGATGCAGGAAAAATTCGCTGGTCGACTCGACACGACTCTACGCACCAAAGAAAAACTCACCCGAGAAACAGCGGTTAAAGCCCTCTCTGAGGAAGCTATGACCACCTTCTTCCCTGAAGGAGATACTGCGCCCAAATACAGCAAGACAGATGTCAAAACAGCCTTCAAACAGATCCAGTCTGATCTGATGCGCCAAATGATCCTCAAAGAGCATTGCCGTAGCGATGGCAGACGCTGTGATCAAATCCGCCCGATCGACATCGAGCTCTCACCGCTCCCCAGAACCCATGGAAGCGCCCTCTTTACCCGCGGCGAAACACAGGCTCTCGCTGTCTGTACGCTCGGTGGAGAGACGATGGGTCAACGCTCTGAAAATCTCGATACAGAGGTAACAAACCGCTTTTACTTGCAGTACTCCTTCCCTCCTTTCTCCGTCGGAGAAGTCGGACGCATGGGTTCTGCAGGAAGACGGGAGATCGGCCATGGCAAACTCGCCGAGCGCGCGCTCTCAATGGTCGCGCCCCATCCTGAGCACTTCCCCTATGTCATCCGCCTAGAATCCAACATCACTGAATCAAACGGCTCCTCCTCTATGGCATCTGTCTGCGGATGCTGTCTTGCCCTAATGGATGCAGGCGTTCCAATTAAGCGCCCGATTGCAGGCATCGCGATGGGATTGATCCTAGAGGGAGACAACTATGCGATCCTCTCTGATATCCTCGGTGTAGAGGATGCCCTGGGCGATATGGATTTCAAACTCGCAGGAGATGCAGAAGGGATCACCGCCTTCCAACTCGATATCAAAGTCGAGGGGATCAACAAACACATCATGCAAGCAGCCCTCGCTCAAGCGAAACAAGGGCGCCTACACATCTTGAGCAAAATGCTCGAGGTCTGTCCAAAATCCAAGGCGAACCTGTCGAGCTACGCGCCACGCATCGAGATGATCTACATCAAGCCGAGCAAGATCGGTACGGTCATCGGTCCTTCTGGAAAACAAATCCGCGCCATCATCGAAGAAACAGGTGTCCAGATCGACATCGACGATACAGGCCGGATCAGCATTGCCTCCAATAACCACGATTCGATGGAGCGGGCAAAAGAGATCATCCACAACCTCACTGCAGATGTCGAAATCGGTAAAGTCTATAAGGGCAAAGTCGTCTCGACAGTCGCCTTCGGTGCCTTTGTCGAGATCTTCGGAAAAGAGGGACTGTGCCACATCTCTGAGCTCTCTCATGCGCGTATTCAAAACGTGCAAGATGTCGTCAAAGTCGGAGATTATCTAGAGGTAAAAGTCATAGATGTCAACGACCGCGGCCAGATCAAGCTCAGCCACAAGGCGCTGCTACCTCCTCCTCCTGGAGGGGCTCCTGGAGCTCCTACCGCTCCGCCTCCCCGCGCCACACCTTCCCACCACAGAGCGGGATAAGGTGTTTAGTCAAAAGGCAGCTTCCTAGGAAGCTGCCTTTTTCGCATCTCGCAATTTATACCAATCCTCTGTGGTTTCCCATCTCTGTGGTAATATTTTTTTACCACAGAGATGGGAAACCACAGAGGGGGTTTATTTCAAGAGAAGGTTCATGAAAAAGCCCTGATATTAGGACCTCTTGTCAATTTGACGAGGATTGGTATTAGGATCTAGGATTTTAATTAGAGTGACTAAAATTGTGTTATTACACACGTGGGCTCCAATGGCAGCACCTAAACCAAAAGTCTGGTAAAGGGTTCCGAAGGTAATCCCAGCAATAGTCGTACAAACTGCCTGAAGATGAGCATTGGGATGCTTGTTTCTCAGATGCGCAAGACCAAACCCAACAGAAGTAATCCCAAGGGCAAGCGCACTAGGAACACTCAGCCCCGTCCCCAAAAACACGCCTCCCGTCCACGGCCATAGCCTCGAAGCAACCGCTGTCACTAGAGGGAGCAAAACCCCTCGAAATCCCCCCTCTTCCAAAAACAGGCCCGATAATCGAAGCTGTAAAGGGCATTTTTTTTATATCTTCCAAATAAGTACCCTCTAAATCTTTTTTTGCGAGTCCTAAAGCGCGCATAGCGACTGAGATGACGATAGAGGTCAACAAGATGCGGGGACCTACCCAAAATCCAGTGATAAAATGAGGAATCCACAAAGCAGCCACAGCAATAGCTGCGACGATCGGTACCAAGGAGCGCATGCGCTCTGAGAGCGGTTCAGAGGAGAGTTTTGGGGGATTATGTGCCCCTAATAGTGTGGGGCTAGAACGTAGGGCCGAGGTCGACATGGCATTTCTCCAATAATAAACAAACAGTCGGCCATAGAGTATAGGGAAAAAAATGAATTATGCAAGGAATCTACTATGAATTTTCCCCTCTGTGGTTTCCCCTCTCTGTGGTAATTTTTTTCACCACAGAGAGGAGGAAACCACAGAGAGGGAGGGATGCCCCTACGACTTAGATCTGTTGCGGAGCCGTGTTATCCCCGATAGAGGGAGGGATCACAGGGTCAATCACCTCAGCAGGAGGAGGCGGTGGCAGCTTGCATTGGAGATCTTTGGACAGTTTAAGGCGCTCTCTCTTTTTGACAGCGTCGAAACTGCCCTTCATGATTTCTAAGACATCATCTCGATCAAGGGTCTCGAATTCCATCAGCATCGCCGTCATCAGCTCGACTTGAGGGCGGTTTTTTTCAATGATCTCTTTTGCATTTTCATAAGCATCGTCGAGAAGCTTACGCACCTCTTGGTCGATCTTTTCTGCAGTTACGGGAGAATAAGCATTTTCATGGAAAGAAGGTCCTCCGAGAAATTGATTTCCATCTTCTCGCTCCTTATAAGAGACAGGGCCTAGGGTGTCAGTCATCCCCCATTCACACACCATGCTGCGCACGAGACGCGTCGCTTGGGTGATGTCCATTTGCGCGCCGCTGGAGATATCTCCAACGAAGAGCTCTTCCGCAACTCTTCCACCCATGAGGACGGCGAGTTGGTCTAAGAGTTCTTTGCGCCAGTAGCTCAGCCGGTTCTTCTTCGGCATGAAGTGGGTAGCGCCTAAAGAGAGGCCGCGTGGGATGATCGTCACTTTGTCGACGGGATCGGAGTGCTGTACACAGAGGGCGACGACGGCATGTCCCGATTCGTGGTAAGCGGTCGTTTTCTTTTCACCGACATCGATCTCTAAGCTGCGTCTTTCTTTTCCATAGCGCACCTTATCACAAGCCTCAGCGGCATCACTGCCTGTAACAGCAGAACGCCCTTTTCTAGCGGCGAGAAGCGCAGCTTCGTTCAGGATGTTCATCAGATCGGCTCCAGAAGATCCCGGTGTATTGCGTGCGATATTCATGAGATCGACTCCCGCATCGAGCTTGATCTTGCGGGCATGTACTTTTAAAATCTCAAAACGTCCCTTGACGTCGGGTAGATCGATGACGATGCGACGATCAAATCGACCAGGGCGTAAAAGGGCTTTATCGAGCACATCGGGGCGGTTCGTTGCCGCGATGAGAATAACCCCTTCATTCGTCTCAAATCCATCCATTTCGACGAGAAGCTGGTTTAAGGTCTGCTCCCTTTCGTCATGGCCTCCACCGAGTCCAGATCCCCGATGCCGACCGACAGCGTCGATCTCATCGATGAATATGATACAAGGCGCTTGTTTTTTAGCCTGATCGAATAGATCGCGGATACGGCTGGCTCCGACGCCGACGAACATCTCGACAAAATCCGATCCCGAGATGAAGAAGAAGGGACGATCCGCCTCTCCAGCGACAGCCTTAGCGATGAGGGTTTTTCCTGTTCCCGGTGCTCCCACCATGAGAACCCCTTTCGGAATGCGCGCTCCCAATGCTGTGAATTTAACGGGATCTTTGAGGAAGTCGACGATCTCTTGGAGCTCTTCTTTAGCTTCTTCACATCCTGCAACGTCTTTAAATGTCATCTTATTGCGGTCTTTCGTCAACATGCGAGCGGGTGACTTGCCGAAATTCATCGCGTTGCCGCCGACTCCCTTCATCTGTCGCGAGAAGACAAAATAGAGGAGAAGAACGACTAGGATGACAGGCAGGAAAGTGAGGATGTAGCTGAAGTAATTAGGCGAGGGCTCTTCACTTTTGAATGTCTTTTCTAAAACGACATTGCGAGGCTGATCGGGAGCCTTGAAGCTCGATGCCTTATTCGTAGGGAAGTTCGCCCACTCTTGTTTAGCCTGAGCAAACCAGTGCGCAAACACCTCTGGGTCTTGCTTTTCTAGCGCCTTTGTCGAAAGCTCTTGGTTATTGAAGTACCAGGTGACATTCGCAACCGATTGCCTTGCCTTATCGAGTTGGGCTTCATTCTTTTCCAGCTCTTCAGCGACGTAGGTATATTGTTCGAGCTCTGTCTTGTAGTTGCGCACGCTCCGCAACTGGGTAAGGCGCATGCCTTGCTGCTCTTGATCCAGCTCTGTGGCCATTTGATTGAGGGCTGTGACGGCATTTCCAAAGACCGCTATCTTTTCTGAGGCGCTCTTAGAAGAATCGGAGAGAGAGGCCTGAGAGACCGCTGTTTGAAGCTCTTTTAATTTTTGTTTCATCGGCTCAGAGCCGATGCCGAGCGCTGGAGAACGGAACCTCTCGATCAGCGTCAAGAGATCTTTTCCATAGGCTTCGATCGCTGCAGGACTTTGATCGTGGGAGATCCCAGAAGAAATCTTTAACAGATCTTTGAGACTCGTGACTTGTTGACCAGAAAGCGCTTTGATGAAGACGGAATTATCCCGATCCTCAGTATTGTAAATCGAATCGACGACGAGATAGCCCCCCGAAGGAATCGATTGCCCTGTCAGATGCAAAAAGAGATCAGCTGCATTGCGGACGTTCTGCATCGAGGTAACGAGTTCCCGATCGAGGTCAGTTTTTTGCCCTGTGAGTTCTTGATTGCGGCTTAGGAGCTCGAGGTAGCGATAGCGCGTCTTCCCCTCATCCGTCTGACGATCTCTAAACTTACCACTAAAGGTAACGAGATTGTCATTCAGGGCGATCTTTCGGCTATCTTCCTTCTGCACCATATCGAGGTTGACTAGATGCTCGACTTGGTGGCTGAAGGAGACCTTCGCCGTTTTATCGCTATTCAAGTTCTGTATCGTCAAAATGATCAGGACGGCCAGCAGTAAAAAAACAAAAAAACCGCCGGGAAAACCGCGTTTTGGTTCAGGCTTCATATCGTCATTACTCATAGGGTTATAGGTAACAAATTAAAACACCGGCCATCGATTAAAGTAAAGGAGATTCCCTAACACTGAAACAGGTCTGGGGGACTAACCTTCTTCTCTCAGCCAGTTTTTTCATCATAACAATATTTGAATTAATCTGTCATTACAATATTAAAAATAATTTCCAAACTAAAAAGAAATAGCAATTTTATTTCTAGAGACGACAAACTTTGCACTTTTCATTTCAAACACCTTCTTGCCCCCTTTTTCTAACAGCGAATCGATCATCCCAGAGAGCATTTCTCTCGAGACGTAAATCCCGTGACTCTCAATCCAAGACCTCAAAAGAAACTTCAACTGTAAAGGATGCAAGGGAAGATGGAGCTTGAGATCTAGCTCGAGAGGGCGCGTCGCAAGCTCAAGACTTTCAAAAAGGGATTGGTTGAGATGGGCAAAAAAGTCTTTGAGCCTCTCCGCCTCCTCTGCGAGGTGGCGCAAATTTTTCGAGATATTCTTCCCAAAGCTCTGATTGAGGAAAGGGAGAATTTCAGTGCGCATTCTTCCTCTTAAAAACTGATGGCTCTCATTCGTTGGATCGACCACATAAGAGAGCCCCTTCCCTTCCAGCCAGCGGATGAGAGATTCTTTGGAAATTTTTAAAAGGGGGCGCCAAATCTGCATCTCTTCATAGGAGGAGCTCGCAGTAAAACCGCCGAGAGCGTGTAAGTGTGCCCCTTCAAACAATCGCTTTAAAACCGTTTCAGCCAGATCCTCAGCTTGGTGACCTAAAAGCACTGCTTGGCACCCCAGTTGTCTATATAAGGAGGAAAAAAAGCTAAGGCGCTTAAGTCTACCCTGCTCCTCCCAATTGCCCGGTTCGAATTCCCCCGAGCTTAAGGTGCACAAGTGGAAGGGAAGCTCTAGGGCAACCACCTCTTTTTTTAACGCTTCTGCCTCCTGTCCGCTCGTGGCACGCCATCCATGGTCGACATGGGCGACCTGTAGCTCCAACGAAAAAAACCGACGACAGGCGAGCAGAGAATAAAGGAGCGCCTTGGAATCGGGCCCGCCCGAATACCCGAGGAGCAATGGCTTTCCCGCCACCCAGTGCTGCTCTAAAAATTTCTTAACTTCCCTGAGAATAGGATCTCTCATAGATGAAAAACCACCTGTCCGGTATACTCCGATCTCTCTATGCAAAAGAGCCTAATTATGCAAATCCCAATCATTTGGCGCTATCTCTTACTTCGCTACTTCCAGGTATTCTTCCTATGCGTTTTCTCCTTTATCAGTACCCTTTTGGTTTTGCGGTTTCAAGAGATCGCTCGCTTTGCAACATCGGGAGCCTCGCTCAAATCAGTCGCGCTGTTTGCGCTCCTCCAGATCCCCTACATCCTCCCCATCGCGATTCCCGTCTCCTGCCTCATCGCCGCCCTTCTCCTCTTTCAGTCGCTCAGCTTAGGCCAAGAGCTAACGGCTTTGCGCACCTCGGGATTTGGACTAAAGGCGATCGCAACCCCTATCCTCTTCGCAGGATTTTTTTTAACCCTCGTCAATTTCACAGTGACGAGTGAAATGGCCCCGCGGTGCCGCGGACAATCCAAAGCACTCATTTTTGAAATGGCAGCCTTAAATCCCCTCTTTGCCTTCCAAAAAGAGAGCCTCGTCAAGCCAAAGGCCGCCTATTTCGACATCAAGGAGCTAAAGGCGGGAAAGACTGCCCTGGATCTATTGCTCGTCATCAGAAATGCCTCGAACGACCGCCTCAGCGTGTTAAGTGCAAAAGAGCTGAGCGTAGAAGGGGATCTTTTGAAGGGATCTCATGTCACCATCCTCTCGAGTGTCGATTCAAAGACGGGGGGGTATGACCATTTGGTAATCGAGAATCAAAAGGAGATGAATACCCAAGCGGCAAATTTGAGCCAATTTACCCAAACTCCAGATTGGATGATGAGCTATGACTACATGCCCCTGCGGACGATTCTCGCCAAAGACCTGTTCTCTAAAAACCGCTCGACATTGAGTGCAGCAGGGCAAATCGAGATCTCGCGACGGGTCTCGATTTCACTCGCCGCATTTACCTTTACGCTAATCGGGTTAGCCTGCGGCACGCAAATCGGTAGAAATCGATCGAAAAAGGGAATTCTCTTAGCGATTTTCCTCTCCTCTCTCTATCTCGTCTGTTTTATCTCCACGAAATCGCTAAAGCACTACCCCCACCTTTCAACCCTGGTCTTCCTCCTCCCTCATCCGATTATCGCTCTCTTTTGTCTCAAATCTTTAAGATCGATCCAGGGAGGTGTCGAGTGAACGTAACGAAGATCTGGTACCGGTATCTCTTTCGCGAAATTTTAAAGGTGTTTTTCCTCTGTCTAGGCGCCTTCTTCTTTCTATACAGTCTGATCGATTATTCCCTACATATGCAGGATTTCATCATCGATAAAAAGATGCAGCTCTCCCACCTCTTCACCTACTACGGTTTTCAGTTCATCAAACGATCAGAAGTTTTGATCCCCCTCTCTCTTCTGATTGCCACGTTAAAAGTACTCTTTACGATGAACGCGCGCAAAGAACTCCTCGCTCTGCAAGCCTCGGGGCTTCCTCTTAAAAAGATCTTGTCTCCCTTTTTCTCCATCGCCCTTCTCTGTCTCCTATTCAACTGGGTCAGCTCTGAAGTGATCCTTCCCTCCAGTTTGAACTATTTAGACCGCTTTAGAGCCGACCACTTCAAACACTCGCAAAGGGGCCAACGCAAAGAACCGGTCCATGTCCTCCCCTTGAAAGACCACTCGAAAATCGTCTATCAAAAACAAGATAAAGAGAAAAACGCTTTGATCGACGTCTTTTGGATCCAATCTGTCGATGAGATCTGGCGGATGCAGAGCCTCTCTTTCGATTCCCAAGAACGACCTACAGGGCACTTTGTCGACCACCTTAAAAGAAATACGGGGGGAGAGTTTGAAAAGGTAGAGTCTTTTGATACCTACCCTTTTGCCCATTTCAAGTGGGAAAAAGACCCGACGGGGAAAGGGGGAACCCCTCTAGAAAACCGGAAGATGACAGAACTCTTTAAACTCGTAAAATCCCCGAATACCTCAGTCTATGAACGCGCGCAAGCCTTGAGCCAACTCCTCTTCAAATGCACCCTTCCCCTACTCTCTTTTCTCATCATTCTCGCCGCGGCGCCTTTTTGCCTAAGATCCTCGAGAAACACGCCGGTCCTTCTCATTTACGCGCTCTCCCTCTTTGGATCGATCGCCTTTTTTGCCCTCATGGACGCAGCCCTCATCCTCGGAGAGAATCGAGTCTTTAACCCCTATCTCTCTATCTTCCTGCCTCTATCAGTCACCATGGCAGCTTTTGGGTTTAATTATTTCAGGACTACACGGAGTCTCGTATGAACCAAACTTTCCGATTAAAAGCGCTTCTCTTCGCTCATATCACCGTCGCCCTCCTCTTTTCGAGCCTTTTTCTCCCTTGGACACAAAAAGCTTGGGGCACGATCGACATCGCTTTTTTTAAGTGGATCAACCAGAGTTTAGTCGACCGCCCTCTCTGGCAGCTCTTTTGGGCCCTGGCTAACCACAAACTCGCCGACTGGGTAACGGATGTGTGCATCCTCTGTTTTTTCATTACCTATGTGCGGAGAGCGCCTAAGGGGTTGCGTTTAAAAAGAGTCGCTCAACTCCTCTTTTTCATCTTCTACATCGCAGCGATCATCTACTTCGTCAATGGGATGTTTTTCCGCGAACACTGGACTCTACCCCGTCTTAGCCCTACGCGTGTCATTGAAAATAGCGTCCGCCTCTCACACGAAATTCCCTGGATGAAGATCAAAGACAGTTCTTCCCAGAGCTTTCCGGGAGATCACGGGACAACAGCCCTGCTTTTTGCCGCGAGCTTTACCTATCTCGCTGGCTGGAGATTAGGCATCCTCAGTTGCTTCTATGCGGCGTTTCTGTGTATGCCGCGACTCATCACGGGGGCCCACTGGTTCTCCGATATCGTGGTGGGAAGTGGATCGATTACGCTTCTCTTTTTAGCATGGGCTCTCTATACCCCTCTTTTTAGTCGGGTAGCAGACCACTTCGAGAGGTTTCTTGGTTGGGCAGGCCGTGGTTTAAACCGTGGCTTAAATAGGACCGTTCATGGCGCGAGAGATGCTCAAGAGCTCCCTTAAGCCCACCCCTTTTTTGCTCGAGAGAATGTAGACAGGTTGTTTATCGGGATGAAACTTACCCCAAAACATATGTAGTCCATCCAGATCGTAGACCCTTCTCGCAGCCCGGAAGATATTTCTCGCCAACCACTGGGCGCCCCGACTAAGACCCCGTATCTCCCCCAACTCCTTGGCCGTGACGATACCGACCGTGGCAAAGCGACACCCCTCTTGATCGAGCGTTTCCAAGACAGTGGTAAAGAGCAGTTCAGAGGTGCCGATCGGTGCGTCGGGGAGGACCATAAGGTGATTCATCAACCAGCCGGCATGCGCTTGTATCTGATTTAAAGAGATCGATCCGACGACCTCCCCTTTCAGCTTTGCGATAAACCAGCGCTTGCCATGGGAGTCATCGAAGAGATAGATATTCGAAATATGGATCTGAGGCCCTTTTCTCGCCCGGAGCCACTTGATACCGAGATCTTCCATCGCCTCTTGGGTCACCCGATCCGCTCCTCTAAACTCTGAAATCACGACCTCTTCCTTAATCGCCCGCTTTACCTTTCTTCTGACCAAACTTCCATTGGTCCCTGGGCGTTTCCGCGGATCTTCTCTAGGGTCGTAGATCAACTCTTCCCCGAATTCGATGAGAGAAGAACAGATATTCTGAGCCCCCCATTCGGCAAAGGAACGGGAAACAGCGATGTAGATGATGCTCCAGTTACGTTCCTTTGCGAATTCATGGAAAGCGCGAGTCAGCGCTTCTCTTTGCTCCAAAGCGCAGACGGGATCTCCCAAAATGACCGCACAGCGAAAGGCTTGCCGAAAACCAATAAACCCCTCGACGCCCGGATGGGTGAATTGACTCATTTTAGGATCGAGAACGGCATCTGAAGTACATCCCCCGAAGCGACGGACGTGATCTACGATCTCAGACCTAGCTAAAAAAACCGAGTCATTTTCGATATTTTCTGAAATAGGAATCGAATTGGCCTCTTCCATAACCCTCGCTGTTAATGCACCATAAAACCCTTCTATACATTAAAAGCAATTTAATTCAAAAAATAGTATGCGCTTGGGTACATACCCCATCATTCCATTCTGGATATATGCAATTTCACCACAGAGAGAAAGTTCATATTATACCCGCGCGGGGGGGTATAATAAATCTCCTCTCTGTGGTTTTCCCTCTCTGTGGTGAAATTCGGCTATTTGTGCAACAACGCCATTCGCCCGTCTAAAAGTCAGATCTTTGTTGTTGCAAACATTCTAAAACCTGATTTACATCAATTAAATAGTGAATTTTGGGGGAGGAGGAGCTTCTTTATGAAAATAATATTCTTAATCCTATCGATATGGATAACCTATTCTGTGGAGAGTAATGTCACACCCAATAGTTATGATGGAGTTACAACGAGATTTTTACGTAAAGAGGAGCGTCTCATCCACTCGTTAGAAACTGAAATGCCGCTTGTTTTTGAAGCAAAAGAACACACTGACATTAAATTTTTGCAGAATTTTCTCAAAGCTAACTCAGAAAATCTCATGGAGGACGTTGCAAAATATGGCGCTCTGCTTTTTCGAGGCTTTGAGATTCAATCGGATCAATGATTTTGAAAATGCCATTCTCAGCATAGAGGGGTTACAGGGCATCAGCGAAGCATTCATGTCTGAACATGGGCGAGAGAGAGTTGATAATCTAAAGTACGTTTTGCACACTAATACAATTTTTAAAACAGGTGGAACACTGTATCTCGGAGGGTTTCATAGCGAAAATTATTACATCCCAGACGTTCCTGGATTTATTTCATTTTGCTGCCGGAAACCCTCGACAATGGGCGGAGAAACAGGCCTTATCAATATGGAAAAGGTGTACGAACACCTTGATGATGAACTCAAGAAAAAATTGGAAAATAGCGCCTATTTCGTCGAAAAGTGGTTAGTCAGCGATGTTGCCGACAGATATAAAATCGACAGCGAAAACAGTCGAAGAAATTTGCCGTCAATTTGATTTGCCAATCGTTGGAGAAGGGGAAGATAAACTTATCCTCATGCATAAACCGAGCGTTTTTTTACATCCTGTCACTCAAAAGAAAGCGCTGCAAATCAATTTCTTTTCCTTGCCAACCTTAGATAGAGCTTTACGCAGTGTTTTCTAGAAGATTATCAGGGTGATACTTGGTTTTGGCATAGATTTGTCTGGAAACTGCCCCCCTCATTTTCAAGGTCATAGAAAATGTTTTTGTGTTTTTTACTGCTTTGTTTCATTCACCCAAAGAGCTATTTCAGATAACTAATCAAAATGGAAAACTGACAGAGCATTTAAAAAGATAGATGAAAAATTCACAAAAGTAAATTCCTGTTTTTCAGAAAAAGATATCAATCATCTTGCGCGCTTGATGCGAAATTTCTATTGTTCGACCATTTGGCAGAAGGGAGATATTCTCCTGGTGGACAACAGAAAAGTTGTCCATACGGGCATGCCAGGATCAGGGCCTAGACTGGTTAGAGCCTTAATTTCTAACCCACTCAATATGAAATACTCACAGGAACAACCAGGTTGCCTTTTTTGCCAGGATCGCACGACACAAAGTATCGGCCACTATATGGCGGAGGAAAATGCAAAGAATTTATAAAATTCTTTTGATTTTTTATGTAAAACTTGATAGGTGGTTATTTTATACCGAATATAACTCAAATCGGGATTCGGTATCTATAAAAAGGCTAATCTAGATGGAACAACAAGATACGGTAAATACTTTTCTCGATAGACAACGATTAATAGAGTTGGTACGCAAATGGGCAGAAGTAAATACAGACGGTATTTTAGACAAAACCACTCAGATTTTTTCCGTTCCCCAGATAGAAGGTCTGATTGGTTATCGGATTGAGCTGAACAATGCGGTTGTGTATGGAGATCCTATATGCGCTCCCACAGATAAAGTAGCTCTTGCTAAAGAGTTTGAGCAGTATTGCCAGAGCCGCAATATGCGGGTGATATACGTTATTGTATCTGAAGAATTTGCTGATCTAGCTTTAGAGCACCTTTCGTTTTCTCTGATTGAGTTTGGAAAAAAATTCACTCTCGAGCCTCTCAAGTATGTCAACGCTAAAACAAGTCTGCTTCGTAAAAAAGTCAGACAATCTTCAGGCAAAGGGATCGAAATTCATGAATATACGGGTCATGACCCTCAGATAGAGCAATCTATGGAAGAGCTCGCTTCCGCTTGGGTACAAGCTAGAAAGGGAATACAAATCTATCTGGCTACCCCTAGCCTATTTGACGATCGCCTAGGAAAACGGTGGTTCTATGCCAAGCAGGAAGGAAAAATTATTGGGTTCGCCCTGTTAAATGAACTTCAAGCCCATGGAGGATGGCTGCTGAATAATGTCATGGTAGCTAAGGGGAGTTTTTCAGGAGTTTCAGAGCATTTGGTTGTATCTGCACTACAGACATTAGAAAAAGAGCAATACCGCTCTGTCATTATAGGACCGGTTCCAGCTAAAACATTAGGGAAGATTGTGGGTTTAAATCGAGCTCTAGTTTTCATCGCCGGATGGGCGTTTAAAATAATAAGAAAAACATGCCGCTTAGACGGTCATGAGATTTTCTGGGAAAAATTCGAGCCAGAGGTTAAATCTTGCTATGTGCTTTTTCCAAAAAACCGCTTTCGTCCTTCAAGTGTTATAGCTCTGTTACGGGCGCTCAACATCAAAATACTCTAGAACCTATACCCCTAGACTAGTATTAATACCCCTGGCCGGGTAAATAACCGCGCTCTCTTAAGGAGACATAAGTATTGGGACAGACGATGAGATGATCCGTCAGAGGGATTCCCATGACGGAACTGGCATGGGTCAGCGTCCGCGTCAGGGCTAGATCCGCTTTGGACGGAGTGGGATCTCCACTGGGGTGGTTGTGAGCGATGATCACGCTATGAGCAGAGTGGCGCACGGCGGGAAAGAAGACCTCACGCGGGTGAAAGAGCACTTCTGATAGGGTGCCGACGGAGACCCGCTCCGTGTGGATCAAGCGCCCGCGCACATCGCGCAGCAGGACAAAGAGGATCTCCTGAGTAGAATGTGCGATCTCTTCTTCAGCGATCAAAAAGGCCTTTTGGGCGGAATCGATCGGCTCCCGCGTAGAAACGCCCATTTGGCGACACTTGCGGGCAATGGCAAAAACCGCCTTGAGCTGAATCGCCTTTGCCTTCCCGATCCCCTTGATTTGCATCAGTTCAGAAACAGATCCGTTGAGGAGATGCTCTAATCCGCCGAACCTCTCGAGGATCTCTTGAGAGAGTGCTAAAACCGATTTGCCAGAGGTACCACTGCCCAAGATGATTGCGATGAGCTCTGCCAAAGAGAGCACCTCCGCACCGTCACGCAGGAGCCTCTCCCTCGGCCGTTCTTCTAAGGGAAGTGACTTGAGTGTCATATGCAAAAGCTGGTTACTTTGTATTCGATTTGAGAGGGGATCTCCACCTTCATCAAGATGTCGTTCTCCTCATATTCGCATTGGATCACCCTCCCCTCGCGCATCAGCTCGCTGACGAGCGCATAGTGACTCTGAGGAATCCTTAAGCTGACCACCTTGCGCAAACGGGAGATCTCTTCCGTCATGAGCTCTAAAAGCGACTCAAACCCCGTACGCTCCTTTGCGGAAATCTCCACTGTCCTGGGGTATTTCACGCGAAATTTGGCGACGCGAGTGAGATCTTCGCACCGATCAATCTTATTGAGGACGGCGATCATCGGATGTCCCTCTGCACCGAGATCCTTCAAAACCTGCAAGGTAGCTTCTGCCTGTTCTTCTGCTTTAGGGTGGCTGACATCGATGAGATGCAGCAAAATATCTGCGTGTACCGCCTCCTCCAGAGTGCTCTTAAAAGCGGCGACGAGTGTGTGGGGGATTTTCTGAATAAAGCCCACGGTATCGACGAGGAGGATCTCCTGATGATTGGGAAGGGTAAATTTTCGAGTCGTCGTATCGAGTGTCGCAAAGAGTTTATCCTCGACGAGCACATCTGCTCCTGTCAGTGCGTTCAATAGAGTCGACTTACCCGCATTCGTATACCCCACAATCGCAAAACTGGGGATTCCCGTACGCAGCCTCAACCCTCTTTGCGTCTTGCGCTGCTGGATGACCTGCTCGATCTCCTCTTTCAGTCGATCGATTTGGCGATTGAGAAGGCGACGGTCGATTTCGATCTGCTTTTCCCCTTCCCCTTTTAAATAAGCGCCACCGCCTGCTGTCGCTTTCTGACGAGAGAGGTGGGTCCACATCCGTTTGAGCCGAGGAAATTGGTAGCGGATTTTAGCCAGCTCGATCTGTAGCTTCGCTTCTTTCGTCTGGGCCCTCTGTGCAAACACCTCGATGATGAGCTCCGTCCGATCAATGACAGGGCGCATGAAGAGACGTTCTAAATTGCGCTGTTGCTGGGGAGAGATTTCATCATCGAAGAGGACCACCTCAGAACTGAGCGCCTCCACTTGCGCTTTTAACTCTGCGAGCTTCCCACTGCCCAAATAAGTCGCCGCGTCGAATTTTTTGATAGGACAAGCGACTTTTGCGACAGGATGGATCCCAAAAGTCTCACACAAGTTCTCCAATTCAGCTAAAGATTCCTCGCAAATCTGAACCTCTGATCCAGACCGGTAGGCTCCGACTAGAAATGCATTTTTCAACTCCTTTAGGATAAAGGGTTGCATCTGCGGAAGGGGCTTTTTTTCCTCTTTCATCACCACTCAAATGAAATTTTCAAGCCATCATAACTCATCTGGACCTCCTCTGGCAAGAGGGCATTCGTAGCCTCATGATCGAGCTCATGGGCGATATGGGTCAAATAGGTCTTCTTCGCGTTAATTCTCTTCGCAAAAGCCACCGCCTCTTCCACGCTAAAATGCATCCGGGTCGGGGTTTGGCGCAGCGCACTCAAGACCAGGATCTCCACCCCTTCAAGCGCTTCGATGAGCGCCTCACTGTATTCCCTGATATCAGAGACATAGGCGAAATTCCCTACCCGAAACCCCGTTACCTGCGTACCGAGCTGGTAATAGGTGAAGTATTGGATCGGAATCCCGGCCACCTCTATCTTGCCAAATTCTTTTTCCAAAATCGAAAAATCGATCTGTGCGGCGATGTTCTTCCCCTCATGCAAGGGCTTCAAGAGGTAGTGGTAGCGCAGACTGACCTCATCAAACGTCGCTTGAGAGAGAACGCAGGGCATTTTTTCCCCAGTCAAGAAAAAATAAGACCTAAGATCATCGATCCCTGCAATGTGATCGGCATGCGCATGGGTCAACAATACCGCATCGAGGTGATTGATCTGATATTTGAGCGCTTGCAACCGAAATTCCGGCCCCACATCGATGAGAATCGCCTTACCCCCTGCCAAAATCAACCCAGAAGAGCGCCATCTCTGATTGTAAGGCGAGAGTGAGGTACATACAGCACAAGAACAACCAATTACGGGAATCCCCGCAGAGCCCCCTGTCCCTAAAAATAAAAACTCTCCCTTCACGATCGCCTCCATTGAAACTCTCTACATTGAAACTCAGGGGGAATTATTCCCTGATCCTCAGCGATGAGGGCCTGTGCCAGGACTTTGCCCAAGAAAGCGTGGTACAATAGACCTCGCGATCCCAACCCCGTAAACACCCAGGGTTTCCCCAGACGCCCGATTAAAGGGGCATAGTGTCCCGTGCGCACCACCCGAATCGCCGCCTTACAATCGACGATACTCAGCTGCTGCGCTTCTGGAAAGAAGGAGAAAATTTTAGGAAGCACCTCCGCCCGCGCACTTTCTACATCGGGAACATCCGATAAGGTCCCTTTTTCATAGGTGGATCCCAAATGACAGGTAGATCTGCATTCTGTCATTGCGACATACCCGTTGCCGATCAGACTTTTTTCAAGGAAAAGCTCTGGAGACTGACACGTGAGAATCTGGCCCCGAGCAGACCGGATCGGCAGTCCCGCACACTCAGCAAATTCCCAGACCCCCGCTCCCGCTGCGAGGACGATCTGGTCGAAATCCGCGAGATCCCCTAGATGAGAGACCTTCTCGTGGACGAGCCTACCCCCCTTATTCTCTATGGCCCGATAGAGACCCTTTAGGTAGCGCTGACAATGCACCGTCCGCCCGGAAGTGACCAGATAGGACGAATTCGTCTGAAGAATATCTCCAAAATCAAGAGCATGCTGAGAAAAATTTTCCACTTGGGCCTCATTCATAGCAAAGCGAAAAATCCCCTGAGAGAGACAGACCGTCTCCCCTCCCGCTTCCTCAGATACGCGCAAAAGCTCATTCGTCGCTGCCAACCCCTCCGTCGCATAGAGACTACGTCGCCCCACTTCTCCCACATAAGGGTGCAAGAGCCCCGGTGCGATCCCTGAAGCACCACCCCCCACCCCCTTAGCATCAAACAAGACGACCTGAAAAGTGGGGCAAAGATCCAGAAGATGCCATGCTACGGACAACCCCGCAAACCCCGCACCGATAATCGCAACCCGCATGTTTCCCCCTACACAGAACCACACAGCATAGCAAAAGCGTGGGTTAACGCAAAGCCCCAGAGAAGGTAAGGAAGTGATAGGAATGATACAATGATAGGAATGATGGGGATTTTTTATTTTCCTGGAAAACCAATCCGCTTATAAAACCCATTTACCTATTCATCATTTATATCATTATATCATTCTACCATTTATATACCCGACGTGACTCAAAAGTTGGCCATTGGACCCACGCGAAAACTCCCGGGATTGAGTTGCCGAAGAGGGGGGTTGTATTTCTTCAATACTACCCCCCTCTTCGGCAATCTCAATCGCGGGGTTTTGGCGCGGTCCAATGGCCAACTTTTGAGTCACGTCGGGTATACCCACGTGGACTCAAAAGTCGAAGCGGACCCCTACCGTGACCCCTTGGAAGGAGAGGTCATCTTGGATGAAGCGGATCGCTCCTGGGTTCGCGGTGCTCATAAAATTAAATAATTGGTTTTGATCGCAAAATAAATTGAATTCCCAGCCGAGTTTCATTCCAAAATGGTACCGGTCTTTTGAAAATAGATAATCCCATTGCAACCCTAGCGCGAGGTCCGCTGTTACCACGACATTTTCGACATCTCGTTTTACTTTCATCAAATCGACATTCATCACTTTGAGCTTTTCCTTCTCATGCACGTCGAAATTCCCCGAGAGAAGGGAGAAAGAGCCATTCCCGTAGATTCCAAATCCCTTACCCAATCCCCAAAGAGAGTCTACGCCAAAACGCAAGCCCACGCCCCAGAAATCGGTATCCAAAGAGATCTTAGATTCCTCACCGGGGAACGCCGTCCCGCCGCTGTACTTCACACGGTAGTTCTGATCGATCACAAGGCCTCGAACCCCGAAGAAAGGACGCAGCGTCAGCCACTTCCCTGCAAAACAGTTCCTGCCGAGCTCGATATCCCCCATGTTCAAATTAGCATGCCAATGCGCATTGGCACGTGTGGCATAAAAACTATCCCCCGTAAATCCAAAAGCCGTCGCCCAATTGGGATAGAGCGCTCCATTCTCTTTATGAGCATGCGCATCTGCATGGGCATGGACATAGGTATAATCGATGAAAATATCCCACTTATCATGGGGAAGCTTGTATCCCAATCCCGCGCGGATTCCCCAATCCCACTTGAAATCGAGATCCTTAACATGTCCATGAGAGACAGAAGAGGTGCTATTGCTCTCGACAGCGTAATTGAGGCTGCCCACATTCGATTGCCAAGCAAGAGCATCGACTTCGACCCAAAGGCCATTATCCCCCTTTAAACTGTGAGGGTCAAAAATGTGAGGAAAATGAGTACAGATAGGCGTTTTCTGCTGATTCGCCTTCGCTTGTTTTTTGCTAGCTGCTACGGGCTTGTGCGCATTGTCGCCACAAAATCCACATCCCACAGGCAAAATGACGCATTCTTCTCCTTCAAACACATCATTCGCAGAAAAACAAGAACCAGAAAGTCCAAGACTTAAGAGAATGAACAAACCACGCACACGCTTTAATTCCAATTGCATAAACCCTCAAACTAAATACAACACTTAGTTTCATGTTATTTGCAGATTAATTGCGTGTCAACATATTAATTTAATAAACTTACACCAAAGCAGGGCCTTGTTCCATAAATAGCCGAAGTTCACCACAGAGAGAGGAAATTCATGTTAAAAAATTTCATCTCTGTGGTTTTCCCTCTCTGTGGTGAAATTGTATATATTCAGAATGGAATGATGGGGAGCTATACTGCGCCCCCAAGTGGACTCAAAAGTTGGGTATAATTACTTTTTCTTAAGATATTTAGGACGGACGATCGGCGTTCCCTTACCGTCTCTGGCGAAACAGCGCTCGTAGACGATCTGGATCGAAATACCCACTGCTCGAGAAAGACCGAATAACACCGTGTAATACTCAGGATAGGCAAAACCCGCCGCGGTCAGCAGCGTCCCAGAGATCGCATCGACATTCGCATGGGGATCTGTGATTTTTGGATTTTCACTCAACACCTTCTCCCCTTCTTTGCGCAGTAAAAGCGCGATCTTGACGAGCGGGTGATCAGGGTAATGTTTTCTCACATAATCGTACTGAACCGTCGCACGCGCATCTTCTGCGCGCAACACAGCGTGGCCAAAACCGAAGACCAATTGATTATTTTTGAGGCGTTTGCGGATCAACCCCTCGACATCCGCTCCTGTCGCATTCTCTCCGACTTCCTCTAGAACTAAACGGACGAACTCGAGACAGTCTTGATTCGCCCTCCCATGGCGCGGCCCTGCGAGCGCTGCCATCGCTGCCGTCATCGATCCATACATATCCTCGAGACCAGAAGCGACCGCCTTTCCGACAAAAGTCGAGAGGTTTCCTCCTCCATGGTCGTAGTGCAAAATATTGAACAGCTTCAGTGCAGCAGTCAGCTCCGCCAAATCTGCTCCCGGCACGTGTAACATCTCAGCAAAACTCTCCATATAGCCCAACTCTGGCTTAGGATCTGAAGTCTTTCCCCAACCCGCATGCGTATTGATCACAGCTGCGACGAGATGGGGCATCTTCCCGATCAGATTCAGACAATCGATCTGATAATCTCCCGTAGACTCGTACATCCCCAAAATCAAGAGCGCACAGCCCAACAACTTCATCGGATGCCCTTCTCGCGGCAATTTTTCTACCGCAGCGATTACCCGTTTATCGCAGCACGCCCGATTCTGCAGCTCCTTAGAAAACTGCTCCACTTCATGAGGCGACCCCTGTTTTCCCGTGTAGAGGAGATAAATGACTTCGATAGGCTCCCTGTGACTTAAATCCGCAATCGGGAGATCCCGATAAGAAAGCCCTTTTAAAGGATCTATAGAAGACGTCGTACAATAGCCAACTGGAAACCCACGCAGCCCCGTCTCCAACTGATCCTTCGTAATCTGGAATAACACCTCTTCAGACATACGCCCCCTATAACAAGTGCTTAATGAGTTCTCGCTCTTCCAACAATTCCTTCTGAGTCAGCACGATTTTCTCCCGTAAAAAATCATCCCAAGGGACATCTGCTACAATCTCCACCTTCCCCTCTCCTTGGGAACGACAAGGAAACGAGAAGATCAACCCCTCCTGAATCCCATAAGGGTTCCCATCTGAACAGAGCGCCACAGAAAACCAATCTCTTGGATTTGTCGGAAAGACGAGAGAGCGGATCGAATCCAGCACCCCATTGGCAGCCGATGCAGCCGATGATTTTCCCCGCGCAGCGATCACCGCAGCACCCCGCTTTTGAATAGCAGGCACAAACTCCATCTCACACCACTTCCGATCAGAAATCACCTCTAATGCCGGCTTACCCTCGATCTTTGCATTCAGAAAATCGGGGACCTGTGTCGCTGAGTGGTTGCCCCAAATCGTCACATTAGAAACAGAAGCGACGCTCACCCCCGCCTTAGCGCTGAGCATCCACTGTGCCCGGTTCTGATCGAGTCGCGTCATTGCGAAAAAGCGATTTTTAGGGAGACTCGGCGCATGAGAAGCTGCGATCAGACAATTCGTATTACAGGGATTCCCCACGACAAACACCAAGACATCCTTTGCTGCCACCTCATTGAGAGCCCGTCCTTGATCGATAAAAATCTTTCCATTCTCACTCAACAAATCTTTGCGCTCCATGCCAGGCCCGCGCGGCTTTGATCCGACGAGAAGCGCATAATTTACCCCTTCAAACACCTGCTGAGGATCAGAACCCACCTGCACCTCTTTTAGAAGAGGAAATGCGCAATCCTCCAGCTCCATGACGACACCCTGCAGGGCCCCTTGCTGGTCTGCCAAATCCAACAAATGGAGTGCGACCGGCTGATCCTGCCCTAGCATCTCCCCAGAAGCGATCCGAAAGAGAAGGCTATAAGCGATTTGGCCTGCTGCCCCCGTAACGGCAATTCTTTTCAACGGCTTCCCCATCCTGCGCTCCCCAATTTAAAATATTATTTTTATAATATCTCTAATTAATAATATTGTCCAATCGGCAAAAATCTTTTTATTGCATATTGCGCGCCATCCTGCTAGTCTATTCCGACTTACAGCATAGGTAGATCCATGTCCATTCTCCTCGTCATTCTCATGTACGCCGTTTGGTCCAGCGTCTTTTCTATCGGCAAAATCGCCCTGCAGTACTGCCCCCCCCTCTTCCTCACCGGCTCGAGAATGGTCCTCGCAGGTGTCTTACTCCTCCTCTTCCTCGCCCTTTTTAAACGAGCGAGTTTCAAGCTAAATGGACGGCAGATCCTTTCCATCCTCGCCCTCTGCCTTTTTTAGCATCTACCTCTGCAATACCCTCGAATTTTGGGGCCTTCAATATCTCTCCGCAGCAAAGACCTGCTTTATCTACAGCTTATCCCCCTTCTTCGCAGCCCTCTTTTCCTACCTCCACTTCGGAGAAAGGATGAACAAGCGCAAATGGCTCGGCCTCGGCATCGGATTCGTCGGATTCCTCCCCGTGCTCCTCACCCAGACCGGCTCAGAAGAGCTCCTCAACGCCTTTAGCTTTTTCTCCTGGCCAACGCTCGCCATCATGGGAGCCGCCCTCTCTTCAGTCTATGGATGGGTGATCCTCCGACTGACCGTCAAAGACCAAGCCATCTCTCCCCTCATGGCCAACGGATCGAGCATGCTCCTCGGAGGCCTTCTCGCCTTCGGCCACTCCTTTTTCAGCGAAACCTGGGCCCCCTTCCCCGTCCTCGCAGAGAATACGCTCCCCTTCCTGAAGACCACCCTGGTCATGACCTTTCTCTTCAACATCCTCTGCTATAACCTCTATGGCGTCCTCTTAAAGCGCTTTACAGCCACGTTCCTCTCTTTTACAGGGCTCCTCAGCCCGATCTTTGCCTCCCTAAACGGCCTCCTTTTCTTAGGAGAGCCTCTCTCCTGGACCATCCTCCTCTCCACAGGGATCGTCTCCCTAGGGCTTTGGATCGTCTACCACGCCGAACTCAAGCAAGGCTACATCGCTCCCATGCAAAGCCTTAAACCTCAAGCTGTTGCAGCAGCGGAATAATTGCCTCTCCACCGCACGCAAACAAGGCTATAGCGTTGCCACGCAACCTGTTCAGCCTCAAATCCTTTCGCCTTATAACCAACCGCAAATCCACTTAAACCCTTTATAACAAACATCTTACAGTATTTTTTAAAAAAATTTTTAACAATCACGCCTCCTTTTCAATCTATTAGATAAATAAAAACAACACCGACAAATAAAAAAGTTAATTAAAACTGATTTTTACTATATAATAAAAATCATAACCAGTTAAAAACTTTTAATTTCGAGGTAATAATGTCTTGTATGTTAGCAACACCAAATCAAATGCCAAGAAGCGTGGATACATCTATTTATTGCGTTGGCCCAAATTTCTCCGAAAAACAGGAAATTGTCCTGGGACAGCAGCTCGCTCAGTATGAGAGAGACGAGTGTCATAGAAAAGACGACGATTACCGTCGATTGTTATTCAAGAGCAGAGATCCAAAAATTCAATATTCATGACAATGGGTTTGAATTCATTACCTTAGATGAAGAATCCATAGCTCATTTTCGAGAGTTTGCAAAATACAAAAAAAGCGGAAGCTACGACGAAGAGATGGACCGCAATAACGAAACTAAAATACGAAACATTGTAAAAAATTGGGCATCAAATAGGGATATTCCAGCTAGCATCGTGGTCCGTTGTTCTTCATTGGGATACAGAGATACGGGAAACCCCAGTGAGTTTCAAGCTTTACCAGTTGCTCATGTCGACTTCGTACAAGATCAATTTAGCCCTTTAATACAAGATGCAATGCCCGAGCGACCGCTTTCTGGGATTGTCAATTTATGGCTGCCCTTAAACGAGCTCCCTCCCAAGGACACTCTAGCTTTAATGGATCTGAGCAGCGTGAACAAGGAAGACTTAAAAAGCTGTCTCTTTGCTTCGGCAGAAGGAAACCAGAACAAGCAGTATTCTCAGATTGTTCTCGCAAACCCATCCCAAAAATGGGTCGCTCTAGAAGATATGAAAATAGGGGACGCTGTCATTTTTTATAGCGAGAAAACCGGGCATGGGGGTGTTCACTTGGATAGACCCTGGGTAGCTTGTGATTCCAGTAGACAGAGCTTAGACGTGCGACTGGGGTGTTTCGGGCCTTCTCGTGATTCTTTTATTGCATAATTAAAAACTTTTAATCCAGAAGCAAACACCAACAAGCGTGTCTACATCTATTTAAAAAAAGTGAGGTGAGCCGTGAGGCTCACCTCTTCTAGTCCACTGGGGTCCTCCCTCTCAGCCTCTAAACGGCTCCCATGCCGAACTCAAGCAAGGGCATAGCGCTTCCATGCAATACACTCATTATTAACCGCTTGCAATTACAAAACAACACGAAAACGCCATAAGCCATTCAAAATAAACAAGTTAAAATATTATTAAAAACCCCACCAACAAATACCCTTCTTTTCTAAACCTTTAAGTAAATAAAACGTAAAACACAAAAACCACGCATATTTACTTAATAAATAAAATGTATTATAATAATAATTATAACATATTAATAAACACATAGGTTTTAAAATGATTTCATCAAATTACTCTAATTACACATCTTGCGTAAAAAGAGAGTTCGATTTTTTGGATCAACAAGATTGCGATCGCATGGCCGTTGTTTTCGCGAGAACCCTTCCTGAATTGACAGTTTTTGAGGGTATTCCTTGTTCAGGGTATCTCTTTCACCCTGAAAATATCCGTCAATGGATGCCAGAGCTGCCGTTAAATGACTTCAGTGAAGAAGACCGCTTAAACTTGGCAAAGCTATTTATAGATAAGCTTTCGTTTGACAGATTTATCAATTATTTTCATTATTTTGATCTAAATGATTCTCAAAGATTTGAGCTTCTAAATTACCATATATCGCAATCTGGCTGGGGACTATTTTATTCCTTTGAAAATTTCAATCCCACTCCCACTCAATGGTGTGAACTGGCGCAGCGGTGTCAAGCAACTCTTGATCTTTCATTCTCTAGAGTCGTTCAAGGATGGAGGGTTATCCCAGACGAAAAAAAACGTGCAGAAACCGTTTTGCGTTTTGTAAAGGATGTTTCTGAATTGAGTGAGGCTATGCGCCTTTGTAATATTTCTGCCCCCGTCTTATTAGAGGCTTTTGAAGAGATTTTTTCAAAGGATAGTTCTTTTTCCGGAAATTTTAAGTACTCATTACAAGAAAAAGCCGCTCAAAAAAGTCTAGAACCTTATTTTGCATCTATTAGAGCTATGCAACCCAAGCATACGACGGCAGCGCTCTTGTGGCTCCTTCGCTTGATAGAAGAAGGCCAAATGAAAGACGTTCCCCCCTCTGAAATGCTCGATCACCCCTTTACAAAAGCAGCTTTAGAGTACCGCGATCCGGTCATCCGCGATGCCTTGATTCCTAAGCTCGTTGACTTTTTCTGTTCTGGCTCTGAGCAGAAGTTTGCAAATCAACACCTCTTAGAGCAAAAATCTGTTCAACCTCAAAAGAAGTCCGCACGCCAACAACAAGAACCCCCACAACAAAAATTTGCCTATCTCCCTATCCTGCTTCTCGCATCTCTAACAGAAGAACTAGAAGTCCCTGAGAATACGGTCGCGACCCTAGTGAAAATGACTAAGGATCGCAAATTCAAGGAGGCAAAAAATCTAAAGATCTTGATGAGTGTTTTGAATTTCATTGGAAGCGCAAAAGAAACAGACTTGTCCTCCAACGATAAAAGATACCTATTGGATCAAATTGTATTAAAATATAATTCCAAAGACTCAAAAGATCTTCTTTCTTTCCTAGAAATGCTCCCCACTGTCGCAAATTTGGGAGGGTATAGCTGCCTTAAAAAAGAAAACCTCGAACTAACAAACAATGATCTTCAAAAAATATTAACAAAAACATTCTGCGAAGAACTCCCAATAAGCCAAGTCGATCTATTTAAAAAACATCATTCGAGACTGAATGAAAAATTCAGAAACTCAAATGCACTGTTAATCTACGCAGGAAAATTAAACGAAATCAGTAAAAAAATTGACCCATCCCTTTCTGACGCGGAAATTAAGCAACTACGCGATAAAATGAAGCAATTACTCGCTTCCGTCGTCGATGCATTGCTCATCGATCTAGAAGATGCAGAAAAGCAAAGCTTCCATAATATGCGCTACTCATTAGAAGGAGATGGAAAGGTTCATGCGAGAGCGCTGTTTTCAACTAGACCAGAGCTATTTGAAAAATGGAAACAGAATAAAACATACTCCCTGAAAGATTTTATGGAAAAAGAGGGGAAATCTCAAAACTACTCTTCTTACTATGATGGATGGACAATCGCAATAACAGACGATCCCGCAGATCTCTTTTTGTGTGGAACAGAAACGGATAGCTGCCAAAGTGTCCATAAGAGCATACAAAACAACATTGCGCTCCTTGGCTATGTCGTAGATACAAAAATTAAAATCGGTGTAATTAAAAATGCAGAAAACCAAATTATTGCACGCCGCATTCTATGCCTCGGTCTTGACCGCGATATCGACCCTGTACTTCTCATGGAGGAATTATACTACCAAGCTGCATTTAAAGGTGAAATACACGGACTTTTGGAGTCATTAATTATAGAATTCGCAAAAGAATTAGAGAGTCCGTTGCTATGTAATCACAAAGAATTTACATCAAAAATTTCTATGAGCGATTGGGACAGAGTAAAACAAGAAAAAAAGTACGCTAAAGGGATTCATTCGCTTGGATGTCCCGCTCCTTATGAGTATGTCGATTCGATGCCTACTGCAGTGGGTGAGGTTACTAATGGCACCTTTAGTATTGATGAAATCTACGTTTATTAAAGCATAAAAAAACCCCAGTAACTTTGCAGCTACTGGGGTCAGTTGAAAAAAGCTT
>CAWFUG010000006.1:0-11838 GCA_963818965.1 uncultured Verrucomicrobiae bacterium | reverse complement strand
TCGAACTCAGTTCCAAAGGCAGCTTGAGTCACCCTTTCGATTTGGTCAAAAGAGAATCGCTTCGGAAGACACTCTGCGCGGTGGTAATTCTTCGTCACGAGGCGCTCATCGAGCTTTGTACAAGGGGTGATTTTTAAGCGGGGATTTTCTAGATGGAGTCGGTAGTGATTGTCCATTGAGAGGATCAATTTTTTCCGACGGCAGCTCTCGAGCCAGCTATCTAGGAGTTTGGGGTTGACAGGGACCTCTCTTGAAAGGCTCTCTCGATCGGTAAAGCCCCCTTTTTCTGCAAGAGCTCGGATGATCTTAAATTCATTCAGATCGACATGCGCGTTGATGCAGTCGCTAAATCCATGGGTTTTTTCCCAGCGATTCGTGCTGATCACCATCTCTCCATCTGTCAGATCCCACAGCATGACGCTCTCTTTTGTCTTGTAAGGAGAAAGGGGGTACTTCACTTCGAGAAGCAGGTAAGGGTAAAACTTGAGAGAGGGTTCTAGAAATTGATGCCGATTGCTCTTAAGTAGGTCTTTACGATGAGACTGCATGATTTGATCTGCTGTGTAGCGGATCTCAAGCGTGTGAAACGTTCCCGTATGGAGGAACTGGTCGATCCTTCCCCTGATCTCTGGATGGGAAGAACTGAGCCTCAAAAGGCCATAGCAGGCAGCCGCCAAAGTACCTAAAGAAAAAAGAATACGAATCATCTATCATGCCTCTTGATACCTCAGTGCACCCGGGTATGTTTTAATTATGACTCTTGATGACATTTTTTGAAAGAGAAAGGGATTGCATTTTTCGATGTAAGTTTATACAATAGCGCGTGCTGTATATCTTAAGGTGTTTATGAGACGTGTTCTTTGTTTATTCTTTTTTTCTGTTTTTAGCATGGGATGTGCAAATGAAGTAGACTCTTACGCATTTATGGGGACGCATTTTTTGGCGAGCTATTGCGAATGCGATGAAAAAGCGCTCTCAGATATCGAAGCCCTGACTGCTGCGATGGAAATCGCCGTAGAAAAGAGTGGAGCGACGATTCTCAAGCGTTCAGAATGGGTCTTTCCTCCCGATGGCTTGACGATGGTTTTTCTGCTTTCTGAGAGTCATGCGAGTATCCATACTTATCCCGAACACCGGGCCTGTTTCGTCGATCTATTCACTTGTGGAGAGCAGTGTTCTTCTAAAGAGTTCGATCGCGCTCTGCGCGAGTATTTGAAACCCAAAGTCGTCGAAGCGAAGGTCTTATTGCGCAATGAAGGCTTTGCGGAAAAGAAGACCTCATGAATGATCCATGTCCTCAAAGCAAAGCTCCCCGATCGAAGAGATTCCGAGGTTTTTGCATCCAGGTTGTACCATGTAGGTCATGTCCCAATGATAAATGGGGCTAAAGGGCATTTCTTCCATTAGAATCTCTTCTGCCCTTTCTAAAGTCTGGAACCGCTGCGCTCCTGTTTCATAGAAAGAGGCTTCTAAAAGTTGTGCGAAGAGAGGGTGTTCCCAATTGGAAAAATTGATCGGATTATCCTTGGATTTAAACCGCTCTAACATGCTCATCGTGTCGTTGTATTGAGACATCCAGCGGACCTGGCCGATGTGGTAATCTCGTTGGGAGAACTTAGCGAGTAAAATTTTGTGTTCAAAGTTCTCTAGTTTAATCTCCACTCCCAAGGTGTCTCTCCATTGTTGCTGGAGTGCCTGCGCAATTTTGTGGTTCAGTTCTGTCGTCGCGTAATAATAACTCAAGTTCGAAAAAGCTTCCCGGGAAAGGCCACTCTCTCGCAGTCCTTCTTCAAAGAGTTTTTGCGCCAAATGATCGTTACCGTCTTGAAAAAATTGGAGGCGTCCTATTCCCTTTTTCAAAATGGGAGGGACGGCACTTGTCGCAATACACTCATCCATCTGGGTGATATTTGCGATAGATTCTCGATGGATCGCATAAGAGAAGGCTTTGCGTATCTTGGGATTGGAAAAGAATGGGGATGCGGCATTGAATGCGACCATGGTCGTCGCAGGGATCGAGTATTTTTGGATCAGACCCTTTTGTTTCAACGTACTTAAGGCATCGGTGGAGATGGAAGAGAGGGGATCCCCGATCATATCGAGACTTCCATTTTCAAACATTTGAAGGACGGTCGCTTCATTATCGACCATACTGAAGTGAATTTTATCAGGAAGGACTCGTGTGTGATCCCAATAAAGCGGATTTTTTACGAGGAGAATTTCGTCATGGTGTTTCCACTCCTGCAATAAAAAGGGGCCATTGCTCAAGAAGTTCTCTCCTGGATCCCTGGCCCATTCCGGATGATTTTGATCATTTTGCGAAGAGACGGGGAAAAAGACGCAAAAAGAGATCAGATCTAAAAAGTAGGGAGTCGGCTTTTCAAGAGTGACGAGAAGGGTCTTTTCTCCTTCGGATGCGATGCCGATCTCGCCTAACTCAACCTCTCCCTTTTTCGCTCTTTCTGCATTTTTAATCGGATAGAGCAGATGCGCATTAGGGGAGGGGAAGCTCGGTGATAGAATCATCTTCCAGGCAGCTTCGAAATCGGAAGTGAGAACGGGCGAGCCATCAGACCAACAAGTGTCTCTCAATCTAAATGTATAGATCAATCCATCTTCAGACACTGTGAACGATTCTGCAAGTGCCGGCGCAATCGAGCGATCGGGATTGAGTTTTACGAGCCCTTCGAATAGTAAAAAGTGCATTTGGGAAGAGATGACATCTCCCCCTTTTCGGGGATCCATCGTCAGTGGCTCGTGTCTTAAGTTGAGCCGAACGAGTCTCTCTGCGGAGCACTCTCCCATTTTCGGGGTTTTGTCGTTGTGGCACGAAGTAAACAAGAAAAGCGAACAGCACCCCACACACAGCAGGCGTGTAATGTGTAAAAGCACCATAGGACCTCAATAAAAGCGATGAGTAGCTCTTTACACTAGAGGAAATGCTCATAATTGTACATGGGTAAACCCAGACTGGTACACGGGCATATCTGCAAATAACTCGCATCACGGTTATTTAAAATAATACTACGAATCTGTCCTAATAAAAAGTTTCAGTCGATTTTCGGGATTATTTTGACCGATTTTCGATTCAAAAGAACCCGAAAATCGACTGAAACTTTTTATTAGGATAGGTTCATACCGCAGCTAGTGTTTAATAAGCACAATTTCTTTTGTTCTGCCGTGAGAAATATAATGGGTTACTTGCGTCGGGATGAGGTTAAAGGGGAAGGTTGTTAAATAAACACTTCGAAAGCCATAGTTAGGTAGATCTATATTCACGCCAGATCCTTCTACGTCATTAACGAAAATGCAATATTTGAATTTGTTGGATTCTTTTAAAATGTTATTGATTTCAGAGTAGGGCAAGTGAATGAAGACATCTTTACAAATGAGTAGATCTCCCGGGGAAATTGAATCTATTCCTGCATCAAATTTTAAAAAATGGATATTGTCAGAGCTATAATTTACCTGATTTTTTTCTATTACACTTTCCACGACATCGATCCCCAAGTAATTTCTTTTGCCCCAATTAATTTCACGGGCAAGTACCCAATCTCCACATCCGACATCAACAACGGAATCGATTTCATGAGTCTCTAAGAAATTTTGGATATAATTAATAAAGGGGATGGCTTCATGCACTAGGGATCCAGGACCAGAGCTTCCTTCTCCCATTTCATTGTGGCCCCACGCAGCATGATCGTAAACGTCGGAAAAATAGCGCTCTGCTTTGCTGAGGTAGGGTATATCCGCAAGGACGGAGCCTATGTAAAAAATAGATAGTCCAAGGGAAAGGCAGCGCACTATTTGTCGGATCATGGGAGCCTCATAAGTTTAAAAGTTAAGACGATTAGGGACCATAGGTTTGAGTGAAACGGTCCCAGCATATATTTGCATCACATGTAATCACATCGGGGTCGCACCCAGAGGCTACAAATTTTGGATTGCCTGCGTACGGGCCGAGCCCTAAACGATCAGCAAGCACACATAGGGCTGCTTGTTCAGGAATGAATGACAGGAATCCCAGCCTTTGAGTAGCCAACATGGCGTGCCAAGAATCCAGGAACTGGATACCTCTTTCGTGGAACGAACTGACCCCGACAATGCAGGCAGTGATACCTGCCCCTTGCTCAAAACAGGAAACCGATGTGCCGAAGGACTCAGCTGCAAAGGGTTGAATGTGGCCTATTCCACCGCCAATGTGGCTGTAAAACAAAAATATTCCATGTTCCGTTATATGATTAAATAGGTCACTCAGATCGGTCAGTGGCACCATATAAGAATCAAGCCATAAACAGTTTTGATAACCCAAATTTCTCGCCTCCAATAATGCGCAAATTTTAAAGGCGTAAGGAATATCGAAAAATTCTAATGAACCCATTTCAGTAGCGGGCCATCCACCGATTCTTTGAATGACATGCCCATTAAATCCAACGGACCGTAGCCTTTGGATGAGTTCCTGTTGTTTTCTAATGTAGTTATCGTTGATGGAAACGTAGGTTACAATGCAGTTTTTTCTCTCAGAGGGGTCTTCGTTGAGCGAAATAATCTCAAATTTAGGCTGTACTTCATTAGTAATAAGACGAAAATTGCGCATTCTGTCGGCTCTGAATGGGCTTCCTTGAAAATTTAGATACTGCAATTCAGGACGAGGAGCTTGCGTCAGATAATGTTGTATTTTCCAATAATCGCGAATCGTGGGATGGTGCCAATCTTCGAGAATGACTTTTTGGTTGGCTGGATGGAGGTATTTACCAACTAATAATCCATGCCTTTTCACAATGTCTTCGTCATTTTTAGCGACCAAGAAACCGGAGAGTAAACAAAACAGCACAGAAGCAAAGACAAAGAGTCGGTTTTTGTGGTTCATTCAATACCTCTCCTTATATCCAACTTTTAATCGGTTTGCTTGCGGTTACGATTGAGGTGGAAGCACTATATACAAACGTTTTGACTATACAGACTTTGGTGAAAGGTATGCAATTCTTTATTTCCCTATTGCTTTTTCTTGAGGGCCAAATTTCGAGCTTTGAGGAGAAGGGGAAGGGCCTGGGGCAGATAATTGATGAGCCAGGACTTTAGAAAGCCCTTGAAGTTTTGCGGCTCTAGGACGCCAAATCCGTAGGTATGTACATAAAGACGGAATAGTTCCTTAGAGGCTTTGGTGAGTTTTTTTTCGAAGTAATTTGCAATCATGTTGCGAAAATCGATGTTTAGCTGTTGATGGAGCTCTTTTATCGGTTTTTCTTTGAGAGTGGAAGGGATTTTCTTACTCTTCTCTATGCGATGGATCATTTGCTTTGTGGCATGCACATGCTTTTCAAATTTTTTAGCGCATAAATGCATTTGTCTATAATTTCCCGTGGAAAATCCATTGCTGTGTGCCAAAAACAAGGCACAGATTTCCCCATTGATGAAATAGGGGTGTCGTTCGATGATTTGCAGGAGGTAGTCTGTGTCCCATCGGATTTGAATTTCATGACTCAAATCGGGTTGGATTTCTTTGACTTGGTTAGTTTGGAAAAGTACTCCGACTGGCAAAAGCGGTTTGGTGATCATTTCATCGAATCCTTCCAGGGCAGAAAAATAACCCGTTCTATTCCACATGCTGATGGGACTGGAGACAAAGTACTCCTTTTCATCAATTGCTCTGACACCGCATGCGCAAAAAGCGATCTCGGGGTATTGTTGAAAACTTTGTAGGGCAATTTTATAGAATTCCGGCAGCAATTGATCATCATCAGAGAGAAGTGAAAAATAGGGCGTACTAATTTGAGAAAGGGCGTATTGGTAGTTGGCCATCATGCCGATATTTTCTGTATGACAGTGATACTTGATTCTGGGATCGCACTGCATCAACTCCCTGACGATTTGCTCCGTCCCATCTCTTGAAGCGTTGTCATAGACGCATACTTGAATGTTTGAAAATGTTTGATTCAGAGCGCTGAGGATGGCTTTTTTCAAGAGATGGGGACGTCGATAAGTCGTAATGATCGTCGTAATTTCTGGCGTCATAGGAAGGCTCCGCATGTTACACAATTTGACAATATAGTGGATGAGGCTGTATTTTTTCGAGGATCTACTGAAAGGTCACATGTCTTTTCCTTTAATTACAGTGTTCATTCCCACTTACCGGCGGCCTCAGCTATTGAAAAGGGCCATCGAAAGCGTGCTCAGCCAAACATGCAAAGAGTTGTGTGTACTCATTTGTGATAATGCGTCTCAGGATGAGACTGCTGAGATCGTAGCGCGATTTGCAAAGGAAGATCCCCGCATTCAGTATTTTTGCCATGCAGAAAATATCGGAATGCTTGGGAATTATGAATTTGGGTTTTCTCAAATCGGAACGGAATATTTTTCTGTTCTCTCTGATGACGATATGTTACTGCCCCATTTTTGTGAAACGGCTCTAAAAAGTTTTCAAGAGTACCCCGAGAGCGCCTTCTTTGCAGGATCCTCGCTTATGATCACAGCTCAAGGGCAAGTTTTTCGTGCGCCTTTGGAAAGTTGGTCGAGAGAAGGTTTGTTTGCTTCCAAAGAGGCACTCCTTGAGATGATCGGTAACTACCCTGTTCCTACAACAGTGATGTATCGAACGGAGTGCGTTTCTCGGGTGAAAATCGACTTTGCAAATCAAGTCGCTTGGGATTGCGACTTTTTAATCCAGTTGGCTGGGCAGTATCCGATTGTCATTTCCAAGAAACCGTGTGGCTATTTCGTTTTTCATTCCGATTCTTTTTCAGGCTCTCTGACTTTTTCAGCTTCCATGGAGTCGACGCTGAGGCTGATTCATCGAGTTGAGGAATTTTCTTGGCTAGATCCCTCTTTAAAATCTGCATTAAAGCGACTCTTGAGGAAAGATTATTATAGAATTGTCCATACCTGTCTGAGTAACTTCATTCCATCAGGACATTTGAGAGAGGCGGTAACGATTTGGTTTAAAGCGTTTCGCAATGGGTTTTTAAGTAGAAAAATGTGTGGTTACTTCCTTTTTGCTGGGGTGTGTTTCATTTTTCCCTTTATGAGAGGCCCCCTTATTTCTTTGATGCGAAGGGCCAAGCAGCTTTTTTTGAAAGAAAAGATTCTTCCAGATGGAACGTCAGAAAAATTTAAACAGTACAATTTACCACAGCTTTTGGAGCCAAAATCATGAAAAGAATCCTGAGAATAGTGAGTTTGTTTTGCCTCCCCTTATGTGCAGAAATGCCAGAGCCTTATGCCTCCATTCACGATCTGCCATTTGATGGACATGGATGGTTTTTTAACGCTGAACCATTGCAAAAGCAGATAGAACAGATGCATCCAAAAGTCATTATTGAAGTGGGTTCTTGGCTCGGGGCTTCTACCCGATTCATGGCAGAGTTACTTGATGATGGGGGCAAGTTATATGCAGTGGATACTTGGCTTGGCTCTTCGAATGAATCGGTGCATGGGCAAGACTCAAGGCTTTCTTTCCTCTATCAGCAGTTTCTTTCTAATGTAAAACATGCAGGTCTCACGGATAGAATCATTCCCGTCAGGATGGATTCTATCGAAGCTTCTAAAGCGCTGCATGTCGAAGCAGATCTCATTTATCTCGATGCGGCGCATGATACGGAAAGTGTTTTGGCAGACATTCTAGCATGGTACCCCCATCTTAAGAGTGGCGGAATGCTCTGTGGAGATGATTGGTCATGGGCTTCCGTACGAGAAGCAGTTTTTCGGGGCGCGGAAGTTTTAGGAAAAAAAATTTATTATTTTGGCAATTTTTGGGCCTATGAGGAGATGTGAGAAGAGGTTGTTACTGGTTATGCCTGTCGATTGTATTTTTACACGTTTCTGGCTTTTGCTATGAAAAGACACTCGCTGTTTGTGCCATTTTTAAAAATGAAGCGCGCTTTCTGGCCGAATGGATCGATTACCATCGATTGGTGGGAGTCGAAGAATTTTGGTTATACAATAACGATAGCGAAGATAACTACGGGGAGGTTTTAAAGCCCTATATTCAAAAGGGATGGGTCCACCTGATTCAATGGCCTTCTTCCCAAGAGAACGATTATTGGTATTACTCTTTTACTGTACAAACAGGTGCTTACAACCATTGTATCAATCGCATAAGGGGACGAACTAAATGGGTGGCGCTCATCGACGTCGACGAGTTCATCGTTCCGATGACGGAGGATTCTCTCCCTGAGCTATTGGAAAGAGAATTTTGGTTTGTCTCGGGTCTCGGGATTAACTGGATTTTCTTCGGCACGTCAGGTGTGGAGTCGATTGGTCTCGATGAGCTTATGATTGAAAAACTGAAAAAGAGGGCTCCGTTGGATCACGAGAGAAATCTTCTATCTAAATCGATTGTCCAGCCTGAGCATGTAAAAAACTGTACTCATCCCCATTTTTGTAATTATACCGAAGGGCATTGGCACGTGAATACAAATTTGGAAGCTTATCCTCCTGATGATTGTAAGGTGCCGAATCTGTGTTTAGATAAGATCCGATTACACCATTATTGGGCCAAAGATGAAAAGTTCTTTCGAGAGGTAAAACTACCAAGAGGTAACCTGTGGGGCTCTTCAAGCGAGGGCTACATTTCCTATAAAGACTCTCTGAATGAAGAGGAGGATCTCGAGATGCTCCGATTTGTGGATCGACTAAAAGAAATGAGAGCTCAGTGACATACGAGAGGAAATGATGAGAAGTTGTTATGGGTTGTTTTTGTCGATCGTGTTTTTGCACGTTTCTGGCTTTTGCTATGAAAAGACACTTGCTATTTGTGCTATCTTTAAAAATGAAGCGCGCTTTCTGTCTGAATGGATCGATTACCATCGATTGGTGGGGGTCGAAGAATTTTGGTTATACAATAACGACAGCGAAGATAACTACGGCGAAGTTTTAGAGCCCTATATTAAAAAAGGATGGGTCCATCTCATTCAATGGCCTTCTTTTCACGAGAACGATCATTCTTATTACTCTTTTACCGTGCAAACGAGTGCTTACAATCATTGTCTTAATCGCATAAGAAGAAGAATTAAATGGGTCGCACTGATCGATATCGATGAGTTCATCGTTCCGATGACGGGAGATTCTCTTCCCGAGTTATTGGAAAGAGAATTTTGGTATGTCTCTGGTCTCAAGATTAACTGGGTTCACTTCGGTACTTCAGGTGTTGAGTCGATTGGCGCCGATGAGCTTATGATTGAAAAACTGAACAAGAGAGCTCCATTAAACTATGAGAGAAATTTTATATTTAAATCGATTGTCCAGCCTGAGCATGTGAAACGCTGCCCTAATCCCCATCTTTGTAATTATATCAAAGGTCATTGGGACGTGAATACAAATTTGGAAGCATATCGTCCTGAGGATGGTGGAAAATTGCATCTGTGTTTGGATAAAATCCGATTACATCATTATTGGACCAAAGATGAACAGTTTTTTCGAGAAGTAAAGCTACCGAGATGTCTCCTGTGGGGCGCTTCAAAAGAGCATTGGATTTCCCAGAAAGACTCTATGAATGAAGAGGAAGATCTCGAGATGCTCCGATTTGTGGATCGACTAAAAGAAATAAGAGCTCAATGACAGAGGAGAAGAGTGGATGACAAGGTATTACTGTTTATTCCTGTCGATCGCGTTTTTGCACGTTTCTGGCTTTTGCTATGAAAAGACACTTGCTGTTTGTGCTATCTTTAAAAATGAAGCGCGCTTTTTGGCTGAATGGATCGATTATCATCGATTGGTGGGGGTCGAAGAATTCTGGTTGTACAATAACGACAGCGAAGATAACTACGGCGAAGTTTTAGAGCCCTATATTCAAAAAGGATGGGTCCATCTCATTCCATGGCCTTCTTTCCAAGCAAACGATTATGCGTATTACTCTTTTACCGTGCAAACGAGTGCTTACAACCATTGTCTCAATCGGATAAGAGGGAGAGCTAAATGGGTGGCACTCATCGACGTCGACGAGTTCATCGTTCCAATGACGGGAGATTCTCTTCCTGAGCTATTGGAAAGGGAGTTTTGGTATGTCTCTGGCCTCGGGATTAACTGGGTCCACTTCGGTACCTCAGGTGTTGAATCGGTGGGTGCCGACGAGCTCATGATTGAGAAACTAAACAAGAGAGCTCCCTTAGATCATTGCAGAAATTTTTTATTTAAATCGATTGTTCAACCGGAGCATGTGAGAGACTGCACCCATCCCCATTTTTGTAATTATACGAAAGATCATTGGCACGTGAATACCAATTTTCAAGCCTATTCTCCCAATGATTGCAAGGGGCCGAATTTATGCGTGGATAAGATCCGTTTACACCATTACTGGACCAAGGATGAGAAGTTTTTTCGAGAGGTAAAGCTGCCGAGATGTCTTTTGTGGGGTCTTGAAGAGGGGGCTTACATCGCTTATAAGGACTCTCTGAGCGAAGAAGAAGATCTCGAGATGCTCCGGTTTGTGAATCGGATAAAAGAAATGAGAGCCCAGTAGTGAAGGCGTTATAGGACAAAAAGGAGCATTTTTTTGTTTTTCTCTCTATGTCCTCTGGGCTCTGTGTTGTTCGTATCTTATCGTTTGAAACGCACGAGTTCTTCTACATATCCGTTACGCATCCAATAGGGCATACGAGATCCCTCTTCTACGTAAGTGCTGATATCTAATAATTCTCGTACAGTGAATGGGTTATTTTCATGATTTATCGAAAGAAATAATGTTGTGTTTTTTTCAATTTTTTGAAAATAGGCGAGTGCCACATTTTGATCCATTTCAGTAAGTCCATCTGCATTAATGATTAAATCATAGGAACGAGTGCTCGCTAAGAATTCTGAGGGAGTGATCCATTTGACACGTTGATCAGCGTCTTGTGCATTTTCTCCAGCAAATAATACGTGGTCTTTTCCAAGGGTGCGTCCTAAAAAATAGCTCGAAGAGATCGCTGCCATCGGTAGATCCACAATGGTATAGTCCTTAATCCCAAGCCACCTTGCATAAAAAGCGGTTCGTCCCAACCCTGCTCCGATTTCAAGAATGCGTGGGTTTGGAATGTCTTTAACGAGTTGTTTGATTCTCCATGCTTGGTAGAGGGCTTGACAGGCGCGATAGGACACAACTCCATAAGATGTTTTTAGACCGTGTTCCAAAGGAAAAGGATTAGGAAATGGGACAGCCCCATTCAATTTTTGGCCAATTTTGAGAAGGATTTCATCTGCTGTCCACTGGGTGGGGATATAGGATTCTGGATTTTCCAAGCGGATGGCGCCTATTGCTGCAGCAAAACGGATGAGGCAGTCCATAGCACCCGGAGCAAAATTGGGGTCACGGCCATGATTTCTTAAAATAGTTTTCGCTAGGTTTTCGAATCCATAGAATAAATCTGAAAGAGCTGGATTTCGCAGAACGTTTGCTATTTGTTTAATTTCTGCCCTCATAAACATCTTGTGAATATCTGCTTGTTGGCGATAGAAAAATTGACTCCATAGACTAGAGTTGTCGCAATATTTCTGCTCTTCAATGGTGTTTCTGTATGCCGCGACTGCGCGTTTTATTACCTCAATATCGTCATCCTGTGTTCCGGTCGTCACATCGGGAATGGCTATAAAAGATTGAGGGAGATGGAAATAGTCTGCATATAAACTGTTTCCTAAAAAAATAATGCATAAGAGTAAATAGAGAGTCGTGAGCTTGTGTTTGTTGGATTTCATGTGTCGATTCCTTGTTTTGGGTATTTCTGAGTGTTTCTCTTTCTGTTCCTTAAGAATTGGTAAGCGCGTTGGACCACCTTCAGCACTCTTTGGCTTCTACAAAAAAAGAGAAGCGTCTTGAGCATGTAAGAGAGCTTCGTATTTTTGAGCTCTTTAGAAAAGATCTTCTCG
>CAWFUG010000005.1:0-9825 GCA_963818965.1 uncultured Verrucomicrobiae bacterium | reverse complement strand
CAGCCCTGGATATTTTTCACCGAATCAGAGGTTAAAGGCTTGGGGCCCAACCAGATAAAGTGAAGTGTCTTCGGGATGGTTCCTCTTTCTAGTCCCTCTTTTTGTCTTAAACTATTGTAGAACTCCAGTCGCTGTACATCTTCAAGTGTCTGTATATAATCGGCATGGACACAAAAAGAAAGCGTCAAAAAAAGAATAATAAAACGTTTCATAGGGTTTTCAAGATAGGCCTCCCCCTCTGTTTCCGTCAACGAATTTCAAGAATCTAGACAGAATTCCCTTGATTTTGTGGGGTATTCCCTTTAATCTGCCATTTTTGCGTGTTTTTTATACCTCGTTTTTATACAACTAATCGTGTACTTCTCACCATTGAGGAATTAGTAAATGGCCAAGACACTCATCATCGTCGAGTCTCCTTCAAAAATGAAGACCCTAAAAAAATTTTTGGGGCCCAATTATATTTTTGAATCTTCGATCGGGCATATCCGAGACCTGCCTCAAAAGGGTTTTGGGATCGATGTCGAAAACGATTTTGAACCCACCTATGCCATCCTGCCCGACAAGAAAGACGTGATCGCTAAACTAAAAAAAGCGGCTAGCCAAGTCGATATGGTCTACCTTTCCCCTGACCCCGACCGCGAAGGAGAAGCCATCGCGTGGCACATCGCCTCAATCCTCCCTAGTGGAACGAAATACCAACGGGTCACTTTCAATGCCTTCACTAAAGAGTCGGTATTAGAAGCTTTAAAACATCCGCGGGAGATCGATCAGTCCCTCGTCGACGCGCAACAGGCGCGCCGTCTTTTAGACAGGATCGTAGGCTACAAGATCTCTCCGATTCTAACCCGTAGAGTACAAGGAGCGCGCGATGGGGGCCTTTCCGCTGGGAGGGTGCAATCGGTCGCTCTTAAACTCGTCGTCGATCGAGAGAAAGAGATCGAGGCCTTTGTCCCTGTCGAATACTGGAATATCCAAGCCTCTCTTCAAGGGAAGAAAAATCAGAATTCCTTTTTCGCATTTCTCCATTCTGTAAATGGGAAAAAAGTAGAAAAGGAAGCTACCCTCGGAAAAGAGTCTTTTCTCATCTCCGACGAGAAGACGGCACGAGAGGTCGTCGAAAAATTACAAAATTCTAGCTATACCGTCCAATCGGTTGAAAAAAAGGAAAAGAAACGCAACCCCGTCGCCCCCTTCATCACTTCGACGCTTCAGCAAGAGGCGAGCCGCCATTATGGATTTTCCGCATCCCGCACGATGAATATCGCCCAAGGGCTCTACGAAGGGATCGATTTGGGCAGTATGGGAACAGAGGGTTTGATCACCTATATGCGTACCGATTCTGTCCGCATCGCGCCTGAAGTGCTTCCGCTCGCTCGTGCCTATATCCAAAAAACTTATGGAAAAGAGTTCCTCCCCGCCGAAGGAAAGCAGTATGCGTCGAAAAAGAGCGCTCAAGATGCGCACGAAGCGATCCGGCCAACGAACTTGGAGCACTCCCCTGAAAAAATCAAAGAATACCTCACCGTCGATCAGTTCAAACTCTACCAATTGATCTGGAGGCGTTTTTTAGCCTCGCAGATGAATCCTGCAATTTACGACACAGTCTCTTGTGACATCCAGACGAATCAAGACATGATGCTCCGGGCGACGGGATCTGTCATCAAGTTCTCTGGGTTTTTAGCTGTCTACGAAGAAAAAGAAGATAGGACGGAAGGAGAAGAAAAGGAAGGACAAGATAAGATTTTACCTCCTCTAGACGAAGGGCAATTGCTCCAACTGCTCGAGGTCCAATCAGATCAAGCATTTACGCGTCCCCCTCCCCGTTTTACAGAAGCTTCGCTGGTAAAAGAGCTAGAAAAATCGGGAATCGGGCGCCCGTCGACCTACGCATCGATCATGGGTAAGATCCAGAGCCGTGACTATACGACAAAGGAGAAAGGGACACTCAAACCCACAGAGTTAGGATGCGTCATCGCGCGGATGCTCGAAGATAGCTTCCCGATGATCATGGATGTCGGATTTACAGCAGCGATGGAAGATGAGCTCGAGTTCGTGGCTGAGCATCAAAGAGAGTGGAAGCAAATCATACGCGACTTTTGGAAAAAATTCATCCCCTTCGTCGAAACGGCGGAAAAGGATGCATTCGTCCCCAAAGTCGAAACAGATATCACTTGTCCCGACTGCGGCCACAAATTGCAAAAAATCTGGTCTCGTAGGAAATACTTCTACGGTTGCTCCACTTATCCAGAATGTAAATTCACAGCGCCTATAGAAGCGCTCGACTTCAAAAAAGAAGATTACGATCCCACTTTCGATTGGGATCAGCACTGTCCCAAATGCGGCAGCGCCATGAAAGTGCGGTACGGGCGCTTTGGCGCATTTTTAGGGTGCACGAACTACCCAGAATGTCGCGGGATTGTCAATATCCCCAAAAAAGATGACATTCCCGCAAAAGAGATGCCAACTTGCCCCGCATTGGGTTGTGATGGAAAGATGGCCCAGAGGCGCTCGCGCTTTGGAAAACCCTTCTTCTCCTGTTCGAACTATCCCGATTGCGACGTCATCGTCAATAACCTCGAAGACCTAGAAGAGAAATACCAAGACCACCCTAAAACTCCCTATGTCGCTAAACCTAAAAAAGGGGGAAAGAAAGGCGCTGCAACAAAAGCAGAAAAAGGAAAAACCAAAACCAAAGCTAAAGCAGCCACCAAAGCTAAAGCTAAACCCAAAACTGCTGCAAAAAAACAAGCAGGGTACAAACTCTCCCCCGAACTACAAAAAATCGTCGGAGAGGCACAGCTTTCACGCCCTGAAGTGGTGAAAAAGGTCTGGGACTACATCAAAGAACACAAATGCCAAGACCCAAAAAAGAAGCGGATGATCGTGCCCGATGAAAACCTAGCAAAAGTCTTCGGCTCCAAAACACCGATCGACATGCTTCAGCTCGCCGGTATCTTGAGCAAGCATCTGGGGTAAAAGAGACCTCTTGCATCCTTCATTTCCTTAGCCCAGGTCCTTGGACCTGGCCTAAGGAGTCTAGTTAAAAAACGTAGCCTAAGCCGCCACCGAATGTAAGGCCCCCTATTTGGGTATCTCTGCCGTAGACATGATGTTTTGTATCATGAAAATGTGTCTTCGCCCATGAATATTCACCAAAAATATCGATCACAAAATGTTCGATGGGAATAAAATTAAAGCCTGTGTTCACAAAGAAGCCGACACCACTACGGCCGCTATTTTTAGGAAGGTTTGATGAATCATTATGTTGATGCACATAAAAATATCTAGGTCCTAAAGCGGCATAATATTGCACTTGCTTACAGAGCGTAAGGACAGGTCTTAGGCCGATATTAACGGGGATTTGATAAATAAACGTCTTCTTTTTTTCACCTAAAGACCTTCCACTTCTTTCTAAGAACTCAACACTGCCGTAAAATTCGAGACCTCTCCATATAGAACATGTCCCAGTGATCTGAGCATCTATTCCACCTTTGTCATAGATTTTTCGCATTTTGGAATTGAGGAAAAAGAAGTAGCCCGCTTTACCTTCCAGAATGGGTCGGGTAGCCTTGAATACAGAACAAGATTCCGATTGGGAAGAAGGCCTCTCACCACAAAACCCCTGCGTCCAAAAACCTGTAAACAAAATGGAGAGGAAAAGACCTGTGTGAAAGAGAGCGTTTTTTTTCTTAAATCGAAACGATTTATTTAACATCATTAATTTTCCTTAATTAATTGAGCAGCTGATTTGACTACTTTCATTCCCCGAAGCATCAAAAGAAGTTACAGAATAACTATATACAGAACCCCTCTTTCTATTGTGATCTTGGTAGGTAAATGTAGAGGCATCTACGCTCGCAATTTTGTCACCATTGCGATAGATGTAATAGCCAATTACTGAGGCCTGAGGACTTGCTTGCCAAGATAGAACATTGTACAACTCGTATCTGAGGCCTGAATCATTTTTTTTCTGCACCCCTGTGAGATTGCTCGGAGGAGAGAGTCCAGAGCTTGGAGAAGGGGGATCGGGAGTATAGGCTGTGATGACTAGCTGGAACGCGTGTGAAAGATTAAGACCCGAAAGCAAGGTGGGCGATACTACGACTCCTTGATTGGTAGGCATTGCGTAGATTCCATTCCCTGTAGATGCTACATACAATGTCGTTCCATCCGTTGAGACAGCCAGACCGTACCAACCATTAAAAATTTGTTGTATTATGAAGTTGGGGGCATTCGTAGGTATTGAACTGAGTGGAACTTGAAAAACGGATGCGTTCTCGATTGAATTCACATTACTAGAGAAGTAAAGATTCCCATCATTTGAAACGGCAAGTCCGTTGACTGCAAATGTATTGCCAGTTACAGCAAGCGCAGCATTATAAGTCGTCTGACTCGAGGCGGGATTGCTAATTGGAAAGCTATAAACAGAATCTACGGACCAACTCCCAAATCCCCCTACATAAGCAGTATTGCCACTAATAGCGATGAATGTGGGGTCTGGAATTGTTGCTCCAACAGATGTTAGAGCTGTGGCTGTGTGAGGTGAGCTGCCCCCAGTGGGAAAGGACCAAATATTAGTACCATCGGCGACGAACCCTGTCGATCCATCGCTTGAGATGGCAATTCCAACGGGATTTGCAATCCCTGTGTTAAGAGGAGTAGCGACATAGGGTCCTTGTATTGGGAAAGAATAGACGTCTCCTCCGCCCCCTACACTCGCATTGGAAGTAAAATAGACAGTACTGCCATCGGGTGAGCTAGTAATGCAGGCTGGGTTAGTGATGCCTGATAGAATCAGGGTAGCAGGAGTGGAGGGATCATCGGCATTGAAGCTATACACAGTGCCGTCAGTCGCATCTGTAACAAAGCCCGTACTTGCGTGAACAAGACGTCCTGCAAAGAGACAGGCAGAAACCATGAGTACCCATTTTCTCGAGATCATCGTCCCCCTCCCCAATTGGTTTTAAAATAATTTTTAGATTGGATGTTGCGTGTTTTTTTTTCCAGAAAAATGTGCACGCTGACTTTTGTGCAGCTTTTAGCAATTACTTAGTAATTGCAATCGCATAAAAAGGCGATAAGTTCATAGCTCTGCTAATTTTTTTCCCCATGAAATACTCCTTGTAAAATGGTTGGTTCGAATCCATCGTTGCAATTTTTTTCGGTAGGAGATAGTGCGCTGTGAATTATTTTTTTGGCAAGAATTTTGGCAGCCTTAAGCCTAATCGAGCATAAAAGGCACCCACATAACTCGGCAATAAAGCGATCGATTCTTGGATAGAACGTTCGAATCGCTCATCTAGTAACCAATTGAATTCGATAGGCGTTGCAGGCTGTAGAACAAACTGCGTAGTTACATCAGCGTCAAGCAGTTCCACATGAGCAACTAGCAGCGCACAGGGGGGAAGGGTTGTCAGAGGCCCATAGCCTAGAGAAGGGTGAATAAATAGCATCCGTTTTTCCCCAATGCACATTCCTTGTAATCCCTGTTGGAAACCCTGAATTGTCTCTGACAAATGGATCCACGTATCATTGTTAGCAAACAGGACATTTCCAGAACTGTCTTCAATGACATACTTGAGACGCACGTGATTCACACCTTCTATACTTTCGCCAGAACCTTCTTGCACCATTTTGGCATAGAGATGATCGGGAACTACCACCCGAACTGTTGGGTCTTTAGACAGGTTCATGCATTCATTTTGGGCAGCCAAAAAATTGTCTTTAGCTTTTTGCAGGCCCCGAAGCATTTCCCGCGAGGCGCTCATCATGGGTGGGGGAGACGGTAAAGAAGAAGATGCAATGAGTGCTTGTCTAAACATCTTTTCGTCTTGTGAGTCTGTAAAGCGACGTGCTACTCCTTCTAAAATGCATGACCATGTCGCCTCTGTATTTTCTATGAAAGACCATACCGATTTTTGTACAGGGGACCGATCGCAGGTGATGCGGGGTTTCTTACCTCCGATGATCTCTAGAACTTTTTCTAGCAGATGGTTCTCTTTGAGTAATGCTTTGGTTTGCTTTTGCGCTTTTTGTAGAGAATGAAAGAGAGCGTGATTAGGATCTCCCCCCTTAAATGCATTAAAAATAAAACGAGGTTGATCCGTGTACAGGGATTCGGGGAGCTGTTCTGATTTTGACTTTAGGGTGGAAATTTCATCTTGAATCGCATTAAACCCAAAACCCGGGCGCACAGAACTAGCTTTCCGCCTAAATAAAGAATCATTCCCTCCTGCATGTTCCAAATAATAGGTTCCATACATCCACCAACTATCTTCTCCTTGCAAAAGCGTACTTTTGGGCAAGAAAGGCGCATTGTCTTTAGAGATGGACAAACGATCAATCGTTTCTAAACGTCCGCCGACAATGCTATTATGAGAGCCGAAGCCCAAAACAATTCCTATTAGAGTGAGATCATCTTGCAGCACATCCATAAACCGTTCATTAGAATAGGCAAGTTTGTTAACCAAGTCGTCAACCTCAACTGCTGATCCTAAGACATATCTGAATAAGTGGATATTTTCACAAATAACCTCTCTCAGTTTGGGCAGATGGATAAATTGCACTTCGAACCCGCAGACCCTATCTTCATTTTCGATAACAGGGATGGCCTTGAGGGCAAATCGATCTTGCTGCGAACACAACTTGTTCCATATCTGAATAGCTTCACGCACCAAAACCGTTTTCTTAAACTCATTTTCTGAAACTTCCAAATCTCTCATGGGAAATACATCCAGAGGATAAAACTGTCTTATCGATAATGGCTTTACTCCCTTCAAAACATAGCCATATTCTTCTTCGAGAATGGTCATCTTAAAGAACAAGTCCAACACTTCGTAATCCCTGCGTTCTTCCACATGGATACATACAGGGTTAGCAAACAGCCCATATCCATTCACAAGACAAAAAACTGCCAAAATCCAATGCATTATTTTAGATTCCATAACTTGCAATGACGTACATAGTAAATGCATCCCTGTCTATGACACAATTGACATCCACCGCAAAGATTATGACCCATTTGACAATACCCAGCAGACGCCACTTGAACTCTCCACTGATTTCCACTTCTTTGCAAGGCCTGCACAGGGAATGAATGGTCATCAATCACAACCATCATTTCATCATTGTCAAAATATAAATTTTGAGTGGAAACAACAAAGCTCGTCTCGTGAGTGTGAAGTTCTGCTTCTTCTGAAGCCGTGCATTGCTCCATATGACCCAAGCCAAACAAACTGACAAATCCTAAACAAGCCGTATAAATCAACTCTCTCATCTTAAACCTCCAAGGTATGAACGTATAGTTGCAACGATGTTCCAATGATTCTTAGACAGCCGTTATAACAACTGTTTTCTTTTTTGCAAAGTTTTGACTCAGAGCTAAAACATACCCCACGCCGAGGGCCATGTGCAGCCAGACGTAGTTGCGGAAGAGGCCTTGGTTGAATTGCAGGCAGAAGAGCATGACGAGTAAAGAGAGGAACAGGGCAAAAATTTCGATCCTCTGTTCCAAAGGGATTTCCCGGGTGAGTGCCTTGCAAAAGAGGGAATAGATCGCATAGAGAAAGGCGCCCCAGGCACAAAGTCCTAAAAGACCGAGGCTTCCCAGAAGTTCAAAGAGAACATTTTTCGGATCGAGCAGGGTAAACTGCTCGATCGCGGGGTTGTCCAACACCACTTTTTCAAAGAGATACTGATTCTGTAAGTAGACGAGCGGACCGACACCTCCTAACCCCACGCCGAAAAAGGGATGCGCCCAGAAGATGTGCCACGCATTTTCAATTGCTTCCCAGCGCTCTAAGAAAGACCCTTGCGCGAGTCCAATAGCGAAGAACTTGTAAAAGGTCGTCAAAAAAAGCTGGTAGAAGCAGAGAGCAAACCCCGCGAACAATCCAAAAAAGATCCATCCCATCCGCACTGTCTTCTGAACTAATCCGGCAATAAAGGGACGCATCCACGCACCACGCGCGAGAAAAGGGAACGCGATGAGAAAAAATACGTACCCAAAAAGGGCGCCTGTAGATGTCGATGCGATGAGTAAAAAATTGACCAGAAGGAGGGGCACGAGCGTTTTTAAGCGAAAAAAAGAGCCTTCTTGCAACACTTTTTTCGTGTTGTAATACATGACAGGGGCGATCGCATACAGCGCATAATAGGAGGGTTCATAAGAGAGCCCCTGCCCTCGAGCGATGAAACCGAGCACTCTCTGGCGCACCAGAGGATCTTCAAAACCAAAAAAAGAAAAGATAAATTGCACTGCAGCATAGGAGCCGATGCATAAAAAACTGCCGAAATAGAGTTTTAAAATTTTTTGCCGATCGAAGAAAAACATCCATTGTATGGGCAATAGGAAGAAGAGTAGTACGGTAACCCCGTTTGCTACGACGTATCCCAAAGAACGGGAGAAGCACGGGCTGAAGAAGGAGGAGATCAGCTGGGAGAAGAAAAGAAAGAAGAGAGGATAGATCACTCGTTTTGGAAAGAAACAGCGCTGACCCGAAAAAAAAGTGAGGGGGAGGAGGAGCAACGCGAGAATATGATTGAGCTTCGGCTTAAAGAGATAGACCTCTACAAAGAGCAATTCTGCAGAGACCGTGAGGAAATAGAGGAAAATCAACCCATAAAAAAGTGCATTGGAGCCTGTCGTCCATTTAAGCTTCTGTCGACTTTCAGGTTCTTTTAAGTCGATTTGATGACAGGCCCTAGATCCTCTCATAGATGTCACTTAAGCGTACGATGTCATCCTCGCCGACATACTCTCCGACTTGCACCTCGATGAGCTCTAAGGGGACTTTGCCGGGGTTTTCCAATCGGTGGACTTGCGATTTCGAGATATAGATCCCTTCATTTTCGTGGATCAATTGCTCTTCTTCTCCAATTGTGACTTTTGCTGTGCCTTTGACGACGACCCAGTGCTCGCTGCGGTGGTAGTGCATCTGCAGACTCAAGCGCTCTTGAGGGAGCACGACGATCCGTTTGATCTTATACCGCTCCCCTTCTTCAAGAACGGTGAAGCTTCCCCAAGGGCGGTGGCTCGTCACATGTTCTGAAGATTCTTTTGCATTTTTCTCTTTCAGCGCGTCGACGAGTTGTTTGACTCTCTGCGATTCCCCTTTTTTCCCGATGAAAAGCGCATCATCTGTCTCGATGATCAAGAGATCTTCCAAACCAATCGTCGCGATCAATCGCTTTCCGCCTAAAATCAAACACTGTTTCGTGTCGATGTCTAGGATATTTCCCCTTTTGACATTGCGATTCTCATCTTTCTCTAAAGCATCATAGACGCTGTCCCAAGAGCCGATATCTGACCAATTGATCTCGAGGGGGATGACGAATGCGCGTGCCGTTTTCTCCAAAAGGGCGTAGTCGATCGAGATGTCTGGCATCTCTCCGAAATGGGAGAGCATCTCTTGAAAGGAGTTGGAATAGTGCTTCATGATCTCAGGACAAAATTGTTCCATCTCTTTTAAAAAGGAGGAGATCTGGAAGAAAAAGATCCCTGAATTCCAAAGATAAGAGCCGCTCTCGACGTATTCTTTTGCACGGGCGTAATCGGGTTTTTCGACAAAGGCTGCGACCTTTGCGGGGATATTTTTTTGTGGATTTTCAACCTTGATGTAGCCGTAACCTGTCTCTGGTTTTTGGGGATGGATACCGAAGACGATGTGATGGCCTAATCGCGCATTTTCTTCTGCTTCTTTTAGTGTTTGTAAAAAAAGATCTTCTGGGAAAATGAGGTGGTCGGAGGAGGAGACGAGAAAACACTCAGAGGGATCGACCCCACACTTTTCTTCGAGGTATTTGACTCCCAAACAAATCGCGGGC
>CAWFUG010000004.1:0-22227 GCA_963818965.1 uncultured Verrucomicrobiae bacterium | reverse complement strand
GAAGAAGAGACAAAAAACCGCATCTCTCACCGCCGAAAAGCGCTAGACAAAATCAGCCCTTTCCTAGAATCGATGCTCGAAAAAGAATGTCTTATTTGAGTGCCGTATTTGAATGCATTATCTAGTCGATGGCTATAATCTCCTATTTCGATTCCTAAAAGCGAATCCTCTGGAAAAGACGCGCCAAGCAATGATAGAAGAGCTCAACACAGCTGTTTCTGAATTAAATCTCTCCGTGACCCTCGTCTTCGATGGGGGAAAAGATTCCCTCCACCCACTCTAAGACACCACTTCAAAGCAATCGAGCTCATCTACACCACAGGCGACGCATCTGCAGATCACTACATCCTCGAAACCGTCCAAGAGGCCCACCAGCCCAAAAATCTGACCATCATCACCAACGACCGCGAACTCTCCTCCCGCTGCAAACGAGAAGGTGCCGCAATCCTCCCCATCGACACCTTCATCGCCTTCCTCACCCACAAACGCCAAAAGAAAATCAAAAGAACTCCCCGCCCCGACTTTCCCTTTGCCGACTCGCAAAAAGAACTAAAGCGCCTTCTTACTCTCTTCGAAGAGCGCCTCAAAGAACACGAGGAGGACCTTTTCTAAATGAAATGCAAAGCCTTCATCCCTCTTATTTTTCTCATCTCTTCTCTTTCCGCCACAGATCTTACATCCCAAAGCTACCTCTACGACAATGAAGGAGAGCCCGCTTCATCAAGATCTACATAGACTCACCCACCCCCCGCAACAAACGCCGCACCACGTCCCTTCAAGCCGGCCTCCAGCAGATTTTAAACCGCATGGCCCAAGAAGACCCAACCGGCCGCTACATCGTAGTCCCCCTCAAGAAGAAAAAGGGCAAAGACACAGACGAAAGCGTATGGGAATGTCCCTACTGCGGCAAGTCGAACCACGCCTTCGAAAACAGATGCACGAAAAAAAGCTGCTCCCTACACTGATTCCCTCTATACCCAAGTGGACTTAAAAGTTGGGTATATGCTGAATTTTGTTCGCGCGTTAGCCCTGTAAGAAGCTTGGGTATACACTCATTTTTTATATTCACATTGCCATAAAATTTTTCTCTGTTATAGGATGCTGCAGCAAAACTAAGGAGGCTTTTTTTATGATGAATCGCACTCGTTTTACGTCCCTGTCGACCGCTGGAGTCTTACTTTTCCATAGCATTTTTGGAATCTCTTCCGAAATTACTCCTGCACACCAGAAGAAATTGAATCATACGTTGCTGCCACAATGCAGGACATCCAAACTTCCTATGAAGAAATCATGAATATCCCCACGAACAAAAAGACATTCGCGAACACCTTAAGAGCTTGGGTTCAACTGAAAAAGGCATGGGAAAATGCCATGGAGACCCTGTATCCTTGCAAAAATACTCTGCCGATTATCGATCTCGATTACAAAACCCAAAAAGACATTTTTCAGAATGCGGACTTACAAGATGCTGTAATGTTATACGCATTTAATCCATCGGATGAGGAAACATTGGATTTTCACCAACGCTATATCTTGCAGTATCTTCAAGATCAATCACCACACTGCAACCCTATCTACGTGCATCTCACGGGTTCTACTGAGAATAAAAGTGCCAGAGATAAGCCACTTTCCCTTCTCAATCTAACCCCAAATGATAGTGCAATAGTTTCTATGGAAAGTCTTTTAGATAAAATCCTGAATGCTGACGCAGATATCGTGTGCCTAGAGGAACGCATTGACATCGATAGGGTGGACGATTTCTCTCGGGTCTTAAAGCGCGTTACGCTCATTTTTATACGAGAATAGATGTGGGTGGATTCCGCTTCTCAGATACCGCCGTGGGATTCTTGATCGCCAGCAAATATCCTATTGAACAGCCCAGATATACCTCATTTGGAGATTCAGATAGCGAAGATGGCTTTATCGATTTTATTGTCAAAGATGGGGGAACTCCTCTAGGGCATGTGTATGCGGCTCAACTGGAATCGCTAGATGCTAAAGGGCCGACCTTCTTTGAGAGTTGCTCAGCTCCATCAAATTCTAAAAGCCATGGATTTAGAATATCGGGGAGAAATCCCTTTTCTTCTCTGTGGAGATCTAGGAATCACGAAACAGTCAAATCAAGAAGAACAAGCCATCCTAAATTCTTATTTTTCTACCGGACAGGAGGAAAATGCAGATGAACCTAGCGCGCTACTTCTATGCTTCCCTACCTCGAGCTCTCATTTCCAGATCCACACTTCTCCTCTATCTTTATCGGATCATCACAACGCTTCACTGAGTATCATTGGATTCCCAAAAGAGCAACAAGCGTCTGTCTTCAAGACAAACAAAAGAGTGTTATTTGATGAAAAAATGATCATCTTCTGTGAAGCAGGCGAAGGAAATGATAAATCTTGGGTCGATGTTTCTGCAGGTGCATCGAGCGATGACTATGGAAATGAAAGTGCCTGGGGAGGCGGTAGCTATACATTCCCCAATGGGGCTGAAGTTTCTGTCAGAGGTAAGGTGTCAAAAGATGCGAGTGGAAATACCTCTCGGGGTGTTGAAGGTCACTTAAGTTTTCCATAGGAGGAAGGTGAAAATAAAAAACATCATTATTAGTTCAGCACTTCTCCTTTTTATAGGAATTGGACTCTTTATAGGGAAAACTTTTTATTCCAAGCAACGGTATGTCCGTATGTTTGTGACATTCGGACGTACCGAACTGCCGTGCGTTGATATTCATATTCAAGGAAAAACCTATTCCGTACTTGTCAATTTGAGCAGCTGTGTTCCGCTCACCCTCAGTAAAGATGTTTTATCATCCATCCACAAAGAAACTTGCGAACCTACCCTATTCCAAGATTCCGAAGGAAATAAAATCGAATCTTCCACCTTTTTGGTCTCAGAAGTCAAAATGGGAGATCTCACTTTTAAGGATGTTAGAATCGCAGAGGGGGGTGAAAAGTTGAAGATGGGCCAGCGAGTGGGCGAAATAGGATTGCCCTTATTAAAACAAAATAATTTAGTACTCGACTTCCCCCATTCTACAATCATCGCCTGTAACCATAGGAAAAAACTTAAAGAAATCGGTTACTCCGTTGAAGAGATGATTCCAGTTCCTTTCGAAATCGTAGAGCGCGCAGGAGGGATTCTCCTCCCTGTCCTCACTGATTTGGGCGCCGTAAAACTCGCTCTGAGTACGGGGATGACTCTGAACCTCATCAGGTCATCCCTTCTCCAAGAAAACGGTGCGCAAAGACCTATGACTATCGAGATGGATGGAAAGAATTGGGACCAATTACAGAGCGCCGCCTTTATCATCGGCGGGGAAAATTGGGGGAGTCAAAATCTCTACCTTCAGGATTTCCCCTCTGATCTGCGAGAATTTAATGGTGTCATCGGGATGGATTTTTTGAGTAAACATATTCTCTATCTCGACTTCGAAAATCAAAAGGTTTACATCGATCGTGATTAAAAGACTGATCCTTTTTTCGCTTCTCCTCCTGGGCAGCACCAGTTTCTTCTGTTTCAATCACCCGGCTAGCCAAACCATCCCCGTATCATTTGATCTGCTTAATCTACCTGTAATCAATATACAAATTGAGGAGGACTCCTATTCTTTAGTTCTCGATCTCGGCGCTGGTAACCATATGAGCTTAGATGATGAGATTTTGCAGAAGATACAAAAGCGTCCTTATGGAGTAGTTCGATTTAAAGACCTAAAAGGCAATAACTATAAATCAGAAAATTATTTGATTCCTCAAATCAAAATCGGTAACGTCCGTTTTGCTGAGGTCCTTGCCCAATCAGAAAACGATGCCTTTAATCATAACACCATTTTACGAAGAGGACAGCACCTCTCCTCCCAAATGGGATCTATTGGAAGGGCTTTGCCCAGCGGACAGCCCCCCCACCAAAAAATGGGGTCTATTGGAAGGCCTTTGCTCAAACGATATAATTTGCTTTTAGACTTTCCTCATTCCAGCATCGCCCTTGTCGAGCGCCCTACTAAAAAAGCAGCACAGTTTACTCAGCAAATGCATGTCGTTCCGTTTGAGATGACCCCCTCGGGGATCACCATAAAAATTACAACCGATCTCGGCGAAAAAAAATTTCTAATCGATACCGGTACTTCTTGGAATCTCGTGAGATCTTCTCTATATGATTTAGAAAAAGATCACAAAAACTCGTCCAATCTCGATTATTTTTCGACTCCTTTCTTTGAGATCGAAGGGAAAAATTTTGGCCCCACAACTTTACATCTTTTAGATATTTCCCCCGACATAGAGGACTTCGATGGAATTCTTGGGATGACTTTCCTCCGTCGCCATACGGTGTATATCGATTTCCCAAAAAGATTACTCCACATCTCTGAATGAGACGGCACATTGACTTTTTTTGCTCCTGAGGGCACCCTCTTCGCTGAAAAATGTTTCGAGGACTCCTATGCTAATTGCACAAATTTCAGATACGCATATCGTGGCCAAACACAAGCATTGGCTGGATCAGCCCCGTACACAAATTAATCGGCGGCTTTCCCAAGTCATCGAGTATCTCAATGCCCTCGATCCTGCTCCAGATGTCGTCCTTCTTACAGGAGATTTAACGGATGAAGGAGACACGTCTGCATACCATTACTTAAGAGAATTGATTAGCCCTCTCAAGATCCCCCTGTATGTTGTTCCCGGCAATCACGACTTACGAGAAGAAATGCGCTCCGCATTTATCGATGAGTCTTATATGCCTAAGCAGCGGTTCATTCATTATGCAATAGAGGATTATCCGTACGGTTGATCGGCCTGGATACTCTCGTAGAAGGGAAGTCTTCTGGAGAACTATGCGAAGAACGGTTTTTCTGGCTCGAGGAAACTCTGAAATGAGCACCTGAAAAACCCACGCTAATTTTCATGCACCACCCTCCCATCAAGACGGGATTCAAATTATTCGATAATATCATCTGTTCAGCTCCTCCTAAATTTGAAATGCTCATGAGAGAACATAAAAACCTTTTAGGAATTATCTCAGGCCATTACCACCATCTTTGTATGAGCTCATTTGGCGGCAAGCCCTGTTTTATCGCTCCCAGCGTAGCACCTGTGCATCATATCGCTCATCCCGATGATGATTGTGTTACAGCCCTAGAACTCGAAGACCCAGCTATTACTCTGCATTTGTATCAGGAAGGAAATCCATTGCTCAGTCATGTGAAACGAATTAAAGAAAAATACGATCGCATCGATTGGAAAATAATCAAACAGAGGCGTGTTGCACAAGAGCTAATTGAAAAAACAGATGAGTTATTAAAAACTTAAACAGCCGTTTCAAGAAAGTGACGATTAAACTGGTAAATGCGCGCATGGGAACTGTTCCATGTGCCATGCTTGACCGTAAAACCAACGGTTGCAATTGCTTTACTCAGACGTAAGAGAGGCATCATCGCCTCATAATCAGGGACAGGCCGAATACTCGCATAGCCCGCAACAAAAGCTTTTCTACTCTTAGGATCGATCAGCCACTCCCCGTGCTCCATAGGGACAAAATCTTCTTGAGCAAAGCCCGCGCGAGCAGATGCCCAATCGATGATTCCCTGGAGTTTTCCTTCATAGACGATCATATTGCCGGGTCTAAAATCGCGATGCACGATGCAAGGGCCATCGCCTAAACTAAAAGATGCACATGTGCATCATGATAGCGACGGCAGCGTTCCACAGCGCTTTGGGCAAATGCCCGCGACACTCCTCAAGACCCTCTTCAAATTTCAAGGTGTAATCGATGCGTGGGTCTGCATTTAATTTCTTTGGCTCTATTAAATCGCCGTAACCAACAACTCGGTTGAGGTGAAGGGTTGCAAGCAATGCTCCCAATTCCTGAGCCAATGAAATGTCGATCTCTGAGACCTTAGCCAATGACCCAGGGAGGTATTCCATCAAGATCGCGCCATGGATCTTTTCTTCCGGTGGCACGACCTGGATGATTTGTGGCACTGGAAGTACAGCATTCAAGTATGTTAGACAATACACCTCGCGCAAATAATCTTTGCTGCGTGCGCTTATCTTTAAAATGAGCTGTGTCCCATTGGGCAGGGCAACTCGATAAACAACAGCCACCATCGCCTCTTCATGATCGATCCGTGAAAAGGTCGTATCTTGAAGATTAAGGCGTTCTTTATACAAAGACAGAAAATCATCCATGCATTGCCTTTCCAAATTTGAATCCACTTGGGTATATAGACAAAAAGAAATACCTCATGCTACAATATATGCTATTTAACATTAATAATGGTTGTTTTTATGGCTTTCTATTTACCCCCAGTAGATTACGCTCCCCCTCAACAAGGCTACGTGAATATTATCTTTGTCAGTAGCGCTACTGCCGCAAAACCTGCGTTACCAGAAGGAGTCGCTCTCTCTTCTGAAGATGATACAAAATTTTTAATGGGGACCGATGATTATCCCTTAAGCGAACAGGGGCAAATTGAGGCTGCACGTTTCAGAGATGCCATTAACAGCGTTTCAGAACTCAGCATCGCGCGCATCTACAGTTCCTCCCTGCTAAAATCACGCGAAACAGCACAACCACTGGCGATGAGCAGAGATCTCGAGATCATTGTCGATGATCGGCTCAAGGAGATAAGCAAAGGGGCCATTCAGAGCAGCTACAAAAGCGCCTACAGCGCCAACGAACAATACCAAAAATACAAAAAGCTCACCGTTCAGGAGCAGTATTTTGAACCGATGGGAGAAGGCGGGGAAACAAAAGAGCATTGCACCAAGCAGATGATTGGATTTCTCAATGATCTCTGCAAAGACTCCAGTCTCAATGGAAAAACGATAGTAGTCTTTACTCACGGAACACCTCTTAAAGTGCTCTATACCCTGAGCATGGAAGAGAATAGAGAAGCGATCACTCATCCTGAAAATTTAAGAGAATATCTCCACAAATTCCTTCCTCTAGATGACCCGAAAAAATGCGAAGCGATCCAGTATCAGCTCAACATAGAGAACGAACCCGCATTGACGTTTAACGCCAAGCTTCAATTTAATGAAACGGGAATTACAACTGCAAATTACCCTCGGTTAAAAAAATAACATCCCTACAAGATCTCGAACGCATGCAATTGCGTCTCCTGAGGTGCAAAAGAGACGGAGATCTCCTGAATGGAATCTTTGGGAAAAGCCTCAGATAATCGCGTCAAAAAGAGTTGCAACGTCTCCCGAGCGCCTTGAGCGCAAATCGCTACGGTCCCATTGGAAGATTGCGGACAGTGCCGACGAGATGGAGCGCATCTGCCAATCGCTTCGTCGTAGCGCGAAAACCCACTTTCTGCACTCTTCCGCTCACCACTGCATGGAGTTCCCAGTTTTTACTCATCATCGTTAGAGGTCACTCCAGTTTTTCGACCCACAGGGCCATTAAAGGCGGCTGATCCACATCCGCGATACTGATCGATTTTTCCTGATAGTCAAGGTAAGGGTTGGTGATAATCTGCTCAAAAAATTGAGGGTTTTCGTAGTAGGAGACGCCCTCATTGAGAAAGTGGATGAAACGAGCCGATGGGGACATGTGTCGCTCAAGACAGCTCGTAAGAAGGGGAAAAAGGGGATCTTCCCGTTCTTTTAAAGCAACTTCTGTTCCACGCATTAATTCTCGGGGCAGTTGGTACTTCTCGACGCTCTTTTCATATTGGTCTTCAGAAATCTGCCCTCCCTCTTTAGCTGAGAGAGAAAGTAGGCAGCTTGCTTTTTTTGAGAGGGCTCTATGTTCTGCAGAAAAGTTTCGAGGTCGCAATCAGAATAGCGCATCTCCGCCAGTTGGGGGATTTTTTCCTCCACCCAATCGCGCAGTTCCTTTTCTTTTTTCAGTAAGCTGCTCGCCTGCACTGCGTCCTGAGAAGAAAAATCAGCAAGCGTCTTAGCCCCACACTCTTTCGATACGACGATGAGATCGAACATCCCAAGCTCCGGCAATAAGGTCTGCCAAGTCCCCTGGAGAATCGTGACAGTGGGATGGTCCTTGACCCATTGAATCGCCTCTTCAGCCTTTAAAGGGTCTGTCTCGATAAGAGTAAGACGAGCAGGCTGATGCGCCTGGATACAGGCAGCGAGCACCCTCGTGTCAAATCCTATTTGTAAAATAGAGCCCCTAGAGCCCGTGGAGCGGAGGAGCGCACTAAGAGCGTCTGCTTGAAGCTGTTCTAAATTTTTGTTCATAGTGGTAACTATAGAAGGTTATGAGACCATTATATACACTGAAGACGACTTGGCAACTTCTTTTAAGGGAAACAAAATGAACGAGTGGACAAATGAGCCTGAGGCTCCCAAAATCAAAAAAAGCAAGAGCACCCTGACAAATCCCCACTACGACACGCCGCAGACCTCCCCTCTCATCTTCCACTTCGAGCCTGATCACTTCCCTTCCTCAGAGGATCGGTTGCGCAAAATCCAGATCCAACACGCTTCGATCGAAGGGAAATCAGTCTACGTCTTCGACGATTTTTTCTCTCAGGAAGAGGCGCAAGAGATCAGGGCATTTTCCAAAAACGCCTCTTTTAGCAGAAACAGCTACGGAAGTCCCGAGGCTATAAAACAAGGGGAAGCACCCGCGCGTTCGATGAATGGAAAAGAGCGGTGGCAATCTATAATCCCCCTCGAGCCCTTCACGCATTTTATAAATTGTTACACTTTTGGCCGTGAGATGGATGCTGAAATCAGCACGCTCCCCTGGGAGTTGTGCGACACAGCGTCGAACGGCTCCCCGTCTGTCATCGGAAACTTCCTCGAAAGAGCCTCTTCTGAGAGCATGGACCTCGGGAGGCACAAAGACTGTAATCCCGAAGAGGGAATCGCCTTTGGCATCCCGATCCTCTACTCAAGTGAAAAATCTTTTTATGAAAATCGCTTTGAAAATGGCAGCAGGGGTCACCCGTGGATCATCTCGATCATGCTCTATTCAACCACCGAAATTACAGCCCCGAATATTGCATGGGGACGACCTTTTAGAAAGACCACGCATCGTCTTGCGCACAGAATGTCAGAACTGCCGTTTAGTCCTATTCGACACAGACCTCGTGCACAGCATCGAAGAGTCGAAAATCCCCGAAGCGATCCAAACCTGGCGCGTCTCCTACGTCTTCAAACTCGTGCTCAATCCCAGAAGGGTAGGCGCCTCCTTAAGGGCGCAGTTCTTCGAATGGATGAAGGGATTTTCCCCAGACCTCAGCGCTGCCCCATTGGGAAGCGCCAGGCGCCTTTAAAAATCTCAAACGGTCAATGACACAAGAATTCTATCAATGCATTTGCCAAAACAAAAGCACCAAATGCTAAAAAAGGCAGGCAGCAATACAGTCGGCTTTTTCTGTATTCTCTCCGGCAATATTTTGACCAGATGAAATAGAGAGCTATTGGAATAGAAAAAGGTGTCCAAAACCATGTGAATGCGATGAAAAAGTCTGATAAGGTAGAGGCATCCGCTGCTGCGTACCAAAATAGAGCTAGCCAGAGCAAAATGGGGAAGAAAGCAGCAAAGAAGACGGTACAAGTAAGCGCCCACTGTTTGGCAGTTCTCTGACTTTTTAAAATATCATCTGAAGACATTGTTCATGCTGCATGTTATACCCCACCCACTCAGGAATTGCGAATTTGAGCTTTTGATAAGCTCCCGCGATTCTCCAATAGGGAACGGATCCTAGGTTTTTTACGCGCAATTTCCAAAGATCCAACGCCATCTGTGCGTTAAGCCAAAAGGAAGGCGTTGTATTGAAAGCAGCGGCTAACTTCATGGCCACTTCTGGAGTAACGTTCGCTTTTTCATTAACGATGCGATTAATGACTTTGTAATCGCATTTAAGATGGTCTGCTAACTCTTTTTGTGTCATCCCAAGGGGGATGAGAAATTCTTCAAACAGAATCGCTCCAGGAGAAGTAGGTTTTCGATTCATGATTCTCCTCCATCTAAGAGAAAATAAAGCAATTTCAAGGCCGACTTTTTAGGTTAAAGCTCTTTCTCCATACTCTAAAAAATGCGCAATCTCTTCTTTTGGTGTCTTACCTTTGGCGACTTTAACTACGAAATTTTCATAGGTTCTGTCCTTTGGAGAAGAGTCAAATGGCATAGACGCCTTATTAATCCGCAAAAATAAATAGGCGGCACCGGCTCCAGTTCTTTTGTTACCATCGTTAAAGGGATGATTACAAACGATGTTAAATAAATACACTGCTTGGGACTCTCTATAGAGGAAAGCAAGAGATTAGAATCTCTAATACCTGATAAGCCTCCAAATTTTTCAACCACAGCATCATGAAGTTTTAAAATTTGCTCAAGAGTTAGATATTTGATCATTTCTTTGAAAGTCTCTTGAGCATCGGAGCTTTTTCAACTAGAAATTCCTTAAGTAATTCATCGAATTTTTCATCGCTAGCATTTTTGTGCTTTTTTTTATTCTTAGCTCCATCTAGACCCGGCAAATGTTCAATGACAAACTGTCTGAGACTAATGCCTGCTTTTGCAGCGAGCATTTTGATATAAGTATGCTGCTTCGCCGGAAAATCGATAGTTAGCCTTACGGTTTTATGTTTTTCGTGGTTATGCATAATTACCTTCTCTTAAACATGAACTTAAATATGCCGTATCGCCGTAAATAAGTCAAGACCCTGACAATACAAACACCCTTTGTACAGGACAAAATTTAATGAGGTGAAAAGAACTCGTTGAGCGTGAATTATATCTACCTGAGTTTAGCCAACTTAGGAGTAGCTATGCATCACGTCAACGAGTTGCAGAAAGACTTTTGGTTCAGAATTTGCATTGGAATAAGGCAAATTCTGAACCAAAAGTCTTTGTAACTCGTTGACGTGATGCATAGCTACCTCCTAAGTTGGCTAAACTCAGGTAGATATAATTCACGCTCAACGAGTTCTTTTCACCTCATTAAATTTTGTCCTGTACAAAGGGTGTTTGTATTGTCAGGGTCTTGACTTATTTACGGCGATACGGCATATTTAGAGTTGATCTTTAAGAGAAGGTAATTATGCATAACCACGAAAAACATAAAACCGTAAGGCTAACTATCGATTTTCCGGCGAAGCAGCATACTTATATCAAAATGCTCGCTGCAAAAGCAGGCATTAGTCTCAGACAGTTTGTCATTGAACATTTGCCGGGTCTAGATGGAGCTAAGAATAAAAAAAAGCACAAAAATGCTAGCGATGAAAAATTCGATGAATTACTTAAGGAATTTCTAGTTGAAAAAGCTCCGATGCTCAAGAGACTTTCAAAGAAATGATCAAATATCTAACTCTTGAGCAAATTTTAAAACTTCATGATGCTGTGGTTGAAAAATTTGGAGGCTTATCAGGTATTAGAGATTCCAATCTCTTGCTTTCCTCTATAGAGAGTCCCAAGCAGTGTATTTATTTAACATCGTTTGTAATCATCCCTTTAACGATGGTAACAAAAGAACTGGAGCCGGTGCCGCCTATTTATTTTTGCGGATTAATAAGGCGTCTATGCCATTTGACTCTTCTCCAAAGGACAGAACCTATGAAAATTTCGTAGTTAAAGTCGCCAAAGGTAAGACACCAAAAGAAGAGATTGCGCATTTTTTAGAGTATGGAGAAAGAGCTTTAACCTAAAAAGTCGGCCTTGAAATTGCTTTATTTTCTCTTAGATGGAGGAGAATCATGAATCGAAAACCTACTTCTCCTGGAGCGATTCTGTTTGAAGAATTTCTCATCCCCCTTGGGATGACACAAAAAGAGTTAGCAGACCATCTTAAATGCGATTACAAAGTCATTAATCGCATCGTTAATGAAAAAGCGAACGTTACTCCAGAAGTGGCCATGAAGTTAGCCGCTGCTTTCAATACAACGCCTTCCTTTTGGCTTAACGCACAGATGGCGTTGGATCTTTGGAAATTGCGCGCTAAAAAACCTAGGATCCGTTCCCTATTGGAGAATCGCGGGAGCTTATCAAAAGCTCAAATTCGCAATTCCTGAGTGGGTGGGGTATAACATGCAGCATGAACAATGTCTTCAGATGATATTTTAAAAAGTCAGAGAACTGCCAAACAGTGGGCGCTTACTTGTACCGTCTTCTTTGCTGCTTTCTTCCCCATTTTGCTCTGGCTAGCTCTATTTTGGTACGCAGCAGCGGATGCCTCTACCTTATCAGACTTTTTCATCGCATTCACATGGTTTTGGACACCTTTTTCTATTCCAATAGCTCTCTATTTCATCTGGTCAAAATATTGCCGGAGAGAATACAGAAAAAGCCGACTGTATTGCTGCCTGCCTTTTTTAGCATTTGGTGCTTTTGTTTTGGCAAATGCATTGATAGAATTCTTGTGTCATTGACCGTTTGAGATTTTTAAAGGCGCCTGGCGCTTCCCAATGGGGCAGCGCTGAGGTCTGGGGAAAATCCCTTCATCCATTCGAAGAACTGCGCCCTTAAGGAGGCGCCTACCCTTCTGGGATTGAGCACGAGTTTGAAGACGTAGGAGACGCGCCAGGTTTGGATCGCTTCGGGGATTTTCGACTCTTCGATGCTGTGCACGAGGTCTGTGTCGAATAGGACTAAACGGCAGTTCTGACATTCTGTGCGCAAGACGATTGCGTGGTCTTTGTAAAAGGTCGTCCCCATGCAATATTCGGGGCTGTAATTTTCTGCGGTTGAATAGAGCATGATCGAGATGATCCACGGGTGACCCCTGCTGCCATTTTCAAAGCGATTTTCATAAAAAGATTTTTCACTTGAGTAGAGGATCGGGATGCCAAAGGCGATTCCCTCTTCGGGATTACAGTCTTTGTGCCTCCCGAGGTCCATGCTCTCAGAAGAGGCTCTTTCGAGGAAGTTTCCGATGACAGACGGGGAGCCGTTCGACGCTGTGTCGCACAACTCCCAGGGGAGCGTGCTGATTTCAGCATCCATCTCACGGCCAAAAGTGCTTAACAATTTATAAAATGCGTGAAGGGCTCGAGGGGGATTCGAGAAGAATTGCCACCGCTCTTTTCCATTCATCGAACGCGCGGGTGCTTCCCCTTGTTTTATAGCCTCGGGACTTCCGTAGCTGTTTCTGCTAAAAGAGGCGTTTTTGGAAAATGCCCTGATCTCTTGCGCCTCTTCCTGAGAGAAAAAATCGTCGAAGACGTAGACTGATTTCCCTTCGATCGAAGCGTGTTGGATCTGGATTTTGCGCAACCGATCCTCTGAGGAAGGGAAGTGATCAGGCTCGAAGTGGAAGATGAGAGGGGAGGTCTGCGGCGTGTCGTAGTGGGGATTTGTCAGGGTGCTCTTGCTTTTTTTGATTTTGGGAGCCTCAGGCTCATTTGTCCACTCGTTCATTTTGTTTCCCTTAAAAGAAGTTGCCAAGTCGTCTTCAGTGTATATAATGGTCTCATAACCTTCTATAGTTACCACTATGAACAAAAATTTAGAACAGCTTCAAGCAGACGCTCTTAGTGCGCTCCTCCGCTCCACGGGCTCTAGGGGCTCTATTTTACAAATAGGATTTGACACGAGGGTGCTCGCTGCCTGTATCCAGGCGCATCAGCCTGCTCGTCTTACTCTTATCGAGACAGACCCTTTAAAGGCTGAAGAGGCGATTCAATGGGTCAAGGACCATCCCACTGTCACGATTCTCCAGGGGACTTGGCAGACCTTATTGCCGGAGCTTGGGATGTTCGATCTCATCGTCGTATCGAAAGAGTGTGGGGCTAAGACGCTTGCTGATTTTTCTTCTCAGGACGCAGTGCAGGCGAGCAGCTTACTGAAAAAAGAAAAGGAACTGCGCGATTGGGTGGAGGAAAAAATCCCCCAACTGGCGGAGATGCGCTATTCTGATTGCGACCTCGAAACTTTTCTGCAGAACATAGAGCCCTCTCAAAAAAAGCAAGCTGCCTACTTTCTCTCTCAGCTAAAAGAGGGAGGGCAGATTTCTGAAGACCAATATGAAAAGAGCGTCGAGAAGTACCAACTGCCCCGAGAATTAATGCGTGGAACAGAAGTTGCTTTAAAAGAACGGGAAGATCCCCTTTTTCCCCTTCTTACGAGCTGTCTTGAGCGACACATGTCCCCATCGGCTCGTTTCATCCACTTTCTCAATGAGGGCGTCTCCTACTACGAAAACCCTCAATTTTTTGAGCAGATTATCACCAACCCTTACCTTGACTATCAGGAAAAATCGATCAGTATCGCGGATGTGGATCAGCCGCCTTTAATGGCCCTGTGGGTCGAAAAACTGGAGTGACCTCTAACGATGATGAGTAAAAACTGGGAACTCCATGCAGTGGTGAGCGGAAGAGTGCAGAAAGTGGGTTTTCGCGCTACGACGAAGCGATTGGCAGATGCGCTCCATCTCGTCGGCACTGTCCGCAATCTTTCCGATGGGACCGTAGCGATTTGCGCTCAAGGCGCTCGGGAGACGTTGCAACTCTTTTTGACGCGATTATCTGAGGCTTTTCCCAAAGATTCCATTCAGGAGATCTCCGTCTCTTTTGCACCTCAGGAGACGCAATTGCATGCGTTCGAGATCTTGTAGGGATGTTATTTTTTTAACCGAGGGTAATTTGCAGTTGTAATTCCCGTTTCATTAAATTGAAGCTTGGCGTTAAACGTCAATGCGGGTTCGTTCTCTATGTTGAGCTGATACTGGATCGCTTCGCATTTTTTCGGGTCATCTAGAGGAAGGAATTTGTGGAGATATTCTCTTAAATTTTCAGGATGAGTGATCGCTTCTCTATTCTCTTCCATGCTCAGGGTATAGAGCACTTTAAGAGGTGTTCCGTGAGTAAAGACTACTATCGTTTTTCCATTGAGACTGGAGTCTTTGCAGAGATCATTGAGAAATCCAATCATCTGCTTGGTGCAATGCTCTTTTGTTTCCCCGCCTTCTCCCATCGGTTCAAAATACTGCTCCTGAACGGTGAGCTTTTTGTATTTTTGGTATTGTTCGTTGGCGCTGTAGGCGCTTTTGTAGCTGCTCTGAATGGCCCCTTTGCTTATCTCCTTGAGCCGATCATCGACAATGATCTCGAGATCTCTGCTCATCGCCAGTGGTTGTGCTGTTTCGCGTGATTTTAGCAGGGAGGAACTGTAGATGCGCGCGATGCTGAGTTCTGAAACGCTGTTAATGGCATCTCTGAAACGTGCAGCCTCAATTTGCCCCTGTTCGCTTAAGGGATAATCATCGGTCCCCATTAAAAATTTTGTATCATCTTCAGAAGAGAGAGCGACTCCTTCTGGTAACGCAGGTTTTGCGGCAGTAGCGCTACTGACAAAGATAATATTCACGTAGCCTTGTTGAGGGGGAGCGTAATCTACTGGGGGTAAATAGAAAGCCATAAAAACAACCATTATTAATGTTAAATAGCATATATTGTAGCATGAGGTATTTCTTTTTGTCTATATACCCAAGTGGACTCAAATTTGGAAAGGCAATGCATGGATGATTTTCTGTCTTTGTATAAAGAACGCCTTAATCTTCAAGATACGACCTTTTCACGGATCGATCATGAAGAGGCGATGGTGGCTGTTGTTTATCGAGTTGCCCTGCCCAATGGGACACAGCTCATTTTAAAGATAAGCGCACGCAGCAAAGATTATTTGCGCGAGGTGTATTGTCTAACATACTTGAATGCTGTACTTCCAGTGCCACAAATCATCCAGGTCGTGCCACCGGAAGAAAAGATCCATGGCGCGATCTTGATGGAATACCTCCCTGGGTCATTGGCTAAGGTCTCAGAGATCGACATTTCATTGGCTCAGGAATTGGGAGCATTGCTTGCAACCCTTCACCTCAACCGAGTTGTTGGTTACGGCGATTTAATAGAGCCAAAGAAATTAAATGCAGACCCACGCATCGATTACACCTTGAAATTTGAAGAGGGTCTTGAGGAGTGTCGCGGGCATTTGCCCAAAGCGCTTGTGGAACGCTGCCGTCGCTATTATGATGCACATGTGCATCTTTTAGTTTTAGGCGATGGCCCTTGCATCGTGCATCGCGATTTTAGACCCGGCAATATGATCGTCTATGAAGGAAAACTCCAGGGAATCATCGATTGGGCATCTGCTCGCGCGGGCTTTGCTCAAGAAGATTTTGTCCCTATGGAGCACGGGGAGTGGCTGATCGATCCTAAGAGTAGAAAAGCTTTTGTTGCGGGCTATGCGAGTATTCGGCCTGTCCCTGATTATGAGGCGATGATGCCTCTCTTACGTCTGAGTAAAGCAATTGCAACCGTTGGTTTTACGGTCAAGCGTGGCACATGGAACAGTTCCCATGCGCGCATTTACCAGTTTAATCGTCACTTTCTTGAAACGGCTGTTTAAGTTTTTAATAACTCATCTGTTTTTTCAATTAGCTCTTGTGCAACACGCCTCTGTTTGATTATTTTCCAATCGATGCGATCGTATTTTTCTTTAATTCGTTTCACATGACTGAGCAATGGATTTCCTTCCTGATACAAATGCAGAGTAATAGCTGGGTCTTCGAGTTCTAGGGCTGTAACACAATCATCATCGGGATGAGCGATATGATGCACAGGTGCTACGCTGGGAGCGATAAAACAGGGCTTGCCGCCAAATGAGCTCATACAAAGATGGTGGTAATGGCCTGAGATAATTCCTAAAAGGTTTTTATGTTCTCTCATGAGCATTTCAAATTTAGGAGGAGCTGAACAGATGATATTATCGAATAATTTAAATCCCGTCTTGATGGGAGGGTGGTGCATGAAAATTAGCGTGGGTTTTTCAGGTGCTGATTTCAGAGTTTCCTCGAGCCAGAAAAACCGTTCTTCGCATAGTTCTCCAGAAGACTTCCCTTCTACGAGAGTATCCAGGCCGATCAACCGTACGGGATAATCCTCTATTGCATAATGAATGAACCGCTGCTTAGGCATATAAGACTCATCGATAAATGCGGAGCGCATTTCTTCTCGTAAGTCGTGATTGCCGGGAACAACATACAGGGGGATCTTGAGAGGGCTAATCAATTCTCTTAAGTAATGGTATGCAGACGTGTCTCCTTCATCCGTTAAATCTCCTGTAAGAAGGACGACATCTGGAGCAGGATCGAGGGCATTGAGATACTCGATGACTTGGGAAAGCCGCCGATTAATTTGTGTACGGGGCTGATCCAGCCAATGCTTGTGTTTGGCCACGATATGCGTATCTGAAATTTGTGCAATTAGCATAGGAGTCCTCGAAACATTTTTCAGCGAAGAGGGTGCCCTCAGGAGCAAAAAAAGTCAATGTGCCGTCTCATTCAGAGATGTGGAGTAATCTTTTTGGGAAATCGATATACACCGTATGGCGACGGAGGAAAGTCATCCCAAGAATTCCATCGAAGTCCTCTATGTCGGGGGAAATATCTAAAAGATGTAAAGTTGTGGGGCCAAAATTTTTCCCTTCGATCTCAAAGAAAGGAGTCGAAAAATAATCGAGATTGGACGAGTTTTTGTGATCTTTTTCTAAATCATATAGAGAAGATCTCACGAGATTCCAAGAAGTACCGGTATCGATTAGAAATTTTTTTTCGCCGAGATCGGTTGTAATTTTTATGGTGATCCCCGAGGGGGTCATCTCAAACGGAACGACATGCATTTGCTGAGTAAACTGTGCTGCTTTTTTAGTAGGGCGCTCGACAAGGGCGATGCTGGAATGAGGAAAGTCTAAAAGCAAATTATATCGTTTGAGCAAAGGCCTTCCAATAGACCCCATTTTTTGGTGGGGGGGCTGTCCGCTGGGCAAAGCCCTTCCAATAGATCCCATTTGGGAGGAGAGGTGCTGTCCTCTTCGTAAAATGGTGTTATGATTAAAGGCATCGTTTTCTGATTGGGCAAGGACCTCAGCAAAACGGACGTTACCGATTTTGATTTGAGGAATCAAATAATTTTCTGATTTATAGTTATTGCCTTTTAGGTCTTTAAATCGAACTACTCCATAAGGACGCTTTTGTATCTTCTGCAAAATCTCATCATCTAAGCTCATATGGTTACCAGCGCCGAGATCGAGAACTAAAGAATAGGAGTCCTCCTCAATTTGTATATTGATTACAGGTAGATTAAGCAGATCAAATGATACGGGGATGGTTTGGCTAGCCGGGTGATTGAAACAGAAGAAACTGGTGCTGCCCAGGAGGAGAAGCGAAAAAAGGATCAGTCTTTTAATCACGATCGATGTAAACCTTTTGATTTTCGAAGTCGAGATAGAGAATATGTTTACTCAAAAAATCCATCCCGATGACACCATTAAATTCTCGCAGATCAGAGGGGAAATCCTGAAGGTAGAGATTTTGACTCCCCCAATTTTCCCCGCCGATGATAAAGGCGGCGCTCTGTAATTGGTCCCAATTCTTTCCATCCATCTCGATAGTCATAGGTCTTTGCGCACCGTTTTCTTGGAGAAGGGATGACCTGATGAGGTTCAGAGTCATCCCCGTACTCAGAGCGAGTTTTACGGCGCCCAAATCAGTGAGGACAGGGAGGAGAATCCCTCCTGCGCGCTCTACGATTTCGAAAGGAACTGGAATCATCTCTTCAACGGAGTAACCGATTTCTTTAAGTTTTTTCCTATGGTTACAGGCGATGATTGTAGAATGGGGGAAGTCGAGTACTAAATTATTTTGTTTTAATAAGGGCAATCCTATTTCGCCCACTCGCTGGCCCATCTTCAACTTTTCACCCCCCTCTGCGATTCTAACATCCTTAAAAGTGAGATCTCCCATTTTGACTTCTGAGACCAAAAAGGTGGAAGATTCGATTTTATTTCCTTCGGAATCTTGGAATAGGGTAGGTTCGCAAGTTTCTTTGTGGATGGATGATAAAACATCTTTACTGAGGGTGAGCGGAACACAGCTGCTCAAATTGACAAGTACGGAATAGGTTTTTCCTTGAATATGAATATCAACGCACGGCAGTTCGGTACGTCCGAATGTCACAAACATACGGACATACCGTTGCTTGGAATAAAAAGTTTTCCCTATAAAGAGTCCAATTCCTATAAAAAGGAGAAGTGCTGAACTAATAATGATGTTTTTTATTTTCACCTTCCTCCTATGGGAAAACTTAAGTGACCTTCAACACCCCGAGAGGTATTTCCACTCGCATCTTTTGACACCTTACCTCTGACAGAAACTTCAGCCCCATTGGGGAATGTATAGCTACCGCCTCCCCAGGCACTTTCATTTCCATAGTCATCGCTCGATGCACCTGCAGAAACATCGACCCAAGATTTATCATTTCCTTCGCCTGCTTCACAGAAGATGATCATTTTTTCATCAAATAACACTCTTTTGTTTGTCTTGAAGACAGACGCTTGTTGCTCTTTTGGGAATCCAATGATACTCAGTGAAGCGTTGTGATGATCCGATAAAGATAGAGGAGAAGTGTGGATCTGGAAATGAGAGCTCGAGGTAGGGAAGCATAGAAGTAGCGCGCTAGGTTCATCTGCATTTTCCTCCTGTCCGGTAGAAAAATAAGAATTTAGGATGGCTTGTTCTTCTTGATTTGACTGTTTCGTGATTCCTAGATCTCCACAGAGAAGAAAAGGGATTTCTCCCCGATATTCTAAATCCATGGCTTTTAGAATTTGATGGAGCTGAGCAACTCTCAAGAAGGTCGGCCCTTTAGCATCTAGCGATTCCAGTTGAGCCGCATACACATGCCCTAGAGGAGTTCCCCCATCTTTGACAATAAAATCGATAAAGCCATCTTCGCTATCTGAATCTCCAAATGAGGTATATCTGGGCTGTTCAATAGGATATTTGCTGGCGATCAAGAATCCCACGGCGGTATCTGAGAAGCGGAATCCACCCACATCTATTCTCGTATAAAAATGAGCGTAACGCGCTTTAAGACCCTGATAGAAATCGTCCACCCTATCGATGTCAATGCGTTCCTCTAGGCACACGATATCTGCGTCAGCATTCAGGATTTTATCTAAAAGACTTTCCATAGAAACTATTGCACTATCATTTGGGGTTAGATTGAGAAGGGAAAGTGGCTTATCTCTGGCACTTTTATTCTCAGTAGAACCCGTGAGATGCACGTAGATAGGGTTGCAGTGTGGTGATTGATCTTGAAGATACTGCAAGATATAGCGTTGGTGAAAATCCAATGTTTCCTCATCCGATGGATTAAATGCGTATAACATTACAGCATCTTGTAAGTCCGCATTCTGAAAAATGTCTTTTTGGGTTTTGTAATCGAGATCGATAATCGGCAGAGTATTTTTGCAAGGATACAGGGTCTCCATGGCATTTTCCCCATGCCTTTTTCAGTTGAACCCAAGCTCTTAAGGTGTTCGCGAATGTCTTTTTGTTCGTGGGGATATTCATGATTTCTTCATAGGAAGTTTGGATGTCCTGCATTGTGGCAGCAACGTATGATTCAATTTCTTCTGGTGTGACAGGAGTAATTTCGGAAGAGATTCCTAAAATGCTATGGAAAAGTAAGACTCCAGCGGTCGACAGGGATGTAAAACGAGTGCGATTCATCATAAAAAAAGCCTCCTTAGTTTTGCTGCAGCATCCTATAACAGAGAAAAATTTTATGGCAATGTGAATATAAAAAATGAGTGTATACCCAAGCTTCTTACAGGGCTAACGCGCGAACAAAATTCAGCATATACCCAACTTTTAAGTCCACTTGGGTATAGAGGGAATCAGTGTAGGGAGCAGCTTTTTTTCGTGCATCTGTTTTCGAAGGCGTGGTTCGACTTGCCGCAGTAGGGACATTCCCATACGCTTTCGTCTGTGTCTTTGCCCTTTTTCTTCTTGAGGGGGACTACGATGTAGCGGCCGGTTGGGTCTTCTTGGGCCATGCGGTTTAAAATCTGCTGGAGGCCGGCTTGAAGGGACGTGGTGCGGCGTTTGTTGCGGGGGGTGGGTGAGTCTATGTAGATCTTGATGAAGCGGGGCTCTCCTTCATTGTCGTAGAGGTAGCTTTGGGATGTAAGATCTGTGGCGGAAAGAGAAGAGATGAGAAAAATAAGAGGGATGAAGGCTTTGCATTTCATTTAGAAAAGGTCCTCCTCGTGTTCTTTGAGGCGCTCTTCGAAGAGAGTAAGAAGGCGCTTTAGTTCTTTTTGCGAGTCGGCAAAGGGAAAGTCGGGGCGGGGAGTTCTTTTGATTTTCTTTTGGCGTTTGTGGGTGAGGAAGGCGATGAAGGTGTCGATGGGGAGGATTGCGGCACCTTCTCGTTTGCAGCGGGAGGAGAGTTCGCGGTCGTTGGTGATGATGGTCAGATTTTTGGGCTGGTGGGCCTCTTGGACGGTTTCGAGGATGTAGTGATCTGCAGATGCGTCGCCTGTGGTGTAGACGGGCTCGATTGCTTTGAAGTGGTGTCTTAGAGTGGGTGGGAGGGAATCTTTTCCCCCGATCGAAGACGAGGGTCACGGAGAGATTTAATTCAGAAACAGCTGTGTTGAGCTCTTCTATCATTGCTTGGCGCGTCTTTTCCAGAGGATTCGCTTTTAGGAATCGAAATAGGAGATTATCGCCATCGCTCGATAATCCATTCAAATACGGCACTCAAATAAGACATTCTTTTTCGAGCATCGATTCTAGGAAAGGGCTGATTTTGTCTCACGCTTTTCAGCGGTGGGAGATGCGGTTTTTTGTCTCTTCTTCGAGTTCGGCAAATGTCTTTCCGTATTCGTACTTAATGAAAATGCTATAGTAGCCAAAGCCGAGGCTTCCCCTTTCTTTTTCTGTAATGACTTACCTTCAGAAACGCCTTTTGTCGTCTTTTATAGTCCTTCTGGGGTGGCGAGGGCGATCCAGCACTTGAAGATAGGCTTGTCGATGGGGTTCTTCGATATGTTGCATATCGGCGAGGAGCTTTTTGCGATTTTCTTTATCGGAGGCGTTGGCTCCTGCATAGCGTTGTGAGAAGATGCCGGGTGCGCCTTTTAATGCGGGGACGACGAGGGCGGGAGTCGTCGGCAATCGCCCAGTGCTGCAACTCTTTTGCCGCGCATGGGTTGCTTTGAGAGATGGCATTTTCTTCAAAAGAGGCTCCCGTTTCTCCAGGGGGTGAATAGGTGGGAAAATCGTTGAGGGTAAGGAGATCAGGGGTGGGGAATTTCTTGAGCATCGAGCGAAATTCCCGGATTTTGTGCACATTTTTGCTGGCGATGATGAGGATCTGTTTCATAAGGGTTGTCCTTAAAGGAAGCTCTTGATTCCCGTAATCGTATACTCTTCGCCTTGAAATGTAAATGTTTCTCCCACTTTTTTGCCTTTCATCGACT
>CAWFUG010000003.1:0-72110 GCA_963818965.1 uncultured Verrucomicrobiae bacterium | reverse complement strand
GCGCTTCTTTCCCGTTGCTGGATCCGATTCCCTCACTTCTTCCGTCGATTGAACCTATATAGTCTTGTCACCCCACATCTTTAGGGCTGTTATCTTTTCCTCCTCCGTCAGATTTTCGCCCCACAGGGAAAGGCGAACATGAAATGTCCGATCTTGCACGTTCTTGAAATTCGCCAAAATATTCTTGAGGGATTCACACAATATTTTTATAGAGCTGCATATCCTCGACACGGAAGAGACTTGAAAGGCAAGACGATCCCCATTTCCGTTTTCAGTCGACCGCGCCAGACGGAGTTGTCCCTTGTAAAGAGTTCCCACATGGTCTGATTGACTCTAGCGAGTGACTGTAGAACCTGAGAAGAGAGGTCGGCTTGTACCATGATGTTGAGGTAAATTTCTGGGGAAAGATTGCTCCACGTTACAGAATTCATAATTAACCTAATGTTTTAAAAATTTGCAATAACTGCAAAATTATATAAACATTATAAAAAGCTTTAACATAAAAATTAAATATAACTATTATTTTAAAGCAACCCGACTGAATAAAATCTTGATTACTAAGCGTTTAAGAGATTTAAACGGAGACCTCTCCTTGATAGGGAGGGATGTGGCCGTATTGGGTAAGAAGGGGGGCGATCTCGTGTTTGAGGAAGCTCTCCGTCTGCTCGACGGCGCAGCCGACGAAATGCTCTTCCTTGACGAGAGCGGCAATTTCTGCGGGGCTTAGGCCGATTTCTGGATCGTGGGCGATTCTCTGGAGGAGGTCATTCTGGGCGCCTTCTTCTTTGATGGCGTGGCCCGCGCGTGGCTGTGTAGGCGCAAGCGCTCGTGGATGTGCTGGCGGTCTTTTCCCTTTTGCACTGCCGCCATGAGGATGAGTTCGGTCGCGAGGAAAGGGAGCTCTTCAGCGAGGTGCTTGTGGATCATCTTCGGATAGACGACGAGGTCTTTAGTGACACTGCAGAGGAGATTGAGGAGGGCATCTGCTGTCAAGAAGGCTTCGGGGAGGGCGATTCTGCGATTGGCAGAGTCGTCGAGGGTGCGCTCTAACCACTGGGTCGCTTCTGTGTAGAGCGGGTTTTCATTGAGAGAGAGGAGAAAACGCGCTAGGGAGCAGATCCGCTCGCAGCGCATCGGATTGCGTTTATAGGGCATGGCAGAGGAGCCGACTTGGGTGCTCGCAAAGGGCTCTTCGATCTCTTTGAGGTGGGCGAGTAGGCGCAAATCCGTTGCGCACTTATGAGAAGAGGCGGCGAAACTGCTGAGGCAAAAGAGGACGCGGATATCTTGTTTTCTCGTGTAGGTCTGCCCAGAGATGGGGAAGATCTTTGTAAAGCCGAAGGCTTCGCTGACGAGAGTCTCTAATTGGTGTACCTTCTCTTTGTTCCCTTCGAAAAGAGAGAGAAAAGAAGCTTGCGTCCCCGTTGCTCCCTTGACACCTAAAAAAGAGAGATCGGAAAGGCAGCGCTCGCATTCTTTAAAATCGATCAGAAGATCCTGTAACCACAAGCAGGCTCTTTTACCGACGGTGGTGGGTTGCGCGGGTTGGAAATGGGTGTAGCTGAGGCACGTGAGCTTGGCGTGTTTTTTTGCGAAGGCGTCTAATTGACGGATGACCTGTAGGATTTTTTGCTGGATGATTTTAAGCCCTTCGCGCATCTGGATGAGGTCTGTATTGTCGGTGACATAGGTAGAAGGTCGCTCCCAAATGCAGAATCCCGCGGGCACTAGGGGCTGCATCTGCAAAGGCATGGATGTGCGCCATGACATCGTGTCGCAATTTTTTCTCATACTCCGCAGCTGCTACCCAATCGATGGTGTCGCATGCCGTCTCCATCGCGTGGATCTGTGCATCCGTAATGGAGAGTCCTAAGGTTTTTTGCGCTTTGGCGAGAGCGATCCACAATTTTCTCCAGGTCGTGTATTTGAAGTGAGGGGAGAAGAGATAAGACATCTCGGGGCTCGCATACCGCTCAGAAAAGGGGGAGAGGTATTGCTTGAATTCAGTCATCGATCCACTCTTTTAATTCATCGAGGAGGGTTAAAATTTTTGTCCTTTGGGTGGGAGTGGGGGAGGACTTTTTCCACTGGAGCTGTTTTTTTAACCGAGAGAGCAGGGCGATCATCACGCTATTGAGATCTTGAGCTCTCCGATCGGTCGTACTCAGAGGGAATTGCTCGCGGATGAGATGGAGGAGCTCTTCTTTGGGCTCTCCCTTGTAATTTTTGATGATATCTTCTTTGCGCTCATATTCTCCCACACGGCTCGCTAAGCTATAGACCGCTTGCCGCGGCATCTCATCCATTTTGGCGTGCAACCATTGAGGCAACGTGCGATGGAGTTCGTAATACTGGAGAAAATTGTAGGGAGTCTGTCGATTCCCGTAGGTCGCGATGAGCCAAGCGCTGAACGCTCCTTCCCGATAATTTTTCAAGATCTCCTGCGCACGCTGGATCCTCTCTCCGTGGAGAAGGATCGCTTGGTTGTTGATCGCTTTTACTTCTGCGGTGAGGGAGGAGAGGATCAGGAGGTCGGCTTGGGTTTCTTGGTCTTCATTTTTGTACTGATCGAGCAGGCCTTGAAGCGTCTCTTGTTCTCGCTCAGTGAGGGCAGATGTCTGAAAAACTCCTGAAAAGCTGGAGAGTTCCCCTTTCGATGACATCTCGACGAGATGGGTCATTTTAGAGAATCTCTCTTTTGCAGATTTGAGTCGCTCTGTCAGAAGGGAATTGACTTTAGTCATGGTAATGTCTAGCTGCTTTACATTCTGTTCAATAATTCTTTGGTCAGGGCGACGTAGTCCTCTGCGGCTCTCGCTTTGGGAGAGACCTCGAAGATCGGTTTTCCGAAGACAGAGGCTTCTGAAACGGAAATATCTCTTCTCACTTTGGAATCGAGAAGCTTACCGGGAAAGGTACTCTCGATTACTTCGAGAAAGGCGTCATTGCTCTTGCCTCTGGGGTTCCAAAAGGAGAGTGCCACTCCCAAAATACTAGAGGGATGACGTTGGGCGATGCTGTTCATGAATTCAGAGAGGCGCTGCAACCCTTTTACGCTGTAAAATTCAGGGGTCGCACAGACGAGAGAATGATCGGAGGCAATCAGAGCAGATTCTGTCAACCAGCAGAGAGAGGGAGGCGTATCTATGATGATGAAATCGTAGTCGAGTACCTTCAAGATCTCTTTGAGTTTTTCATGCGAATAGCGATTGGCGGCGAGCGCGCCTGTGACTTCGACCCGCTCCAACCAGGTGTCTGCGGGGATGAGGTCGAGATTTTCGATCGCGGTCGGCAAAATCACTTCTTGAATCGACTTCTTCCCTTGGAGGACGGGCGCCATACTCTCTTGCGCATCGGGATCCAATCCGAGACCGGCTGTCAGATTCGCCTGTGCATCCAAATCGATCAGAAGCACTTTTTTCCGATGGAATTTCGCGAGAGCTGCCCCTAAGTGCAACGAGGTGGAGGTCTTGGCAGTGCCCCCTTTAAAACTGCTCACAGCGATTTTTTTCATCGATCAATCCTTTTTAAAATGAGATACCAATGCTTTCTCTGTCAGTTCTTTCTTAATCGCGTCGAGGAATGTCTCTAGAGACATTTCTCCGTGGACCACGTTGTCGCGTGTACGGAGCGCAATCGTTCCGTTTTCCATCTCTTTGTCCCCGACAGTGAGCATGTAGTTGTACTGCATCAACTGTGCGTTGCGGATCTTTTTATTCACCGATTCTCCGGTCTCATCGACGTCGCAGAGGAATCCCGCTTTTTTCACTTCACGCGCGAGTGTATGCGCATACTCGTTATGTCGGTCGGCGACAGTGATCAAGACGACCTGTCTCGGGCTGATCCACAGGGGAAATCTCCCTGCGAAATGCTCGATCAAAATCCCAAAAAACCGCTCGACAGAACCGAAGAGCGCGCGGTGGATCATGATCGGTCGTTTCAACTGCCCATCGCTATCCATATATTCGAGTTCGAATTTTTCGGGAAGAGACATGTCGAGTTGAACTGTGCCGCATTGCCAAGATCGCCCCAGAGCGTCTTCGATGTGGATGTCGATTTTCGGGCCGTAAAAGGCGCCATCTCCTTCGTTGATCCGGAAAGGACGGCCCCACGTCTCGAGTGCCCCTTTTAATCCTTCTGTCGCGATCTCCCAATCAGAATCATTCCCGATGCTCTTTTCAGGGCGTGTCGAGAGTTCGAGACGATAGGGGAGTCCAAAGGTCGTGTAGATCTCTTCGACAAGGCCGATCACATCTAGGATCTCTTTTTTGATATCGCCAGGGCGCATGAAAACGTGCGCGTCATCTTGGTGGAAACTGCGGACACGGAAAAGCCCGCTCAGAGCTCCAGAGGCTTCGTGGCGATGGACATGGCCGATCTCCGCGATGCGCAAGGGGAGTTCCCGATAGCTGTGGGTTTCCGATTTAAAATAGAGCATACAGCCGGGACAGTTCATCGGTTTGAGGGCGAAGTGACGGTCTTCGATGCTGAAGGCGTACATGTTCTCGCGGTAGTAAGCCCAATGACCCGACGTCTCCCAGAGCTGCTGGCTCATCAGTTGAGGGGTTTTGATCTCGACGTAATTTGCGGCCGTATGGAGCTCTCTCCAGAAGGCGAGCAACCGGTTCCAGATGATCATTCCCTTGGGATGGATAAAAGGCATCCCCGGAGCCTCTTCCATGAGAGAAAAAAGACCGAGTTTGGGCCCTAAAATTTTGTGGTCCCGTTTTTTAGCTTCTTCGATGAGGAAAAGATAATCTTTTAACATTTTGCGATCGGGAAACGTGATCGCATAGATCCGCGTCAACATCTCTCGATTGGAATCTCCTCTCCAATATGCGCCTGACGTCTTCAAGATTTTGAACGCCTTGATCTTTCCCAAATTGGGAAGGTGGGGACCGCGGCAGAGATCGAAAAACTCCCCTTGAGAATAAGCGCTGATCCCCTCTCCTTCTGCAAAACTTTGGATCAATTCACATTTGTAAGGATTGTTTTTAAATCGCTCGAGCGCCTCTTTTTTTCCAGACAAGACGTGGCGTTCAGGGCGGAAGTTTTCCCCAATGATCTTCTCCGCCTCTTCCTCGATTTTTTCAAAATCGGCATCGGAGATCTCTAAGTTAGCAAAGTCGTAATAGAATCCCTGATCGATCGGAGGACCGATGGTGGGTTCCGCTTTAGGGTAGAGGCGCAAAATCGCTTGTGCGAGCACGTGCGCAGAGGTGTGCCAGAAGAGTTGTTTTCCCTCTGGTTCATCGAAAGAGAGCAGGGCGACCTCATCTCCCTCATGCAAGACCGTAGAGAGATCTCTCAAGGTGCCGTTGATCCGCATAGCCAGCGACTGATCGGGTCCCCTCAAGTTGAGCTTTTCCGCTAAATCCCGCCCCGAACTCCCCGAAGGAAGCTCCACCTCTTGTTTGTTTACTCGAATCAACATTGTACCCTCGCGAATTTCCAGAGCTTTTTCATAACAAGACAACCCCTTTCCTCTCTGTGGTTTCCCATCTCTGTGGTGAGAAAAATTACCACAGAGATGGGAAACCACAGAGAGGAAAGGGATATCAATAGAATTTTCCTAAAAGATCTCTGCTCAATTTTCTATTGATTGTAAATGAAGGGGGAACAAAATATAAAGACAAAAAAGCTCTAGGTTCCTGCTTGTCTCACCCAGCGTTTCTCCAAAAAATGTGTACGCGTCTCGCTTCTGCAACGGGCGCTGAGTTTCTCGCGACGCTCTTCGATCTGGAATACGAGCAAACTCTCTCTTCTCTATGCGACCTCTCGGGGGTCCAGGAGAGTTTTTGTCTACGCGCCCTGAACCGCGCGCGGCGGTTGAGTCGGTTTTTGCTCGATGACAAAGGGGAGTTAATCGGGGAAAATCTGAAAAAAGTCATCGACGCCTTGGAAAAAAAGGGGCATCTTTTTTTCCCCAGGGGAACCAATGACAGTCTCCTCACCGAGCACCTGTTGCAGATCCTCAGGCAGCTCAGCGATCCGGGCATCGCGCAACGATTCAAGCGGTTCCAAGTCCCTTTAAGCCACTCCTTCGCTGAAAGGCTCGTCTCCGACACCCTCGCCGAGGGTCCTCTTGAGAAAATTACAGAGGCTCATGTGAAGAGCGCCGTGCTCATCGCCTCATTGACACCCTTAAGACAGAATATCGGCTCTTGCTTTGCGACAGCTCCTGCGATTCTCATCCAGAGGGAACAATTTGGGTTATTCTTAAACGATCTCTATGAATTGCTGACGATCGGCAAACTCAAGAGGACATTCGGCGGCAAGGAGTATGCGATCGCTTGCTCCTTAAGCACAGGGTTGGGAGATTTGAAGAAAAATTTAACAATGGATGGGAACTCTAAACCCGCTTATGCGCCAGGTCTCATCGCCGTATTCGAGTTTTTGGGCTTATCCTCTGAACGAGACACGTTAGCTCAAAAAATAGAAAAGGGGAAAGCGCTTCTTCAGACTTACCGCAAAAATAATTTAGCAGAGCTCATCCGCACCCTGCTCCAAGAGCAGATCGGCATTTCTGAAGAGGATCTTCAAAATGCCTACCGTCTAGAGAAAAATCAGGTGCGTCAAGCCAAAGGCCTCATCAGCGGTGCCCCCTCTTCTCTTCTAGAGAAGATCCAAAAATTTCAGGCCCAGTGGAAGAGCAGCTGTGCTCTATTCAATGGATTTTGCGAGAGCGCTCTTTTAAAAGCATGGGAGTTCACCCTCGCCTCTTTTTCTGAAGTCAAAATGGAGTTTTCTCGCTGGAACCTCTACACGAGTTTAGGTCTTGCCCCTCAAGAGCCCCAGGGGATCGGCGCTGTGATCTATGAAACCATCGATAGGGAACTCCAGTCGCTCAACCAAAAGATCGAGGAGTACCAGAAGGAATATGAGAGCGCTTTCGATCAGGTCAGAAGCGTCGAGGTGATGCTTAAAAATGCGGGCTCAGAATCGGAAGCGCGCAGGCTCAAGGCGGAATACCAATCGAGGGCTTACCACCTGCGCCTCTCTCTAGAGATGCGCGATGAAGTGCATGCGCGCGGCTCTAAGTTATCCACCCTCTATGAATTTTTGATGAAACAGTACGATGAAAAATTTCCCGAGTACTTTCAAGAGATCTACGACCCAGAGATGCGCGATTTTCAAGGGGAGCTCTATGAAGATATCGCAGCGGGCTTTCGCCTCGTCTACAAATATGGAAGATCCGACCCCTCCCTCTGGACTCTGATCTATCAGGGGGAGCAATACATCGATGCCCTGATCGACTTTTTCACCAGCACCGAATCCCCCATCGCAGCCGCGTGTGAACCAAAAGAATTAAGAGATTTTTGCACTCAGATCACCTCACGCATTATCCAACACTTGCGCACGGAAGAATTTTTAGAATCCGCTCTCCAACGAATGGCAAAAGCCCATGGCGTCTCTCTTACCCAACCCGCTTTGCGTCAAGTGGAGAAACTGGAAAAAAAACCCTGGAGCTACACGTCGGGCGGAACGATGACGACTCTTCTTAAAACCTACTACCGAAGAGAAAGCGAATTCTCCTCTGAATCCCGCTGGGTAGAGAGTGAAACGGAGCTGCTGATCTTTTTCATCGACACCTTGAAAAACCTCCCCCCCTTCATCACTCGCCCCTTCGAAAAAGATCCGTTTAAGGGGATGTTAGCAGCATCTCCCACCCATGCCTTCATCCTCTATCCAGGGCTAAAAGAATTTAAGGAAGGGTGGCAAGAAGAGATCTTCACCTACACGTGGGTGCGCGATGCGGTCTTCCTCCCCTCTCATCAATTTTACGCGAGTCTTCACTTAGAAGAACGGGAGCAGCTCTTTCTACTCGACGCCCTCGTAGACCGCCTTCCTTCCCAACTCGCCTCATTGATTCAGCCGGGAACCCTCTCCTCTCGAGAACGGTTAAAAATCGTCGATTTTCGCAACCGGGTCCTCCATGCATTGAACCGAGCCCCGCTCAAAAAAAATTTCAGTGAAGAGATCGACAGCTTCCTCTATGAAAGCTTGCCAGTTGTCCCCTCAAGAAACATCCGAACGCTCATCTCTCGCCTCCTCTCAGACAAATCTCCCTCCCCAGAAAAAATAGAAGAGGCTCTACGGGAATGCACGGAACTCTCTTCCGACTTACTCCTGGCCTCAGAGGTCAAAGAGATCGCTAAAGCCTGTTATTTATATGCTCAAAATTCTCTCTTGTGCGCTTTCGATCTACACGAGTGGGTGGAGCGGCACGCGCGATTTATAGGCCTCGCAGCCCCTACTTCATTGCTGATCGCCGATACGAATTGGACGAACTACTTTTTTGGGTTTGTCGTAAATCCCGGAACCTTGCAATTAGAACTCTGGCGGGTCGATCGCACTTTAACGCGAGGGATCCCCATGAGCAGTTGGAAACACTGGCTCAATGGTTCTGACAAAAAAGCTTGGACACTGTATACCAATCCTTCAGAATACAAAGGTTGACATGGGTTATAAACAGTGGTTGTTACTGGCGATACTCCCCTCGAACGCCCTCCTCGCGCTCTACAATGGAAACCCCAGCGCACCTCTACTTCCCGAGAAGGGGATGTGGAGTTCAGAAAGGGGATGGATCCGCGTTCAGGCAGGCTATCAGTTCGATTACCAATACGATAGAAAGCTCCATTTGGTAGGTCAAGGGATCGCCCATTTAAAAAAAAAAGTGGAAAAATCTGATTTTAAAACCCAATTGGGAGTCCTCGCGTTCAATTTTGCAAGCCGAGTAGAGCTCTTTTCCACTTTAGGAACCCTGAGCTCTACTACAAAACAGCAGCCTCTAGAACACACGAAGATCACCTACACTTCCGATCCCTATTTCGCCTGGGGCGTAGGGGGAAGGGCTCTCTTGGCTTATTGGGGCGATATCCAACTCGGCATCGACGCCTCCTACCTCTCTTGCACGCCTCCCCTCTCTTCGATTAGGATCAATGGAAAAAAAATCCCCAAAAAAAATGCCCAAATGGATTTTTCTGAGTGGCAAATCGGCATGGCCGTTTCCTACCAACTCCATTGGTTTGTCCCCTATATCGGCGTCGACTACTCCGACTTCCGCGCTCGGATGCACCATTTAAAAAGTCTAAAATTTCTTTTTCCGAGCGATCACGCGACCTTCAAAGATAGCATTCCCTTGGGAGTCTACTTCGGGTTTGGGATCGCCTTCGAAAAAGCGCTCGCTCTCAATGTCGAAGCTAGGTTCTGCAACGAAAACGCCGTGTCGGCGAGCGCCGATTTTCGGTTTTAGTCGAAGTATACTAGTTGCCTTTAATCCACATCTTGAATTATAACAGCATCTATCGCATTTACTGTTTTTCTTAAAATTTGGACTCTGTATACCCCTTTCAATAGAGGGAAAGGCCTGCAGAGGACCCCTCTGTGGAGTTGTAATCGTCATGAAAATCAGAAAGACTCTGAATTCTCTAATCTGTCTCGGCTGCTTGAGTTTTACCCCCCTCGTCGCATCGACCATCGATCAATCGGGAGATATCGACCAAAAAGATATCAACGCCTTGCGCGAATGGATCAATACCAAGCGACAAGTGACCGTCCGCGAATTGGGCGGAGCTCTCGCAATCGCAGGAGAGGTGCGGACAGAGTTGCAATCGAGCTCTGAAACCGTGAACGGAGTCCAACAGCGCAATAATTCAAAAGTCATCGCCAATGCCGATGGATTTGGGATCCCCCAAAATGAATTCGACATCGAAGTCAACATCATGCTGGACTACCGGACCGATAGCTCCTGGGCATCGATCAAGCTGGAATTCGATAACGACGCGGGCATTTTTAGCGGGACACTGAACAAGTTGAAAGTCGAACGCGCCTTTTTGGGCGTCCGCCTCATCGATGGAGACACTTACACCTTCGACGTGGAATTGGGCCGTCGCCGCCTCTCGATGATTTTGGACTCCAAACTCGAATTTAGCTCCTTCTTCGACGGCGCCTGGTTCCGCTACGATCAAGGGTTGGATTCTATTGGGGACGTCTACCTCCACGTAGGGGCATTTGTCATCAATGACTCGCGCAACCAGTTCGGCTATGTCGGCGAATTGGGGATCATGAACATCGCCAATACGGGCTTCTACACAAAATACTCCCTGATCGATTGGAACACCAAGGATCTCCACAATAAAATAGATAACAGGAGATTTAACTTCCTCGTCTCCCAATGGATCATCGGCTACCGATTCATCCCCAAACACCTGCAAAAAATCGTCCAGATCTACGCAGGCGGCCTCTGGAACAGCTCAGCGCACAAGCTCAAGATCAGCCGTTATAAACGGGCGAACTTCGGCGGCTACCTCGGTGTTTCGATCGGCGAGATCAAAAAGAAAGGGGATTGGGCCTTTGACATCAACTACCAAGTACTCGCTGCGCAATGCGTTCCCGACTTCGACGTCCAGGGGATCGGCCTCGGCAACTCCGTCAATAGCGGTTTCTATACCACCAGCACGAAGGCAAAAAGCGGAGCTGCCAATAACCTTCATGACGCAGGGGGGAACGTTAACTACCGCGGATTCCAAGCCACCCTCGACTACCTCCTACTCAACCAGCTCGACATCCAGCAGAGCTGGCAGCAGTCGATCACCCTCGACAAACGGATCGGCAACCACAAGTTCCGCCGCTACAAACAGTACGAGATCGAATTCATCTACGGTTTCTAAGAAACCCAGCCTTGACATAACACCTCTCTGTGGTACTTTTTTTCACCACAGAGAGGGGAAACCACAGAGAGGTTTTTTTGTTTCTCTTTTTGGTTATTATTTCCCTTCTTAATTAAACCTAATTTCCTAGTTTATTTGAGTGCAAACGCATCCTACAAGAAGCTATTGTTGTTGTTTTTCTCTATGAGTAAAAATAATTTAGTTTCATTAAATATCTAATTTAATTATATTCAAATTATATGGTCAATGGAGAAACGTTATGAGGTATTTAGGTTTGTTTAAATTAAGTAGTCTTTGTGTTTTGCTGCTTGTATTTGGTGCATCTTGCAACAATTCGCAAAAGAAAGAATCGTGCCAGAAGAAAGTGGAATGCCCTAAAGAGTGCCCGAAGAAAGAGCACCCTAAGCCCAAAGCTCCCGAGCCGGAGTGTCCTAAGAAAGTGCACCACCCAAAGCCCCCTAAGGTAGAACCGCCTCCGCGCGTGTGTCCCGAGAAAAAGCGTCCCCTGGAATGCCCAGTCAGCTGCTGCTGGAACAACCAGACATCAGAGTGCACGCCTGCAGCGGTACAGATTCGAGGAGCTGCGTTTTTACCCCTTAACAAGAAGCTCAGAGATGTCTATGGAACAGCACTCCCTACACTAGAGGTAGAAGGTTCTTACTCTGTGCTTAAAAACATGTGGGCAACGGATCAGCTGCTCGTCTGGGGAAATGTCGGTTGGACCACGAAAACGGGAAAAACTATTGGGTTTGGCTACTACACAAAACTCAACCTGATTCCCTTTACAGCAGGTCTTGAGTACCAAGTGCACATCGTGTCAGGTCTCGATTTCTACTTGGGACTCGGCGCTGCTTACAGTTTACTGCGTGTGAAAGACTACGATGGCTTCTCGACGAGCCACATCCACAAAAATGGATGGGGATTCACGACAAAGCTCGGATTCAGATACACGTTCTGTAAGCACTTTTTCTGCGATGCTTTCGGGGATTTCTACTGGACGCGCTTTGGCAAGACGCACACTTCGATCCAGACCCTGAACCACAATTTCAGCGCTTTCGACGTCGGTCTGGGTATCGGTGCTAAGTTCTAATTAGTCTCTTGTAACCCAAAACAAAAAAGCCATGACTTGCGTCATGGCTTTTTTGTTTTAGAACCGCTTTAAAAAGCGTCTCTTACAGAGCAGGAGGAGTCGACTCTCCCAGGATGGCAGCAGCGCCTAACCCGATCATGTACGCACTATAACAGGTGTTACCATCGGGAATGATGGGAGCTGCGCTGAGGTCTGCGACCATCAGGTTCTTCACCCCAAAGACGTTCAAGTTTCCATCCACAACACCTGTTGCAGAAGAAAGCGCCATGCTCGCTGTCCCGCAGTAGTGGTCTTGGATCGTCAACCCTTCAGGGGATTGAGCTGCTTGAAATAATCCTTGATCGCCAGCCACAGCGTATTGTGCTGCTGATGGGAAAACGACGTTGCCAGTACCACCAACGGAATTGGCGAGAATTTTGTACGCAGACACTGCCAAATTGGCATCTGTGTAAGCAGTTCCGACTGCTGCCGCACCTCCGCCTCCTGGACCATCTGAATACATATTCAAATCGATATTAGGAGGAACAGAGGGGTTGCTGCTGACGATTTGGACCGTTCCTCTGCTGCTAGGACTCAAGATGTTGATCAGGACAGCAGCATGAGTAGCATCGATAGGGGTAGCGAGAAATTGCAAACGACGCACTGAATCATTTGGATAAGGTGTGGATAGTCCCCCTCCAGTAGATCCATTCCAAAAACCCTGTAGTGCATATTGCGCAGTAAAGGAACTCGTGGTGTTTACGACAACGGCAGCGACTCCATACTGATTTTGCAGGTTAGCTCCGACATTGGGATTGTCGTAGATGACGTCAATTCCCAAAGGCTCGAGCACGGTGGCATCGCCGATTCCCGATCTCTGCAGGATTGCAGGAGTAGCAAGCGCTCCAGCAGCCAAGATGATCTGCTTACCAAAGGCTTGGAGCATTTGGTTGGAATTATCGCCATAGAAGAATTCGACACCAACGGCCTTCTTTTTGTTAAAAATCACACGCGAGACGGTCGCATTCGACTCGATCCGCAAAAGTCTCTTTTTCACTCCCATTCCCTCTTCAGAGACTACGTTTGTAGTGAGGAATTCTTTTGAAGAGAAGCTCCTCTCTGTGACAGACCCAGGTGTAGAGCCCGGTGTGGCGTAGATCTGATAGGCTGACATCCCTACGTTTTGCAACCCAGTCGGTATCCCCAGCACGTTTGTGCTAATCTCAGTGGGATCATTATAATCGACAATGAAGCCACAGCCAGCACCTGTGGGTGCTGCAAAAAGAGCAGCAAACGCATCGATGAGGAAGGGAGGAGGCGCCGTAAACAGAGGATTGGTCTGTGTGATGCTGATCGGTCCACCGCTGCCCCTTTGGAGGAGGTTTGCCATCGTCTGATCTGGAGTATAGTTCTCCAGAGCACGCATCATTGGAAGCAAGTTATTATACGACCAGAGGGAGTTTCCAGAGAGAGTTGCCCATTGGTTGTAGATCGAGGGAGTCCCACGCACAGCATCCATGAAGTTGTGCATACTGCTTCCACCCCAGCCCCTTCCCGTACTAGCCGATACCGTCTGGAGAAAGCCAGCGGGAAAAGTGACAGGGTTATAGACGGGGACCGTGTAGTTGAAGGAGTACTTATTACTGTAGAAGAGGTCGTTGTTGAAGGTGAGGTAGTTGCCATTTAACACGGCACTCTGAAGCACTTCTGTGTCATCGTCTAAATTGACTCCTGCCTCTAGGACTAACACCTTGTTCTTCTTATTGTCTGAAAGTTTTCTGGCTAGAACGGAACCTGCTGTTCCATTTCCGACAATGATGTAATCGTAAACGATTTCTGAGACTGCGGCGTTAAGGCCGCCCGAGCCTAAAGCACATGCTAAAAGGCATGTCAGTAATTTTTTTGGATTCATGTCGCCTCTATCTAATTGTGTGAGAGCATTGAACCTATCCCAGTAAAAAGTTTCAGTCGATTTTCGGGTTCTTTTGGTCGATAATCCCTAAAATCGAAGAAAAATTTTACTGGGATGGGTTCGTTAGCTCAAGAATCAAGGTCCTTTTCCCAAGAGCCTAACCCTGGATCTTAAGCCACATGCGGCAGAGTGTAATTAAAAAATTAAAATATGGTCAATGGATTTTTGACACCCTCGTGCAATCGCTCAGAAAAAGGGGGAAAATTAATTTTTATTATTTTTTTGTCTACAGAATAAAAAAAATATTGTACATTAAAGAAAAAGGGTAAAAGTGTTGGGGATCAGCCTTTTACCGAGAATTCTTTGAAGGGAAGGTTTTCTATGAAAAATATGAAGATGAGCGCATCCATTCTTGCGCTTCTTACGACAATCTGTTCTGCCAATGTTATGGCCAATGAAGCCATGTGCCCAGCCCCCTGTCCACCTGCTCCACCTCCTTGTTGCAATGACCAAGGTCCTTGCTGCAATAGCGCGACCTTCAAAGCAGGAGGATATACAGGCATCAGTGGAGGTGTGAACTTTTTATGCACTTCGGGACACAAGCACAATAAGCCCCACGCTAGTGCCGGTTATGAATTAGGTTGGGAGATCGGATACCGCTGGAAACAGGGAATCCGCTTAGAATTTGAAGCAGCCTACCGCCATAACCACATCGATTATGTCCGTCACCAAGGATCGAATGTCCGCTCTGGAGGACATGTATGGAGTGGAGCTGCGATGGTGAATGGCGTATTCGAGTTTCCTGGGCTGATGTGCTTTAACTGTGTCAAGCCTTACGTCGGGGTTGGATTGGGCTATACCCATATCGACATCGATATCGAGGGCCCTTTTGGCTACGCATCTGGTAAGGATGGCTTCGCATGGCAGGTGATCGCGGGGATCGACTATTGGTTCGATCAGAATGTCGATATCGCGGTCGAATACCGCTACCGAGAAGGTCCTATTACTTATTTCTTCGACCAGACTGCACAAGTCGCTCTTAAGTACCACTTCTAAGCAGTTTCATTTTCCTCGACACGCTCCTTCGAGCGTGTCGAGAGAATTTTCTCTATTTCCCTACAGTCTGAAGTCCACCTTTGGAAGCCTCTTGAGGAACGTAAGGTTTTAGATCGATATCCCATTGCTGGTGATTGACCCAAGCATTTTCATCCATCGGCTGGAGGTTCGTCTTATCTTCAAAGATCGTCCCGAATCCCACCAGCTCCGTGCGCGGATTGAAAAAGGCGCAGAAGTAGATGTCCTTTGTCCCTTCATTCCAGTTGGTAAAGGCAAAGCGGATCGTCGACTGATTCAAGATCGCCAGATCATTCGCGGGTAGACACTGCAATAAGACAGAGTCGACAGCGGAAGCTACCTGCGCGGCCTGATTCGCATCAGAACCGAGGAGTTTGTTAATGCCATTGACGAGCCCATTGGCAAAATCCCTGATGCTTAAATGTTTCTTAGTGAGGCTATCGACGAGCTGTTGATAAGGACCGCTGTCAGGCAAAGCCTGAGAGAGGTACTCATACATCTGATTCCCGATCGCCTGTTCCGTAGCTGTGCTGATTTGCTTTCTAGAAACTTGTGTTCCCGGCATCAGGATCACTTGTCTCACCCACTGGTCTGCATTCACGTTCCCTTTCACAAAGGCAACGAGATCGGGATTTCCTGGCACGAAATTAAATGCGTGTTGAGGACTGTCCATCGGGATGAGCTCAACGGGCGCAGTCTTGGCCAGATTGAGGCTCCAGGTGATTAGGTCCTTGGCATTGCTCGGCGTATACGTTTGGACATTGCCGTCATAAGAAGTTCCCGTATCGATATCATCGACCTCGAATGGGTTGTCCCCATCGCAGCTCTGCATCGGCGTGCGGCTTAACTTCTGGTAATTGCCGACGGGGTCAGCCTCCTGTTTGTTTGCAGGATCATACGCCCAAAGAGCCTGTTTTAAGAAGGCATCTGTTTGAACGAACTCTGTGAGGGCATCGCTGATGTCCTGAGCCCCTTTCGTCCCACTCAACTGACTGCCTGTTGCAGAGATAGCCGCAAGAACGAGTTTTTGGAAGTCTTGAGGTGTCGCCATGCGATTTCCCAATAGAGTGGGGCTTGCCGCGCTCCTCTGGTAAAGCTGAAATCCCCCATCCGTCGAGCTGCCATCCGCAGAGACTTGCGCCAAGGGGATGTCGAGGTTGTAAAGGAGGCGATAGGAATTGTTAAATGCCGTCTGGAATGCCTTTTGGAAAGTCTTCAAATTCGGCTGTGAACTCATTTTTTTCCAGAGGCCGGTTAATGCCTGATCGACGCAGTCGTTGATATTGCCGCGCGTCGAGTCGTTCATTCGATCCTCTGCCATCGCTGCAAAAGTAGATTCCACCCCGCGCAGGATCGGGTTACAGGTCAAGCTGCTAAAAGCGTATTCGCCCACTTTAGAGAGGGTGTCTGCATCTCCGCTGCCCGTACTAGCGACGATCGCTTGAGCCATCGCTGCGATGACTTGATTGGGCGTAACTTGCATTTGCCCTTGTTCTACATACTGAGAGAGCGCCTCTTGCATCGCCTGATCTAAATTAGAAATTCCACTGCCCCCCATGAGCGCACGCGCTGCCGTAAATCCAGGAGCGACGAATAGGGAGTGACCTGTAGAAGGGAAGGTAGCCGATGCCGTGAGGGTAAAGGGTTGTGCTCTATCGCCATCCGCTAAAAGGGGAAGGAAGAAGAAGTAATCAGGGTGTCCATTGATAGAACGCGTAACAAAACCGTCTCTGACTACCGCTAGGTAATCCTGTGCCGCATGCAGATAGTATTCCTGGTGATCGCGGATCATATCTGTCACAGCAAAACAGTCGCCGACAGATCCTTGGTTATAGGGAGCGAGCATCGCAGAGAGGACTGCTACTCGAGCCTGGCGATCCGTGAGAGCCTGATCGGGAGAGAGACTAAACAGGGCGCGGAGGACTAAGCTCTGCAGGCTATTGGAATCATGCGGGGCTGTGATCGCTCCAAAAAATGTCTTCCACGTCGCATCGAGCTGATCGAGGACTCTACTCATGTTCACTTCATACTCTTGCGGATTTTCAGAGATAAACACCGACTTCACAATCGGACAAGAAGCAGAATCTAGCGTTCCATCCGATTTGATGAGCAAATCCGCCATGATGAGCGCTTTTCGCATCCCAAATGCGAGATCCGCCTGTTGAATCCCCAATTCTTTCTGAATGGAGGCGTATTGGTTCAGTGTCAATAACGCTTGTTGCGCTGCATCTTGCTTGCTATACACGCGCGCTTTTTTCGATTCCCCTCGAGCGTGACAAGGCATGCTCATCCCGATCGCGGAGACAGTCGTAATCATGAATAAAAAAGAAGAGATCAGTTTCATAGTCCTCCTATAAGATCCAATTTTTTTGGATCAAGAGGAGCATGAATTAGAATTTTTTTTTGATCAAGATTTTTTTTCCCATCAAACCTCGATCCCAATCGGGAAAAATGAGCAGGACAGAAAAAACGAAACACAAAGACTCAAAGAACAACAACACCAGGATCTTGACAAAGATGTTTACGGGTAAGCGGCAAGGAAATGATATGAAGGATACAATGATATAAATGATGAAGAAAGAAACTTTTCATACGCAGATTCGATTTTCAGAAAATAAAAAATCCCCATCATTCATATCATTATATCATTCTTTCATTTCCTTGTCCCTCCTAACCACCCTAATATCCTGCTGATTCTTCTTTCTTTACGAAGAGATACGTGCGTGTGTTTTTTTCTTTTTCATAGATGAGATGGGCAAAGGAGATTTGCACACGAGACTTCTTGAAAAAATCGAAGAAGCCTCTCGATGCCGCTTGGGATTCGAACGGGACAGTCCCCTCTAACAAAAGACAAGGAGTCCTTCCCTGCTCGATGAAGGATTCTAGGAGCTGTGTGGTGGCGCTTAAGGGGGTATTGGGTCGTATGGGATGGACATTGGACAAGAAGGAGAGGAACCAGTGCCATTTCTTGCTGTCTGTCGCTAGAAAGTAGTGGGTATTGGGAAATGTGGCACTCAGCAGGAGTGCTTTTTTCCACGTGAATTTCTCCAGGACGAGGATGCTATACTTCGCCTTTTCGAGCGCGTCATCGGCGGGATGGCTATAACGGCAGAGCGGCTTTAAGCATTTGCGAGCGAAATAAGAGAAGGTAAATTCAGAGAGGCTTAACGTAAAAAATAGCGCAGCGAGGATCATCACGATGCTCAAAACGGCAAAACTCGTCGCAGCGGAAAATCCAAAGACCTGATTGAACAAATAGAGCGCAAAGGAGGCGATCAAGACCCCGGCAAAGCTCAAAAAGTTGGTGGCACCAATCGTCTGTCCGCGCTTCACTTGGGAGGTGTTGAGTTGGATAAAAGTATCGAAGGGGACGATAAATGTCCCGCCTAAGACGCCGATGACGAATAAGCAGAGGATGACGATGTAGAGATTGTGTGAAAAGAGTTTTAAGAGAAGGAAAAAGAGGGCAATCCCAAAACCGGAAAGGCAGGGCAATCCCAGCTCGACTCGTTTGCGCGAGGCTTTGCCTGCTAAAAAGGCACCAAGAGCAATCCCAAGCGCCGTTGCTAAAAATAAATACCCCCCGAACACTTCACTCAAATTGAGCGATTGGATCGCAAAGGGGATGATATTGAGCTGCGTAAACCCCCCGATGAATAGAAAAAAGGCGGAACCGAACATAGAGGGGAGCAGGTGTGGAGTCGCGCGACAGCTCTTAATCGTATAGTAAATCTCCCGAATAAAGAGGCAATTCATCTTCTTGTTGGATCCTTGCGGGGGAGTCGCGCGGATCTGAAGCGCAGCGATGAGCCCTCCCACTGCTATGAGCAGGCAGAAGAGGGCGATTAAGACAAAGTGGTGCTGGGTGATGTCTGTGAGAAAAGAGGCCAAAAAAGTCCCTAAGATGATCGCGAGATAAGTAAAAGAGGTGACCAAACCATTGGCGCGCGAGACCTCATTTTGTGGGACGAGCTCTGGGATAATCCCATATTTCGAGGGACCGAAGAGAGCGCTATGCGTCGATAATAGGAAGAGGAGGGTAAAACAGCCGAAGAGGCTCTTTGATCCAAAGGCAAAAACCGCTAAAATCATGATCAGGATTTCAGCGCACTTCATCCCCACAAGGAGCTTTTGTTTACTGAACCGATCTGCTAAGATTCCAGCAGAAGAGGAAAAGAGCAAAAAGGGGATCACGTAAATCGCCCCGGTTGCTGAGAGGATTTTGCTGGTCTCAGCATAGCCGAGCGACTCGATCAAGAGAAATGCCATGACCAGTTTAAAGACATTGTCGTTGATCACGCCGAAAAACTGGGCGATATTGAGAGAGAGCAAGGAGCGCTTTCCCGCTTTGGGACTCGGCGTCATCCATTGAGAGAGTCGTTTGAAAAAGGGCAAAGATCTCAAATCCATATCTAACAAACTGTAACAGTTATGAAAAATGTCTGCGAGAATTATTCGATCCCCGCTCTATTCAGTAACGATTGGGATGTCTTAGCAGAAAGACTCATCGATTTTTTATTTTTTGAGGAAGCTATACCCGACGCGACTGAAAAGTTGGCCATTGGACCGCGCCAAAACCCCGCGATTGAGATTGCCGAAGAGGGGGGTAGTATTGAAGAAATACAACCCCCCTCTTCGGCAACTCAATCCCGGGAGTTTTCGCGCGGGTCCAATGGCCAACTTTTCAATCGCGTCGGGTATAAAGTTTTTGAACAACGGCTCGTGGTCGTGCCCGATGAGAAGGTAAAAGACTTTTTAATGCAAAGGTTTCTCGAAGCGGAGAACTTACAAATTGCAGCGGGTGTGCAGATCCTTTCCCTGCCTCAAGCTGTTACTTACCTGCTTGCAACGGAACATCATTTTAAAACCATCCCCTCTTTCCTCGCTTTGTCGCTCACCATCGAAGAAAAGCTCTGCGAGCTTCCTGTCTCTGACCAAAACCTTTCCCTCATCGAGTACCTCCAACACAGCGCGTCGCAAAAGAGAACAGCCCAATTGAGCGATGAGATCGCTCTTCTTTTTAACCGCTATGGGCTCTATGGGACAGAATTTTTAGAAAATTGGCTCAAGAGCCCCAAAGAGGACTTTCAAAAGTGGCTGTGGAGAGAAGTCTTCGCAGAACACTCTCCTTTTTCTTACCCCTTAGAGATTTTAAAAACACGCTCTCAGTTTGTGGGAAAATTAGCTCTCTTTGGGTTTTCCTACCTCTCTTTTTGTCACCTCCAGTTCTTTTTTTCTCTCGGCGCTCGCCTCTTCCAACACTCTGCTTCAGAGCATTTTTGGGAAGACTTTCTCTCGCAAAAAGAACTTTCCCATCTTCAATTCAAATTAAAAAAATCGGGAGTAAAGACGGCGAGCCTAGAACAACTCGAAGCAATGGCAGAAGAGGACCATCCCCTCTTGAGAAATTGGGGAAAATTGGGGCGGCTCCATCTCAAAAATGTAGCCCAGCTTTCCTGGGTGGAGAGCGATGACTATCGCGCCCATTCCCCAAAAAATCTCCTCGATGCACTGAGGAGCTCTCTTCTCACCCTCTCCCCGCTCGAAGCGGGGATCGAGGATGATTCGATTCAAGTGCACAGCAGCATTTCTAAGGAAAGAGAGGTAGAAGTCCTCTTCGATCGATTAATCGCCTTGTTTCAGGAGAGCACCTACCAACCTAGGGACGTATTGGTGTTGAGCCCCGATCTCTCTTGCTATACCCCCTACATCGAAATGGTCTTCGGACAGGGTCCCTTTAGTTATTGTATCGATGGATTGGAGCTCTCGCACGTTAGTCCTGTGGCGCGCGGATTTTTGGATCTGATCGACTTGCCCCAGAATAACTACAGCCTGACTGCTGTGTTTTGCTGCTTAGTACAGATGCAAACGTTCTCTTCTGAAGAGATCAGCCAGCTGCGCCGATGGTTTGAATCTGCCGAAGTACACGAAGGATTGCAGGGGAATGTCAATAGCTGGGAGGCGGGGATCGAACGGCTTCTCTTGGGTTGTGCCCTAGTGGAAGGAGTGCTCGCTTTAACCGACATCGATCTCTTCAACCGTTTTCTCACTCTTTTTTCAGAAATACAAGCGGATCTTGCTCATTTGAGTGAAAAGCGGAGCGGAAGCGCTTGGGTCTGTTTTTGCTTAAAATTGCTGCAAAAATATTTTCCCACTCTTTTAGAAAAAGATCTGTTTTTCCAGGAGATTAAAGGGTTGGAAAGGGATCTAGCGCATTTGAAGGAACCCATCTTTAGTTTTGAGAGTTTTTCGCGCGTGTTGCGCCATACCGCAACAAAAAAAACGGGGAAAAAACACAACCGAGACCTCAATCGAATCACCTTCACGCATCTAGATGGGGCGAAAATTTCTCCCCACCGGATCATCGTCTGTTTGGGACTGAACGAGACCGCCTTTCCACGGAGAGAATCACCCAGCTCTCTTTGTCTGATGCCACAGGAAGGCCCTCAGCGCTCCGATGAAGATCGATTCGCTTTTTTAAATCTCCTCTTGCACGCCAAAGATTATCTATGGCTCAGCTACGAGAGGGTCTCTGCAGAAGATGCGCACGCACAATCTCCCTCCCTTCTCATCGACGAGCTGGCGCAATACACAAAAATAACCCGCTACGACCACCCCCCCATGCGCTGTCCCTCGTTCCAGAAGGGAAAAGAAAATCGTTCCCGGTTTTTCCCTGTCGAGGGTAACCTTCCGTCTGCAGAACACGTCGTCGACTTAAAGGACCTGAGAAAATTCGCGCGCCATCCCCTCTCTTTTTACTTCCAAAAAGTCTTAAACCTCTCTTTAAAAGAAGAAGTCTCAAAGGAAGAAAACCAATTCATCCTCTCTTATTTGCAAAAAGGACTTTTGCGCAAGACCTCTTTAAAAAAGTCTAAAGCCCAAACACTCGATGATGCCCTTGCCAAAGGCAAACTGCCCCAAGGGATCTTCCAAGACATCGCCTTAAGAGGGTTACAGGAAGAGATGGACGCCCTCTCGACCCATCTCGAGAGGTTTCAATGCGGCGCTGTTTATGCTGTCGAGTGGACTCCCCTCCGCAAACCGCATGAAATCGAGGGGAAAAAATTCTTCCCCCCTTTAGAAATTCCCACCGCGTTTGGTCCCATCTCTCTCATAGGCACGCTCTCTGATGTCTCTGACAAAGGACTTCTCTTCCATGGGGAAACAGACTGGAAAAGTGCCATACAGGCCTGGCCCCTCTATCTCGCCTACCGCTGTCTCTACCCCGATGTCGCTCAGCTGCTCCTCACTAAAGAGGGCGTCGCTTGGGATCTCCCTGTAGAAGATCCCAAAAAACTCTTAGGAAACTATTTAGAGTATTATTTCCTGGCCAAGCAAATTCCCTCGCCTCTCATGCCCCTTTGGGCCAAGTCCATCTTGACACAATCGCCCCAAGAGGTCTCGAAGGCATTTCAAGCGCATTACGAAGAAGATCCTTACATCATCTACCTCCAGCAGCGTGGCGCTTTAGAAGAATTGATCGAGCATTTAGACTTTTGGAACAGAAGCCTACAACTGACCTTTCATCCCTTGATCGAGGTGTTGTCGTGATCCGATTCGACGTGCTTAAACGCGATTTAGATGTCCTAGGGGCTCACTTTTTAGAAGCCTCTGCGGGAACGGGCAAGACTTTTGCGATCGAGCATTTCGTCACCCGTTTAATTTTGGAAAAAGAGCTCAAAGTCGAAGAGATTCTCGTCGTCACCTTTACAAAGGCTGCGACCCGAGAGCTCAAAGCGAGAATCCGCTCTACCCTCTTGCGCACACAGCGCCTCTTACAGGAAGAAGAGAGGTCCCTAGACTATGTCGACGCGATTTTCGAGAAGGGAACCGAAGCTATCCGGGATGCCCTAAAACGGATTGAGACAGCCCTCATTCATTTCGACATGGCTCAGATCTTTACCCTACACGGTTTTTGTTTCCGCGCTCTTAAAGAACATGCTTTGGAAGCGCAGGTGGGACTCAATCTCTCAGATCCAGACAAAGCCGCCTCTAAATCTCCTCTTTTCGAGCAGTGGACGAAAGAGTTTCTCAAGACTAAAGTAGCTCTACCTCGTTTCAGTTCCCACCAAATGGAGCTGGTCCTTAAAAAATACCGTGGGGATGTGAAAAAACTCATCGCGACGCTCTCTCTAAAAATCCAGAGCACAAAATGCATCGCCTCTTTTCCTTGTCTCGAAGAGCTCCATGGGCAGTTCCAGCAGAAGCTCGCAGAGCTTCCTCACGTGGTTATTGAAAAATGGCGCGCAGACAGCGAGAGACTCATTCCCCACTACAAGGGGATGACAAGCCCCCATCTTTCCTCTCAAATCGACGCCTTCGGACAGATTTTGCAGAATCGATCTTGTCCCCTTTCCCAATTCGAAAAGCTCTTTGAAGAACCCCTTTTTCTAGAGGGCCTGGAGCCAAAAAATCTCAAAAAAACCGCGAAGCTCCCCCCCGAAGAATCCCTCCACTACCCGGGACTGATGCCCCAGCTCTTCTCCACGTGCGTTCCCTTATTCCAAGCGGCGCGCGATCCGCGCAAAATCCTGGCACGCCTCGTTCAGGATTTAAGAAGCGAGCTGGCTCCTCTTCTCGAAAAGGAAGAGCTCTTCTCTCCCGATGTGCTTTTACTCAAAATGCAACAAGCCCTGAGCTCTTTTGCCTTCGTCGAAAAGATGCAGCGCAAATACAAAGCGGTCATCGTCGACGAATTTCAAGATACCGATCCGATCCAATGGGAGATCATCCAACGCCTCTTTCTTATACCCCACCCCATTGCATCGATCTGTCTCGTCGGAGATCCCAAACAGTCGATCTATGCGTTCCGTAATGCAGATGTCTACACCTATTTAAATGCCGCTAAAAGCTTAGGAGAGGGGGCAAAAAAACACCTCGATACGAATTACCGCTCGACCCCGGGGCTTATCTCTCTGCTCAATCGCCTTTTCTCCCTGCCGAAAGGGGGCTGGATGCCCCTCCCTGTTTTAACACTCAACCTCGACGTCCCTCCTGTACGCTCCGTCGAGAGTCGCTCGGGCGATGCCGTTCTCGAATTTTTCCTGATCGAAGAGGGAATCGGGCGCAGCCGCCTCTTTCCCACAAGCGATAGTGAAGAGAAAAAGCTCTTTCCCTGGATCGCCGCAAAGATCATCGAGCTCCATAAAGACAAACAACTCCCCTTGCACAAAATCGCAATTTTGATCAAAGACCGCTTCCAAGCAAAACGGCTCATCGACCATCTAGAAAAATGGAACCTCCCCGCTCACTTCAAGCGGGGGTCCCTTCTGACCCATTCGCCTGTATTTTCTGCTTTTCAAGAGGTGTTGCGCGCCGTCTTATCTCCCCAGCATTTGCCTCAACTCAAAGCCGCCCTCGGCACTGTCCTGATCGGCTGGGATGCAGAACAGCTCAAAAGAGAGGGGCGCGATCCCCTTCTTCTCCATGCGAAACAGACGATGCAACAGCTGCACCACATCCTCCTCGAAAAGGGGTTCGCTCCCTTTTTTCAAGCTTTTTTGAAGAGTTCTTTTGAGGTTGTCCTATCCAGTGATTTAAAAAAATTGGCCAGCCTCTTGATCGAAGAAGAGCTGCATCGGGGCTTGAGGGGGGAACAGCTGCTCGATTTTCTCAAGAAAATGGGAGAGGAGACAGAGGCAGAAGAACCCCGTTTTCGCATCCCTCCCCAAGAAGAAGAGGGGAGCGTCGTCATCATGACGACCCATTTGAGTAAAGGTCTCGAGTTCGACACCGTATTCGCCCTCGGCATCGCCTCACGCCACCGCCTTCCCGAAGAAGTGACGATCCGAGACGGAACCACTGCCGTCGAAGTCCCGTTTGAGGAAGAGTCTCCCGATTCCCTACGCGCACTCGAAGAGCTCGATGCAGAAAAAGGGCGCCAGCTCTACGTCGCACTGACGAGAGCCAAAGAGCGACTCTACATCCCGATTTCCCTCGACAAAGACCACAAAAAGATCGCACGGGGGACAGCGTCTCCTCTCGAACTGTTTTTAGCGCGGTGCGCCTCCACCCAAGACCCTTACGAGACCCTCGCTGAAATAGGCGTTGAGGAAGTGCACAGAGTACTGGACGGCTTTCCCATCAGTGCTATCGAAAGAGAATTGCCCCTCCAGCCTCTAGAACGAGAAAACAGAGAACCCCCAGTTTCGCTCCCCGTACCAGAACTAATACACCACCCCCAACTCCTCCAGTCTTTTTCCTCTCTGCAACAAAAACACGCAGAAGAGGGGATTGATGCAGTAGAACCCTCGGAAAAAGAACTTCCCGCTTCCCCACACACCCTCCCCGCCGGTGCAGAGACAGGGATCGTGCTCCATAGCATTCTCGAAACTATTTTTAAGCAAAAGCTCCACCACCCTCTGAATGAAAGGGGGATCTCCCTTTTGATCGAGAGAGTATGTGCAGGTACGCTTTTACAACCTTTTGTCTCTATTCTTCTGCCCTGGATGCTGAAGATCTTGTCGACAGAGATCGATGGTTTTACACTTGAATCCCTCTCTGATTGCTATTTTGAAGAGATGGAGTTTTATTATCCGACTTCTCAGGGGGTCATGAAGGGATTTTGCGACTTTGTGTTTACCTATGGCGGGAAATACTACATACTCGATTGGAAGAGCAATCGTTTGGGACAGTGCGATGAAGACTATACCCTAGAGAAGATCGAAAAAGCGATGCATGCAAACGATTATTTTCTACAAGCTACGATCTACAAAGAAGCCCTCAAGCGATATGTAAAGCTGTTTGACAACCGCCCCTTTGAAGAACTCTTCGGCGGCGTGGTCTATTTCTTTCTCCGCGGCTCTAAACCTTATGTGTTTCTATGATCTTTTGGCCCACACTTAAAAAATTTCAAGAGAATGGTCTCCTCCTCGAGGTCGATCTCCTCTTTGCCCAAAAAATTTTGCAGCCCCTAGGGTCCACTCTAGAGGAACACGGCGCCTTGCCTTGCCTTCTCTTCGCGCTCATGCGCGGAGGTCATATGATCCTCGACTTAGAGAAAGAAGAATTAGGGGACTTGACCCCGCTGCTCCCTCTTCTTCACAAGGGACTCGAGACATTCCCTCCTGAGGGAATCCACGACGTCGCGGAAAACACCCACCCGACAGCGCGCCCGATCTACAAAAGAGAAAACCACTACTATCTGCAAAAAAATTGGATCCTAGAAACGAGTATCCTACGCCATCTAGAGAGACTAAACGCCGCTCCCCCTTCTTTACCCCTTACCTTTTCCACCCTTAGGTCCGGAAATCCGATGCAAAACAGGGCGATTTTAAACGTCGAGACCCATTCCCTCTCCCTTCTGACCGGAGGTCCTGGGACGGGAAAGACATTTACCGCCGCCCAGATCATCAAGACTCTCCTCAGTTCTTTGCCCGAAGCAGAGAGACCTCTATTTCGCATTCTCCTCACTGCCCCCACGGGAAAAGCCGTCGCCCAATTAGAGAGCGCCTTGCGAAAGGCGCTGCGAGAAGAGACTTTTTCCGTCTCTATAGAAGCAAAGACACTCCATGCGCTCCTGAAAATTACCCCCTATGTCCAAGAGATCGAAGAACCCCTCCTCCTCTTTGCCGATCTGATCTTGATCGACGAATGTTCGATGATCGACGCCAAGATCTTCGCCAAGCTCCTTTCCTCGATCGTCGAAGGAACGCGCTTAGTTCTCATCGGAGATAAAAACCAATTGCCTCCGGTGGAGGCAGGCAGCATTTTTGCCGATCTGATCGATGCGAGAAAATTTACAATGACCACCCTCACCGAATCTCTTAGATCTGACCGCCGAGAAATCCTCCATTGCGCAGAAAAAATCCAAACTGGCGACGTCGAGGGAGTTTTAAGTCTATTGCATACGACCGATGCGCGCGATCTCTCTTGGAAAGAACTCCCCACCTCTCCACAAAAGCTCCACGCGCTGCTCTTCGAGCAGTTCAAAGAACACTTCGCTTTTTTTCATACTGATACCCCCGATCCCAAAGAACTCATCCTCTCCCTGCAACGCTTTGCGATTCTCTCTTGCATGCGCAAATCTGCTTTCGGGGTTGAGGAAGTGAACCGATTTTTCTCCCGACGGTGTATGGAACACTTGCCAAGCGAAGGTTTTTGGGCGATTCCCATCATGATTGTACGCAATGACTACGCGCTCGAATTGTTTAATGGAGACATTGGGGTATTAGTGCGAAAGATCCAAGAGGGCACTGTTTCGCGAGAGTTTGCGATGGAAGACGAGGCCCATTTTCCCGATCGCAAGAGCGCAAGCGGTTACTGCACGATCCCCGCGCTCTCCCTTCCCGCGCATGAATCCTGTTATGCGCTCTCTGTCCACAAAAGCCAGGGCAGCGAATACGACGAGGTTCTTATTTTGGCACCAGAAGGGTCAGAAGGGTTTGGGAGGGAAGTATTATACACCGCCGTGACGCGAGCGCGCCACAAGGTGTCTCTGATGAGCTCTGAAAATATTTTGAGAGAAGCGATTGAGAAGAGCTCCCGGAAGCGCTCGGGAATCTATACCTAAGTTGTGAAACAACTTAGGTATGTGAATCATTTTTAAGCTTGGCGCATCGCTAAGGTTAAGCGAGACTTAACGCGATTTGCCTTGTTCAGCTTGTAAATTCCTTTTTTGACGCCTTTATCCACCAAGCTATAGACGTCACCTAATTTATTTTTAACTGCCTCAGCGTCCTTTTGAGAAGCTGATTCCTTGAGAGCGCGGACCGCTGTACCTAATTTTGCTTTGAAAGAACGGTTGCGCAAGTTGCGTGCCAAATTCTGGACGTCCCGCTTCAGAGCAGAGGGTCTACGGGTTTTTTTCTTTTCACCATTTTTTTTCTTATCTTCAGCCATATAAACCTTGGGAGTTTCTGATGGAAAGTAATATAGCCCACTTGCCATAATCCGTCAAACAGAGTTTTGCTCAGTATTTTTTTGAGGTTTTTATGGGAAAATATCTCCACTTCCTTTGGGTCGCCCTCGTCTGCATTTCCTTAGGTATCGCCCTGTGGTTTTCTGGGATTGCCATCAAAAAGAGCTGGCAGTGCCTGAGATTGGACTCCAGCACACCAGCGACCACTGTCACTTGGAAAGTAAAAAAATTTTCCGCATCGAAATACGCCCTTGTAGGGGAATACGAATACACCGTCAAAGACACCGTCTATAAGGGAAGCACGGTTCTGAAGTCGCCTCGATTTTTGAATCCTTTCTCAGCGGAACATGAAAGAAAAACTTACGTTCTAAAATCGTGGAAAGTCTGGTACTCCAAATCGAAGCCCAGCATCGCAAGTCTCGAGAAGCGCTTTCCTCAAAAGCAAGTCATGCATGCGCTATTGACCCTGGGTGTCTTCGCCTACTTCTGCTGCGCAAGACGGATTGTCGCGGCAAGCAATTCACAATAAAACACCTCAGATTTTCAAGAGAAAATCGAGGAAAAGCGCATAGTAGCGCAGAACAATCGCCCAGAGCGGCAGCATCTTCGCTTTTTTTTCTGAATGGTAGCGCGCTTCGAGTGGGAGCATCGACTTGCCCGCGCCCTTTTTCTGAAAATGATCGAAGAGATCCCCCTTCGCATAAAGGGTCCATCCCGCATAGCGTGACTGAATTGCCTTGGGGAAAGAGGCGGGCTCTGGCACGTGGGAAGAATCGAGCGGCAAGAGAACGTTCAAGTGGACAGGGAGCTTTGGCCCTCTAAAGAGTCTCTTGTAATCTTTTAAGATTTCAAATTGATCGTAAAATGTCCCTTCAGAGCGCGCATCGATGTCGGTAAAGAAGCAATTCCCCTCTCTCAAATATTTTTCCGCAGAACTCAACATTTTTTGATTGAACCTCTTTTCATGTAAGATCCAGATGATTTCAAATCCGATTTTTTTGTAATCGGCAGTTCTCTGCATCGCTTCCTCCAAAGAGATCGGGGAGTACTGGATCTCAAAAACAACCCTTCTCTTAATCCAAACGACATCGGCGATCCGCTCGATTTCGGGGAAGGGAGACTCCATGACACCCTCCTTTCCGGGGAGCAAAGAGAGGAGGCGCACCTGCGCATTTAAATGCTCTAGCGTCTTTTGATGTTGCCGACACCCTTTGGAGGAACGGAGGTGGTAAAAGTGGGCTTGGCGATGGGGACCTGCCCTTAAGCGCACGGGAGCAGAACACTCGGGACAAAAATAATTTTTCCCTTTTTCAGCGGTCCGTGCAGGAACAAATGAATCTTCTTCTTTTGCCAGTAAGTGCATGGGGACTGATCATAGAATCTACACTCCATTTTTTTGAAAAGAAAAATTTAACAAGACAACACTTGACAATAAGGGAGATTATCCTCAGAATTTGGAGGATACATGCCCCAAGTTAGCTCGAGATTTGGCTACGGTCGTTCTATTGCCAATTTTTACGTGCACCTAAAGGGTATATCACCTCGGATCTCGGATCAAAATGGCAAAAGGGTCTCTCACTCATCTATTTAGTCAACAACACCAACAGAAGGTGGAGGAGCTCGTCGCGGTTGCGAAGGAGCAGGGCTACATCACGTACGAGGAGATCAACGAAATCCTCCCGATGAATTTCGATTCTGCAGAGCAAATCGACCAAGTATTGATTTTCTTAAGCGGAATGGACATCCAGATTCTCAATCAAGCAGAGGTCGAGCGACAGAAAGAGCGCAAAAAAGAAGCGAAGGAACTCGAGGGAATCACAAAACGCACAGAGGGAACTTCTGATGACCCCGTGCGAATGTATCTCAAAGAGATGGGTTCTGTCCCACTTTTGACGCGTGAAGAAGAAGTCGAGATCTCCAAGCGGATCGAAAAGGCGCAGATCCAAATCGAAAAGATCATCATGCGCTTTCGCTACTCCACACGCGAAGCGATTTCGATCGTCCATTATCTCATTGCGACCAAAGAGCGATTCGACAAAGTCATCGCAGAAAAAGAAGTGAGCGATAAGAACGCCTACTACGCGACTTTGCCAAGGCTGGCAAACTTGCTCACTCAAGAAGATGGAATCCTGCAAATTTTCTTAAGGGATCTCTTCAATCCAGAGACGAAGAAAATCGACAAGGTCAAAATCGCAGACGAGATCGAAAAATGCCGCATCCGCACGCAGGCCTATCTCAGACGGATGCACTGCAGACACAATATCATCGAAGACTTCGGCGAAGTCATCCTCACCTCTTACGATCGCTTTTTGACCTTAGAAAAAGAGATGCAAGAGCTCGCCCCAAGGGCGGAAAAGAATAAATTCGCAGCCGGAAAACTCTTCGCTGTGCAACGCAAACTCGCCAAGAGAGAGCTCGCTGCTGGCCGCACACTCGATGAGTTTAAAAAAGATGTGCGCATGCTCCAGCGTTGGATGGACAAAAGCCAGGAAGCCAAACGGGAGATGGTCGAGTCGAACTTGAGACTTGTCATCTCTATCGCAAAAAAATACACGAACCGCGGACTCTCTTTCCTCGATCTGATCCAAGAGGGGAATATGGGTCTGATGAAAGCAGTCGAAAAGTTCGAGTACCGCAGAGGCTACAAGTTCTCCACCTACGCGACGTGGTGGATCCGGCAAGCGGTCACAAGAGCCATCGCTGACCAAGCGCGTACGATCCGAATCCCTGTCCACATGATCGAGACGATCAATAAGGTTCTGCGCGGCGCTAAAAAGCTGATGATGGAGACAGGCCGAGAGCCGACTCCTGAAGAGCTCGCAGCAGAGTTGGGACTCACGCCCGAGCGCGTGCGCGAAATTTATAAAATCGCGCAACACCCGATCTCCCTCCAAGCAGAAGTGGGGGATGGGGGAGAGAGTCAATTCGGCGATTTCCTCGAAGACACAGGGATAGAGTCTCCCGCCGAAGCGACGGGCTATGCGATCTTGAAGGACAAGATGGGAGAAGTACTCGCGACACTGACCGATCGCGAAAGGACCGTCTTGATCGAGCGCTTTGGCCTACTCGATGGAAAACCCAAAACCTTGGAAGAGGTAGGCGTGCGCTTTAAGGTCACTCGCGAGCGCGTCCGTCAGATCGAAGCCAAGGCGCTACGCAAAATGCGCCACCCGACACGTGCAAAACAACTCCAAGCGTTCTTAGATCTTCTCGAAGAAGAGTAGAAGAGACAGGTTCATGAATCCCAAAACGCAACTGATCGACTGGATCTTCTCCAAAGAAGGGGCTCTCTGTCGCACGCTAAAAAATTTTGAAGAGCGCACCGGCCAAAAAGAGATGGCCAAAAGCGTCTTAGAATCATACGAACAGTCGAAAATCGCATTGTTAGAAGCGGGAACGGGGATCGGCAAGAGCATGGCCTATCTCGTTCCCGCTATTTTTTGGGCGCTCAAACACAAAGAAAAAACAGTCATCGCGACACATACGATCGCCCTCCAAGAGCAGCTCATCCACAAAGATATCCCTTTTTTACTCGAAATCATGGGAGAAGAGCTCAAGTGCACTCTCGTCAAGGGAATGGGTAATTACCTCTGTTTGCGCAAGCTCTCTGAGCTGCAAGAACAGCCTCTACTCATCTCTACAGGAGAAAGTCAAGAGCTCGATTCGATCGAACAGTGGGCAGAAAAAACGGAAGAAGGGTCCCGCTCTGATCTCTCCTTCGCCGTGACTCCTGCGACATGGGAAAAGGTCGCTGCAGAATCGGAGAGCTGCAACCATGCGCATTGCCCCCACTACAAAAACTGCTTTTTTTTCAAAGCGCGCAAGGAAGCGGAAGAGGCGCAACTCCTCGTCGTCAACCACCATCTTCTCCTCGCCGATGTAGAATCACGCCGCGACAACGACAAAGAACAAGCCGTCCTCCCTAACTACCAACGCCTCGTGATCGATGAAGCACACCATTTGGAAGAGATCGCCCTAGAGAGCTTTGCTGCACGGGTCGATCGGATCGGCTTGATCCGCCAGCTCGCAAAGGTCCACTCAGAGCAACACTCACGCCTTGCCCTGTTGCGAAAAGAGCTCAGCGTCCTCCCTCAAATCCCCCCTCCGCTCATTCAAAAATTAGAGATCGACCTGCCCGCACAAAAAAGGCGCTGCCACGAAGCGCTCGAAGAGACCTTTGCCCTCTTCACCCATTTTTTCGAAGCCGCTACGGAACAAAAGAAAAGACTCCACCCTGCCGATACGGCCACTCCCTTTTGGCAAGAGGAGATCCTCCCTTCGATCGCCAAACTCCAAGAGGCGCTGACCCATCTCGCCCTCGCATTGGTAGGTCTGCTCTCCGATCTAGAGACCTATAAAGAGAGCCCCTTCTACGAAAAACTGACAATTCCTCTCCTCGAAATCCAAGCAGTTGCCACACGGTTAGAGGAAACCTCCCTCTTTCTAAAACGATTCGCCAGTGATGAGCCCAAAGAAAAACGAGTCCGCTGGTGGGAAAAACGGGGAGCCAATGCCTCCATCGTCGACGCCTCCCTCGATGTGTCTACTTACCTCCAAGAGCACCTCTTTTCCAAATGCAACACCTCTATTCTGTGCAGTGCCACACTGACGACCGCGCGCTCCTTTCTCTTTTTGAAACAACGACTGGGTTTTTTATCCCGTGAAGAAAACCTCAAAGAAGAGATCTACGAGTCTCCCTTTAACTACCGCGAGCGAACGCTGCTCGCCATCCCCACCGACCTCCCAGAACCTTCCCACCCCGACTTCCTTCAAGCGTGTTTTTCTGTGCTCGAAAAAACGCTCCAAATCACCCGAGGCGGCGCCTTTTTGCTCTTTACCTCCTACGACATGCTGCAAAAAGCCTATGCGCAACTCGAACCCCTTTCCAAGCAGTTCCCCCTGCTCAAACAAGGAGAATTGCCGCGCCATCTGTTGTTAGAGAAATTTAAGACAGAAAAAAACAGCGTCCTCTTTGGAACCGATTCCTTCTGGGAAGGAGTCGATGTCCCCGGAAATGCCCTGCGCTGCGTCGTGATCACAAAACTGCCCTTTTCCGTCCCGACAGATCCCTTGCATGAAGCTTATGCGCAATCGTTACAGGAACAAGGGTTAAATCCCTTCTTCGATTACTCAGTGCCTCAAGCCGTGATCAAATTCAAACAGGGATTTGGGAGATTGATGCGCTCTAAAGAAGACCGAGGCTGCGTGCTCTGTCTCGATACCCGCCTCGTGAAGAAAAACTACGGCAAAAAGTTCTTAGACAGCCTTCCCACGTGCCGCACGTGCTTTGCCCCTCAGTCTCAAGTATTCGAAGAGATGAGAACGTTTTATGGAGCGTAGCGGGATCGAACCGCTGACCTCAACAATGCCATTGTTGCGCTCTACCAACTGAGCTAACGCCCCTAAAGAACAGATATTGTATACTGCGCCCCGTCAGGAATTGCGAATTTGAGCGCGTCAAAGCCCCGGGATTCGACGATCGAAAAGGGGGCCTGTATTTCCTCAATACTGGCCCCCTTTTCGATCGTCGAATCGCGGGAGCTTTCACGCAGCTCAAATTCGCAATTCCTGACGGGGCGCAGTATACCCACAACACAACGCATCGGTCAAGGTTGAAAAAAGAATTACCATACCAGTATACTACTGACTAAAACACAGGCCACCCCCTTATGAGCTTTTTTGAGCACATCCCCCTAGCCCCTACAGACCCCATTTTAGGACTGACTGCAGCCTTTCACAAAGACCCGAGAAGGGAAAAAGTCAATCTCGGTGTCGGTTTATACAAAGAAGAAACCCTCCTCACACCCGTTTTGGATTCGGTCAAAATCGCAGAAAATGCCCTTTTAGATACTGAGCGCAGTAAAGAATACCTCCCCATCGAAGGGGATTCCCCTTTTTTACAGCTGATGGGAGCTCTGATCTTTGGAGAGGCCCTTTGGGAGAAGGACAAGAAGCGCATCGCCGCCGTCCAAACGGTAGGAGGGACAGGTGCTCTGCATGTCGGAGGCACATTTTTAAAAAAAGAAACAGAAGGGAGCGTCCATATCCCCCACCCGAGTTGGCCCAACCACCGAGGCGTTTTTACCGACTGCGGCTTTACCGTCCTCGATTACCCCTATTACGATGCGGAAACACACGCGCTCGACTTTGAAAAGATGTGCGCCCACTTCGAAGGTCTCGAAAAGGGGAGTATCGTCGTCTTGCACGCCTGCTGCCATAACCCGACCGGGATCGATCCCACTCCGGCCCAGTGGGACATCCTAGGGAAACTCTTTAAAAGAAAACAACTCTTGCCCTTCTTCGATTCTGCCTATCAAGGATTTGGAGACGGGCTCGGTACAGATGCTTACCCCATCCGCCACTTCACTGAACTCGGGCTGGAGATGCTCGTCGCCATCTCTTGTGCCAAAAATTTCTCCCTCTATGCAGAACGGGTCGGGTGTCTTTTTCTCGTCAACGCCACCGCTGCGACGCTCCAACCCGTACTCTCTCGCCTCCGTCAAGTCGTCCGCACCGATTACTCTAATCCCCCTTCGCACGGCGCCAAAATCGTCTCCTACATCCTGGGCCACCTCCCTCTGCGAAAGAGCTGGGAGGAGGAACTGAAAACGATGCGCGAGCGGATCGACAAAGAAAGAGCGCTTTTATGTGAAAAATTAGAAACGCTCTCCGGAACTCCTCGATTCAATCACATGAAACGAAGCAAGGGGATGTTCGGATTAACAGGCTTAAGCGAAAATCAAGTCGAGCGGATCATCGAAGACTTCGGCATCTACATGACAAAAGATGGAAGGATCAATTTCTGTGGATTAAATGCCCATAACATCGACTACGTCGCTAAAAGCTTGATCGACGTATTATGAAGAGATTTTCCTACCGCCCTTACCTCTTTTTAGGTTTATTCTTGATGAGCATACTGAGCGTCCCACGAGAGACCTCTGAAAAAATGCGCACCACAACCATTGCCTCTCTTTCCCCCTTTTGGAAGGGATTACACCATTCTTCTTCCTCTGTTCCTTCCCAAAATGGCGAGTCCTCACACATTTTACAAGAGAACCAACTCCTTCGCTCTCAAGTGGAGAGCATGCGCGAATGGCTCCTCTTCTCTGAGAGAATTCAAGAACAACTGGAATGGGTAAAAACTTTAAACACACGTCAAGAAGGGGAATGGAGAGATTTTTTCGTCAAAAGAAATCAAGAGCTCGTCCACTCCCTAGAACGGCAGATCGGCTCCCTTCCCGCCCAAGTAGTATTCCGAGAACCCACCTCTTGGAGCAGCACCCTGTGGATCAATCTCGGAGAGAAAGACAATGAACGATTCAACAGAAAAGTCATCGGCCCCTCTAGTCCCGTCCTCGTCGGCACATCGATCGTCGGCGTCGTCGAATACGTCGGCAAATCTCAATCGAGAGTGCGCCTCATCACCGATTCTCGTCTCTGTCCCTCTGTGCGCGCCCTACGCGGGGAAGAACAAAACCGAGAGCTGCTCAAACACCTAGACGCCCTCCTCCTCTCTTTAGAATTAAGACCCGATCTCTCTGAAAATGCAGAACAGGTAATCCCCTTTTTATCCCAACTGAAAACAAACCTCGCACAACGATCGAGAGATCTCTATCTCGCCAAAGGAGTGCTGCACGGAGCGAGCCATCCCCTGTGGCACTCCCGAACACAAGTCCTAAAAGGCTTTGGATTCAACTGCGATTTCTCCGACGAAAAAGGCCCCATCCGCAACCTCCGCTCAGGCGTTCCCTCTGACGGAACTTCTAAAGAGCCCATCGCCCTGCTCAAGCAGGGAGATCTACTCGTCACAACGGGCCTAGATGGGATTTTCCCCGCAGGACTCCACGTCGCCACCGTCTCTTCCGTCGCTACCCTCAAAGAAGGCGCCACCTCGTATGAAATCGAAGCGATCCCCACCGCCGGCGATCTCAATGAACTTCAGTATCTGTTCGTTCTCCCCCCAAATTAGACAGCCTTAGAGCTGTTGTTGCATAAACCAAAAATTAACCACAGAGAGCACAGAGGACACAGAGAGAAGAACAAAGAAATGCCCCTCTCTGTGTTCTCTGTGGTTGTTATTTTCCCTTTATGCGACAACGCTCCCCTCCAAATTAGAGTGGTGCTAAAATTCTGAATAACAGTAAAGTGGCACATTCGTTAATTTCTTAAGGAGTGTTCTCTTGAAGACGTGGCGGAACCTGAAGAAACTCAGCCCCTTAATCGTCTTGGGGTGCGGAGCATTGTTAGTGAGAAAGCTCCCTTCCTCTGAATGGAAAGGGGTTCTCTCTTTGGGAAGCGAGAGCACGCGAGAATGTCTTCTGCCTCATTCGCAAGCCCTCTCTATTCGAAGTCCCTCTCGTACCTGGGAGATAGATCTAAACAATCTCTCTCTAGACTGCCCTTTAAAAATCGAAATTCTCAAATATATCCCCAATGTCATCCAAAAATTCCGCGGCTCCTGCAAAGACAGCGCCTATCTCTCTGTAAAAACCCCATCAGTGGGAGATGCCGCTGCAGCGCTCTCTTTGTCCGCTCAAAAACCGCTCCTCGCCTTCCTCCGAGACGCTTCCGATAAAGAATACCTATGGATGCAAGGGGAAAAATCCCACCTTTATCCCCTCGAATCCCTTCTGCAAAAGAATCCCTTACGCTCCGAACAGAACCACCTCGCACTCGATCTCCCTTTTTCTGAAGAAAATCTCTCCATCCAAATCCAACCCTCTGTGCATATCCGCCCTTCTTCTGAGGAAAATACCCCTTGCGTATTCGCCCTCTTCAGCGAAGCCAATCAGCACGAAAACATCCCTCTTGTCTACGACCCTCACGCCACCACCTTCCGCTGGCCCCTGTTTCAAGGGAAATATTCTGTGCGCTTCCAGCCCCTCACACGCACCCTCCCTTTCTCTGTCAAATTAGAAGAATACCATTGCTCTCACCCTTCACAAGAAGCGCATACAGAAAAATGCCAGCTCTCTCTTTCCCTTATCGACGCTCACGGAAAAGAGCAAAAACGACAGATGCATTATGGAAAGTCATTGAAATACGAAAAGGGCTATATCCTACACTTCAAAGGATCCCGTGTATTAGAAGTGCACTACTCTCCGAGTCGACACCTCTGGGTCTATCTTCTTCTCGCACTCTGCGCGTTGCTCGTTTGGAAAATCTGCACCTTCAGCACATCCAAACACGGCTCTGAACCAAAAGCGTAAAAATAGAGAGCCTCCCTCTCTGCGCGAAAACCCACTCTCGCCTCTTCCTGCGATCCTTCGATGAAGGAAGCAATGTTATCGAGCTGATCGAGAGGAATTTCCCAACCACACTTCCTCAAGGGCGATACAGAATCCCCACTTAAAAAATAGAGGGGCTTGTCAAACGCCAAAAAGTCGTATCCAATCGAAGAATAATCCCCCAAATAAAGCGCACAACGAGAGAGCAGGGGATAGATCGGTGGAAACTCCGTCAGAAAAGAAACAGCGGGATGATTCGCATAAGAAGCTAAAAGAGACTCAATCTCCGCGGGAAACTGATCGATCAAAAGAGGATGCAGTTTAATCAAGAGATTAAAGGAGCCACTCAGCGCAGCGATCAACCCCTCGATGCTTGAAAAAAACGGCGTCGGGTTTTCCCGGTTGTGCCAGGTCGGTGCGTAGAGAATCGTCGGCTTCTCCTCCTTAAACCGCTGAAACACGAGCCGATCCGCCAACCCATCGTAAAACTCCCGATGCTTCAAATAATAAGCATGCCTGTAGTTGCCCGTCTTAAAAATCTGCTTGATCTTGTGAGCCGCTCCCGTGCGCTGTAACAGATCCAAGAGATGATCCCCATAGACTAAAGAGATATCCTGATCGACATGAGCTTCTAGAGAATGCCCCTTATCGGAATTGCCATGGGGACAATAGACAAAGCGCATTTTTTTTTGAAAAAGCAGTTCGATAAAAGGAGCGAGCTCCGCCGCGAAGAACTTTCCCGTCTCAAAGATAATATCAAAATTTTGCGCGAAATACTCTAAAGTGAGCTCGCAGAGCTCCTTATGAGTCACATCCAACCCAGGATAAAACTCCCTAGCCAGGGCATATACCCTTTCATCAGAGACGATCAGTGGAATATCTAGACAGTGGCTCAACACCCCGAGGTGATCGAGGAGATTCTCCCTGCCCGTCATGAGAGCAACCGCACGCATATAAATACCCATCCTCAACTCCCAGTTTACAGCGAACCCCCTTAAGATTTCGAGGGGAATTTCGCCTTGGACAATCAACCCTCACTGAAATAATTGCAGCTTATATAGGCAAAGCAAAATGCAAAGACACACAAGTAGCTAAATGCAAAAAAAGTCTTGAGTGCCGTTTCAGAGAGGATTGCGGGAGACTTCAGCGAGCACTAATTGGACGTTTTGTACATCTTGTTCTGTCGTATTCCACGATGTGATGAATCGAATTTCATTTTTCTCTCTATCCCAAGGGTAGCAAAAGATTTTATCCTGAATCAGAGGAATCCATGAGGCAGGGGTAGTGAAAAAAATCTGGTTCGTCTCGACGGCATGGCTCAATGCAAGATGAGCGGTTGCTTCGATGAGAGCGGCGATTTGTTGAGCTTTTTGATTGGCGTGCTTGGCGAGAGGTTTCCACAGCTCATCTTTAAAGAACGGAATATATTGCGCAGAGAGGTAACGCATTTTTGACAGGAGCAATAGATTTTGTTTGTGCAGATGATCGGCCCCCTCTTGTAGGGCTGGATTGAAAATGAGCAATGATTCCGCAGACATCAGCCCATTCTTCGTTCCACCTAAAGATAAAATGTCTAAGGAAGCGGCGTGCACGATCTCCTCGAGAGAGGCTGTTAAGGAAACAGCTGCATTATAGAGGCGGCTGCCGTCCATATGCATGAGCAATTGTTCTTCCTTGCACAGTTTAGCGAGCTCTTTTAGCTCTCTTAAGGTGTACACCGTTCCCACTTCAGTCGGTTGTGTGATGGATAAGATTCGTGGGGATGTCGAATGCTTCCCAAATGCCCTTTCCATTCTTAGTTTGTGGATGATTCCTTCGGAAGTGATTTTTCCTTTTTTGTGTGGCACAGTGAGCAATTTGCATCCGACAATAGATTCTGCAGAGCCGCTTTCTTGATACTGAATATGAGCGATGTCAGTGCATAGGACGGACTCGTGTCGTTTGCAAACGAGTTTAAGGGCGAGAACATTCGCTCCTGTACCTGTCGGTAGGATGAGCACTTTAGGGGAGGATCTAAAGGCATGGCGCATGAGGTCTTCCGCCTGAGCTGTCCAGATATCTGCCCCATAGGCAGGAGCGTACCCCTGATTAGCTTCTAAGATCGCATCGATGATGGTGGGATGGACTGCAGTCCAGTTGTCGCTAGCGAGGCAAATTTTGTCTTGAGTCATACTTTTATATTATTATGCGAATTAAATAATAGCAACGCTCAATTCTCGCTGAAATAGTAATGCCAGGCAGGCTCTAATGGGCCGGTGTCATATTCATGATTAAATCGTAATAGACCTTGTTTTCCTTGTAAGCATCCACACAAATCTTTCGATGGTTCTCGTCGATGATTTCTTCGAAAGTGGGATTACCGTAAGAGTCGGTGGCGTATTGTTGCGGTTGTGTGAAACGCGTGCTTTTGATCGCATCTAGGTGCCACGTATAAGAACATGAGGTATTTTCAATAGTCCAAAAGGGGAATGTGGAAAAATTATGACTCAGATCTTTCCAGTGCAGTGCTTTGGGCAAATAGGGAATATGTAGGTAATTACACAGAGACTGCACTGTGGTTTCTGACCGGTAATAAAGATCTTCCGATTGACAGATAAAAACACCATTCTCCTTATCCTTTAATGAGGTAATAAAGGCATAAAGCTCTTTGAATCCAACTGAATTGGTTATCTGTTCTTTTGGTAACTGGTCAAAGTATTCTTTTTTCTTTTCGTAGTATGAAATGATAATGCTATGTGGGTCAGCTATCAAGAATACGTAGTGCACTTCAGGTCGGTTTGCAAACTCTTGATTCTCTGCTAAAAATTCTACAGCGGTATGGGTGTTTTCTCCGACAACAACGGGAGCGGTAAGAGCCATCTTATCAATTTCTGCGACCGCCTGTTGATAGTTAACCGGAGCACCCTCTCGATACCAGCCGCGTACGATATCGACATAGTTGTGCACGTGGCAATAAGCTAAATTAGCAGGGATGTGCATCACAGTCATATCGCCGCGTTCATGCATCATGCGTAATAATTCAACCATGCCTGAGCAGGGAGTTGCGACGAGATAAACAATGGGATAATTTTTTTGAACATCAGCCTGAACATCAGATAAGTCAGATGTTTGTGTCGTTACAGCAGCATTTGTTGACCCGGTAGCTAGACCGACTATGAGAAGCAATCCACTCAACCATTTCATCAAGGAAAAATTATACATCAGCCGTTATTCCATGCAATTGTATGAATGTCACAAAGATAACAAAAAGATGTAATCTTGACAAAGATTCTGGCATAATGCCCCCTCTTTTGCTATACTTTCCGCTTGAATGCCAACTATTGGTGGATTTATGTATCCTGCCCCTCCACAATTTCCTTTACAGTTCCACCCCACCATAAAAGTATAAGAAAGGAGAATACCCATGCTTCCCACAGCACTCATCGGTTCCGCGGCAGCTCTACTCTCACCACTTCCCTATGCGGCTGAAGACAAAAATATCGTCTTTCAATCTGTCGACGCGCTCGAAGAAGCGTGCACTGCCTTTGAGCACTCCGTCACGACCGATCTCGAAAGATTCCTCCGTGTGAGCAAAGAAGGCGATTACGACCTGGCTTATCAAACCTGGTCTGATCTGCTGTTCGGTTATTTTTCTTTTCAACTCGAGTTAAGCCGCACCCTCAACCTCTCTCTAAAAGATACCGTCAAATCCTCGACCCAATCTCAAATGGAGCGTTTAGGGGAACTCTTTAAAAAGAAAATTCAGGATCCTGCCCTCTTTGCCACATTCTTAAGCAATGCAAAAGCGCTCGAGAAATTAACGCCCCAACAGCGCCTCTTTACAGAATTGATCCTAAAGGAACGCCTAGAATCGCACAAATCCCCCGAGATCACGACAGCCTTAGACAAGCTCTCTACCGCAAAAAAAGCCTCTTTCACCTATGCTGTAGGAGAAATGCCCCCTTTAAAGGTAGAAGCAGCCTCTAAGCTTAAAGTTCTGACCGCGAATATCATTTGCTTCCCAGGAACCTTGCCCTACACATACGGCGGCATCTCTCCTTGGAAAGAGCGGATCGATCAATTAGTCGCAATGATCCAAAAAACAGAGGCGCACATCGTCTGCCTACAAGAAGTGTGGGATCCAGAAGCGATGCGCGCCTTGGTAGAGGGCCTCAAAATGAACTATGCAGAGTTCGCTTATGACGCCGGCGATCCTGCGGGGACCCTCGATCCTAATCGGATGGGATACAATAGCGGGCTCTTCCTCGCTACCCAATTGCCCCTAGAAGACCTCGATTTCTACCGATTTCCACGCAGCGTTCCCCAAGGATCCAACCGAGGCGTGATCATGGCCACCTGCCGCGTTGCCAAAGAGCGGATCGCAATCCTCAACACCCACCTCCAACATGGCAGCACCCTAGAACAAAGGGAAATCCGCCAAGAGCAACTCCTTCTCTGCTATGCGCGTCTCCAAGAGATCGTCTCCCGAACATTCTCCGGCAAATCTTGGGGATTTTTGGCAGGGGATCTGAACATCGACGCCTTCCTCCCTGAATTCACCGAAAGCGGTCTCCCCAAACTTTTTTCCATCCCCTATACGACGCCCCTCTCCACCCTCCTCGCCCGCAAAACCGAAAAAGCCACCTGTACGAACTATTTCAACGACCTCATCCTAACCGCTCCAGATAAAAGGAGCGAAATCCCTCTCTCCTACGAGCTCCTCGACTACTGCGTCCAACCCACCCTCGCGGAGAAGGTCGACTCCACCCAGGAGCTGATCCCTCTCTACTCCATCGATGCACCGACAGAGGCCCTGTCCGACCACCAAGCCCTGCTCACAACGTTCACTTTGTCTTCGGGTTCTGCCCAGCCTTGAGAGCCGTTGACACTTTTCCCTTGAAAAGCTGCACTGACAATTAACAATATCAAGGAAAACAGATGGATTTCTTACCGGGGCACTTAGGCGCCCGGATCTTTTTCGCAGCATAACACTTTAAAGTCACGCTCCTGCTCAGAGCGCGCCAAACGGGAAAAAGCACGTTACTGCGCCATCTTTTCCAGGAGTCATTTACTGCTTAAAAAAGGGGTGCACCGCACGTGTTGATCAAAGAATTTAACGATTTTTTCAGCTGATGTCTGGTGCACTTCTTTCCTATCAATGCATTCCATCCCCTCTTCAAAAAGCATGTAATACAGCTCTTCTGGCATTTCGCATTTATCACGCTCTGTCGGTTCATCCAGCAGTACATAGTGACTGGACCCAGGAAGATCGACCTTTTTCACATTTTCATTCGCTGTCATCCATTCTCTAAAACAGAGCTCTATGCTTTCTTCGTTTTTTTTGTCTAATACGAGCACCGGCGCAGTGATCTGAGCCAAGCTCTCCCGATCAAAACGGCGCAACCAACCGGGTTGAAGCAAAACAGCCGCTCTAATCTCAGGGATGGAAAAACTCTTATCATTATGATACGCGTTAATCTCTCCTATGTGCTTTTCTCCTAGATCTTTCGTAAATTCATCTTCATCCACACTCAACTCTCGGAGACGCCCTCCAATAGTGCTGATACACGTGGCGCCTCCTTTAGAAAACCCCATAATCCCCATAGGAGCTGATTGCATGTAGTCGCCTAAGAGCGTATCGCGGCGTAATTGATTAATGACGTAGGCAATATCTTCCGCACGGCGTCCGATAAGATGAAGATTATCATCCTTATGTTCCACAGAGCAAACATTGTACCCTTCATTCAATAAGATTTCTCGAATCCACCGCTTTCTATACCTAGCTTCATGTGAATCAATACGATTCCATCCATGAGAATAGATAATGAGGGGTTGCGCCTCTTCTTTTGAACTAACCCACAAAGTAGCGGGAATACTCCGATTCCTGCTCTCATCAAAATACGACTTTTCCATGGGTATAATCGATTGGGCTACGGCTGGTAACATATAATAAATGTCCTTAAAAAGGTTTTAAACTCGTCTACTTTGATGGATATTATATCACTTAAATGAAGTTATATTCAAACAGGAATTAATAAGCCGTTTTTTATTTCCTAGCATGTTCATTTTCAAACGATTAGCCATGCAAAAACTTTGTTTTTTACAGCATTTGCCTCTATTTTTGGCAACGCTCAGGTTCAAGGGAAACTCTCAGAGCCCCGAGGATCTCACTTTTAAACTGCCCGAGGGGTTTTTCTTGGCTGAAAACTAGGGAGTAAACCTTGTCATCAGCTTCCGTCCACCCTTGATAATAGAATGATAAAGCCCAACAAGAGAAGACCTTTCTTCAGGAAGCGGGGCGAAGTAAATTTTCTGATTGCGGAAATCGATAAAGATGAGATGGGACTCGATAAATTCCATGCCGATGATCGCATCAAAATTTAAAGGGCTGCGCATTTTTAGAAAATAAACAGAGCCAAAATCTCGCTCTCCCACACAAAACATTTTGGCATCCCATCCTTCGTTCGTATTAAAGGAAAGAAGGTCTTCATTATGGGGATTAAATTCTGGTGGCTGTCCATCGAGATGATCGAGATCTATCGATCTGTGATCTTGAATCTGATGGTCAAGATCTCTGTTTAAAAAATTCCAAGTTGCCCCGGTATCTAGCACACATCGCAAGGGGCCCCTCTCTGTCATTGCTTCAAAATCGATCGAATCTCGATCTAGCAAAAGAGGCGCTTCTGCAAATAGATCCACAGAATACCCATTCTGTCGAAGAGTGTCCAAGCTATCGCAGGCAATCAGCGTCGAATGGGCACAATCCAACAATAGATTAAAAGCCCTGAATACCCGCCATCCCGCTCTCCCTACACGACCTTCTAGAATTCTTTCGTCCCCTTTTTCGAGGACTCCGTCTGTAGTAAACTCTTTACTCTCTTCCTCTACACGCATTGGAAATACTTTCATCTTCCCAACGCGAATTTCTGGCAACTCATAGATATCAGACTCATAAGTCCTCCCTCGTATGCCAAAAAACGAGTTTCTCCTGACAAACGTCTTATTGCAAAGAGTGCTGAGCATCCCCGTAGGAAGCGCAATACCTCCATCCCAACCCAAATCGAGCTTCGCTAGAACTGTTTTATCCTCAATCTGAATTTCCACTTCTGGGATGTTCGCATCAGAAAAAGCAGTGATCCTCAATGGCACAAAGTAATCACATTCGCCGAAAAAACAAGGTAGCGATTTTTGTTTTGGCGTGCGTAGCAATAGAGGTCCTAATACTGCACACGCCAGCAAAATCGATCCGAAAATCCAATAGCGGATCGTCCTATTTCTCCTCATGACCTGCTCGGGCGTTCGCAGAGCCTTCTCCCTGGTCATTTTGTCTGACTTCTCCTCCAAAGTAATTCCCTCGGTCATCATGAGCTTCAAACCTGCCAGTTCCTTCCCAATGGCCTCCGTCTTTGCCGCCCCATGAACGTCCTATTTCTACTTCCGCCTTATACCCACCTCTATCATCATCCCTTCCTCCCTTGTGCTTGACAGGCAAAATTTTAAAAATGGGCACACTCCGCTCATGGTGTCTTCGAATTGTCCTTGAGTAGGGGAAAGAAAAGTTATGCTTAACGGCCGTCAATATTCCCGGTACATCCGCTAACAAGACATGGACCGCCGCCTTACAATCCATAGCGTCGCAACTTACAACCTCTGTCGATAAAGCATTGGAAGAGACATGAAGGCAGCAGGGCGTCGCTCCAGCAAGGGCAAATTCTAAAAGCGTTTCGCTTAGAGCCGTTTCTTGCTCAAGCACTGTCACGGTTGCCTGCGAAATGGAATACTTACTCGCAACAAAAATTCCTTTCTCTCGATAGGGCACATAAAGGAAATGGGCATAAATCGATCCCAAACTTTCGTACAAATCAGCAGCGACTTCTCTAGAAATATTGTCCAAATGTACGACATCGGCATTCCCATATAGAATGCGCTCAGCAATATCGCACGCAGACATCTCGCAGGAGAGTTCCAAATCGAGAATGCTGATATTTTCTTGAGGAAGCTCCTCTTCACAAGCACCAGTACGCAAATACACAGGTTGGTCGAATACATTTTCCATACCACAGTTTTCAAGATCGTTGGGAAAGAGGCAAAGAGACTCTTCTCCGACAAGAAGACCACTTTCTTTTATGGACGCAGAACTGGCAAAAATCGCATTGATGGTCAATAAATACGCAATAGCAAAGAACATTTTCATAAGAAGCTCCTCCAAAAAGTTTCCAACACGCTAGCAATCTCCTAAAAATTTTGTAAAGCAAAATTCACTAGCTCTCTGGAGTAAGGCGAAAAATAGCGTATGCCATCTCTAAGTTGCTTATAAACAGCCATTTTCCTGAGGTCAGGAAAATGGTCAATCAGGATTTGAGGTACTAAGGAAAAATCATTCCGCGAGGGAGAGCAGCCTTCGCGCCAGAACTTCTGAAGTGTCGATGACGGGCACCGTTAAAGCGAGGGGGAACTGCCGATGAATCAATGGCAGTTCTGTACACGCGATGAGCACTGCCTCAAAGGGCCATTCCCTCTGGAGTCGATTGACCATTTCACTGATCCCCATCGATTGTTCTCGAGTGACCTTACCACTTGCCACTTGTCGGATCCACGTTTGAATCTGCTGCTGCTCTTTTTCGGGTGGATAAAAACAGGTCAGTTTTTCTCTTTCATAGAGTTTCAGACCGATCGTCTTTTGAGCTGCTAGGATCAAAATTTTAGAGAGCTTTCGAGAAGAGACCTCTCGCAGGCTTTCAGAAATGAGATGGACAAAGGGGATAGCAGAGACGTTGGGGAGACAACCGTGCAAGGAGTGCGAGGCGAGGCAAAAAAGATCGGCGCCTGCATTTTTTAATTTCGAGAGGCAAAGGGAGAGATCTCGCCGTATGCCTTCGTCATCTCCTCGAATGAAAGGAAAACTTTCGAGGATGATCTCTGGAAATTCATGGTAGTCGTTCGAGCCGTATTGTTTTTGGCAGAGCTCAATCAAGGTGCTATACAGAAAAGCACTCGCCGCGGGTCCCGCCCCGCCTATGATCCCAATTGCCTTAGAAAATTTTCTAGCTTTCATATAATTAGTAAAAATTGAGCTCAGATTCGGGAAAAACCCTCAGGGCCCCGAGGATCTCAGCTTTGAGCTGCTCGAGGGATTTTTCATGGCCGAAGGCGAGGGAATAGACCTCTTTTCGGATGGGGGAGAAGTCGCGCAACTCATAGTGGTAGTAGTTATCGATGATCGAGTAGATCTTCTCATATTGCTCAGGGAAAATTTCGATCCCGCAGCGGAAGAGGTAGAGCCCTAAATCTTGAGAGTGATCGCGCCTGTTTTGATTGAGGAAGAACATCGGGTGATTGAAAGAGAGAAAGTCGTAACCGATCGAAGAGACATCTCCGATGTAGGCATCGACTGCGTTCAAGAGGGGATAGATCAGGGGAAAGTCGGTGAGGAGGAGGAAATTTTCTTTGTGCGCGTGCTTCTCTTGGAGCGCCTCGATTGCGTCTTCTTCTTGCAATAGGAGATTGGGATGGAGCTTGACGATCAGGTTGTAGTGCTCAGGCAGCGCTTCGATTAAGGGATGGATCGCATCGAAGAAGGAAGAGGATTTCTCATAGTCTCTCCAGGTGGGGGCGTAGAGAAGCGTCTTTTCCGCTTTGAGGTGGCGCTTGATCTCTCGCTCGACGATCGGATCGAAAAAGGTGCGGTTTTCGAGGTAGAAGAGCCGGCGGTAGTTGCCTGTAATCACGTGGGCCTTGAGCCCATCGAAGACGTTTTTGCGCTTGAGAAATTCGATCATCTGCTTTCCATAGACGAGGGCAACCTCTTCCTTATGGAGCGCTTCCATGTAGGCAATCGTATTCCCCTTGTCAGAATTGCCATGGGGACACCACACCGTATGGACCTTTTTGCGCAGCATCTTCTGCGCGAAGAAAAAGATCTCATCGAATAGATCGCGCGGCATCGAGCAGAAGATGATCTCAAAAGAACTGACGAGTTTTTCAGGCAGGACGAGATAATCGCAAAAGAGGACTTCAAGCCGGGGGTAATACCGCTTGGCGAGAGACTCGATTTTCTCCTCGGTCACGATGAGCGGCATCTGCATCAGGATGCACAGGGGAGCCAGATGATCGAGATAGTGAAGATCGGGTCCGTAGATGAGCGCTGCGCATTTTTCTTTCATGCATTTATGTATACTTATTCAGATTGTATGTCGCAACACAAGCTTTAGCCTTAGGGCGTGGCGCGACGGCGTGCTGAAAATGACCCCGCCCATATTTGTCACCCTGTAGATGCGCGTTCCGATTTTGTCCATATTGCCGACTCATCCGCTCCGTCAGGGAGACGAGTTGATCGGTTAGAGAGAGGATCTCCATGCTGATCTCTTCAGTCAGGGGCAAGAGCTCTTCGACAGAGGGGATCTTTTTGTTATCGATAACGATCTTTTCGATGCGCACCGTGAGGGTATGGCGATTCAGGCGCAAGATACTGAGCCTTTCGAATAGACGCGATTGTTCTGAGATCACTTGGTTTAAAGTGCCGTGGTCGCTTAAAATCAATGAAAGCTCTTCTTGGTGCATGTTCGACAGCAGTTCACGTGTGAGGCGCACTTCTTCTTGAAGATGGTCTCTCAAAGAGGAGTGGAGGTCTTCCCAGTTGGCATCGGGATTGTAAGGAATCGGATTCATAGTCACCCATTGGTTGTACGTTTAGTGGGTGACATAGATATTAATGCAAAAAGCGTGCCAAAGCCTCAGTGTCGTGCTCCGCATAAAGAAATAGGCAAATTTTTCCGACTATCAAGAACAACTATGCAAAAAATTCCCTTCGCTACAGAGAAATTGAGAGAATGGTTCGCGGCTAACAAGCGGGATCTGCCCTGGAGAAGGACCCAAGATCCTTATGCGATCTGGGTCTCTGAAATCATGCTCCAACAGACACAGGTCTCTGTTGTGATCGATTATTATGAGCGGTGGATGGAACGGTTCCCGACGATTGAGGCGCTAGCCGGAGCAGAGAGCGCGGCGGTCATCAAGCAGTGGGAAGGGCTCGGCTACTACAGCAGAGCCCGCCATCTCCATGCAGCGGCGCAATTTCTGGTAGCCCATCACGCGGGGAAGCTCCCCTCTAGCAAAGAAGAGCTCGCCAAAGTCAAGGGACTCGGCCCTTACACCGTCGGGGCGCTTTTGAGCTTTGCCTTCCGCCAAAAGTGCGCAGCTGTCGATGGCAATGCGATCCGCGTGCTCGCGCGCTATTTTGCCCTAGAAGAAGAAGTAGACCAGACGGAGACTAAAAACACTTTGTGGAAAATCGCCGAGGCGATCCTCCCCGACACAGCTCCCTGGGAAATCGTCGAAGGAATCATCGAACTCGGCGCAAGCGTGTGCAAAAAAGAGCCCCAGTGCTCTAGCTGCCCTTTAAAAGGAGAGTGTCGCGCTTTTGCCTGGGGGATTCAAAACCAATTGCCAAAAAAAGGGAAAAAAGTAGAAATTCTAAAACAGACTCGAAACGTTTTCGTCATTTGTTCTCAAAACCGACTGCTCGTCAAGAAAACGGAGGGGAAAAAAGTCATGCAAGATCTCTACGAATTTCCTTATTCCACAGCAACGGAGAGCTCCTTTCCCTTTTCTTTCCCCGCTACCCCAATCGCACAATTGCCGCAAGTTACCCACTCCTTCACTCGCTACCGGGTAACTCTTTTCCCTACCCTTTGGCAGGCAGAAGAGCCCGTCGCCGTTGCCGGATACGAATGGGTGGAAGAATCAATGATTAGGGAGCATCCGTTTTCCGCAGGGCACCGGCGCATTTTACAAAATCTCAAAATAGGAGTGTAAGCATGCGAATACTCCATACAGAAAGTTCGAAAGGTTGGGGCGGCCAGGAGATGCGAATTTTGAAAGAATCGGTGGGCCTACGTACACGAGGCCACGAGATCTTCTTCGCCGTGAATGAAGGGGGAAAACTCATCCCCAAAGCAAAAGAGCTAGGCTTTGTCGTCTATGAAATCCCCTACCGAAAATCCGCCACTGTAAAAGCGCTTTACAACTTGGTGAAGATCATCCAGACGAAGGGAATCGATCTCGTGAATACCCACTCCTCTCTCGACGCCTGGTTCGGCGGAATCGCCGCGCGTCTATGCAGGAAAAAAATCATCCGCACGCGCCATCTCTCTACCCCCATCCGCAAAGGACTCAATAGCCGATTGCTCTACAACAGCCTCGCGGATTTTATCGTCACGACATCGACCCCGATTCTCTCGATCATCCAAATCCAAGCACGCCTTCCCTCTACCCGTCTCTCTTGTATTCCGACGGGGATCGATGCCGCTCTGCTGCGCGTCTCAGAAAAAGAGGTGGAGCGCTTTAGAGAAGCTCTGCATTTGACGCCTCAAGACATCTTAGTGGGAACCGCTTGTTTCGTGCGTTCGTGGAAGGGGATTTTAGATCTATTGAAAGCTGCCCAATTGCTCAAAGGGCACAAACACATCAAGTGGGTGATTGTGGGGGGAGGCCACGTCGACGATTACCGCTCCCTCGTCCCCGAGATGGGGCTCGAAGGCACGGTCGTCTTCACAGGACATCTCGAATCTCCATTTGCAGCCATCCAGGCAATGGATATCTTTACTCTCCTCAGCACCGCCCATGAAGGAGTGTCTCAAGCTAGCCTACAAGCAGCTTACCTCAAACGCCCTCTCATCACGACATCGATCGGAGGCTTGCCAGAAGTCTGCATCGAAGGAAAGACGGGCCACGTCGTGCCCCCTCATTCGCCTGAAGCTGTCGCCCGAGCCGTTCTCCACCTCGCCGGCTCCAAAGAGCTCAGGGAAACGCTAGGAAAAGAGGCGCGGAAACTCGTCGAAGAGCGCTTCACCATCCAGCATACACTCAATGCGATGGAAGGGGTTTACGAAGCGCTTCGTCTTTAAATCTCTGTCCAATCCTCTGACTCGTAATTTCTCTCATAATTTAGCTGAAGATCAAACACCTTTTTAACACCTTCAGACACTCGATTAGGGAAGTGCTGATCCAATAGTTTTTTAAATGTCTCTATAGTCGTTTCAGGATCCTTTGCTTCAAGCACTTTATTATACAGTGCAATGACGAGAGAATGCTCTGGATCAGAAAGTGTATGCTCAGATTGTGCAACTAATGCAATTAATCCTTCTATTTTTGCAAATGCATTTGCACGAGTTATGTCTATTTCTTGTATCCCTTTACAACAACTCTTGAGCTTCTTCGCTCGGATTTTTCGAACCTCCTCCAGAGAAGGAAGGGAGTCATTAAGAAATTTTCCCATAACCTCTGCAGACACTTTTTGGTTAAACTGTTGTTGGATCAGCCGGTGAAGCCGCACTACTTCTCCTACAGGATCCTGTGCTTCACGCACTTTCGCACTTAAGCCTACAACTAGAGGGTGCTCTGGATCTAAAAGTTCCCCCTCAAATTTTGCAACCCATTCAATCGCCCTTTCATGTTGGCCAGCTTTTAGTAGTTTGCCACAAATTTCATGCACTTGAAACAAGATCAATCCCCTTTCTTCTGGAGAAGAAGAGATAAATGGATCGAAAAAATGCTCAATTGTTTGCGTTTTGTGCCATTTCTCGTGTTGTGCTGTCATCGAAGGATCTTCTTTGCGCATTTCTTCTGTTGCTGTATTTACTCTATGACGTTCCAGCCTTTCGATGTGCCACGCTGCCACTTTTTCATCCATTTCCGTTTTAAGGAGCTCACGCGCATAGTCCAGGTCGTTTTTTTCTATCCATGCACATGCGACTCTTACAAGACACTCCTCTCGAAAAAGCTGAATCTCCTTTTGAACGTTCTGCTTAATCTGCTCCTTATCGTTCTCAAGAGCTCTCTCGCTCAGGCGATATTTTTTAGCATTTTCCACACATGCATCCAAAAGGCCCTGGATACAATGAGAAATAGGCTCCATGTTAATAGCCACAGCAATTTCTGTAGCTTCCTCTATTTTGCCTCTTTCGATTAAGCTATTGATACTGTTTCGCAAGAATCTTTTCGCTGTATCGACTGTCATCGGAAAATAAGTGTGCATTTTTTGGAGGAACTCAAAAGCCTGCTTTTTCCCCGATACGTGAGAAGGCAGAATCTTCATTAAGGGATGGTTTGGATCTGAAAGTCCTGTTTTTTCAAAATGACTCACCAACTCGTACATATTCTCAAGAGAACCATCAAAGACTTTTTCTTGCTGCGAAAGATCAGCAGAGTAGGTTGCGCAGCGGTTGGCTTGGAGCTGATGCTGATGCTCATCTAATTGACGCCAATCCGACTGACCCTCTTGTTGCAACCAACGGCGACACAAAAGATCAACAGCATCATATTTTGCAACCCATTTAATGGCCTCTTCATAGTTGCCTGCTTCAACCATTTTTCGGCAAAATTCATGCGCTTGTATGAGCACTTTTTTCTGTTCTATGAAGAAAAATGTGGAAAAATGCTGTCCTGGCTGCGTAATCGCTTTAAAAAGATGCCTTTGCAATTTTTGCACAGCGGCTTCAATATTCTTTTCATCTAATCCATCTGATTGACCTCTGTGGCTAGTTACAGAGGGATCTTTACCCTCTTGTGTACGACGTCCTAAAGGTCTTCGAATAGGAGAAGGTATTACTACAAAATCTTTCGGCGCTAATGGATCTTTAGATTCTGACTTCTGCGAAACAGCAAGCCCAGCTTTTTCCTGCTGCTGTAAGCCGGAGTTCACAGGTCGTCTAGCAGAGGCCCTTGGTGGGGGAATGAACGTCATAAAAAAACCTCAATTATTAGTGTTTTTAATTTATACATACATAATTATACCACGAATTAGATTAAATTTTATTTTAAACAAGCAAAAATAACGCACATTAAACACTTAAACGAAATAAACCTCTTTTAATCAACCCCTTAGAGCCAAAATAAATTACGCCCGTTGACCTTAACTCGCCCCTCATCAACCCCTTACGCCTGTTAAGATATTCCTTTAAACGACCCGCCAAAGCCCCTCTAAGATCCCCTCTTCCCTTTAAATGCTTTTGGAATTTATACTTTGGTTTTCCACCCGAACTTTGTAAGGAGGAGAATTATGGATGAGGGGAAGGAGCGCTTGCCGATAGGGAGAGTTGCCTTTGCAAAGACGATGTATACACAGTGGGTAAGCGGCAATAGCAAGACGATTTTGGTCTCTGCCCTTTCTTTAGTGGCTACAGCCCTCTTTTTGTATCAGATTTCGGGACGTCCTCATGCGAGGAAACACTCCGACTTTCTGCATGTAGACCAAGCCTTTCAGAATTGGATCTCTCAAGAGACCCAAGATCCCAAAGTGTTTCAGCAGCTAGAAAAGCCCCTTAGGGATCATCCAGAGTTACAGAGCAAGTTCGGCACGGCAATCGCACAGCGACTGCTCGCTCTGGGAGAAGTCAAGAAGGCAGAAAAGTATGCAGAGGGAGCACTGAAGCGATCGCAGGAGCTGAACTCAGGGTATTATTCAGACTTTTCTAGGAACAGCCTTTTGATCGGTCAGGGAAAGTACGTGGAGGCTTTGGAAAGAGCACGCTCATTAAAAGTGACGATGATCCAAGACGATGGATTTTGGCAGAGTCGAGACCCTCTCGTACATTCTGGCACCATTCTCTATGCTTATAACCTGCTGAGGATCGCTGCCCTCGAGCGCCAGCTAGGCTCTAAGGAAGGGGAACTGCACGCATGGGAAGAGTTCTTGCAAAATGCCGGCTGGAAAGGGGCTCCGAGCCACCCCAACACATATGACCCTGAAGGCTACGCGCTTCTCTCTCAAAATTTCACTCAGGGGGAGATCTCTCTTAACGATTACATCCAAAAGAGGATGGCTCTTTTGAGCCAATAAAAGAGAGTCGCAGCGACGCTGCGACTCCTTTGATTAATGCTTGTGCTGAGAATGGGTTTCTAGTGCCCAGTGGTGCATGTCCTTTCCACCGTGTAGACCCAAGAGCAGAAAGTAGAGCGGTGGGATGAAGATGGCGAGGATCAAGGCGATGATCGCGAGTACGAGTTGTGTCGTCCCTTCTTGTCTAAAGACGAAGTGGAAGGCCATCTTGGAAAGATGAGTGACTTTTCCCCCGAATAACACCCCTAAAATAGCACCGATGGCAGCGAAAACAATCGACCAGCCCGGTCCCCACATCACAAAAGTGAAAAAGCAAGCGAGGATAAATAATAAACAAAAGAACACTTCGAAACGGTGTTTTTTTGCAAAGGATTCAATCTCTCTGACAGAGACTCCCTCTTTAGGTTTCTTTTCGTCGTCCATAGTGTGCCCCTATCGTAATGCTGCAGTATAATCGACATTTAAAGATTTTTCTATTTTTTAGCAATAACTTCAGTCATTCGTCATGAGGAGCTTTTCCAAAAAAGCCCAACGCGCGATCGTATCCAAGACAATCGCCCCTGCAGCGGGGTGGCTGGAGGGATCAGCTCCAGGACCTGCGCAGTCGTAGAAAAATTCTCGAGGCATCGCTGTTTTCACTACAGCGAATTGGTAGCCGCAAAAAGGCTGGTTAGAGATGAAGAGGGCAGAGCAAGGCTCTTTTGCGAGCTCTACCCAAGCGCGGATGGTATCCTCTGTATTAGGCCGTATCGAGGTTCCATTTTCGACTTTCATGGGGACAGTGACAAAGGTAACGGGAAGCCGGCGCATCTCCTCAGCCATAAGGGCATTTTCCCAGAGAGTATGGGCCGCTTGATCTTCATTATGGATTGATTCATCGCTTTTATTATGGTTGCAGTTACCTGTCAACCACACGACCTCTTCAAAACGCACCCCTCGTTCCCATAATTCAATCAAGTAGTTAAGACGCGTTTGCATCGTCGCCCTGGTGGCACCAAAAACGAGGGCTTTGTCGTAGTGGTTACAAACAGGTGCGCATTCTGCGAACATCCCTTGCTCCCTCGCCCAATCGAGGACGACGGCACGTCGTTGTACGGAAAGCTCCTCCATCTCCCAGCGCTCTTTGTGGGCAGGACGCAGCCCAATCCGCCCGATCTCCTCGACTAGATCCGCTTCAACCTGCAATCCCAATCCAGTCGCAAGACCGCGGAGCTCTGGAAGCTCGATCTGAAGGTTTTTAAGCTCGGCACCAAAGCTGAGCGTCTGTAGACAAAGGGCCCAAAGAATGATCCATTTTTTCATATACCCTACCTCCTAAAAGCTTATACCCAACTTTTGAGTCACGTCGGGTATACCCCTTCCACCTCAATCGTACCCAAGAAAACCGAATGAAAAGTTCTCAAATTTCGAATCAAAGGGAGGGGGTAATATTGAATTAATATTAATCCCCTCCCTTTGATTCGAAATTTGAGGCTTTTAATCGGTTTGCTTGTGGTTACGATTGAGGTGGAAGGGGTATAGATTGACAAATGTATCCTCTTAGGATACAATGATAGTAAAAATGAGACTTTAGTGGCAATCAAGACGTTCAAACACAAAGGTCTGAAGAAATTCTTTGAATCTGGGAATGTTTCTGGAATCCAGGCGGCACACAGAAATAAGATTGGTCGCGTTTTAGATCGCCTTAATTCTGCTTCAGAGGTTAAGGACATGGATGCTCCTGGATACGACTTTCACCCACTGAAAGGAAATTTCAAAGGCTTTTATTCGGTACACATTAATGGCAACTGGACTATTATTTTTCGCTTTGAAAATGGTGAAGCTACCGATGTGGAATTAGTGGATTATCATTAGTTGAGGATTTTATGGCAAAAAGAAGAAAACCAACTCATCCCGGAGAGCTCCTTGAAGAGGATTACATCAAGCCTCTCAAATTGAACTTGGAGAAGCTCGCGGATAGATTAGGGATAACGAGAAACACATTGTTTAAAATTAGGAATGGTACGTCAAGCGTTACCCCAGCCGTCGCTCTTTCGCTTGCGGAAGCATTTGATACGACTCCGCAGCTGTGGCTTAATTTACAGCAGGCCTATGATTTATGGGTTGAAGAAAGCTCGCATGAAAAGGTCGATCCCATCTTCAAAAATGGTGCAATTTGCAATACTAGGATAAATATTGGGATCGTTAGGAGGCCATCGGCTTCTATTTGAACTTTTGGCCATTTTCACAGACATTGTTTTTTGCTGCCCAATATTTTCAGCTTATATACCCCTTCCACCTCAATCGCACCCAAGAAAACCGAATGAAAAGTTCTCAAATTTCGAATCAAAGGAAGGGGGTAATATTGAATTAATATTAACCCCCTTCCTTTGATTCGAAATTTGAGGCTTTTAATCGGTTTGCTTGTGGTTACGATTGAGGTGGAAGGGGTATAGACCCATTGCCGGTGCATTTTTGCACCCGATGCGTAGCAAGGGTGCAAAAATGCACCGGCAATGGGTCACGGGGGAGCGGGGGGTGATAAACCCCCGACAAAGCGCGTACGGCATATTTTTTAAGGGAGCCGGTGTCGCTCAAATTCGCACTTGCTAAGTGGGCGCAGTATATCTACTTCCATTTTTTTTGAAGATCCTCTAGACTCTATAACGGTTTATACCAAAGAAAGACCGTGCTCATTTTATCTAGTCCTAGATTTTCGATCGATCGATTCCTTTCCTTAAGCGCCAAAACAGGCGGAGTGAGCCTTGCCGCTTTTCTGCTGATCGGCGTCGTTTTTTCCCTTGTATACCCGCTGCGCCACGAAGAGCACAGCGATCTCTTATCGAACGGACAGAAGAGCGCTTTTTCCACCTACACACACGAATCGATCGGCCTCGGGGGGCTCACAATCCATCCTCATCAGGCTTTGGGATGGGTCTCTCGGATCGCCGATGAGCTGTCTCTGCTCGCCTTCAATGCGCGCCCAGACGTCCCCTCTCACGAAATCCAATTGCTCTTGCAGCTCAAAAGCACGAAGGAGCAGGTCACAGTCCTCAATGGAAAATCCCTTTTTCTGAAAGAGAGACAAGAGGGAAAAGGCTTGGAAGTCTCCCGAGAGCCTGCGGGCATTTGGATCCAGCCTATTTTGCTCGAGGGAGGGACTCTCTTAGTCGAAGTGGGAAGAGAACTCTCGAATAAGGAAGGAGCTGCGATTACAGAGCGCGGGCAGTTTTTTTTGACAGCTACCGCGGCCAAGATCGGATCGAAGCGTGAGCCCTATTTCCAGGAGATCTCCACTGCCCGGTTTTTCGCTTCCGACCTATTGATCCAAAAATATGGAGGGAGCGAATACGCCGCCATGCGGCAAAAGGGGACGCTCGAGGTCACTAGAAATGCAGAGACTTATGGAAGGTTCATCTCTAGCGAAGATTATCTCCTCTATGAAAATGGGAAATGGGATGTCGTCCCTTTTGATTGCTTGCGATTAGATGCGCCGATCGCTAGAATCAGAGGAATTTCTCAGAAATCTGTGGAAATCCAACTGTGGGACGAGACGGGATTTTACCCCTCGACTTTCCAGTTGGCAGCAGATCCTGGAGGGCGCCTCCCTTTGGCTGCGGAAACGCTCCCAGCGAAAGTGCGCCTGCGCAGCGCGACGCAAGTCAGCTGTGTGTTGGGCAAGCGCAGGGTCGTCTTACGGACAGGGGATTGGATGTTGCACACTCCTTCCGGATGGCGGACGTTGCGCCGTTACGAGGAAGTAGAGAATTGTCTCTTGCATCAATTGAAGGGGGAGCTCTTGGTTTTCGATGCGATAGAAAAAGAGCAGGGAAAGCTCATGATGAAAGGACATCTATTCGATGAAACGCGCGTGCATTCTGTACCCTTTTCTATTCCCATCGAAGCGGATAAGTCAGAGACAAAACCCTCGCGCAGAAAACCACTGCCGACACACATGAGGGCCACCTCATGAAAGGGATACCCACTCTTTTTGCCCTTCTTGTCGCAGTATTAGGAACACCCTCGATACTCATCCCTCAAACCATCGCAGAGAAATTGGCACAGAGCAGCCCACGTTCGCCTGAGGGAGGAAATGGCTCCCATCTCACTCTATCTGAGGTCAATCGCCGCCTCATCACTTTGCGCGAAGAGCTGAATCAGCGCTACGAACTCGCAAAAGAACTCCACGAAGCGGAAACAGCACCAGAAATATTCGAAATACTTCTCGATGAGGTCAATGAGATCCGCAGCCAAATCCATAATGCAGAGAAGGAGTGGCACTCTACATCCGTGGGAGAATCTAAGCGGGAAGAGGAAGGGTATGCCCTTTGGGATCAGGAGGAGACGACTTTAGCGCAACTGATCATGGAGTATGGAGCCCTCGACTACCTCTTTATCATCCCTCCCGAGATGGCCAATTTAAAGCTCAACATGCACTCGAACATCCCCATCCCCCGCGAATCGTGGAATGAGATGTTGGAGATCATCCTCTCGCACAATGGGATCGGCGTCAAACACGTGAACACTTATGTACGCCAGCTCTACGTGATGAAACAAGATCCTTCTGCCATCGAGGCGATCGCCTCTTCTGTCGAAGAGCTGCACTGGATCCCCGATCACACCCGCCTCTTTTTCGTCTTCTCTCCTCCCGTCGAGCAGATCAAAAGCACCTTTCAATTTCTCGAGAGATTTGCCGACGCTAAGCGGACATTCATCTACCAGATTGGCCCGAAAGTCGCCATCGTCGCCGCCAAAGAAGAAGTGCTCAAGTTGATCGAGCTCTATCAAACCGTCTGGGATAATGCCCCTGGAAAGATCGCGCGGGTGGTGCCGATCACCAAAATGGCTGTCCGGGAGATGGAGAAGATCCTCCAAGCCTTCTTTTCAGAAGCTGTCGAAAAAGCGCGCCCTCCTTTTGGCAAAGTCGAGCAAGAGGGGTTAAATATCTTCTCCTTAGCACAGGGGAATTCCCTCATTCTGATTGGACAGGAAGAAGTCGTCGAGCGCGCCGAAAATTTGGTGAAAGATACAGAAGAGCAGCTCCAAGATCCAGCCGAAATGACGATCTACCTCTATCAATGCCGCCATAGCAACCCAGAAGACTTGGCTAAAGTCTTCGAAAAAGTCTACAATTCTCTTCTACTCGCCTCGACAGAAGCAAGCAGGGAGTTGGAACTCACCTACAGCTCTCAGGGCCCCCAGTTCAAAACTGCTCCCGACGGCTACCCTCCGACAGCACCCCTCGTCGTCGCCCCTCCCCCCTTAAAACAAGGCAGTTCTGCATCGGTTGAGGTGGAGCAATCGACCGATCACTTTATCGCCGACCCCAAGACGGGCAATCTCCTCATGGTCGTACGACGCGATGCACTCGGCAAGATCAAAGACCTGCTTAAAAAACTCGATATCCCAAAAAAGATGGTCCAGATCGAGGTGATGCTCTTTGAAAAGAGGATCCTCAATGAAAATAGTTACGGCATGAACATGCTGAAGTTGGGCTCTAAGAAAAACGGGATCCGCTACACTTCGAGTGTCGCTCCGAAAGGAACCGGCGTCCTCGAGTACTTACTCCGTGGCCATAAGTCCAAACACTTCCCCGCTTATGATCTCGCATTGAACTTCCTAATGAATCAAGAAGATATCCAGCTCAACGCCTCTCCCTCCATCATCACCGTGAATCAGACACCCGCTACCATCTCCATCGTCGACGAGATTTCGATCAACAATGGAGCCGCTCCGGTCGATACGAATAAGGGAATCGCCTTCGAAAAATCCTATACTCGAGCTCAGTACGGAATCACGATCATCATGACACCGACTGTCAACATGCCCGATATCGAAGAGTCGGATGGGATTGGGTACATCACATTACAGACAAATGTCACCTTCGACACTCCCAAAAACACCAACCACGAAGATCGACCGATGGTCAATCGGCGCCATTTAGAAAATGAGGTGCGCGTCGCTGATGGAGAGACTGTGATCCTGGGCGGATTGCGTCGCCAAAGATCGGAAGACACGGAACAAAAAATCCCCTTCTTAGGGGACATTCCAGGGCTAGGGAAGTTGTTTGGCTCTGTCGATTTCATCAACGATAGCACAGAGATGTTCATCTTCATCACCCCGCGGATCATCCTCAATCCAGAAGAGGAACTCCTACGGATCCGCACAGAAGAGTTGATGAAGCGGCCCGGTGACACTCCTGAGTACTTACAGCGGGCAATCGAAGCACAGGAAAAAGAAGCAGAGCACCTCTTTAAAAACAGCTTTAGAGCATTTTTCAGTAACTCCCATGTTTAAAAGCGTATCAGAAGCCAAAGAGAGATTGAAGAGCTTACTCAAAAAAACAAAAGAGCTCACATCTGCCCCTCTTGTAAAACCGTCTGCTCTAAAATCCTTTACCGATCCAGAAGAGATCGCGCGCCATTTCCAACTCCCTTTCTACCCCACCCTTTTAGAATTTCGCTTTGTCCAGGAGAAGATCACCCCCCTCCCTTATGCATTTACAAAGACCCACCTGATCCTGCCGATCGATGAAAAAGAGGAAACCCTTTTCATCGCGATGAGCCACCCCTTCGACTTGCAGACGTTGGAAGAGATCCGCTACCTCACCAAACGCCCCTTTCGAGAGGTCATCGCTCCCAAACTAGCGATTGAAGAAGCGATCGAACGGTGTTATCACCAGGCAGACAACGAGGCCTCGGAGTATATCGAAAGTCTGCGCCAAGACCAGGAAGAAGGGTCCATCAGCGAAGAAGAAGGATACGATCTTCTCGAAAAGGGCGCTGACTCTCCCGTCATCCGCATGCTCAATGTCATGCTTGCAGAGGCGATCCAGCAAGGAGCCTCTGACATCCACTTTGAGCCGATGGAACAAGGACTCGGCGTGCGCTACCGGATCGACGGCGTCCTACAGCCACGCCATGCTCCTCCCAAAGAATTTCAATCCCAACTGATCACGCGCATCAAAGTCATGGCACGACTCGATATCGCCGAACATCGCCTGCCCCAAGATGGACGGATCAAGCTGCGGATGGGAGGGCGGCAGATCGATTTCCGCGTCAGTACCGTCCCCGTTGTCTTTGGCGAGCGGATCGTGCATGCGTATCCTCGACAAGAGAAATGTCATGCTAGGACTCAATAAAATCGGCATGCCCGCTGAAGCAGCAGAGCTCTTCTCCAAGCTCATCCGCTTAAGCGAAGGGATCGTCCTGGTCACAGGTCCCACGGGAAGTGGAAAAACGACAACTCTCTATAGCGCCCTCTCTGAGATCAACAGCTCTGAGATGAACATCATGACAATCGAAGACCCCGTCGAATATAAACTCCAGGGGATGGCCCAAATCGGCGTGAACCCCAAAATCCACCTCACCTTTTCGACAGGCTTAAGACACATCCTACGCCAAGACCCCGATGTGATCATGATCGGGGAGATCCGCGATAAGGAGACTGCTGAGATCGCGATTCAAGCCGCTCTCACAGGCCACCTCGTGTTGAGTACATTGCACACGAACGACGCCCCCTCCGCCCTGACCCGTCTCGTCGACATGGGAATCGAGCCCTATCTCCTCACCTCCTCTGTCGTCGGCATCCTCGCCCAGCGCCTCGTCCGCGCGATCTGTCCCCACTGTAAAAAGGCCTATGCCCCTTCCGATCAAGAACTCCAAGAGCTCGGCATCTCCCGGGAAAATCTGACAGATGGAAACCTATTCAAAGGAGAAGGTTGCACCCACTGCTTTGGTTCAGGATTTAAAGGGCGTTACGGGATTTACGAGCTCATGCCCGTCACCTCCACCATCAAACGGCAACTCTTAAAGAGCGCTGACTCCCTCGCTCTCCAAAAGGAAGCCCTCCTCTTGGGGATGACCTCTTTGCGTCAACACGGAGCACTTCTGGCCATCCAAGGAATCACAGCGACGAGCGAAGTGCTCCGCGTCACGCGCAGCTGCGAAGAGGGGTAAGCGATGGCACTCTTCCGCTACAAAGCCATGACCTTAGCCGGTAAAAATATCAAAGGGGTAATCGACGCTGAGTCCCTCTTCACAGCCAAAGAACGGCTGCGCAAACAACAGGTTCTCGTCACAGAAGTCTTTGCGGTCAAGAGCTCAGAAAAAGAACTCACCCTTAAAGCTCCCCTCCTGCTCAGCTTCACCCGCGAGATCACCCAGTTGCTGAAAGCAGGCCTTCCCCTCTATGAGAGCCTACTCACGATCGAAGAAAAATACGCGCGCCACCCCGCCCACCCCCTCTTTTTAGACCTATGCGACCACCTTAAAAGGGGAAGCCCCCTCTCCTCTGCTCTTAAAAAATACCCCCAGACATTCGATCGGATCTACCTCTCAATGGTCGAAGTCGCAGAAGAGAGTGGCAATCTCGTCCTAGTCTTTGAGCAGCTCAGTGCTCTTATCCTCCGCCAACAAAAGCTCAAAAAACAACTCTCTTCCGCACTGACCTACCCCAGTTTTTTAGCCATCTTTTGCTGCTTCATCGTCTGCGGCCTTCTCTTCTTCGTCATCCCCTCGATGAAAGAGCTCTTCGAAGGAAGAGCTCTTCACCCCGTGACACAGATCGTCCTCTCCGTCAGCGATTTCACTACGACCCACACCCTTTCCCTCTTCCTTACCCTCGCGACCCTCGTAGCCTCCCCATTCTTTGCCCTCCGCTCTCCCAAGGGAAGGATCTGGCTGTATGGAACCGCTTTAAAAATCCCCTTATTCAAGACACTTCTCTTAGATTCCGCATTCGTTCGATTCTGTAGATCCTTAAGCATGCTCCTCTCCGCCGGGGTCCCTCTTTTAGAAGCGCTCCCTCTAGCCCGCAACGTCGTCAAAAGCCCACTGCTCGAAGAATCGATCCTCTCTGCAGAACAAAAAGTCCTCCAAGGAGAGCGCTTGAGCGCCGCCTTTAAAAACTCCCTCCACATCCCCCCCTTGATGCTCCGCATGTTGCTATTAGCAGAGGAGACAGGTAAGATGGGCGAAGCTTTTTTCAATTTAGCGGAGATTTACGAGGAGGAGATGGAAAAACACTTGAATCAATTGACCACCTTTTTACAACCTGCTTTATTAATTACCCTAGGTGCAATCGTCGGTCTCGTCGTCTTATCGATCCTCTTACCCTTGACAGACGTGAGCTCCTTTACAACATGAGGATTCTATGAAATACAGAAGAAAAAGTGCCTTGACCCTACTCGAGATCATGATCGTCATCGTCCTCATCGGGCTGATCGGAAGCGTCATCGGCGTCAATATGAAGGGAAGTCTGGATGAGGGACGCGCCTTTAAAACCCGCCAGGCCCAAGAGCAAATCGCCGACATTCTCATGCTCGAGGTCGCACAAGGCACAGCCATTGAAACAGTCGTCGCCAATCCCCAACTCTATTTAGACAATTCAGGCCTCGTCAAAAATGGGGAAAAATTCCTCAAAGATGGGTGGGGTGGAGCCTTTGTCGTCACGGTCGGAAGAGGGGATCAGATCGTCGTTAAATCAGACCGCTTAAAAGCCTACGACGCGAAAAAGAAACAAAAACTCGGAAACGCAGCCCCAACAGACGTCGCCCAAGAAGATGAAAACAGTTAAAAGGAGCTTCACACTCCTGGAAATCTTGATCGCCCTGTGCCTCTTGGGAATCATGGCTACCCTGGTCGGAGTGCAATCTGTCCAGATGATCCGCTCTCATCGATTCGATCGAGGGATCTCTCAGCTCTTCACCGCACTCCAAGAAGCCCAAGCGCTTTCCCTCACCTACGCCAGCGACCACGCCCTGGAAATCAGCTGCGAGAAAGGAACCTTCTTTTATCAGATCACCACCGATGAACCCTTTTCCCCTCACTTACTCGATCAAAAAAAGATCCCTCTCGAGGGAGTCAAGCAACTCTTCTTCGATAAGCGCAAGCAACAAAAACTCCATTTCGCTATTCTCCCCAGTGGAAGCGTGGAACCGACAGGCGTGCTGCAATTCGGCGGGGACAAAGAGACAGAAAAACGATTCCTCGACTTACAAGGAGGAACCCTCCTCAAGTGCTCTCGAAGTGCGCCTTCCCACTCAAAAAAAAAGATTCCAGACAAACCGCGCAGTCTGGTGCCAAAACTTCCGCCGACTCAGAGCCCACAGGCTCAGAACCCCAAAACCCAGAGGTAATTTCTATGAAATTGACGAGCTCCGCCTTTTCAGAAGGACACAAAATCCCATCGAAATACACCTGCGAGGGAGAGGGTGTCAGCCCCCCTCTAGAAATCAGCCACGTCCCCAAAGAGGCTAAGAGCCTTGTCCTCATCGTCGACGACCCCGATGTCCCCGCCTTTGTGCGCAAAGAACAGATGTACGATCACTGGGTCGTCTTCAACATCCCCCCAACCACAACCGCAATTCCAGAAGACTCCCAACCCGAAGGAATAGCAGGGCGAAATACGGGAGGAAAACTCTCTTATTTCGGCCCCTGTCCTCCCGATCGGGAGCACCGCTATTTTTTTAAACTCTACGCCCTCGACACCTCGCTCGACTTGCCTGAAGGAGCCACGAAAAAAGAAGTAGAGGCAGCGATGGAAGGACACATCCTCGCGAAAACCCAACTTATGGGGGTTTACGAAAAGCATAAAAAATAAACCGAGGAACACCTTTTAATAAAAAAAAATTTTAATGAGCGCTGGAACCTGTTGACAAAGAATTTATTTAATCCTTAAGGTAAGGGTAATGCTTTATTGATAACCCTTGGGAGGCATATGCAAAATGCAATGTGTTTGGCCAGTATATTTGGCCCTTTGTTGATGATTACGGGACTTTGGATGTTATTTTATCATGAAAACATGATGAAAATGTTGACATCTCTTAAAAACGTTCCCTCTGTAATGTTCGTGATGGGATTCATTAGCCTATTGCTCGGTCTGACAATATTGACCCAGTATAACTTTTGGGATTGGTCTCTTTTCCTATTTATAACCATCCTCGGCTGGTTCTATGTGATTCGTGGAGTGGTGATCTTCTTCCTACCCCAACTCTTTCTCAAATGGGCGACACATAACCAAAATTGGCTAAGAGTTAAAGGCATCATCCCTTTAATTTGGGGATTCTGCCTGTGCTGGCTCGGCTACTGGTCTTAACAAACCACTACGCGATGGACCCGTATGCATTTGCGGGTTCATCGATCTTCTTCCACTCTACGAGAACCTCTTCCATCGTCCAACGCTCTTCAGAATCCACTGTAAGCATTTTTCGGATGAGCTCTACAATCGGCCCCTGTTTTGTATCGAGATAAGCATCGATCACCTCTTGCTCTAAATTAGCGATCTCAAAAATCTGCTTCTCTAGAGACATTTGCCTTCCCGGTTGCTCTTTTTTCGCCGGTAAAAATACATCTTCGTACTCATCAGAGGCATTTGAAGAATCCCTGGTCACATCGCTGGTCGCATCGCTTTCCGTAGTCGTACCGCTCTCCGTTTCTCCTATTGAAACAGCCGAAAGTTCCTCGCTCTCCAATCCGCTACTGATCTCAATGCTCGAGACCTCTTCGGTTTCAAAGCTCGGCATATCCGTCCATTCTAGATCGTCATCTACGGAAATTTCTCTGATTTCCACCTCCTGCCCATCTTCGAAAATTTCTCGGATCAGATTTTCTCCATATACCATCTGATAGAGCACAAGCCCCAAGCTCCAAACATCATAGGCTCCACCGATCAGCGGATCGAGCAATCCTTCTTTCAGTTGAAGAATCTCTTCGTTCGAATACACATTTTCATCCAGATCCTCCGCTAATTCACGACACGCCCTTGCGTATTCAGGAGGATAGGATTCTACCCGCCCTGCTAGGCGAGGTAAAAGATCCCCATCCCCTTCAGAAAAAGAGCGTTCGAAATCGATCAATTTACACTCGAGTTTTTCTCCCTGAACCACGACGATATTTTCCCCTCCAATGTCCACGTGAATACAATCTTCTTCGTGGATCGCATGGACCGCTTCGATGAGGGACCCGACCAACTCCATTAATTCCTCTGGAGAACGGGGATCCTTCAAAAAATCAGATAAATTCCCGAGTGATGCATACTCTTCGATGAGAAAATCATAAGAGCTCCCTTCACAGTGGATTTCAAAAAAATCGAAGAGAGAAATCACCTTTTCCGTCTTTTGTAGGCTGCGCAATAATTGAAATTCATGCCTGATTCTACTGACACCCTTTGCCTCGTTATCCGTAATCAACAAGACCTCTTTTTTGCTCCCATCCGCGATTCTCACAGTTCCCCGGTAGAGCATTTTGGACTGTTTTTGAATAAGGAGGTTTTTCTCTTTAAAACTATAGTATTTTCCAGGGGCAATCAGAGCAAATTTCCCCTCTTTCTCGCTTCCATCTAGACATACCGCATGAACCGCCTGATTTTTCATGCTCAAACAGGTCAAAAAGAGCTTAGCGACCTTCCGCTCTAATGAAGGGGAGAGAGGGCCTACAGCAGGAACCTCCCGCCCTTTTAAAATACGCTTTACAAACGGCAATAAAATCTCGCGCCATTCGGGTAGCGTCTTAAATCCAGTCGAGAGGTGCTTTCTAAACTCCTTATATTCACTCGTATTTGTAAAATCAGCTATATAATTTAAATTACAATGCATAACCATGTTAATTGCCCTGCTTTTATGTTAATTTGTTTTTTATTTTAAATAATAACTAGTTTAATTTAAATAAAAAATGTTTAACTGTTATTAATTAAAATAAATAATATAAACTTATATACAGAGATTAAAGCCCTCAACCTCTAGAACCTCAACCAGTTCTTGCTAGATATGCTTCACATGGGGTATGCTGAATTAAAATTCTTTCTACGAGGAACCCCACATGCTCAAAAAAATTCTTACAACCCTCTCCCTGATCACCTGTCTCTCCATGAGCTGGGCAGCCCCCACCCCAGTGATTCCTGTCACCCAATCGCTCAAACAACGCCAGCCCCATTGGCGCCCTAAAATCATCGAAAGCTATTCAGAAGGGCACCCCAAGCGCGTCCTCTTCTACGAACAAATCGGAGAAGAAAATGAAGCCCCCGTCAAACAGGTCACTTTTTACGGTAACGGACAGATCCAAAATGAGGTCGATTTGATCGTCGTCGCTGAAGACTCCCTCGCTGCAAAAGAATGGCAATCGACCATCGTCCCTCACGGGATGAGCCTCTCCTTTTTTGCGGAAGGGCAGATCGAAAAAGTCGCCCAATATGATCGGGGCCTTGCACACGGAGAAGTTAAGATCTTCTTCGCCGATGGCAAAGTGCGCGGCGTCTGCGGTTTTAAGGAAGGGAAGCGGCACGGTCAGATGCTCTCTTACTACGAAGATGGGGCTAAGATAGAAGAAGTTTCCTATGAAGAAGGGGTAATCGTAGGCGATGTGATCCGGTACTTCGAAAAGGGAAACCGAGCGGCATTAATTCCCTATGAAAATGGAGTGCCCCATGGCAACGCGATGGAATGGTACCCAGAAGGGGGACTAAAGGCCAGCTTACGCTACAACAAAGGCCTTCTTCACTCTGACGGAAAAAACCCTGCATGGGTGATCTACGGAGAAGACCACTCGATCCAAGAGGTCAAGGATTTCAATCAGGGAGAGCCGATCGGCACCCACTTCATCTACCACCCCAATGGAAAAGAGAGCTACAAGGTCAAATACAAAGCGGGAAAAAAAGAGGGCAAGGAGCAGTTTTTTAGCAGCGAAGGCAAGCTCCTCGGCGAAGGGGAATACCGCGCAGGCACACCCATCGGCAAACACTACAAACACCACGAAAACGGCACCCTCATCTTTAGCGCTCTCTACGATAAAGAAGGAAAATTGCGCGAGCCGATCCGAGAGTTCACAGCTGAAGGCGTTAAAATCGCCGAATACACCCTCGTGGGCGATAAGCGGCACGGCCCCTTCCTTCGCTGGACAGAAAAGGGATCCCCCCTCATCGCGCACCATTACAACCTAGGGCTCTTCGAAGGAGAGCAGCGGGAGTACTATTCAACAGGTCAACTCAAGACACGCGCCTTTTACCACAATAACATCAAAGATGGACTCTTCGAAGAATGGTATGAGAATGGGCAGCTCGCAGCCCGTATCGAAGTCAATAACGGTCTTAAGACAGATCTATGCCAAGAGTGGTATGAGAATGGGACCCTTAAACTCGAAGAGACCTACGTCGATGACCAAATCGATCAAACGCGCAAGGAGTGGTTTGCGGACGGCACCCTCAAATTTCAAGGCGACTTCGCTTTAGGCAAAAAAGAGGGAATCCACCGCGAATGGAATCAAGACAAAGAGCTCCTGTTCGAAGTGGAGTACGCAAACGATCAACCCGTCGGCTGCGCGAAGGTATGGTATGGAAAAGACCGCTTAAAAGAACAAATCCTCTTTACCAACGGCAAGCGCGACGGCAAATACGAAGAGTACTATTCCAACGGCCAGATGAAGAGTTTAGCCTTCTACAAACAAGATGAACTCGATGGAGAGATTAAAACTTGGTATGAAGACGGCGCGCTACTCTCGATCCGCAGCTTTAACCAAGGGACCCCCATCGGAGAACAAAAAGAGTATTTCCCCCCTGAAAAAGAAGCGAAAAAACCCACGCAACAACTCGCCCGTCACTTCTTCTACAACGAAAAAGGAGAGATGCACGGCGAACAGAAGACATTCCACCCGACAGGCGCACTACATACCCTCATCACCTACGAAAGTGGCGACCTCAACGGGAAAAAGGCGATGTGGGATGGCGACGGGGCACTTCTAGAAGAAGCCACCTATTCCCACGGGAAACTCACAGGCCGCTTCTTTGAAAGGACTCAAGATGGGAAAGAGGTGATCTTCCATTATAAAGACAATCGCAAAGACGGTCTTCACGAGATCTACTACCCTCCCAACGAATACGTCGGTAAAATCAAAGCGCTAGAGGTCTCCTTCATCCATGATCTCGCAGAAGGGGATGCGATCGAATACAATGAAGCGGGAGCTAAAGTCGCCATCACCCCCTATGTCAAAGGGCAAAAAGAAGGAAAAGCCCAAGTTTTTTCTCCTAAAGGGCAAGTGGCAATGACGATCGCCTTCCACGACGACATCAGAAATGGTCCCTCGATCCAGTACTACCCCGATGGGAAAGTCTTCGTCGAAGGGAATTTCGTCAATGACCTCAAAGAAGGGGATGAGAAGACCTACTTCGAAAGTGGAAAAGTCGCCAAATGGATCCCCTACCAAAAAGGGCTAATCCACGGTCTCTACCGCGAATGGAGCGAAAGCGACGTCCTGATATTCGAAGGGGAATACAAAGAGGGAAAACGCCACGGCAAGTTCAACAAGTACTACGACGATGGCAAACCCTACCTCTTGCAAACTTATCTCGACGACCAACTCCACGGACTCAAAAAGAGCTTTGACAAAGCGGGCAAAGTCTCCGAAGCCAAGTTCGATAAGGGCAAGAAGCTGGCCTAGAGTCTCTGTTTCAGATGCCTAACCTCACCACAGAGATGGGAAACCACAGAGAGAATTTTTTTTCTCTGTGGTTTCCCATCTCTGTGGTGAGGTTTAGACGTCCCCCATCTCAGCATTATATGGTTAGGACCACCCAAAATTTGGGTATGTATTCTTTTCGCCAAACAAATCTTTTAATCTCTAGAAACACAATCGAAAACTAATTTTATCAATTGATTGAAAATACAATCTATTGTTATATTAAATACATAAAAAACACAAAACAAGGTTTTATTTATGAACAGGGTTCCAAATTTAACTCCCGAACAATTAGTGGTTCTATATAGACATTTAGAGGACACCCTTCTGTGCCCCATTGGCTATGCTGCCATGGAAGACCCAGAACTCCCATCAACCCTTTCCTGTGGACACACCTTTGGGTATGTGACGATCCTACAAGCTTTAGAGCACAATCCGAAATGCCCTATAGGCCGTGAACCCTTAAAAGAAAACGTCCTCATTGAAAATCAATTGATCAAGGATCTAACTGCCCAGAAAGCGGTCATTGTATTTTTGTCTTTTAAGGGAAAAACCCCTCCCGGATTGACAAAGGAACAGCACCGTGAAAACCTCCTCTCCAAGCTCATCGAATTAAAGTTAGACAAGAGAAGCGCATTAGTCGAAAAGTTCTTCGAGTTGATCCAATGTCCCCTCTCTGGAGAACCCTTAAAAATACCAGTATTGGCTCCGTGTGGACACACGTTCGATGCTTCTTGTTTTAGTGGGTTGGGGGAAGATGAGATGAGAACATGCCCCCTAGATGGAAGCGTCGTAGCTAGCTCCGCCATCGTTCCCAACAGAATGGCTCTAGATGTCTTAGAGATATTGGGAAATGAGTCCTTTAAAAACCCAAAGCTAAAGATTAGCAAGGAACTGAATGGAGTTTTCCTCTTCCTCGAACCTGATGATACTGTTGAGAAAGTTAAACAAATAGCAAGCGTCTTGGGTCTTTGGAGAGATGGTTTGATGCTTTATTCTGATTCTATGTCTCCTATACTGTCTGAAATACAAAGTGCTAAAGATCCAAAAACAGAATTCACTATCCTGCGCATTGAATCTACTTATAAACCTTTTATTGAAAACTTAGCAAACAATTTAACCGATCTATGTAATCTTCTCAAAGAAAACGAGTGCAACAAAGAACTCATCCTCCAGATAATTAATAAATTACATAAAAATGCTAATAAAATAGAAGACCTGCGCGAAGCGGTATCACTGGAATTAACTATAATAGAAGCACTTGCTAAACTGTTCAAAAAGTTTAAAGACAAAAAAAAGCATTATCTTCTTGACCAATTGAGCCACCACCAACCTGGATTCCCCGACTTCTCTCTTTTTTTAAGACAAGTGTTTGCACTCAGCAAAATTTATGAATCTTTGGATAAAAAATTCAGCAAATCCAAAAAACTACCAATTGACCTGTTGTCAAAGCAAGAACTCTCGAATAAACCTTTTGAATTTATTGATAAAATCCAAAACAACAATGACAAGTCTGGAGTAATTGAGTGTATTGTCTCATGCTGTCTAAAACTAGAGAAGTCGAGTAAAGCTATGCAAGCTTTTGCTTCTATTAAATATGCTATGGATGTTGCTCAAAAAGACCCCTACGCTTATGCATTCGCAAGACACCTTCGCGAAATTACTAAAGCGGTAATTGAAATGAAAGAAGTGTTTGATCCTAACAATAACTATGGTGCAAAAGACGCCATTTTCGCGCTACATAGGTGCGCAGAAACAGTCAATAGGAATTATTCCTCCCAGCTTTTTCTAGAGCTCGCCGACGCATTTCTCATTCTCGGAGATAAAGACCTTGCAGCTCAGACTGCCACAGAAATTCCTAATCGCACCATTCGGCTTATTGCCGAGGAATGGGTGAAGCTAGAAGGGCCTTCAGATAAAATCTTGGAACTGATTGGAGAAATTTCCAACGACCTCGATAAATCTACGATAATCGAATGGTTCGTTAACAAATGTATAAAAGAGGAGAGTTTCGAACTCCTAGATTGGGCTTTGCAGGCAGCCAAAAAAACACCTCATCGTCGGAAGGACCTTCTTCATAAAATTGTCCTAGAGGTAAAAGACCTGAATGACCAATTAAAAAAGCCTGAGCGAGCCGCCACCATTCTAAATGACCTCATAATATTTGCAGAACTATTCCAACCACATTATATTCTATCGAGAACTAGCATTATTTCAGACTGTTGTTCTTGGGGTGATTTTCCAATGGTTGAATTAGCTATAGAACTTTCTCAAAGAGAGCTAGACTCAGATGAACTAACGGAGCAACTTCAGACGATTGTCAAAAGGGTACCCAAGATCCGTAAAGTTAAGCGCAAATACCCTGAACGAGCCGCTACCCTTCTGAAGAATAGCGCAGCAATTGCCAAAACACTTGAAAAAGATCAGTCGTCTCAAGTTCTTATACAAATTGTCGACGCAGCTCTTATTTTAGGAAATGAAGATCTCGCTTTGGACATGATCGCAGAGATCCCCGATCCTGTCATTCGCCAGATCGCCCAGGAATTGATGGAACAAAAACTCTCACATAAAGTTTTTGAACTGATTGAAAAAATTTCCAACGACACTACCCAAGCCGCTATAATCAAATGGTTGGTGAAAAAATGTGTAAGAGAGAAGAATTTTGCCAGCATAAGATGGGCTCTAGAACTTGCCACAAAGGAGCGCGACTCATTTAATCTCGAGGATCACCTTGAGAAAATCATTGAAAAGGTACTCAAGCTCAATAAGAAACAAAATCAGCCTGGGACAACTATAATGATCTTGGATGCGGTTGCAGAAGCTTCCAAAAAACGAAATAACCCATGCTGGATCGAGACATCCTCGATGCTTAAAAAGCTCATCAAAGCATTTCTTATTCTAGGAGAAAGAGAGCGCGCATTAGACCTTGCCACAAGAATCCCAGCTACTGATAGGAATACTCGATCGAAAGTGAAAGTGCTTAAGATGCTCCCTGAAGCAGAAGAGTTGTTCCAGCGAGAACAATCTACTTACTTGTTTTCTTCTTGCGCCATCTCATAACCATAAGGCGCATCAAGGGTATATGTGTTCAGAGACTTTCAGAGTGGCTGGACACATACGTAAATTCGTGCAGAACCGTCTGAGAGAAGGTGCGCGAGCTGACCTTTTGAAGGTGGGAAAATGCGGGGAAAACCGTCGCAGGGGTGCCTTCTTCAAAAAGAGGGTACCGCCTTCTTTTAAGAGCGCTGTCTCATCGAACTGTTGCAATAACTCCACTAATCGCTCTCCCTTTTTGCCTACGGCGTAGGGAGGGTCGATGTAGACGATGTCGAAACTCTTGCCTTTCTTTAACAAAGTCTTAAGAGCGAGCAGAGCATCATACCCGATGACCTGTGCCTGATCTCCTAGACTTAATGCTTTTACATTGTCGAGCAGACATTCGACGCAGGAGCGATGACTATCGACAAAAGTCGCTGTACTTGCACCACGGCTGAGCGCTTCGATCCCTATCGCGCCAGAACCGGCAAAGAGATCTAAAAAACAACTCCCTTCAATGGTGTCCTGTAAAATGTCGAAAACCGCCTTCCGCACGATCCCCAGCGTCGGGCGCGTCTGTTCCCCTTTTGGCGTCTTCAACACTCGATTTTTGTATTGACCTGCTAAAACTCTCAAACTCACGTCAAAAACTCGCTGTCGTTCGGGTTTTTTTCAGGATCTCTTTCGCTTCCTTCAAGTGGGCTTCTTTGCCCTCGCTCAGGAATTTGGTGTAGCAGAGGTTCGCTAATTGCGCACCGAATCTAGAAGCGAGTTCTCAGTCCCTTTTTTTCCATCGTAGAAGGAGATCTCCTTGCGGATTGCGATCCAGTCGTCGCGGTGTCGTCCTTGGACGAGTAGTTCGAACTCGCAAGGCTGATCGATTTTTCCGTAGATCACGTAGGGGCGGCTGCTGAAGAGAGCGGGAAGATGGGATCCTCCGGGATAAAAGTCGATTGCGGCATTTCGATTGTGGGGAACGGCTTCTAAGACGATCTCTTTTGCGACGGGATTTTTGAGA
>CAWFUG010000002.1:0-186097 GCA_963818965.1 uncultured Verrucomicrobiae bacterium | reverse complement strand
CCAGACCAACTTAGCGCCGCAGTGATTGGAATAGGATCTAGGGTGTTGAATAAAGAGGGCGCAGGGGTTTTTTGAGAAGGTGAAGGGATATTGCATCGCTGCGCGTAGTACAAAATCGAAATCGATGGCTGTGATAGTTTGATTGATGGCGAGGGTTTTAGCGATCTCTTTGCGAAATAGGGAGCCGGTCCAATTGACATAGTTAGGGATGATTTCATAAATCCCAGCAGGGGGTAAAAAATCTCTTAAGTCTGGCCACTGTCTTGCGCTTTCATGGATCACGGTGCCATTTTCTTCACAATCGATGACAGATCCCATAAAGAAAAAGCTAGAGGGAGATTGATCGAGGCGGTAGAGCGCTGTTTGATAGAATGTGGGGAGGAGGAGATCGTCGTCGGAGAGGATGGAAAAATAGGGGGTTTCTATAGAGTCGAGCCCTCTTTGAAAATTTGCAGCAGCGGGGAGGAGACTGTAACTTGGGCAGTAGTGAATCCGAGGATCCTGTTTTCCCATTTTCCGTACGATTTCTTCTGTTTCATCTTGGGAGTTGTTATCGAGAACTGAGATCTGAAAATCGGAAAAAGTTTGGGATAAGACACTCTGGAGCGCTTTTTTGAGGAGATGAGGTCTTCGATGGGTGGGGATCAGAGTGGTAATTAGAGGTCTTTTGTCCATGTCGCAATGACTTTTTTTAATCCATCCTCTAGAGAATACCGAGGTGTCCAGTTTAGTGCATCGGATAATTTCTTAACGTTAGCGATGATCTCTGGGGGCTCATGAGAGGGTGTGGGTAGAGTGCCGAATTGCAGTCGATCGCTACCGCCTAGGAGCGTTGCGAGGTAGGTGGCGATTTGTTTGAGAGAGATTTTTTGGCCAGAGGCGATGTTGATATTTCCTTGGAACGTGCTGTCGAGAAGAGTGACAAAGGCGCGTGCCGCGTCTTCTGTGTGTAGGAAATCGCGCAGTTGCTCGCCATGGGAACAGGGGATCTCTTTTTTATCGAGGAGTCCTTGGATGATGGAAGGGAGGAAGCGATTGGGATGTTCACCAGGTCCATAGAGGAAGAAGAGGTGCCCCCATGCGAAATCGATCTTTGTTTCCTTGGCGAATGCTTTTAAGAGAAGGTAGAGGCTGTGTTTGGCGGTTCCATAAAGGGTATTGGGAGTAAAGGGATTGGTCGCTTCACAACAGGGGTAACTCCAGTCGTACTCTGCACAAGTTCCCGCTGCGACAAGTCTCTTACCGCCATGGGTTACAAATTGTCGCGCCAGATACAAACTCGCCTCTACCCACTCAATATTTTCAGGGGAAGACCAAAACAGACCGGGTGTTGTCGTCCAAGCGAAGTGGAGAAGATGGGTGGCGCGAATCGTCGCACACAAAGCTGCGGTCTTTTCTCTGTCGAATAGATCGAGCTGATGCCAGATGATCTCTTTTGAGGAAATTTTTTGTGTAGAAATCGCATGGACTTCATACCCTTTTTTAAGAAGCGGCTCTAAGCTGTGTTTTCCGACGAAGCCTGTAGCTCCCGTGACGATGACTTTTTTCATATGATGAATGGGTACTCCTGATCTTTTTTCGAAATGATGGCGATGTCGAGAGGCCATGTGATGGCAAAGGCGGGATCATTCCAGCGGATTCCGCGGGAAGCATCGGGGACGAAAGGAGCGGAAATTTGGTAAAATACTTCTGTGTTGTCTTGTAGAGTTTGAAAACCGTGGGCAAATCCTTCAGGAATATAGAGAGTGGAGTAAGAGGATTCTGTGAGCTCGATGCCGACCCAGTGCCGGTAGGTGGAAGAGGCGGGGCGGAGATCGATGATGACGTCGTAGATCGCGCCTTTTAGACAGCGGACGAGTTTGACTTCTGCATGGGGAGCTTCTTGATAGTGCATCCCGCGCAGGGTTCCTTTTTTTCGATTGTAGGAGAGGCTCATCTGTTCTAATTGGGGATTGAGGCCGTGTGTTTTAAAGGTTTCTTTGCAATAGGTGCGTGCAAAAAATCCCCTCTCATCTTCGATGGGAGCAGGATTGATTAGGTAGGCGCCTTTGAGAGAGAGTTCTTTGAAAATCATTCGAAAATCCATTGGCTATAGCTTTCGAGGTTCTGTTTGGCAAAATCTTTTCTGCGAAGAGAGGCTTTTATTTTTTTCAAGAGGGAGAGAATAGAGGTTAGTGGAGGGAAACAATAGCAAGTCATTGTCGCAATAAAAAAGAGGAGCGTTTTCCAGCGCATGGGGTAATTTTTTAAGATGAGGAAAGCGATTGTTTTGGCTTGTGCGAACTCTTTTTCCAAGAGAGCTCTTAAGATGAGTCTAAGGGAGAGGCCATACAGATCGTTATGCAAAAGCTCTGTGACATTCCTTTTGATCTTTGGATCCATCCAGGAAAAAGCTTGGACTCTTGTAATGAGTCGGTTAATGGATTGGATGCTGGTGAGAGGACTTTGGCGCACAGTAAATGAAGTGGAGTGACTCAAATAAACACCACAGATCTTTTTGGAAATGGCAAAGGGGTAGCGCGCGGCTAATTGGATGAAGAAATCGCAGTCCCAACCAGAGGGATTCTCAGGATCAATTTCTACAAATTTTCGGCAAAGGACGGTCGTGGGTACGACGTATTTTCCGATCATTTCTCTTAAGCCCTCTTCGGGTAAAAATCGACCTTCTCTGGACCACTCCTCTAAGGGAACGCGCACGATTTTTTTTTCCTCATTGATAATGACCGTCGAGGCGGCGAAGAAGGCGCTATCGGGAAATTGGGAAAAACCTTCCATAGCGGTTTCACAAAAGTGGGGAAGGAGGATGTCGTCATCGGAGAGGAAGGAAAAAAAATCTGTATTGAGAATCGAGAGCATATAGGTGTAGTTGCCGAGCATACCGATGTTTTCGGGATGACAGATCGAATGGATGCGGGGATCTTTTTCTGCAAATGTCCGGATGATCTCTTGGGTTTCATCTCCCGAGGCGTTATCGCAGACGACGATTTGGAGGTCCTTCCATGTCTGATCGATGGCGCTCTGGATCGCTTTTTTGAGCGTTTGGGGACGCTTATAGGTCGGAATAAAGATGGTAATCATCAAGGCCTTGGAGGGAAAAATTTTTCCTTTTTAGCAGATCCCTGCATTTTTTTAGTAGGGAAAGGGCAAAAGTGAAAAAAGGGAACAAAGAACAACTTTGAGCTAGGAGAACAAGAAGGAAGGAATGGAGTTGGTTAGGGCTTTTGTTGCGCAATTGCTCCGCAGCAATTTTTGCTTCAGAAAATCGTTTGTGTAAAAGATGGAAGAGGACAGAGCGCGCACAACACTGGCACCAATCTTTTTCGAGTTGGGTTATCGCTAGGGTTTTGATTTTAGGAGTGATCCAGGAAAAGTTTTTGACTCTTGTGATGAGTTTTTCGATCGATTGGAGGGTGGAAGAATGGCTGAGGTTGCTGGTGAATGATCCTTCGTGGCAGCGGAAAATGCCGCAGATTTTTTTCGAAATGGCAAAGGGATATTGAGCAGCGAGTTGGATTAGAAAATCGCAATCCCAGGCGACGGGATTATCGGGGTCGATGTCGGCCTTTTTTTTAAAGAGGACAGTCATGGGCGCGGGATATTTTCCGATCATTTCAGAAATCCCCTCTTCAGGCAGAAAAAATCCGTCCCTTTGCCATTCATTCAGAGGGATGCGGACGATCCCTTTTTCTTTGGAGATCAGAAGGGTAGAACCGGCGAAAAAGGCACTATCGGGGAATTGGGCAAACCCCTCCATCGCTGTCTCGCAAAAGTGAGGCAGGAGGATGTCATCATCGGAGAGAAAAGAGTAAAAGGGAGTTGTAACAGTGGAAAGCAGGAATTGGTAATTGGCCATCATCCCGATATTTTTGGGATGGGAGATGAGCTTTACACGCGGGTCTTTTTCGATGAAGGAAGTGACGATGTCTGGTGTCTCATCTCCCGAAGCGTCATCGCAGACGACGACCTGTAGGTCTTTCCAGGTCTGATCGATGGCGCTTTGGATCGCTTTCTTTAAGGTGTGTGGCCTTCTATAGGTGGGAATGAATAGAGTGATCATTTTAGCCTGAATAATGTTTTTCACAGGGAGTTGCCGTATCTTTCAGACGATTTTGGCGCGGCCCTACGGCCAACTTTTATAAATCCATTATTCAGGTTTCTACCGAAAGTTCAGGGATCGGAACGACGAACTTTGTGCCTGCTGTTTGGAGGTGGTGGAGTTGGCTTTGGATTTCTTCTTTGAGGTTCCAGGGGAGGATGAGGAGATAGTCGGGCTGGAATGTTTCGAGCTCTTCGGGAGCGTGAATCGGGATGTGGCTCCCTGGGAGAAAGTAGCCCTGTTTATGGGGGCTCAAATCGACCGTGAAGGGGAGAAGATCGGAAGTGATGCCGCAGAAGTTAAGTAGGGTGTTGCCTTTGGCGGGAGCTCCATAGGCTGCGATTTTTTTCCCCGTTTCTTTGAGGCAGAGGAGGAAGGTGACGAGGTCACTCTTCACTTTTTCTACTTGGGCGGCAAAGGCGCGGTAGGTCTCTAGTTGATCCAACCCGAAAGCGATTTCTTTGTCTTTAAGGGCGGCGACGCTGTCTTGTTTTTTTTGCTTACCGTCTTTGTGTTGCAGGTAGATGCGTAAGGATCCGCCGTGAGTGGGGAGTTCTTCGACATCGAAGAGCTCTAGGCTGTGGTGGGTAAAGATCTTTTCGAGGGTAATCAGGGAAAAGTAGGAAAAGTGCTCGTGGTAGATCGTATCGAACTGATTGTGCTGCATCAGTTGCATCAAATGGGGAAATTCGAGGGTAATGACTCCCTCTGGGTTGAGGAGCTCTCGAAGACCTCCGACAAAATCGTTGAGATCGGGAACGTGGGCGAGGACGTTATTGCCAATGATGAGATCTGCGCCTTTCACGCGTTTCAGTTCTTGTGCCAAAGAGAGACCGAAAAAGCGGCTGAGGGTGTTGATCCCCTTTTCTCGGGCGACGGCGGCGACGTTTTCAGCGGGCTCGATGCCGAGATGGGGGATCCCTTTTTTGAGAAAGTGTTGGAGCAGGTAGCCGTCATTGCTCGCGATCTCTACGACGAAGTGGGTGGGATTTAAGTGTAGGCGCTCGACGATTTGTTCCGTATAGGCTCTCGTATGCTCGATCCAACTCTTTGAATAGGAGGAGAAGTATTGGTATTCGCTGAAAATTTCACTGGGGGTTTGGAATTGCCCGAGTTGGACGAGGAGGCAGTTGCGACATACGTAGGCGTGTAGTGGAAAAGTCGATTCTTGCGAGTCTTCTTTCTTGAGGTAAGCATTGGAAGGGGGCATATGGCCTAAATCGCAAAAGGAATCGAGCAGTTCTGTAGAACAAAATCGGCAGAATTGGGTCATGGTGTTCACTTAAGTGCTAATTGTTGATTATTTGAGTACCACTGGATCGTTTGAGTGAGGCCTTCTTCGAGGCTGTAGCGGGAGCTCCAGTTGAGAAGAGTTTTCGCTTTGCTTGAGTCGAGGGTTTGGTCTCGAATTTCAGCGCTTGCTCTATTGAGAACTTGAGGGGACAAGTGACTACAGCCCATGAGGGACTGAAGTGTCTCGACGATCTGTAAAACGGTGCAGGGAGCGTCGAGTCCAAAATTAAAGGCTTGTCCCTGTATTTCTGGCTGGTCGAGATGAGTCGCTAGCAGCAGATACGCTGCGACCACATCTTCGACGTAGATGTAATCGCGGGTGAACTTCCCATCGCTGCGGATGACAGGTGCTATGCCCAGAAGCAGACTCTTGATCGTTCCGGGGATCAGTCGGCTATCATTGAGATCGCCGCCGCCATAGATATTGCCACAGCGCGCAATGGCGATGGGGAGTTTGTAAGTGTGGTGGTAACAGGTAGCGATGAGATCGGTGCACGATTTGGAGACATCATAGGGATGCTGACCGGCTAGGGGCATCGTCTCGACGTAGGGGAGGATGGGGCTTGAGCCGTAGGCCTTATCGCTCGAAGCGATCACGATGCGCTTGACGAGTCCTGAGTGGTGGCGGCAGGCTTCGAGCAGATTGTACGTTCCGCGGATATTGGCTTCGAAAGTCGATAGAGGATTGCGCAGCGCGGTTCCTACGATGGTCTGTGCGCCGAGATGGAATACGGTGTCGATCTCGTGTTTGTTAATGGCTCTTTCCACTGCGGAGTAATCTTCTAAAGAGCCGTGGATGAGAGTCGTTTTCTGAACGTCGTTTCTTTTGTAAAAGGCACTTTGAGGATTGGGATCGCGCACGAGGACAGTGACGAGAGCTTCTTGTTCGAGTAGAGAGCGGATGAGCCAACTGCCGACGAGACCTGTTCCTCCTGTGACGAGGACCCTTTTTTGTTTCCAGAATGGGTTCATACTTTTTGCTCCACGCTATGTCGTTTCCAGGGAGCTTCACCCGATTCCCACAGCGACTCGAGCAGGCGGTATTCGCGTAGAGTATCCATCGGTTGCCAAAACCCTTCGTGAAAGTAGGCCATCAGTTCTTGTTCTGCAGAAAGCTTTTCAAGAGGGTCTCTTTCCCACATCGTGAGAGGATCTTCTCCGATGTAATCGAGGACCTCTGGTTCCAGGACGAAAAATCCCCCGTTGATGTATCCCTCTCTCGATTGATTTTTTTCCACAAACTCTTCGACGCAGTTGCCATTCAAGACGAGGCCTCCGAATCTAGCCGGTGGACGGACTGCGGTGACAGTCGCTAATCTGCCGTGTTTTTTATGGAAAGAGACGAGCTCAGAGATATCGACATCAGAGAGACCATCTCCATAAGTCATCAAAAATGTCTCTGATCCGATCCATTCTTTCAGGCGCTTTAATCGTCCGCCTGTTTGCGTGTGCAATCCCGTATCGACGAGATGGATGGTCCAGTCTTGCTCAGATCTCTGTCGGATGTGCGTTTCTCCCGTAGAGAGGTTGAGGGAGAGATCGTTGTTCAGTGCATAGAAATCGAGAAAGTAGCGTTTGATCACCTCTGCTTTATAGCCGCATGCGACGATGAATTCTGTATGACCAAAAGCAGCGTAAGAGTTCATGATGTGCCAAAGGATCGGTTTGCCTCCGATTTCTACCATGGGCTTTGGGATGAGTCCTGTCAGTTCTGAAAGTCGAGTTCCCAATCCTCCCGCTAAAATTACAGTCTTCATGCTATCCCTTAGGTAAAGAAAACATGTATCTTACCGAATGCCGCAAAAAAAAATCAATTAAGAGAAGAAAAAGCTTCAGAGATGAAGTCGAGAAGATCAGAAGCTGTGACAGAATAAGAGCTGAGCGCGCATGCCGCTCGTTCTCCTGCGAGAGCGTGTAAGTAAACCGCGAGGCTCGCCGCGGTGCGTGGATCGAGTCCATGAGCTAATAGTGCCGCGACCATTCCCGTTAACACATCGCCGCTGCCCGCTGTCGCCATGCCGGGATCTCCTCGGGGAATGCACAGAGGTATCGTTCGGGGGTGGAGGATGAATGTAGGAGCTCCTTTGAGGATGATGGTGACTTTTTTTTCTTCTGCGAACTTTTGCGATTTTGCGAGGAGGCTTTCATCGTTTGGGCTGTGCAAGAGGCGTTCCATTTCTTTGTGGTGAGGCGTGAGGATGGTGTGCTCAGGTAATGACCACTCGAGATGGTTGGCGAGGTGGAATAGGGCGTCAGCATCGATGACAGTGGGGAGCGTAAAGAGGGAGAGCAGTTTTTCTACTCTTTTTTCCGCTTCAGGGTTTCGTCCCATGCCCGGTCCGATCAAAACCGCTTTTGCACGTGCGGCTTCTTCTTCCAAGCGTTGAGAGGTTCTTCCATCCCAGGCTTCATGGATGAGCTCATACGGAGCGGCGCTGAGTGCGCTTTGCATTTCAGGAGGATGAAAGAGGCGGACGATCCCTGCGCCTGAGCGGAGAGCGGCGGAGCAGGAGAGGAGGGCAGCTCCTGGCATCTCTACAGAGCCGGCGAAGCCCAAGACGTATCCCGCTTGGTATTTGTGCTGATTTCTCTTAAGAGGAGGAAGGAAACGGGGCGCTGCTTCTATGTTGAAAAGCGCTGCGGTGGCCTTTGCGTCGTGGCGAAATTTTTCAGGAAGGGCAAAGTGGGCGTAACGGAGTGTGCCGATGTGATTGAATCCTTCGCCCAAAAAAAAACCGGTTTTGGGAAATTCGAGAAAGAGGGTTTCTTTGGCTTGGATGGCGATAGTTCCCACTTCTCCCGTCGTCCCATTGACGCCAGAGGGGATGTCGATCGCGAGGATAGGATGTTCAGAAGCATTCGCAGCGGCGATGGCAAGAGCTAAGATCCCTTCTGCTCTTCCTTTGAATCCCGTCCCGACGAGTCCATCGAGGATGACCCCTTGAGGCTCAAAATGAAAGTCTTTTTCCTCCGTTATAAAATGGACGGTGCCTCCCTGACTTAAGAATTGTTCATGCATTTGTTTGCAAAGAGGGGAGCTAGATTCTAAAGGGTAGATTTGCCACGCATCTACGGAGTATTTTTTTTGGAGCAATCGAGCGCCTACTGCATAGGTGTCTCCGGCGTTATTGCCTTTGCCGACGAGGAGAGTGAGCGTTTTGGGTAAATTGTATTCTTCTAAAAAAGCGGTCACTAGAAGTGCCAGCGAATCGGCTGCATTTTCCATGAATTGAAGCTCTGAAGCACCTTCTTCACGGGCGAGTTGTTCGATGCGCGCCATCTCTTGAGCTGTGACGATCTTGAGACCTTCTAAAGGAGGTAGGGGGTGCATTACAGATGTTCCTCTTTGATGGTTCTTTGCAGGAGCGCTTTAACGACATCGCGCGGGTTGCGCTCTTCGTAGAGGATCGAATAGACCCCTTCTGTAATGGGAACAGGGATGTGGTGTTTCTGGGCGAGTTGGAGCGCAGAGACACAGGTGTAAGCGCCTTCGACCACCATTCCGATCTCCTCTTGTGCTTTTTTAGGATTTAAACCCTCTGCAATGAGCCTGCCGAACATGTAGTTGCGGCTCAATTTGGAAAGGCACGTCACGCAGAGGTCTCCCATTCCAGAAAGTCCATTGAGTGTTTCTGGATTGCACCCTTTTGTGACCGATAGTTTGCGGATTTCGTGTAACCCGCGCGTCATGAGAGCAGCTTTTGTATTATCCCCAAAACCTAAGCCGTCGGAGATTCCGCAGGCGATGGCGATGATGTTCTTCATCGCGCCGCCGAAGGCGACGCCATCGATGTCTGCATTTGGGTAGACGCGAAAAAAAGGGGTCGTGAAGATTTCGACGATCTGGCGCATCAAAGAAGGATCGTAAGAGGCAGCGACGACAGATGTCGGCAATTTTTCAATCACCTCTTCCGCGTGGCTCGGTCCACTGAGGCAAACGATTTGGTTTCTCGCCTTTTCTCCTAAGACATCTACTATCACCTCGGGGAGTAACAGACCGGTATTTTGCTCGATCCCTTTTGAGGTAAGCACGATGGGGCAGTGGATCTCTTGGAGAGCGCATAATTGTTGGAAGAGGGGGCGAATTCCCTTGGAGGTGACCGATTCGACGATCAGCTCTGCACCTGTGAGCGCTTCCTTGAGATCAGAAGTGAAGTGGACCTTTTCAGGTGCTCTGATCCGTGGAAGTTTGGGGTGCTCGCGCGTTTGAGTGAGCCGTGCTGCAAACTCTGGTTTTGAAGTCCATAGCGTCACCTGATGACCATTTCCGGCCAAAAGCGTCGCTAGACAAAATCCCCACGTTCCTGCTCCAAAATATGCGATCTGCATGTGTTATTCCTAAAGTGTCCACCCCGAAGAGTAGCAGAAGAGGGGAGTTTTGACAATTATTTCTTCCTGGGAAAAGGAATGGCATAGAAGATGTAGAGGGAATCGGCGCCTGGGTTTCTGACGAGCATGCGCGCGTTGGAGATGTGGTTGAATTGGACGCCGAATCTCCCTTTATCTCTCATGACATAAGCGATTTCGATCGCAGAGCGGAAATTGATGGGAAAGCCGAGGTTTTTTCCATAACTATGGTAGTAAATTCCAGGAGAAAAACTCGGCGTAATGACGACTTTTCTTCCGATACAGATGTCATAGCCAATCCCTCCGCAGAGAAAAAAGTTTTGATCTGTTGCGATAAAAAATGCGGCAAGCGGGCGCCAGTGTCCCCTCCTGCCAATCTGCCAGCGGTACTCCAATTGGGCAAGTCCTCTAGGATGATCTTTATCGACATCGAAAATCCCGAATCCCGCCATGAGGTGAGAAGGTGGGTACACTTTTTTTTTGGTAGGCTGTTCGGCAGCATGAGAGGAGAGAGAACAGACTAAAAAGAGCAACACAAACCAAACTTGACGTGGGGAAAAAGACATGCTTACACTCTAAAGGTTATACAAACTAAGACTTATTAAAATTTTCTTTAATTTGCAAGAGTAGTGTCGTTCTCTCTGTGGTTTCCCCTCTCTGTGGTAAAAAAAATATTACCACAGAGAGGGGAAACCACAGAGAGAGATTTTTCCAAGGGAGATTTAAGAACAAGCGCAGTGGTAATACCAATCCTCGAAAATAACCTCCGTTTAAGCGCGTGAAAGCGTCGGGATTCGACGATCGTAAGTTGGGTTGTATAACTTAATACCCAACTTACGATCGTCAAATCCCGGCGGCTTTGACGCAGCTTAAATGGAGGTTATTTTCGAGGATTGGTATAAGAGCAGTACCAATCGGTGAATTTCTTGAGGCCTTTTTCTAAGGAGGTGGTCGGCTGGAAGTTGAGGTGTTCTTTTGCTTTAGAGATGTCTGCGTAGGTGATGGGAACATCTCCTGTGGGTGTCGGGAGAAAGTGGAGATTTGCTTTTTCTCCTAAGAGGTTTTCCAAAATATGGATCAGTTCGATCACGCTTTTAGGTTGATTGTTTCCGAGATTGAAGAGGGCGCATTCTCGAGGGGAATCGATCGCTGCGATGACGCCTTGGAGGATGTCGTCGATGTAGGTGAAATCGCGCATCAGTTTTCCTTCGCCAAAAACGGGGATCGGTGTCTTTTCAAGGAGAGCCTTAGTGAAGGAGTAATAGGCCATATCGGGTCTTCCCCAGGGGCCGTAGACGGTGAAGAACCTCAAGCCTGTGGAGTGGATCCCATGCATTTGATGATAGGCTTTTGCAATGAGCTCATTGCTCTTTTTCGTCGCGCCGTAAAAACTCGCGGGGAGGTCCGTGGGGTCTTCTTCTGAGAAGGGAGTTTTCGTGTTCAGGCCGTAGACAGAAGAGGAGGAAGCGTAGATTAAGGGCACTTGAGGAAAGAAGCGGAGGAGCTCGAGGATTTTAACGAAGCCAGAGAGATTGCTATGTACGTAACTCTCTGGATGCGTCAGGCTATAGCGCACGCCTGCTTGTGCAGCTAAGTGGACGAAATGGGTTATTCCCTCTGCGCGCATCACCTCTTCGATCGAGGACTGATCGTGAATATCGCACTCTAGAACAGAGATCCCTTCCTCTTGCAAGATTTTAGCGCGCGCGCGTTTCAAAGCGGGATCGTAGTAGGTGTTGAAATGATCGCAACCGAAGACCGCATCTCCGCGGTGTTTTAAGGCGCGTGCGAGGTGCATGCCGATGAAGCCTGCGGCTCCTGTAATAAAAATTCGCTTTACTTGTTTCATGCTCGGTGGAAAGATAGTGCATTTCAAAATACCAATTTGCCGATATGATCGATAGAAAAAACTTCTTAAGAATTGCTCTGCTGTTTTTAGCCTTGACTGGATGGACTGCATGCACGAATCCCCCCTATCGCGGAAGCGAGGTCGTAGGGGCTGATGAATTCGTCATGGATTCTTATCGAATCCGCGAGGGGAAGTTTTCGATTTTGCAGATGGAAGGAAGAGATTACGAAGAGATTTCGCAAGATTTGCTCGAAGAATATCAAGATGTGATCAATGAAGGAGATATCCTCCAGATTTCGATTTACCATCCGACGCGGATAGATCTCATCGAAGCCGTAGGGCGAGTCGGAGGGACCGTCGGGTTTCGCGTGACGGAAGGGGTCGTCCGCCTTCCCGATCTTCCCGAGGTCTTTGTCGCTGGATTGACTTTGAGAGAGGCTCAAGAGCGGATACAAGAACTCTACCGGCGCGAGATCAGAGATGTCGATGTCTTCATGAGCTACAGGGAGCGAATTTTCAGAAAGGTGGAACTGGCAGGATTGGTTCAAGTCCCTCAAGTCCCGGTTGACGGGAGGTTGCGCCTCTTCGAAGTGCTCTCCGTCGCTCGAGTGCCTCCTTCTGCTAATCTCTTCAAAAGTTACGTCGTGCGCGACAATGCACTCCTCCCTGTCGATCTCTATAAATTGATCAAAGAAGGGGACATGAGCCAGAACGTAGTCATGCACGGGGGCGATAAGGTTTACATCGCAGAGCCCTCTGCTTCTACAGTCATGGTCCTAGGAGAGGTGGGCAAGGAGCGGGTCGTCGATCTCCCCGATGGATTCATGACCTTGAGAAAAGCGCTCGCAGAAGCAGGAGGGATCCTTCCTTCGGGCGATCGCTCCTATATCCAGGTCATCCGAGGCAGCATTCTCCATCCGAAAATTTACACGCTTCACTGGGAACATCTCGTCCGGTTGCCCAACGACAGCATGCTCCTCATCCCGGGGGATATCGTCTATGTCGCGGCACGACCGCTCACTGAGTGGAATCGATTCGTCAATGACCTATTGCCGACATTTATCGGACTCGACTTAGTGACGAAGGGAATTAACTCCATTGGAATTCAAATACCGTGAGAGAAATGGAAACAGTACTACTTACTCTAGAGGATTTGAAAGCTCTTTTTTGGCGCCATTTTGCACTGCTGCGAAAAGTCACCTGTTTTTTCTTCTTTTTTACCCTGTTATTTTTTTGCGCTCAATCTCCGAAATACGTAGCGGAGGCTACTTTTCAGCAAAATACAGGCCAGCAAGATACAGGCATGGATATGCGCAAAATCGTGCAGCAGTATTTTTTTTCTCCTGCGGAAAACAAAGGAACTTCTCTTTTACAGTCTAGAGAATTGATCAAAAAAACAGTGGCCGATCTCGGCCTTCAAATGCATGTGAACACCGTAGGCCGGATCTCTTCTTTTTTTTGCAATATCGGAAAGCATGTGAAAATTTTCTTAGGAGGCGCACTCAAAGACCCTGATCCTTTTCTCTTTAAAGATGTCTACTTCGCTTCAGAAAAAGCAACGTGTTTTTATCTCAAGATTCTGCAGGAGGATACCTTTCTGTTTCTCGATGAGAAAAAAGAGGTTATGGGAATGGGAAAGGTCGGACAGCCCTGCTCTTTTTCTGCTCTTGCTTTCACGCTCGTCCACTTGCCAAAAGAGCTCAAACGCGATCACTGCTATGTCGTCAGTGTCACTCCCTGGCAAGCAGAAGTGGAGTGGTTCCATAAGGCGCTCGATATCCGTGGTGCAAAAATGGATCCTACACTTCTCGTGCTCTCTCTGAGATGTCCCGATCGTCATTTAGGCGCGCGCCTTTTGAATCGCCACATGAAAAATTACCAAGACTACCTCAAACGGGAAAATGAACAGATGTGTCAGCTCCAGATCGACTACCTGGAAAAGCGTCAGGCAGAACTGACTGCTTCTTTGGATCGCGCGCTTTTAGATCACGTCGATTATCTCAAAGATAATATCACCAAAGAAGGGTACTTAGGCCTCTCTGAAGAGATCGAGGGACTCTCGACACCCAAGAATGCCTATTTAAACCGCCTCCTCGAGCTCGACCTAGAAATGGAGCGGCTCAGTAGTAACGACAAAGGGGGAGAAGTTTTGGAGACAGGGGATATACCCCAACCCTTGGTCTTTGAGGCAAGAGATGTAGGTCGGGAAGTAGAGCAGACAAAACTGCTTTTAGACGCTATGGAAAAAGGGGAAGACTTCTCCTCCCAACAAAAAGATTCCAAGACCTTTTCCAAAACCTTTTTAGGCATGTTAGTAAAGCAGTTTTACATCGGAGTGGAAAACGCTCAAGCAGAAGAGGCGCGTGTTCATCTCGCACGTGATCTCAAGGACTATTTAAAGCACCTGGAACAAAAAAAAGAGACGTTGCTCGAAGATTTAGAGCTTAAAAGGAAAGGACACCGCGATTTTTCTGGACTGAGTTTAGAGTCTTGTCGACAACTTCTGGGGGACTGGACGACAGAGCGCGATCGGATCCACGCTCAGCTCAGAGAGATGATTTTTTTGAGAGACCATTTAATCCTGCCTGAATTTGAATTGAGCTCGATGGGTACTGTATTCACAGATAGCATCACGAACGACTTGTTAAAAGAGACCAGTAAGATCGCGCTTCAGCTCAAAGATGGAAACAATCGGACCTCTCGCGATTACGAACGGATGCAAGAGACACTCAGCCAGCACAAGCAATTTTTAGCGCAGCACCTCTTTGAAACGATCGAATTGCTCAAACTGCGCAGTAGGCTTTTAGGGGAAAAAATCGGAGGATTGCGCGCAGCTACCCTCGATTTACTCTGCTCTGAAAAAAACCTTTTGATGCAAAAAGTAGAAGGATTTCAGGAGAAAATGCAAGAGCTTCCTGAAAAATGGCGGAAGGAGAACCTGCTCTCTTTAAAAAAAGAGCTCGGCATGCGCATGGTTGAAGGGATGTCTCAACTCTCAGAATCTAAGAATATCAGCCAACACCTCTATCAAGTCTCTTCGAAACCGATCGATTATGCGATCCCCGCTCTGAAACCCAACCCCTCACGCGCACTGCCCTTTGCCTTAAGCGCTGCTCTTTTTGCGGGGGCATTTTGGTTTTTCGGGCTGCTGTGTCAGATGCTTTGGAAGGGGGTTCCACTCTCCTTCTCTCAACTCAAAGCTCTAGGGCTACCCGCATTGGGGAGGTTTTCTTCTGAAGAGAAAGCGACAGTGCAACAGGTCTCTGGTGAAGATTTCGAGACGCTCCGTAAACTCTCTCGGTTTCTCTTGGAACAACAGAACCTTCCTCTTTCTGCGACAATTCTCGGCAACTTCCCCTGCCACCTGCTCGCCGAACTGCTTTCTCTGCAAGGAAAGCGCGTCGTCGTGCTCGATACCCGTTTTAGAGTTGAGGAGTCGCTCGGGCTGTTGCAGTACTTGAAGCGAGAGATCTTCGAGCTGCCCATTCGCAAAATGGGCTCTTATGATTTTCTAGAGAGTGGCGGCGCGACCCGCTATGGGGCAGAGTGGTTGGGAGGTGTTGTTTTTAGGGAAGTATTAGATAAGCTCAAGAGTCGTTACGATCTGCTCTTGGTGCACAGCGATGCTCCTGTGGACAGCACAGAGGCAGTTGTCCTCGCTCAGCAGGTCGATGCGCTCGTCGCTATTTTACAGCGTGAAACCAAAGAAGAGTTGCGCTTTTTATGCGATGGGAGTGTACGAGGGCGCTGCGCGTTTGTCGTCGCGACATGAGATTGTTGGTTTGAGCGAACCGGCGTTGTTGCGTAATTCATGAGGACCTAATCTAGTTCCCCATCATTCCATTTTGAATATATGCAATCTCACCACAGAGATGGAAAACCACAGAGAGAAAAGTCTTTAATATGAATTTCCTCTCTGTGGTGAGATTCAGCTATTTATGCAACAACACCCTGACAACCGCTCAAAAAGGGGTTGGCATGCGGAAGTATACCACACTCAGTTACAAACTTCGAGTTTGGCTGAGTGTGGGATAGCTATCGTTTAAGGCGTTGGGATCTCTTCTAGATTAGAAATTAACTCGAGGAGCTGTGCAATCCGCTCTTGCTCTAGTTGACATTTTTTGATCTGTTGGTTCTCTTCTACGGAGACGAATTCTTGTCCCCACTTCATTGGTGCGGAAGGATTGTCGGGGTTATTGAGGTGGTGGAGTATTGCTTTTGCCATTCGGTGGTCGCCATTTTGTACTTTTTCCGTTGTGGGATCTATGACGAATGTAAGGTAGAGTTTTCTCAGATCATTGAGGGTAATGCCCATCCTTTGAATCGTCTCTTCGAAAGAGGCTAGATCTTTTCTCATCAAACAGTTACTTAACAGGGTGAGGAACCTTACCCGGAGCTGTCCGTGTAGAGGGGTTCCTACCTCACAGTTTTTAAAGATCTCTGTGAACTGAGGAAGAAGTCCTTTCAAAAAAGTGATCTCAGCAGCGCGGTCGTAAAGCTTATCCAAATAGACTTTTCCTAGACCGGGTTCTAATTCAACCCACTCTTGTGCTTTTGCAATCGCTGTGTTGAGCTCTGTGCAAAATTGTGCATTCAATTCGTCGATGGGGCCTGTATCCTCCAACTCAGACAGCCAAATGCGATTTATAATTACATCTGCCTTGTCGAGAGCTATCTGGATGATGTGCCTTGTTGGCGCAGCTCTTAGGAGCATTTCTGTATAATAGGTGTAACAAGATCGGATCACGCCTGTTACACTCAGCTCGCCTAGTTTTGTAGTAGTAGGGGATGGCAGCTGGGAACATCCTTTTTCGGGAAATTGTATGGTATTGAGTTTTTCTCTGTAGAGATTCGTGGTATTTTCATAATCTTCTCCACGTTCTCGGAGCGCTGCGATCACTGCATCTAGGTTCAATACTTCTTGAGTTCCTTCGGTGTCATAAATGAGAAGAGCTTTAATTTGATGAGTCTTCTCGTCTTTATAGAGGTAAGCTCCGATGTTTCGATTTCTAGGAAGATCTTCAGGACTTGCCGCTACGAAAATTTGAGTAGATCGAATGTTGTTTGGGACTCTAATTGTCCCGGGAGGATACCTTCGATATCGAGGGGGTTTATTTCTAGGTTACTTGTAAGGGTAGGGTATTGCGTGGTGCTTGCGCTGATGCAATGTTCGCCTAAGATCTCCTTCTCACTCTTGGGGTTACCCAGCGATTTGGGATCGATCTTGATTTGTACGACACAGGTTGCATTGGCCCATTTATACCAAGAATGCTCTTCGATGATCTGAAATGCATTTTGTTCATCGGATCCTATTCGGAAGAAATCCCTCTTTGCAGCGCAACAGGTGATGTGAGTAGCGCAGATCTGTACGAGCCTTGGGCTACTGAAATAGGAGGTGACTAGCGCGTTTAACTGATATTCGCTCCTCTCATCCAATTTGAAGGGAGCTGCATGCAACGGGACATAGACTGTGAGTGTCTTAGGGGGGTCAAGAGGAGAAGGTTCGGGTGCCGGAACAGTTCGAGCCGGTTCTTTTGGACGAGACTCGACAGGTGTTGTTGTGGTCGTGGTAGTCGTTTCTCCCTGCCCTCTTCTCGCGAAATTTGCTTGAGGCTCAGCATCTGGGGATGCAATCGAGGTCGGCCGACGAACAGGTCCTGCTGGCGCTGTTTGTTGTGGCAATGTCGCTATTTGAGGCTGTGCAACGGAGTGTGTTTTGGTTGTCGTCGTCGATGGGGGAACCAAGGAAGCAGAGCGCACACCAGGGATCAAGGAAAGAGAGCGTACCGGACGGGACTCTCCACCTGGTACAAAGGCAAAGGAAGCGTTTCTGCGCTGCTTTGGCTTGTGTCGTGCATAAAACGTGTCAGGTGTGCATTTTCTACATCTAGAAAAAGCGCTGTAAAGGGAAGTGGTATCACCCGTTTGTTGATCAATGAACCAGCCTCCGTCGATTCGTATCCTATCTTTTAAAAATGCATAGAGATTTTCTGGGGTAATGCACCCTTCAGCGGAGATAAGCGCTAAGATCAATGCGTAATTGGCTGAAAAGTTATTTTTTTCCGCATTTTTGTCCCATGTCGTTTCTATCTGGGATAGGGATTTGTTGTTCCCCATCACGTGGCAAATGGCATTGTAATTCAGCTCCGCGTCTGCACAGATTGTTCTGATGGGCGGTTTGGTTATCCGCAGCCAATTCAGCACCACGAGTTCTAGCTCCTTATGTATGGGTTCGCCGCTCTTAAAAGCAAACAATGCGGTTTCTTTTAATTCTTCAGCGAGTTGTTTTGCTTGATATTCAGGCAAGTTTTCTTTTTCTTGCCATGCCTGTTTTGCAAAGAACAACCAGGAGTCGAAACACTTTTCAAATACGGCCTGTCTTTCCTCTGGAGACAACGAGATATTTTGGACAGAAGCAGCTGATGAAGCAGGAACATGGGAACCAAATAGATTAGATGTACGCGCTCCTGTTAACACTGCCGATCTGTTAGTGGTAGTAGTAGTTGTCGTTGTTTGTGTTGTCTGGGTTTTTTCTGATGTGTCTTTTGATTTAGGACTGTCTATTGGGTTCTGACTTGCAGCGATCTTTGCGTTGTAGTATTCCACGCGGCGATCGGGGAATGTCTTGAGGTGTTTGTCTACCTTGAAGTAACTTAATTTTTTGGGGAGATCGAGCATTTTGATTTGGCGGATGCAGCTCTCTATGATCACGATGTCCATCTCACTGAAGGTCAGGGTGTTAATTGAGATTCTGCCATCTGCCCAGCCGACTAGTTTTTCGAATGTGACTATATCTGCGTTGATTTTTTCTTGAGCGCGTGCGAGTCTCTTCTCGATTTTAGCTTCGAATTTATAGAAACTTCGCGCGTTGACCTCTTTAGTTTTGAAATTCTTTGGGGAAAGCTGTTTTAACGGTCCGCGGGCGAAGCGATTGATTTCTTTGACCGTTGCATAAAAGGCGAGGTCATCTTTAGCGAGATCTTGTTTTTTTGCTTGTCTACACAACTCTCTGCCTTTTTCCAATTCCGACGCGTAGTTTTTTGGATTAAGATGTACTGACATAAGGATTGCCTCCTAAACTTTTTTTAAGTGTTTCGGTTTTTGTTTATTTTTCTTACTAAATTATAGCATTGTTTTTTGTTTTTTCAATGCTAAATATTTTCTTATTGCTCTGATTTTAGATCCTTAAGTTACCAAGGGTCTCTGCACTTTCCCTTTGAAATTTAAGGATTAGGCGGTTAGATTTTTTGATCAGGGGGAGTGTTATGGTATCAGGTGCAAAAATTCTCGTGACGGGAGGGGCCGGATTTTTAGGGTCTCACCTCTGTGAAGAGCTGCTCAAGAGGGGAGCGGAGGTCTTCTGCTTGGATGATTTTTCGACGGGAAGCCGGCGGAATATCGCTCCCTTCTTGGGGAATTCAAAATTTAATTTACTAGAAAGAGATGTCTGCGCGCCTCTTTCTATAGAGGTCGATCAGATCTATAACCTCGCGTGCCCCGCTTCCCCGATCCATTACCAGTTCGATCCCGTTAAGACAATCAAGACCAATGTGTATGGGGCGATCCACATGTTGGAACTAGCGCGTGCGAAAAAGTGCCGCATTTTACAAGCTTCCACGAGTGAAGTGTACGGTGATCCCCATGTGCATCCTCAAAAGGAAGATTATTGGGGGAATGTCAATCCGGTAGGCATTCGCTCTTGTTACGATGAAGGGAAGCGCTGCGCTGAGACGCTCTTTTTTGATTTTCACAGGCAATACGGTTTTCCGATCAAAGTCGCTCGCATCTTCAACACCTACGGCCCTAGAATGCATCCCGACGATGGGAGGGTCGTTTCGAATTTCATCGTGCAGGCCTTAAAAAATGAGCCCATCACCATTTATGGAGAGGGGAAACAGACCCGCTCTTTTTGCTATGTCGATGATTTGATTCAAGGTTTGATTGCATTGATGCAGACCCCAGAAGATTTTTTAGGACCTGTGAATTTGGGAAACCCTTCTGAATTTTCGATTGCTGCTTTAGCAAAAGAGATCATCCGCCTGACGGGATCCCGTTCGCAAATCGCGTTTCACCCTTTGCCCTCTGATGATCCCAAGCAACGCAAACCCGATATCTCTTTAGCTCAGGAAAAACTGAATTGGGCTCCACAGATAGAGCTCTCTCAGGGGCTCGTCAAGACGATCGATTATTTTTCGTGCCTATCCACCCAAGTGGATCCTTGAATCGCGTGCCATTTCTCGATCATCGCAGCGGCGAGAGGAGCGGCTTCTTTTCCTCCCATTTTACTCAAGCGTAAGTAGACGACGACGACGAGATCGGGCTTGTCCCATTTTTGAGGTGTTCTCTCTTCGAAGGAGATCCCTCCAAACCAAATGTGGTTATGGATTTTTGCTTTTGATTCTGCATCGATCGATTGTTTGTAGAGGATCTCTGCAGTGCCTGTTTTTCCGATCCACCGGTCTTTGAGCGCGAGGTAGTGTTTTTTCCATTCCGGATTTTTCTGAAGGGTTCGAATGACGCTGGGGCGAGCCGATCCTCTTTCTCCAGAGACGGCGCGGCGCATCCCTTCGATCAACGGAGCGCGGACGGAATCGGGGAAAAAGAGGGTACGTTTGACCTCAGGAGTGTGTTGCCAGATATAGGGTTGGGAGAATTTCGTCAGTGCCGCTGTAAAAAGAGGAAAGTCGATTCCGATCAGGGAGAGAGCATCTCCACTTCTGGCTCCATTTCCAAAGAGAGATGCAGAGTCTTCATAGGGTTGCGTTTGCCCCGCGATTAAGTGGACGATCGTGGGTTTCAAGACTTTGCCTCCGTTTGCAATTGTCGAGAGCATCACAGCTGTCTGAAGAGGTGTCACGATGAGGGAGTGTTGGCCGATCGCAAAGGAATAGAGTCCGCTTTTATTGTGGGCGATATCGTCGGGAAGAATCCCTGAGATCTCTCCCGGCAGTTCGATTCCCGTCTTTTTTCCGAAGCCAAAGGCTTTTGAAGCTTCGATGAGATCGAAGGGGTCTTTGACATGTTCGCTCGATAGGATCGAGAAGTAGATATTGCTCGATTGTTCGATGGCTCCTATGAGATCGATTTTTCCGATGTTGGGGTGGCTGCTCTTGGGTAACCTTCCTCCTTTGTAAAAGCCGCGGATCGGTTGTCCGTCGAGTGTCGTTCCCAAGACTTGCTGGCCGCTGCCCGGTTTGGAGTGCCATTTCACGTCGTCGATGAGGGTTAGGGGATTGAGATCTTCGAGAGATTCTTTAAGGTGAGAGAGTCTCTCAGAGAGCCCCTGATAGGCGATCACGAGTTTGAAAACAGAGCCTTGGGGCGTCGATTGGCGGAATGCTTGTGATCGCCCATAGCCATAGCCTTCGAACGGGTAGAAAGCAGCAGCCAAGTGCTTTTCCAAAGAGACGCCGTGGGTGCGTCGGAGTTGCCGGTATTTCCCCTGGAGGGGTTTCGTAAGCTCTTCAAAGGAACGCATCGTCTGTAGGAAGGGGCGTTGTAGAGGAACGTGAAGAGAGAGGATTGTAGCCCGCAACGCTTGGGTAGGTGGGCTTTCTTCTTGAAGAGTGGAGAGAAGGGAAGCGTAAGAGTGGAGAGTGTGGCAAGACCCCGTGAGAAAGAAAAGAAGCGCCTCCCATTCCTTCTCTTCCCAGAAGGCTTTGAACATCTCTTTTTCCACTTGATCGAGGTACTCCGTATAGGGGCGCGCGTATTTCCCCTCTTCTTTTTCCATTTTCCGTTTTTCTGCTAAAAATTCTTTAAAGTGGGTTTCTCTCCATTTTTGAAAATCGATGGCGTGGAACCACTCTTTAAAGGCTCTCTTTAGTTCAGAGCGCAGGCGGTTTGCTGTTTGTGTCAGCGGGTGATAGGTGAAGAGGGGAAGCGTGCCACTGGTTGCGATGAGGTCGTGCGAAAAGCGCTCCTTTGGGAGGAATAAATGGCAGAGATCTAAAAGCAAAAGTTTATCGTCGTTGTGCGGGATAGGGTGCAGGTAAGGATCGATTCTTTTTTTTGTAGACAGAAGCTCTTCGGGGTTTTGTGCGAAACACCCCCAGATTTTTTCCAGCTCTTCTTTGGGGGGTGCGGAGCGGGAGGGGTGTTCGGGGTACAATGCGGCGAGAACTGTCTTGAGCGGCGCGTAATCTGCAAGCGCTACGATTTGCTCGACCTCTTGTTGTAAAGACAAAACTTCCTCGAGAGTTATTTTGTCGTGTAAAATCGTTAAAATGGGGTGCTGCGGAGGCAAAATTGCCTGTAAATAACGACTTAAATTCAGAAACTGTTGCTCAGTGTAAAACCCCCCATGCTCTGCTGCATAACGCTCTCGCTCCAACGGTCTTCTTCCACTCCACAAATCGCTCAAGTAACCTTCTTGTTCGAGCCATTTAGAGATTTCTGCAGATTTTGCATTTTTAGGATCTCTGATCCGAGAGGGGGTAAAATCGTTGGGATCGAAGCGCGGATAAGAGGCGAGAGCGAGAATTTCTCCACTATTGGGATCCATCGCGACGATCGCTCCTCCTTTGATCCAAGGCGTGCTCCAGTCGAAACTCCCATCGGGCAAAGTCGTTTCTCTTAAGCTTTCATTATCAGCGAGCAGTTGCTCGGCAAATTCCTGTAGCTCGCTGGAAATCGAAAGGAGGACCCGTTGCCCTGGTATGGGATCCCGTCCACCGGGAAGCTCCCGGAGGAGATTTCCCTTAGTGTCGATTTCATAGGTCTTCTTTCCCGCGAATCCCCGTAAATCGGCATCGAAGGAACACTCCACGCCTACCTTCCCTACAAAATCATCGATTGCATAGGCCTTTTCTTGGAGTGCCTTGAGCCGATCTCTCACTTGAAGAGGGTTCATAAACCCCTTGGGCAGCATCGGCATTTCTCCCGACTCCCTTTCATTCAAGTAAGCCTGTAATCCTTTTATTTCATCTGCGATCCGGTAGTATTCTTGAGAACCGATCGCCCCGACGTAGCCGATGACATCGGCTCCCACTTTGTGCAACGGATAATGGCGCTCAGCCTCTTTTTCCGCTCGAATGCCGACCCACTGCATTTCGAGCGCTTTGAGTTTGTAGTACTCCTCCTCAGATAAGTTCTCTTTGATCACGAAGGGGGTGTGGGGAAAGAGGGAAGCCTTGCCGTGGATGGTATCTTCGATTTGTTGCTGGTCCATCTGCAGGAGGTCTGCCAGACAACGGGAGAGCTCTTTGATGTAGTCAGCTCTCGCATGGACGCGTACTCGCTTTCCCTCTGGGGTCCGTTCAGAGCGGATACTGGGGATCTGTCGGATGTCGGCGTAGCAGACCGCCGCAGTGTATTGGATTTTATTGAGTGCAAGCGGGAGATTAAACCGATCGCGAATCGTGGCTCGCTCAACTTTTTCTATGACTGAGCGGCGCTGGGGCCTTTTCGCCTTTTCCACATGGACATCGTGCTGGACAACGCTTAAATACCACACGCGGGCGAGGATGAGCAGGAGCCCGATGAGGACGACGTTCAGAACGCGGTGTGTCTTGTCTGAAATACCCGATTGCATGGCGATACTTTAACGAATTGGGGAGTTGTTGTGCAAATCTTTGGAGCAGGAATTAAAAAAGTAAGTTACATACCTGAATTTTGTTGGAAAAAAAATCTGCGTTTGGTAAAACTACCAGTGTTTTGCGATGCGCCTGTAGTTCAATGGTAGAACCGTAGCCTTCCAAGCTACTTGTGTCAGTTCGATTCTGATCAGGCGCTCATCTTATAAATAGGGGATCGCTCGAACACCTCCCCCGGTAGGAACCATCCCCACAACATTAACCCAAGACCGAAATCTCCCGCCATACTTTAAGGGAGATGCCGTAGTCAAAAATATAAAGGGACAAGGCTTGGAACAAGAACGTATAGAAGAAGTCACTGTAAAGGATTTATTAGAAAGTGGTGCGCATTTTGGGCACCAGAGACACCGCTGGAATCCAAAAATGAAGCGATTCATTTTCGAAGAGCGGAATGGCATTTACATCATCGATCTCGCAAAAACTATCCAACAGATTCGCAAAGCGAAAGAAGTGATCAAAGAGACCATCTCCAAACGCAAATCGATTCTGTTTGTCGGAACTAAAAAACAGGCGAAGAATATCATCAAAGAATGCGCAGAGGAAAGCGGCGAATTTTATGTCTGCGAGCGCTGGTTAGGCGGGATGTTAACAAACCTCCCGACGATCCGCAATTCTGTTAAGACTCTCGAGAGAATTGAAAAGAGAATTGCAACTGGTGGGGAAGGGCTGAAGAAAAAAGAGCTCTCGATGCTAGGCAAAGAACAGATCAAACTCGATCGCAACCTCTCTGGGATTCGCGCGATGAGAAAGCCGCCTGGGCTCATCGTCATCGTCGATCCGAGTCGAGAGCATATCGCTGTTGCAGAAGCGAGAAAGCTCGGAATTCCCGTCATGGCACTCGTCGATACAAACTGCGATCCCGATCCTATCGATCACGTCATCGCATGTAATGATGATGCAGTAAAGAGCATTCGCCTCATCCTCGGAACGATCACTCAGTCGATCATCGACCGTAAGAACGACCTCAATGTCGGTTTTGCAAAGGGCGAGGAAAAGGGCACTGATCAAAGGGAGCTCATGCTCGAAGCGAAAGGAGATACCGACGAAGAAGAGGAGGAGTCACGATGAGTGAAAAGGCCGTAACTGCACAAATGGTAAAGGAATTACGCGATCGCACAGGCGTCAGCATGGGAAAATGTAAAGAAGCCCTTGATCACGCTGCTGGAGATATGGACAAGGCGATCGAATTTTTGCGCAAAACAGGCGTAGCTTCTGCAGTAAAGAAAGAGGGACGTGAAACCAACGAAGGACTCATCGGCGCTTATGAAGCAGAAAAAGCAGTTGCATTGATCGAAGTCAACGCAGAGACCGACTTCGTCACGCAGAATGAGAAGTTCAAAGAGTTTCTAAAAAACATCGCCCAGCAGGCTGCCGAATCAAACACCTCCTCTCGAGAGGCTCTGATGGAGTTGCCTTATCGCGAAGACCCTTCTATTTCACTCGATCAGTACCGCGCTCTTGTCATGCAGAGCTTGGGTGAAAACATCCAAGTGAACCGCGTGCAGCTGATCGCAAAGCACGCAAGCGAGTCGATCGGTATCTATTCCCATATGGGAGGGAAGATCGTCGTCGTCGTCGTCCTTTCGGGAGGCGCTGGACAAGAGGCTCTCGCACGAGATCTCGCGATGCACGTCGCTGCGGAATCTCCTGAGTACTTAAATCCAGAACAAGTGCCTGCCGCTATTCGGGCAAAAGAAGAAGAGATCGCACGCAGCCAAGTCGAAGGTAAGCCTGCAAACATCATCGACAAGATCGTCGAAGGGAAACTGAAGGCATTCTACGATGAAGTTTGTTTTGTCTGTCAAAAATATGTGAAGGACAATACGATGACCGTCACAGATCTCCTTAAAAATGAGAGCAAGCGGTTAGGTAAAGAGATCCACGTTAAGACATACTATCGTTGGAAAATCGGAGGATAACCGAAGTGGCACTTAAACCCGCCTATAAAAGAGTTCTCCTGAAAATTTCAGGAGAAGCCTTAATGGGGGAACAGAAATTTGGGATTGAGCATCGCGCCTGCGAGCAGATCGCCCGAGCTGTAAAAGAGGTTTATGCCCTCGGTGTCCAAATCGGACTCGTGGTCGGCGGGGGGAACATTTTTCGAGGGAACCAGGCGGAAGCCTTTGGTTTTTCTCGTACCCCCGCGGATCACATCGGTATGTTAGCGACGACGATCAATGGTCTTATCCTACAGCAGACGCTCGCAACGCTCAACATCAAGAGCAGCGTTATGAGTGCTCTTAACACCGACTCGATCGTCGAACCTTACCACTGGGGACACGCCTTGCGCTTCCTCGAAGAAGGACAGGTAGTTATCTTCGTCGGTGGAACGGGAAATCCCTATTTCACTACAGATTCAGCGGCAGCGTTGCGCGCCCTTGAAATCCATGCCGAGGTCCTCCTAAAAGGGACTAAGGTTGATGGGATCTACAGCGACGATCCCAAAAAAAATCCCGATGCCATCAAATTTGATCAGCTGACTTACTCTGAGGTATTGGCGAAAAAACTCAATGTCATGGACGCGACAGCAATTGCGTTGTGTCGTGAAAATCATATACCGATCTGTGTGTTTAATTTATTTGATAAACAAGCGATGTTAAAGGCCGTCTGCGGTAAGACAGAAGGCACACTTGTAAAGGGAGGATAGTTGTGAGCAATATTGCACAAGAGACAAAGTCGAAAATGCAAGCGGCGATCGACCATTTTAAGGGAGAGCTCAAGAACCTGCGTTCCAATCGCGCGAATCCAAGCGTATTGGATAACGTCAGTGTCGAGGTTTATGGATCCCCGATGCGGATCAGGGAGCTCGCCAATGTGACCAGTCCGGAGGCGAGGCAACTACTCGTTTCCCCCTTCGATCCCTCGACCTGTTCAGCCATTGCCAAGGGGATCGAAAAGGCCAATCTCAACCTGCAGCCCGTCGTCGAAGGGCAGTCGATTCGGATCAACTTCCCCCCGATGGATAAGTCTGTCCGCGAGCAAACAGCAAAGCTAGCAAAGCAAAAGGCAGAAGATGCCAAGGTCGCCATCCGAGAAATCCGCCGCAAAGCCAACGATACCGTTAAAAAGCTAAAGGCGGATGGCGACATCACAGAAGATATTGTGAAAAAAGAAGAAAAAAACATCCAAGAGCTAACAGATAAGTCTTGCAAAGAAGTCGATGATCTCTATTCTTCAAAAGAAAAGGAGATCATGACGGTCTAGCGAAGGCCATGCAAAAATTCAAAGGCAAAATCGTTGCAAAAAAATCGCCGCCTTTGTAGAATAGTGCCATCATTTTAACGAATGGCCCCATCGTCTAGTTAGGTCTAGGACACCAGATTTTCATTCTGATAACAGGGGTTCGAATCCCCTTGGGGTCAAAACTAATAAGGTGCCAGCTGCAAAGCCGGCACCTCTTTCCACGAGACTTTAGCTCAGTCGGTAGAGCATCTCACTTTTAATGAGAGGGTCGATGGTTCGAGTCCATCAAGTCTCAATTCTTTCGGGGAAAAATCTTACAGTCAAAGAAGCTGAAGCGAGCGCCTTACAGGCGCGAACCGCACGGGCGTCAAGTCTCAATAATCACTTCTCGTATTCAGTCGAAATTTTTCCAGGATTGCTATGAGTGGCGTTGTTGCGTAATTCATGAGGACCTAATCTAGCTCCCCATCATTCCATTCTGAATATATGCAATTTCACCACAGAGATGAAAAACCACAGAGAGGAAATTTTTCAATATGAATTTCCTCTCTGTGGTGAAATTCAGCTATTTATGGAACAACGCCGAACATAGCCCTCATGGAGGTTGTAATTTAGCGCGGTTTGTGAATAATCCGGATTATGCATCCAATTTCTCCTACAGGCAGCCCAGGCGGAGTTAATCCGGCTCCCCATTTCAAACGCAAGCTCCAAGGTATTATCAACAGGCATTATAAGTCTGTGCCGGCCACAACTCCGGTGGGATGTAATCTGGTGATCATGCAGCTCAGGAGTAAAGCCTGTGTGTTTGAATGCTGGAAATCTACCGCTTAATGCTCCTCAACACTGGGGATCTGTCTCGAAGCAATTTACAGCTGCGTGCATTGCCAAATTAGTCGACCAGAAAAAAATCAATTGGACGGATGATATCCGCCAGTATCTTCCCGAACTGCCGGAATTTACGTGGGAATCTCAGCCGCAGAAGGTGACTATTGATGACCTTGCTCATATGAGGAGTGGGTTGGCGGAGTTAGGGATTTGGGCGGCTTTTTCCGGCCAAGAGGATATTATGCTCAGTATGGATGAGAGGCAGAAATTGCTTGCTCACTGTCCTGAATTGCTATTTAAGCCGGGTACTCAGCAAATGTACTGCAATGACAACTACTTTTTGCTGGCAGAAATTGTTGAACGGGTGTCAGGAACACCTTTTGTAGATTTCGTGAGAGATGAGATTTTCGTTCCGCTTGAAATGGAATGCCGCTGCTCTGTCGATCCCTCTTGTCCAAAAACAGTCGATGGATATAACAGCAACTTTCAACTCGATACCTTTAAAGGCCATGCCTGGGGAGCGTATTGGTATTGTAGGGCCCCCTACCGACATGGCCAAATGGAATGAATCTTTAGAAAGAGGTGAATGGAACAGCTTGATGTCGCCGCCGCCGAATGTAACGGTGCCACAGGGTAAATCGGTCTACTGTCGAGGGCTAAAAGTGGCCTATATAGACGATTATCGCGTGGTTTATCACACAGGCTCTATCGACGGTTTTTGCACTCGATTTATGCGTTATGAGCACAGAACAGATGCGAGCAAAACTTTTGCATTTTTCCTGGCGACAAATACCAATAATATGCGGCTTGTGCTTAATGCGGCAGAAGAGGTCGCCGATGTTCTGGCGGACAAGAATGTACGTATTGAGCTGGATGAGCTCTCAGAGGTGTCTCCGCCTTCAATTCCAATCAAGGCTGCTATGAGCGAGGCTAGGCCCTATGAAGGCGTGTATGAAAGTCCTGCATTGGGTTTACGGTACAGAATCGATGCCGAAGATGATCATGGAGTCCCCATTTTGCACTTCTCTTTGCTACATGCAGACGGCAGATCGCATGTCATAGTGGACTTGGTTCCAACCAAAGGGGATAGAGAACGCAGTTGTTTATCGAGGACCTGCCGGGGAATGGATTGAGCGTACGACAGAGGGCATTGTCTTGAAAAACCCCAAAATGGCGCCGATTTTTTTCAAAAGAAAACAGTGAAAAAGGAGCTATACCCCGCATTGGGCTTTACCTCTTCATTTTTACACCGCTGTTGGAATTTTTCCATCTTTTATTCTCTAAGGTTCTAAAAATCCAATGAATTTACCCTTAGCAGTATAACGGGCTCCTCAAATACCTGGCGCGTAAATATCAACAACTTTCCCAAATCTCTCAAATTCTCCTGCGCTGTCCATTTAATAAACCAATCCCGCTGGAACTTTGCAATGTCATTGTTTAAATTGTTGGTTATTAATGGAGTGAATTGCAATTTCAGATTATTTAGGTTTTTAGGTGCCGCACTGTGGCGACAATTCAGCAAAACACTCAATCTGCTCGGTGAGAAAATGGGAAAGTTCGGGGCTTTTGTGATCGAGCCACTGCTTTAATTTGCTGGTTTTTATCATGAGCTCTTCTCTTAGACTTTGTGGATCTATAGAGGGAACAGGGATCTTGTTATAGGAACCTAGGTCGATTTCAATGGCTTGGTTGCCTACAAAACCCATATTTCTGCGGATGTTGGGGTCCCGATCGGCGATCCCCTTTTGGGAGCGGTCGATCATTAGATCCAGTAGAGAGCGGATGCATTGTTTTGCTGCGCTAAGGTCTTTGTTTTGGAGCAATTTTCTCAGCTTAGGGCGAAAGAGCTCTGCTTTTTTTTGGAGGGCAAAGTCGGTCTCATCCAAGGCGATCTCATGCGCAATGCCGAGCTTGTCGATGAGTTTGACCTTTTTTGGCAAGAAGTCTGTTTTTTGCAAGTGGAGGTAGATCAATCCCGTATGCTCTCTGAACTCGAGATAGGAGATCTTGCAACTTTCAATTAGAAAAGGAGATTGGTGCTGCATCTTCGCTAACATTTTTTCTCGATAGCCCTGAAGAAAAGAGGGAAGGGAGAGGCGAGAGAGCCAGTTCCAAAAGCGGATGTGGTGTTGTTTGAAGAATTTTAAAACAGTCGTCCCGTCCTCGCTCACGAAGGCATAGCTCTGTCCCCCATGCCCTAAAAAATAAAAGGGTTGGGCTACGAGGGCTCTTATCTCATCTCTATCTTCCTCAGGCAGTGAGGGGAGAGCTCTAGAGGGATCTAATGCTTGCTTGGAGAGAATTTTATGGAGCTGAAACCCTCCTGTTTGTTTATGACAGAAGCGCTCGGTAGCTAAAAAGAGCAAGAGAAACAGGGTGATTTTAAGAATAGGGTGGTATTTTTTTCTGGGGCTCATTGTGAGCAAAGCATAGTGGATTCCATCGGAAAAGTGCAATTTTTTTCAGATGCATTTTTGGGGTCGAATAAAAAATATTTTTTATGATTCCCTTTTAGGGGCGTATATGGGAAAATCTCATTCCCGGTGTGTTTTTGGCTAAAGCTATGATGGATTTCTTATATGCGATTCAAGATAGAATAAAAAATGATTCTTTTTTTTGGTTTTGTGCGCTATCTGGATCGGGTTTATTTGTTCTCCAATTCATCGTGAGTCTTTTCTGGGGGATCTTCGATGATCTCGAGGTTGAAAGTGAAGGACTAGATGCTGGGAAACTGAGTTGGCTTTCCAAGCAGGGGCTCACGGGATTTCTCATGATCTTCGGGTGGGTGGGGTTGACCTGCAGAAAAGAGTGGAGCTTTTCAGTACTAGCGGCCACTTTGACAGCTTCTGCAGCAGGACTATTCGTTATTTTTATTCTCGGGGCTATTTTTAAATCGGCAAAAAAACTCAGAAGTCGGGGCTCGGTTTTTCAAATCGATGATGCGATTGGCAAGGAAGCGACTGTTTATCAATCTATCCCCAAAACAGGCGCTGGAAAAATCACTCTCTCTCTGAATAACCTGACGTATGAAATCGATGCGATTTCTCATCATGCGGAAGAGCTTCCTTCCTTTACGAAGGTTCAAATTATAAAAAAAGCAGATGACACCACTGTGGTCGTCATCGCAAACAATTAGGTTCTTATGGATGTTACTTACTTGGGCGTAACCGTTACTTTATTTATTCTGCTTCTCTTCTCGACGATTTTTTTCCTAGCAAAACTGTACAAGAGATGCCCCTCTAACAAAATTCTCGTCGTATACGGACGGGTTGCAGGGAGCAAAACGGTGCAATGTTATCATGGCGGAGGAACGTTTGTTTGGCCGCTGATTCAAGGATCTGCTTTTCTCGATCTCACGCCGCGCAATATTCATATCCCCTTGAGGGGAGCTCTTTCCCATCAAAATATTCGCGTGAACGTCCCTAGTACATTTACCGTGGCTGTAGGGATTACACCGGATGTCATGAATAATGCAGCCGTTAGATTACTGGATTTGGATCACAAGGGGATCGAGTCGATGGCCACAGAAATTATCGTGGGCCAGCTGCGCCTGACTGTTGCCTCCTTGCGGATTGAAGAGATCAATCAGGATAGAGAGCGCTTTTTAGAATCGATTAAGAAAAATATCGAGCCAGAACTTCACAAAATTGGTTTGACTTTGCTCAACGTGAATATCACAGATATCACGGATGAATCGGAGTATATCGAAAGCATCGGGAAGAAAGCTTCTGCTACTGCCGTAAATCAAGCCAAAATCGATGTTGCAGAGCAAGAAAAGCAAGGAGACATCGGAAAAGCTCTAGCAGAGAAAGATCGACGTGTTTCTGTCGCAGCTTATCACGCAGAAGCTGTGAAGGGAGAAAATGAATCACAGGCTCAAATTGCCATCACCAATGCGACTTTGGCCGAAAAGCAAGCGGAAGCAACCCGACGCAGTCAGGTCGCAACCCAGCAAGCGGAGGCTGAGATTCAACGCGCCCGTGCCCTGGCCCAGACTCAATTACTCGAAGCGGAACAAGTTGTCCCTCAAGAGATCGAGAAGAAAAAGATTCAAATCGATGCAGAAGCTGAGGCGCAACGCAAAGTCCTTATTGCCAGAGGGGAGGCGGAAGCTATCCTCGCAATTAGGCAGGCGGAAGCGGAAGGGATACAAAAGCTCCTGGATGCTAAGGCCAGGGGTTATAAGCAGCTGATCGCGGCATGTGGCGACGATGCCAAAAGCGCCTCGACGATGCTCTTGATTGAAAAACTCGAAGAGATTGTCAAGCTACAAGTCGAAGCGATCAAGAACATCAAGATCGATAAGATCACCGTTTGGGATAGTGGGAATAATGCAACGGATTCTAAGACTAAGGGATCGTCCACTTCCAATTTCATCAGCCAAATCGTCAAGTCATTGCCCGCTTTACATGACGTAGCTTCCATGGCAGGTCTGGAGCTCCCTCAATATTTGGGGCACGTGGCACAGATACCCCAAGAAGAAATAAGGAAGTGATCTATACCCCTTCCACCTCAATCGTAACCACAAGCAAACCGATTGAGGTAGAAGGGGTATAGCAATAAATTGCAACTTGGACAAAATCGCTGAATCCATGTTACTCTCTTTGAAAAAGATGGTGCAGGGTGCCGATATAAGAGCCTGTTTACAGGCTCTTAGGCTGAGATCATACCTGTACACCCGATCTGGATAATACCAGCGTGGGGACACCATAGGGATAGCCAATTTCAGAAGGCTTTCCTGCATCATCGCGTATTTTTAAGTGAGCGTGATGGTGTCTATCCAGAATTATTCTCGACCTTTAATGGTCCTCAGTCGCCTCGTTTCCAATACAGATTCTTTAGAACGTCTTTTGAGAATTGTCGATCAATCTGTTCGGCTATACATCGAAATACATCACTCTGTCGAAATAATCGTCTCTACGGGATTTACAAAAATACACCGCCAATTAAGAGATACCATTGAAATTTTGGGAGTAGCGCAGTCGATTCATTTGGGAAAAGAATTGACATCTGCTGACAATGAAGGCTTGTATTTTTTTCAAAAGGGCTCCTGGCAAAGAAGCTCAAGCCGCGTCTTTCTAGCCAGCTATTCTTTTCTACGAAACATCAGGTGGATCGAAAAACTAGAATTTGTACAACTGGATAAAATGAGCCGCGCGATTGTAGGCAATCTGTCGCTGCTCCGACTGACCACAGAGTGTTCCTATCTCTTTTACCGCATCTTTGCACTCAGTGAAGCTATTCGTACTAAGAGCCAGTGGAAAGCAGCCGTATCGTTGGGGAAGATTTTTGTCACTGCTACATCGCTGATCTTAGGCGCATGGAATGTTCATAGAACGTTATGCACCTTGGGACTGATTGGTCTAAACCTAGCAATTGATACTTATGCCATGAGACGGAGGGTTTGCCATGCTTAGATTTTTGCTACTCATACTGAGTTTTCACCTTGTTGCCGAAGAAATTCCGCTCGATTATCAACGGATGGATCGAGAGATGTTTGAAACGACTGTAGTTGGGAATACGGTCATCGGGATCACGCGCCAAAGCCATAGCGTGTATTTGCTCTATTTTTTGCCCGAAGGAGATTGTGAATTATGGAAACAGAATCAAATCTATACAGGAAAGTGGTGGATAGAAACGGACGCTCTTGGGAGAGATGTTGTGCGAGCCTTTTGGCCCGATTATACTTCATCAAAAGCAGGGTCGCTTTTTTCTCCTCAAAATCCGCGCTATGGAACTGCGACCTCTTTGCGCTACTATATCCATCGAGAAACGGGCGCTCTGCTTTTATCTAGCAAAAAAACCTTTCGTCCCGCACTTTTGGCTCCCGGGTGCGTTTTTCCGTAGAGCTTATTTTTTTGCTACCATGCTTGCAATTTTTATGGCATTTTTTGCATGACAGGTAGCAAAATTCCTTCTTTGCCTCTTTTGAGCTAATTTGAGTATAGGTATAGTCCCTCAAAAGTAAACAATCGCGTGCTCATGGTGCAAATGCCTTCTAGTTCTCAGATGTGGTATAGATCAACCCTATTGTTTTTGTGCCTGTCTAGTCTCCTTTTTGGAAGGGATGGCGAGGAAGTCGAGACTCTTCCCATCGGGAATTTCTCTGTTTCGGTTCAATCGCAAATCGCTCCCCTCGTTAGTTTTGGTCAGCTTCTCATCGGAAAAAATGCACTGCTCCCCCAGTTGTCGGGGGCCTATACTCGGGAACATAATGGTTATTTAGATGAGATCTCACCGAATGTGATCTATGGGATTCGGGATGATCTGTCCCTCTTTTTTGATGTTCCCTTTAGTCCTAGAAGTCGGTCGGGTTCCTCTCATTCTTCGGGGATCGAGGACATCTTCTTACAGGGGGAATATGGGTATTATAGTCGGAGTCGAAAAAACTATACCCTGGAGGGGACTGTCGTCGCGAATGTCCAATTTCCCACAGGATCAAGTGGGAAAGATCCGGCAACGGGCAATGGGTCATTTACTTATTTTTTAGGGACAACATTCGCTTTTCTGTCTCAGAATTGGTATGCATTCCTCTCTCCAGGTGTTAATTTAACGACGACCCATCACGGCACGAGGTTTGGAAATTCCTATCTCTACCAATGGGGATTTGCGCGGTATATTGAACCATTAAGTCCTAAGGGGTGGATTTTCGATCTCATGATCGAATTTGATGGGACTTATGTTGAAAAGGACAAGATCCACCGCGTTACGGACCCCAATTCTGGAGGGAATTCGATTCTCGTCACGCCGAGCATTTGGTTATCCTCTAGCCGTTGGATTGTGCAATGGGGCATCGGGTTCCCTTTAGTACAGGATCTAAATGGCAAACAGGACAAGACTCGGTACTCCATCGCCTACAACTTAGGGGTGGCATTTCAATTCTAATTCTCTGTGGGTGCGGCCTTCTTCAGGAGTTTTTCTCCTCTGGCTTCAGTCAGTGTCCCATAATCTTTTCCACCGAAAGAAAATCTCGATTCGAAGACCTTCTGCTCCCAAGCCTCTGGTGAAATGATATAGCCATGTGCGTCATTGGTAAGACCAAAGATCGAGAGATGCTCATATTCCAGAGCGCAGGCGGTCTGTTTGAGACGCTGATCATAGAGACAGCTGAGCTCTCCTGGGATGGTGAGGAAAGCGTGGGTTTGATTCAAGACGATCAGATTCATTTCGCTGTTATAGAATTCCCCGGGAAGGGCAGACAGACCAAACGGGGTAGGTTGCGGTTGGAAGGAGTAAAACTCTCTTTGTGTCTGAATCTCTAGATCTTCTTGTGTCTCTATCCTATCCCAAATCTCTCGTACGGTCTTTGCTAGGCTCAAACCCAGCTGGTCGCACGCATCGAATCGATCTTCTTCATTAAAGATAAGGGGTGCGATGTCTCCCTGTGCCCCGTTGAAATAGAGGGCTGTGACATCAAGACCTAAAAAATCGCGCAAATGCTCTCTTGCGTAACCGACGAAGTCAGCAGAGAAGAGGAAGTTGCGATTGGTCAGCACCGTCGGATGGAGGGGATAATTAAAGAAGACGGCGAGGGGACGATCATCTAGATGGGTGATCTTGATTACAGCGACGTCAGAGAGAGGCGTGAGGTTCTCAGGGACTTTGCCGCGATAGGTACCGAGTGGTTCTGCCGTTCCATACCCGATTCCTATTTTAGCGGGGATGGGGTGGTGGTAGGCCTCGAGAATCGCCTCAAAGGTCTGATCGATATAGAATTGAGCGATCTCTTTGTCGTAAGGTCCTGCTAAAGCTTCTCCTAAACCGGGGATATTCAGGAAAGCTCCTCCTCCTGAGTGAGTATGGGAGGAGGCGATGTAGATGTCACAGGAGCCAAGTCCTGGATAATTGTGAATCCTCTGGGTGATCTTTTGTACCATTTCATAGGTGAATCCCATGTGATCGACGCTGCATAGAACGATCTTTTTTTCTCCATTATCGAGGAAAAGGGCTGTGCTCAAAAGGGGGTCGTGCACACCTTCCATCCCTTTTCCCTCTCGTCCTCTGTATCCTGCCGAAGGGGTTCCGATGGGGGGTGTCATGTCTGCCTTGCCGAGTCCTGCGACGACAGTGGCCATTGCGCTTGTGGTAAAGATGAAGCTAAGTAAGAGACTGAAAATCCGGATACTGTTTTTCATAGGAGGTTCCCCATAGGTAAATTTAACAGAGATCTTAGGGAATAAAAACTTTAAATAGAAGTGGAAAAAGGAAGGAATTCGGTTTCTTTTCTTTGTACAGGACAAAATTTAATGAGGTGAAAAGAACTCGTTGAGCGTGAATTATATCTACCTGAGTTTAGCCAACTTAGGAGTAGCTATGCATCACGTCAACGAGTTACAAAGACTTTTGGTTCAGAATTTGCATTGGAATAAGGCAAGGATTGCCTGTCTTGCCCAAATTTTACAAGCACTAATTTGCGCAAGAACAGTAAACCTCACCCAAATTTCTTCTTTTTTTCAATCGAACGCAAAGCAGGACTCTTCCTATAGAAGAGTCCGGCGATTTTTCTCAGGATTTTCTTTCGATATCACTGTTATTATCCCTCTAATACTCTCTCTTTTTTGTCTTAAAGGACAACTGATCCTAATTCTTGATCGCACCAATTGGAAATGGGGAAAGCGAGATATTAACATTCTTCTTCTCTCGGTCGCTTATAGAGGAATTGGTATTCCTATTTTCTGGAGTGTGTCTAATTCTTCTGGCTCCTCATCTACTTCGGATCGAATATCCATTCTGAAGAAGATTCTACAACAGATCGGGCATAGGCGCATATATGCGTTTTTGGCAGACCGTGAGTTCATAGGAGAGGACTGGTTTAGGTTTTTGAAAAGAGCAAAAATCCCCTTCGTCATTCGTATTAAGAAAAACACTATGGCAGGAGGGCTTCGAAACTACTATCAAGTTCCTATTCTAGAACTTTGGAAAAATAGGGGTAGATCCAAATCGATTATCAATCGCCCTGTTCTCATTTGGGGGCAACTGCTTTATGTTTCAATACATCAGGCGAAAGGTGCGAAAGAGCCGATGATCGTAGTCGCTAATGTTCAATTCGAGGATGCCATTGGTCTGTACCGAAGAAGGTGGGAAATAGAGACTTTATTTGGCTGCTTAAAAACTCGGGGTTTTAGAATGGAAGATACCCATATGACGGCACCTGAGAAAATAGAAAAGCTGCTTTTTGTTCTGGCTATAGCCTTCTGCTGGTCTTACAGGCTTGGGGTCATAAAAGATGCTGAAGAGGCTATCCCCAGAAAGACTCATGGGAGGTTGTCTAAAAGCCTATTTCGGCTGGGATTGGATTGGTTAAGGTCTGTGATTCTTTCCATAGAGAAGAAAATCGATGAATTTCGAAAAATCCTTAAGATTCTAAACACTTGTAGGTTAGTGTGTTAGGAAATGTCATAAAAATTTTGTCCGGTACAAAGGTTTCTTTTTTGAAATTGTTGTTGAACTGTATTTTGTATTAATTGTAATAAGAGGTTTTGCGTCGTTATGTAAATACATGGTTTTTGTAAGAAGTAAAGAAACGGATATTATGCACCGAACTGCGAGTATTATTCTCGCAGGAGGGCAGGGAACACGCCTTTTTCCTTTGACGCAGACGCGGTGCAAGCCCGCTGTGTGCTTTGGAGGACGTTACCGTCTCATCGACATCCCGATGTCTAATTCAATCAATGCTCAGATCGAAAACGTCTTCGTCATTTCTCAATATTTCGCCTCTTTTCTCAATGAACATATCCTCGGGACCTACGCTCTTGATCACTTTCGCCCGTTGAAGATCCATCTCTTGTGTCCTGAGGAGACAGACTCGCGTAAGAGCTGGTTTAAAGGAACGGGGGATGCGGTACGACAGAATTTAAATCACTTCAAAGCCTGTCCTGCAGAATATTTTCTCATCCTCTCTGGGGATCAGCTCTATAATATGAATCTGAGGGAGATGTTCGAGCTCGCTCAGCAAACGGGTGCTGATTTGACGATCGCATCTCTGCCCGTGGAGGAAAAGGAAGCAAAGCGGATGGGATTGCTTAAAATTCAGAAAGGGGTAGAGATCAGTGACTTCGTTGAAAAGCCTTCTGACCCCGCCATTTTAAAACAATTCGCGCTTACCCCCGACTTTTTAAAGGGACATCTCATCGCCCATCCGAACGCGACCCATTACTTGGGCTCAATGGGGATTTACATCTTCAAGCGAGAGGCTCTTTTTTCTCTATTAGAGGAGGAGGGAGATGATTTTGGGCGCGATCTGATCCCCAAGCAACTAAAAAAAGGAAAAACGGTTGCCTACCTTTACAAGGATTATTGGGAAGACATCGGGACGATTACCTCCTATTTTGAATCGAATTTAGCCCTAACGCAGCAGATCGCGCACCGATTGGATCTCTACGATGTGACGAATCCGATCTATGCTTATCCCCATTCTCTGCCTGGACCTCTTGTGAGGGGGGGAGTCGTGCAGCGATCGATCCTCAGTGAAGGCTCCATGATAGAGGCAAAAGAGATCACAGATAGTGTCTTAGGGGTTAATGTGATTGTTGAGAAGGGGACGACTTTGCACCACACTATTGTAGTGGGTAACCCTTCTGAAACTGCGCGCTCGCCTAAAAAGCTCGCCATCGGAGAGCACTGCCTGATCCAAAATACCATCATCGATGAACATGCCTCTGTCGGCAACAACGTTCAGTTGGTGAATCGAGATCACTTAAGCACTTATGAAAAGGACGGCATCTTTATCCGCGACGGGATCATCATCGTGACATCGGGCACTCATGTCCCCGACGGGTTTGTTTTGTGAAATTCTTACAACGATAGAGATTTGAGGTGGAAGCGGTATATGACTATTTTGCAAGCAAATGCGGAAAAGTCATGACTTTTTCGCATTCCTCTGCAAAAAAGTCAGGTTTAGGGCGATTGCTTGGTGTAAAAATCGCTTGACGCGATCTGGAAAATTTGACACCATCCCCTTGGTTCTTAAACAACTAAGGAGCTACGATGTTTCGATCTCTAACGCATATCTTTTTCGCACTGACTCTAGGATTCAACTGCCTATCCGCCAACGAAGGAATCGCAGATCTCGCACAATTTGACCAAGCCTCTGAACAGAGTGTTCCCACCTATGCTATCGACAATTTTGAACAATTGATCTCCCATGAAGAAATTGCACAGAAAATTGCTTCTGTTGCCCGAGCTTTAAACGAAGAATACCGCGACAAGGAACTGACTCTCGTCATGGTGTTGAAGGGTTCTGTTTTTCTCGCTGCGGATCTCATGCGGCAGTTGGAGATGCCTTGTACTTTAGAGTGGGTGAAGGCGAGTAGCTATGGAAAACGGGGGACCAAGAACGGAGAGTTAAGCCTCTTTGGGATCGATGAGCTCGCAATCGAAGGCAAAAATGTCCTTCTCATCGATGATATTTTCGATACGGGCAATACCCTCTCTCGAGTCTCTGCTGAGCTTCAAAAAAAGAACCCTAAAACTCTCAAGTCTTTGGTACTCTTAGTCAAAAAAGTGAACCGAAAGACGGCTTACTACCCCGATTATGCTCTCTTTGAAATCGACAACCATTTCGTGATCGGCTATGGCCTCGATTACAAAGAGTATTATCGCAATCTATCTGGGATCTATAACTATAGGGGATAAGTTTCTATGATTCCCTCTATTGCCCTGCAACTTCTGGTGGTCATCTCTTCCGACTGGAATGCGGTAGAGGGAACGCTTTTCCGCTACCAACGCTCAAATCAGACACTTCCATGGGAGTGTTGTGGTTCTCCTGTCCCTGTGACATTGGGAAGAACGGGTATGGCGTGGGGAAGCGGTGTGTGCGATTTTACAGATCAAGAGTCTAGCCCCCACAAAAAAGAGGGGGATGGAAAGTCTCCCGCTGGTCTTTTTTTTCTGGGGCCTGCATTTGGAGATGTGGGTCATCAGTCTTTTGCCAAGAACATCCCCTTTTTGCCGATCGTCGCTGATTTAGAATGTGTCGATGATCCAAGTTCTAGGTACTACAATCAGTTCGTCATGACAGATTCCATCGTAGAGCCCGATTGGAAGAGCTCTGAAAAGATGCGCGAAATAGGCCCTGTGTATGCATTGGGGTTAGTGGTGCAACACAATGTCGATCCGGTCACACCTGGCAAAGGGTCTGCGATCTTCATGCACATTGGAGAGGGGAAGGGGACAGCAGGCTGTACTGCAATGGCAAAAACCGATTTAGAACAAGTGGTAGCCTGGCTCGATGGGGAGCAGTATCCCTGCTTGGTCCAACTGCCCATCGATACCTATCGCGATAAAAAATCGGAGTGGGGATTACCTGAGGTGTCCCTATAGACATGGCCCAATCCCGATTCTTGAGTCACGTTCGGTATAACGCAAAGGAATTCTATTTTTTTCTCACTTCGATGACAGCGCCGGTGACGGTCTGTTTCAAGAGGAGGAGAATTTCTTTGGCGACGTCGTAGGGATCGAGGAGTGAGGAGGAAGACTCATCGGGGAAGTTGTTCTTGCGCATCGCGGTTTCTGTTCGCTGAGGAACGATGGTGTTGATATGGAACTGAGGCGTCTCTTCTGCAAGGGCTTGGGTGAAGTTGACGATGGCGGCTTTCGCTCCAGAGTAGAGGGCGTAGTTTTTTTCTCCCGCGCGTGTAGCTCGAAGAGGCTAGGTTGACGATGTGCGCGCCCTCTTTGAGTTGAGCTGCCTTGCAGCTGTAGAGCACGCTCGTCAGATTCGTCGCAATGAGAAGATCGATTTCTTCTTCTGTCAAACTGTGAAACTCTTGTAATTTTAGTAGGCCGATGCAATTGATCAGCCCATCGAGGGGTCCGATTTTGCAGAAGGCGTCTTTTGTCGCAGAAGAATTGGTGAGATCGATAGGGAAATGAGAGGAGGATTTCGAGAGGAGAATCGTTTCTGCGCCCTCTTCTTGCAACAGATGAGCTACGGCGCTTCCAATACCTCCGGTTCCGCCTGTAATCGCAAACCGTTTGTTTTTTAGAGAGTGTAGGGGGGGAGAGGAAGAGAGCGAGTGGAGGTGGAGGCGGCTGATTTGTTCTGCTAAGATGAGATCGAGTGGGGTGGTGATTTTGATGTTCGCTTCGCTCCCCTCCACGACGTGGACGGGATGGCCTAGAGCGAGCACTAGGGAACAATCGTCTGAGCTATTTTGCATCTCTGCATGCAGATGTGCCTTTAGAATGAGAGGATAGGAAAAGCTCTGAGGGGTCTGGCCGCGTAAGAAATGCTCTCTCGGCGGAATGGATGCGATGGTCTCTTTTTCAGGGGCGAAGACGAGTGTGTCGGCAGAAGGGATACAGGTGTCGACCGCGTGAAAAGCGAGGGCTCCTTGCACATTTTGGAAGAGGATCTGTTGCGAGACAAAGGGGCGGACGGCGTCGTGGATCACGACGACTCGGGTGTCAGCGCCGCAGGCGAGTAGCCCCTTAAAAGAGGATTCTTGGCGGGTCTTGCCCCCTTCGATGAGGGTGATTTTGGGGGAAGCGGGGATTTCTCGCCTCACTTCTTCGATCCACTCTGTTGCGGTAACGAGGAGGATCTCCTCAAAAAGGTCTGATTTGAGAAATGCTTCGAGGGTGTGTAGGTAAACTTTTTTTCCCAGTAGGCGATGAAATTGCTTAGGAGTGTCGCTCGCAAAGCGCTCTCCCGCTCCTCCCATAAGCACAATCGCCCTGATCCCTTTCTTGTCCAAAAATAGTCCTTTTTTTACACTCTCAGTTTTGCCTGTGTAGCTCAGTTGGTAGAGCAATGCATTCGTAATGCGGAGGTCGTCGGTTCGAGTCCGGCTTCAGGCATACTTCCCGTCAGTACTTCCTGACTCTCATATCCCTCTATTAGCTCTGGAGAATACCATCAAAAGACTGCGCTTGGGAAGCTGTTTTTAGTGTAAAATTTTTCTTTAATTTCTCGAGTGTGAAGGATGGCGAAATTTCTATAAGGTTATTGAAAAAGCAAAAATTGCTTGACGAAATTTTGGACGAACTACTGATGACCATTTTGTTGAGGTCAACAAAATGGTCATCGTTGGTTCGGGAGGACTTTGTACAACCCTATGAAAAAATCGTACAGTTGAAACAGTTGTCCCGATGGTGTTATCCCCCGCCTACTCTAACTTTCCTGGGTAGTGCGAACCGGTTTGTGTTTAGGGAGTAAAATGGTGAGGAGAATGGCAAGGATGCAGCTGCCCAGCAAAAACTGGAAGGTGACTTCATAGCCAGCTATGAAGGCGTTGTTAATCCAAGGGAGGATCGAGGCATCTGGTCCTAGTAGGTGTTCCACAGCGGCGGGGTCGGAGATGAGTGAATCCAGGCTTGTTCCCCCTTTAGCGGCATTGAGGCTAGAGCGGATGAGATCCATGTGAGGCTGGAGGTAGTTTTGCTGGGCGGTTCGAAAAAAACGCCGGCGAGGGCAAGAGAGAGAATGGCGCCGAGTTCCTGAAGCGTTGTGAACATTCCAGATGCGATACCGGCCATGCGATGGGGAATTGACGAAAGGGCATTCGAGATGGAAGGTCCCCAAGTCAAGACCCAGCCGAAGCCGATTGCAACGGAACCGATGCCAAGAGACCAATGGTTTGGAGTGATGAAAGCCTGGAGAAGAAACCCGATGAAAAAGAGAGTATAGCCTATGAGCATGAGGGGTTTTGCTCCCCATTTGTGGTACCATTTGCCGACGGTTACTGAGAAGAAAAAAACAGGTAAGGTGATAAGAAGGAGGCAAAATCCCGTTTCAAGGGGCGAAAATCGAAGCATATTTTGTAAGTAGAGGGGAATGGTAAAGACGGAAACCCAAAGAAAGCCGATGGTGCATCCATTTGGAATCGCGCTGAAGAGGAAACAACGGTTAGAAAAGAGATCAGGGCGAAAGAGGGGTGTTTTGGTTTTCTGTTCCAATAAAATGAAAACGACGAGGCTGACCAACCATAGAGCAAAAAGGGCGAGGATTGCAGGTGAGGTCCAGCCCCAAGTGGGTCCTTGCATGATGCCCATGATAAGAGATCCGACGATGAGAGCTAGCAGTCCCACGCCGATCCAGTCGCAATGGGGTTTGTGGAATTCGTTTTCTGCTTCCACGAAAAAGTAGACGAGTAACGATAGCGATAGCGATGACGGGGATGTCGATCCAATAGATCCAATGCCAATCCAGCCAATTGAGAATCAAGCCACTGACAATCGGACCGCACGCGAGAGACAAGGATGCAAAAATCGACCAGAGGGCAACGGCTTTTCCTTTTTGGTGTTCAGGAAATTGATGGACGAGGAGAGCTTGAGAAAGAGGCAAGATCATCGATCCGGCCAATCCAAAGAGACCCATGCAGGCGATGAGAAACTCGATCCGGGTGGCAAAGCCTCCAAGCACAGAAGCGAGAAGGGCTATCGCTAGTCCGCAAAGAAACAGCTTTTTCCTCCCATAGGCATCCCCTAGTTTGCCCATCGTCAAAAGGGGAACGCATAAGAAGATCCCAAAAACATTCATCATCCACTGCAGTTGCAATACAGAGGCAAAGAGATCTTTTTGGATAGAGGCGAGGGCTGTATTCACGAGGGACCAAATCATCCCTAGAACAACGACGCCGAGGCCGATTCCCGCAATGGCAAATGCTTTTTTGGAAGTGGTCTTCATATTTTATTTTATCCGATTTAATGAGTGAAGTTCTAGATAAGCCTCGACATCGCGGGTAGCTGTGGCCATCGCTTCTTGCCAGAATGAGGGTTGCGAGAGGTCGACGCCGAGGTGTGTCGCTGCGAGGTCTTCGATGCTCATGAGACCCGATTCCTTGAGGAGGAGGTCGTAGGTGCGCATGAATGCTTTACCCTCTTGCTTCGCTCTTGTAAAGAGGCCGAGGCTGAAGAGATACCCGAAAGTGTAGGGGAAGTTGTAGAAGGGGATTTTTGTGAAGTAGAAGTGGAGCTTAGAGGCCCAGAAATAGGGGTGGTATTGGCTTAAACTGTTTTTGTAGGCCTTTGCTTGAGCTTCTTGCATGAGCGCACAGAGTTCTTCTGCGCTGACATAACTACCTTTGCGCCTTTCATAGAAGGTGGTTTCGAAGAGGAAGCGGGCGTGGATGTTGAGGAAGTATTTGGCAGAACGCTGGATCCGATCTCCTAGGAGTTTGCGCTTTTCTTCTGGATTTTTCGCATTTTGAAGAAGCGACTCTTGCAGCAGGTGTTCTGCGAATGTCGATGCCGTCTCTGCGATGTTCATGGGGTAGTGTTGCGCGAAGCTGGGGAGGTTTTCCACTTGTTCGCTGTGGTAGGCGTGGCCGAGCTCATGGGCTAAGGTGGAGACGTTTTCTAGGGTCCCCGAATAAGTCATGAAGATGCGGCTCGTTTTGGTCTTAGGGAAAGATGTGCAAAAGCCCCCGGGCCGTTTTCCCGGTCGATCTTCTGCCTCGATCCACCCGTTGCGACAGGCTTTTTCTGCGAATGCTCCCATCCCGGGGTGGTAGTGGTGGAAGTGCGCGATGACTTGGGCTGCCGCATCTTCATAAGGGATGGGGTCTTGGGGTCCTTCTTCCATCGGCGCATCGAGATCGAACCAGGCGAGGCGCTCGACGTTCAATTGAGAGGCTCTAAGGGATAAAAAATCGAGGAAGGGGGTTTTGTTCGCATCGACGGCGGCCCATAGCGCCTCTAGAGTTTCTTTGCGCATCCGGTATTCGAAGAGGGGTTCTTGGAGTGGGTCGGCGATCCCTCTGCGACTTAGGGTCTGGAGGCGGAACCCAGAGATGTGGTTTAAAATGGAGGCGAAGAGGTGCTTTTTCTGCTCCCAGCTGTTTTCAAAAGCTGTGAAGACTTGCTCTCTGACGGCTCGATCGGGATGGGTGAGGAGGTTTTCCGCTTGGCCAACCGAGAGGAGAGTAGTCGTGCTAGGGATCTTCACTTCTGCGACGAGTTGAGGATAAAAATCTCCCCATCCGTGATAACCGTCTACGGACAAACTGCTGATCAACTGTTCTTGCGCTAGAGGGAGCTGCATCTGGACACGTTCTTTTCGCTCTTGGAAGAGGAAGGCTAGCGGAGTCCACTCGGGGGTTTTGAGGAGGGTGTGAAAAGCAGAGTCTGTCAAGGCGCTCAAATCCCGGTCGAATGATTGATTGAGCTGTTCGAGGTCGGAAGTGTATTGGGAAATTTCGGCGCGCCAGGCTAGGGGAAGGGGATCTTCGACGTTCTGAGATTCTAGGCAGAGGACAAAGGAGTCGAGCTCTCGGATCTGTGCATCGAGCTCTTGCAGCGCTTCGAAATAAGAGGGGAAATCTTGTGTTGCCGCGCGTTTTTTGAGCGCTGCAATTTTTTCTCGGACGTCTTTGAGTGCAGATGTATACCCGACGTGACTCAAAAGTTGGCCATTGGACCCACGTGAAAACTCCCGGGATTGAGTTGCCGAAGAGGGGGGTTGTATTTCTTCAATACTACCCCCCTCTTCGGCAATCTCAATCGCGGGGTTTTGGCGCGGTCCAATGGCCAACTTTTGAGTCACGTCGGGTATAGGGTTATAATTTGGGAAGAAAGAGTTTAGGTTCCAATTGAGTGGGTAGTGCACAGACAAAGCTCCATTTTTTGTCTCGAGGATACGCGAAAAATTTCAAAAAAACAATAGTCTTTGTTGCGCTATAAGAGGCCTCAGCTATAATACTTTCTTATATTCCATCTGGAAGGAGGAGGAAGAGATGAAAAAACGCGCAGTAGTTTTAGGATTTTTGGCTATTTGTTTTGCGACAGCGGGTCTGTCTGCAGAAGAGGCTTCGTTAAAGCCGCAGGTCGTAGCACACGATGCTGTACCAAAAGGTTCAGAAGCGGTCGTGGTGACACTGAATGCCGATGAGCAGGCATTTGTCGCGGAGCTCAGCGATCAAAATCGCAGAGCTTTTTCTGAGAGATTGAATGCAGATCAGAGAGACGCTGTTCTCGTCGCAGTAGACAATGGAACGGATCCTGATGAAGCGGTACACCGCATGGTCACATCTTTAGAGATCAAAGAAAAATCGCTGATCGTCCAAGCAGACTAGGTCAAGATTGGATAGCTAAAGAGCAAAAAATGCGTGAGATTGAGGCCAAAGTGGCAGAGGATGCTGGCCTCAATCGATTGCGTGATCTGATAAATCGTCCCGAAGATGATTCCTGCGAGGAAGACGAGGGCGAGGAAAGAGATGTCCCTAATCCAGTGAATATGCAAAAGGGTGAAAAGCAGCGAGGTCGTTAAGACGCTCATCGTCCCTGCCCATTTGCTGTCTTTAAACCAGTAGAGATACATTTCTCTCTGGATGAATCCCCGGAAAAAACCTTCCTCTGGAATCGAAACGAAGACCAGGTTCTTGATCGCCCAGACGAAGAAAAAGAGGGGGACCTTCACGTCCCACCGCACTTGCCCCGTACTTAACGAGATAAGCATGAAGATGAGGATCCCGATGATGCTCAAAGGGAGCCCCGTTTTCAACATTTTTAGAAGCGCTTGTCTGGAATTGAGAAGGGGGATGGAGAGGGCCAGAGGCAAAAATCCCACCCAGGGGGAGTCGAAATTAAGCCATAAGCTGTAGGGCATACTGTCTGGGCTGATCTTAAATTTAGAGAGGAGCTCCCAGTTGTGAAAGCCGGGTAGAAAATGGAAGATGAGGGCACAGGAGATGGCTGTTGCAATACAAAACGGAGCAAACCGGTTCTTTTTTAGGGAGAGGTGGCAGATGGCCAAAACGATCAAAGGGATGAGACCGATCCAGGAGAGGATGCCTGTGTGAAGGGCGAGGCCGACGGAAATGAAGGCAAAAGAGCCGAAGATCCAACCGTTTTTCTTAATCCACAAGCTCAAAAAACTCATCGCAAATGAAAAATAGCAGAGAGTATCTAGAGGATGCTCCCAGAAAGTGAGGTAGGAGAAGTGGTCAGTCAGCATTAGCTCGGATCAGTTCTTCGATAATTCCGTCGATGCGCTCATGGAACTGGTTAGGAGGGACGTTGGTAAACAACTGGCCTAAACTTTCCTTCTTAGGAACATCGAACAGATAAGGCATTAAGAGTTTTTTGATCTGTTTATAGTTGCGGATCCGTTCTCCGACGCCGTAGTTGAGGACCATGTCGACATTCGCGCGTTCCCAGAAGAGAGAAATTCCCGTATTGTCGATGAGGATAGGGAGTTTCATCGCCATCGCTTCATTGATCGTGCCGGGGCCGGGTTTTGTGATGATCACTTTGGAGATGGCCATCAGATCAGCGAGTTGTTCCGTATAACCGAGAGCCGTCAGAGAGTTGGAAGGGTGGAGGTTTAACCTCTCTAGGGCCTTCTTCAACCCCTCATTGCGCCCTGCGACGACGATGAGATGTGCTCCAAAATCTGTCTGACCGATCCGCTTTGCGTATTCATAAGCAGCTGAGCCTCCAGCGCCCCCCATGACGATCAAAACGATCGGTTTTTCTTCCGGTAGCTCGAAAGCATTGAGAATTTGGGATCGATTTTTGTCTGCGATGAAGGAGGGTCTTAAGGGGAGTCCGACTGTTTCAATGCATTGATCCTTGATCTGTTTGTCGCGTAGGATATTGCGGGTCGTAGGGAGATCTGCTCCGATGGTCACCTTGAAATTGGGGTGTTTGAGCTTGTCCATGTCGTACACCCAATTGGAGAGGTTGTTGTCTGTTGTGATCAGCAGGTAGGGGATCTCTTTTTTACGCGCAGCCTCCGTTGCGGGGTAATTGATGAAGGGAATCAATGAGATGATGAGCTCAGGTTCGTATCTCTCGATGTAGGAGGTAATGAGCTCCTCTATTTTGCCAGCGCGCGAATGAAAGAGCGAGGGAACGACATGGCGCACCATGAAATTCATCGAACGGATCCAGCCATTGCGCAGCATCATATTATAAAATTGCTCTCCAGAGGGGATTCCCCAGATGCGCAGTTGGTTGATGGGGGTGACCACCTTGAAGTCATACTTGTTCCCTAGGAGCGTTTCGAGAGCATTTGCAGCGACGATGTGTCCGCCTCCCCCTGTACTAGAGAGGACCAGGACGGTTTTTCGGGGGGATGGTTCTTCAGCAGCAAGGGCATTCCCGATGAATAAGAACAAGAGAAAAGAGAGGATATACCGAAACAACTTGAGGCATCGGAAATTTGACAAATAGCACCTTCCGGTTTCTTTGGGCACAAAATTCGTAGCATAACCATGAAAGAGAATCCGCACAAGGGTTTTTGCTCTTTTTTCTTTTTGAGTGAGGTTTTATTTTAATTTTGGTTTTAAAATAAATACGAACTGTGTTAGTTAAGTATATATCAGGGGATATTAGAACTAGCTATGTTTAAGAAGCGTGTTAAATGGATCGTTTGTCTTGCGGCACCGTTGATCTTATTCGTGATTCCTTTTGGTTATGGGATCAATTTCAGCAAATATTTCCACAAAATGATCTTGAAGCCCCAGAAGACGGGGATCATGACGTTGCATTTTTACGATGCCACGAGGGACCGTCCCTTGACGACGGAGGTCTGGTATCCGATTGATGCCCATATTCCAGCGCAAACGCCTGCGGGTGTCTGGCTGCGCTGCGATGAGGCGCGGGATGCCCCCTTGAGTGACAAGAAAAAGGAGTATCCTCTCATCATTCTTTCCCATGGCCATGGTTGTGATCGGTTTAATATCTCATGGCTCGCAGAGATTCTTTCAGCAAATGGATACATCGTCGCTGCGATGGATCATTTTGGAAATACGTGGAATAACAAGATCCCTGAATGCTACGCACGCCCTTGGGAGCGTCCTAAGGATGTCTCTTTCATTTTGGATCAAATGTTATCCCTGCCTTTTTTCGAGGGGCGGATCGATGGGAAACGGATCGGTTTTACCGGTTATTCTCTAGGCGGAGCGACAGGAATTTGGGTCGCAGGTGCTTATGCAAATATCGAGGATGTCGATAAGCTCAAGGGTACCTGCATTAAAGAACTCGGCAGCTTTGTCTCTTCTGAGGTGATCGAAAAGATCGATTTTAGTGAAGCTTGTGGCTCTTTTCGCGACGAGCGAATTTCGGCCATATTCGTCATGGCGCCGGCTCTTGGAACGCTCTTCGATCAGGAGAGTCTCGAAAACATTCAGATCCCCGTCTATATCGTAGCCCCTGAAAAGGATTTAATTGCTCCTGTAGAGTTCAATGCCAAAATTTATGCAGAAAACATTAAGACATCCTCACTGATGATTTTACAAGGAGAGGCGACCCATTTTGTCTTTTTAAATGCCCCGACCTTGATAGGTAAGCGGTTTCTCGATGCAAAATACTGGGGAGATCCTAAGACGATCGACCGACAAAAGGTGCAGCGCGATATCTCCAAGATCGCCTTCGACTTTTTCTCAAAAGAGCTCCCTGCCCAATAGAGCGCTGTCGCATAAATAGTTTTCACCACAGAGAGGAGAAACCACAGAGAGGAAATTTATATTTAAAAATTCCTTCTCTGTGGTTTCCCCTCTCTGTGGTGAAATTCGAGATAATGGCTATACTGGATTTTTATTCATTAGGACGACGGTGCCGTTTCGCCCTGTGAGCTTGTCGCGGCGGTAGGAGAAAAAGTCGTTGGATTCGGTGTAGGTGCAGAGGGAGGCGATTTGGATGTGGTGGGGGAGGACCCCTTCCGCTTCTAGTTGGGAGCGGGCGATTTCCCAGAGGTTAAAGTAGTCGGGGCGGATCTGAAAATCCCAGAAACTCTCTGGGAATTCTACCTTGTAGTTTTTAAATTCTGCATATTCTGGGCCGAGGCTCGGTGAGATGCCGACGAGGAGATTTTGGGGCAGGCTACCAAAGGCGTGTCGCATCTTTTGGATGGTCTCTCTATAGATATTCTGGACATTTCCTCGCCATCCCGCGTGGACGTTAGCGATTGCTTGTTCGATCGGATCGTAAAAAATGGCGATCTGGCAGTCGGCGTGATTGAGCAAGAGGGCGACCTCTGTTTGAGACGTGATCAGGCCGTCACAGACACCTGGATAGTCTAGGGTTTCGATCTGCTTGACCTCTTTGGAGTGGGTCTGGTCTCCAGAGACGTAATGGGTGGCGCCTAGGGCGGAGAGAATTCTCTTTCTATTTTCGCGGATGTTTTCTGGGGTGTCCCCATTTTTCCCGCCCAAACTGAGAGAGGAAAAAGGGGCTGAGCTTACCCCGCCATGTCTTAAGAATATCCCATGGCGCAATTGGGGAAAACCGGAGAGCAGCTCAAACTGCAAAAACTCGATTTCTCCGACTTTTTTTCTGATCATTGCCAAAACCCGAAAATCGACTGAAACTTTTTACTGAGATAGGTTCTAATGGTAGATGTTGACTGCGACGACCCCTTGGGCGAATTCGCCTGAATTTCTGCCAGCTACCGTGAACCACACGCCTGCGATCATCCCGACGTTAGCGCTCCAGTTGTATTCAAACGCAGGCGCAAGACTGAACTGTTCGGAGGAGGGTCTTCCGATGACGTTCGGCACGCCAGCTGTCTTACCCTTATGCCCTTTGAATCGGGTCTTATTATTGTGGGAGTAGTCGAGGTCAAGCGCAAAAGCCCAGTGGCGTGTCCATGTGTACTCCATTCCAAAGAGGACTTGTAGGTTTTGTCCCGGGAATACAGTTCCACGCGTGTGGTGTCCGCCGCCATAGGCATTGAATCCCTTCACATGAACAGGGGTGGGAAAAGCGTAGCCGACGCTCCAGCGCAGAGATAGGAACTGAACGCCTCCAAACCACAGCATGCGAGACATGTTGATCGCAATGGATGGGGTCCAACTGCCAGATCCACCGATATCTTGACCGAGCTTCTTGGGATTGAGTCTTTGGTATTTGCCGAGGGGGAAGTTGGCTCGGATTGCGAGTTTTACCGAGGGAAACCACTCCTTAGGTTGGCGGTAGTGGAGCTGAAAGTCAAAACCAAACGGCATGTCATTGAGCACCCAGTGACCAGCGCCCTCCGTGTAATTCCACGCAAATTGGGGGGTGAAGGTGAAGTCCATCAAGTAAGGCATTCCGATTTGGAAGTTCTGTTGTGTGTAGATTTGGTAGACGTTCTGGGGCAGTTTGACGCCGTGCCAGCGAGAGTTATAGCCGCCATAAGTCGTCGAGCCGTAGAGATAGGGTTCGTAGTTGAAATGGCCTTTGGGAACAACGTGGGCTGAAGGAGTGAGGAGGGGTCCTACCAACCAGGCCTGAGGCATTTGTTCTGCTGTTTCCGCTGGTGGGGGTGTCGGAGTGGGAGTGGGGGAGATTTTTTCCGCTGCAATGAAGGGAAGGGGAGAGAATGGTTCTTCATAAGCAGCATAAATGGCTGCGTTGCATAAAAAAGCTCCTAAACACAATTTCCAGTGGCGCATGGTGGGTTCTCCTTAAGGCTAGCGTAATAGGAGAAAGTCTAATCTTTATTTGGCTTTTTTTGACAGATAAATTTTTCGGTTTACGAGAAGAGGGAAAACGTCTCGAGGCTCAATTCGACGAGGATGAATAAGATCAAAAGAGCGAGGAAGGGTTTTCCTCCCGGTAGTTGGAAGTTGTGTTCATAGCGTTTGATGTAACGTCCTACCCAGACCATAAGGGGAGGGAAGAGTCCGAACAAAATAGCGCAACTAAATCCGCCTGCATAGCTCAAAGCGGTTAGAAAGATGTGGGGATAGGTGGTAGCGATGAAAGTCGGAGGGGCGAAAATCGCGATGCAGAGTAGGACTTTTTTGATCCCTTTTTTCTTCACTTTAAGGCCGTCTGCCAAAAAATCGAGATAGGCTAGGGAGAGGGCGATGTAGGAAGCTGTCATCGTGAAGAAAGCGAAGGATTTACCGATCGCAAAAACGATGGGGCTGCCGATCAGTTCTTTAAGGGGCATGACGGCGTTCCATCCTTTTTGCGCGGCGACGGCGAGGCCACTGGGTCCCTCTACAGGTACGATGCCGAGGATGAGGAATTCCCAAATGACGTAAACGATAAGGGGGATGCTGGTCCCTAAAAAGATCGCTAGTCTCACTTTTTTCACATCTCGATTCATGTAGGTCATGAGGGTGGGGATGATGACTTGAAAAGTAAATGCGGTAAATAGGATTGGCAGGGCGACCCATGCTTTGGACCAATTCACGTGTTTTAACAGCTGGAGATCGACGCTGTCATAGGAGACGAAAATGAATAGGAAATAAGAGATGGCGACACCGAGCATCAGAGTGATGTTGAGCCGATCGACCCATTTTGTCCCAAGGTAGACAATAGGGGAAAAGATGAGGACGTAGAGGGTCATCGAAAGCCATTCAGGGATTTTCCCGAGACTCAATTCGCTGAGCACGGCTCCTCCTCCGACGACGTGCGCGATCAAAACAGTGGCAAAGAGGAAGAGATAGACGACCCAACAGATGTTTTTACCGATGGGCCCGAATAAGCGGTGAGCCATCGTGATCAGGTTGGAGTCCTTGGGCATCCACACGCACACTTCAAGGAGGAGAAGTCCTGTACACAACATGAAGAGCCAGCACAAAAAATAGACCGTGATGGCTGGCAAAAAACCCGCTTCACCTGTTGCGACAGGGAGGGCGAGCATTCCCACTCCAATAGTTGTTCCTGTGATGAGGAGTGTCCCGCCGAAGACGTGACCTAGGGAGTGAAAAAGGTGCATGGGGCTCCTTAACGAATAAAAAAATTAACGGGTTTTTAAACAAGATACAAAAGTAGTCGAACGTGCCATAAAAAATCAAGGAATACTTGATGAAAAGTATAGAGAAATGCTATATCATGGTGTTTTTTGAGAAATTTTGAGGGGTATGACACAGGTCGTCGATTTTCTCTTGCCCGGTGTGAAGCACATCCGCTCAAAAATATGGGCCGATGACCGGGGATTTTTTCGCGAGACTTTTCGCAAAAACCTCTATGCCGAAGCGGGGGTCTCTTGCGAGTTTGTCCAGGACAATCACTCTTTTTCTAAAAAAGGAACTCTAAGGGGGATGCACTTTCAGCGCTCTCCCGGACAGGCTAAATTAATCACTGTGATAAGCGGGAAGATTTTCGACGTGTTTGTCGATATTCAACCGAATAGTCCCACATTTGGGAAGTGGGGCGGGATTTATTTAAGCGCTGAAGAGGGGGATCAATTGTTCATCCCCGTGGGTTATGCGCATGGGTTTTGCGTTTTGAGCGAGGAGGCCCACGTTTGCTATAAGGTCAGCTCTGTTTATGACCCCCAAGAGGAAAAGGGGTTTCGCTATGATGATCCTTTTGTCGGGATCGATTGGCCGATCGCCTCTCCGCTTCTTTCGGAAAGGGATCTACAATCTCCAACGCTCTTGGAGTCCCTTCGATGAAAATTTGGGTTTTAGGTTCTCAAGGGATGTTGGGAAAAGCCTTCCTTAGTTATTGCAAGGCTCAGGGGATTGAGGCGGTGGGGACCTCTCGCAAAGAGGCGGATGTCACCCAGTTTGCTTCTCTCTATGAGATAGGCCAAAAGATCGCCCCCTCCCATATCGTCAATTGCGCCGCTTTTACAGATGTCGATCGGGCAGAACTCGATCGAGAATCCGCCTTTCTGGTCAATGTCGAAGGGGCTCTCAATGGCGCAAAAGTGGCAAAAGCGCTCTCGCTGCGCTATATTCACATCTCTTCCGACTACGTTTTCTCAGGAGAGAGCGCTCAGGCGTATCGAGAGGAAGATCTATGCGCTCCGATCAATTTTTATGGATGGACAAAGCTTCAGGGAGAAAAAGCGGTTTTGGCGCATGACCCTACCGCTTGTGTCGTGCGCACCTCTTGGGTATTTGGAGGGGAGGGAAAAAATTTTATTTCCAGTCTACTCCAGTGGTTCAAGGAAAAGAAAAGTTTGACAGTTGTTTCAGACCAATATGGAAAGCCCACCTATTGTAAAGATCTCTCAGAAGCGATCCTAGCCCTATTAGATCACGAGGGGATCGTCCATTTTGCCAATCAGGGGGTTGGCTCTCGCTACAAAATCGCTCTTGAGCTACTCTCTTTATTGAGACAAAAGGGAATCGATGTGCTCTGTGAAGAAATTATTCCAGTTGAAGCGGCCCGTTTCCCGACGCTTGCACCTCGACCGCTGTGTTCTGTTTTAGACACGACCCATTTTGAAACAATGACGGGCATAGCGCCCCGTCCTTGGGATGCGATTTTTAATGAACTAGTTAGTGCTTATGAAAAAAGAGCTTAAACGGATTTTAGTCACAGGAGGCGCCGGTTTTATCGGATCCGCCTTTATTCGATATGGGTTGCGCGAGATCTTCTCTTTAGAGCGGATCGTCAATCTCGACGTGCTGACTTATGCCGCGGATTTAACCAACTTGGAAAGTAGCGCCGATGATTTTCGCTACCGATTTGTGCGAGCAGATATCCGCGAGGAGGCTCTTATCGAACAAATCTGCGAGGAGGAGGGGATCGAAGCGATCGTCCACTTTGCCGCAGAGAGTCATGTCGATCGGAGCATCTCCGGTCCTCGGGTTTTTTACGAGACTAATGTCGGTGGGACTTTGGCCTTGCTCGATGTGGTGAGACGCCATCCTGAAATCCACTTCCATCATATCTCGACAGATGAGGTCTATGGTTCCCTTTCTCTGGATGGAAAGTTCGCTGAAGATTCTCCTTATCGCCCCAATTCTCCCTACGCAGCATCGAAGGCCGCCTCTGATCACTTCGTCCGCGCTTATGCACATACCTACGGTCTTTCTGCGACCCTTTCCCATTGCACGAATAATTATGGCCCTTGCCAAAATGAAGAAAAATTTATCCCAACGATCATCAGGAATTGTCTGCAGAAGAAGGAAATTCCCCTTTATGGAGAGGGGAACCAGATACGCGATTGGATCTTCGTCGATGATCATTGTGCAGCTGTGTGGCAAATCTTAGAAGAGGAAAACCCCTCAGAGATTTATGACATCGGAGGTTCTTGCGAAATCGCTAATAGAGACCTCATTTTCCTCATTAGCGACCAGATCGCCAAAGAAACAGGGGAAGATCCTTGTCTTTACCGCGCTTTAATTCGCTCTGTCCCCGATCGTCCCGGACACGATTTTCGCTACGCGATCGATTGTGGAAAGATCAGGAAAAGTTTGGGGTGGGAGCCCGCCCATGATTTTAATGCAGGCATCGCAAAGACGATCGCTTGGTATCTAGATAAACTGGTGATAATATGATAGGATCAAAGCGCGTAGTTTGTGTCATTCCGGCGCGGTTGAAATCGACCCGGTTTCCCGCTAAGATGTTGACGACGCTCTGTGATAAACCCCTCTTGCAATGGGTTTACGAGAAGGCATGCGCCGTTTCTTATTTCGATAAGGTAGTCTTTGCGATCGATTCAGAGGAGATCGCTGCGGTCATCGATCGCTTTTCTGGGCAATACTTCATGACAGCAGAATCGTGTATCTGTGGAACGGCGCGCCTTGTCGAGTTGTGTGAGCGAAAAGCTCTCTCTGCTGACATTTGGGTCAACTGGCAAGGGGATGAGCCTTTCATTTCAGAGCAGATGATCAGCGATCTCTTGCAGACATGTGATTCAGAAGGGGGCGACATCTGGACACTCAAGAAGCGCATCGTCGATCCTCAAGAGGTCTTAAACCCCCAGATCGCCAAGGTCGTGTGCGACCACCGAGGGTATGGGCTCTATTTCTCCCGCTCTCCGATTCCCTATTATCGGGATGCTGTCCCAGAGGAGAGTAAAATATTTTATAAGGCTGTTGGCCTCTATGCCTTTACTCAAGAGGCGTTGCAGAAAATTTCTTACACTTCTGCTGTTGCTATCGAAAACGCGGAACAGCTCGAGATGCTTAGATTTCTCTATTATAATCTTAAGTTGCGCGTTCACGAAACTGAGCATGAGGTGTTTGGGATCGACTTGCCCGAACATTTGGTGAGGGCAGAGGCCCATTTAAAAACACTCTTGGTATAAGACTATCTCAGTAAAGCGTTTTAGTTAATTATAGCTGAATTTCACCACAGAGATGGGAAACCACAGAGAGAAAATTTTTAGTATGAACTTTCTCTCTGTGGTTTCCCATCTCTGTGGTGAAATTCAGCTATTTATGCAACAAAGCCCAAAATAATCCCGAAAATCAACGAAAAATTTTACTGAGATAGGTTGATCTCCATTCCTACATTGAAAGTTCAAGCGGTTTAATGTATTATCTTTTGAGAGCCTGTTTCCAATCTCGGCTCTGAGATGAAAAAGAGGATACATGTCGACAGAAGAGCTTCTCAAGGAGCGCGAGGATTATAAGTACGGTTTTGTAACGGATATCGAGACGGAGTCTTTCCCGAAGGGACTCTCTGAAGAGACCGTGCGCGCGATTTCTGAAAAAAAGAAGGAACCCCCCTTTTTGTTGGATTTTCGCCTGAAGGCGTTCCATCGCTGGAAAGAGATGAAAGAGCCCTCCTGGGCCAATGTCCGTTATCCTCCCATCGATTATCAAGATATCTGTTACTACTCAGCGCCTAAGAAAAAACAATCTCTAAATAGTTTAGACGAGGTCGATCCAGAGATTTTAAAGACGTTTGAGCGGCTCGGGATCCCTTTGGATGAACAGAAGAGACTCACTAATGTCGCTGTCGATATCGTCTTCGATTCCGTCTCGTTGGGAACGACGTTTCAAAAGACGCTGCAAGAAGCGGGCGTCGTCCTCTGTCCGATTTCTGAGGCGATCCACCTTTATCCTGAGTTGATCGAAAAATACTTAGGTTCCGTTGTTCCGATCGGGGACAATTACTTTTCCGCACTCAATTCTGCGGTGTTTTCCGATGGCTCTTTCGTCTATGTCCCCAAAGGGGTGCGCTCTCCGATCGAACTATCGACTTATTTTCGCATCAACGACAAAGAGAGCGGCCAATTCGAGCGGACGTTGATCATCGCAGAAGATGACTCCTATGTCAGCTACCTCGAAGGGTGCACGGCACCGGCCTACGATCGCAATCAATTACACGCAGCAGTGGTCGAACTCATCGCAAAAGACCGCGCAGAGATCAAATACTCGACCGTGCAGAACTGGTACTCAGGTAATCCCAAAACAGGAGAGGGGGGAATTTACAATTTTGTCACCAAGCGGGGACGTTGTGAAGGATACCGCTCGAAGATCTCTTGGACACAGGTCGAAGCGGGAGCTGCGATCACGTGGAAATACCCGAGTTGCATTTTACAAGGGGATGAATCTGTCGGAGCGTTTTACTCTGTCGCTTTGACTTCCGGTAAAATGCAAGCGGATACGGGAACGAAGATGATTCACCTCGGCAAAAATACCAAGTCGACGATTATCTCCAAGGGGATCTCTGCAGATGAGTCGCATAACACTTATCGCGGCTTAGTGAAAATGGCGCCACGCGCAGAAAATGCGCGCAATTACACGCAATGCGATTCGATGTTAGTCGGCAATCGCTGTTCTGCCAATACTTTTCCCTACATCGAATGCGCCAATCAAAGCAGCCAACTAGAGCACGAAGCATCGACATCGAAGATGAATGAAGCGCAGCTCCTCTATTTGCAGATGCGCGGGATCTCGCGCGAAGATGCGATCCAGATGATCGTCAAGGGATTTTGTCTCGAAGTGTTTAAAGAGCTTCCCTTGGAGTTTGCGGTAGAAGCGCAGAAGCTCCTCACTTTAAAATTAGAAAGGTCGGTAGGATAACCATGCTAGAAATCAAAGAACTCCATGTTCAAATCGATGGAAAGCCCATTTTAAACGGGTTTAATTTGACAGTCCGGAAGGGAGAAATCCATGCGATCATGGGACCCAATGGAGCGGGTAAGTCGACGCTTGCGAAAGTGATCGCAGGGGATCCCGCCTATGAGATCACCCACGGAGAGATCCTCTTCGAAGGGCAAAATATTTTGGAATTAGCCCCTGAAGAGCGCGCTGTGCTCGGCATTTTCATGGGATTTCAGTATCCGATCGAGATTCCGGGGATTTCTAACCCCCAGTTTCTGCTTGCAGCCTTAAACGCAAAGCGAAAATTTCAGCAGCTCCCTCCTCTTACTGAAGAGGAATTCGCGCCTCTTTTAGATGAAAAAATGGCACTCATCGAAGTGAAAAACGAGTTTAAATCGAGAAATCTCAACGAGGGGTTTTCTGGAGGTGAAAAGAAACGGAATGAAATTCTCCAGATGGCCCTCTTAGAACCGAAGCTCGCTATTCTCGATGAGACCGACTCTGGTCTCGATATCGATGCGATGCGCATCGTCGCGCGCGGAGTCAATTATTTAGTGGGGCCAGATAATGCCCTGATCTTGATCACTCACTACCAAAGACTGCTCGATTACATCCGCCCCCATTATCTCCATGTCGTTCTCGATGGCAAAATCGTCCAGACGGGAGGTCCGGAATTGGCATTGGAGCTCGAATCGAGAGGCTATGAGGAAATGGTTCTGTCATGACGCAGTTACTAGAGCACCTGCAAGAGCGATTTACACAGCACGAGAATCGAAATCCTTGGAGAAAAGAGGGATGGGAAAAGTTCTTGAGTCACGGTCTTCCGACGAAAAAGACGGAAGGGTTTCAGTACCTCTCCTTGCGAGATTGTCTCAATGCTCCCTTCACTGTCCCTTCTGAAACACTACCCCAAACTCAGCCACATGCTGCGCATTTGGTCTTTGTCGATGGACGCTACGTTCCCTCGCTCAGCGATCGCACCGGGATTCCCGAAGAAGTGGTCATCCTCTCGTTAGAAGAGGCGCTAAAAACGCATCCCCACTTTTTACAGACGCATCTGACAAAGCTCCTGAAAGAAGAAACAGATCCTTTTGCCCTTCTCAATCTCTCTTTGCATGAAGGCGGGGTGTTTGTTTACTTTCCCCCTCATGTCGTTTTAGAGGCGCCGCTACAGTGTCTTTTCCTATCGCATTCCGATGCGCCACAAGTCATCTTGCCCCGATTACACCTCGTCCTCGGAAAATATTCCCAAGCATCGCTTGTAACGACAGCCCTAGACAAAAGCCCTGGAGTCTCTCATCTCTTTAGTCCCTCGATCGATTGTGTTTTGGAAGAAAGCGCGCGTCTTCAACTCTTCAATCACACAGAGAGCGCCCCCTTTGGATGGTCTTTTAAAACAGTGCGTGCGACCCTCAAGAAAAATGCCCACCTGTATTCTCTTTCTGTAACAGAAGGAAGCAAGATTAAGAGAACGAGCTACAAAGTACATCTCAAAGGGGAAAACGCAGAGGTGGAGCTCAAAGGGTTATCTCTCTTAGCAGGCAATCGAACGGCGCATACCCACGTCAAGGTCGAACATGAAGCGCCCCACACCCGTTCGATGCAATTGTTCAAAGGGGTATTAAAAGATGTGAGCCAGTCGAGTTTTGAAGGGAAAATTTTCGTCAGAGAAGAGGCGCAAAAGACAGAAGCTTATCAGCTGAACAACCACTTGATCTTAAGCCCAGGAGCTGTCGCCAACAGCAAACCGGGCCTAGAAATTTTTGCAGACGATGTGAAAGCATCGCATGGCGCCACCATTTCTCAAATTGCCCCAGAGCCGCTCTTCTATCTCAAAAGCCGGGGAATCGATTCCGATGTCGCACAGCAATTACTCGTGCGCGCCTTCTGTCGCGAAGTAGTAGAGGGAATTTCTTACGCGCATATACAAGACGCTATCGAGATGTTTATGGAGGAAAAAATATGAAAAGGCAAGCAGACTTTAACATTTGGAAAATCAGAAGAGAGTTTCCCATGTTGCAACAGTTATTGCACGGTAAACCCTTTATCTATTTCGATTCTGCCGCGACATCTCAAAAGCCCCGGTCGGTCATTCAAGCGATGAGTGATTTTTATTCCAATAATTATGCAACTGTACACCGTTCTGTATACGATTTTGCGAGCACTGCGACGACCCGCTATCAGGAAGTGAGACAGAAAATACGGAGCTTTCTGAACGCAAGTTTTGTCGAAGAGATCATTTTTACCAAGGGAACGACGGAGGGGATCAATCTCGTCGCGCAGTGTTTTTCTGAAGCCTTTTTGCAACCAGGCGATGAGATTTTAATTTCTGAAATGGAGCATCATTCGAACATCATCCCTTGGCAATGGGCAGCAGAGCGGACGGGAGCGCATTTGCGTTTCATTCCGATCACCGATCAAGCCGAGCTCGATCTCGACGCCTTCGATGCGCTTTTAACGGAGAAGACGAAGATCGTCAGTATCGCGCATATCGCCAATTCGACAGGCACCTTAAATCCCATTGAGAAAATCATCCAACGCGCCCATGCAAAAGGAGCTAAGGTCTTAATCGATGGAGCGCAAAGCGCTGGGCACATGCCCGTTGACGTACAGAAGCTCAACGCTGATTTTTACGTCTTCTCAGGACACAAAGCCTATGGCCCCACTGGAATCGGAGTCCTTTACGGAAAGAAAAATCTTCTCGAGAAAATGCCCCCGTATCAAGGCGGAGGAGATATGATCGAGGAAGTAACGCTCACCAGCGCAAGCTACCAAGAGATCCCCTTGAAGTTCGAAGCGGGGACACCGGGCATCGCTGAAGTGATGGGCCTCGGAGAGGCGATCGATTTTATCGAATCGGTCGGTCGCGATCAGATCGCAGCTTGGGGACGTGATTTACTCAACTACGCGACAAAACGTCTGAGCGAAGTGAAGGGCTTGAAGATCATCGGCACCTCTGAAAACAAAGGCCCGATCATCAGTTTCACAATCGAGGGATTGCATCCTCTCGATATTGCGACCCTCCTCGACATCCGAGGGATCGCCGTGCGCACAGGCCACCTCTGCGCGCAGCCGACCTTACGGCGCTTCCAACTCTCCTCGTTGGTGCGCATCTCTTTCGGCATCTACACGACGATGGAAGAGATCGACCACTTCGTCGCTGCCCTCAAAGAGGTTTCACTCCTGCTTTTCCCTGCTATGTCTTATTGATGTAGTGGCGATGAGAGCCTGTCTACAATCTCTATACCCAAGTGGACTCAAAAAGACTCAAACAATGCAAAAAAAGAATTGCATTACTTCTTAGCGTCAAGTAAAATTTGTGGTACAAGTTTTCTCTACTGAGGTTCTCATGCGCTGGAAGTATTGGTTGTCTCTTTCTTTATGCACTGCATACTCACTGCCGGGTTTTACGCAGTGGACTCCACCTGCTGTCATCGGTACGGGCAATATCGTCCCTAGCTCAAGCGATGTCGCCGTTTCTTTTAATCCTGTGACGAGTCAGTTTATGGCCACGTGGGTATTTAACAATGTCAATTTCGACTATCCCACTTTTGCTCTTTTCACAGGGGGTACCAGTTGGAATCAGGCCAATAGTATTGTCTTCGTAACCGCATCTCCCAATGTCTACACTGCCCCTGATTTTTCTAATGGGACAACGATGGCTGTGTGGAAAGATGGGGGCGGACAAAACCTCGGCCGTTCGATCCTTTATCAGAGCCCCAATTGGGAGGGGGCAGCCAAGGCTATTTCAGATGACGAAGAAAGCGGATGCAGTCCCTGGATTGTCTTTGCTCCTACAGGCGCACATCCAGGTCAATTTTTCGCCACATGGGTTACAAATAATCAACCTTATTATGCTTTCAATTCCAGTGGCACGGGCACATGGAGTAAAGGAGCTGTATTCCCCGGTGTTGCTATCGCGGCATGCAACCCCTATGCTGCTTCCGATCATTCTGGAAATATTCTCGTTGTTTGGGCGGATACGGCCAATGCCAATCGCCCCACATACTCCTATTTCACTGCGGGCAATCCGACTCCGACTACAGCAGCCACCCTTCCGGGGGTTCCCACTGCTAAACGTTCCCCCTTCGTCTCTTTCGATCCTAACACAGGGAGATTCCTCGCGACTTGGGCTGATAATAGCACGGGAAATCCGACCTTTGCGTCTTACACTCCTTCCACAAACACCTGGGAACTCCCTTCAATACTGGTAGTGAGTCCTGTGAGGGATACAGTCTTTAACTGTATTGCCAACTCAATAGGTGCTCCTGGACCTTATCTCGCCACTTGGATTGATATCAATGGTGGCCTCAATACGGCATTCTCCACAACGGGTTTGAGTTGGAGCATGGAACCACCACCTACACTTGCCGCAACAGGAGGTAACAATCTCATTCCAACTGTTGGCGTTGTTAACTCCTCTACTACCTTCATGATTGCATGGAGGGATACCACAAATAACGCTAATAATCCCAACTATTCGCTTTTTACCATTTTACCTCCTCCGCCACCCCCCCCGCCGCCACCTCCTCCGCCACCACCCCCACCCCCTCCACCAGGACCGCCGCCGCCTCCTCCGCCCCCAGCGCCCCCCCCACCACCACCAGCGCCCCCTCCACCACCTCCGCCGCCACCACCGCCACCACCGCCACCACCTCCCGCACCTCCGCCTCCTGCACCCCCGCCAGCACCGACTGGATTTGAGGGAAAGCAGAAAGTGGATGACTTCGGGGTTGTAAGCGAGCGGTTTAATAAACTCTCTTGGCAGCAAACTCCTGGAGCTACGAACTATTATTTGTATCGAAATGGCAAATTGATCGCTGTTTTAAATGGAGATACTACCTCGTATAAAGATCATGATCAGCCCAAACACGATCAGACTTATACCCTCATCGCTGTGACGGCTCAGGGGTTGAGTTCCCCTGCGATTATTGTCGTAGGGCATGATTCTCCCGCTGACCCTCCCGCTCCTCTTCCCCTTTCTAAACTCTCACTGCCGAATCAACCGCGACCGGCGATACATGCGGCAGGGAGTTGATCTTTGGAAAGAATACAGGAGGTATCCCCGAGATATGTGCAGGGATGCCTCCTGAAGGATTACATCCTCTAGATATCAGGACCTTCCTCGACATCCGAAAGATCGCTGTGCGCATAGGCCACCTATGCGCCCAGTCGATCTTACGATGCTTCCAACTCTCGTCGTTGGTGTGCATCTCTTTCGGCATCTACACGACGATGGAGGAGATCAACCACTTGGTCGCTGTCCTCAAAGAGGTTTCACTACTGCTTTTCCCTGCCATGTCTTATTGATGCAGTGCCTGTGAGAGCCTGAGAGGAAGGGGTGTATCCTCAAAAAATGCAAAAAAAGAATTGCGTTGCTTCTTAGCGTCAAGTAAAATTTGCGTTACAAGTTGTTTCTAATGAGGTTTTCATGCGCTGGAATTATTGGTTGTCCCTTTCTTTATGCACTGCATATTCGCTGCTGGGGTTTGCGGCCTGGACTACCCCTCAGATAATCTCTGGGGAGGGTGTACAAAATAATCAAGATGTTTTCGTTTCTTTTATTCCTACGACAAATCAGTTCCTCGCTACCTGGTCGAGTAATAGTCTTACTCAGACCCCCGTCTATTCGCTCTTTGGGCCACCGGTTCCAAGCACCATTTGGACTGACGTTGGGACCATCAGTCAACTAGTAAATGGAAATAGTACGATTACAACTGCTGTCCAGCGCAATGGAATTACTATGGGTACATGGGTTAATACAGAGAGAAGACTCTACTACGCAAGATTTTCACCAGGGGCTACGCCACCGTCATGGGAAGCTGCGGAGATTCTCGCAAACACGGATATGCATGGCATCGCTTCTGTCTCAGCGATGCCCTCTGGAGGACAATTTTTAGCTACCTGGACGCCTACTAATCCATCTGTACCTAACACCGCACCTGTTTATTCTTTCTACAATGGCTCTACCTGGCCGCATAACCAGCTTTTTCCTGGTGCTATTAGCGCAGAAGCACAGGATGTCCCCTTCTCAACTGTCGATCCTTCCACTGGTAATGCTTTGGCTGTTTGGACGAGTGTGAATAATAACAATACGCTCTATTACTCTTTTTACACGGGAGGAGCTTGGAGCTCAGCTGCAACTTTTAACGGTTCTCCTCGAGCAAAAAATGTTCCCTTCGTTTTTTTCGATCTGCAATCGGATCGATTTATTGCGACCTGGAGTGATGTTGGGAGCTCGCTGCCGATGTATGCGTTTTTTTCCCCTTCTACGACACCGAATTGGACACCTGCTCTGCAAATTACTGGAGCTTCAGCCGTACAGGGTACAGTCTTTACAACGTCCAATTTCCCTAATGCCCCGGCTACGATCTTAGCCACTTGGGCAGATCTTACCACTCAGAACCCCTGGTACGCACTCTATTCCGGCGGAACTTGGAATACCGTGGCCCCAATCGCAGGTGGAGCCACTGCTGTAGCCGGAAATGTCATTTGTTCCTTTAGTCTCGTAACTGGCTACTTCATTGCGACATGGACAAATGATAGTAACAATGATCCCACCTATTCGCTTTTTACCCTTCCACCGCCACCACCTCCCCCACCGCCACCGCCACCCCCACCTCCCTCTCCACCGCCTCCACCTCCACCCCCACCAGCGCCCCCACCTCCGCCGCCCCCACCAGCGCCACCCCCACCAGCGCCTCCGCCTCCCGCACCCCCGCCAGCACCGACTGGATTTGAGGGAAAGCAGAAAGTGGATGACTTTGGGGTTGTAAGCGAGCGGTTTAATAAACTCTCTTGGCAGCAAACTCCTGGAGCTACGAACTATTATTTGTATCGAAATGGCAAACTGATCGCTGTCTTAGAAGGGGCTACTACCTCTTATAAAGATCATGATCAGCCCAAACACGATCAGACTTATACCCTCATCGCTGTGACGGCTCAGGGGTTGAGTTCACCTGCGATTATTGTCGTGGGGCATGATTCTTCTGTTGAGTCTCCCGTTCCTCTTCCCCCTTAAAAAGTGAAGTGAACGGAAAAGGTGCCGCCTTGCAAGGTTAGATCCCCTTGGTTGGCGGCATAGTTGCTTTGAACGTCGTTATTGCTCGGCGTGAGGAAGCGAAACAGTTGGTTCTGCCCAAAAAAGAGGAGCTGTTCCCAGAGCAATTTGAGCGAGAGGCTGTAGCGGTTGTGGGAAAATCCATGGTCCCAGCGGATTCCGATTCCCAATGTAGTTGTTGGTGTCCCAACATGAAGCAATTGTTTTGCATGCAAGGATTCGAAATCATCTAGCTCATCGATGAAGTGTTCTTTGCGTTTGATGTGGAATTTTCCGTAATAGAGGCCGACACCCGCTTTTCCGTAGAGGCTCCAGCCGTGTTTGAAACAAAATTGCAAATCCGATCCGGCGGTCAGCCCGACCCCTGTGAATTTGTTTTTCATCTTCACATGATCATCTCCAGAGACCGGTTCAGCGCGCCCATACTTTAGCTTATAGCCTTGATTGAGCCAGAGAAGAGAGGGGCCGAGAAAAGGGCGGAGGATGAAGGATTTGCCGACGTAAAAAGCGTATTGGAAATTGAGATCGAGTTCATTGTAATTGAGTTTCCAATCGGCGTCGGCGTCAGTTGCTGTTTCTGAACTGAGCACAAAGTTAGGATGGGACCAAATGGGGATGAATCCCTCTGAAGAAGAAATGGATCCTCGATCTTTTGCACGTGTGAAGAGATGTGTCCAGTAGAGTCCGAGATCGAGTCTTCTGCCTTTTGTCGTCGTTCCTATTCCCGCTCGAAATCCGAAATCCCAATCGAATTGAAGCCCCTCGACAGCGTAATGGGTCTCGGCTGAATTGACTTTGAGGGCATATTCAAGTCCGAGCTCGCGCGCCGTCCAGTAGAGAACATCTCCTTGGAGAAAGATCCCAGAACTGATACTAGCGGGGAGGTTGTATCCATGGTCGAGTGCTTTTTCAACCGCAGCGAGTCGCGTTTCATAAGAAGGGGGGATGCTCTTTGCTGCAAAACACACAGAAGGAAGTGCGAGCAAAACGAGGCAGCTCTTCATTAAAAGTCGAGCCTCGCAGAGAAGGTCCACCCTTGGAGCATCAGGTTGCCTTGGTTGGAGACGATGCTCCCTTGAAAGTAGGGATCTACGAATCTAAAAAATTGATTCTGTTCGAAGAAGACATGCTGTTCCCATCCTGCTCTAATGCCGAAGTGAAAGGTATCGTGAAAGCACATATGGTCCCATCCGATGTAAAGACCTAGATCGGTAATGGCGCGCGCTGTGTGGAGATGTTTGTGAAAATGAAGACTTGGAGTTGAAGAACCTTCGAGTTCTTCTTTTTGATGGATCGAAAAGTTTCCATAGACGAGGGAAACAGCGACGTTGCCAGAAAAACTCAAGCCATCTGTTATCCACCATTGAAAATCGAGCCCAGTTCTCGGGCCAACTCCCCAATAGTCGTTCTTTAATTTGACGCGATCGAAAAAAGCCTTAGGCGGATTCTCGTAGTCGACCGTAAATTCTTGATCGATAAAAGCTGTTCTCAAATCGAGATGGGGACGCAACGATAAGCGCTTTCCGACGTAGTACTCTTTACCGAGCTCTGAATCTAGGATGTTGAGGAAGAGTTTCCAGAAGGCTTTTGAATGGGGGACAAACGCATTTTGCAAGGGCCCAGAAGGGAAAGCGTAGACGGGAAAGATCCCTTGGACGGCATTGGTGTTGCAGTGTCCATGAGCTCCTGTGTAAAACCTTGTCCAATTGAAATAGAGATCCCAATAGTCATGGGGAAGATCGAATCCCATCCCTAGGCGGAATCCACAGTCCCAACGGAAATGAGGATCGATGAGTTCGATCGATCCGCTGAGCTCTGCAGAAGCTGGACTCTCGACTTTTAAGGCATAGGTGAGCCCATTTTCCTCTGCTTTCCAGTAGAGAAAATCTCCCGTAAAAAAGATGTGATAAGGGTCGTGTACCTGGGGAAGAGCGGGAGCGTTATAGAGCGTTTGAGTTTTTAGTTGATGTTCAACAGCAGTGAGACGGGTGTTGAACTCTTCGATCGGATCCGTCGCTGCAAGCAGCGGTAAGGGAGCCAGGAGGAGGATTTTTTGATACCGTATCATGCGCTCTGAGCTGTTGTAAGAAATTTTTTAAGATCAAAAAAAGTCCCCGATTTTTTCTTAAAGAAAAAATCGGGGACTTTTTATTTAGAAGTCAAAACGAGCAGAGAGAGTCCATCCCTGCATTGTCAAGTCTCCTTGGTTACTGTAGAATTGTCCCGGGTTGACATCATCCGATGGATACATGAATTGGTTTTGGCTGAAGTAGACATGGTGCTCCCATCCCGTTTGGATGCCGAAGTGGTAGCGATCGTTGCAGAACATGTTATCCCAGCGCAATCCTAATTGGAGATCGAGAATAGGGTGAGAAGCGTGAGAGCTGCTCTTGAATTCTACGAATTCGAAATCGGTTCCAGGAGTGATTAAAGCGCCTTGAGGATCGTTATCCGTATAGCTGAGGTGGTGGAATCCATAGATGATCGCTGCGCAGATATTCGCATAGATGCTCCAGCCGCCACCGAGACCCCATTGAGTGTCGAGCCCTCCCTCTAGACCGATACCCCACCAGTGGTCTTTATCTTTGACATGGGTGTCTTGTGCAGGAATGAAGAAGGCATCGTGATCATACTTGGCTGTTAGCTTTTGATGGATCCAGTCGCTTCTCAATCCGAAGTGGGGACGCAGCGTTAACCACTTGCTGACGTAGAACTCTCTTCCCAGATCGAGATCTAATTGATTGAGTTCCATGCGCCAGTGGCCCTTTACTTTGCTGAAAGTGTTGTCGTTAGCAACGGGATCCGCTGGATGTTGGAGTCTTGGATAGAAGACTTGATTAGAATGCGCGTGAGCTTTGCGATGGCCTGTCGTATTAAAACGGAGCCATGTCAAATTGAGATCCCAACTATCGTGGCCCATGTTGTATCCAACTCCTAACCGGAAGCCGGGGTTCCACTCGAAAGTGAAGTTGCTCACTTTTCCACCGGCGATGACATCGGTATCAGGCGTTTGGCTCATGATGCCGAGTGCCAAGCCCGTTTCACGTGCTTGCCACACGAGTAAATCGAGTGTAACAAATAGATCCGCACCGTCTTTGACTTGAGGGCGTGCAGGGGGATTGAGCATCCCATTAGCGCCTCGTCTCTGTTCGAGTGCTGTAATGCGGTTTTCCATGTTGCGCATCTGTGCATTGTCTGTGGCTGCTTCGACGATACTCGTAAAAGCGAGGAGAGACGTGAGTGCCAGAGGCCATAATTTTCTGAATTTTTGGTGCATAGAGTGTCCCCTTTTGGAGTTAGAAGTAACTACTCTAGAATGTATTCAGAAGAGAAAAATAGGGCAACGAAAAAAAAATTGGTGGGCCTAAACATTTTATGCTAGGAGGATGTCTAAATCTCACCACAGAGAGGGGAAACCACAGAGAAAGAATTTCTTCTCTGTGGTTTCCCCTCTCTGTGGTGAGATTTAAGCATCATGCAGTAAAGCCCTTAGAGAAAAATAGGGCAACGAAAAAAAATTGGTGGCCTAAACACGTTATGCTGGGAGGATGTCTAAATTTCACCACAGAGAGGGAAAACCACAGAGAAAGAATTTCTTCTCTGTGGTTTCTCATCTCTGTGGTGAGATTTAAGCATCATGTAGCAAAGCTCTTTTAGAACTAGGAAAATGTCGGGATGAGTTTGTGCAGATCGTTTAGCCAAAGTAGCGTCTGTTTATTCATCTGTTGCAGGATGAAGAACCACGAGAGCGCGAGCAGTGCGAGACCGACGAGGGATTTGAGCGACATGCCTAGGAATGCGATTTGCACTTGAGGAGCTAAGCGGTTAGCGATGCCGAGAAACATCTCTGTCATCAAGATCGCAAGAAGCGAAGGTGCTGCTAATTGGATACCGACTGCCATAACGCGATTGGTGAGATCCCAAATCGTCTGCCATAGGGGATGGTTAAATTGAAAGAAGGTAACAGGTAGCCAAGCATCTGCAGGGAGAATGAGGTAGGAGTCGAAAACGGCATTGAAAAAATAAAAGGGTCCATCGATCTGATAGAACATGACGATGAGGACGAGATTGTAAAGGACGCCGATATCTGAGGCTTGCGATTGCGTCATCGGATTAGTCACTTGAAGCGAGGAAGATCCGCGCATGAAATCGATTGTGATTCCTGCCGATTCGGCCATGTAAAAAGGGATGGAAACGAGAATGCCGAGGATGAGTCCGATAAACAGTTCTTTAATGCAGAGAAAAATGAACTCCATATTGAATCCCACCAGCGCTTTACTCGTAACGACGAGCTGCGGAAAAAAAATGACACTGATCGCGACGAGAAAACCCATCTTGACAGCGCCAGGAATTTTAGAGCCGAAGAACGGAGCGAGGCTGACGATGGGAGCGAGACGCATCGCTGCGAGAAGAAAAAAAGAGAGCGCAGAAATGGGAGCGAAGTTTGTGAATTGGGAAAAGAAACTGAGATAGCTATCGGCTACTCCCATCGTTTTACGAAGCCCATTTGGGGAAGTTGACGAAAATATTATTTGTAAATTGCATGATCTGGGCAGAGAGCCAGCCACCCATGAATAAGAGTGTCAGAATTACGGCGAAGAGTTTGACCATGAAAGAGAGGGTCTGCTCTTGAATTTGTGTCGCCGCCTGAAAGATAGCGACGGTTAGTCCTAAAATAGTGCTGATTAAAATCGGAGGAGCGGAGAGCAACAAGATGAGAAGCAGAGCTTGATAGGAGAGCTGGTAAATTTCTGTTGCGTACATGGTATCTTTCCTCAATTTACCGGAACGATAAGACGAGTCCCTGAATGATGAGCGTCCATCCATCGATCATTACGATAAGTAAAAGTTTTAATGGCAATGCGATCGTCAGGGGGGAGAGCATCATCATTCCCATCGCGAGCAAAATATTTGAGGTCACGAGGTCGATGACGAAAAAGGGGAGGTAGATCAGAACGCCGATTTCAAAGGCAGCTTTTAACTGCGATGTGATGAATGCGGGGACGAGGACGATAAAATCGGTGGGTTTTAAGTCTGTTCTAAAATTGTCAGGGAACGAGCGATAGGCGAGTTGGTAAAAGCTCGTCATGTGCTTGCCCGACGTATTGCGGATGAGAAATTCGCGCATCGGCTCTTTGCTGAGATTGACGACGTTGACGACGTAGTTAGCTCCTTGAGGCGAGAGGAGGTCGTTCGGCGCTTGCTTATTGATGTAAGTTCCGCCTGCGTTATACATGGCAAGAGCCGTGGGAAACATCACGTAAATGGTCATCAGAAGGGCGATCCCGCTCAATACGGCATTCGGAGGCGATTGTTGAACGCCCAAGGCATTGCGCAAAAGGGATAAGACGACGACGATCTTAATGTAGGAGGTCAAGAGCATGACGGCGAAGGGGAGAAGGGCTAGTGCCGTAAGGACAGCCATCTCTTCGATCGCCGAGGGGGTCGTCAGCGCTGACGACTCAGGGTTATTCGGCTCTAAGGGAACCGCTTCTGTCCCAGGCAATGGTTGATCTTGACCGAATAGAGGGTCGCTACTGAAGCAAACCAGACCGATGATGAGACAAAGGAGGAGAACGACTGTGCGTCTTTGCATAAAAGAGTAACAAACCTTAAATTGATGCCAAGCGGCTCCATTCTCTCAGATTTGTCTCGGCTTTGCAACTTATTCCGCTTTTTTCATGTATTTTTCGAATGCAGCTTCGAGGGCGCGCCACTGATTTTCGATGCTTGCATTGATGATTCCGCTTTCTGTTTCGATGATGCACCCGCCGGGAGAGAGGTCGGGACGCTCTTGGATGGAGAGGGATTGAACGTGTTCTAAGATTTCTTTGATTCGCGGTTTTTCCGTCTCTAAAATTTCTTTGTCCGCTTTGTTGACGTAGATGATGAATTTGCGGTTTTGAACGATAGGCGCTAGTGTTTGGAGGACGATTTCGACAATTGTCTCTGGCTTGACTTGGAGCTGTTCTCCCACGATTTTTTTGGCAGCTTTTAGTGCGAGTGGCAGGATTTGCTTTTGAAGATCCAATCGCAAGAGTCTTAAATTTTGTTCAAATTGGATGAGGTGTTCATTGAATTGAGAGAGTCCTTCGTCAAACCCTTCTTTTTTCGCCTCCTCTTTGAGGCGTTCACACTCTTTTTCCACTTCTTTTTTGTAGCGCTCTGCATCCTCTTTGGCTCGGGCGAGAATGCCGGATGCTTCCATTAATGTGCTAAAATCTTCTGCAGGGATGATTTTCTCTTCTCCAGAGGGGTGAACTTCTCCTTGATAGATGAGGGAAAAGAATTTCATGGGGCACCTTTGTGATTTTTAATGGCGTGGACGAGTTCTAAGACCTCAGTGGCGAGGATTTGAGCGGCTTGTGGATGGTCGACGGCAGTGCAGAGGGAGAGGAGGCTTTTTCCTTTTTCTGCATCGAGACGGTGGGAGAGATACCACAGCAGATGGGGGCTTTTTTCAAAGAGAGCTTTTGCGATCCGATTCAGTCCTCTTTGTAGAAGCAGTGATCGGAGGGCTTCCTGGTCGCCTGCCCAATGACTCAATCCCATTTTTTTAAAGGAAACAGATTCTCTTTTATGCAATAGGGTCTTTAAAAAGGCCTCTTGGGATTTCGTCAAAACGGAGTGGATCTCCTTCAATTTTTTCGTCTCGATAATCTGTCGGATTTCCAAAGAGAGGTCGTGCATGCTCAAGAGCTCGATCAGTGAGTTGAATTCAGCGGGGGAGAGCTCGAGCAAAGCGTTGAGCGGGTCTTCAGGAAGGCAGCTTACGGGAGGGAGCGTGGTGTCGGCGATTTTATAAAAAAGGGTCTGGCGTAGATAGGTGCTGCCCAACGGGCTCAAACGCAATAAGGGCGCAGTCGAAAGGAGCGCTTTTTGGAGGGTTTCGATTTGCAGAGGGGTAAGGCAGCTTAAGAACGCATGGATATCATTTTCTGCAAGGGTGCGCAGAAAGGGGGTGAACCAAGAGCCGTGAATGTGATCGATCTGATCTTCTGGGAGGCCTGTCCCTTGGGAAACGGGGAGTTTGGGCAGGGGGGCGTTGTTGAGTTGGGCCGACATTGCAGGTGTAAGAGACTTGAGGAGATCATTGCGCACGTGAGGATGGACTGATTCTAAAAAAGCATGCCAAACGAGCGCAACGGTGGGATCCATCATGATTTTTTATTCTTCGTCCTCTTCTTCTTCTTCGTCTTCATCCTCTTCTGCATCGTGGGAAATGATGGGTCGCCGCCTCACATGTCCCCCTTCTGTATCGATCGGGATGGGATTGAGTAGGCTGCGGAATCCTCCTCTACTTTTGAGAATGGGGTAAAATTTCCACAATAACCAACCGATGAGGAAGGCAAAGATGATCGAGCAGATCGTGAGGAAGAAAAAGAGGATACGGAACCGGCCTGCCGATGTTTTACTCATGACAATCGACCAGATGCTGACGTATTCTTTGGCTTTTGGTTCCAGAGCCTCTGCCTTGGATCCGAGGGTGACATCGGTAAAGCGAGAGCGGTCGGAAATGACTGTGACATCGTTGATGTCTAGGCCTGTGATACTCCCTGAGATGAGGCGCTTAATTTTTGTAACGAGGTGGCTATTGGGATCGTCGAGAATTCCCTGGTGTTTGACGTAGACGGCTGCAGTGATTTTTTTAGGCTGCGTCTGGGCCTGTCCAGGGAGAGCGATTCCCGTCTCTGCAGGAGGAAAGGAGATCTGAACATCGGCATCGATGACACCGTCGATTTTGCGGATCATAGTGGCGATTTGTTCAGCGAGACCCGCCTGATACCGGATCGTTTCCTCCTTCTCTGAGGACATCAATCCTGCCTTAGCAAAGAGATCGAGAAGAGAGACCCCTTTGATGCGGGGCAACCCGTTTTGGTTCAAATAAGCCATTGCCTCTGTCGCCTTGTCTTCGCTGACGCCGATATTCCACTTGACGCCACCTTCTGCTCCTCCTGGAGCAGCCGTCCCAGAGGCCGTTTTGTCTGCATCGATCCCTTTGCTCGCTAGGAAGACGACGATCTCATTGGCCTCTCTCTCGTCGACATCGTTAATGATGACTTTGTTAGTTTCACATCCCGTTAAACAAAACAAAGAGAACAAAACTGAAAGAGATAAAACGAGGCGCCGAAGTAAAAAAGATAAGGAGGTATCGACCATAATGTCTTCTATTTATAAAGATTCTAGGGGTGCCCTAGGAGACTGTCTGCGATTTAAGCTTCTGTCGATTTTCGGGTTCTTTTGAGCCAATTTTCGATTCTTTTGGGAGGGGTAATATACGCATGTTGATATTACCCCTCCCAAAAGAATCGAAAATTGGCCAAAATAATCCCGAAGATCGACCAAGACTTAATTCGCAGACAGTCTCTAATCGGCCATGACTCTTTTATAGCAGGTCCAGATATGTGGGTCAATCATCGTTTCCTCTGTGCACTACAAAAAATTATCCCTAAGGCAGATAAGGGGGCATAAACCAAAAATTAACCACAGAGAGGGGAAACCACAAAGAGGATTTTTTTAAACAGCTCTTCTAACCAGGAAGTCTAATTTATACCACAGTCGGCTTGAAACTTCGGCTTTGGCGCGGCCAAATTCGAAGTTTCAAGCCGACTGTGGTATCAATTTCCTCTCTGTGGTTTCCCCTCTCTGTGGTTATTATCCGCCTTTATGCAACAACGCCGTGTATACCCAGACTCAAAGCTTTTCATAGAGCCACGAGGGCCCATCCCCGAAACGGCGCCTCAAGTAGTCCCACACTCCGCGGAGGACGGCCCGGCTTTGTCGGATCTGTTGCTTTTTCAGCAGCCGTTTCTTAGGGATAAAGCAAAGGGAACAATGCAATTGTTTCAGGAGATACATCTTAAAAGTGTGCAGAATAGCTGGGATTAGTCGCGTCAGATAAAGTCTTATTTTTTCTCTTAATGGGCAATTGTTCTCGATCCATAGCAGTCGGTTCCGCCACCAAAAGTAGGTCGAGTGGGGTTTTCCTCCCGTAAAGGAGGCGGAGACCTTGTGCCAGAGCACAGCCTCTGGGCAGGTCATCGTCGTAAATCCCGCCCGCCTCGCGCGAAAGCAGAAATCAGACTCCTCCCAGATCAAAAAATAGCGGGGATCTAGCAACCCAATCCGCTCGAGGACCTCTTTGCGGATCATGAATGCTGCCCCACAGACATAGTCGATCTCTCGGGGCGCTTGCCATTCTTCTTCTAGGTGTTTCTGCCTTAAACCGACAAAATCGAATACCCCTTTTTTGGGGTTCCATATCCCTCCCAAATGGTCGAGGGTGTCTGGCTCATCGAATAAAAAAATCTTTGCCCCCAAAATTCCCGCCTGGGGAAACTGCCCGAAAGTCTTTAAAAAAGCTTCAAAAAGGCGGGGATCTACGACGGTGTCGTTATTGAGCAAGAGGAGGAAATCAGCTCCTCTTGAGAGGGCAGCGCGCATGCCGACGTTATTTCCTTCGGCGAACCCCAAATTTTTTTCATTCTTAATGAGAAAAAATTCAGGAAACCGTTCCGCGACTGCATCTGTGGAGCCATCTTTTGAGCCGTTGTCGACTACGAGGATATCTAGATGAGGGTAGCTCGCCTTTTTTAGAGAACCCAAGCAGGCCAGAGTGTCCTCTTTCCCGTTCCAATTGAGGAGGATAACGGCGATTTTTGGATTCATGATGGTACGCTCAATAACTGACTTGCCGCGGCGTATACCTCATCGACTCCGATTTGCAAGAGACAAAAGGGGGAACGGCATTTTTTCTTTAAACAGGGGGTGCAGGAGGGAGGTTTTGCGATGACCACTGCTCGGGAAGGGGGGTAGGGACCACAGAGGGCGGGGTTCGTCGGACTGAAAAGAGCGATCGTGGGTGTCTTCATGGCAAAGGCGACGTGCATCGGTCCCGTATCGTTGGTGATGATAAGGTGCATGCGCCCCATCAGCGCTGCCATCTTGCGCAAGGGCAGATCGAGCACCGCAATGGCGCCGTCGATTTGAGAGGCGATTGCCGTCACACACTCTTTTTCCGATTCTGTCCCCGTAACGAAGATGCGGCAGCCTAACTGTCGCGCGAGTTGCTTGCCGAGCTGGGCAAAATGTTCAGGGGGCCACTGCTTAAAGAGATCTTTAGCTCCTGGGTGGAGCGCGACGAGGGGGAGATGATGGGGGACGTTCCATTGATGGAGGAGGGCATGTACTGCGGCCTCTTCTTGAGGGCTGATCGATAATTCCAATGAGGTATCGTGGGACTTAGCACCGACGTGGGCGACGAGATCTAGGCGCCTTTGGATTTCATGCTGTTCCTTTTTCTCGAGAGCATCTGTCAGCAAAAAATCGAGCTCTTTATGCAGATCTTTTGTCCCGATGATTTTTTCCGCGCCGAGGATGGCTGCAAGGGGTAAGATGGGTCTTTGAGAGATGTGAAAGCTCAACACATGGGAGATGTTGCGCCGCTTTAAGGTGCGAAATAGGGAAAACAGCCGGCGAAATACGGGGTCCTTGACCACGAAGACTTCATCGATCTGAGGGTTGTATTTTAAAATTTCCCTACCGATCGGGCTCGTCAACACGGCGATATAGCAATTGGGATAGGTCTTTCTCAAGGCGCAAAGAGCCGGTGTGCCCCACAACGTGTCCCCCAGGCCTGTGGTCGACAGAACTAAAAAGCGCTTTTGCGCGCTCTGGTTAGGTCTGCGTGGCTTGAGAAGGGAAACGAGGGTCTTCAGGATCCAGTTTTTTAGTTTCATGGGTGTATTTTGCAATAACTTGAGTTTTGGCTACAGAGGATTTTATACCCCGCGGAGATGCAGAGAGGACAAGGAAATGGTAGGAATGATATAATGATAAGAATGATGGGGATTTTTTAATTTCTAGAAACTGAATTTGCATATAAAACCATTTCTCTCTTCATCATTCATATCATTGTATCATTCCTACCATTTCCTTGTCGTTTGCTCCAAAAATCTTATCAAGATCCTGGTTTTTTCTTTCTCCACATCTTGGAGGACTGGCGTTTTCGCGTTATACCTTATCTAGAGCTTGACTTTGTGCCCTGTGTAGTTGCTGAGGCCGTCGTAGGCGGCGTATTTGTAGAGATCGTGTAGGGTGGGGAAGTTGAAGACTTGGCCGATGAGATCCTGCAAAGTTTTCTTTTCTTCGACTAGGAGAACACCGTAGTGGATGAGCTCAGTTGCTAGGTGTCCGATGATGTGTACGCCTATAATGGTGAAGTCATTGCGCGAAAAGATGAGTTTTAAAAATCCCGTTTTGGCACCGATGATTTTTCCCCGCGCCATGTCGGCATAGCGGGCCTTTCCCGTGCAAAAGGGGAGCTCTTTTTTCTTCGCTTCTTCTTCTGTGAACCCGACCATCGAGACTTCGGGGATGGTGTAAATGCCGTAAGGGAAATGAGAGGGGAGGTGCTCGAGATCTTGTGTCTGGAAGATGTGAGCGACGGCGACGCGCCCTTGCTCCATGCTCGTGCTGGCAAGCGCGGGAAATCCGATCACATCGCCCACTGCATAGATGTTGGGGATATTGGTTCTATACTCAGCGTCGACGAAGATCTGCTCTCTCGGACCTGTCTTTAGGCCGATCTTTTCACACTGTAGCTCTTGGATGTTTCCACTGCGTCCTGCAGCAAAGAGGAACATGTCGACTGATAACTCCTTTTGAGTATTGAGTCGGATGATAATAGGCGCATCTTCTTTAGAGGGCTGTTGAATCGATTCGAGCGATTGGTTGAAGAGGATCTCGACATTGGCGGCTTGCATTTCATTGACGAGCTGTTGGGAGATCTCGTGGTCGACAAAGGGAAGGATCCGCTCTTTGTCATTGACGAGATAGACTTTGGTTCCCATCGTCGCAAAGATTGTCGCGTATTCACATCCGATGACTCCAGCTCCTACGATGCAAAGCGAAGAGGGGAATCTGCGGATTTGCAAAATCGAATCAGAGTCGTGGATCCGCTTTCCATCGAAGGGGATATTACTGGGGTGGTAAGGATAAGATCCCGTCGCAATGATGATATGTTCTCCCCAAATGCGCTCTTCTGTCTTTCCTCGAATACAGAGGGTGTGGGGATCTTCAAAATGGGCAGCTCCTGAAAAAATCTTCACTTTATGCCGGAGGAGATTTTCGCGGATCTCTTGTTCCACAGAAGCTGTGACGTAATTTTTGCGGAACATGAAATCGTCGAACGAGGCTTCATGTTTGAGATCCCGATCGATGCCGTAGAGCCCCTTTTCATATTTTCCAGAAAAATAGAGCGCTGTTTCTTTTAATGTTTTGGAAGGGAGCGTTCCCGTGACGACTTCCGCACCGCCAAATTCCTTCTCTTTTTCGATGATGGCGACTTTATATCCGAAGTAAGCGGCCTTGACTGCCGCCTTTTCTCCAGCAGGACCTGTTCCGATCACGATCAATTCGAACTTTTCCATGGAAACTGATCCTATTTTTCATAACATTAAAAAAATAACTAATGGCATAAAGGCGTATAAGATGCAACCTCAAGGAATCCCATGCAAATCGATATCCAAGTACAGGCAGAGAGCCTCGCACACAAAATCAAGCACTACTTGATCACAACGATGGGGGTCACCCTCAATGAAGCGAATGCTGAGGAGTTTTATCGCTCATTTGCATTGACTTTGCGCGAAGAGATCATGATCTGTTGGACGGCGTGTACGCATACCTACAAACAGCAGCATGCGCGCATGCTCTATTATCTGTGTATGGAATACATGCCAGGGCGGTTTTTGGACAGCAATATCAGCAATATCCATGCGAGAGACTTGATTTGCCGGGTGATGAAACTCTTGAACCGCAACTACGAAGAAGAAGTGAACTGTGAACCTGATCCTGGGTTGGGAAATGGGGGATTAGGAAGGCTCGCTTCTTGCCTTTTAGATTCTCTAGCGACGCAGCAGTATCCATGCGTCGCCTACGGGTTGCGCTATCAATACGGGATCTTCGACCAAGAGATCTGGGATGGCTTTCAGGTCGAGCGCCCTGAGAATTGGCTTTTACATGAAAATCCCTGGGAGTTCCGGCGCGACACCCATGCAACCTCCGTCTTCTACGCAGGGCAAGTGAGCCCTAGCGTCAACAAAAAAGGGGTAGAGACACAAGAACTCTCCGATTACGAAGAGGTCAGAGCGCTTGCGTACGACATTCCGATCATCGGCTATAAAGCAAACGGTAGCTATAATGTGAACACATTGCGCCTGTGGACTACAAAAGAGTCCCCGCGCAATTTTTTACTCCAGCGCTACAATGCAGGGCTCATCGATCAGGCATCAGAAAACACCTCACTGACCGATGTACTATATCCGAACGACAATAATGAAACGGGAAAGAGGATCCGTCTCAAGCAGGAGTTTCTCCTGGTCTCTGCCTCTTTACAAGACATCGTCCGCCACTATCTGCATTCCCATCCCGATCTCACGAGTTTTGGCGAATTCGCTCGGATCCACATCAACGACACCCATCCCTCCCTGGCCATCGCGGAATTGCAGCGCCTTCTCATCAAAGATCACCACTTCAGTTGGGAAGAGGCGTGGGATGTAGTCCGTACCTGTTGTAATTTCACCAATCACACCGTCTTGAAAGAATCTCTAGAAGAGTGGAATCAAAATCGCCTGAATTACCTCCTGCCACGCCAGTACCATATTATCGAGAGACTCAACTTCGATTTTTGCAATGCGATTCGACAAAAATATCCCGGAGATGAAGAGCGCGTGCGTCGCATGTCGATCATCGAAGGGGGACAGGTGAAGATGGCGCATCTGGCGATCATCGGCTCTCATCGGGTCAATGGAGTCGCAGAGTTGCATACAGAAATTCTCAAGAAGGAAATATTTAAAGACTTTTATGAGATGTATCCCGATAAGTTCGTGAATGTCACGAATGGAGTCACACAGCGTCGTTGGCTTTTACAGTGTAACGTACCCCTTTCTGAATTCATCACTCAAAAAATCGGCAACGGTTGGATCACTGATTTCACAAAAATGCGGGAACTGGCGCAATTCGCCTCTGATCCCGCTACGCAAAAACAATTTTTAGAAATCAAAAGGGAAAATAAGCGCAAACTCATCCACTACATCGCTGAAAAAAATCCCATCCACGATGCCCACGGCAAAAGCATTGGCCATTATCCCTGTCTCGATGAAAACGCCCTCTTTTCCGTTCAGATCAAGCGGATCCACGAGTACAAAAGGCAGTTGATGAACGTCTTGCACACGATCATGATCTATCACGAACTCAAAAAAGATCCCAACGCGCGTCAGATCAAACGGGTCGTCCTCTTTGCTGGAAAGGCAGCTCCTGGTTATGAGATGGCAAAAAACATCATCCACCTGATCTGTTGTATTGCGCGCGTCATTAACCGCGATGAGGCCGTCAATCAAAAGCTCAATGTCATTTTCATCGAGAACTACAACGTTTCGCGCGCAGAGGTGATCATTCCTGCAGCAGATCTCTCGGAGCAAATTTCGACAGCAGGTATGGAAGCATCTGGAACGGGAAACATGAAACTTGCGATGAATGGAGCCCTTACCATCGGAACAGAAGATGGTGCGAACATCGAAATGCACCGCGAAGTCACCGACAAATGGTGGCCCTTCCGCTTTGGTAAAACAGATCGGGAAAATGACAACTTAAGAGAATCGGGAAGCTACAACCCGTGGGATATTTACATGCACAATCCCGCAGTCCAACAGGCTATCTACACCCTCAAAGACCGCACCTTTTGCGAAAACGATAGCGAGCATCAAGCACACAGCGAACTCTATCACTCCCTCTTAGAAAACTCCCCACCTGATCGTTATTTTGTCCTCAACGATTTGATGAGCTACTACGAGACCCAAAAACAGGTCGAAGCACTTTTTTTAACCCCAGAAAAATGGGCCGAGTATGCTCTGCAAAACATGGCGGCAATGGGGCGATTTTCGACCGACGAATCGATCCACAACTACGCCAAACTCTCCTGGGGCATCGCGCCTTGCCCTGTCGATCACGCCGAGTTCGACAAAGTCCGCGCCGAGTATAGCGAACACGACAAGTGTCGCATTCTCTAGTGACGTTGTTGCATAAATAGCTGAATTTCACCACAGAGAAGGGAAACCACAGAGAGGAAATTTTTTAATATGAATTTCCTCTCTGTGGTGAAATTGCATATATTCAGAATGGAATGATGGGGAGCTAGATTATGTCCTCATGAATTACGCAACAACGCCACAGAGAGCGGCATTTTTTGTTTTGCTCTCTATGGCTAATTTTTGGTTTAATGCAACAACGTCTCTCAAAGAAGAGAATGGATGAACACTTTTAGTTTCATCTCTTTCAGCGTTTCTAGAGGCTCTGTTTCCATGCTTCCTTCGGGGTTTCTCGTTGTCCTTTGTGCAAAAGTTCTTATCGCTTTAATGAAAGTCGCTTTGTCTTGGAAAAAGTAGAGCCCCTTTCGCTCGATTGAGAAGGTATCGAAGAGGCAGTACCCTTTTGGGTTGATCTCAAATGCCATGAGATGGTCAGGAATGCTGATAGAACCTTGGACGGTGTAGTAGTTAGAATCGAATTTAGCGATTAATTGATTCAAAGTTTCGTTGTATTTCTCTAGAGAATCGAACACCTTACACTCAGTCTTTATCTGTCCAAAAAACCGGGCCTTTAGCTCTATAAAAGAAGAGGCGTAGCCTTCCTCCTTCATGATGGTGACTTTGGTGTGATTCTTGTAATTGACGGCGTGGATTCCTCTTTTTTCCAGCTCAGATATAGCCGTTTCGAGCCTAGATAATTTATCCCTTTGCTCGGGTAAGCCATCGGAGTTCGGATCCTGAGAGCTTATTTGCTGTAAAAGAAGCTGTTTTTTCAACTCAGCTGCACGGAGAGTGTAACAATGTAGCTGTCTGAACAACATTTCTTCCTCAGCAGTCTCCAGCATTCTCGCTGCTTCCTTCATAAAAATTCCTTTTTTACAGCGATCGAGCAAAGCGGACACAGCACCATAACAGATCCCTATGTCTAATTCCTCAGCTGCCTGTCGATCCGTCCATTTGGATTTCTCTGGGCCATATCCCTTGAGTTCTCTGTAAAAATCATTTGCGCGTCGTGTCGCTTGTTGAATGGAATCTGGAGAGCGCTCTAGTCGCAAAGGGACGATGAAAAATCGGGCGCATTCTACCTCTGTCATCGCATCCTTGAAAAAACCGAGTTCTTCACATTTTTGTTCGCTGTCTAATGCGGTATGAATAGCGCTTAATTTTGATAGAGAATCTGTGAGGGCGCAGTGTGCGATAGCACCTATAGCGATGCCAGTAAAAGTCGACAGTCCTAAGACCTGTGCACATGTCCATACCTCTACGGGGCGCATCCATCCAAAGGCGCCTGCTGGGGAGGCTGCCTGGATCACCTGCGTGCAGCTACTTCCTGTAATTAATGAATAAGGGGTTATTGTCATATTTTAAACCTCTGTTTTTAGAGTTTTAATTATAACATGGTTAAATTCTGTTGTAAATTTATAAAATTAATTTAAATAAAGTGGTATTTGTTTTTTGGGGGTATTAAGCTTAATGATAAAAAAAGCTGCGAAAGACGCTGATTTAGATTTTAAGTATAGGCCTAATTGCCTAAGCTCCAGCGATTCAGGAGCTCGTCGTATTTTTTCGATGCTTTAAGAGCCTTAAGGCCTTGATTAAATTCTTCGACCATCTCAGGGGATTTTCCATAAGGCGTGATGAGACGCAACCCATAGTCATTGAGTGGAGGCGTGACAATTTCCAACTTTTCTTGGTAGAGGTCGCGGCAATAGGCTGTAGCGCTGAGTACATCGATGATAGCTGCGTCAATAGCATTTGCAGAAAGAGCGTTTAACGCCTTTGGGATCGAGTCGTAATCGCGCGCCATGGCTCCTGGGATCTTCTCTAGCAGCAGCGTATCTCCCGAACCTAAGATCACGCCGACCTCTTTTCCCGACAGCTGGTCGAGGGCATCGATCTTGGACCCTTTAGGAACGACGAGCACTGGTCCTAAATGGAGGTAGACATCGGAAAAGGCGAATTGCTTTTGGTTGAAGAGATACGGAGGCATCGAAGAGAGGATCCCCTCATACTTTCCCTTCTGTAGACCCAGCATCAAATTGTCCCAACTGACTGTCATCTTGACGAATGGGATTTTTTCTTCCTTGCCGATTTCCGTTAACAGCTCCGTGGAAAAAGCGGTCAATTGCTGTTCGCGTTCTTTGAGTTCGAGCGGATACCAGCTCGGATCCACCCCCACGCGATACTGCTTAGAAGGAGAATTTTCTGTGCATCCAAACAATACGAGAAGGAGTAAACTCAAAAATCTGGTAAATATTAACATAGCCGTCCCTGCGTAAATTTTTTTATACCACATTTTGAATTTTGGGAGTTGAAAATGCAGAAGGTAGATGATGTAGCATACCTGATCGTTAATTTTGGGGGACCAAGAGATTTAAACGAGGTCGAAGAGTTCCTAGTGACTCTATTGACAGATCAAGAGGTTATCCAGACCCCTTTTCCCCCTTTCTTACACCGTCTTCTCTTCACCCGTGTTGCCAAAAAAAGGACGAAAACCATTACGGGCGATTATGCGAAAATCGGCGGTAAGTCTCCGATTTTCGAGGATACAGAAGCGGTCGCTGCGCAATTGAGAGAACGCTTGAACGGTCCCGTCTTGACATTCCATCGCTACCTGCCAAAAACCCATGCTGAATTTTTGCAGAACATGCGCGCGATTGCTCACCATGAAAAAATCCGCATCTTCCCCTTATTTCCCCAATTTAGCTACGCGACGACAGGGAGCATCGCGCTCTGGTTTTCAAAACATTTGCCACGAGATCTTCTCAATAAGATGGATTGGATCAAATCTTATCCCGCACACACTGCCTATTTAAGGGCCTTCGCGGAGATCATTCAGGAAGAGTTGGAGAATAAAAAATGGAAGGAAGAAGAGACAATCCTCCTTTTTTCTGCGCACGGTCTTCCCCAAGATTACATTTCTAAAGGGGATGTTTATGAAAGAGAGTGCCGGATGAGCTTTGAAGCGCTCTCTGCCTTTTTCCCCAAGGCACTGTCTAAACTCTGCTACCAGTCGCAATTTGGAAAGAAAATATGGCTCAAACCCTCCACTCCCGAAACCTGTCAATCGATCGATGAGTGGGGTAGCGGCTACAAAAATGCCCTCGTCATCCCGTTGAGCTTTACCTCCGACCACATCGAGACTCTGTTCGAAGTGGAGGAGCAATACATCCCCATCCTGCGTGAAAAGGGGCGGAACGCCGCCCGTTGTCCAGCCCTGAACCTGCGCTCTGGGTGGATCGATGGGATCCTAGAAATTCTCAGTAGTCAAGAGAGCCTCGCCAACGCGATGCTGATCCGCCACCATTAAAATTTATTTGCCCTTAGGCCAATGCACGAGGGGCCCCTTAGAAGACTTAGCCTTAGGGAAAAAGCCCCCTTTGCTTCGCTCTTTATCCCCTTTGATTCTTTCTTTACTCTCTCTGCGCGCTTTTTTCTTTCTCGCCTGGATCGCACCTTTTGCCATAAAAACCTTAAATTATCGTGAGGTAACACTCAGTATACCCCTAAATGAGATAGAATGACACCGATTTGGTCGGCGACCTTTCCCTTAAAGAATGAATAATTTAGAATATACCGCTCTCAAACCTGATTTTAAGGAAAAACGCCATGCTCCCACTATGCACTCGATTCGCTCGTCAGGCCTCTTGCGGCACACATCCTACCCTCCCCCTTTCTCGTCTTCAAGGGAGACTCTATTCTAATCACACTACGGGGAACCAGTTCCCAAAGGCGACGCATGTATTTTTTGAGAAAAAGCCACAAGAGAGTGTTACGCTGCAAGAATTGCCTAAAGAGAGGATCTATGTCGATCAGGAGATAGAGGAGCTGAGAAGTGTTTTTGAAGATAAAATAGACGAGAGGGAATTCTCTTCAGGCGAACTGATGGATCCTGAAAAAAAGGAGAAGTTATGGGAAGAAATCTTACTATCCATACACCACTATAGAAGAAATCTACTGTCTTTAAAAAGGCTTGCTAACTCAAAAAAAGGAAGAGAGCTCAAAGAAGTGTTTCTCATGCAGGTTGCAAGTACAGAGGCCTGGAAAATGGCGCAAGATATGTCTTGGGACTTATTGTCATCTGAAGATTTCTCTTCTCTTCCCAATCAGAAATATGAACCGATCAAAACAGCAGGGCGTCGAAGGGCCCTTGCAAAAGCGTGTTGTTCTGTAGATCGACTCATTGAAGCTTCAGAAGAGGCTCTAAGAGCTGTATTTTCAACTCTCTTGAATGAGCTCGAGCGAATGACGCAGGGGGAGTGTTCTCACGAGAGATCGCAAGAGCTCTGGAAAATCGTCTCTGAAAGGAGATTGGGAGTGCTCGAAAAACGCATCGCTTCTAGGATGCAGAAGATTTGGTTCTTTGATGATGGCTCCCTTCGAGAATGTATCTTTAGCGAATGCAGGAACCGACAGAGGTTGATTTTGCGCCAAAGGAATACTTTAAAAGATTCGATCGACTCGCGCATTTGGGGATAGGTTCAAACTTTAAGGAATGAAAATGAAGCAGCTATTTTTTTTACTGGCAGTTGGTTTGATGAATTATGGATTTGGAGGGGAGATGAAAAGATTAGAGAATCAAGTTGTCATCGTGACCGGTGCTTCGAAAGGGATTGGCAGGGAAATGGCCCGGGTATTTTCTCGAGAAGGCGCAAAACTCATTTTGGTAGCGCGTGAGGAACAGCCGCTCAAAGAGCTCTCTCAAGAGTTGGAAGAGGCGATCTACGTAACTGCCGACGTTAGACAGCCCGATGCGATGGAGCAAGTGGTGCGCGCAGCTCTCAACCAATGGGGAAGAGTAGATGTCCTTTTGGCAAACGCTGGGATTTGTTTCGAAAAGAGGCTGGAAGAGATGGATCTAGCGCATTGGCAAGAGACGATCGATGTCGATCTCACGGGCGCTTATATCTCTTTAGCGAGTGTCCTCCCTACGATGAAGCAGCAGCAGCGCGGCAAAATCGTCATCACTTCTTCCGTCACGGGAGCTCGTGTGGCCATGCCTGGGTTTGCGCATTACGGCGCTGCCAAAAGTGGTCTGACGGGTCTCGTGCGTACAGCAGCGGTTGAGCTTGCCAAGTACAACATCAATGTCAATGCGATCGAGCCTGGAAACATCGTCTCAGAGGGGATGCTCGCTCTGGGAGAAGAGCACATTCAAGATCATCTGCGCGCTATTCCGTGGGGGCGTTTGGGCACTGCTGAAGAGGTCGCCTATCTCGCGCTCTTTTTGTCTTCCAAAGAGTCTGACTATATCACAGGGCAAGGGATTGTGATCGATGGAGGACAGACGCTGCCCGAAAGCCATTTCTTGCCGTACTAACTAAAAGTCAGCTTTACAAAGAGCTTGTGAGGATTTGTCAAACACGTAGATCTCATCGTGCGTGGGATGGGGAACAGCATCGTATTGCGCGGGATCGCCGGTTTCGGGAAGATGCATCATCTGAATGCTGCGCATTGCGCCACCGTGTGAGACGATCACAACAGCTTTTTCTTGCGACTCTTCTGCGATACGGGCAATCGCTTTTTGTACGCGCTCGGCGACCACTTGATAAGATTCGCCATCGATGGGATCGATCGCGTTGTGGAATTGATCGCGTGTGTAGTTGACGAAGTCGGGATCATCTGTGTAATAGGTCGCATCCGTTCCCTCAAAGCGGCCAAATTTCGCTTCTCTAAGAAGAGGCTCTAAATGGATCGTCTCTTCAGAAAGCCCTAGAGTTCTTGCGATGATCTTTGCTGTATCATGCGCTCGATTCAGATCTGAAGACCAAATTTCAACTTGTTTGTCTGCAAAATAAGGGCGCAGGCGTTCCGCGAGGGCGCTCGCTTGACTTACTCCCTCTGGAGTGAGTTGAGATTCATTCGTCTGTCCTTGGACTCTCTTTTCTACATTCCAATTTGTCTGGCCATGCCTCACGACAAATACATCGGGTTGTTGGGTGAGGGAACACGCTACGGAGGCAAGTGCTATTACTGTGCTCATATTTCCTGCTCCTTTTTTGTTTTTTAAGCGCGCACCCAGGAGGCGCCTTTGTAGAACGGATCTTTTGCGCCATCTGCGTCGAAGGGGTTTTTTCGTCGAGAATGAGCTTTAAAATAACCCCCCTTCCTCCATGTGCGTTCGGAATTTAAACCGCCTTTGGGATACCAAGGTTGATGGGTTATTTTGTCCAAAGTGAAGAGGACGAAAGGGAGGATTAGCGTTGCATAACCTGCAGTTTCCAGAAAGCCGATGACTCCATGCTTGACTCGCTGAGACAAGTCCAGAGGGCGGTAGGTGTTTTTTGGTGCGCCCGCTCGTTGGATGATCCTCTCTTTTGCGAGATGGGTAAGGGATTTTTGAGAGCCATCGCAGAGTGCCACTTTCAAATGGCGGAGCCCTGTTTCAAAAGGCACTGTCAGAGATCCGAGGGAAGGGCCTCGGAAGGAAGGCAGCGGAGTATGTGACCTCTGAGAAAATGCACTTTCATAACGAACAGTTACTTCTTTCATAAAAATCCTCCCGTTAATTTAAGGTGCCAATATTATAGAGCTTTGGGGTGTTTTTGAAAATGAGGAAGCTGTGTCAGGAAAATTTTAAATTACGTATGGTCCAGGTTTTAAATCAGGGAGACATTCAAGCGTGTTTGTGAAACAAATTTTAAAATTTTTTGTCAGAAAGATGCATTGTTCCCTCACCCATTGGGGAGCAGCGCTTATTGTCATGAGCTTCTTTCCAAGAGAACAGATCCCTGACATCAGGATCCTCTACGAGGCACCGACAGCAGAAGAGTTCGTCGCTTTAAGAGAGTCTGCAGGGATGCGTCCGAGAGCCGTTTCCAGTGCAGAAAAGGGACTGCGGAACTCTTTATTTTGGGTGACGTTGCGCAGTGAGGGTGAGCTCATCGGGATGGGACGCGTAGTCGGTGATGGAGGGACGGTCGCGCAAATTACAGATATTGCCGTGCACCCTGGGTTTCGCGGCAGGGGATACGGCAAACGGATCTTCGAGGAGATTCAGGCCTATATCCTGAGAGAAATCCCAGAAGATGCCTTTGTCTGCCTTTTCGCAGAAAAGAAAATAGCTCCCTTTTATGAGGGGAGGGGATTCCGTTTTTCTGAGCAGTGGCCGGGAATGTACTGGCCTTGTGCCGATCGGGCCAATACCAATCCTCGAAAATAACCTGCATTTTAAGCTGCGTCGAATCCCGGCGGCTTTCACGCGGCTCAAATGCACCATTCCTAAGCGCGCGGGGTATATAAGGCGCAGTCTTTGTAAGTTCCCAATCAACGACCTGCGATGAAGGGTAGTGTTTTTACGAACCTATCCTGATAAAATTTTATCAGGATAGGTTCACAGCTCCTTTGGCTTATGCTCTTACGTATCCAGTAGTGCGGTCTTTCTTAAAACTTTTCCAACGACCTGCAAAGTTGTCCAAAGAGTCTGGAGCATCAGGATTATAAATTTTTATAATCCACCATTCTCCATGTTTTACATAATGATTTGCAAATAGACGCCCTGCGATGGGAATTGATTCGATCAATCCTCTTAAAAATTCACAGCTTCCTTTTGCAGCATGAACTAAATGGCCTTTGTCCCATGTAACTACGGTAGAAAATAACTGACTTACGGTGTGGATCGCAGCTAATGCCATGCGAGTAACACCCACAGCAATTCCTATAATGGGTTTTGAGGAGAGAGTATTCAAAAGATGGCCAAAGGTGCCTATGTGAATAGGTCTATTTGATTCACATTCTGGGTGATATTTATCACTATAAAGGAAGTCTCCCATCAAGCTTGTTGTTTTTGTTTCAACTACAATCCCCTGTAGTAAATCTGAAGCCAACATAATGATATCTCCTTTGTACTAGATAAAAAATGGTTTAATAAAAATACACCCGAATTGATCCAAAATCCCTGTGTAATCTTTTAAAGAGAAACTATAACGCGGTTTAATATAAATCATGGAATTATAGTTAAAATCTCCAGCAAATTGCAAGGCATTATACTCCATATTTGCAAATTAGCGCAAGGGTTCTGTTCTCTATGCTTAAACTGGCTCAAAAGAACCCGAAAATCGACAGGCCCTAGTGTGAGACCAATTGGAATCTCGGCTGAGATCGATCATCAATGACGATTATTTCCAGAAACATGTCCAGTGGGCGTATCCAAATAGCGCCTTCTCCAGAGAGCGCTTGATACACGATGAGCTCTTCCAATGTTTCGCTATGGCGGGCCACACCCAAAATTTTATAACGCATTCCTTTGTAATGCTCGTATATGCTGCCCACTACGATGGATCTTGCTGTGGGAGAAAAAGAGGGTAAGACTTCCTGACTCATCATTTCCTCGCATTTATATGGATAGGGGACTTAAAGTAAGCAGGCTTAGGACCTGCGATCATCGATAGGGTATAACAGATCTTTTAGGTAAAAACCAATGCATATTCATCAGGTTAACCAAGCTCCCGCTTCAACAGCCGTCCATACATCTCCAGAGCAGAAAGTTCTTCATATTGTATCTAGGTATTTGGGTTGCTCTCCAGAGGTTCTCACTATTTTAAGGTTGGGGGGATACACCAACTCGAATTTTAAAATTCTCCTCGGAGACAAGAGCTATTTTGTCAAACTCGGCAATCCTTTTGGGGCGATTTTGGGAGTGTCTTTTCCCAATGAGGTGCTCTGCCGCGCTCTTCTCAAGGAATGGGATTTGATTCTTCCTGTTCTTTTCTATGATTCTGAAGAAGTATTAATGGTTACGGAGTTTATTCCATCGAAAGAGTGGGATTTTTCCGACTCTCAAATCAAAGAGCGCTATGTGGATGCTTTGCGCTATTTACATGCGCGTCCTGTACGATTCCCTTTAGAATTTTGTCCCTTCCAAGCGATTCAAACCTATTTGGCAGAGATCAAACGACTGGGGGTGCTTCTCCCTCAAGATGAGTTTGACCGACTTTTGCCCAAGCTGGAAGATTTAAAACAGAAATTGCCGATCGTAGAAAAGGTGCCTTGTCATTTGGATCTTCAAATAGCAAATGTCCTTGCCACAGAGGACAAAATTTATTTTGTCGATTGGGAGTGCGCGGGAATGGCCGATCCATTTTTTGATCTTGCCAGTGCCAGTGCATCGGAAGAATTATCAGATCCTGACATGTACGCTCTCTTGTCTCTGTATCTGGGGCAATTACCTACTCAAGAGGAAAGAGAGCACCTATATGCTCTTAGAATCCTCGCAGATATGCGCATGTGTTTGATCTGCTATCTTCAGACAAAACTAAAGTTTAGCGAAGCGGCGAGTTATCGCACTTTTGCGGAGAACTTTTTGCGGCAGTGCTCTAAGCGGTTGTTATACCCGAATATCTAGAAAACTAAAAGAAAAGCCGTCGATGGCGACGAGTTGTATTTTTCCCTGGCTTGCATCGACTTCGAAGACTGCAGTGGCGCCGTTTTTAGGATCGTTGAAGGGGGATCGCGGTAATCGACCTCGATTCCATTTTCTGCGAGTGCGCCCATTGCGGGAACTTTGATGCAGGAGACTTTGTGCCCAAAGGCTAGGATGATCTCTCCAGGGTGTTTTGCCGCAGATTCTAGCATGAATGTCTTCACGCGCGCGTAGATTTTTTCAAAACTCTCTGCATCTTCTACGACGGTATATACCCGAAGTGACTCAAAATTTGGCCGTAGGACGCCGTGAAAGCTCCCGCGGTTCGCATGTCACGAGGGGGGCCTGTATTGCAGAAATACAGGCCCCCCTCGTGACATGCGAACCGCGGGAGCTTTCACGGCGTCCTACGGCCAAATTTTGAGTCACTTCGGGTATAGATCCACTTTTGAGAGAAACTCATCTCTTGGGTTTCTTCTTTTTCTACGGCGGCGAACTTGTGGTAAATTTCCTCTGATTGACCATCGAGTGCTTCCCCCATGAACTTCTCTTGGATCCTCTCATCGATTTGGAGCTGTATGTGCTCAGAAGAGCCCATCGCTTTGAGGGCGATGCGAGCTGTCTGATGGGCGCGTTGCAGAGGGGAGGTATACGCGGTTCTGATTTGGTTTGAAAAAGGAGAGAGAGCTTCGCCCAACTGCCTAGCTTCGTCCTCTCCTTTTTCTGTCAAACTGAGGTCAGCTGCTGGACTGGCGCCGCCTACTCGCTTGAGTGCATTGATCTCAGATTCTCCATGGCGCGCAAAAAGGATATAGGTTTTGTCTTGGGTGGGGATTCCATTTAAAAAATGGTAGGTGTTTATCATCTAAAGGAAAATCGCTTTTAGAATGTAGAAGGCGGCGATGCTCATGCCGGCGCTAGCGGGGATGGTGATGACCCAGGAGAGGACGATGTCTTTGAGCATATTGAGGTTGATGGCGCGGATGCCGCCAGCTAAGCCGACGCCGAGAACGGCGCCGACGAGGCAGTGAGTCGTGGAGATTGGCAAGCCGAGTTTTGAGGCGATGAGGATGGTCGTCGCGGCGCCAAATTCTGCAGAGAAGCCCCGTGTGGGAGTGAGTTCTGTGATTTTTTTTCCGACGGTTTCGATGACGCGCCAGCCCCAGGTCGCAAGGCCGATGATGATTCCGACGCCTCCAAAAGCGAGGAGCCAGGAGGGAATGGGGGCAACTTCTGAGATCACGCCCCTTTTGACGATGTCTAGAACGGCTGCGATGGGGCCGATAGCGTTTGCGACGTCGTTCGCGCCATGGGCAAAGGCGACGAAGCAGGCAGTTAAAATCTGCAGGGCAACGAACATCTTTTCTACGGAATGGTACTCTGAGGTTTTTTCAGAAAAGCTCGATTCTTTCCGCATTTTTTTCGATAGATCTTTCACCTCGTGCAGGATTTTGCCCAATTGATCATGGGTATCTTCTGCAGAGACGACATGGACTCTCTGGAGGTGCTTGATCGCTTTTTCTAAGCTGACGACGGTTTGTGGGAGGTGGCGGAAGGGGGGACGGACCTCCATTTCAGGGAAATGCACACGTCGGACGAGTAAATAGGCAATCCCATAAGTCACGACTCCAAAGAGAATAGAGATGCCGATAGCAGGGGCGTGTCCCATTTCAAAATGTAAATTCTCTAGTCCGTTAAAAATTAAGCTCAAAGAAAATGTTGCAATGACGATGGCTGCAAGTAGTGGAATGAATTTCCGCGTCGCTTCCGCTGGATTCATGGCATAGAGGATATTTCTTTGAAGGAAATTAAAAATTGCGTAGGAGAGCATTCCAGCGATAGCGGGAGAGATGACCCAACTCGCCGCAATCGAGCCTACTTCTCCCCATTGGATGGCGTCCATTCCACCGACGACACCGCCGAATCCCAAGATCGCGCCGACGATTGCGTGCGTCGTCGATACGGGCCATCCAAAATAGGAGGCGATCTGGAGCCAGAGGCTTGTCCCAATGAGAGCGCCGCACATCCCGAGGACGAGTACGGTGGGTTGAGTAACAAAGAGTTGGGTGTCGATCAGTCCGCGCTGCATCGTCTCGGAGACGTTATTGCCCGCGAAGAAAGCTCCAGAAAATTCCAATACAGCTGCGACGAGAACGGCTCTTCGCAGTGTCAATGCCCCTGAGCCGACGGATGTGCCCATCGCATTGGAAACATCGTTGGCACCGATGTTCCACGCCATGTAGAACCCGATGACCAGCACGAGAATTTCTAATATTGTTGCAGTATCCATTTTATTTCAGTTCTAATACCATGCGGATGCGGTTTGCCAGGCGTTCCGAAAGGTGAGAAATCGCGCCGACTTCCTCGATGAGTTTCATCCACAGGTAAAAGGAAGCAGGAGAGAGGTGACTCCCATGTGCAAACAGGTGTTTCATCAATCGGTGTTGCATCTTCTCTGCTTCATATTCTTTGTATGCCGCCTGTTCGACCATCGTCTTCACCTTTTCTGCTTCAATTCCGCCAAAAGAGGATTCTAAGAGTTCGTCGATCTCTGCGATGATGTGCTTCGTTGCAGAGAAGACGGCGTGATTTTTTTGGAAAAAGCAGAGGAACTCTTCCTGGAAGTTGTGGAAATCTTCTAAGGGGTGCAAGGTGAGTAAGATCCCGATGTCTTCTGCCTTATCTGCAATGCTATCTTGAATGGAGAGGATTTCTAAAAAGTGTCCCCGGTCCATGGGGAGAAATAGACTTTTAGGGAGGTGGTTGCGGATGTCGTTTTTTGTAAGATCCGCTTCATGTTCTAGCTGGGAGAGCTGGACCACCCTCCTTTCGATCTCGCCTGTTTCTATGCCGGAAATGGACTCAAATAGTTGGGCGAGCAATTCGACACAGCTCGCCACTTTTTTCATGTGACTCTGCAGAGGCGCAAAAGGGGATTTTCCAAAAAGCCGTCCAATATTGAGCATGCGGCTCAGTTTAGCAGATGCCCCTCTTTCCGTAAATATTTTCATTGGATGAGAGGGGCCTTAAAAAACTCAGGGCAATGATCTCAGAGAATCCTTGTCAGCCAAATAGATCCATTCCAGTGTTCGTTCTAAAAAATTCCCATTTCTATAGGCAAAGGTAAGCTTTTTGTGGCACGCTGTATATTTTTCTTGTAAGCACAGGGTTTCAGGATCTGAGAAATCTGCTCGAAATCCGACGCCGAAATGAAAAAGTAATTTGCGAGAGATGTGGTCTTTAATTCCTATGGTAAAAGATTGTCTAAGAGCATCCCATTCTTGCTCTAAATGTTCAAGTCGATCAGGGGATGCTTTTTCTAATGTAAAATGCATTAGTCCCATAGAAGTGAAGAGTTTTACCATTTTTTGGAAGAGGCGTGCATTCCTCTCCCCATATCCCAAGCAGATCCCCATAAGAGCGTGATGTGTGTAGAATTTTCTCTTAAAGTTTTCATCGTGCAACAGAGCATCGAACAGCGATTCTTTTTCCTTCAACGAAGGGTCCAAAGGGGAAAACTTAGAAAAATACTGATCGATAATGGGAAGCATCAACCGTTTATTGACCACAATCACTTTCTTGTAGCGCAGTTCTCTGTCCTCTTCGAAGGTGTCGAAGAAAATATTCCGACCACAAAAATGGTGTTTATATTTTTCCCATATTTTCCACCCTCTATGAAAAAGAGCATCTCTACTATCGAATCCATCGAAAAAAAGATCGATCCGTTCGACGGGATTGTGCTCTAGGGAATCAATGAGTATTTTTGGTTGTAAATGGGAATAGAAACACATCGGTTTTTCTTCTGCCAAGACATAACCTACAGTATCTTCTTGAATCAGACATCGGAAAAAATAATCCAGGACAAGACGTTCTTCTGAAGGCAATGAAGCGACAAATCGCTTTACCGAAAACCGGTTAGAAAACAAAAAATAGCAGGATATTAGGATGGTCAGGAAGAGAAAAATCAATCCTGTCCATCCTAATATCCTGTTAATTTTCTTCTTATACTTCAAATGAAACCAGTAGAGTGTATTTTTTTGTGGCTGCAAAATTTGTTGCGCATAGATTTTAGTCGAAAAAGATCATTTACAAAGGTGCTTCAGGGTTGTTTCTAGGAAGTCGCCTTTAGAATAGATCTTCACAATTTTTTGACGCTCTTCATGGTATTTTTGTTTTAATCGAATTGTTTCTTCATCATTCTCAAACGCGACCATATAGGGAAAAACTACATGCGATAAATCATTCTCGCAGGAAAAAGGATGCAGTTGCTTTTGCAGACTGCTATATTCATCCTCAAACGAAGAAAATTCATTGGAATGTTGTGGGAAAAACAGAGAAAAACGAACTGGGAAATCTCTATATAGAGGATCAACCAATTTAGCCAGTTCTAAACGTCTCTTAAAAGCAAAAGAGTTGTTTTTTCCAAATCCTAATAAAATCCCATACAATCCTTCATGACATTTAAGAATTTTGAATAAACTGGCATGAGGAGCTGAAATTTTTTCCAAAAGACATTCAGGAGTCACATGGTCGCCTAAGATCGATTTAAACAGATCGATGTGCTCTTGAACTTTAGCTAAAAATGCCTGTTTATTAATAAGGCTAATCACATGGATACCCTCTACCTCCATATCCATTTCATGGAGAAATACATAATTGTTAATTGTTAGGTGTTTTTGATATTTCTTCCATGTTTTCCATAAACTCCTAAGATTCGAACGATCCCATCTGCCTAACACCAGATTTTCAAAAGGTTCTTGTTTAAAATATCCCACGAGGGATACAGGTTTATCACCGAACAAGGTATATCCAAAATGCTGTCGGAAAACGACCTCTTTCAAGAAAGACTCAACCTGTTTTTTTTGCTGCTCTATCTTTTTCATGGGAACAAGAATGATTCCTGAAATCATGATAAAACAGACGGAAAATAGAAGAAATTTACAGATTTTTAACATAAAGCGCCGATGGCCTACTATTTGGTAGGCCATTAGTAAAATTAATTACCATGAAAGTTATTGAGAGCATGCAGCGCAAACAAGATTCCATGGTGGGTTAGGGTGTCCTTTGGGACATATCCAAATCCCATACTTAGAATTTTCTAACTCCTTCTTATTAATGTAAACCCCATATTCATCAGTTAGGACCTGTTTTACCGGAAACAATTCTCCTGCGAAGCTGACATATAAACAAGAATTATCCATGGAAAGAGATCCGGGACTGAGATAAATTTTACTCTTCTTGTCTAAAGAGCTAGAGGGAAGTGAATGGTTATGGTCAGAGCATGTAGCTTGAATCATAGCGCAACTGCAAACACAAATAGCAACTGCTAGTATCTTGGAATATGTCTTCATGTGTACCTTCTTTTCTAAACCTGAAACGGTTGTTTTCAGGATTTTAGACCGTACCATAAAAAATTCGTTTGCTGCAAGGTTGATTTTTCTTAAAGACGCTGGCGCTCGAGCATCAGCGCAAACAAACCAGGTTGGGAGGCGAGCTCTTCGTAGGTCCCGACTTGGACGAAGCGCCCCCGTTCCATGACGTAGATCCGGTCGGCGTTTTTGATCGTGGTCAAGCGGTGGGCGATGATGATGCGCGTGACGTCGAGTTGGTCGATACAGGAGAGCACCTTTTCTTGGTTGCGGTTGTCGAGAGCGCTCGTCGCTTCGTCGAGGAGGAGGATTTTGGGTTTGGGCAGGAGAGCTCTTGCGATCAAGAGGCGTTGTTTTTGCCCGCCTGAGAGGGTGGAGCCTCCTACGGCTAGGTAGGTGTGTAGTCCCATCGGCAGGGCGGCGATGTCTTCTGCCAGTCCTGAATTTTCAAGAGCGCTGAGGATTTGCTCTTGGGTGTAAAGCCCGCCACAGGTGAGGTTGTCGTAAATCGATCCGGCGATGATCCCCTCATCTTGTAAGACGACCCCGAGTTGTTTGCGAAATCCATGAGTGGAGAAGGGATCGCTGTTTTTATTGTCGTAATAAATGGCACCACTCGTCGCTTTTTCAAAGCCTAGCAGCAGCCGCAGCAGCGTCGACTTTCCACAGCCTGAAGGGCCGACGATGCCGATGCATTCTTTTGGGTTAGCCTTGAGGGTGATGTTGCTCAGGATGTAAGGGTCCTCTGGCGCGTATTTGAAGAAGACTTCATCGACGTAGATTTCTCCTAGAAGAACGCCGGGATCTTTGGGTTCGTTTAATTCCTCTAAAGGCTCTTGAATGATGACTTTAGTCCTTTCCCATTGAGGGATAATCGGAGCCATGCGAAAGAGTGTGTTGCTGAGATCGATGATGGCCATGTAGAGGCTGATAAAGGCGGTATTGAAGGCGAGAAAGGAGCCGATAGAAAGATCGGGGTTTTTTTTGATCATGTAGAGGAAAATGGCGAAATAGAGCGTGAAGGGCAGCACGTAATTGAGACTGGAGAGGATGCTTTGCACATACTGCGAGCGGAACGCTATTTTTTGGTACTGGGCAAAGTCTTTAGCCCAGTGGGAAAAAGCGCTTTTTTCACCTCCTGCGATGCGCAGCTTGCCGATCGAAGAGAGTATTTGGGTCACAAAGGAGTGGATCTTCGTCTCCCATTGATAAAATTCTCTGCGCATTTTTACATAGAGGACAAGGCAGGAGATGCTGAGCAGGATGCTCAAAAAAAGAATCCCGATGCTAATGAGGGTGAGGATAGGGGCGTAAGCTACCATGGCGATGAGGTAAAAGAGGGAAAAGAGGCCTGAGAAGAGGACGCGGGAGGCATTGCCGCTTAAAAGAGCGCGGATCCGATCGGAGGAGATGACATGTAAAATGAGCGAGCCAGAAGTGTAACGGCGAAAAAAATAGGTGGGCAATTTGAGTAGACGATCCCATAGGGCTGTTTGGAGGAGTTGGCTGGCTTGTCCTTCGATCCGAGCGCTTGAAAGAGAGCGGAACAAGAAGAAGAGAGACGAGCTCAAAGCTGCCAAAAAAAGAGACGCAGTGATGGGGAGTAATAAAGAGGTATCGGCATTCGGGATGACATTGTTGAATAAAATTTTGATCGCTAAAGGCGGGAAAAGGGCGATGAGCGCAGCGATAAAGCTGTAGAAAAAAAGAGGGATAAATTCCTTTCCATGGTGTTTGAGATAAAAGCGCAGTACTTCTTTTCCTTTTTGCAGTCCATTTGGGAAAGCGGGGTAAAAAGAAAATCCCACTTTGGCCAAGTCTGCTGCAATTTGTGCATTGACTCGTGTGCGCGTCTGTGTCACTGGATCTACCATTTCGTAGTGTCCCGATCTCGTTTCTAAGAGAGCAACGGGCTGCAGCGCCTCGCCATAAAAAGAGAGCAAGGGGCCGCTTAAGTTTTTCCACCAAGTGCCCGATAATCGGACGCGCCTGTAACGGATCGAGCTGGCCTCTGCGATCGCTTTGACGTGTTCAAGGACGTTTTTTTGTGGGGGGAGCTCTTGTGGAGGTATAAAGGGGATTTTAAGAGATGAGCTCACGAGACGAAACGCTTCTAAAAGAGGGTCAGAACTCTGTGGGGTTGCGATAGAATCGAGGGGGTTTAAGACAGAGATCATCTCTTCGAGGGAGTGGCGGATTTCACTCTCCTCTTTTTCAAATCGTTTTTTTGCTAAAATTTTCGCTTCAGCGCTGTCGAGTTCCCGGCGCAAAGAGAGATAGGAGTAGATCACTTGGTGTAAATGGGAAAGCCCTGTTTTCCAGTTGTTGGGGAGCGCCTCCGCTATGACTTTGGTCGCTGTAGGACTTTTGATCCATGCCGTATAGGTGAGGGGGAAAGGGCCTTTGGGGATTGTGAGAGAAGGGTAATCCAAAAACGAGGTCTCTTCTCCTTCGATTTGGAGCCAATCGATTTTGTTCTTTTCTTCGTGAGTATTCGCGCGTAGTGTCGCCAGGGGTGTCTCTGGTTGGAGTTGAATTTCTTGAAGGGCAGTGATGTAGACGGGGCTTTTTGAGCAGCTCTCTTTTTTGTAGATGGAGGCGAGTTGATTGATCCAAGGAGTGATAAAGGTGGGGTCTGTTTCGATCTCTTTTTCGATCTGTATTAGGGGGATGCTAAAGAGGCGAGAAGATTGCTCGGTAATTGCGAGAATGGCGTAGCGGGCATCTTGTGGCAGTACAAAGTCGAATAACGGCGTTGGGGCTTCAAGGGTCGTGATGAGTGTGCGTAGGCCTTCGGGATGACCCTCTTTCTTTTCAATGGCAAAGAGATTGACCGATCCCTTTTCTAAGAATACCACTGTGTCCTGATCAGACAGGGAGATCGACTGGTTAGGAGGCACCTGAGTCTCCACTCCGTTGCTTAAAATTTTTTGCACGATGGCAGAGGTCATTGCGCACCTATGAGCTGGAAGTAGAGACCGCGTAGGTCTTTTAATTGTTCGTGCGTGCCCCGTTCTACTACTTTTCCTTTATCCAGGACGAGGATCTCATCGCAGTCTTGAATCGTACTGAGGCGATGGGCGATCATGATCGCAGAACAGCCACGCCGTCTGATCCTGTCGGAAACGGCGCGCTCTGTATCGGAATCGAGAGCGCTCGAGGCCTCATCCATCACTAGAAGCGAAGGGGTATAGAGCAGCGCGCGTGCGATTTCGAGCTGCTGTCTCTGACCGCCGCTCAAATTTTTTCCTCGCTCTACCAAGACGTTGTCAAATCCTCCGGGGCGCAACAAAATTTCTTCATGGATCATCGCATCTTCTGCTGCACGGAGGATCATCTCGTCGGTCACTGCTGGATTCCACAGCGTGAGATTCTCCCGGATCGTACCGGAGAAGAGGAAGATCTCTTGATCGACGTGGCCAAAAGAGTGGTAAAACAGATCGGCAGGGACCTCTTTCAAGGGCATCCCATCGTAGAGAATCTCTCCCTCCCACGGCTGGAAAAGGCCAGAAGCTAGCTTTGCGATCGTCGATTTTCCACAGCCGCTCGGTCCCACCAAAGCAAGCCGTTGGCCTGGTTTGATCGTGAAGCTTAAACCTTCGATTAAGGGAAGAGCTAATCTGCTGTAGCCAAAGGTGACGTTCCGAAATTCGAGATACCCTTCGAGTTTTGATTGAGAAATGACCTTTTGCTCCTTACGCAGCTCATAGATCGGATCGATCTCGTTTTTTAAAACATCGTCGAGTCGCTCGATATCTGTGCGTAAGAGTTGTAGCGTCTGTCCAAAATTGACGAACCGCGCAATCGGATTTAAAAAGGCAATCATCAAGATCTGCAAAGAGATGAGCATCCCAAAGGTGAGATCTCCTTGAATCACTCTTAAGCTGCCGATCGTGAGCACGAGCGCGATAGCAAAGGCTTGAATCGCTACGGGAGTTACTCCTAAGAGGGCATCTTTTTTACTGATCTCTTGTTCTGCATTGATGCTCTTTGCGTAATAGCCGCTAAACCGAGAGAAAAAATCAGATTCGATCCCGAGGGCTTTAATCGTCTCCATCTGTTGCAGTGCTCCGATCGTATTGCCGACCCATTTTCCCCTCTCTTGTTGCAAGCGCGCATAGGCATCTTGTCGCGAGCGCTGGATCCAGTAAAAGACTCCCAAATTAGCAAGTGCTGCGAGAAAGGCAATACTTCCAATTGTGAGATCGTAGCACAGCATGACGATGCCGTAGAAGAGCACCAAGAGAAGATCGATACACGTCGTCGTCAACGCACTCGTCATCTGTTGAGACACAGTTTCATTTAAACTAGAGCGAAAGGCGATCTCTCCGGAAAAACGCTGCGTGTAAAAGAGGACGGGAAGGCGCAACAAATGCCAGAGAAATTGACTCGAAAATTGGACGGAGAGACGCGTATTTAAGCGGCTTAACGTATAATTTTGCATCCAAATCAATGCGCCACCAATCAAAGCCACTAAGAAAATTCCTACTAAGAGCAATTGAGCGGGTCCTGTTGCATAGGAGACCAAAACGTTATCGACGAAAATGCGGATAAATCCAGGGAGAGCAAGTCCTGGTAACAAAAGGCAAATTCCCGTTAGGAATAAGAAGAAAAGGGGGAGTTTCACTGTCTTTAGGCGCTGAAAAATGATGGGAAAAATTCCCTCGGGCACCCCTTTTTTTTCAAAAGTTTCCATCGGTGTGAAGGTGAGGATAATGCCGAAAAAGCCATCTGCGAACTCTTCCTTAGAAACGGCGCGCGGTCCCACAGCGGGGTCATTCAGGTAGACCTTTTCCTTTTTCCATCCCTCTACGACTAAAAAGTGATTTGCCTCCCAAAGGATGACAAAGGGAGGTTCGATTGCGAAGACCTCCTCTAGAGATTTGCGAAATCCCTTCCCTTCGAGCCCATAGGTGGCAGCGGCTTTGATCATATTAAGCGCATTGCTCCCGTCTCGAGAGACGCCGCAATCCAAGCGCAGTTGTGCTAAGGGGACATAACGGCCAAAATAGCGCAGAATCATCGCCAGACACGCAGCACCACACTCGACAGCCTCCATCTGAATGACTGTCGCCGTTTTTTTTCTCTTCATTTACTTACCCGAATCGGGATGATGTAAGTAATAGGAGCGCGTTTTTCGATGAAGACTTCCACATGCGCGACCTCGCCAAAGGCGATCGAAAAGGGCGGACCTTGCGGGGTCGTCCAGCGGTAACCAGAAAGAGTCTTTGCTCTCACGGGTGCGATTTCGATGACCAGCGTCGCTTGCTCTTGGGTGAGGTATTCCTTGAGCGTTTCAGAGGGGATGCTCTTCAATAAAATCCCTTTAGCCGTCGCCGTAAAGGGGATCACGCGGGTAACGACCCCTTCCATTTTCCCATACAAGGTTGGATTAACAGACTGAAACTGCATGTGGACTTGCATCCCCGGCTTGATGGGATTTCCACTTTTTAAGGGAAAAAAACTGTAGACAAAATGGGGCTCTTCCCGGTCGATCTTTTTCTGGAACCAGATCAGATTGTTGCCCAGAGTCACTTCTTCTCCTGGTAACACATCTACTAACATGACCGTCCCATCTTCGACCGCTTGGATGGTCAGAGAACGCATTTCCTCTTTGAGCAGGCTCTCTTTCTCTTTCAAATTCTCGAGAGTAAGTTCTGAGGTGATCCTCTTCGGATGGGCGATTTTCTCTTCGATAAGACGCAGGTGAGCCTCTTCATTTTCCATGGCGATTTGCAGCTCATAGAGCGCCTGTTTTTGGTCGGGATCAGATGTGATCTCTTGCAGTCTTTTCTGTTGCAGCGCGTAGATCGCTTGGGAGTGCTCGAGCTCGATCCCATTTTTTTGGAGTTCGATCCGCTGGATCTCTACGATTTCCTTCTCTAAAAAAGAGATCTTTTCTTGCAGCTCTTTTCCTGCGCGCTCCATTTGCGGAGAGCGGAGTACCATTAGGACCTCTCCTTGCTTCACCTCATCCCCTTGCCCCACCCCGATCGTGCTGACGAAACCCTCCACCTGACTCGGAATTAGAGAGATCGCCTTAGGCTCAAAAAAGATTCCCATGCCGTTAGCCGTCATGGGGATCCGACCGAAAATCGACCAGAGCACAATCGAAATGATGAGCACGAACAGGCAAAGAAGGGCCACCCAGCTCGGCATCCGGATGATGATAAGCCGTCGATCGATCTGATCGGGAGAGGTCAATTTCTCCAAAGATCTCTTTTGATGTGATTCTTCCATAATTTAATATATAGCGGATGTAAATTTTTTCTTGATAATGAAAATTTGATTTCATTAGTGTGACAAACAAACCACACTTTTTAGGAGGAACATATGGTAAGCCATCGCGCAGAGTTTCAAAAGAAATGGGCAAAAGTCATCGCCAAAGCGTGGAGCGATCCCGCATTTAAGAAGAAGTTGATGCACCACCCCCAAGAGACCTTAGCGGCAGAAGGCCTTGCGCTGCCAAAAGGGGTGCATGTTGAAATTCACGAAAGCACGGGCAAAATCGTCCACCTCAATTTGCCTCAGAGACCTGAGGGAGAAATTTCTGAGGAAGCTTTGTTGCAGATCGCAGCGGGTGCTGGTTTCGTAACACTCATGTAAAACAGATTATTCATCCAAAATTTCAAATGAGTATAAGGACAAGGATATGGCAAGTCATCAGGCAGAGTTTCAAAAGAAATGGGCAAAAGTCATCGCCAAAGCGTGGAGCGACCCCGCATTTAAGAAGAAGTTGATGCACCACCCTAATGAGACCTTACTGGCAGAGGGACTCGCGCTGCCCAAAGAGGTGCATGTTGAAATTCATGAAAGCACGAGCAAGGTGGTCCACCTCAATTTGCCCCAGAGACCTGAGGGCGAAGTCTCTGAGAAGACTTTGTTACAGATTGCGGCAGGCGCCACTGCAGGTGGCTGTGCATGCTGGGGCCATTAAACATCTTTAAGGAGGAAATATGGCAAGTCATCAGGCAGAATTTCAAAAGAAATGGGCGAAAGTCATCGCTAAAGCGTGGAGCGATCCCGCATTTAAGAAGAAGTTGATGCACCATCCTGAAGAGACCTTAGCGGCAGAGGGACTTGCGCTGCCCAAAGGGGTGCATGTTGAAATGCATGAAAGCACGGACAAGATCGTCCACCTCAGTTTGCCCCACAAACCTGAGGGGGAAGTCTCTGAGGAGATGTTGTCGCAGATTGCGGCGGGTGCCGGTTACTGCCCTAACAGTATTCAGTGAGCCAACAATTTTCCCCTATGAAAATTCAGCTCACCCCAGAAACAGCCCTTTGCTACCCCACTTGCGAGAAACCAGGGGTCACGCTCACTTTTCAAAATAGCGCTCCCACTCTTCAAAAAGCGCTGGAAGCGCTTCGCGAAGGGTGTGAGGAGCAACATTTGACAGAGCGCGTCGAGCTCGACGAGCTGGCACTCCTCTATTATTACCTAGAAGAGCTGAAAAAATACGCCTTTTTGCGCTACAGCACCCCTTTCCTCGACATGCTCCCCTTGAACGGGGACTTTGCCTTAAAACATTTCGAGGACATCCCTCACCAGCTCTCCCGTTTTACACTCTGTCGTCCGCACGAAGGGAAATTCATCGTCGAAAATCCCTTGGGCTCAGCTAGAGGGTATCTATCGAAAGAGGGGACTCAGCTTTTCTATGCACTCAGTGTGCCTAAGCGTCTTGAAGAATTAGCTCTAGATTTTCCTGAGCATTCACTAGATGACATCAGGGATACGCTCTCTTTACTCAAAGCGGGTAGGATGATCGTCTCTTTAGGGGAAGAAAGCGTTCCCTTAACGCAATGGGAGTTTCACGACCTGTATTTTCATACCCGTAGTCGTCGAGGCAGGATCGATTCTGGTTACGGCGGAACCTTCCGTTTCAAAGGGGTTCTTCCTTCTCAACCCCCTATTAAACTCTGTGGTAATCCCTCTTTCATCTCATTGAATCGCCCAGAAAAAGAGCTCGCACTTTCTTTAGAATCTACTCTGGAAAAACGGAAATCGATCCGAGAGCAGGGGCAAGATCCGATCACTCTAAGACAGTTGGGAGAGTTTTTGTGGCGCTGTGCGCGTGTGAAAGACCACAGACACATGCGCGATGAATCCTTTACTGTGCGCCCCTACCCAGGAGGGGGAGCGCGTTATGAACTTGAGATCTACCCAGTGATCTATCGATGCGACGGCATTAAGCCTGGGGTGTACCACTATCATCCTCTCGAGCATCAGCTCTGCGCGATTTCCGACTTAACCCAAGAGGCGGAGCAACTGCTAAAAGACGCTTGTTGCTCAACGGGAAAACAAGATTATCCCCAAGTGCTCTTTCTCTTATCCGCGCGTTTCCAAAGAGTCAGTTGGAAATACCAATCGATGGCCTACGCCGTCATTTTAAAGAACTTAGGCGTTTTGCTCCAGACGATGTACCTCGTCGCCACAGCTTCTGACTTAGCCCCTTGCGCCATCGGAGGAGGCAACTCTGATCTCTTCTGCAAAGTCATCGGGACGAACTATTTGGAAGAGACTAGCGTCGGAGAGTTCATGCTCGGCAGTTTGCCGTCTAGCGAGTAAATTTACTCTTGGTGATAAAAATTTTATTTTATAAGGTGGCCCAAGGAAGCACAATATAAGGGGAAAAGTATGGTTAGTCATCGCGGAGAATTTCAAAAGAAATGGGCAAAAGTTATCGCCAAAGCGTGGAGCGATCCCGCATTTAAGAAAAAGTTGTTGCACAATCCTACGGCTGTTTTAGCGGCAGAGGGAATCGAGCTGCCAAAAGAGGTACATGTGGAAATTCATGAGAGCACAAATAAGGTTATCCACCTCAATTTGCCTCACAAACCAGAAGGCGAGCTCTCTGAGGAGAAATTACTCAAAATTGCAGCGGGAAGCTGTGACTACAGTTACGATAGCGGCGCATGCAATGTCAACCAATGAAAAATGCTATGAATCTATTAAGCTGGAATCACACCTACCAGATCAAGAGGATAGAAGAGGACGGAGTCCTCTTGCTATCGGAATGGGATCGCACGTTTTTGATGGGAAAAACGTATGTGTTGCTCGCGCCACTGCTCAGCGAAGGCACGCGTTCTGAAGATGAATTGGTCGATTGCCTTTCCTCAGAAGCTCCACCGGAAATGGTCTACTACGCTTTAGAACGACTTAGGGCACAACATCTCATTTCTGAGGGGTCTACCCATTTGCCAGAAGAGTTGCGCTCGCTATGCGGATTGCTCTCTATTTCTGAGGCTGTTGCAGAAACGACCCTCCGTTCCACAAAGATTTCCATCACTTCTCTGGGTGGTTCTGTAGATCCTGAGTTTCTGGCTCTTCTCAACTCTTACCAAATCCAGCAAATCGATGACTCTATCGCATCTGATTTAGCTGTATTGCTCGTAGACGACTATCTGGAACCTAGCATCGCGGCATTTGACAAAATGAGAAGCGACAAACCCTGGATGCTCGTGCGTGTGCGAGGTGCCCAAGCGTGGATCGGTCCCTTTTTTGAAGGAACCCAAGCAGGATGCTACCCGTGTCTGGCAAAGAGATTAGAGCACAATCGCCGAGAGGAAACCCTCTGCTTTGGAGAAGAAGCCCCTCTCAGCCCTTCCCCTACAAAATTCACTTCTACGCGGTCTATCGCCTACCATCTGGTAGCAACCGAGCTTTTAAAGAGAATCTTCCTCGGTAAAAGCGAAGCTCTAGAGAGAAAAATTCTTCTCTTCGATCCCCTTCGACTTAAAATGGAATTCCACTGTATCCAATCCCTTTCCTCGTGTGCTCGTTGCACTGTAGAAGAATCCCTACCTGACACAGTTTACTTGAAAAGTAGAGATAGACGAGATCCTTCAGGGGATGGGTATCGAATTCTCTCACCCGAAGAGACAGTAGAAAAATACGCCCATCTCATCAGTCCCGTTACGGGTATCGTCAAATATCTAGAACGCGTTGACCATTCGATTGGACCCACTGCTCATGTGTATACTAGCGGTACGAATTGGGCACTCCCCCATTCTTTGAAAAGTCAAATGCCGAGTGGTTTTAGAAATCATTGCAGTGGCAAAGGGACAACAGCTGCCATGGCTAAAGCCGGAGCACTCTGCGAGGCTTTGGAGAGATTTTCAGGAATCTATCGAGAAACAGATGCACAGCTCTTGGCCTCTTTTCGAGAATTAAAAGAAGACGCGATCCATCCCAATCGGATCCTTCTCTTCAGTGAAGGACAATACGAAAAAAGGCAGACGACAAACCCTTGCGCACATCGCTTTGCCAAAGTTTCAGAACCCTTTCCAGAAGATAAAGTACTCTCTTGGACCTCTGTCTATTCCTTGACGGAGAAAAAAATGAAATACCTCCCGACAGCTCTTTGTTATTTTGATAGGCGCGATCCTCAGTGGAGCAATACGGGAGATTCGAATGGATGTGCAGCGGGAAATTGCTTGGAAGAGGCCATCCTTCAAGGCTTTTTCGAGCTCGTCGAAAGAGATGGTGTAGGCATCTGGTGGTACAATCGCCTATTGAGACCCGCTGTGGATTTGGAGAGTTTCTCTCTTCCCTATATCTCCATGCTTCAAAAAGAATACGCAAAAGCAAATAGAGAGCTCTGGGCTCTTGATCTCACGACAGATCTCGGCATCCCCACATTCGTCGCACTCTCTCGCGTTACCGAGGGAGAAGAGGAGATGATCCTCTTCGGCTTTGGAACGCATTTTGATGCAAAACGCGCGCTCGTTAGAGCTTTGTCAGAGCTGAATCAGATCACCTCAAACGATTCTTTTTGGGAGAAAAGGAGGATCGATAGTCCACAGGAAGAGCGCGATAAAGAAATCGTGCGCGATTGGTTGAGAACTGCCACCCTCGAGAACCAACCCTATCTAAAAAAGAATGGACCTTTGAAAACAGCACGCGACTACCCGATCTGGGAGAGCACCGATCTGCTCGAAGACATCCAGCGTTGCCAGAAGATCGTCGAAGACCTCGGCATGGAATTTTTGGTCCTCGATCAGACCCGCTCTGATGTGGGGCTATCCGTCGCTCGCGTCATCGTCCCCGGCTTGCGTCACTTTTGGACCCGCTTTGCACCCGGTCGGTTGTATGATGTCCCCGTGAAAATGGGCTGGCTTGCCATGCCCACCCCAGAATCTGATCTCAATCCCGTCCCGATGTTCCTGTGAACAAAATAGCAATGATGAGGAAATTATGATAAGCCATCAAGAGGAGTTTCAAAAGAAATGGGCAAAAATCATTGCCAAGGCATGAAGCGACCCTGCATTTAAGAAAAAACTGCTGGAAAACCCTAAAGCAGTTCTAGTTGCTGAAGGGATTTCATTACCAAAAGAGCTGCATGTTGAAATTCACGAAAGCACGCATAAGGTGATCCATCTCAATTTGCCGTCAAAACCTGAAAGCGAAATGTCTGAAGATACCTTATTGAAGATCGCAGCCGGCGCTACCATAGGTCCCCCCGGTGGAAGCGGCTGCAGTTCTCCAGACTACTGTAACTGACGCAGTGGATCCATACTCCTAGGATCCTGCCTGTCGTATGCAATCCTCTTTAAATTCTTCACAGAGTTGATTAATCGTGGACTCAAGCCATCATTCGCTATCCCTCCGTGCTTTGTGTTAGGGCCTTGCCAAGCAAAATTAAAAATAATCTGATTTCCAATAGCTGAAGTGGACATAAATCTCTCCTTAGAGAGATTTCGAAAAAATAGAGAGCAGTTATATCAGGCGGATTGGATTAAATAAATAAAAAAAAGATTACCCCCAAGTGGTCTCAAAAGTTGGCCGTAGGGCCAACTTTTGAGACCACTTGGGTATACATGTCTACTCCTTTACTGAGAGCAAGAACCGGGAGCGTTCACTGCGCCGGTCAAGAGGAACTGGCCGGTATTTTGAGAGCTATCAGAGCCTAGTGTTCTATTGAATGTGCCGCCGGTTTGCGTGAATGCATAGGGGATGGGGGCTGTAATGGGTACCGCATTGTTATTGGTAAATGCTAGGCATAGGTTGGCAGCGGATGTAGAAATGTTTGCTGCATAGCCATTAGAGGCGCTGCCATTTCCGGTAAAGGTGTTATTGGATAATGCCACTGCATTGTTGCTGGAAGCCCCATTTGCATAGACGAAACCCTGACTGGTATCATAGATGCCGAAGAAAATATTGCCAGAGACATTCAATTGGGTAATGGCAGCCGTGTTAAAGAGTTGGGTGTTGAAGCCACGACTTCCTCCACTGAAGTATTTGAAATTGTTATTGGAGATGTTGAAGTTCGAGATCGTAGAGCTTCCTGTAGATTGAATATTGAACCCTTGACTGTCGCTAAATCCTATGAAAGTATTATTCGATACAGTGAAGTCGGTGATGGTACCTGTTCCCGAAAGAGCGGTATTGATTCCACTGGCAATGCCGCTGAAGTTTTCGAATTTGCTAGTGGAGACAGTGAAATCGGTGATTACAGCGCCATTGGCAACGGAAGTGAAAATACCCGCACCGAACTCGCTGATAGAAGTGAAAGTAGTATCAGAGACGTGTAAATGGTTGATCCTACCGCCAAAGAGATTGAGGCGAATCCCAGAGCCTCCCGAAAAGCCTAGATCTTCGATATTGTCAAACATACTCCCAATTACAGTTAAATTATCGAGTGTGTTCCCCGCATCCAATTGGAGATAAAGTCCATTCCCATAAAAAAAGGTATTTAGATCGACAAAGTCGGTGAAAGTGTCGCTACCAATTACGACCTCTCCTGAAGGATTAAATAAATAGATCCCGTTGGTATCACTGACATTAGTCACAAAGGTATTTTCATAAGCGACGAGATTGTGCACATTGGTGCCGGAAAGACCATTTCCATTATTTGCCATAATCTCGAATCCAGAAACAGTGTTGTCATTCATCAGTGTGACACTATCGCCATTTGTGTTAGAGATGATGGGTACGGTGGAGGCTAAAGAGGGAATGATCACAATCCCCTGCGTCGTTGGGATGGGATGCCATGTGGAAGCGCCAAGGAACATCTGCCCATCTTGCAAGGTAATTCCGTTGGCCATTCCCGTTGTCGTTCCATCGCCTGGGAATACGTAAATGACTTGGTTGGGCTGGGAGGCATTCTGTGCAGCGAGGAGAGTGGGGTAGGGGCTTTCATAGGTGCCCTTGGAAGCGCTGGTATTATCCACAAACCAGAAATACCAAGGCTTGCCTGTATCGGGATTGATGGCAGGTGAAATGGCACGTTGCTTGCCTTCAGGGATGATTTCATTCCGATCGACGGACTGTAGAGCGCGCCTATGCAGAGCCATCGCTTGAGAGCAAGAGCTACCTGCCTTTGTCGTCACTTTTTTCCTTCCGCCAAAGGGGATGTTAACGCTGACTTGGGCCTGCCCAATCCATTTGAAGAAGTGATCATAAGAAGTATTTGCTTCAACGCGCAGGTAGTCATGGAGTAAATCCACTCTAGCACGGAGCTCGCCTCCCCAAGCCGTCTTCCCTACACCTGTCAAGTAGTAAGGCCCTGCAGCGAAGTAAAGGGGAGCGTTTTTGAAATGATCGAGGTGAAAGCCCGCCTCTGCGTTCGCTCCTTTCATACAGAAGTGGCGCGTGCGTCGGATGAGTAGATGATGTCCCTGAAATTTAGAAAATTTAGAGGAAGAGAAACCGCTTTGTTTTTTGCCTACAGGCAGATACCCATTGATCCGAAAATCCCAGATCCGACCTAAACTTTCAAGGCCCGCTGCGACTTGGTTATAATGTTGATGCGAGGTGTTGCGGTAATCGTAGTACCCATTGATTCCCCATACGCGTGATTTTGTGAGATAACGCACTCCTAAGCCTGTGTTAGCTGCTAATTTTCCATTGTCAAACACATGGCCGCGGACATCGAGGAAAGGAACCCAGGCGTCTTTGAGAAAGGCTTGAGGTGCAAAAAATCCCTCGAGTGTTGAGTAGCCTGTTTTATAGCCGATCCCTTTGGGAGTTGTGTAACGCAGCCCCGTGCGCATAGGATGAGGGGCTCTTCCACAGACCTGCGGATTTGTTTGGGAGGGAGGCGCTGGTTTTTTTGCAACGGCCGCATAGCAAAGAGTGAAACTAAACAACTGGCTGAAGCAAAGTGCCATTGCGAATTTTAGCATGTAATCCCCACAGTAGAAGTGGCTCGAAATTTACCAATGTAAAAATATGTTTGTCAATAGCGGTATGAGGATAGGGAGATCTCTTGTAGGGAAAGAGCGTGTGGGCTATTTCTGGAAGATCACTTTCTTTTCTGCTTCCGTCATTTCGCGGAAAGTGCCTTCGGGGATTGGGCCGAGACGTAGACCGCCGATGCGGATGCGGCTGAGTTCGAGGATGTCGAGGCCGGCGTTCTGCACGAGGAGCCTGACTTCTCTTTTTTTGCCTTCTTTGACGGTGACTTTGAGGGTGCCTTTGCGCACTTTTTCCACTCTTACAGGCTTGATCCATGCCTCTTCGATGTAAGAACCCTTGGAAATCGCCTTGAGGTGTAGATCGGTGATTTCAAAAGATGTCTTGACGAGGTATTCTTTGTGGATGTTCGCAGAGGGGTGGATCACTCTGTTAGCGAAATGGCCATCATTGGTAACGAGGAGCAGCCCTGTCGTATCGCGATCGAGTCTTCCGATGGTAAAGAGGCGCGTATTGAGGTGGGCAAATAGGTCGATGACGAGTTTTTTCGTGCCTACGGGCTTATTCGAGCAGATAAAGCCGTGCGGCTTGTTAAGGATGTAGTAAAATTTTTTCTCCTCGCCTTGGATGGGTTGATCATCCACGTAGATAGCGTCATTTTCCCAATCGACTAGAGTCTGTGGAACTTTGACGACAGCTCCATTGACTTTGACCCTTCCTTGGAAAATGATCTCTTCAGCGGCTCTTCGCGAGGCGATCCCCGCAGCGGCGAGGGCTTTACTTAAACGTTTTTTTGTTTCCATAAGAGCAGTAGTGTACACTAAAGGATGAGTATTCTACAAGAACCTATCCGAGTAAAAAGTTTCAGTCGATTTTCAGGTTCTTTTGGGAGGGGTAATCGCAACATGTCTATCTTACCCCTCTCAAAAGGGCTCGAAAATCAATCAAAAATTTTACTGAGATAGGTTCTTAAGAATCCCCGATTTTTCAAGTAGTTTCGGTACAATTTTTTGATAGACCCTGGTAGAATCACTAATCAAGAACCGATCTGAATAGGAGGCGTCGATGGCCGAGCAAAAGAAAGCGACATTGATTTTATTGCGTCATGGACAATCGGAGTGGAATCGCTTGAACCTATTCACCGGTTGGGTGGACATCCCTTTGAGCATTCAGGGGATTGAGGAGGCTGTCAAGGCGGGGAAGAAAATTGCGTCGATTCCGATCGATACGATCTTCGTCTCTACTCTCGTGCGTGCCCAAATGACGGCGATGCTGGCCATGGCCTACCATTCGAGCGGCAAGGTTCCCATCGTCTTACACCCGGAAGAGGAAAAGCTCGGAGCGTGGGCGCGCATCCACAGCCCTGTTGTGGAAAAAGAGTGCATCCCCGTGATTACCGCTTGGGAATTGAACGAACGGATGTACGGATGTCTGCAAGGGATGAATAAACAAGAGATGCGCGAGAAATTCGGCGAAGATCAAGTGCTCCGTTGGCGCCGTAGTTTTAATGAAGCACCTCCTGAAGGAGAGAGTTTAGCAATGACAGCAGAGAGAACGATTCCCTATTTTAAGCAGCAGATCTTACCTCTTCTCAAACAGGGGAAGAACGTCTTCGTCTCTGCACATGGGAATTCCCTCCGTTCTATCGTCATGTTTTTAGATGGCCTTACAGAGGAAGAAGTCGTCCGCTTAGAGATTGCGACAGGAGAGCCTCTCATCTACTCCTTCGAAGAAGAAAAGTGGAGCCGCGAGAATGCGTAGCATCTACCTCGATCACCACACGATCACAAAGCCACGCGACGCTGCTATTGCCGCATGGCTGCCTTTTCTCAAGGAGCGTTGGGGATCGACAGTCGCTCCTCACCAGATGGGACAAGAGCTCTTTCCTTATCTCGAAAAGGGACTCGAAACCATTCTCCAGACGCTTGGTGCCGCGTCAGCCGACCCCTTCTATTTTTTTTCTTCGAGCGCGGAAGCGATCACCTATCTCTACCAATCCCATTATTTTGAAGGGATCCGCCAGACGGGAAAGAATCACCTCCTCACCTCCAACTTAGAAGAAGCGCCCGTTTTAATGGCGCTCAAACGCCTCGAAGAGCTCGGTTGTTCAGGAAAAATTCTCCCTGTGAACACGCAAGGACAGATTACGAAAGAGAGTTTGAATCAGGCGATTTGCCCGCGCACCTCGCTCGTCTCCCTCTCTTGGGCTAATGGTTTGACGGGAGTGATTCATCCGATTGCTGATCTCGCGCAAGTCTGTCGAGAGAGAAACGTCAAGCTGCACGTCGATGCGAGTTATGTGTTGGGAAAGCTCTATTTTCGATTTGAAGATTTCGGGATCGATTTCCTCTCCTTTGAGGGGAGTTTGATTCAAGCGCCGAAGGGCACGGCAGGATTGCTCCTCAAACAAGCATCTGCGCTGGCCGTTCCCCTTTCGATGATGACAGGGATCAATGTGGGAGGCGTATGCGCCGTTGCGGCAGCCCTTAAAGGGATCGAAGAATTATGCGACGAGATGTGCTTAGAAACGGCGCGCTTGAGAGACAAATTGGAAAAGGGAATTCTCAAAGGGATCCCAGGAGCACAAGTATTGTTCAGCAATGTCGAACGCCTTCCCAATTGCAGCTGTATCGCCTTTCCCGGAGTCATCAGCGACGCACTTCTCTACTTGCTCCACAGGAAAGGAGTCTACGCTTCTTTAGGCGGCGGACGCGCTCAGCGATTGACGCACATTTTAATCGGATCGGGTGTGGAAGAGATGCTCGCCCATTCTGCGCTCAGTTTTTCCCTCTCTTCTGAGACGACAGAGGCGGAGATCGATGAGGCGATTCAGACCGTGATTTCCTGTGTAAAAATGTTAAGAGAATGCAGTCACAAAGTGATGGAGGACGCGATCCATGACCCATCGTAAATTTTCTCTCTCCTTTCCTTGGGCGCGCTACAGCAAAAAACTCGCTCAAAAAATTGAGAACCCGCGCCATAGCGGCTTTTTTTCAAAAGAAGAGGCCAAAGAGCGAGGGATGCGCCTGGCTATGGGAAAGCAGGGGCAATTCAACGACGCTAACTGCATCATTCTCTATCTTCTCGTCGATGAGAGCGATGGGATCATCGCCGATGCAAAGTTTCAGATGCTCGGGCAATCAGCACTCATCGGCGCCGCAGAAGCTGCCTGTGAGCTCTTGATGCGCAAAAACTACGATCAAGCACGTCGGATGACAGCAGATTTCATCGATCGGCATCTGCGCGATGATCCAGAACTCAAAGCCTTTCCCGAGGAGACCTACGGACACCTCAACCTCGTCATCGATGCCATTGAAGAGGCGGCAAGTCACTGTCTCGACATCCCTTTTGCAGAGGCTTACGTCCCAACGCCTCTCGATATAGAATCATTAGAAAGAGGCGAATACCCTGGGTGGAAAGAGCTTTCGAAAGAGCAGAAGATCGCGGTCATGGAAACAGTCATCGCAACAGATATTCGCCCTTACATCGAACTGGATGCAGGTGGCGTGCAGATCGTCGATTTTCTCGCAGATAGAGAACTCGTCATTGCCTACCAAGGAGCCTGCACTTCTTGTTTCTCCGCCACAGGTGCGACGCTCAGCGCAATTCAAAACATCCTGCGCGCCAAGCTCGACCCTCAACTCATCGTCACTCCCGACGCGAGCTTTTTAAACCTATCCCATTAACGGATGCTTATACACCGACGGGCTCTGGCCTAAAAGTGCTGAGTTCTCCAGAAGAGAGCGTTCTCAGAGTATTATCTTCCATAAGCAGGTTAAGGCGTCCCTCTGTATTGATCGAATGACAAATCCCTTTGAGCGTTTGGAAGCCGTCTTGGCAAGAGATGCGCTCTCCCCTAAAGGCAAGAAGAGATTCAAACCTCGGCGCGAAGGCTTTAAATCCTTGGCCTTCCAAAATATCGAGATCTTGGAGAAATTGTTGGAGCATAGGCTCCAGAATCTGTTCGAGATCGAATGTGCGTCCACTCAGATGTGCTAAAGAAGTCGCCGGTTGATCGATCGTATCGAGGATCTCTTTTGTCATATTGACATTGAGCCCGATCCCTAAAATCACTCCGAGAGACCCATCGTGCGGCGTTGTCTCACACAGAATTCCTCCCGCCTTCTTGCCATTGAGAAGAATATCATTGGGCCATTTGACTTTAGGCTCAAAACCATGCGTTTGCAAGACGGAGATACAAGAAAGGGCCAGCACTTGTCCCAAATTCATCAAATAGGGATAGTCAACGGGAACGCAGAAATACAGTGTCGTGTAGATATTCTTCCCTCGGGGAGAGAGCCACCGCCGCGAAAATCGCCCCCTTCCAGCCGTCTGCTCCAGCGCCGTGATGCACGTGAGCTGATCAGGGTTAAGGAGGTGGGCATTGCGCTTCGCCCACGTATTCGTGGAATCAATGGAATCGAAGTGCATGTAGTCAATCTTTTTGTGCAAATTCATAGATCCTCCCTAAGCAATTTTCAAAAAGTATACTATAAGGTAGATTAGGCGGCTAGTTTTTAAGTGGAACCTGACAGGGCATGGGAAACCCCATCCATGACTATACCCGACGTGACTCAAAAGTTGGTCATTGGACCGCGCCAAAACCCCGCGATTGAGTTGCCGAAGAGGGGGGGTGGCGCGGTCCAATGGCCAACTTTTGAGTCACGTCGGGTATACAATTTTTTATTGAGGAGAAATGGTTACCTTAAAAATGTAGGGTGAGGACTGGGAGTCAGTCGTGCAATTTGTATCCCGAATCGTACTCGCAATTCCTCCTACTATGTATCCGACAAGAACAGGTTTTTTATGCAATTTGTCTAGAGCGATCACTCCATTCGGAAAGGTCGGTAGTCCCTCAGTGGGGATAAAGGCGGAGTTAGCTCCAAAAAAGTAGACTGTTTGCAGAGGGGCTCCTGAACACGTCATGGGAGTGAAACCTGGACATAGTGGCGGAGAAGAATTGATGACGGGAAATTTTTCGCTCATGATGTATTGGCGATAAACCCCATGCTTATCGATTTCAATGGTTGTGATGTCGTTAGTGAAAGGTAAATTACAGCAAGGCGTGAAGATGTTTCCCTGTGCAGAGATCCAAGCTGTACAGGCGTTGCATTGGGGATTGGGATCTGTGTTACAATTCGAGCCATCGCTGAACACCGATCCGCTAATACCACCAAAAAGCAGCGTATACATTTTATTTTTCTTTACTGAATACAGACCCATATTTGCGCAGGAGTAGTTATTCATCGCTTGTGCGAGAGTACTGGGGTTGTTTGGATCTAACATTCTCGAAGATCCATCTGGATTGATTTCAATAGGGGCTGTCCATACTCCTGGAGCGTTATTGATGTCAGGAGGTGTAAAAACGCCAGATAGAGCTGAAAACGACAGGGACAGAGATTCTCCGGTCTTTTTGACGATGGGAACCACATTCAAATCTCTTCTCCGATAGGTGGGTTGCGGCTCAGGCTGAGAATAGGGCTGAACAAAGAGACTGTGGCCGTCATCGATGATTTGAAAAGGACGAATTTGTTGAGAATAAGAACCATTTGAAGTTTCGACATAGTTTCCATCAAAATTTTGCCCAAAGGCAAGTAAATAGGGTTGGTGCTCATTGGATTGCAACATGACCCCGCCAGTCAATTGAAAGAGGGGATCAAATAGCGTACGCACGCATTCCGATGCCTTTTTAGATTTCCCGGGTTTTTTAACCCATTTAATTAAGCTAGGAACGTCAATAGCAGTCAGAGATGGCTTCGTTCCCATCGTATTGGAAGCCGTATCCAGTCCATATCCACCAACCACATACAAGGTTTTTTTCTGCTCCGCATAATAAAACAGAGTATTTGTCGCTGAAAGAAGGTCTATTTGGGCCTGAGATAGATTGGCAGATGGGTCATATAGAGATCGGTAATAGGTCGTTTGTGTTTTTGGATTAACCACATAAACCACCGTATTTTGCTGTGAAGGGGGAAACGAGTTGATAGTAGGATCTGTACTGTTCACATTATGGAGTCCGTTTGTTCTCCCAGCAATCAAAAGCCATTCGCCCCCCTCAATGGCACAAGCAAAGGAATGAAGACCCGCCGGCAACATAAAATCTGCTAGCTCAATAGTTACGCGATAAGGGAGCGAATCTTCCAGCAAGGGTATTGTCAGGTTGGCGGTTTGATTCGTGCAGGGCGGACATTCTGCAAAACAGCGAACAGAAGCAATTATTAAAAAGACAACCATATAAAACATAGATTGTTTCCTTTCTTAAAATTTTTCAGGCAGAACAAAAATAGACCCGCTCGGTCCTCTTAAGGGAGCTTCTTGCCTTTCATTCTGTTTTTTTTCTTTTTCTAGTGAACATTTTCGGTCCTAATAGATTTATGCACAGCCCGAAAATTACTAACAACGCTGCAAAAATCTTCCATGACTGTAGTGGCTCACCTAGAACCAAAACAGAACTTAGGATACCAAACACCGGTATAAGAAGGGTAAAAGGAGCTACTGTTCCCAAAGGGTGATGATGGAGCAACCAGCTCCAAACCCCAAAGCCAAATAAAGTGGATAGATAGGTAATATAGAGAACCGCTCCGCCTGATAACCAAGTGATGTGCTGAAAAGTATAAAAAACTTTATCAGCTCCTTCGACTATGAAAGAGATTAGAAGAAGTGGCGGCCAGGCAATAAGGCTCCCCCATACGACTAATGAGACTATGTTGACTTTTCCAATTTTTTTAGAAATGACATTGCCAGCTCCCCAAGATGCAGCCGCTCCAATCACCAACAAAAATCCTGTTAGTGTAATACTCCCACCCAAATTCATTGCAACAAAAGCGATTCCCGCAAAAGACACCAACGCACCGACAATCTGCCATAAACGTATTTTTTCTCCAAAAAACAGCATCGCCAACAAAACAGTAAAAAACACCTGAAGTTGTAATAGCAGTGATGCTAATCCTGGGGTTATCCCAGCATACATTCCAATAAAAAGCAGAGAGAATTGCAAGGCGAACATGACCAGGCCGTACCATACGACCATCTTAAATGGGGCTGCGGGTTTTTTTATGAAAAAAACGGCAGGAATGCTCGTCAGAAAAAATCTCGCAAACCCGAGGAGCAAAGGCGAAATTTCTTCGAGCCCTGCTTTTATAACAACGAAGTTAAAACCCCAGACTACAACTACCAACAGGGCGAGTAAGATATGGGATAATTGCATGATCTAATTATCTCGTCTATTTTTAGGTGGATTTTATGTGTCAGGCTACGAAGATTTCTTAGTAGTTCTGAGCAAAAATGGAGAATCTCGAAATCCCTCATTGAGCATTTTCTGGAATATATCGTCAGAGTATTTGGGCTCAAGCTTAATCTTGATGTTCTTTTGCTCCAGCAATTTTTGCAAAGATATCGAACGATGCCTCAATCCAAGAGCTCCTACATATTTTACTGCAAGAGCATCCCCAGAACAAAACAGGTAATCGTCATGTTTTTGACTTTTGAGAAAAGCTATTGCCTCTAGTTCGCCATCATCAAGAGGGGAGTGTATGTTGGGCTGAAGAAGACTGTGCAAATGTTCGATCTGCTCTATGGACGTTTCGATTTCTCGAATTGATTTTACTGCAATATCATTCTTAAGACATATCGATTGTTTTTTCCCATAGCTGTCTTTATAAAACTGCGATTCTTGAAGTATGATCGGTGTGACCCCGATATCAAAAGCCTCGACAATCTGTCTCCATAGAGAATTGCGAAATAAATCAATGATCACCTGCGCATCGGGGAGGATAATTTTTAATTGCTTACTGGCCATGCATTTCCATGAGATCGTACTCTTGAAAATGATCTGATAAATCACTTAGATCTACTCCCAAAAGTTTTGCAGCTTTTGCCCTTGAAATTTGGGCGCGTTCATAAGCGAGGTAAACAAGGCGTACAAATTTGCTTCTTAACCGATGTACAAGTGGTGCAGATGAAATCGAAAGGGAATTGACAGGGAGTTGATTTTTAATTTCCTCAAATCGAATTTTGTTGATTAATTTGAGGTTCCAAATCCTGTAAAGCATAGCTAAACTTGATACTCGAAATTGCTCTGCTAATACAAAAATGTCAGCAGCGGTAAGGTTTTTTTCTGCACAAATCTGAGCCATTTCAGCGCGCAACTTTTCCTGGGGAATTAAAAGACCTGCGGCAAAAGCATCTGCGAGCTGTTCATTTTTTTTATGAAGGTTTTTGTCATTTTTAACTAAGTGCAACAACTTATCGCTCCAAGTAATTAAATGGAACAGTTCATGCGCGACACTAAAGTGCTGTCGTGGCTCAACATTTTTCCCATTAATTAGAGTAAATGAGCCCTTGTGGGATCTTGAAGAAGCTGCCGAAGCCTCACATTCATCATCAACAATGAATTTAACATCATAAAATTCTTCTAAAACATTCATGAGTTGTGATGCAGGGAAATCTCCCAAAGACATCTCACGTCTAATAGACTCGGCCAAATCATAAGCATGGTTACAAGTAAACTGGTTTAAATCAATCGACACGTTGGGTAAACTACTTGCGATTTTAGGCACAGCATTCGATCCAAAGACCAATTGTTCAATCCAGCAATACTCTTCGCATTTGGCAACAAATTTAGATTCAGACGCTTTTTCATTACGAGTGGGTTTTTGACGCCAAAGAACAGATATAGCTTCTTCTGATTCTGAACTATCCTGATCAAGTATACTAGCAGGGCTTACATGCAAAAAGCGCGCAATTGCATAGAGCTCCAAAGCTTTTACTTCTCGTTTTCCTAGTTCAATATCACTGATGCTTTGACGGACTAATCCAATTGCCTCAGCAAGATCTTTTTGCTCAAAGCCCCTGAGCTCTCGAGCTTTTTTTATATTTTGGCCGATCTTGGGTTTCATATGAACATAAGCCCCTCTTGCAATGTGTTTGTACTCGATTCTACCAAAATCCATAGGTTCACGCAAGAAAATCTTGCGCAGCATGCGTTAACAAGCTCTTTATTAATCACATATGTCTTTAAGTTTAACTGGCTGATTTTATTACGGGGGGTAGGGCCGGGAAAGATCATCCCGCAGTGTTATCAATGGCTTACTTGGATTGTAAATTTTTCGATTGCTCGATTTTGGAGGTAGTGCTAGTCTTCCGGAAAACTTTAACCGAGAGGATGTTATGGCAAAGCAATCCAGTCTACTGTTAGGATCGATCCTTCTTTTTTCTCTGACAACACCCGTTCAATCGCAAGAATTTTCCTCAACCTCAATCGCAATGGAACAGTATGCACAGGATGCTGTGGATAACATTCAAAAAACAGCTGCTGCCATCCTTGATGTTCCTGTTGAGGAGCAAACTTTTGAAAACACCTTGAGACCTTGGATCCGATTATCTGAAAAATTGGTTCAGAAATTTGATGAACTGAGTGAGCTCGATCAACAGAAAGCTTCTCAAATTTCCGATTATGTTCATGAGTATTTAGCGGAAGTTGCTCGTAATCCTGAGTTGCATCAAGCTCTAATGAATTGCTCTGTAAATGGCGTGCACAACGAAGAGCTCAATGCCTTTCAGCGTTATATTGGAGCTCGTTTTATTAAAAATGACTCCAATGAGCCTGTGTATTTTCGTGGATCTGCAGAAGAACTTGAGACCTCATCAGTAGATTTCACTGTCTTAACTCTAAAATCTGACTCTCCTTTAGATTCTGGGTTTTCTAATAAAATTTTATCTGACAATGCCGATCTAGTCTGTATTCAAGCAATCAGCTCTGATGATCAGGCTTATGACTGCTATGAAACACTCGAGACAACTTATGCGTATTTTCTCTATGTTCCACCAGCTGTCGGATTGAATCGTTTAGAAAATCGATCAGAGAAGGGAATGCTCATTGCGAGCAAGTATCAAATGGAGCGATCGCCATGCAATACGTTCCTTAAAGGTGGATTCAGAATACTTCCCATTAGGTCTCATAATGATAGAGATAATGATAGAGGAGCCGGCGGAAGCTTTGAATTAGGAGGCACCCTTCATTATGGCGGAAAAGATGGTCCCCAATATGATGCCTATGCAAAAGGGGAGGCCCACGATAATAAGGGCAATTATGCCGAAGGAAGGGTAGACCATAATTTTAATTCAGGAAAAGGGGATGTAGATTTCCACGGTGGTCATAGAGAAGATGGAAACAAGAGATAATCGATGAAAAAGAAATGGATTATTTTTTCGGTTGTGTTTTTGATGGGGCCTTTTTTTGTCTGGCCTTTAGTTCAAAAACTCAACCGAAAAAGTCGGCAGCAGTCGTCACATCTATGCCTTAAAGGACCTTATTTCATACCTGTAAAAATGACAGTGTCCAGGGCTCAGATCCCCTGCGTGGAAGTTAACGTCGGTGGTCACATGACCACAGTCAAGGTGGATTTGGGCTTTTGCAGCGGTATTAGTTTGCCGCGAAAACTACTCCAACAACTCGATGACAAATTATTTGTTCGACAAACTGACACTTTCGGAATACGAGGGAAAAAGTACTATAGCAATGTCTATCAAGTTCCTGAAATAGAAATTGGAAGGCTGATCTTATCTCGACCAGAAACGGAAGAAGTTAATCCAGAGTTTGAAAAAGATGGGTTATTATGGCGCCCTGTTAGTTTTTGGGAATTTATGCCAGAAGTGACTTTATACGATGAACGATACGATTTAGACCTTCCCTTTAATGGCTTATCCAAGCCGAGTGTAGAATCTAACGAAGAGCAAAATGCAGTCTCTGAGATCATTCGTGCTCCCTATCTTCTCAAAGATGAAGAATCTTCTTCAGAGTTTGGTTTGGGAAGAATCGGATGGCCATTATTTCGCAGCTTTAACTTTTTCATGGATTGCGATAATTCCCTTATCGCTTTTTGTGACAGCTTGGAAACGCTTAAGGAGCATGGCTACCCCGTCGATGAATTTGTCGAGGTTCCACTGATTCTCGATCAAAACCCGAACTCGTTAAAAGTTAAAGTGATGACAGAATCGGGTCCTATGCTATGTTTTTTAGACACAGGATCCACTAAGAATCTCCTCAATAGGGATATGGAAGGAGTAGACAATAGCCATATGATTTATAATCTCGATACCATTGACCAGCATGAGATTTTAAATCCCACGAACTCTGATCAGATGGTTTTTAAGTTCGGAGACACCTATGACATGTCGATGTTCAAAATTGGCGATAAAGATTTCGGTCCAGTGACCTTTCAGAAAATAAAAACACCCTTCGACATCAGTGCTATTATTGGGATGGATTTTCTCGAAGACAAGCTCGTGTTCATTGACTTTCCCAAGCGCAAGGTCTATTTTTACCAGAAGTAGTTATCTCGACTTTGTACATTTTTGCGAGGTGATTTTTGCAAGATGTTGACTTATAGTCGCTTGTGACATTCGAAGACAGGCTTGAACAAGCCGGCTTCGGAGGTCACAAGCGACTACAAGTCAACAGATTGTGAAAGGCACCCGCAAAAATGTACAAAGTCGAGGTTACAGATATAGCATAAAAAATCATGTGGAACCATCGCGCTTTAGCTAGAATTGATTTTCGGACCATTCCCATTCTCCTCGTGCTGATGTGCGTGAGCTTGCTGGTGATTTCGGCCACGACTGGGGATTATTTGGAGTTTGGAGAGGAGCCTTTTTTCACGTCGGTGACGAAGAGTCAGTTGCGGTGGTTTGGGCTCGGTTGGTGCGTCTACCTTTTTTTTGCAGGACTCGATTACCGCAAATTTAAGAAGTGGACCGGGGTTCTCTATTTGAGCATGATCTTCATTCTCATCGGATTGTTTTTCGTGCCGGCGATCCAGAATGTGCATCGCTGGTATAAGATTCCAGGGATCAATTTTGCCTTTCAGCCGTCTGAGTATGCGAAGCTGATCGTCGTCATGACGCTGAGTTTGTATTTGGAAAAGAAGGGGAGAGAGACCTCTCAAAAAAGAGCGACGCTTAAATCGCTGCTCATCGTCTTTATTCCGTTTTTACTGATTTTAAAGCAGCCCGATTTGGGGACAGCGTTGGTCCTTTACCCAACGGCCCTCGTCCTATTTTACTTAGGCGGGATTCCGAAGCGCGTCATTAAAATCATGAGTTTTTTAGCGATTTGCGGGCTGGGACTGATCAGCATGCTCTTTTTGGGGGTCCTGTCTCATGAGGGATTGCGCCCTTATGCCACCAAGATCATGAAGGAATACCAATATGAGCGGTTAAATCCCCATACCTACCATCAGGAGGCGTCCCAGACGGCCATTGGCCTTGGGGGGGTTACGGGAAGTGGATGGCGTAAAAGCGAATTTACAGGGCGGCAATGGCTCCCCGCTGCCCATACAGACTCTGTTTTTGCCGCTTTTAGTGAAGAATTTGGTTTAATCGGGGTGTTTTTATTGCTGCTCTTTTTTTTCGGTTTGATCTATTTTAGTTTTCAGGTGACAATATTAGCTAAAGACCGCTTTGGGAGGCTTCTCTCGGCGGGGATCACCACCTACCTCGCGATGCACATGATCGTGAGTATGGGGATGATGTGTGGGTTCCTGCCGATTACGGGGGTGCCCCTGATGTTGATCACCTATGGGGGCTCCTCTGTCCTGTCGACGATGACAGCTCTTGGGATTTTGCAAAGTATTTATAGCAGAAGGTTTATATTTTAATGCTACAACACCATCCTTTTTTACTTACCCCGAGTTCTTGGCTCGGACAAGGAAAAATCCAATTGAATATGGTCGCAGAAGAACTGGGATTTTTCACGCGGTGGAATATCGAAAAAACGGATCCCAATGGGCGCATCGAATGTACCCAGGAGATTCAGGTCAAAGGTCTCTCCGACGTCATGCACAATGAATTTACTTTTTACAATTTCAACGGAGGGGAGTTTTCCATCGATTTGGAAAATCAAGCGCTCGGAAAGATTGTGGGGAAGGGGCTGATCAATGAAAAGGTGATCGCCTGGGAGTTTAGAATCGAAGAGATCGGTTTTGATGGGTTCGAGCTCTATGAAAAGCAGGAAGATCAAACCTACAGTATGCGCGCTGAATATGCGACGAGCGATCAGTTCCGCACTTTGATTGAAGGAAAAGTATGGCAACAAACAAAATGAAGAATCTTCTCTTAGGGGTAGCGCTCTTAAGCTTAGCGAATTGTTCCCATCCTGCTCTTATGACTTATCAGACTTATGATGAGATTCACACCGGGACGACGGTCGGCACATTGACACAAGAGGTAGGCCATCCTTACGCGATTCATGCGAAAGAGGGGGGGATTGAGGAGTATGAGTACATCGAGCGGATCGATAATGGAATGACGCTCGTCTCTGAGAACCACTACTTCATTATCGTAAAAGATGGGGAAGTCATCGGCAAATACGTCAAGCGGGAAGGACCACCTGCTTACGATCTCATCTACCAAGACGAACCCAATTATCCTGGGTATCCTTAGGAACCACGTCTAAAACTCACCACAGAGATGGGAAACCACAGAGAGAAAATTTTCTCTCTGTGGTTTCCCATCTCTGTGGTGAAATTAGGCGTTCTTCCCCCACCGGATCGGTGGGGGAAATTAAGACCTTAAGCCTTGACTTTGATGTCAACACCCGCCGCGACAGAAAGGACTTTGAGTTTGTCGATCGTGTCGGGGGTAGGGTTTAAAATATCGAGCATGCGGATGTGTGTCCGGATCTCAAATTGCTCGCGCGACTTGCGGTCGACGTGAGGAGAGCGGAGCACCGTGTAGATCTCTCTTTTTGTAGGAAGAGGGATTGGTCCTGCAATGCGCGCACCTGTGCGCTTTGCTGTTTCAACGATATCCGTCAAAGCGCGGTCTAGGACGCGTTGGTCGTAACCCTTGAGGCGGATGCGGATTTTTTGTTTGGATTGTTTTCCCATAAGATCTCTTTTTTACTCTTATTTCTTAATGATTTCTTCTTGGATCTTTTGTGGGACACGCTCGAAGTGAGACGGTTCCATCACATAAGTCGCACGTCCTGAGCTCAAAGAGCGCAGTTGTGTCGAGTATCCGAACATTTCGCTAAGCGGAACTTCTGCCTCAATGATGACGACGGTCTTTTGGGTCGTCTGATTGAGGATGCGGCCTCGTCTGCGGTTGATATCCCCAATCACATCTCCCATGAACTGATCAGGAGTTGTGACGACGACCTTCATGATTGGCTCAAGGAGGATAGGTTGGCATTTACGTGCCCCTTCCTTTATGGCCATCGAACCGCAAATTTTAAACGCCATCTCGCTCGAGTCGACATCGTGATACGAACCGTAGACGATGGCGACTTTGACATCGACGAGGGCATAGCCCGCGAGGACGCCTGTAGCCAGTCCTTCGGTGATCCCTTTGATCGTTGGCGTGATGAATTCCTTTGGAATGACACCCCCGACGATCTTGCTGACGATCTCGTTGCCCTTGCCCTTTTCGTTCGGCTCGATTTCGATGACGACGTGAGCGTACTGACCGCGACCACCCGACTGCTTGATGTATTTCGTTTCATTTTTGCAGGAGGCTGTGATCGTCTCTTTGTAGGAGACTTCAGGTTTTCCGACATTGGCGTCGACGCTAAACTCGCGCAGCATCCGATCGCGCAGAATCTCCAGGTGGAGCTCTCCCATTCCTGAGATGATCGTCTGACCTGTCTCTTCGTTGGTATAGACGCGGAATGTCGGATCTTCTTCAGAGAGAGAGGAAAGCGCTAAAGAGAGCTTCTCTCGGTCTGCTTTCGATTTTGGCTCGATCGCCATCGAGATCACAGGCTCGGGGAAATCCATCTTCTCGAGGAGAAGAGGGGAGTCTTCCGCGCAGAGAGTGTCTCCTGTGCTCGTGAACTTAAGTCCGATACAAGCGGCGATGTCGCCTGTAAAAAAGTCATCTCGGTCTTTGCGCTGATTCGCATGCATCTCTAAGAGGCGAGAAATTCGCTCTCTTTTGTCCTTCGTCGTATTGACGAGGGCAGATCCCTTTGAGAGCGTTCCTGAGTAGATCCGCACAAAGGTGAGCCTTCCCACGTAGGGATCGGACATGATTTTGAACGCGAGTGCCGCGAGCTTGCCCTCATCAGAAGGCTCGAGTTCCATCGGCTCTCCGGTGGTGTAATTGATCCCTTTGATGATGCCTCGATCGAGCGGGGAAGGAAGCCAGGCGACGATCGCGTCGAGGAGTGGCTGGATCCCTTTATTTTTAAAGGCGGTTCCACAAAGAACGGGATTGACCTTGTTCTCGCAGACCCCTTTGCGCATGACAGCGTGGATCTCAGCTTCTGTAATCGAATCGGGATTTTCGAGAACCTTCATCATGAAGGTGTCGTTCGTCTCATCTAACGTTGCGAGCTCTTCGAGCATTTTCATGCGGAGCTCTTTGCAGCGATCGAGGAGATCTGCGGGGACTTCCTGCGTTTCATACTTTGCTCCCATCGTCTCATCGAGGAAGAGGTATGCTTTCATGGTGATCAGATCGACCATTCCCTTGAAATCAGACTCAGCGCCGATAGGGCAATGGACGATTAAGGCATTCGCTCCGAGTTTTTCCTTCATCGAATCGACAGCCATGAAATAGTCTGCGCCCGTTCTGTCCATCTTGTTGATGAAAGCGATTCTCGGGACGTGGTAGCGCTCTGCTTGGCGCCATACTGTTTCTGACTGGGGTTGGACTCCCGCAACGGCATCGAATACAGCGACAGCGCCATCGAGTACGCGCAACGAGCGCTCCACTTCGATGGTAAAATCGACGTGTCCCGGGGTGTCGATGATGTTGATTTTATGGGTTTCTCCCTCGCGGCCTTGCCAATAGACGGTGGTGGAAGCAGAGGTGATCGTGATTCCACGTTCTCTCTCTTGTTCCATGAAGTCCATCGTCGCAGCTCCCTCGTGCACCTCTCCGATGCGGTGAAGGCGGCCCGAGTAGAAGAGAATCCTCTCCGTCGTCGTGGTTTTACCCGCGTCGATGTGCGCCATGATACCGACGTTGCGCACATTCTTCAGTGTATCTGTGTCTGGTCGTTTACTCATTCAAGCCTCTCTTACCATTTGTAGTGTGCAAAGGCGCGATTCGCTTCGGCCATTCGGTGCGTATCATCTTTTTTCTTGATAGTAGCGCCCTGATTGTTGAAACAATCGGTCAATTCGGTAGCGAGAGCTTCTTCCATCGAACGTCCCGATTTTTCTCGAGAGTAGCGGATGAGCCACTGGATGGCAATTCCTGTACGGCGATCGGCCGGGATCTCTAGAGGGACTTGGTATGTCGCTCCTCCGATACGGCGCGATTTCACCTCGAGGGCGGGCTTGGCATTTTCTACAGCCTGCTCGAAAGCGGCGAGGGGATCTTCTGCTTTGATCCTCTTAGCAAAGCGATCGAGGGCGTTGTAAACGATCCGGCGGGCAGTGGATTTTTTGCCACCATACATCAGTTTATTGATGAATTTGGCCAATAATTCGCTGCGATAGAGTGGATCTGGTTCGATCTGTCTTTTGACAGCACGTCTTCTTCTAGACATCGGTTGTTTTTTATCCTCTTTTCAAAATTTCACTTGGGTCATTAGGGAAAAATCCCTCCATGCCCGGCCCGCGATTGACCCTCTTTTTGAAAAGGGGCAATTGTGAGCCAGGATACTTATCGGTTAAGTATCCTAATATTACTTGGGCCGTTTTGCCCCGTATTTGGATCTCGACTTCTTGCGATCTTTTACTGCAGCGCAATCGAGAGATCCGCGGACGATATGGTAGCGAACACCAGGTAGATCCTTAACGCGACCTCCCTTGACGAGCACGATACTGTGTTCTTGTAAATTGTGCCCTTCGCCACCGATGTAGGCGATCACCTCTTGCCCATTGGAAAGGCGAACCCATGCGACCTTGCGGAGCGCTGAGTTGGGTTTTTTTGGTGTTTTCGTCTTTACTTGCAAACATACCCCGCGTTTATGAGGGCACTGTTGCAACGCCGGAGATTTTTTCTTTCTCACTTTCGATTTTCGGCCTTGTCGTACTAATTGACTAAATGTCGGCATCCTGAGCCTTATCTTTTAGAATTTTTCACAAACTGGAAATGCACCGTTTCATACGGGAAATCTCCAGTCCAAGAACTATAGCTCCAGGAGAGATTTTTTGCAAAAACAAATTCTCTAAAGAGCTCATCAGGGGGTGCCGCGCTTTTATATTGTCATAAAACAGTTTTTTTAAATTAAACATTCAGATAGTTATGAAATAAAAAGAGGGTTGTATGCGTCGTTGTGTCGCGTCATTATGTTTTTTCATTTTTTTTGGGATTTCTTCTCTGGGAGCGGTCCAGCTCAAGGAGAGGGATGTCAAAACCTCGATGCAGGAGATGCTCGCCTTCCACGTCGAGTACAAGGAGTTTGATACACTTTTGGCGCGACGTGCGCTTAAAATTTTTATTGAACAGTTCGACTCAGAAAGGATGTATCTGCTCTTAAGCGAGATCCAAGCGTATCTCGATCCGAAAGAGGAGCGTCTAAAAGCGATCGTCCACGGGTACAGGCAAGAGGACTTCTCTCAGTGGAAGGAGCTGCACCGCCTCTTTGCAAAGGCTGTGGAACGGGCTCAAAAAATCCGCCAAGAGGTAGAAGCGGAGATCCTCCAGGGGAGAGCCTCCCTAGAAAGCGCCCCTCCAATGAGTTATGTCAACTATGCTCTCAATGAGAAAGAGCTAAAGACGCGGATGCGCAAACAGTTAATGTGGTTGGCCTCTCTGGAAGAGGCTCAAGGAAAGGCGGGAGCGGCCTCTAAGGAGACCACCCAAAAAATCTTCGCTCTCATAGAAAAGAGATTCGCACGTCTCGAGCGCTCCTACGCTGCTGTAAACTCGTTTGCAATTTCAGAGCATAATCTCTCGATGCATGTTTTAAAAGCGTTTGCCAGGAGCTTGGACGCCCATACCGCTTATTTTAGTCCAGAAGAGGCGCTCGAGATGCGCACTCTGCTCGAGAAGCAGTTCGAGGGGATCGGCGTCGTCCTGCGCGAGGGGATCGATGGGGTCGTCATCCAGGATACGATCAAAGGGGGGCCCGCCCAGAGGAGTGGACAGATCCTTTCAGGAGATGTGATCATCGGGATCGATGGCACATCTGTTGAGAAAGATACTTACGAAGATATCCTGAAAAAAATGCAGGGAGCAGGACACAAAAGGATCGAGCTCACTTTGAGCCGCACCGATCCGAGTGGGCAGAAAACCATTCATAAAGTCACCGTGGCACGTGAAAAAATCCTTATGCAAGAGGATCGCGTCCGCTATAGTACCGAGCCCTTTGCCAATGGAATCATCGGTAAAGTGATCCTCCCCTCGTTTTACGAGGGAGGAGGCGGAACGAGCTGTGACGCGGATATGCGCGAGGCGCTACGGGGGCTGAAAAAAGAGGGAGACCTCTTAGGCCTCGTGGTCGACATGCGAGAGAACTCAGGGGGATTCTTAAGTCAGGCAGTAAAGGTTGCGGGATTATTCGTCTCGAGCGGTGTGATTGTCATCTCCAAATACGCTCAGGGAGAGGTCCAGTATTTACGCGATCTCGATGCGCGCAGCTATTACAATGGACCCTTACTCATCCTGACCTCTAAAGCCTCTGCGTCTGCAGCAGAAATCGTCGCTCAATCCCTGCAAGATTACGGGATTGCCCTCGTCATTGGCGATGATCGCACCTACGGAAAGGGGACCATTCAATACCAGACGATCACAGACCCCGTCGCCTCTTCTTTTTTTAAGGTGACCGTTGGCCGTTACTATACTGTCTCTGGCCGTTCGACTCAAATCGAAGGGGTGATCGCCGATATCACGGTCCCTACCTTCTATTCCGCCTATAACATCGGAGAGCGCTATCTGGAATACCCCTTAAAGAGCGATCGGATCCCTTCTGTCTACGTCGATCCCTTGAGCGACGTCGATCAAAGGAATCAAAAATGGTTTGAACAAAATTACATCCCTAACCTGCAGAAAAAGCTCTCGCTTTGGACGCAAATGCTCCCTCAATTAAAAAAGAATTCCGCCTATCGCTTGAAAAACAGCAAAGACTACACCCTTTTTCTCGAGGCCCTCGCAACAGAGCGCAAAGGACAAAAATTCTCGCTGACCGCTCAAAATAATTTTGGAGTAGACGATCTCCAGATGGCTGAAGCATTAAACCTCATCAAGGATATGATCCTTATTCGCAAAAAATGAATTGCGCAAAAACCCGCCTCTGCTCTACCATTCTGTAATTCAATAAGTAGCGCTTTCCAGCGCCTTTTGATTTGGCCAGATAGCTCAGTCGGTAGAGCAGAGGACTGAAAATCCTTGTGTCGCTGGTTCGATTCCAGTTCTGGCCAAACTTTTCTCTTTCCGGAGAATTGCCGTGATACAGCCATAACTTTTATCAGTATCTCGCCTTTATTAGAAAAGCTTGAGCTGTAGGTATTGGGATTAGTACTTCGGGCTTATCAGATAAAAACTCATCAATCGCTCTTCTTGCGCCTGCGCACTCAGGATATCCGTAATCATCAAACAGGATAATACCACCTGGAACCATCCTTGGATAAATAAAAGTCAGGCAATCCTTGGTTGCCTTGTAAAGATCGACATCTATATGAGCAAAAGCAAATGTGTAATCTTCATATCCTTGGAATGTATCCGGAATCCAACCTTTAATTAATTGAATTTTACATTTACGATGTTTGAATGCACCTTGTAAATCTTCGAAATTCCACGTGCAAGATCCTTTCTGAAACATAGGAATGTTGGTCCTTACGTCTAAATCCTCTTCGCCAGGGGAGTCTACCCCTTCAAAACTATCAAATCCCAATATAGTTCTATCTGCATGATCAAAACGCTCCAATACACCAGCGCAAACATCTAAAGTTTTTCCGCCAAAAACCCCACACTCAATAAAATCTCCAGTTTTGCATTCAAGGGCTGCTGTGCGTGCTAACACATATTGAATATATCGAAACTCCGTGTGCTGGCGCCAATCTGGATACTGACTATTAATTTGAAGAAATTCAGGATCGAATAACCAAGGAGAGTATAGAGGATCTGCATGAGACGAATACGTTCTATATTTGGCAGCTTCAAAGTGGTCGACAGCGTTAAGAGAGCAAATGCACATCATGAAAAGAGCAAAAAAAATCACAAAACCCTCAATTTAAATTTTCAGGAGATCTCGATTTATTTTCTGAAAACAGGGAGAATATATACAAGTTATATGTTATACCACAGCCGGCTTGAAACTTCGAATTTGGTCAGCGCGAAAGCTCCCGCTGGCCAAATCCGCAATTCCCGACCGGGCGCAGTATAAGTGCTTTCAAAGACAGACTCTTAAGCTACACCCGAACGGGCTTCGGCTCGATCGACTACAAATTGGGCGAAGGCTAGTGCAGAAGTAAATCCAGGGGAGACGGCATTGAGAATGTGAAGGGATGAACGATCTCCTTCAATGACAAAATCGTTCTCTAGCTTGTTTTTTGCAACGTCGTATAACTGGGCGCGAATGCCGGGCTTTCCCCAACGGCGGTATTGGGATCTTTGGACATCTTTAACGAGTTCTTTTGCAAGGGACACCATTTTCCAGCCCATATATTTTTGCATCTCTTGGAAAAAGAGTGTTTTAAAGTCGAAGGGGGAAGAGAAAAAGAGTTTCGTCTGCCGCCTTGCGATATCTATGAATTCACTGCCTTTAAAGTTAGAGAGCCCTGCGTATTGTTCTCGCCAAAAAGCGGGGATTGCTGTGGGACCGATTTTAATCTGACCGGTTGCTGAAATAGTGAAGTGCACTCCGAGAAAGGGGTAGTTCGGGTCAGGTAACGGGTAGATGTTGGTGCGGAGCGCTCCTGCAGGCTCATCTGAGTAGAGGTAAAGTCCTTTGAAGGGAAGAATGCGGTAGTTTTTGGAGTAGCCAAAATCTAAAGCCACCTTATCGGCATAGAGTCCAGCAGCATTGATGACAAAATCTGCGGCTATCGGGCCTGCCGACGTGAGGACTCCTGTGTCTGTTTTCCCTTGGTAACAAGTACCAGTTAAGACCGCGACCCCGGCTTCTTTAGCATCTTTTTTAAGGGCTTGAATGACATGTTCTGGATTAACAGAAGCTGTTGTAGGAGAAAACAAAGCCTTCTCAAATGTCTGAACGCGCGGCTCAATCTCTTCGGCTTGCTTACGGGAGATCAGGTGCAATTCAACGCCGTTTGCTTGGGCTCGAAAGAGGAGCTCATCGAGTCTTGCGCATTCGCTTTCGTTTTTTGTAACGACGAGTTTTCCACAAGGATTGATGGGGATTTTTTTTTCCTGACAGTATTCTCTTAAAAGCTGATTTCCCATTTTAGCAAAGCGCGCTTTAAGCGTGTGGGGCGTATTGTAAAAACCTGCATGGAGCACTCCGCTGTTACGGCCGCTTGTATGAAGACCGCATTCTGATTCCTTTTCAAGAAGAGCGCAAGAGACATCGGGCCATCTTTTTTTGATTTCTCTTGCAATGCTCAAGCCAATAATACCGCCGCCGACGATCAGGAAACCGTAACTTTTTTTGGGCATAAATCTGCTCTCTTTGGATAATAGCAATCGCCAGTAAAATTTTTCTAGGATAGTTCCACAGCTTCTCCAGAATGTCAACTATTCCTTTTCATAAAAAAAAGAATTCGCTACGCTTTGTTTCAAAAAAAAGGTAAACAGATGCGAATTTGTGTTCCTGGTGGCGCTGGTTATGTGGGATCTAGGCTAGTTCCAGAGCTTTTAGCGCTGGGGCATGAAGTGATCGTTCTCGATCTCTTTCTCTATGGATCAGAATTCAAAGAATCGGAAAATCTCACTCTGATTAAGGCTGATGTTCGCGATATTGAGACTGTCGATAGGGTCCTTGCAGGGTGTGATGCGGTGATTTATTTGGCGTGTATCTCGAACGATCCTAGTTTTGAGTTAAATCCCACGCTAGGGAAATCGATTAATCTCGACGCATTCGAGCCATTTGTGAAATTGGCAGTGAAACATAACGTGCAACGGTTTATTTACGCTTCCTCTTCCTCCGTTTATGGAATCAAAAAAGAGGCGGACGTCGTCGAGGATATGTCGCTCGAGCCTTTGACGGATTATTCTAAATTTAAAGCCGAGTGTGAAAAAATTCTCTTCAAATATCTCTCAGATCAATTCTGTTGCACCGTTGTGAGACCTGCAACGGTTTGTGGATACGCTCCTCGTCAGCGGCTCGATGTGGTCGTCAATATCCTCACAAATCTGGCTTATCATACGGGTAAGGTGAAGGTGATGGGGGGGCCACAAATGCGCCCTAACGTTCATATCGAGGACATGGTGCGCTCTTATTTGGTTATATTAGAAAGCCCTGTGGAAAAAATTCAGGGGCAAATTTTCAATGTCGGGTGTCACAACCATACCGTTTTAGATCTTGGAAAGATGGTGCAAACGATTGTGGGAGAGAGGAGAGAGATTGAATTGGTGGTCGAAACGACCAATGATCCTCGCTCCTACCACATTTCTTCAGAAAAAATAGAAAAAATGCTTGGGTTTACCCCTCAATTTACCGTTCAAGATGCGGTAAGTGATTTGGTTCAGGCTTTTGAAGCGGGAAAACTGCCTGATGCGATGAATGATATCCGTTATTTTAATATAAAAACGATGCAGGCAGTAAATTTAAAATGAAAAGAGTTGTGGTTACCGGTGGCGCTGGTTTTATAGGAAGTCATCTTACTGATCTTCTCCTTGCAAAAGGGCACTCGGTTGTCGTCATCGATAATCTCTGTGGTGGTTGGAAAAAAAACCTAATAGAGGCTGAAAAAAATCCCCATTTTCGATTCGTTGCAGCGGATGTACGCAAGCCGGAAGATTTGCAGGGGTTATTCGATCAAGTGGATTGGGTTTTTCATTTGGCGGCCATCGCTGATATCGTTCCATCCATTGAGAATCCTCGGGATTACTTTGAAACAAATGTGCAAGGAACATTGAATGTTTTAGAAGCAGCAAAGCAAGCGGGTGTCAAGCGCTTTGTCTATGCAGCTTCCTATTCTTGCTATGGAATTCCCACCCACTACCCCACACCTGAAACAGCCCCTTTGCAGCCGCAATACCCCTATGCGCTTACGAAACAACTCGGAGAGCAGCTCGTCCTTCATTGGTCCCAGATCTATCACTTACCTGCAGTCAGCCTTCGTTTTTCGAATGTTTTTGGCCCTAGGTCTCGGACAACGGGTGCTTATGGAGCTGTGTTCGGTGTGTTTCTTGCGCAAAAACTTCATGGAAAACCTTTTACAGTTGTAGGCGATGGCAACCAATCGCGCGATTTTACCTATGTTGCCGATGTGGTTGACGCTCTTTATGCAGCCGCAGAGTCGAATCTCACAAATGAATTTATGAACGTGGGCAGTGGCGGTCATCATAGCATCAACAGCCTCGTTGCACTCCTCGGCGGTCCTGTCGTTTATATTCCCAAACGCCCGGGAGAGCCCGATTGCACTTTTGCCGCTATCGATAAAATTGAATCGAAATTGCTCTGGACACCCAAAATCTCATTTGAAACGGGGGTGCAAAAAATTTTGGCGTGCATTGAGGATTTTCGAGACGCTCCACTATGGGAGCCAAAAAGCATTCAAATAGCCACTAAAACATGGTTTCAACTTCTCAAATGATGTTTACCAATCGATTTAAAAACTTAGCCGCAGCTGTCGAATCCTGTGAATATTCAATAGAGGATGGTCTGATTCATGAAGATGATGCGCTCATGATCATTTTCGAAAAATTTAGATCGATGAGAGATTTAGGGGGAACTGTTTATGTTATCGGCAATGGAGGAAGTGCCGGGATCGCCTCTCACTTTAGCACCGATTTGATCAAAGAACTCCAAATCCCCTCACAAACGCTCTTCGATTCGAATTTAATGACATGCTTGTCGAATGATTTGGGATATGAAAATGTATTCAGTTATCCTCTTAGCAAACTGATCAAACCTTATGATATTTTAGTGGTAATTAGCAGCTCGGGGCAATCGAGCAATATGATTAAAGCAGCAGAGGTTGCCCTAGCTAAAGAGGCCTACCTGGTTACATTCAGCGGTTTTTTAGAACAAAACCCTCTGCGTCAATTAGGACATCTCAATTTTTGGATTGATCGGTGTAATTATGGGCTAGTCGAAACAGCTCATTTCTTTTTGTTGCACACGATTATAGATCTATATGTAAAACTAAGAGAAACGGATGAACAAAATCAAATCGTTGCGAGAACTTGAAGAAATTCTTGTAAAAGAGCGGGGAAGCGGCAGCAAAATTGTTCATTGTCATGGAGTCTTCGATTTTTTACATCCCGGCCATATCCGTCACTTTAAACTCGCGAAAACTAAGGGGGATAAACTCGTTGTTACGATCACCCCCGATCGCTATGTAAACAAGGGACCGGGCAGACCCGCGTTCCCCGAACAGCTCCGGCTCGAATCGATTGCCGCGCTCGAAGATGTCGATTATGTCGCTTTGAATGACTCACCGGATGCTGTGTCCGTCATCAAGACAATCCAGCCTACGATCTATGTGAAGGGGAGCGAATATAGAGTGCACGATTCCGATGTCACCGGTAAAATCGTAGATGAAGTCGATGCAGTTCAATCGGTAGGTGGTCAAATCGAGTACACGGACGATATTATCTTCAGTTCATCCTCCCTGTTAAATCGCTACTTCAGTAACACGTCACCCCAAGTAGAACAGATTTTGCATGCTATTAAGGCTCAATACAGTATTGAAGATTTATTGAATAAGGTTAACTCGTTAAAAGATTTGAAAGTCTTGGTAGTTGGCGATGCGATTATTGATGAGTACCAATATGTGGAACCCTTAGGGCAATCGGGAAAGGGACACCATATGGTGACCTGTTGTAAAGAACGTGAAATTTTCTTGGGGGGATCATTAATTACAGCAAATCACATTGCCCAATTTACCCCGAATGTGACGTTAGTTACAGCCTTAGGGAAAAATTGCACCCACTTGAAATTTATCCACGAACACCTAGATCCAAATATTAAGACTCAATTTGTTTATACAGAATCAGATACGTTGATCAAAAAAAGGTATGTGTTCAAAGAAGAGAAACATCTTTTTAAGCTCTTTGAGACGTATTCCACATTAAACGAGCTGGACGTGAGCCAAACCGACAACGTGGTTCAATACTTACAAGCGGCCTCTGATTACGACCTTGTCCTCTTCATCGATTTTGGCAATGGGTTTACGAATCAGACAATCATTGAGGCAATTTCAAATACTAAAACATTTCTCGCTCTAAACACACAGACAAATAGCGGCAATAGAGGCTATAACGTTGTGACGAACCATAAAAGAGCAGACTACATTTCTCTCAATGAAGCAGAACTAAGATTGTCTATGCATGACAAAAAAAGCTCCCTAGACGGACTGATGCACGATATTTGTCAAATCATGCACTGTCAAAATATTTCAGTCACCCGAGGGGTTAATGGAGTTATGTGTTCTTCTCCGCAGGGAAGTTGCCAGATCCCCGCTTTCGTAACCGATAGCATCGATCGGATTGGTGCTGGGGACAGTTATTTTGCCCTGTCCGCGCTATTTCTAGCGCAAAAACACTCGATCCAAATAGCGGGTTTTATGGGATCACTTGCTGCTGCGATGAGTGTACAGATGATAGGCAACCGGGAAGCCATTAACAGAGCTTCTCTTTGTAAATTTTTGATAAGGTTAATGAAATGAAAAAAGTGGTTGTGATCGGAAGTAATTCGTTTTCCGGAAGTGATTTTATTGATTTATTGCTGGACAAGGGGGAGTATCAAGTCGTTGGCGTCAGTCGTTCTCTAGAGAAAGACTCTTTGTTTTTACCCTACAAAACGAAAATTAGAGAAAATTTTCAATTTCATCAGATCGATCTCAATAAAGATTTAAGCCGGTTCAATCAGATCATCGACACATTCCAACCGGATTTCATCGTTAATTTTGCGGCACAAAGCGAAGTAGCTCCTAGTTGGGAGAATCCCGATCATTGGTTCTTAACAAATGTCGTCGCATTGACAAATCTCGCAAACCTTCTCAAAGACAAGAAATACTTAAAGAAATACGTGCACGTGTCCTCTCCCGAAGTGTATGGAACTTGTAACAAAACAGTAACAGAAGAAACCCCCGTCAATCCCACGACTCCTTACGCCGCGTCCAAGGCTGCAGGAGATCTTTCCCTCTTCACATTTTATAAAAATTTTGGCTTGCCCGTTGTGCTCGTGCGCGCTACAAATGTCTATGGGGCCTATCAACAACTATTCAAAATCATTCCCCGTTCAATGATCTACCTTAAGCAGGGCAAAACCATTGAACTACACGGTGGCGGAGTTGCCATTAAATCCTATATCCATGTTCGGGATGTTTCCATGGGGGAGCTTTTGATTATGGAAAAGGGCACCGTTGGGGAGATTTATCATTTATCTCCAGATGAAGGGATTGCAGTGAAAGATGTCGTTGCTCTGATTTGTCACAAGATGGGGCAATCGCTTGAAACGGCAACGAAAAATGTGGGAGAGAGGTTAGGGCAAGATGAGGCCTACATCATCGATTCTTCGAAGGCTCGAATGCAATTGGGATGGAGCTGTTCGATTCCATTCGACAAAGGGATCGAGCAAACCCTTGACTGGATCGAAAACAACTATGAAAAAATCACCCAACAACCCCTCCACTATATCCACAAGGAATAGGGGCCTCGGTTATACCCCACCCATTTAGGCATTGCGGATTTGAGCTGAGTATACCCGATCCTAAGCGGGGGAGGTATACTCTTCTAGCGTTGCATAGCGCCACGAGAATCTGAAAAGGACTAAAAAGAAAAAAGCAGATAAAATTATATGGATAGTATAGCGCAAGCGCGTACGTGGCAGGATCGTCCTCAGTGGGGTGTGTGGTTGATGTTGGTCAGTGTATGTATACATACTACTGGAGCTCTGTTTGAAAAGATGCTGCTCGATGTCTATGACGTGCCTCAGATCATCTTCATGCGCGCATTTCTTCGCCTGATCCCTCTGGCTTTTACCTTGATCAGATATAAAGACCTCAAGGCCATTTTTGCCACACAGCACCCCTGGTGGCACTGTTTGCGCGTGTTGGCTTATATCGCCTACACTTACTGCATTCTATATGTCATATCTAAAACGACCATGTCGATCGCTTCTGCTTTGCAATATCTCACTCCCTTGTTCACAATCGCATTGAGTGCATGGTGTTTAAAAGAGCGAATGAATAAACACAAGTGGATCGCAATGGGCATTACCGTAATCGGTATGTGCGTTGCTTTTCGCCCTTCCGGTCAGGTAGATATACTCGCTATAGTGGCTTTGATAGCTGTCCTGGCGGGCAGCTTCAATAAAATATTGATTCGCAAGCTAACCGCAACGGAACATAGTTTGGCAATCACGGTATTTGGCAATTTAGCCATGGCACTCTTGTCGTTGCCAAGTACGCTGGTTCATTGGCACTCTATATCATGGCATGATTTGGGCTGCTTCGCAATCGCTAGTCTACTTGCAGTCACCGCACAATTTTTATCCGTCCAAGCTCTACGATTTGCTCAGGCTTCAACGCTTGCCATGCTCGATGGCACCTCAATTATATGGGCAACGCTATACGATTTCTGGATATGGAAAGTCCTTCCAAATGTGTATGCCCTTTTAGGCTCTGCGTTGATGGTAGGGAGTAATTTGTATCTGTTGAAATCAACAGCAGCCCTGCGCCGCAAGAACGCAGCTGAGTAACTGCCTAAGCGCGCGGGGTATAACCACAGAGATGGAAAACCACAGAGAGGAACTTTTTAATATGAATTTCCTCTCTGTGGTTTTCCATCTCCTAAGTAACTTCAAGCTAAGTTATTGGTGCACAGCGCTTTTCATTTTTTCCATTTCAGTTAGGACATATCCCATGGAGGCGGCTCTCTTCTTCAAAAATTTCAGTGTTTTGTCTTGGTGTAGTTTATCGTAAAAGTCTGAGCCAGCTTCTCTAAAGTCTTCTTTTCGCAGTATCATCTGATAAAGGGCCCTTGCCATTTTGTGGGCTGTTGCCGTCACTGCTTCAACAGGACCCATACGTGCTTTCATGCGTCTTAAGTGAGCTCCAAGTGCTGTTTTGCTTTTGTATAATGAGCTTGCTGCCATTCTCAATGCAATCGCTGCCTTATTGGTACAATGCGAGGTGTGGCTACTAATTCGCCTTCCTCCGGATATTCTGGTGCCAGGACATAATCCTAGCCAGGCACAGAAGTGTTTTTCTGTTGGCCATTTTCTTATATTTGTTCCTATTTCCGAGATTAACTTCAGAGCAGTGCTTACGTCTATCCCGGGTACCGTTGTTAGGTCCGTTCCTATGAGCTGTTTTAGGTGGTCGGCTACATTAAAAGCGTATTCGTATTTTTTTAGCTTTTTTGGCTTTTTTGTCAGTGAGGGTGTCTCTTTTATTGGGGAGAGCACTTCGAGTTTTTTTTTATCTCGTTGTCGCATTCGGCGATTTTTTTTTGGAAAAAGTCGTAGGCTTCAAGGGCTTGTTTTAAGGCAAATAGGTGTTCTGGTCGGTAGTTGCCTTGAAGAGATTTCCTGATTACAGATTCAGGTTGTTTACACCGAGGGTCTCTTAGTTTTGCCAAATTATCGAGGTTTCTTTCCCCTGACACAATCGCTCTTATTATAGCTATACCTGTTGCTCCAGTGATGTCACTTATCACATTGTTCAGGTGTAGGTTCATTTGAACGAGTGCCTTTTGCATGTGTTGGATATGCATAGAGGCTGTTTCAATGAGCATGGACCTTTGTCTGAGGAAACTTCTTAGCTCTACTATCTCATTTTCTGGACGGAAAGCTGCCGAGAGTAGGCCGTGGGTGTGCAATTGTTGAAGCCACTGACAGTCTATTACATCTGACTTGCGTCCTCTTACATTCTTTACATGGTGGGCATCTACCAATTTTACCTCAAATCCGGCTTGATCCAGCATTTCAAAGACCGGTATCCAATAGGATCCAGTCGATTCCATAACTATTGTTTTGATTTTGCATTCCCTTAACCATGTAATCATGTTTTCAATATCTGGGGTAAAGCACCCAAATTCTTTAACAAACTCTTTACTTCTGTTTTCGGGCACTGCAACGAAATGGGAGGAAGCCCCTATGTCTATTCCTGCAGCGTTCGGATTGATAATTTTAATGGATGATGATTGATTCACGATTTCGGTGTTCATGAAAATTCCTTGGGTTAAGTGCAATGTGCAAAAGGTGTTAAGCCAACATTCTCCTAAACGGGATGATCTTACGATCTCACCAGCGATGCTTACGTGACCTTTTGCGTGCCATTCTCTGTGCCGGGCTTACAAGCGCCAATGATAGCTCGGCCTCTACATTACGAGGAGGAATTATAGATTGGATCCGATTTTGACCCAAGTTACATCTAGATGATGGAAGGGGTAGAGTATAAAATTAAGGACCGAGACGCCCCCCTTCCCAAGGCTCTGTGGTGAAATTGCATATACTCAGAATGGAATGATGGGGAGCTATACCACAGCCGACTGCATAATCCTTCCCTGCAAATTCAATTCTCATTTTCTCGCTAAAACGGTTAATAAGCAGAGTCCTTCACGCGTAGCTTCAACCGGTTCGTCTGCAAATATTACTCCCCGATTGTAACGCATCGTCTCGCTTTTCAGCTGCCATTCCGGATGGTTATTCAAAAAATCCTGGAGACATTCTTTTTTAATGTCGATGAAGGCGATGTATTTCTGCGTTTGCGTAGCTAATTGCTCTAATAAACTGAGCTCTCCCTCTCGAAAGAATAATAGGTCCACTGGCTGAGAGAGCAATTCGTTATCGCTAATCGTCGAAATATAATGAGCTTGAGCTCGTTTTCCTTTCATACTTTCGAAATCAGACTTAGCCCGATCCCAGCTTTCAGTAGCTGGCGCCAATGAGTCGATCCCCAAATAAACCGGTGTATCGGACTGACCTTCTGATAGACCTGTAAGAAGAGCCCAAGTGCTGTTCATCGAATGCATTCCAATTTCAAGAATTGTAGAGCATTTTTGGGCTAGTCTGCGCAAGTCAGGTAATGTCTCATATATGTTAGATGGCGTCCCACATTGCAGCATATATTGGCACCAAATATCATGTTTTTGTTTATCTTCAGTGATTGTGTCATGGATCTTATCGATGATGAATTGAAACATGTTTCTTACTTTTTCCGAAGCCTTGGGCGCTCCGCAACTGCCTGTGCCGTGCAAAAATAAACCGTCGAATTCGAATTTAAAACTATCTGGCCCTACCGATTGTGCTTCCCAGGGTAATAATTTACAGCGGACTTCAGGATTTCGACGCAAATAAAAGCACATATGAGCGCCTTCTTGGATGATTAAAGGATCGGTAACGGCATGTTTAAAAAGGAGGTCATTTTTGTTGGGCAAAGAAGGCATGTTCATCACCAAAAAAGAGGCCATGGGATATCTCGCGCCAAAAGGATATATCGTCGAGACAATGTCATTCCCTTCTATTAGAGACCCTATTGTAAATTCTCGTATTGGGAATACATCTGCTTGAGTGAGCACGACGTTATCATCGTGGTTGTAACCGATTCGTTCCAAAATAAATTGAGTCAAATGTGCAACTCGAACACCTGCGTGTTTATTGAGCTCGTTAGGAGTAGCCACATCAAAGGGGGAATATCGATTGCACGCACGAATCTCTGCATTTTCGTTCTGCCAAGAGAGGATTTCTTTATTAAAAATATGATTTTCGTGATCTTCTTGGTTATATCTGATGCAAGGAATCGCGTATTGTTCACACATCTCACGAATGACGCGTTCCCGTTCGGGGGTATCACCGTCATTTACAACAACCATCTCGTAATCATCTTTTATGAATGCACGATAAGCATGATGTTGAAGCTCTAGAAAATGGGGGCAGTTAATATGAAAGTTAATTATTCGACTCTTGCCAAAGAGAGGGCAACCTATCAGCAAAAAAAACCACAAAATATTTCGATAACGCATGTTTTACCTCAAGTTTTGGTCAAAGATCAATACGAACCTATCCCGGGTGGGGCCCAGGTGGGGATTTTTACTTTGGGCTCAATTAGGGCCTTCCTTTGACGACAGACCCTAGGATACCCAAGAAGAAAGATCCCTGTCGCACCTTGTGGGCGAGAGTATATCCAATTTTTTATAAATCGTGGAAGTCTTATCTTTAAGAAAGATCCACGTAGCGAGGAAGTCTCTTGAACCTATCCTATGCTTCGCTTGAGGATAGATTTTGCGCATGTGAGCTGCTGTGAAAAGCGTGGATAAAAAAGCCGCCTGCATCAAAATATTTTGCGAGTTTGATTTTCACTTTTTGCTCGGTTTCGGGACTCAAGGTGGAAATGCAAATTTGGATCCCTCGCTCCACAAGCGCCTCTGACGAAAGAATGGGGAGCTTAGATCCAGGCATGAACATCCCTACTTTATGAGGATGATCATCAATGACGCAATCGAACAAGTCAGCTAGTTGGAGAAAATTGATCCATTTGACAGCTAGATGCCCAGCACCAAAAACGGCCAATTTGTAGCCTTGGTTGCGTAGAGTGACTAAGCGCTCTCGCCATTTCGTTTTTGCAGTGATAAAATCGCGATGGAATTGATCCAAAAGATCATTGGATTTACACCCGACGTGACTCAAAAGTTGGTCATTGGACCCACGTGAAAACTCCACAGCAGCGCTGTGTTGCTCTTTTTCCTCGTCTCGTGATGAAGTAAATTGAAAGGCCGCCATGAGAGAGTCTTCATAGGGGTAGGGGTACTTTTGAGACCAAATTAATTTGGCTCCCACTTGACTTGCCAACGTGTGAAGAGAATGCTCAGTGAAATAACTGATGTGCTCCTCCCAAATAAATCCATGATTGCCCCATTTGAGCAATTTTTCACTGTCGGGGATTTCTATGATCAAATACCCATTGGGAGCAATGGTCGACTTTAGCTCAGAAATGAATTGTGCTGCACTGTGTGCGTGTTCCACGATGTGTCTAGCAATGAGAAGGTCCACCGGCGTGTCTTGACACAGCGCAAGTGGCTGAAAAATTGTGTAAGAAAGACAAGAGCTTTGCGTTATGCCTCGCCGGGTGAGCCGATCTAAAGTGCTTTGATCTTTGTAGGTGAGTCCAAGCACTGACGTGCTGGGCCCCACTCCCGGTAACTTGCAAATTTGGCTGACCGCGTCATCGAGATGTCCCTCAGGTTCATTGTATGAAAGCCAGGGGAATCGAGGTTGCACTGCCTCTTTAGGCATTTGCTGCGTGAGTTGAATGGTTTCACATTGGGGGCAATAGCCTAATGTAAGAGAGAAGCGGTCTTCTCGATGCTGGTCGGAAGATAAAAATCGATTGGCAGGAGGGTTTGAGCCAAAATCAATTTTGGAATGCAAATGGCTGTATGCGCATACCGTACAACAGGTAGTAGTGGGAGAGGGCTTTAGTTGTGTCACTAGAGACCTTCTGTTGTAAGCCTAACTTTTGAGTCCACTTGGATATAATACCCGATACTGTAACAGGAAAATTTTTTTTGGTGTATACAAAATGCTTGACTGAGACTAAGATATCCAAAAATGATCCCAAAAATGGGGAATTTGGCAAGGAAGAGCGCCCTGAATTTGAGTCGAGAGAAAGCTTTGATCGATTACGGATTGGAAAACAAGATTTGTTTAGTGACCGGTAGCAGTCGGGGGATCGGTAAAGCGGTGGTTGATGCTCTTACTGAGCAAAAAGCGCGGGTGATTGTGGTCTCTCGTCAGGCTGATACGAGTCTGAAAAGTGATCATTGTTTTGTGTACCAAGCCGATTTAATGGATACGGAGGCTGTACATTCTGTCTGCAATCGGGTGATCGATCAAGTCGGGATTCCAGATGTCGTAATTCATAATTTAGGCGGATCTTGTCAGGTTACGGCAGATCTTGCAAAGATGGATGAATGGGCTGATGTTTGGAGATTTAATCTGGGAGTCTCTGTTGAATGCAATGGCATTCTGTTCCCGTTATTTCTGAAACATAAAAAATTAAGAAAAGTGATCCACATTTCCTCTTCAGCTGTGAAGACTTTGAGTGGCTATGCTCCGTATATTGCCGCAAAAGCAAGCGTTGAGGCTTATGTAAAGACGATGGCATTACGCTATGCGCAGCATGGCATTTTAATTAACGCGGTTGCTCCTGGCGCGGTGAATTTGCCGGGTCGTTATTTTTCTGAATTACAACATAGAGATCCAGCCGAATTCGACGCATTTTTACAGAGCCACATCGCTATGCGACGTTTAGCAGAGCCTGAAGAAGTAGCCGCTGTCGTTTTATTCCTTGCTTCCCAGCAAGCGACGTATATCACGGGGAGCATTATAGGCGTTGATGGAGGAATTTATTAGGGACTGTCGTCAATTGTAAAGAACTTATGAGGAGTAAATTATGGATTGGAAAACCGTCTTTTCAAAACAGGGGTTTGCCACAGTGCCCGCAGTCAATAGGGAGCCACTCAATGAAATTCGTCATTTTATTTGTGAACAGGCAAAGCTATGTTTTAATCTGTCACATATCAAAGAAAATGATCCCGAGAAATTTTTGAATGAGTTTCATAAATATGGAATTTCTGATGCTAACTTAAATGCACAGAAACTACAGTTGATTGAGGCGTGCAATCAGAGAAGTGATTTTGGACGATTGCTCTATGAGGCATTCTCCACGTATATTGATACTTTATTAGGGCCAGATCTGCTCGTTCAAAGAAATGCGAACATTATTTTGTTCCCTCCAAATTATCAACATTATTCTGAGCCACACCGCGATGCACCTCAAAATTCCTCCTTTGAATTGGTGTTCTGGGTTCCTTTAAATCGATGCTATGGGACAAAAACATTATATATGCTGAATCTCGAGCAAACCAAAAACAGCCTGTCTCTGCTATCAGAACAAGAGTCCTTTGAACAATTTGAATGTTTTTGTAGAACGCAAGGACAGTATTTAGAAGCTGAATTTGGAGAGGCTTGCTTCTTCTGGCCAGGACTCGCACATGGATCGGGAGTCAATCTAGAGGATGAAACGCGATGGACTCTCAACATCCGCTTTAAAAATGCCTATTCTCCAGACGGGGGGAAAGATTCTCTACAGTTTTTTGATATTTTGCATTTATCTCCCGTGACTCGTTTTGGAATTGCATTGGAAAAAGAGCTGCATTTCAATCCATCTCCTCTATACACATCTAGCAAATCATCGGATCGAGCAGAAAGTGTACTCTCGACTTTGTAATTTTTTGCAACCTGTTGCCCCACAGAGGCTTGACCTTATCGAAGCCAGACTTGAATAAGAAGGAGATCTTTACGATGAAAGAATATTTTTTTTGGTTAGATAGCCGATTTGTCCCTTATGTGCCACAAGCTGCGCAGAGAATTTTAGTGCAAAATTATGCTAATAAAATAGGGGGCAAAATTGTTTACTATAGTGCAGAGGAGTGGGTTGCCGTGGAAAAACAAATGGGGCTTCGGGAAAAACTCAAGCGATCTTCAGGGATTGCCGGGTTTATTTTTTTTACTTTAAAGCAGTTTGACTATGGAACCGTCTTTGATTATACACTTCTGCATGAAATGACCTCGTCGGGATGGGAGGTTCATTTCGCACGAGAAGAATACAGCATTCGTAGTAGTCAGGAGTTTCATTCTCAATTCGAGCGTTTATATCTGTATAATTGGTCTAAAAACAAAAAACACAGCTTGTTGTTAGTTTAAAACAAAAATCTTGGGGTTGTTGTATGGTTCATTCATTGATTGTAGGCGGTACAAGAGGGTTAGGTCGCGTGGTGGCCAGAGTGCTTGCGAAAAGGGGAGATAAAGTATCTGTCTTAGGGAGAAGTCCTGTTGCGCCCTCCGATTTAGAGTCAGGAAATGTCGTCTCCTTTGCTGCCGATATTACAAATCAAGAGTCTATATTTCCCGCTCTAGAGAGAGTGGTTGAAGAACAGGGCAAGGTCAATTATTGCATTTTTTTACAGCGCTATCATGGTCAAGCTGATAAGTGGGAAGGGGAATTTCACACTACGTTGACCGCCACTCGCAACATTGTGGATTATCTGGTTCCTCATTTTCAAGATGAGGGAGACAAGGGGATTGTGATGGTCAGTTCTGTGTTTGGTCAGTACGTCGGTAAAGGACAAGCGGTGAGCTATCACGTTATGAAAGCAGCTTTAGAGCAGCTCATGCGTTATTATGCAGTGAATTTGGGCGCGAAAAATATTCGATCCAATGGGATTGTCCCCTTTACCTACTTAAAAGAAGAGTCAAAATCTTTTTATTTGCAGAATGAGCCACTGTTGAAGTTGTACCAAGACATCATCCCATTGCAAAGGATGGGGACAACAGAGGATTCTGCGAACGCGATTGAATTTCTATGCAGCTCGAGGGCGAGTTTTCTTACAGGTCAAAATCTCGTCATCGATGGAGGATTGTCGTTGGTGTGGCCGGAAACCTTAGCGAGAACTCTCGCGAATTTATAGGAATATATGAAAGCATATACTCGACGCTCCACTTGCAAACTATGCAATGGCTCTGATTTCAAGCTGGTTTTGCCAATGAAGCCCTCTCCGATCGCTGATGCCTTTGTGCCAAAGACCTTGGAAGATCAGGACCAAGCATTGATTCCTTTAGATCTCTATCAGTGTCAAAGTTGTGGCCATGCTCAAAACATCGATGTAGTGCACCCAGATCTGTTGTTTAGAGAGTACACGTTTACAACGGCCAGCTCTCCAGGACTTGTGAGACATTATCAAGAGTACGCACGAGAGATCGTTCACAAATTGGGGCTGCCAAATAATGCGCTCGTTTTAGAAATCGGCAGCAATGATGGCACCTTGCTCCGCTTTTTTAAGGATCTAGGCCTGCAAGTGATGGGGGTGGACCCTGCTTGTGGTATCGCACAGCAGGCCACTCTTGCCGGCATTCCTACTTTGCCTGAGTTCTTTTCTTCTGCCTTGGCAAAGCAAATCCAAGGCCCGGTTCAGTTGATTGTCGCGAATAATGTCTATGCGCATAGCGATCAATTAGCTGATATGACGATGGGAATTGCCAGCCTGCTCGATCAAACGGGAGTATTTGTGTTCGAGGTGTCCTATCTGATGGATATCGTCGATAAGTTTCTCTTCGATACCATTTATCATGAACATGTCTCCTATCACTCTATTACTCCACTTGTTGCTTTTTTACAAAAGCATGGTTTGGAATTGTTTAATGTGGAAAAAATTGGAACAAAAGGAGGATCTATTCGATGTTTTGTTCAAAAACTGAAGGGGCCGCGTCTCATTCATGACAGCGTCACACAGATAATGCATCATGAGCAAGTGCGCAAGCTGCACGAGCCTGCGATTTTCCAGAAATATGCAGAAGACATTCAGAAAAAAAAGGAGGCTTTGCATTCTTTTTTAACTAACGAATCGAATAAGGGTAAGCGAGTGGTGGGATATGGCGCTTCTACCACAGTCACTACTTTAATCTATCAATTTGAATTAGAAGATAAAATGTCGTTCTTAGTTGACGATAATATGAAGAAACAAGGTCTGCTTAGTCCTGGATGTCATCTGGAAGTGAAGTCTAGTGCAGCGCTCTATGAGGAAAAGCCGGATATTGTCCTCGTTCTTGCGTGGCAATATGCGCAGCCCATTCTCCAAAAACACAGACGGTTCCTAGAAGAAGAGCACGGGACATTTGTGGTGCCGCTTCCTGAATGTACAATCTACCGTACCCATTCAGCAAGTGCAGATCGCTCACTAACAACACTGGTCTAATGCATGAAATTTCTTTTACTATCATTCATTATTTTTCGATTGTCCTATGCTTACACGGATCTAGAGCTTGAAGATCTTTGGAGCCGGATTCCAGACATCAATCATCCTACCTTAGAAGATTACAGATCTGTTGAATCTTATCTTCAATATGGCAAGCGCCCCTATCTCATCGATTATTACAACAGTTCTCGTCTATGGGGTTTTTCACCTTCTGCAATTGCCCCAAGAATTGACCAATTTCGCAATTTCAAACTGATAGGACCCAATGAAGAAATGCCCATTTTCGAAGTGCATGCTATAAATATTTCAGAAAAAACCAAAGATAGGTGCGTTCTGATCTTTGGGTCTTATAATGGATTATATCCTCAACATGCACGCAGTGCACTAGAGCAGTTGAGAAAGTGCAATTACAGTGGTCATGTTATCATGAGGATTGGGGGTTTTCCTAATGCATCAGCAGGGGGTCTTAAATTCTCCCCTTTTATGAGCGTATGGAAAACAGAATTCATTCATGAAGCGTTACAAATGGGCTTTAAAAAAATTATTCATTTGGATTCTTGCATTCAACCGTTATGCGACTTGAATGACGTGTTTGATAGCATGGAAACAGATGGCTACCTTTTATTTTCGTCAAATGAAGGAATGCTACGCTATCATCCCCACTATTCACGGCTAGACTGTGTAAGAATTACGCCTGAGGAGGCATGGCAGGTTCCTTGGCTGCCCGGATATATAATAGGCTTTAATTTTGACCACACAAAGGGAGCCAAGCTATTTAATGAGTGGGAAAGGGCTATAAATAGTATCGATCAGCTTTTTTTTCTCTCATGGGATGAAGCGACTCTGAGTATCGTTGCCTGGAAAAATCACTGCCCTCCAAGCGATACTTTTTCAAAGCGGGTGTATCAGAGTTCTACGCCTCCTGATGAACAGGCAATTGCCGACAATGACTGGTTCTTCTTTTTTGATACTCGAAAATAATGACGTGCATTGAGGTGGAAGGGGTATATGCACTTTCACCACAGAGATGAAAAACCACAGAGAGGAAATTCATATTGAAAAATTTTCGCTCTGTGGTGATACCCCGCGCGCTCAAATGCACCATTCTTAAGCGCGCGGGGTATAAATTCAGCTATTTATGCAACAACGCCGGTTCTTAGACAGACTCTTATTCAAAAAAGATAAATGAGTGATCCCCTTGATAACCTGTGTGCTTAAACCACCATTCCCAATCTTCAGGGGAATAGAACGATTTGCAGGTTAATTGCCAATACAGCAAGTTTGCCTTTTCCTCTTCATTCCTATAGGATTCGACGACCACGTATTTGTTGTTTTTCCCTACTCTTTGAATCTCTTTGAGCGCTTTTTCTAATTTTGCACAAGGGAGATTGTGAAGGGTATTGATGGAAATGACGAGATCAAAACTTCCGTCTGCAAAGGGGAGTTGCTCTGCGTCGGCGACTTGCAAATAGGGCTTAACGGCATCTGGAGCTGTTTCAATCCCATAGTGTGAGATATCGGTCCCTGCAACCTCAACGCCTGTCTGCATGAGATCGTAGAGCAGAAAGGCTTTTCCGCACCCGACATCGAGTATTCTATCGCCTGGTTTTAAATGGTAATGTTGAACGAGAAGATCGGCGACCGCTCTCCAACGTCCATCGTAGCGATAGCCACCATAACCAAATTGCCTAGCGCCGTCCCAATACTCTTTTCCAAATTGAGACGCGACTTTTGCAGCTTCTGCTTTAGGATATTCATTGACACGGCCGACATAGTCTCTTTTCGTTTGTTTATGAAGGGGAGAGATAAAGTCTATGTAGGCCATAATGGATCCTGTATTTTGGAGAAAAGCTGTTTTGCCTTCATCAGTTGGGAATGAGCGATTTCATCTGAATGGGAGAAACTACGCCTCTCTTTGCCAATTTTGGTGAAGACATTGAGAAGAATACAACACCATTTTATTTGTATAGAAGGGTAAAGATAGTGGATCCTTCGCAGGCAGGACTCAGGGTCGGATGTAACAGAGGAAAATGCCTTTGCAACCAGGGGAAAGTAATGTTCCGGTAGTGGAATTTTGGGTTGGCAAAAAAGATCGCACACTGTTTTACACGGGTCATCTATCCCTGCGTATTCAAAATCAATAAAGGAGATTTCATTTGCGTTATTAATGAGCGCGTTATGGAACCCAAAATCAGAGGGGGAAATGCAGAAACTTTGGGTCTTAGTAAATGGAACCTGAGATAACGCAGTTTTATACTGGATCCATTTTGGCAGCAGACAGTCGTTCAGAAAAGAGGCAAGTGGTGCTTCCATAGGACCGGATTGCAATCCCTCTAATCTTAAATCGACAATTGCCAGATAATCGCTGATGCTCAAACATGCCTCTGATGCGAAAGGGAGATTGGTATCCAAAGAACTTTTGTTAAGCGTTAGAAAAAAATCGATCATCGCATGAATGAGATCATCTGAAAGATCGGAGGGGTGAATGGCTCGTCCGGGGATGAATGAATAAACTGCGGCGTTCAGTTCGCTCGAAAAGGCGATCGGCTCTGGAATATTGCGAATCTCCGCTTTTCTGGCATGCTGTAAGAAAGAAAATTCAGAGAGAAGGCGGGGTCTTGGATCTTGGGGATGACTAAAGTATTGTTTGATGACCACCGGATCGCGCGATTCAAATTCGACTTTGAAGACTCTATTATTCCCACCCCCTGTTAACGGCAGTATCCTCAAGGGGTTGGCGAGGTTGAAAAAATCCAGAATCGATTCATAGGATTTGGATAATGTCATCCCAGGATTTAGCATAGAGATAGTCTCCTTTTTCAGGGTGGTGCCCATAAGGGTCGAAGAGGACTTTTTGTACATGAGAGGGGAATGACTTTTCTTTGAGCAGTTCAGGTAGATCATCGATAAATAGATCACACTGCTGCTCTCGAATCTTTTGAAGCTTTTCTTGGAGCGTTTCTTCAAAAAAAGCAGAGGCGATCCCACTAAAATGTTGCTTTGCTAACCAGCTCTTAGCAGAGGCGTGGAGGTCATAGGGAGGGCCTAAAAAGGGAAAGCGCGTTTTATGACTGATGATGCATGTCGGGATCTGTTTTTCTTTACAGAGAGTGAAGAACGCATCTACAGAAGGGTAAGGGAGTGCGAGATCTATCCCTGGTCCATACACATAGCCTTGAAGTTGCGTCCATTCCTCTTCTTTGCCGATCGAGCGAAGAAAATTGCGGATCGCATTTTTCAATGGAGATACAGAGTCCGGAATCAATTTTTTTTGGGTAGCAGCTTTGTGAAAAATGCTGTCATAACACACAATCGTATTATCAAAATCGATTCCTATTTTCATCTTCCCATCTCGATAAGAGGGCGTAAAACCCGACCTTGTTCGAGATGGGCCAGGGCGGTATCGATTTGAGATAGGGAATACGTGTCGTTTGTCAGTAGAGTTGGGTTGAAGCGGCCGTCGCGAATGAGAGTGCAGTAATGGGGATAGTGGGTATCGGGATCATTCTCTCCTCCCCACGTTCCTAATATTTTTTTGCCTTGATTCAATTCTTTGGGATCGATGGAGATCTGTTGTCCATGTTTAGCGTTTCCGACAATAATGGCAGCGCCTCCTTGGGAGCGGACAGCTTTTAGAGCTTGATTCATTGCGATAGGACTGCCACTCGCTTCAATGGCATAATCGAGCGGGCCTAATTTTTTTAGTGCTTCGACGGGATCTTGCTCTTGCGCATCGATCACGTGAGAGGCTCCCATGGCCTTTGCAGCTTCGAGTTTGGAAGGATTGAGATCAATAGCAATGACGGGGAAGCAACCTGCAATGACAGCTCCTTGAATGGCACAAAGACCAATTCCTCCACAGCCAAAGACAGCTAAGCTTTCTTTAGGTCTCGGCTTTGCCGTATTAAATACGACGCCAAGACCTGTAGGGATGGCGCAACCGAGTAAAGCCGCGTCTTTGAATGAGATCTCTTTAGGAATAGGGGTAAGGCGATTTTCGCTGATCACAGAATATTGACTAAACGTCGTTATCGCTCCGGCATTTACATTCTGCCCTTTCCAATCATAAATGGATCCGGCGACATTTGCTCCTGAGCCCTTGATCCAAGACAAAATGACGTGGTCTCCCACCTTTACTTTTTCCACTTCGGCCCCGACTTCTACGACAACGCCGCTCCCTTCATGCCCTAAGCAATGGGGGAGGTAGGCATTTTTTCCCCGATGTCCCCGCACTTCCAACAGTTGTGTGTGGCAAACACCGCTGTATTTGATCTCCACTAGAACTTGGCCCGGCCTTAAGCGGGGGATTTGAAGCTCATCGATCACGAGACGATCCGTTTCAACGAGAATAGCAGCTAATGTTTTCATTTATACCAATCTTCGAAAATAGCTTGCATTAGAGCGCGTGAAAGCGCCGCGATTCGACGATCGCAAGTTGGGTAGTATTAATACAACCCAACTTGCGATCGTCGAATCGCGGCGGCTTTGACGCAGCTCTAATGCAAGCTATTTTCGAGGATTGGTATTATTTTTCCCACTATTTTTTCTACTATTGTTTCGGGGTCTAATCCAAAATATTCACGCAAGTAGTGCTGCGATCCAATCGAATGGGGAAACTCATCTCGTGTTCCAAAACGGATTAATTTTGAAGTCACTATCCTCTGATCCACCATCCATTCAGCAATCGAAGAACCTAATCCCCCAATCAAGCTGTGTTCCTCGATCGAAATGATGTAGGGAAACTGGGTCGAGAGAGTAGCTAACAACTCTGTATCTAAGGGTTTTACGGTATGCATGCTGACCACTTGGGTTTCTAAATCAGATCTTTTCAGAAGTCTGGCCACATCCATTGCAATGGGCAGCATATTTCCTGTGCTGATGATACAAAGATCTTTTCCAGGGCTTACGATGTGTCCTTTTCCTATTGTCAACTCAGGAATCTCAGAATAAACGATAGGCTCTTTTGTTTTTCCGATGCGCATGTAAACAGGACCCTTTTGCTCAAGCGCTAGGCGCAAAAGAACTTTCAGTTCTACGGCATCTGCTGGGCAAAGAACTGTCATGTTAGGGATGCTTTTCATGAGTGCAATATCTTCGCACGAGTGGTGTGTGCACCCAAGGGAAGCATAGGAAAGCCCACTGCCTGTCCCCACGATGATAACAGGCACATTGTGGTAACAAATATCCACTCTAATCTGCTCGAGACAGCGGGTCGTATTGAAAGAGGCAATGGTGTATGTCACCGGGCGCAATCCACACATCGCCATGCCGGCCGCCATGCTAGCCATATTGGCCTCAGCTACTCCACAGTTCAAAAATCGAGAGGGGAATTGCATTTTAAAGGGATCGAACAGCCGATTGCCAATGTCGCCAGAGAGGAGGACAATGCGCGGATCTCGTGCTGCAAGTTGAACCATTTCCGTTGCAAAAGCGTTTCTCACACTGAACCTATCCTATCTCGTTTTTAGCTTTCATCAATTCTTCCACATTGGGGATCCGATAATGCCAATTATTATCATCTTCCATGAAAGAGATCCCCTTTCCTTTTACTGTGTGGGCAATGATTGCTGTAGGTTTGTCTGAAATTTTTGAAAAAACGGCTAAAATCTCTTCAAAATTATGACCATCAATTTCATGAGCTTCCCATCCAAAAGAGGCCCATTTTTCTTTCAATGGACTCAACTGCATGATTGCATCGCTTCTTCCCGTCGCTTGCCATTTGTTGTAATCGATCATCACGATGAGATTATTGAGCTTCTGTGCAGGAGCAAATAGCGCTGCCTCCCAGACAGATCCCTCATTGCACTCCCCATCGCTTAATAAGACCATGACGCGATAGGCCTCATTTAAAATGCGTCCTGCCAAGGCTTGTCCCACACCGATGGAAAGTCCGTGACCCAATGACCCTGTCGCTATCTCAACACCCGGAACACAGTGGGGAGTGGGATGTTCTGGTAGCATCCCTCCATCTTGATTGAAAGTTTTGAGGTATTCCATGGGGAAGAACTGTTTTTTTGCAAGGGTAGCATAAAGCGTTGTGATCGCGTGCCCCTTGCTCAAAATAAAACGATCGCGCAATCGATCGCCCGGCATTTTTGGATCGATACGCAAAAAACAGTAATAAGCTGCCACAATCAAATCCACACAGGAAAGAGAGGAGCCCAGATGGGGTGCTTGCCCCTCTTTCGACATCTCGACAACTAAATGGCGAATTTCTTTAGCTAATATCTCTAAATTCACGAATTTGGCTCTCTAGTTTTTGTAGATATGCAGCGATCTCTTCCTGATTAGAATCTACCGGCGCCCAGGGGGCCCAAAGAGTCTCTTCTCTCCTAAAGGGTCCGGGAGTGGCTTCGTAGGTCACAAGAGAGTCGCTCCGCATGATATACCCCGCCCGCTCAGGTTTTGCGAATTTCAGCGCGTCAAAGCCCCGGGATTCCACGATCGAAGAGGGGGCCTGTATTTCCTCAATACAGGCCCCCTCTTCGATCGTGGAATCGCGGGAGCTTTCACGCAGCTCAAATTCGCAAAACCTGAGCGGGCGGGGTATAATCGTATGAAACACCCCTTGTGGCACTCGCACGAAGAAATTTTTCCCCGAATCTTGTGTTCCTAAAGGGACCACATCGAGCACATTCCCTACCTCATCAAAAAAGATAAAATCCGCATCCCCTTCTAAAATATGTAAAGATTCATCCTTTCCCTGATGCAGATGGGGACGCACATACGTTAAACCTGTGTAGACGGCGAACGTCTCATGCAACAGAGCATCATCGCCAGGATGGATGCATAAGCGAATTTGCTTTCTCGGCACGCGATCCACTTCTGATTTTAAATAATTAAGGTCTGCTTTTCTTAAGCTCACAATTCCCGGTTTTACGCGACAGATTTCCTCTGTGATTCGCTCATATTGACAATCGGGAATTGCAGAGATAGGCATGTCGATAAACCGTTTTCTAAATTGCGCTCTCTCTTCCTCCTGTTGGTAATCGATGGCCCATGCTGGGAAGAGAGTATTCGCTCTCTCAAAAGGTCCGGCTATTACCTCATGGGCCATTGCATGCGCAGAATGCAAAACGAGCGCGTGCGCCTGATGGGTTGGAATGCGACAATAAAACGGGAATTCACTGTTATAAGTTCCTAAAGGGATATGTCCTGTGACATGGCCGCTCTCGTCAAAAAAGAGATATTTGCCACGTCCTTCTAGCATGTGGAACGATTCATCTTTGGTATGGAAGCTAGGGCGCACATAGGTTTTTCCGCTGAAGGCGATAAACATCTCTTGCATCCGATCTTCAGTGTTAGGATGCATACAAACCCTGGCGCGCAAAGTGGGGGATTGCTCTGTTTCTCTCACGCATTCATCAATGTCCAATTGGGAGAATCGAGGAAACCTGTCAGTACATTGACGAACACAATTCATTCGCGTCTTCCCTTTGAACGAACACTCTATGAAAATTTTTAAAAAACCGCAACGGTAAATTAAAGGTGCAGTATAGCTCATTTTCTTCCAAAAAAGGGAAAGAGGGCCAACTTTCTTGAATTTTTTCCTGTGCTAAATTATACCCTCTACCCAAAATCGGAGGAATTCACATGACGGTATCTTTTTGTTCTCAATGGCTAACAGATCGATGGAATGCAACACGAGACAACGCGTCCTATGCTGTGCACGGAGCTGTGGGTATCGGCTGTCAAGTCTCAAACTATTTTCTGGGGGTACGATGATAGGAATTATAGAATGTTAAAAAAGTTTGCTCCACAAGGGGATGTGCGAGAGTTAATTGTCCAAAAACAGACCCGAGATCCACTGCACACTTCAAAGGGGTTCCCAAGATCTTATAAGGTCCTTTTGGGCAATTATGGCTTTAATGAGGATGCTTTCCATCCAATGCCTGAGGAAATTTGGTTGTTTGATGATACTCTTATTAAAGGAACGCATTTTAGAGCTATCAAAGAGTTTTTAAGAAAGAGGTTTTTCGATATTCCTATCGTAGGGTTTTTTGTAGCACGAGGAATGCATTTCGGATTCGAGAGTAAAAATTCAGACCCTGAAGAAAGGATTAATAATGATGCATAGATGCTTGGTCCATCTACTTTTCCTGCTGATTCTTTTTTCTTTTGAAGCAAATGCGTTCGAGGGGTGGGCGCATCTCGAGCTCGGTGCGGGCAATTACGGTGCCGATGGACATACGAAAGCCTCTCAAGCGATGACTGTACTCCTGAAGATTAAGAATGTTTCTGCTGTGAGAAACTACATCGATGATCTAGAAGAGTCTGGCCATGGGTGTTACAACCCTGAAGAGCAATACGGGGTTCTTTTTTGGACATTGGATGAACTGATCCGTCGTTATGGCGCTAAAGGGATCTTCCATGTGAATGATCTCTACGAAGAGTATGCGGTTTTTGCAGCTGAAAAGCTCAGAGAATACGCCACTGCAAAGGGATACGGCTCTGTGGTCATCGAGGTCATTCCCGGCGATTATCAATTCCTCGACTCTGAAAAAACTCTTGCGCAATGGGGAAAGGAAAAATACTCGAGTGTTCACCTAAAAAATCCCGAAATTTCATTCTATTACGATACCATGGATGGGGACGATTATTCTTCATCTGAAGAATCTCGCCGAGAAACGCGGATGCTCCTCCAGCATCTCGCAGATCTCTCTGAAAAAGAGCTGTATCTTTTTATTTTGTATCATGACGATTTCGTGCCTAGAGAAGAGAGGGCCGAGTTTATCGAAAAAGATATTTTTTACCATCCCACAGCAGAATGGGAGCCGGTGCGCTATACCTCTCCAGAGGGGATCCTCTTTCCTGAAGGGGAAATTAATGTAGGAAAAGTATATGCTATCGGAGCCGCAGAGGTTGCGGCAAAGGGAATTAACAATTAAATACCAATGAGGAAATTTACAATGGGTATTTGTACTGCGACACTGGCGCATTCTCCTACGAGATCAGAGAACTGTCCTCTTAAAAAAGAGCCGCCATTCGATGTCTTGATGAACGTGATAGAAAAAATTAGCGCCGTAGCTTTGGGGGTTTTTTCTGCTTACACCTGTTTGGAATTATTCGTCCCTGCTTTCTTTTTTGGCGTTTGTGTGGGTATTTATAGCTACATTCAAGATGAAAAATCTTGTAATCATGGGCACTCTGGATCTTCCTGCGCTCAGGGTTTGTTAGAGCAGCTAACGGGGGTTAAACTTCCAAGAACTGTTTCCCTAGCAGCCAATATCGCTGTAACCGTTTGCCATATCGACCATCATGCGACGGTTTTTGTGCCGGTCACGGGGGTTTCTTTGGGTGCATGGGTAGGAAAAATGGCTTCCCATTATGGAGAGCTCGCTCAGAAAAAAATCAGCTGTCATTTTGACAAAAGACAGTGTTCTCCTCATCCAGTAAGATCTTAGGACTTCATTGTGAGTAGATCGAGACTCGAGCGATTTAGAATCGCTCGAGTCTCTGAGGGATTTTAGCTGGAAAAAGCTTCCATGGCTTTTGACATACTCGCGATGCAATCTGTTTCTCGAGAGAGTTGAGTGGCAATGGCGCCGATCGCATTGCTCAGCTCTTGAGCTGTGAGTTGGGCGCGTTCTTTGCGCAATTTTTCGATTGATTTTTATGAGCGGCTTACTACCGAAAGCGCTTGCCGTCGACCTGGGCGAGGGCGCGCATCGCGTCTAGGAGGGCAGGGACCCCTTGGCCGGAGGAGGCGGAGATGGGGAAGATCTGTTTTTCAGCGAAGGGGAAGTATTGGATGAATTTTTCGAGGTATTCTGCGGCGCCTTCGATATCGATCTTATTCAGGGCGATGAGGAAGGGCTTATCGAGCATATCCTGGCGGTAGGCGGATAGTTCTCTACGCAGGACCTGGAAATCTTCGATGGGATCTCTCCCTTCAAAGCCGGAGATATCGATCACATAGAGGAGTACTGAGGAGCGTTCCACGTGTTTGAGGAAGGAGATACCGAGGCCCTTATTGAGGTGAGCATCTTCGATAAGACCGGGGATGTCGGCCACGAGGACTCGGGAGTAATCTTCGAATTGGACGTAGCTTAAGTTGGGGTAGAGAGTGGTAAAAGGGTAGGCGCCGATTTTCACGGGTACGTGGGTGATTTTCTTGAGGAAGGTCGATTTGCCGGCATTAGGAAACCCGACGAATCCGACATCTGCGATGAGTTTTAATTCGAGTTCGACCTCTCGGAAATCCCCTTCTTCCCCTGGAGTGCATTGATTCGGAGCTTGGTGAGTGGGAGATTTGAAGCAGGCGTTCCCTTTACCTCCTTTGCCTCCTCGGCAAATGAGGTACTCTTGGTTTTCTTCGGTCAGATCGAACAGGATCTCTCCTGTTGCTACATCTTTGACGAGCGTTCCATAGGGGACTTTAAGGATGAGATCTTTCCCATTGCGGCCTTTTTGTAGGTTACGCGCGCCTGGCATCCCGTTTTCTGCGTTGATCTGACGTTGGTTGCGAAATCCTTCTAAAGAGAGGACATGCGGGTCGGTTTGGAGCAGGATCGAGCCCCCTTTACCGCCATTTCCACCCATAGGGCCCCCTTTGGGAACGAATTTTTCCCGTCTCCAGGAGACGACTCCATTGCCGCCTTTTCCTGCCCGTAGAGTGATTTTTGTCGAATCGATAAACATTTTGGTACCAAAAAAATATCCCCTAAGTGTTTGACCTAGGGGACTATTGCGTTATATCTAAACAGAATTTAGACAATAGGGGCGACGGAGACATAGGTCCGGTCGCTTTTGCGGTAAGTCACGATCCCGTCGATCAGTGCGAAAAGGGTATCATCCCTTCCGACACCGACATTTTTCGCAGGGCGCCATTTCGTGCCGCGTTGTCTTACGATAATGCTTCCAGTCGTGACGAACTGTCCACCTGTTGCCTTGACCCCGAGGCGCTGTGCATGGGAATCTCTTCCGTTACGCGTTGAGCCCTGACCTTTCTTATGTGCCATATGAAAAACTCCTTAACCAATGATCTCTGTAATTTTTACGCGCGCATACTTTTGGCGGTGGCCGACTTTACGGCGGAACGGTTTCCGTTGTTTGTACTTAAATGCTATAACCTTAGGGCCTTTTACTTCTTGGAGCAATTCCCCTTGGACGACAGACTGGGCGACATTCGGGGTGCCGACTTTGACGTCCCCTGCGTTATTTACGAACAACACATTCTTAAATTCGACGGTTTCTCCCGCTTGTGCGTCCAGCAATTCGACGTCGATGACGTCTCCTTTTTCTACTCGGTACTGTTTTCCACCGGTTTCGATAATCGCGTACATTTGACCTCCTGAAAGATTAGATCGCGAATGGGAAGCATCCCTAATTGGGAGACTTCCTGGAGTAAGAAGGGGCATCATAAGGGAATTTTCCTTTGAAAGTCAATGGCAAATCGTCAGAGCCCTCTGAGGCGGTGTTTTTTCTTTTTATGTTTTAATAACGCCCCCTGTTTTAATTTTTTATTTGAAGATTAATGTAATTACTAATAATATAAAAATTGAATTGAACGTGCTTTAGGGTATGTCCCTTGGGAGGTTTTAATGAAGCCCTTTCATAAACGATTAAATCGGCGCAAATCTTCAAAGGTAACCTTGAAGACGCATAGTAAGGATACTCACCCTGATCTTCAAGATACGAAGACACAGGCAGGTGGTGCAGCGGAAGGAGTACGTCCAGAGGATATTAAGTTTCATCAGCATTTTTAACAGGAGGCAGAACATGGCTCGCAAAAAAGCGCATAGCACGACGCATAAAAAGGCGCACAAAAAAACGAAAAAAGTGCACAAGCACGATATGTGGAAAACATTTTGGAATCGCTATTGCATGATGTAATAGCCTGATAGCCTGAATAATGAGTGCATTATTCAGCTAGACAGTCTCCGATTTTTTCGCATCAAATTGATCGAGTAGAAGAAGGCTGAAGTCAGAGAGATCGTCGCGCCGGGTGGCCAGTTGAGCTCATAGGAAATGAGCATACCGAGGAATGTAAAAAGACATCCCAGGAGAATTGCCACCCCCATCATTTTTGCAAGTGAGTGAGTCATCGTGCTCGCGATTGCAGCAGGGATGGCGAGCATCGAAATGACGAGGACAGCCCCGACGACTTGGATCAATAAGACGACAGAAATGGCAACGAGGCAGAGGAGCAGAAGGTAGAGTGCTGTCACAGAGAGTTTCTGGAGGCGCGCTTGCTCTTCATCGAAGCAAATCGCGAGGAAACGGCGGTAGAATAAGCCGACAGTGAGAGCTATTAACACGTCCAAACTGAGTAATAAAGCGATATCGCTGTGACTTACCCATAGGATATTTCCAAATAAGAAATTGAGAAGCTCGACATTGTACCCGGGAGTGAGGGCGATGAAGATCACCCCGATCGACATCCCCGTCGCCCAAATTGCCGCGATTACTGTATCTTCCCTTTCCCGGTATTTCAGATGGATCCATCCCATGAGTAGTGCAGAGATGATTCCTGCGACCAAAGCCCCCTGAAGCGGGGAGATCCAATCGATTCCATAGACGCGCTTGAGCCAGAGAAATATCCCCATTCCTCCAAGTACAGAGTGGGCGATGCTTCCGCTAATCGAGACAATTCTCTTTACCACGACAAAAGACCCGACGATCCCACTGGCAAAAGAGGCGGCAAAGCCTGCGATGAGGGCTGTGATGAGGAAAGGGTTATGTGTTAGCGCAGGGAAAAAGGAGACCATAGAGGATTTTAGAGGGTAAAGTGGTTTTTGAGTAGAGGTGTATGGTAAAGCCCGAGAGCGAAGTGTTCGCAGAGTTCTTTTGTCTTGAGGGCAGAGACGCTCTGATGGACGAGCAGAAACCGCTGGACTTTGTCAAGGACGGTTTGGAGATCGTGTGTGACCATGAGGATTGTCATTTTTTGATTGAGCTCGAGCAGGAGTTGGTAGATGAGTTGCTCTGCTTCGATGTCCAGATTCGCTGTCGGTTCATCGAGGATGAGAAATTTAGGCTCATCGACAATGGCACGCGCGATCAAGACCCGTTGTGCTTCTCCTCCTGAAAGGGAGCCGAAGAGTTGAGAGGCTTTGTGGCTTAAACGGACTTTTTCCAAAGCTTCTTGCGCCTTTTCCTGTGTGCCCAAAGGGTAGCGCCCCCAAAAATTGAGATCTTTTAAGCATCCCATTTTCACGACATCTAAAGCGGAGATGGGGAATTGTCGATCGGAGCGGACGGCTTGAGGCACGTACCCGATACAAGAGCTCTTCTCTTCAGGAGGGTTGCCGAAGAGAGTGAGGGTGCCTTTTTTAGGTTTTAAAATCCCTAAAATCAATTTGAGAAGGGTCGTTTTTCCCCCTCCATTCGGACCGAAAATGCCGATGAATTCCCTATCCATCACTTGCACATTTACGTCCTTCAATGTGGGAGTCGTTTCATACCAAAAGGAGAGGTTTTCGATTTTTAGAACGATCTCTGCCATCAGTCGATGAGTAGTTTTGCAAAAGTGCGTAGGTTATCTGTATAATTTTCTGCGAGGGGATCGATCAGGTGGGTGGGCAATTTCAGCTCGCGCGCAATGAGCTCAGCTCCTTTGTTATTCGATTGGGGCTCTATGATGACACTCGAGACCTGGTATTGTTTCGATTGTTCGAGGATTTCTGTGATGTGTTGCGGAAGGGGCTCTTTCCCTTGCATCTCTATCGAAAGTTGCACGATCCCATAGTCCTTACAAAAGTAGCCAAATGCGGGATGAGAGACCAAAATCGCTTTCCCGTGCATCGAGGTGAGGAGGTGGGAAATTTCATCATCTAGCTCATCTAATTCCGCGAGGAATTGTTGGAGATTGATCTCATAGCGGGCCTGATGTTCTGGAAAAAGGTCTATGAGGGCTTTTGCGATATTTTGAGCTTGAATTTTGGCCAGGCGAGGACTCATCCACACGTGTAGGTCCTTGCCTTCTGCATGATGGTGTCCGCAATGTTCCTCTGATACTTCAAAAACTCCTTGCTCGCAGTAGGAGAGGAGCTCTAGTCCCTCGGTAATATCGAGAATTTTGACCTTTTGTTCCCGTTGTTTGAAGACCTTTTCCACCTTTTTATCGAATGCCTCGCCCAGTTTGATCCATAAGATAGGGTCTTGGATTTTCTCCACCTCGCGCGGAGAGGGCTCATAGGTGTGTGGATCGGATTGCGGGGGGACGATAGACTGGACATCGAGATAGTGCCCATGAGCAATTTTTTTAACGAAATAGACATAGGGAGGGACGCTGACGACCACTGTCGGTAGGGTCTTGGGAGTGACCTCTTTTTTTTGACAGGAGACGGCTCCCAAAATACAGAGCGCGAATAAGGATAAAAGACGGCGCATGGGCTCCTCCAAAAAAGTCGTTATCTCTGGAAATCATCTGCTAATCGCTGAATCATTGCAAGGATTTTCCCCTTGCCGGATATCCCGCGATTGCCTTATTCTCTTAGGATTCGTCAGCGTCTGGAGGAGTGTCCGAGTGGCCGATGGAGCACGCTTGGAAAGCGTGTAAACGTGAAAACGTTTCGTGGGTTCGAATCCCACCTCCTCCGTTGATTTGAAAACCAGATTTTGTTATAGTCAGCTAAAAGAGGGTATTTCTTTGTTAGTTGTGCTTTTGGCAACTACCACCCGTTTCTCCACAACCACCGGCCTCCGCCGGTAATCTCCTTTTTTCCTTAAAATCAATTTTATTTTTTAAATCTGACCCAAGTGGAGAAACATATGTTTCGGAAAATGCCCATTTTTTTGTTAGCCTTTATTTTTTTGATCGTCGTCGTAAATCCTATTTTGCCCCTTTCTTGCAAAGAGATTTTCTTTGCCGTCAGTCTTTCGATCAAATCGCTGATCCTATTTCTGCTGCCTCTTCTGATTTTTACGCTTTTATTTAAAACAGCCGTGGAATTTGCAGAAAGAGCGACAAAGATGATTTTATTTTTAGTTCTCGCCATCTGTTGTTCCAATTTCCTATCGACACTGCTCAGTTATGGGGTGGGACATCTGGTTTATAGTCGAGATCTCGCCATCGCTTATCCCCCAGGAAGTGTTGGATTGAGTCCTGCGTGGATTTTCAATTTACCAGAATGGATTTCCAACTCTCACGCTCTATTTGGGGGTCTGGGATTAGGGATTTTATTCGGACGGTTCGCGCCTAAGAGGGCGCAACAGATCTGCGGTATTTTCAATATACTGATCGAAAAACTATTGAAGGTATTTATTGCGCTGATGCCGTTTTTTGTCGGCGGGTATGTCTTAAAGTTGGCGTCTGATGGGATGATCGGCCAAATTGTCAAAAATTATGCGGGGATTTTCGCCATCGTGGGGATCGCTCAATTTTCCTATATCGCTTTTCTTTACCTGATCGGAAGTAGGATTCAAAAATTGGGATGGTTAAAGAGCCTTCAGAATATGCTTCCCGCTGCCATTGCTGGATTTGGAACAATGTCTAGTGCCTCCGCCATGCCTTTAACACTGATGGGAGCGGAGAAAAATTCCGCTTCCAAAGAGGTTGCAAAGGCAGTGATCCCAGCGACAGTGAATGTCCATCTCATCGGGGATTGTTTGGCGATTCCCATCTTTGCATTCGCTTTGTTAAAAAATTTCTCCGTTCCAGAACCGAGTTTCTTTGTCTACTGTATTTTCGCCTGTTATTTCGTGATGGCTAAATTTTCCGTAGCAGCCATCCCCGGCGGAGGGATTCTCGTGATGTTGCCCATTTTGGAAAAATACCTCGGCTTTAATGCAGAGATGATGTCCTTGATCACAGCCTTGTACATTCTTTTTGACCCAGTAATCACTTGTGCTAATGTCTTGGGGAATGGGGCTTTTTCTATGATCATGAGTCGTTCACTTTGTAGAACTAAAGATTTTGTTTAAAAAAATCGCCCAACTGGTAGAAGAGCGGTCAGGTCCTAGAGACCTATCTCAGTAAAATTTTACTGAGATAGGTTCATTCGAAAAATCCGCTTGCTCGACTGTGGTGTAAATAAAAAATTGAACCACGGAGAATGCTGTGACGTTTCTGGCTACCACCCCCACGACGAGTTCAAGTTTTCTTGGTCTACTGGAGTAGGGGCTTGTCGGAATTAAAATTATTTGATCACGAGCAGAGTCTTTTTGATTCGCTGAACTATGGGGTCTTTTCATTTTGCGTTAGTAATTAATATTTTAATGTTGACTTGTGGTGTGTTGTTTTTGGTATAATACACTAATGTAGTTAAAAATAAAAACGATAAAATGGAGATTTTATGTATCCTGTTAATAGTTTGTTTGTTTCTGCTGCCAACTATTCAGCGCCCCTCGATCTTTGGATCGAGAATGCTCCCCCGAGAGAGGTAGAAGGGCGTCAGGAAGCCGCTAGGCGCATTCGTAATTTTGTAGAAACGCCTGATGCCTATAGCCTGGATTTGAGTGGTTTGCGCTTAAGTAAGCTACCACCTGAGCTATTCAAGCTACCTGCACTTATCGAAAGATTAACGACGCTCGACCTCAGGTACAACCAGCTGAGCTCTCTACCCACTGAAATGGGCTCTTTAACTGCACTAACGACGCTCGACCTCTACAACAACCAGCTGAGCTCTCTACCCACTGAAATCGGCTCTTTAACTGCACTAACGACGCTCGACCTCAGCTACAACCAGCTGAGCTCTCTACCCACTGAAATGGGCTCTTTAACTGCACTAACGACGCTCGACCTCTGCAACAACCAGCTGAGCTCTCTACCCACTGAAATCGGCTCTTTAACTGCACTAAAGATGCTCGACCTCGGTAGCAACCAGCTGAGCTCTCTACCCACTGAAATCGGCTCTTTAACTGCACTAACGACGCTCGACCTCGGTAACAACCAGCTGAGCTCTCTACCCACTGAAATCGGCTCTTTAACTGCACTAAAGATGCTCTGACCTCAACTACAACCAGCTGAGCTCTCTACCCACTGAAATCGGCTCTTTAACTGCACTAACGACGCTCTACCTCAACTACAACCAGCTGAGCTCTCTACCCACTGAAATCGGCTCTTTAACTGCACTAACGACGCTCTACCTCAACAACAACCAGCTGATCTCTCTACCCACTGAAATTGTGCAATTGCAGAACTTATGTCGGGTAACTTTAATCGGTTGTCCACTCTCAGTAACGTTTCGCGGTAACATTCAAGGGAAAATGTCAGCTGTGGGGTACCAGGGACCGCAGATTTTTTATACGAAGCCAACACGGGCTGAAGTTGAGGAAGATGTTAGAATGAAGAGTTTGTCTCTTTTGGCAGGCACTGAAAGCCGGAGCCTAAGGCTTTAGCGCATCCCCTTAGCCAAACTCTAGGCTTCCAACAACGAGTCGCATTTCACTAAAAGAAGGGTAATGTTGTCATTACCCCTTTCTGGATACCACCCCCACGACGAGTTCAAGTGTTCTTGATCTACTGGAGTAGGGGTTTGTCGGAATTAAAATTATTTGATCACGAGCAGAGTCTTTTTGATTCGCTGAACTATGGGGTCTTTTCATTTTGCGTTAGTAATTAATATTTTAATGTTGACTTGCGGTGTGTTGTTTTTAGTATAATACACTAATATAGTTAAAAATAAAAACGATAAAATGGAGATTTTATGTATCCTGTTAATAGTTTGTTTGTTTCTGCTGCCAACTATTCAGCGCCCCTCGATCTTTGGATCGAGAATGCTCCCCCGAGAGAGGTAGAAGGGCGTCAGGAAGCCGCTAGGCGCATTCGTAATTTTGTAGAAACGCCTGATGCCTATAGCCTGGATTTGAGTTGTTTGGGCTTAAGTAAGCTACCACCTGAGCTATTCAAGCTACCTGCACTTATCGAAAGATTAACGACGCTCGACCTCGGTAACAACCAGCTGATCTCTCTACCCACTGAAATCGGCTCTTTAACTGCACTAACGACGCTCGACCTCGGTAGCAACCAGCTGATCTCTCTACCCACTGAAATCGGCTCTTTAACTGCACTAAAGACGCTCGACCTCAGGAACAACCGGCTGATCTCTTTACCCACTGAAATCGGCTCTTTAACTGCACTAACGACGCTCGACCTCGGTAGCAACCAGCTGAGCTCTCTACCCACTGAAATCGGCTCTTTAACTGCACTAACGACGCTCCACCTCTACGGTAACCAGCTGAGCTCTCTACCCACTGAAATCGGCTCTTTAACTGCACTAACGACGCTCGACCTCTACAACAACCAGCTGAGCTCTCTACCCACTGAAATCGGCTCTTTAACTGCACTAAAGATGCTCTACCTCGGTAGCAACCAGCTGATCTCTCTACCCACTGAAATCGGCTCTTTAACTGCACTAACGACGCTCGACCTCGGTAACAACCAGCTGATCTCTCTACCCACTGAAATCGGCTCTTTAACTGCACTAACGACGCTCCACCTCGTAGCAACCAGCTGATCTCTCTACCCACTGAAATCGGCTCTTTAACTGCACTAACGATGCTCGACCTCTACAACAACCAGCTGATCTCTCTACCCACTGAAATCGGCTCTTTAACTGCACTAAAGACGCTCCACCTCAGGAGCAACCAGCTGATCTCTCTACCCACTGAAATCGGCTCTTTAACTGCACTAACAACGCTCGACCTCAGTAACAACCAGCTGATCTCTCTACCCACTGAAATTGTGCAATTGCAGAACTTATGTCAGGTAACTTTAATCGGTTGTCCACTCTCAGTAACGTTTCGCGGTAACATTCAAGGGAAAATGTCAGCTGTGGGGTACCAGGGACCGCAGATTTTTTATACGAAGCCAACACGGGCTGAAGTTGAGGAAGATGTTAGAATGAAGAGTTTGTCTCTTTTGGCAGGCACTGAAAGCCGGAGCCTAAAGCTTTAGCGCATCCCCTTAGCCAAACTCTAGGCTTCCAACAACGAGTCGCATTTCACTAAAAGAAGGGTAATGTTGTCATTACCCCTTTCTGGATACCACCCCCACGACGAGTTCAAGTGTTCTTGATCTACTGGAGTAGGGGCTTGTCGGAATTAAAATTATTTGATCACGAGCAGAGTCTTTCTAAGACGATGTGTCCAAGTTCTCGTTGCCGGAATTTTTCCAAGTAGGACTAAAGATTTTGTTTAAAAAAAAGCGCCCAACCGGTAGAAGGGCGGTCAGGTCCTAGAACCGATCTCAGATCGGTTCATTTGAAAAATCCGCTTGTTCGGCTGTGGAATATATAGTATAATATACAGCGCCCCTGAGGGTTTTATGGATTAGAGAGGCTATTCATGCGTTGTCCGTTTTGTTCCTACGAAGAGTTGAAGGTAACAGATTCTAGAAACGTCACCGAGAGTAATGCGGTGAGGCGACGCAGAGAATGTCTTAAATGTTTGCGCCGTTTTACGACATTTGAGACAGTGGACTTGATGATCCAAGTACAAAAGCGGGATGGGCGGTATGAAGAGTTTTCGCAAGACAAACTGATCAAAGGATTGGATGCAGCTTGCCGCCATACCAAAATCAGTCATGATCAAGTACGCGGGCTCGCTTACAAAATCGCCTCTGATTTGATGGAGAGACAAGTGCGGGAAATTACGACGTCGGAGCTCGGCGAGATCGTGATGACGCATTTGCAAACGCTCGATACAATCGCTTATATCCGGTTTGCTTGTGTTTATCGGCGATTTAAAGATGTGGGAGAATTGATGGATGCGATTGAGAGTGTCTCATCCTGTTCCAGTGAAAATTAAGGAATAAAAAACATGGCATTAAAAAAAGAAGAGATCGATCGTTTTAAGAAGAAGCTCGAGGAGTTGCGCGCTGAGCTCGTCTTGGTGATCCGCGATGCGAGCGAGGCGGTAAAAACGACGGACGAGGGAAAAGGATATTCGCAGCATCAGGCAGATGAGGGGACGGATGATTTCAACCGCACCATTTCCCTGCAAGTGTCGAATAAAGAATTTACGGTATTGAGACAGATCGAGCGCGCTTTAGAAAAAATCGATGAAGGCACTTATGGCGTTTGCGATCTAACGGGAGAGGAAATCCCGATGGCGCGGCTAGAAGCAATCCCTTATGCGACGATGACAGTAAAAGCTCAGGAAAAAATGGAAAAGGGAATATTTTAGCGGATGAACGGGAAAAAGACGCTCTTTCTCATCATCTTAGCTCTCTTGATCTTTTCGGCAGATTTTCTGCTGAAGACCTACGTTCATACCCATGTGCCCACAGTTTTTTCTGCATCCCGCCACTACCCGTTTGGGGGAATCGGGGTCTTCTCGAATTGGCATGGGATCGATTTTTCTATCGTCCACGTCATCAATAAAGGTGCTGCTTGGGGAATTTTTTCCTCTGCGCAAAAGTATCTCCTCTATGTGCGCGTCCTCATCATCGGCGCTCTTTTCTCTTATTTACTCTTTGTAAAGGCCTCTTTTTTCCGGAAGATGTCCCTCACCCTCATTTTGGCTGGAGCCACCGGAAATGTGCTCGATTATTTTCTCTATGGGCATGTCGTCGACATGTTCTATTTCATCTTTTGGGGATACTCCTACCCCGTATTCAATATTGCAGATGCCGCGATTTTTTGTGGGATCACTCTGTTGCTCGGACAGTCTGCTTTTCAAAAGCTGCGGACGAGCCTCTCTTCCTCTGCAAACAGCGCTGGTTAAACGATGTCTCTCTCTTTAAGTTCTCCCGAGAAAGAGGGGTTATTTCAAGCCTCCAAATGGACCAAGGTCCAGGTATTGTTAGACGCTGAAGAGATGGCAGCTCTATTGCAGGAATTGGGAAATGTGTCTTTTGCCATTGTCAGCAAACCTATCTCGCTCGATGCTGCCATCATTACCCCCGAGCAATTTCTCCTCACGTACAGAGCTTATAGCGCTGCACTACAAGCAGGTCATGTCCCCGATACATCGTTTTTTCGCCCTCTCTTTTCCTCAGTTTTAACCCATTCTCTAGAGGCTCTTTATGCTATGGAAGTGGGCAAAGACCGTTACTTGATTAAACCGCGTGCCCCTGTCATCCAATTACAGGCGCATCATTTTTTTTATTCTCCACTAGATGGACAATTTCACTCGATGGTCTTAAGCCCAGACAGCATCAGCTGGGGACTCCAATTTTCCTATCCGCAGTGGATTCAAGATCCAGCATCGCGTCAGATTCAAAAGGTGAGAGAAAATCCCGCATTTGTCAATACAGCGCTCTTTTCTCAACTGATGCGCTGGATGAGAACTTTCACGTTGCCCACACCCCTGATTGTGGAAGGACAAAAAATAAACGCTCCCTTGCGCATCGGCAAAAAAGTATTGCCTTGGATCAAAAATCACGTTCAACTAAAAGAGAAGAAAATCGAAATTTTCGTGCAGTAGGAAGATAACTACCACAGAGATGGAAAACCACAGAGAGGAAATTTTTTAATAAGAATTTTCTCTCTGTGGTTTTCCATCTCTGTGGTGAAATTGCATATATTCAGAATGGAATGATGGGAAGCTAGTAGGTCTTCATGAATTACGCAACAACGCCGAGTACACAGAGGAGAGTCCCATGATCATCGAATTAATCTCTGTTGGGGATGAGCTTTTAAAGGGGAGTGTCCTTAATACAAACGTCACCTTTCTTTCCCGCTACTTGCAAGAGAGGGGATACGATGTCGCGCGCCATATCACGCTAAAAGATGAGCCGCTTAGCTTAAAAGAGGGGTTGCGAGAATCATTCCAGCGCGCAGATATTACAATCGTCACAGGAGGGCTCGGTCCCACTCTCGATGATCGCACGAAGCAAGTGGTTGCAGATCTCTTTCACTCTCCCTTTCATTTCGAAGAGAAGATCGCTGCAGATTTGCAGCGCCGTTTTGGCAAAGCCCCCCTTTGGTTGCACGATCAATCGAGTATTCCGACAAAAGCCCAGTATTTCTTAAATCCCATTGGTACAGCACCGGCTCTTCTCTTTTCTGAAAAGGGGAAAACGTTGATTTTACTCCCGGGCGTACCGATCGAAATGCAGGCGCTCTTTCAGGAAAAAATATTCCCCTTTTTAGCTAAAGAATTTCCCGTTGAAGAGGTTAAAGAGACCCTGCAGCTGTTTTTCATTCTCGTGCATGAGAGTATGATCGATCCGTATTTGAGAGAGCTAGAACAAAAACACCCAGGTGTCGAGGTGGGCATCTACCCGGGATGGGGCAACTTAAGCGTCGTCCTGCGTTCTAGGAAAAGCCAAGCGCTGCATGCCTTTGCAGAAGGCTTGCAGCAGAAATTTTCTCCCTACCTCTTTTCTGCGCCGCATGGAAAAATCGAAGAAGCTTTGCAAGAGTGGTTCGTAAAAAATAAACAGACGCTCGCCTGTGCGGAATCGTGCACAGGGGGAACGATCGCAAGTCACATCACTTCACTCTCCGGGGCTTCCGATTATTTTCTAGGCTCATTTGTCACCTATTCTAATCAGATGAAAAGCGATCTCTTGGGCGTATCAGAGCATACCCTAAAGAGGCACAGTGCTGTCAGTTCAGAAACCGTACAAGAGATGCTCGCAGGGGTGTTCAAAAATTCCCGGGCGGATTTTGCCATCGCGGTCTCTGGGATCGCAGGCCCTAGCGGCGGAACTCCTGAAAAACCGGTCGGCACGATTTTTGCTGCCATCGGAAAACGGGGAGAACCCCCAGATAGTGGGCATTTTTTAGCTAAGGGAAGTCGTCAAACGATTATTTTATCTACGACACATTTTCTTTTAGGGAGCCTTTATCGAAAAGTGACTCAGGGGATTCCCGCCTTTCCTCTAATTATCTAAAAGGGTAAACTCAGCCATCTAACTTTGCTGAGTCATGGAAAATTCATATCAATTAATAGATAGCGGAAATCAGTTAAAATGGGAGCGCTTTGGCGCTTACACCCTCATCCGTCCCTGTTCCCAGGCACTTTGGAAACCGCAGGAAAAAGAGAGTTTATGGGCGCAAGCAGACGCGCGCTTTTCGAGGGAAAAAGGGAATGTGTGGGAATTTAAAAAAAAGATGCCCGAAGAGTGGGTCTGTGAAATAAACGGGGTCTCTTTTAAAGTTTCTTTAACCGATTTTGGACATCTCGGCGTTTTTCCCGAGCATAGTCTCTTGTGGGATGAGATGCGCTCTCTCATTCAAAAACGCGGTAAGGGAACAAATATTTTAAATCTATTCGCTTATTCGGGAGGGGCGACACTCGCAGCTGCTCAAGCAGGAGCTTCTGTCTGCCATCTCGATGCCTCGAAGGCGATGGTCACATGGGCTCGAGAGAATGCCACACTCAATCATCTCGAAAAAGCACCTATTCGCTGGATTGTCGATGACGTGTTTAAGTTTTTAAAAAGAGAGATCAAAAGAGGGATTCGGTATGAAGGGATCATCCTCGATCCGCCGAGTTTTGGAAGGGGCAACAAGGGAGAGGTGTTCAAAATCGAACAGGATATCCACCCTTTATTGGATCTATGCGTAGAGCTTTTTTCCGACGCGCCTCTTTTTTTAAGCTTAACGACACACACACCGGGAATGACACCTCTTGCGATGGACCATCTCTTGAGACAAAAAATGAAGAAGCACTCGGGAAAAATAGAGACAGGAGAAATGCGACTACCTTCTGAAAAGGGGCTCGACATTCCTTCGGGAAGCTATGCAAAATGGGTTTGTCAATGATTACGAGCGGTCAAAATCCCAAGATTAAAGCGGCGATCAAACTCAACGAACGCAGGCACCGAGATGAAACGGGGTGTTTTCTCATCGAAGGGTATCGAGAACTCAAACGCGCGGTTGTGGGAGGAGTGAGGATCGATTCGCTTTTCTTCTGCCCCCCTCTTTTTTTGGGCGATAACGAAGATGCTCTCATTCAAGAGATCGGTAAACAGACGCAGGCACTCTATCCTTGCGAAGAAACCGTTTTTAGAAAACTCTCTTATCGCGATCGCCCTGATGGTCTCATCGCTATCGGCATCCAAATGAAACAATCGCTCAAAGATCTCGCCATCCGTTTAAACGGAAAAAAAGATCCCTTTCTCATCGTCGCAGAAGCGATCGAAAAACCGGGGAATTTGGGAACGATTTTGCGCTCAGCAGATGCAGCAGGAGTCGATGGCGTCATCGTCTGCGATCGCTGCACAGATATCTATAATCCCAATGTCGTAAGAGCCAGTGTCGGCACTCTGTTCACCATTCCAGTTGTGGAAGCAGAAGGGAAAGAGACGCTCGAATGGTTAAAAAAACAGGGGATTCAAATCGTCGCTGCGACCCCTTCTGCTGAGCCTTGTTTTACAGAGGCCCCTCTATCGGGGGCCGTCGCCATCGCGGTCGGCACAGAGCAATTAGGTCTATCTGAGTTATGGATGGGTTCTTCCGATCTTCAGGTGCGTATTCCGATGCACGGAGTTGCCGACTCACTCAATGTCGCGACAGCGACCACGCTGTTGCTCTACGAAGTGCTGCGGCAAAAAAAGAAATGAATATTCTCTTTTGTGACAACCATCTCCTCATCGCCTTCAAGCCAGCGGGTGTTGCGACACAACCCGACTTCGTCGAGGGTGTCAAAACTTGGGTGAAGCAAAAATACGGCAAACCGGGAAATGTCTTCCTGGAGCCGATCCACCGACTCGATCAACCTGTCAGTGGTCTTGTCATCTTTGCCCGGACGAGTAAAGCGCTCTCTCGCCTTCAAGAGGCGATGCGCTTGGGAAAGATCCATAAGACTTACCGCGCTTATGTGGAAGGGGCTTTGCCTGAATCAGAAGGGGTGCTAGAGGATTACTTAATGCACGGCGATCATATCGCCAAGGTCGTCTCCAAAACGAACACCGAAGGGAAGTATGCACGTCTTCGCTACAAAGTCTCAAGACGGATGGAAAAGCAAACAGAGGTAGAGATCGCTTTGGAAACAGGGCGGTATCATCAGATCCGTATCCAATTCGCGCATCGGGGATTCCCGATTGTGGGCGATCAAAAATATGGGAGTAAACTGTCGTGGAAAGGAGAGGGGATCGCTCTCAGACATGAGAAAGTCATGGTGCCCCATCCAGTGACTCAAGAGCTCATGACCTTTGTAGTATCAGAAAGTTTGTAGGCAGGCCCTACCCATTTCCTGAAGATTCAGTTCCACCCGTCCAACAACCAGCTGCTGCTATTTGCAGCAATTTTTCCTCTGAAAGCGCGCCTTCGATTTTGGCAGGTAAGTTGAGATGGATAACTTTGTTTGTGCTTTCGTGAATTTCAACATGGACCTCTTTGGGCATCGAAATTCCTTCTGCGGCTAAAGTCGCCTCAGGATGTTGCAGAAGCTTCTGTTTAAATGCGGGATCACTCCACGCTTTGGCAATGACTTTTGCCCACTTTTTAGTAAAATCTTTTTGATGCGGTGGCATGTAATTTCTCCTCTGAAAGGTTATTCGTTACAGTATTGAAAGTTTATTTCCAGATCAATAGTGAAAAACAACCTCAAGAAGTATACCCCTTCCACCTCAATCGTAACCACAAGCAAACCGATTAAAAGCCTCAAAATTCGAATCAAAGGTCGGGGTTAATATTAAATTCAATATTGACCCCGACCTTTGATTCGAATTTTGAGAACTTTTCATTCGGTTTTCTTGGGTACGATTGAGGTGGAAGGGGTATATACGGAAATATGCTCAAGCTTATAAACCTAATAATCCCATTCTTGCGGCGACGATTGCCGTCGAAATAATCATTCCACCGATACCGAGCGCACTGTATCCAGTCAGATTGCGCGTGTTGCAAGCTTCCCATCCCGCTTGTAGTCTGGTGGGGACGTTCTGGTATTTTCGATATGAATTACGCAACAATGTCGTTTTAGGAGATTCTCCCTTCCGTAGGTGTGTTTGAACCCGGGTTAGTCTGACCCATTGCTATTTGCAGCAATTTTTCTTCAGAAAGGTTCCCTTCCGCTTTTGAAGGAAGGTTGAGATGGATGATTTTGTTTGTCGATTCATGGATTTCCACGCGCACTCCTTTGGGAAGAGAAATCCCCTCTTCCGCAAACGTCTTCTCAGGGTGTTCTAGAAGTTTTTTTTTAAAGGTAGGGTCGCTCCACGCTTTTGCGATCATCTTCGCCCATTTCCTGCTAAAATCTGCCTGACGATTTATCATAGGGGTTCTCCTATTATGATTTCACAGTACTCTAATTTATTTTTTTATTTCAATGAGCGATTTAAGATTTTGATTATTGACTGGAATGAGTAAGTGTTTTCTTCTTCTTCTATTATCAGTCGTTTTTTTGTCAGGCGTTGTAATAAATCGATAGAACCGCCGTTCTTTTGAAAGTCATTTTTGGTAAAAAAGGGATTGTGGGATAGAAAACGGATGAGAACAGAAGGGGCTTTGGGCAGTTTCTCGTATAGAGAGAAAATAGCTGGGATTATTTTCAGATCTTGCTTTAGACAGTAGATAATAGCGTAAAGAAAAGTTTCGATCCATAATTCCCATTGGTCCAGTTCTGTAATGCTGAAAAGACTCAGATGGTGCTGTGTAGGAAAAGTTTTGAAATAGCGGCTTAAAAAAAGGATCGGGACTCGTATTGCCTTGTTTTGAAACAAAAAAAGGGGAATTAGGATTCTTCCAAGTCTTCCATTGCCATCCTTAAAGGGATGAATGATCATTAACTGCCCAATCAAAAGGGCAGTTTGGATGAGAGGATCTTCTTCCGCATTTTGGCTATAGCGCATTAGCTCTTGCATGAGTAGAGAGACCTTTTGCGGTACAGGAGGAATAAAATCAGCAGCATCGAACGAAGTCATGCCGAGATAAGTTTGCTTTTTGCGATAGGTTCCGCGGTATTGTGTTGGTAAGCTGCTCCTTGTGATTTGCTCATGCAAGGAGCAGAGTCGGTGTTTACAGAGCGCTGTTTTTTGTTTGGAGCGCATTGCGTTTAAAAGGGCACTGCGATAGTTGAGGAAAGAGGCTGAGGGAGAACGGAGAACCTCTTCGAAAGAAGGGGTGAAATCTGTTGATCTTAGGGAAAAATAAGTTTCGATGAATGTCAATGAGGAGAGAAGATCGAGTGCATTGCGTGGATGGGAAGAGAGCAGTGCATTGTATTTTTCCAAAAGGACATTAGCGTGTTTGAGCAGAGAAGAGAAACGCGCGTATTTGAGGTGTGTGGGAGGGAAAGGATCGGGTACAAAGGGCTCTAGAATCATTTTTATTTTTTATGATGGTGCAACGGGCGGTTTTTGAGGAAGCGCCAGGCGATGAAGACGCCGAGGCAGGCGATGGCAATTCCTAGGAGGTTGATCGAGGAAATGGCTTGCACGAAGGCTTGGGTGGCGGATTCTGTGACAAAGGTCGCTGTAGTTTTTGGAAGGGAATCGACGATCTGTGTGGCAGCAGGGGCTTTAGAGAGGAGGCCTTCGAGTGTACGGACATTGAGAGAAGCGGTTGAGGGGTTGGATCCTAATGATTTCGTCAATTGCGTGTATTGGACGCTCGTGAAGAGGGTGCCGAATATGGCGAGACCGAGTGTGGCGCTCAATTGGCGCATGCCAGCGCTGAGGCCAGAAGCGCCTCCTCTTTTCTCTGGGGGGACATCGCTTAAGAGGGAGATGCTACTCGGCGAGAGTGTCATGGGAGCGCCGATGCCGAAGGGGATCAAGGCAAAGAGCAAATGGGGCATATTTTCACGGTTGATGAAGAACAGAAACATCACTAGGCCGACGAGGATGAGACCATAGCCGATGATGACGGGAAGGCGAGGACCGAAGCGGTCGACGAGAAAACCGGCAAGGGGCGCGCCGATAATCACGGGGAGGTTTGCAGAGAAGGCGAGCAAACCCGCTTTTGAAGGGGAGAAATGGAGGACATTTTGGAAGTAGATGGCCCAAAAGATCCCCGACATGAACAGGAATTGGGAGATGACGATGCAGCAAGATCCCCCCAAGAAAGAGCGCTTTTTAAAGAGAGAAAAATCGATGAGAGGGTGGACAGCGCGCATGTGGATCTTAAAGTGGAAGATCAAAAAAAGAATGCCTAAGAGGAAAAGAGAGAGAGTTTTCAGGGAGTCCCAGCCCCAATTTTGGGATTGCATCAAGCCGATGACGATAGAACTGATACCGATGGCAATGGTCACAAATCCAAAGAAGTCGAACTTTTCCTTAAGCGCTGGCGTTTTTTGAACAGTCACAAAGGCGAGAGCGAGACCGATGAAGGCAATCGGGATGTTGATCCAAAAGATGTAGCGCCAAGAGGCATATTGGGTAAGAGCACCTCCGATGAGGGGCCCTAAAGAGAGGAAGATCGATCCGACGCTGATAAAAAGACCGAGGGCTTTTCCCCTTTGATGGGGGGGGAAGCTAGAGAAGATAATGTTCTGTGTTGCAGGGAGGAGAAAAGCACCGCCGACTCCCTGTAGGCAGCGATTGGCGATTAACCACAGAGGCGATTGACTGAAGCCGCAGAGCAAAGAGGCGAGGGCAAAGAGCATGATGCCGAAGGAGAAAGATTTTTTTACGCCCCAGAGGTCTCCAATTCTCCCTCCTGCGAGTACGCAAACTGTCAGAGCCAACGTATACGCGTTGACGACCCATTGCAGTTGTAAATCGGAGATATTGAGCTCGCGGTTAATCGTCGGCAGAGCGACTGGGAGGACAGTGACATCGATGAAGATCATCGAAATAGTGGTGGTCATCGCCGCTAAAATCCACCATTTGCGATTGTCTTCAGTAATTCTGAACATTTAATATCCTAGTCGGGTTAATTATTTATGTAGCGAATTGTCGTGTTTAATTTCAAGTAATGGCGGGAGGTTTGTGTCCTTTGGTCTTTACAAACCAAGAGCTATTCGTGTACACTTCCCATGAAACTATTTGAGGTTACCATGCGCCACGAGATCGAACAAGCGATTTCTGATGCCATCCGAGCGATCGAATATCTAAAACTGCCAGCGAGTGTAGAATTTATCGAAGCGGCGAGTCAATCGATCGCTGAATGCTTTGCCCAAGGGGGCAAGGTTTTAATCGCAGGCAATGGGGGCAGTCTTTGCGATGCGATGCATTTTGCAGAAGAGCTGACAGGCGTATTCCGGGAAAAGCGAAAGGCTTTACCTGCAATTGCTCTCTCTGATGCGGGGCACTTGACTTGCACGGCGAATGACTTGGGATTTGACGCAGTATTCTCTCGGGCTGTCGAAGCTTATGGGCGCCCAGAAGATATCCTCATCGTATTGACGACGAGTGGAAATTCTCCGAATATCCATAGAGCGGTGGTTCAGGCAAAAGAGATGGGATTGAAGACGATCGCTTTTCTAGGAAAGACAGGAGGAAAGCTCTTAGGCATATCTGATTTAGAGTGGGTCGTGAGTGGCTTTACCTATTCCGATCGGATCCAGGAAGCGCACATGACAGCGATCCACATCATCATCGAGATGGTCGAGCGCTCTCTTTTTGCTGCAAATTCAGAGCTATACTCAAGTGGACTCAAAAGTTTGGTATAATGCAGTTCTTTAAAACTGCCCGAGCGATCCGCTCCCCCGATTCACAAGCCGCCTCCATTGTACCTGGGACCTCAGACAAAATAGAAGAATGTTCTCCGGCAAAATAGAGTTGCCCAATGGGTGCGAACAGAGTCTTGAATGTCTCTCCATTTTCCTCTACTGTAGGCATTAGAATATTCTCCTGCCCTCTTGCGATGTAAGAGTAAGAGCCTTTGGCGTAAGGATCATTTGGCCAGCTATGCCCTATGGGACTATCATAGCAGAGAAAGCTTTGGTCTGTTGCATGAAGGGGAGTCTTGAAAGGAGGACAGTCTTCTTTAAAACTAGTTTCAATCATGGGTCTTGCCTGAATATAGGCATTTGTAATGGTCTCGGGGGAAAAGAAGCTCGTTCTTCCCGTATAGTATAGCGTGAGAGCTTGCCGCGCGGGATCAAACCAGGCCAGAATTTCATCGCTGATGACGCCTCTCATTTGAGGAGTACTTGTAAAGGGAACGATGATTTTTGCGTTTGTGCCGTACTGGACATTCTGAATCGCTTCTAACTTTTGGGAGGGAATGACACCATCCTCAAAGAGGATCTGCTCATAGACAGAGCAAGGGATCGCTAAAATCAAGAGATCAGCTTGTATCTCTTTGCCATTTTGAAAGAGAAGCTCAAAGCGGTCATCTGCTTTTTTTGAGACTTTTTTCAGAGGCATATTCAAATGGAGATGGGGACCGAGCGCTTCTGCGATTTTTTCGGGAAGTAAACCATTTCCTCCTTTGAGCGTCATCAGATCGACGTAACTCTCTTCTCCATTTGCTTGGTGGGCAGCACAAATGCCACCTAAAAGGATATGAAAGAGCGTTTCTGCATAAAGAGGGGATAGATCTTCGATCGATCCTCCTTCATAGGCAGCGAGCCTGACAGCTAAGAATTTGTAAAGAGGATCCTCTGGATCGAACATTTTGTCGAGGATCTCTTTCATATTACAAGAGGTCGCAGCCAGTGCATCGATTTGGTGCCTGAGGATGTATGGATCTTTTTGTTTTTCTTTTAAAATCTCGTCCATCGATAAGATGTTTTCTCCATCGAAATAGGAATGTTTCAAATAGATACGACTAGAAACACACTCGAGTCCAAATTCCTCGATGAGGCGCTTGATGTGGATGGGATCTCCTCCATCGCCAAAATTCTGTCCTCCCAATTCCGTAGGATGACCGTGGTTATTGACTGTGAAAATTCTCCCTCCCACGCGATTGCGCGCTTCGTAAAGCTCGACATCAAAGCCCTCTTGTTGCAAGCGGTAGGCGGCTGTCAATCCAGCAATACCCGCTCCCACCACAACCACTTTGGGACTAGAAAAACCCGACGTCATCGAGAAAATCGCTGCCATACAACAAAGCATCCTTAAAAAATAATGCACATTAATCCAATTTTTGAGCGTTGTCGTATAATTCCTGACCGGGCGCAGTATAGCTCCCCATCATTCTATTCTGAATATATGCAATCTCACCACAGAGATGGAAAACCACAGAGAGGAAATTCATATTAAAAAATTCCTCTCTGTGGTTGTTCTCTTCCATGACTTATGCAACAACGTCGGTTTTGCAAAAAATTATACTGGAGCGCGCAAAATTAACAACTGATCTTTTTGACTTTATGAGGAGAGATGCGGATCCCCTTGGTCTGGACACCCTTAATGGGAACATCCTTAAGGGCAAAGCGCATTTTTTTCTCTTTTTGGAACTGGAGCTCGACGGTGGTATTGGGGTTTGTACAGATGTAGGCCAGCTCGCAGTCTTCGTCTAAGTAGCGATAAGTCTTGTCGAGGATGAATTTGTCGATGACGAACCGCTTGGCCCAGGCTTGGCCCGTCTCTTTGTTTTTATAGACGACATTGACGATTGTCTTTTTGTCTGCGATTTCGACCCAGGCGCTGTTTTGGAAGTATTGCTTCTCGGGGATGGGGCCGACTTTGTAGGTGCCGTCTGCGAAGAAGATGAGAAGCTTATCGAAGTTGGTGCCGAAGAGATGGAGGGGACCGGGGATCTTGGTGCCGATGAATCCTGTCTTAGGATCGAAGCCGATCTTGATCTCTTTTGTGGAGATCTGGCGCCGGTCGATCTCTTCGATCGCTTTGATCTTTGTCTTGCGCGGATGATCTGCGCCGTATTTTAGGATCAATTTTTTGAGGTAATCGATCGCGTATTTTTTGACATTTTTAAGCTGTTTTTCGACGGTATGTAAATTCTCTTCGAGGAGGGCGATCTCTTCTTTATTTTTATCGATGTCGAATTGGGAGATCCTGCGGATGGGGATTTGTAGGAGTCTTTCGCGGTCTTCATGGGTGGGCTCGCGCAGGAGCTTTTTGTGGTACGGTTTTAGAGAGGCTTCTAAGTTTTGGTGGATCGCTTCGAGTGTTTTAAGCGTCTCGATCGGTTTATAGAGCCGCTTTTCGATGAAAATCCGCTCGAGTGATTTGTAGAAGATCTTTTCTAAGATGCGCTCCCGTTCGATCTCGAGCTCTCTCTTAAGAAATTCGATGAGTTTTTCTGCATTGTAGCTCAAGACCTCGTGGACATCGGTTTCCCAGGGAAGCCCCTCTTTGATGACGATGACTTGAGAATTGAGTGAGACTTCGCATTCTGTAAATCCATAGAGGGCATCGAAGATCTCTTCTGCATACTGGCCTCGGGGGAGCTTGATTTCAATTTCGACATCTCTTGCTGTATAGTCGTTGATCGCTTCGATCTTGATTTTCCCTTTTTTCGCCGCTTCATCAATGGAGCGGATGAGGCTCTCTGTTGTCGTGCCATAGCAGATTTCTCGGATGATGAGTGTCTTCGCGTCTTTGATTTCGATTTTGGCTCGGAGTTTGATCTTTCCTCTTCCCTTGTCGTATTGGCTTTTGTCCATGATGCCGCCGGTGGGAAAGTCGGGGAAGATCTTAAAGCTCCTTCCTTCGAGATAGGCGATTTCCGCTTCGAGGAGTTCTGTGAAATTATGGGGGAGGATTTGCGTTGCCATGCCGACTGCAATCCCATTGGCCCCTTGCATCAGAAGAAGGGGGATCTTCGCGGGAAGGGTCACCGGTTCTAGATTTCTCCCATCGTAGGAAGGAACTTTTTCTGTGATGTCGGGATTGAAGAGCGTTTCTCTAGCAAGAGGAGAAAGACGCGTTTCGATATAGCGTGCAGCTGCTGCGGGATCGCCGGTGTAGATATTTCCGAAATTCCCTTGTCGATCGAGTAAGTAGCCTTTATTAGCGAGAGTGACGAGCGCCTCGTAGATCGGGGCATCGCCGTGAGGATGGAGCTGCATCGTCTGGCCGACGATGTTTGCGACCTTGTGCAGTTTTTCGTCGTGTTGTCGCCAGAGGATCTCGAGAATCCGCCGTTGAACGGGTTTGAGCCCATCGATGATATGGGGAATCGCGCGATCGAGAATGACGTAGGAGGCGTATTTGATGAAGTGGTCCTTCATCTGGTATTTGAGATCATCCATCTTCGGTCACCAGATTTTGCATGATAAAGGCCTTGCGCGCCGGTGTGTTCTTACCCATGTAGAATTCGACAGTGGGTTTGACATCAGAGAGATTTTGGATCAAGACGGGTTGGAGGCGAATCTCTTTTGAGATGAACTGTTTGAATTCATCGGGCGAAATTTCGCCGAGACCTTTAAAGCGGGTGATTTCGATCCCTTTTTTTAGCTCTAACGCAGCCTCGTTTTTTTCCTGCTCTGAATAACAATAGATCGTCCTTTCTTTATTTCTCACTTTAAAGAGCGGCGTTTCCAGAATGTGAAGATGTCCATTGACGACCAGGCCTTCAAAATAGGTCAAAAAGAAGGTGATGAGGAGATTGCGGATGTGCATCCCATCGACATCGGCATCGGTAGCGAGGATCACTTTGCTATAACGGAGATGGGCGAAATCCTCTTCGATATTGAGCGCGGACATCAGGTTGTACATCTCTTCATTTTTATAGAGCTGATCGAGCTTCATGCCATGGACATTGAGGGGTTTTCCGCGCAGTGAGAAAACTGCTTGGGTGAAAGGATCGCGCGTCATGACGATCGATGCAGAAGCCGATTCTCCCTCTGTCAAGAAAATCACCGAATTCTCTCCCTCTTTCGATCCATCGCCGAAGTGATATTTCGAGTCGCGCAGTTTCGGGATTTTAAAGGAGATTTTTTTCTGCTTCTCTTTTGCTTCTTTTTTGACGGCGGCCAATTCTTTGCGCAACTTTTCATTGAAGAGGATCCGCTCGACAATCTTTTTTCCGACTGTCTCATTTTTATAGAGAAGGTTTTGGACAGCGTCTTTGACCTCTTGGACGATGGCGCCGCGGATCTCATTATTCGAGAGTTTGTTTTTGGTTTGGGATTCGAAGATGGGATCTTTGACTTTGACGAGGATTGTTCCTACGATCCCTTCGCGCACATCGACTCCTTGGAAGTTCTTCTTGGCGTACTCATTGATCCCTTTGAGAATCCCTTCTCTAAAGGCAGAAAGATGGGTTCCTCCATCTTGCGTATATTGGCCATTGACGAAGGAGAAATAGGTCTCTCCGTAGCTCGAGGAGTGGAGAAAAGCGAATTCAAGAGTCTTTCCTCGATAATGGAGCGGTTCATAGAGCCGGTCCTCTTTGACCTCTTGCGTTGAAAAGATCGAGGAGACCATTTTCAGAAACGATCTCTTCCTCATTGAAAACGAGAGTAAGGCCTGTATTGAGATAGGCATAGTGCCAGAGCCTTTTGAGCAAGATCTCTTGATCGAATGAAAATTTTTTGAAAATTTCCGTATCAGGGATGAATTCGACCCATGTCCCATTCGGTTCTTTCGTCTTCCCTTTTTTCTTATCTAATAGAATTCCCTTTGAAAATCGCGCCTCGACAAACTCCCCATCGCGAAAACTCTTCACGATGAAATGGGAAGAAAGCGCGTTGACAGCCTTGGTCCCCACCCCATTCAATCCGACGGAAAACTGGAAGACATCGTCGTTGTACTTGGCGCCCTGTATTGATCTTGCTCACGCAATCGATCACCTTGCCGAGCGGAATGCCCCGGCCGAAATCGCGCACGGAAACGGTGAGGTGTATTCGGATGGAGCTCGATGATCACTTGTTTCCATGACCCATGATGAATTCATCGACAGAGTTGTCGATCACTTCTTTGAGCATGACGTAGATCCCATCATCGGGATGGGAGCCATCCCCCAAACGACCGATGTACATCCCAGAGCGCAAGCGAATATGCGCCAGAGCATCGAGAGACAGAACGGTGCTTTCATCGTATTTTTTCGCCATATACTTCATTCTACCACGACTTTGATTTTTTATTCTTCTGTATGCTACAATTACCCTTTGAAATTAAAAATTTAATGCGCCATGAGCATGGAAACTTATTTTTTGGATGTCATTCGAGGAAAGCGCAAAGCGCCTTTGCTCATTCCTTTGCTTCAGATTTTGAGTGTTTTGTATCGGAGTGTCCTCGCATTGCGCAACAAGGCTTACGATTGGGGAATTTTATCTTCTCAGAAAGTTGCTGTGCCAGTAGTTAGCATTGGAAACATCGTCGTAGGCGGCACAGGAAAAACTCCCGTCACTGAAATGTTCTCTCTTGCACTCCAGGAAAAATGCACCCTCGCTATTTTGACACGCGGGTTTCGCTCAGAGATGGAAAAGTTAGGGCAGATGGGGAGGATGGGACAGGGGAGTTCTGCTGAGAAGTTTGGCGATGAGCCTTCTCTCTTAGTCCAGAAGACGAAAGCTGCCGTTTGGGTGGGAAGCGATCGGGTCTCTAGCGCACGGGCTGCAATTGCTGAAGGTGCGGAGTGCCTCTTGCTCGACGATGGGATGCAGCATCGACGGATCGCACGGGATTTTGAAATTGTCGTCATCGATGCCCAAGACCCTCTGTCTCAAGGGCGCTTTTTACCCAGAGGGCTGTTGCGCGATGCGCCGCGGCGTCTGAAAAATGCCGACCTCATCCTCTTAACACATTGCAAAGACGTCGCTCAGTTCGACGCAGCGCACAGGCAAATTGCCCCCTATACCCAAGCGCCTTGCGTCGGAGTCAGAGTGTGTGTCTTAAATGCGGAAGAATTACCGGGAAAAGTAGGTGTCTTTTGTGGGATCGGGACCCCTGAGCGGTTCTTGCAAACTGTGCGTGACTTAAATCGAGAAATTGTCGACACTTTTTTACTCAAAGACCATGGCATGCCGAGCGAGGATGCGCTCTTGTGCTTTGCGAAAGAGTGTCGGGAAAAAGGGGCCGTTGCCCTTTTGTGTACGGAGAAAGACGCTGTAAAATGGCCTCGATTTTCGAGTCATCTCGGTTTACCGGTCATCCCTGTCATCATGCAACTCGAGTGCGTTGTGGGAAAAGAGCACTTTGAGAAAATGGTCCAAAAAATACGAGATAAGGTAGGAAAATGAGTGAAGAGATCCAAGTGTGCCTTCCAAAACTCGGGGAGAGTATCCTCAGCGCTACGATCGTCCAGTGGTTTAAAAAAATCGGAGATCGTGTCAACCTCGATGAGCCCTTGTTGGAAGTCTCGACAGACAAAGTCAATAGCGAAATTCCCTCGCCTGCAGCGGGAATCCTAAAGGCGATTTATGCCAATCCCGACCAAGAATTACAAGTCGGCGATCTGATCGCTGTCATCGCAGCTCAAGCGGGGCATGGCGCCTTCCTCTCCTGCAAGTGTCATCAGTGCCGCTGCAAAAAGCGATTCTGCACAAGACATGAGAGAGACTTTCTCTCCTGCGATTTTACGCTTGGCAAGAGAAAATGGGATCAGTTTGGAAGCGCTCAGTAAAATGTCCGGGACGGGAATGGGAGGCAGAGTGACCAAGCGCGATTTGGAAGAGCTATCTCGAAAAGAGAGCTTCTTCTTCCAAGATTGCCCGCGAAGCGCAGCATCTTCTACTGCGACGATGACACAGACATCCAACACAGAGATCGAGCGGCTAAAGATGACTGGGATGCGCAAGGCGATCGCCGACAATATGGTACGCTCTTTTTACGAAGCCCCGCATGCCTCTTTAGTCACAGAGGTCGATGTCACAGGAGTTCTTAAACTGATTCAGAGAGAAAAGGATGCATTTTTCAATACCCATGGATTCAAACTGACCATTACCGCCTTTGTCGCCCGGGCGATTAAAAAGCCCTCAAGAATATCCTCTACTCAATTCCTCTCTCGAAGGGGATACGATCCTCGTGAAGAAGTTCGTCAATCTAGGCATTGCCGTCAGCGTCGATCAAGGACTCTTTGTTCCCGTGATCAAGCACTGTCAACATTTGGGAGTCACGGGATTGCAAAGGGGATCAGCAGAGCTTTCGACAAAGGCGCGCACTTCGAAACTGCTCCCCGATGATGTCAATGAAGGGACGATGACCATGACCAACTTCGGCATGTCAGGCGTGCAGATCGGCGTCCCGATCATCCGCTACCCAGAAGTCGCAATCGTCGGGATCGGTGCCATCCATAAAAAAGTCGTTCCTCTAGAAGACGATATCCTCGCGATCCGCTCGATGATGACATTTCTCTTGACATTCGACCATCGCGTCCTCGATGGGATGTACGGATGTGGCTTTTTAGGCGCATTGAAAAAACACCTCGAAGAAGACCTCATCGTCGATTAAATAGTATGTTCCTGGATGAAGGCGATGAGAGGAGAATCTGAGGTTTTAAGTTGCTCGACGACTATCTCGAGGGGACTGTCGCTTTATTTAACCTGTTCAATAAACACCATGCGTTGCTCGGCATAGTCCTCGGGTTTGGCGCAAAAAATGCACAAATGTTTAATGAATATACGACGAAAATGGGGGAGGACCCCCATTCCGTTCGACTGATTCCTCGCAAACTCCCTCCTGCTCTTGTTTCAAATAGACATTGTCTTAAAAGCATATTTAGAGAAGGTAACCATAGGAAATGTTACAAATTCCTCTCGTTACCCTATTTTCTTGCAGACCCCCATTCACAGGAAACAGAAATCCTTCGGAAAAAATATCTGAAGCAGAGACGAGAAATTCACGATAGATATACCAAGGAGAATTTTTTGGAGGCCTCGCTGAAGAGATTTTGCCTAAATCAATAAATCAGCCCTGCGCCGACGAAAAGGCCATAGTTCCATCGAAGCGATAGAGATTTTCCGTGCTGATGATGTCCCAGCCCGCTGTATGCACTTCTTGGAGCATTTTTAAAATCTCTTCCTGTGTCACAACACTCGCTTTATCCTTCGTGGGTAAAGCGCAGGCGCCATTGATCGACGCAAAAGGTCTCGGGATGACCTTCTGGCCATACGCGCACGCCCCGATTGCTGATCATTTGCAAGGCGAGCGGTGCCCATGCTTTTGAGTCAGAGATGGACTCAAATGCTCTCATCTTTTCTTTCGAATAGATGAACATATCGACGCCGACGCATTCCCGTTTGACCGCAGCGGGGAGATGGGAGGGCTTGAGAGTCTCAAATTTTCTCGCATGGGTATAGGAGACGGTAGGGAGATGTTTCGGCTTTTCTCCCAAGCATTTGACGACAGCTTCGGCGAATTCCTTTGTGCCCACTTTTTCTTGCTGATCCCTTCTTTGAAGATATCATAGGTGTGGATTCCCGCTTCGATGGTGCGTCAGCCAGGCGTTATGGATTCTCTCTGCCACCTGCATTTTCTCCTAGATAGATGAGCATCGCACGCTCGCCAAGAGTAAGCCCGGAAGGGTTGGCGACATTTTGTCCTGCGCGTCGCGGCGCCGATCCGTGGATCGCTTCGAACATCGCCCCGTGGTCGCCGATATTGGCCGATCCAGCAAGCCCGACAGATCCTGAAATCTGCGCAGCGACATCGGAGAGGATATCGCCATAGAGGTTGGGCATCACGATCACATCGAATATCTCAGGAGTATCGGCCAATTTGGCAGCGCCGATATCGACGATCCAATGTTCATTTTCGATCTCTGGGTATTCTTTGGCGATCTCATCGAAGATCTTATGGAAAAGCCCATCGGAGATCTTCATGATATTATCTTTGATGAAGCAGGTCACTTTTTTGCGCCCATGGTGACGCGCATATTCAAAGGCATAGCGAACGATCTTTTCCGATCCCGGCCGCGAGATGAGTTTAAGCGATTTGCACACATCAGGCGATTGGCGGTATTCGATCCCTGCGTAGAGATCCTCTTCATTTTCCCGGACGATCACGACATCCATCTTCGGGTGTTTTGTCGCGATAAAAGGGGCATAGGCCACACAGGGACGGACATTGGCGTAAAGCCCCAGGGTCGTGCGGACAGTCACATTGAGACTCTTAAACCCTCCTCCTTGAGGGGTCGTGATCGGCGCTTTCAAAAAAGCCTTTGTCTTTCGGATAATGTCCCAAGCAGAAGGTTCGATCCCCATGGTTATCCCTTTTAAATAAATCTTTTCTCCGATTTCGATCACATGAAATTCCAGAGGAGCTCCCGCCTCTTTCAAAATGTGCAGAGTGGCTGCCATGATCTCGGGCCAATCCCATCTCCATAGGCCAATGCGATCGCATGCATGTCAGCGCTCCTGGTTTAAAAACTTTGTTTTTAAGATCTCTTTGGATGAATTCAAGCAAAAAAGGACATTCCGTATATACTGCATTCAAACACATAGATTGATTGATATGTTAGCAGAAATTCTCCAAGAACAACGCCGTTATCTCGAATACTATTTCGACCATGTCGATTTAAAGGCCGCAGACAGAGTGCGTGGAAGCGTGTCTCCAAACAGAGGGGCTCATCGTCTTTACCGGGGTAGGAAAAAGCGGGATCATCGCGGAAAAAATCGCCATGACACTCGTCTCTACAGGGACTAAAGCGCTCTATCTCCCCCCGACCAATTTTTTGCATGGAGATATCGGCATCCTCTCCGAAAAAGATTTATTCGTATTGATCAGTCGAAGTGGCGAGACGGAGGAGCTCTTGAGCCTCATTCCCTTTGCCAAGAGACGGGGGACGCGTACGCTCGCGATCGTCTCCAATGCGGAGAGTCGCCTAGCGAAGATAGGGGATCTCTTCATCGAGCTTCCTTTTGAAAGAGAACTCTGCCCATTCGACTTAGCGCCGACGACATCGACGGCGGTGCAGCTGCTTTTTGGAGATCTCTTAGTCGTAGCTCTTATGCGTAAGAAAAATTTTAATCTCTCCTCTTATGCCTTGAACCACCCCAGTGGGGCCATTGGGCGAAAGATGACTATTTCGGTCGAAGATCTCATGCACAAGGGGGAGAGCATCCCTCGTGCTGCTCCGACGGATCGATTGGTCGACGCGATTACCGAGCTCTCGAACAAAAAGCTAGGGGCGCTTTTAATTACAGACGAAGAGCAAAATCTCCTGGGTATCTTTACCGATGGGGATTTAAGGCGTGCGTTGCAAACGCAGGGCACTGCTGTCCTCGAAAAACCGCTCAAAGATCTCATGACGGTATCTGCCCTCTTTATCGAGAGTCAGATGCTCGCTTGGGAAGCGTTGAAAATCATGCAAAAAGACCCCAAGAAATTCGTCATGGTTCTGCCCGTTTTGGAAGGGAAAAAGGTCGTCGGCGTCCTCAGAATGCACGATATCGTCCAATCGGGCATCGTCTAAGAATCTGACTACAATCTCTAAGAGACGATTAAAATCCCACTTGTCTTAAAATAGCCCTCTTCAAAACAATATTCTGTATCCTACACAATTCGGCTTTACACATTTCTTGACCGGTATCGGTAACGAAATGTGTAAAATCGATCTTACAACTCAGGAAAATCCATGTTAGAAACTTTTTTGATCGTCGCTGTATTCATTCTCGGATACTTAGCGATTATTTTGGAGCACTCCTTCAAAGTCAACAAGACGGCAGTAGCGCTGTTTATCGCCGTCATTCTCTGGTCAATTTACTTGATCACGAGTACCCAGCCGGTTCACACCGATCTCTATTCTTTGGGGCATCATGTCTCTGAAGTGGCGCAGATTATCTTTTTCTTGATGGGGGCGATGACTCTCGTCGAACTCATCGATTCTCACGGAGGATTCAAATTCGTAACAGAGCGGATTCAAACGAATTCTTTGCGGAAAATGCTATGGATTATCGCCTTTGTCAGCTTTTTTCTTTCCTGAGTGTTGGACAACCTGACGACGACCATTTTGATGGTGTCGCTCTTGCGTAAATTGGTCTCAGAGAAAAAAGAACGCCTTTTACTCGCCTGTGTTGTTGTTATCGCAGCAAATGCAGGAGGGGCCTGGACGCCGATTGGAGACGTCACCACGACGATGTTATGGATCAACGGCCAGTTGACCTCCCTTGCTGTCATGAAGGCGCTTTTTATCCCCTCCTTGGTGTCGATGTTGATCCCCCTGTTCTGGTATAGCTGGCGATCGAAGGGAAAGCTCAGCATGGACCGGATGAAGAGTGCTGGCATCAAGGCAGAGCCGGGAGCACGCTTGATCTTCATCTTAGGCGTTGCAGGACTCGTCTTTGTCCCCATTTTTAAGGCGATTACGGGACTTCCTCCCTTCATGGGGATCCTCTTGGCGCTTTCCGTTCTGTGGCTGGTGACTGACATCATGCACCACCCGTACGAAGAGCGGCAGCACTTGAGAGTCCCTCATGTGTTGACGCGAGTCGACACCTCGGGAGTGCTCTTTTTCTTAGGCATTTTACTCTGCGTCGACGCTTTACAGACAGCAGGTATTTTGCAGACGGTCGCTGATTGGCTTAATGCGAACATCCCTTCTCAAGCGATGATCGCAACGCTGATCGGGTTTTTCTCAGCGATTATCGACAACGTCCCTCTCGTCGCGGCTACCATGGGCATGTATTCCCTGGAGACGTATCTTCCGAACTCGAGCCTCTGGCATATGATCGCTTATACAGCGGGAACAGGTGGCAGTATGATACGGTTCCTCTGCAGGGGTGGCGCTGATGGGTATGGAGAAAATCGATTTTGTCACCTACATGAAAAAAGCGACTATCCCTGTGATGGTCGGGTTTTTGGCAGGAATGGGGGTTTATCTACTCCAAATGGCCGTATTTGCAAAAGCGTAAAGTTAATTTTAATCCTCTAGGGGAACCGTAAAAATTTTGGAAAAAGTTTGGAAAAGGTTTTCGGAAAATTAGGGAGAT
>CAWFUG010000001.1:0-317653 GCA_963818965.1 uncultured Verrucomicrobiae bacterium | reverse complement strand
GCCGGCTGCGAGCATGCTGACGACGACGGCATCCAGGGTGGCGAGCGCGTCGAAGAGTTCGTCCGGTGCGCTGCGCAGCGAGGACGCGAAGATCGGCACGCCGACCGCGGTGCCGGTCGCGTCGATGGCGTCGGCCAGGGCATGGGTGAAGCCGGCGTTGCCGCTGACCTCGTGCGCCCGGTAGTACAGCACGCCGATCCGGGGTTCGCCTCCTGCTGTTGCGGTGCGTTCGGCGTATCCCCACTCGGGGATCACTACCGGCTCGTCGAATCCTTCGCCGGTGAGCAACACGGTGTCGCACAGAAACGCGTGCAATTGTGCGAGGTTCGCCGAACCACCCTCGGCGAGGTACGAGTGTGCTTGCGCCGCAAGCCCGATCGGCACCGTCGACTGTTCCATGAGTTCCGCGCTGGGCGCACGCTCGCCGCCGAGCACGACCAACGGCAGCCCGGTGGCGCGCAGCTCGCTGAGTTCGTCGGCGACCTCGGCCGAGGAACCGAGCACCCGAAGAACCACTACGTCGGCACCGGCTAGCGCGGATTCGATGGGTTGACGGGCCGGATTGCCGAGGTTGTATGCCGCGAGCGAGGCGCGGGCCGACAGCAGATCGGTGTCGGATGTGGACAGCAGGGCGATGCGATGGACGCGCCGCGGTGCCTCAGCGGTGTTCACGTGGTTCCTCCCCTCACAGTGGCGGAACCGCCCCGGACTTTGACCGGGTTCCCTGTCGCGACGAGACGTGCGCAGTCAGTTTAGTGGAATGCCGCGAGCGTGACGTCACCCGCAGTAACAACTGCTCGAGACGCAGAAGAAAGGCAAGAACCAAGGTAAGAAGTAGCCATGCGACGAGTGGGACCAGCAACGGCATGTGCTTTGCTCGCCGCATTGACGGTCGGCTGTAGTCCGGTCGTCGCCGGTACAGCGAAGCCGGCGCCGAATCTGAAGCCGCGACCGCTGACCGGCTCGGTCCTGCGGCGGGTGCCGCTGGACGGCACCGAGCTGTCGCGGATGCTCGAGCAGCCCTTCGTCGACCGCCAGCAGCCGGTCTTCGGCGGTCCCGACAAACTCGCGACGCCGACGGATCCGGGCCGTCGGCCGAATGCCTGGGTGTGACGACGATCCTGCAGCGGAGCGCTTATGAGCCCTCCGACGTCCGCGACGTCATGTGGGAGACGTGGTGGAACAACGGCGATCCGGCCCAGGTGATCAGCGTGATCGAGGGCATCGCCACGTTGCCCTCGGCAGCGCAGGCCCACGCGCTGTTCGCGAAATTCCCGCAGCAGTGGCTGCAGTGCAAGGACGGACGACGACCGAACAGACCGGCCCGATCAAGACGACGACCGTTGTCAACGACGTCCGTGTCACCGATTCCGTTGTCGCAGCGACCAATACCGCGACGGCCGAGCTGCCGACATGGAGCCCTTGCAGGCCACGCCCCAGGCGCGAGCGGTCGGCGTCCGGTTGAACTGCATCGTCGAGGTCGAGGTGGTCTTCTTCGGCGACCGCAATCCGTCGGATCCTGGATTCGGCCAATCCGGACACCAGCGCCGTCGACATCGTCCACGCGATGATGGAAAGGATTGACGCGTTGAGTTAGTGGCGGTCTGAAGCAGGTTGGCTTCGTCCGGCGTGCGGAATAGGGTGGGCCCGGTGAACGGGATCCTCAGTTGGTGGGACGGCGTCGAGTTGTGGCTGTCCGGGCTGGGGTTCGTCTTGCAGACCGTGGTGGTCATGCCGGTCGTGCTGGCGGTGGCCTACATCATCGCGGTCACGCTGGACGCCTTGTTGGGTCGCGGTATCCACCTGATGCGACGCATCCTGCACAACGACGAAGAACCCGGATGAGTCCAAAGACGGGGATGCCGCGATCGCAAGTCACGTTGGTGCTGGTCGCACTGGTGGTGCTGGTGATCGTCGCGTGGCTGCTGACCCGCTGACCCGCTGACCTGCGTCGAGTCGGCTGCGGACTCCGCGGATTCTGTTAGGCTTCCCCGCCATGCACGCAGCGTCCGGCAACACCGAGTGTCATGTCTTGACGCTCATTGCCGTGGGCGATTGCGCCGTAGCCGACGTGCATTGTTGTCGTTGACCTTCTCCCTGCGCTGAGATTCGGTCTCCTTCCGCGACGGGATTCGTTAGCCGATAAGCCCCACTGTCGAAAGGTCGACCATTGTTCGACGACATCAGAAGTGTCGCCGGATTGCGGCACGCCGTCGCGTTGACCATCGCCGTCAGCATGCTCGCGGCGTGTCACGGCGGGCCGAGCGACGTCGCGGCGGTGGCGGCCTGTCCAACGCGGACACCAGCATCACACTGGTCGCCTATTCGGTGCCCGAACCCGGCTGGAGCAAAGTCATTCCGGCGTTCAATGCCTCACAAGAAGGCAAACGCATACAGGCGATCTCCTCGTATGGGGCCTCGGGTGACCAGTCACGCGGCGTCGTCGACGGCAAGCCCGCCGACGTCGTCAACTTCTCCGTCGAGCCCGACGTCACCCGTTTGGTCAAGGCGGGGCAAGGTGTCCAAGGACTGGGACAAAGACGCCACCAAGGCGTCCCGTTCGGATCAGTCGTCACGCTGGTCGTGCGACCGGGCAACCCGAAGAACATCAAGGACTGGGACGACCTGCTGCGAGCCCGGGGTCGAAGTCATCACGCCCAGCCCGCTGAGTTCGGGGTCGGCGAAGTGGAATCTGCTGGCGCCTACGTCGTCAAGAGCGGCGGCGGCCACGACTCGCCGGCGGGTCTGGACTTCATCAACAGGCTGGTGAACGAGCACGTCAAACTTCGCCCGGGATCGGGCCGCGAGGCCACCGACGTCTTCGTTCAGGGCACCGGTGACGTTCTGATCAGTTACGAGAACGAGGCGATTGCCACCGAGCGACAGGGTAAGCCGGTCGACGCACGTCAACCCGCCGCGACTTCAAGATCGAGAACCCGGTAGCGGTGGTCACCAGCAGCGCCCACCTCAACGCCGCCACCGCATTCAAGAATTTCCACTACACCGCGGCGCCCAGAAGGTATGGGCGGCCAGGCCGGATTCCGTCCGGTCGATCCGGCGGTCGCCGCTGGGTCCGCCGACCAGTTCCCGACCCCGGCCAAGCTGTGGAGGATCGCCGATCTCGGTGGCTGGCCCACCGTCGACCAGCGCTGTTCGACAAGGACTCAGGCACATCACGAAGATCTACATGAAGGCCACCGGATGACGACGGAAATCACGCGCCGAGGTGACTGGGCGCGCAAACACCCCGGCGCGCGGCCGGTTCGCAACGACGGCACATCGTTGCGGTTCGGCGTGTCGATCCTGTGGCTCTCGGTAATCGTGTTGCTGCCGTTGGCTGCCATCGCCTGGCAGTCGGTCGGCGGCGGCTGGCGGGCGTTCGAGCTCGCCGTCACCTCGAACGCCGCACTGGAGTCTTTCCGGGTGACGCTGACCGTCTCGGCCGGCGTCACCGTCGTTCAACATGGTTTTCGGTTTGCTGATCGCGTGGGTTCTGGTACGCGACGACTTCCCGGGTAAGCGGATCGTCGACGCGGTTATCGATCTGCCGTTCGCGTTGCCCACCATCGTGGCCAGCCTTGTGCCTGCTGGCTCCTGTACGGGAAGAACAGCCCCGTGGGCTTGCACCTGCAGCACACCGGCGTCGGCGTGGGCGTGGCGCTGGCGTTCGTCACGCTGCCGTTCGTGGTGCGGGCGGTGCAACCGGTGCTGCTCGAAATCGACCGTGAGACCGAGGAAGCCGGCCGCAGCATCGCTAGGAGCGCCAACAACGTGACGATCTTCACCACGGTTTTGCTGCCCGTCGTTGACTACCGGTCCCTGTTGACCGGCGCCGGGCCATGACGTTCTCGCGAGCCATCGGTGAATTCGGATCGGTCGTCCTCATCGGTGGGGCGGTGCCCGGCAAAACCGAGGTGTCCTCGCAGTGGATCCGGACCCTGATCGAGAACGACGACCGCGTCGGGGCCGCCGCGATATCGGTTGTGCTGCTGGTTATCTCGTTCGTGGTGCTGTTCTCCTGCGGACCGTGGGGTCACGCGCGGCCAAGCGTGAGAAGAGAAAAGTATAAGGAGTGACCGGCACCTGAAAAATAATCGCCACGATGACATAGACGACTAAATTGTGAAGCATAAAGATAAACTGCTTCACGAGGTGCTTAAAAATGTAAATGTTGTAGGGGAGGTTGATCTGCTTGATAAATCCGACATTTGCCTTAAAAATTTCCGTTCCTTCCAACACACTACTGCTCAAAAAGGTCCAAGCGATGAATCCCGCCGTAAAAAAAGGCAGATACTCCCTAATACTCTGATTGAATAGTCGGCTAAAGACGATCCCCATCATCCCGATAAAAATGGAAAGACTGATGCTTACCCACCAAGGGCCCAAAACCGATCTTCTGTAGCGCTGCTTGACCTCGAGATACCCCAGGTGCCAAAAAAGGGAATACTGAGAAAACGTGCCCTTTAAGTCCGCAAGGGCAGAAACCATCTGACTCATTACACAATCCTTAAAATCTGATTCTGACTAGGGCCTGTCGTCAATTGAAGCTTCTGTCGATTTTCTGGTTCTTTTGACGATAGGCCATAGTATAAGGCGCTCGGGAAAAATCTCAAGGGGAAATGACATCCCCAGCAAGCATCCCTTCCTGTTCGGCGAGTGCTTGGGGTTGGTGGACCATTTGGGTGTAGTCTTCCTCTTCCTCCCCCTGCTGCCTCGACTTGCAAGAAAATAAGGTCGCGAGAAAAAGTGTCAAAAACAGCGTGCGGTACATAGATCCTCCTCTGAAAAGACTTGGTATACCCAAAACCATCCGGGTAAAGCCAGGAAAAAAACAAACGCCTTGGCACGGTTTTAGCATCTAATAATATATTGCCTAGAGCCGGTTGCAAAGCTCGGGCGCCCAGAAAAATCGATGATTTTAAGCCATTTCGTCGCCCAGGTGCCGAGCACATACCCGAAAGGGTAGGGCTCGGCACCGGGGCGACGAAATGGCTTAAAAGCTCGGGTTTGCTGGGTGTCCGGGTTTTGCAACCGGCTCGCCTAAATAGGAGAACTATATGACACATGAACAGATGCTCAAGAGGATCTCAGAGCTAGAGTCGATCAATGATCAACTCTTGTCGGAGATCCGCTACCTCGACCAAATGCTGAGAGAGGTAGGATTTGAAGAGGGTTTAAAGACACTCAAGTACGCGGCAAAGGAACTGATCGAGCAAGACAAAGACGACAGGCCCTAGAGTCTGTCGTCAATTTAAAAGAGCTAAGAGCTCTTCAATTTTTAAGGAGATATCTCCCTCTGTATTCCCCTCGAGCAAGCTCTCTGAAAGGGCTTTTTTGTGGGTTTTGAGGTGCATGATCTTCTCCTCGATGCTAAGCGCTGTGACGTAGCGCCGAGCGATCACAGCTGAGGTCTTTCCCACCCGATGCGCTCGGTCGATCGCCTGCTGTTCCACCGCATCATTCCACCAAGGATCATAGAGAAAGACGTAGTCCGCTGCCGTGAGATTGAGCCCCACACCACCTGCCTTAAGACTGATCAAAAAGAGGGAGACTTCAGGGTCCTCTTGGAACGTACGGACGATCTCCTCCCGATTTTTCGTACTGCCATCGAGATACACATACTTGTACCCTTTGTCTATAGCCCCTTTCTCGATGAGTTTTAACGCTTGAGTGAACTGACTGTAGATCAGAACTTTACTTCCCTCCTCCACCACTTCCTGCAGATCGGCGAACAACCGCTCGTATTTGGCACAGGCTGTATAGATATCTCCTGCCGGCTCATTGAGTAACCAGGGATGAGCGCAGAGCTGTCTTAAGCGCAAAATCGCCTCCAGAATCTGCATCCGATGAGCCGCCGCTCCATCGAGAGAGACCTTTTTTAACAGTCCCCGTTTCGTATTTTCCAACCACTCGTCGTAAATCGCCTTTTGAGATTCCACCATCTCTACAAACACTGTCTGTTCGAACTTAGGAGGCAATTGAAGAGCGACATCTCTCTTGCGGCGCCTCAAGAGGAAAGGGGCAATTTTCTTGCGTGTGCGCTCTAAAAAGCGATGGTCGAGTTGAGCTGCGAGCATCTGCCTCTGAAATTCTGCACGCTCCCCCAGAAGATCGGGCAGCAAAAATCGGAATAACGACCAGAGATCCTCCCACCGGTTCTCGATCGGAGTCCCCGAAATAATCAGGCGCATAGCGCTTTTTAAGCGAAAACAGACCGATGCGATCTGACTATCGGGATTTTTGATCGCCTGCCCCTCATCGAGGACCACACACTGGTAATCGAGCGATTCTAAAAGAGCCGCATCCTGTCGCAAGAGAGCATACGAGGTCAGAATAACCCCCTTTTCCGGGAGATCATCTAGATGTTTTCCGCGCAAATTCCCTGCGTGCACATGGACAGGGCAAGAAGGCAAAAATTTCTCGACTTCCCGCTTCCAGTGAAAAATAAGAGACGTCGGCACGACAATGAGAGAGGGCTTCACAAAATCCAATTGGGAAAAAAATGCCAGGACCTGGACTGTTTTTCCCAGTCCCATCTCATCGGCGAGCAACCCTCCCAGGTCCCCCTCCTCCAAAAAGTGCAGCCACTCCAATCCGCGCGTTTGGTAGGAAAACAGAGTCGCCATAAAATCCCTTCCCGGCGCAACCGCACGCGATGCCTTTCCCTGCATCCACTGTTCTAATTTTTCTCGCACATCACAAGTAGCCCCCCCTTCCAAAAGATCAGCTAGGAGCCCTGCGCGCCGCTTCGGCAAAGCGATCCCAGAAGAGACGATCTCCTCCTCTTTTAGATCCCCAAAACGACTCGAAAACCCCTCTCGATCGATGAGCCCCACCGCATCAGGAGAGAGAGATACAAAATGTTCCTGACGATTAAACGCCCCCATGACGTCCTGCAAATCGACCCGATGCTCCCCATAGTCCATTTTCCCACGCACCAGGAGTCGATTGTCTACCTCCTCGATCTTCAAATCTTCAGTCTTTTGCCGGTAGAGTCGCCTCCCTCCCGCATCTAAAATCGTCCACCCGATCTCGAGCAAAAAACTCAAACTCTTTCCCACTTTGTCTAGAGGGCAGAAGTAATGGGAGTGATCGACGATCTTTTTCTGAAAATCTGTCTCCAGAAGATCCCGCTCCCACCCCCCTTCGCTCTCTTTATTTCTAAAGGCTTGCACACAAGACTCATGCGCCGCCACTTTTCCGAGAGAACCATAGTCGAACAGGAGATCTGCAAAGGCACCGTGTCGATCGGAGAGTTGCAAAAGCGGGATCGGGTCGATGACGAGAGAAGGAGCTTGCTTTTTCCAAATGAGACACGCCTCCCCCTCGAACTCCTTTAAAAATTCCAGCGCCAGGCTCTTCTCAAGTACAACCTCTTTCTGAAGCAGGAGGCGGACCCACTTCAACGGCATAGCATCTTCAATCTCGCGCAAAATCCCGTGAGCGATCATCCACGTCGGGCGAGCCGGAACAAAACAAGTGCACTCATCGACAAACCCCCGATGAGAGCCCACCTGAAAGACCCCCCTCAGGAAAATCCCCCCATTTTCTAGACTTTCTACCTCGAAAAAAAGAGAAAAAGGGGTAAAAGGATCGATAACCAATTTTTTCCCCTCGTAAAAGAGCCTACCCGTCGTGCCCAAAGCCTTTAACCAAGAGAACGCCCCATCAGGAGTTAACAGGAACCGCCCCTCCTTAAAACTTCCCAACTTAAAAAGAGTCTCTAGGGCGCTTTTTTCCGCAGCCGACAGGGGAGCTCGCTTAAGCGCCTCTCGATCGAGAGGAGGCTCGAGTCGCAAACACAAATCGATTTTGCTGTTTTGTTTTTCTAAAGAGAGGTGGTAAACTAGGGAGATCATATGGACAATAAATTAAAAATTTGGCGCGAAGAGCGCCCTTTTGAAGAAAATAAAGCGGTATGGGAACGCAAAAGCGAAGCGCTCGCTGAAACTAACCCGTTGAAGGGCCTCAAAACCCTCCCCCAAATGCCCGGGATCACGAAAGAGACAGCCCGAGGACTAAAATACAAAAGCATCTTCTATCTCCTCTCTCACGATGAAAACAAAGTCTTCTTGCGCTATTTTTTCAAACATCCCCTGCGCTACGCCCTGCGCTGGATCCGCTCCGCTCTCAAAAAAAAATCTTACCTAAGAGAGAAGGACTTCTACTTCTACGGCCTTAAAAGCACCGATGATTTTATAAAAGAGCTCCAAAGAGAGAACTCCCTGCTCGTCGTCGGCTTCTCCTATTGCCATAAACCCTTCGAATGTCCCTCCAAACGGTTCACGCCCGACTGCATCCACGATCCCGAGCACCCCGTCTGTAGACAGTGCTTCATCGGAAAAACCGTCCACGCTCTACCCGCGCACAAGAGAAAAATTGTCCCCCTCTTCATCCCGACGATCCACTACATCGGAGAGAAGATCTTCGAAATTGTCGCATCCCACCCCGACCATCACGTCCTCTTTTTGATCACCGCCTGCGAAATGACGCTCGAGATGTTCGGAGACTGGGGTAATATGGTAGGTGTCCAAGGGATCGGCGTACGACTCGACGGAAGGATCTGCAATACCCATAAGGCCTTCCATCTCTCAGAACAAGGGATCAAACCCGGCCTTACCGTCGTGCTCCCCGAAACCCAAGAAGAGATTTTCTCCCTTCTTAAAGATCTCTGGGAAAAGTTATAACTGATGCTGCCGTCGGAAGGGTTTGGGCCGTTCTTCTTTAATGTATGAACGGAGGCGTGGCGCCTCTTGGCACCCCTCACAACAACACCCTTGCAGCTTCTCTGCACAAGCTGGGCAAGAGAGAAATAGCTCGTTGCAATCCATATTCGCGCAATTGTAATAGACATCAGAGGGAGTGCTGCAGTGACGACAGTGACTGATCACTTCCCCTTCTCCTTCCTTCGCAATCGGCACACTGAGCCGATCGTCGAAGACGAATAGCTTCCCTTGCCAGAGCCCCTGCCCCTCCTGGAGCCCGTAATTGATGATCCCTCCATCCAATTGGAAGACCTGCTCAAACCCCACTTTTTTCATCAAAGCTGAATAGAGCTCACACCGGATCCCCCCGGTGCAGTACATCATTACCTTAGTCTGCTTGAGATCGCGCTTCTCAGCCAATTCACGCGCATACTGGGGAAACTCCCGAAACGTCTCCAAAGTAGGAAGTGCCGCCCCTTCAAAATGCCCAATTTCCCACTCATAAGCATTGCGCACATCGAGCACCAATGTATTCTCATCACGCGCCTCTAACATCTCACTCCAGGCTTGCGGAGAAAGATGCTCCCCCGTCAGTGCCATCTCCACCTCTTCATCGAGAGCGACGATCTGCTGGCGGTACTTTACCGTTTGACGCGGAAAGACATGCTCAGCGTAATAGTGCGTCTTAAAGACCACCTCTTTGAAGCGAGGGTCGCTTTTGAGCCACTCTTGATACAAGAGAGAATCCTGGAGAGAGGCGCTCATCTGCCCATTGATCCCTTCTTCAGAGATATACAAGCGGCAACGGATATCCTTGTCCTCCAAAAACGCCAGGTGCCGCGCGACCTCTGCCTGAGGGTCCTCGATCGGCGTAAAATAATAATAAGCTAATACGTGGTGACTGCCCTGTTCCATAGACCATTCCTTGTGAGAAGAGCATCATAAAGAATCAAAGAATATCTCGCCAGCCGAGAAAAACGAACCTATTCCAGTAAAAAGTTTGGGTATACAGGTAAAAGTCCCCCTGTAGGACCGACCCAAAAGCATCCAAACTCTCTATTGTAAAAAATATTTTAAACTCCTGAATCATAAATCCCAATTTACAAAAATGTAGAGGGTGTCTTAACATACACCTCTATTGAGCTTATTTTTTAGGAGATACTAATGGTTCGCTATACTGGCCCCAAAAACCGCATCGCCCGCCGATTTGGCGCAAATCTCTTCGGACGCGCACGCAACCCCTTACTACACAAACCCAATCCTCCAGGGGTGCATGGTGCAAAACGCAAGAAAAAATCAGATTACGGTATCCAGCTGGAAGAGCAGCAAAAGCTGAAAGCAATCTACGGGATGCTGACTCAATCGCAACTCGTCCGTTATTATAAAGAAGCGATGCGCTCGAAGGGAAACACCCCAGCTGTCTTTATCGAACGCCTCGAGTGCCGCCTGGACAATATCGTCTATCGCCTGAAGTTCGCACCGACGATCTTCGGAGCCCAGCAGCTCGTCGCCCACGGCCACGTTCTCGTCAATGGCAAGAAAGTGGATCGCCGCTCTTTCTTCGTCAGACCTGGGATGACAATTTCGATTAAGCCTAAATCCCAACAGATGGCGATCATCAAGCAGACGCTTGAAAACGGATCGGTCTCAGTTCCCGAGTACCTCTCTTCCGATCCAGCTAAGTTTTCGGGACAGCTCCTCGTTTCCCCAGGAATCGATCAAGTTCCGTTCCCGATTCCCCTCAACGTCTCTTTGATCTGCGAATTCGTCGCTCACTCCAACTAAGGAAAGCCGTTTTGTCAGGTAGCCCGCTTCTACGGGCTACCAAAATAACACCGGAACCCATCTAATCCAGGAACGATTCAAATGCGCAACGCCCTCTTTTCCCTCTTGTGTTTACCCGCTTTTTTTACAACCGCTGATGCAAACGACATACTGACAAATCCCTTGAGATACGACGGATTTGGGGCTCAATTTCAAACGATTGTTTATGCCGTCGTTTCTGCAGAACTCGCAGGAAAAGAATTTCACTACACTCCATTTTCAACCATGGAGCATAATTATGACAATGACCCAGACTTCCTGCAAAAAAAAGAGAAATTGATCAATTTCATCGGAAACTTCCCACTTAATGAAGACCCAAGCAGACAAGAAGTGACGTCTTTTTACCAGTGGTTTTGCGAATCGAATTTTGAGGCATTTGCAAATAGCGCCTCCTTAAAAAAGATCAAACAAATTTTCAGAGCCAACAAACAAAGAGAAGACTCCTTTAATGAGGAAAACTTCCACATCGCCGTCCACGTGAGAAGGCCAAATCCTCATGACTGTCGCGTTGAAGGCACGAACACTCCTGACGCCTTCTTTCTACGGATGATCTCTGATTTGAGAAAAACCTATGCTGAGCAAAAACCTCGCTTTCACATCTATTCGCAAGGAGATGTAGACGTTTTCCAGAATCTCTTTGGCGCTGACGATACCATCCTACATCTCAACGGCTCTGTCGAAGAGACATTTACCTCCATGGTCCTAGCTGACGCATTAGTTATGTCACAAAGCTCCTTCAGTTATACGGCGGGTTTATTATCAGAGGGAACTGTCTATTACCTCCCTTTTTGGCATCCCCCTTTGCCTCATTGGATTCCACTTAGCGAATAAATAGCATTTTATCTAAAGCCATATAATGCGACTATCCACTCTATTTTTCTATCTCTGTATCCTAATCGGTTACTCTCTTTCTGCAACTGCACGAGAATATCTATTCCATGCGGATCCGATCGACGTCGTCATTCCCTGTGTGGAAAAAGACCTGAGGACTTTGGAGCTGTGCATCGCGGGCATTCGAGAGAATTGCGTGAACCTCCGACGGGTTATCGTCGTCTCTCAGAAGCGATTCACAGATAACGCAGAGTGGTTCGACGAAGGTCAGTACCCTTTTGCAAAGAAAGCAGTAGAATTCCATCTCCTCCGGGGAGCTAAGCTCCGCGGTAACGCTTTATCAGAGGCCCGAGCCCGCGTGGGCTGGTATTACCAACAGCTGCTGAAGCTCTACGCCCCCTTCGTGATTCCAGACATATCATCCAATGTGTTAATCCTGGATTCCGACACCATCTTCTTAAACCCGGTCGCATTTTTAAATCACCATTCTGCTGGGCTTTACAATCCGGGGCTGTACGTCAATTATCCCTATTTTGTCCACGCGGAAAAATTGCTCCCGGGCCTACTACCCCAGCCTCCACCCCTCTCTGGGATTACCCATCACATGCTGTTCCAAAAAGCCCTGTTAGAAGATCTATTTTTCCATGTGGAAAAACACCATAAGAAACCTTTATGGAAGGTATTCTGCCATTGCGTCGATCCCATCCATCTCCGATACTCGGGAGCTTCTGAATATGAGCTCTACTTCCACTTCGCCCTGTCAAAGACAAGACAAATACAGCTACGCTCTTTGCGATGGACAGAGGGGAACTTCTTAGACCAACTCGAAAAATTTAAGGCAGAAGGGTATCATTACGTCTCTTGTCACTCCTATTTGGAAACCGAACCGAATGAAAAGTAAGGTTTTCTACCAAAAATCATTTTTATCAAAATGAACCTCGTGTTATATAGGTCGGTCTTTTTCACACCTGGAGGCTCGAAACGACATGCGACTACTGACCGTCTTTTTTTATCTCTGTATCCTCATCGGCTACTCTTTTCCTGCAACAGCACAAGAATATCAATTCCATGCGGATCCGATCGACGTCGTGATCCCGTGTGTCGAAAAAGACTTGAAGACTTTGGAGTTATGCATCTCAGGCATTCGAGAGAATTGCGCGAATGTAAGACGCATCATCGTCGTCTCTCAAAAACAATTGACAGATAGCGCCGAGTGGTTCGACGAAAGCCTGTACCCTTTTACAAAACGGGAAGTAGAAACACAGCTGCTCGAGGGAGCCAATCTCCGCGGCAAGGCTTTATGGGATGCCCGAGCCCGCGTGGGTTGGTATTACCAAAAGCTACTAAAACTGTACGCCTCTTTCGTAATTCCAGATATCTCTTCCAATGTTCTCGTGCTGGATTCCGATACCATCTTCTTGAATCCAGTCCAATTTTTGGATAGTAACGCTGCGGGATTGTACAATCCAAGCGCCTACGTCAATCCGAACTATTTTGTGCATGCAGAAAAATTTCTACCCAGTCTTGCTCCTATGCATGCGAGAGCGTCGGGGATTTGCTACCACATGTTGTTTCAGCGCGCTCTTTTAGAGGATCTATTTACCCATGTAGAGAGCTCCCATGGACAGCCTTTATGGCAAGTGTTCTGTCACCACATCGATTCTCCCCATCTCGCATTCTCTGGAGCTTCTGAATATGAGCTCTACTTCCACTTCGCCTTCTCCAAGACGAGTCAAATCCGACTGCGTTATTTGAGGTGGGCAAATGATAATTCCTTAGACAACCTCGAAACATTCAAAGCAAAAGGATATCATTTCGTCTCTTGCCATTCCTATTTAAGAGGCGAGCAAGAAGAATTCGTGCATGAAGAGAGAAATCCCTACAGAGACAAAGAGCTCATTCACCTACCTATATGGGGATCTGGCGACTATCTGAGGTTCGCTCACCTTTTTAATCCAGATGAGATAAAACTCGTCTTTGAAATAGGAAGCAGAGACGCTCTAGATGCTATTTTTATCTCTGATTACTACCAATGCCCCGTTTATGCATTTGAGTGCCATCCTCAGGCACTGGGGATTTGTTTTCACAATGCGAAAAACTACCCTCAGGTGAACGTTGTGCCCTACGCGTGTTGGAATGAGACTAAAATGTTGCCATTCTATCCTGTCATCGAATCTGAAGGGGATAAAAACCATCCTGTTAATATCGGAGGCTCTTCCCTATTTGTCACACGTCCTGATGGTTGTGAGACGGCGCATAAACAGGGATCTCCCATTCTGGTATTAGGGACACGGCTGGATGACTGGATGCGTAGCAATCATATCGAACAGGTAGATCTTTTGTGTATGGATGCTCAAGGAGCGACTCTCCAAATACTACAGGGGATGGGACCCTTCTTAGACCGGGTGAAATACATCATTACAGAAGTCTATGAAACCCCCTCTTTCGTAGGAGAGCACCTCTATCCAGAGATCAAACAATTTCTCTCTGAAAGGGGATTTCAAGTGGTGCAAGAGCCGCCGGGATCTGGATTTTCCGACGTCGTCTTCATCAAACAACCCACTTGAGCAAATAAAATGTTGCGAATGATTGAGGTGGAAGCGCTACCCAAGTGAACTCAAACCGGATCGATAATTTTGCCCGCTATTGTGGGGTATAAGTAGCTTTGATTAGATAGTGCCATCCGAATAGATGCTCACATACGCGAAATAAGGCGTCGGGCATCATATTCCAAGGGAACTTTTTTGCGTAAATATAGCGCTTGTACTGCTCTATCTCGAAGGGAAATATGTGATCTTGCTCACAGCTATAGACCTGGAATGATGAAAGCAACTTTACGATGTCTGATTTCGTGTAAGTAAAAGCGATGGGACAGCCAGTCTGCGCCTCTGGTTGCGCTAATCCCAAATGGATCATGAAATTCTTCGTCGAGTATTTCGCATACAACATGACCCTCAATTCAGCGCCTACTTTAAGCACTTTTTTAATCTCTTCAATTACCCGTTCTGGATGAGGTGTATGATGAATGACCCCAAAGGAATAGACGAGATCAAATGTCCTTCCCTGGAGATACTCTGCTAGATGTTCCCCATCACAGCAGATGAACTCTGCCGTCAATCCATAGACTGCAAATCGTTGTTTCGTGATTTCTAAACTCTTTTCCGATAGCTCTATGACAGTAAGACGCGCTCCAGCCCTTGCAAAATTAATAGAATCTGTTCCAATGCCACAGCCTATCTCCAAAACGTCCTTTCCTCTCCACTTTTCAAATTCGGCAAACTTAAGAATATGGGGCTCGACAAAATATTTTCGCTTTTCGACCTGATCGAAGTAAGCCTTAGTTCCCAGAGGTTCATTACTATGTCTGATATTACAGGGTCTTTTATCCCAATAGTCTCTGACAACCTCAATCATAGAAGAATCCGGGAAAGACACTTCTTCTGCTTCTAGATGAAAGGTTCCTATCAACAAAAATAGCGCCCACTGTAATACCCTCTGAAATGACATCTTTAGCTCTCCCTTTGAAATTTTCGACAGAGGCTGAGAAGATCCTCTGCTTTAAATAAACGGGCCATGACAAAAAGGCTCGTTAAAAAAATCCCTGTTAAGGCTACAAATTGCCTAAGTTGAGTAAAAATTTCACTAGAAAATACGCTTTTTTCGCTAAAAAAGAGCGCCAGCGTCGGATCGCCTAGAAAAACATGTCCGACAAAAAGCGTTACGCAAAAAGCACAAAAAGCACACACCCCTGTCTGAAAAAAAGAGCGCTGGACAGTAGTGTCGAGTGAGACGTCTTGGCTCTTAGCTTGTGCGTAGGAGAGATAAAAATAGTTGGCCCAGGCACACACGCTCGTTGCAAGAGCGATGCTCAAAGCACCCCACTCGAGGACGAAGACGAAAAAACTCGTGAGGAAGAGATTTAAAATCATCGAGAACACAGCTCCTTGCATCGGGATCTTGTACTGTTTTTTGGCATAAAAAGCGGGAGCGAGGAGCAAGACGAAGACAGAGGGAACGAGTCCCAAACCATATCCCCAAAGACAGAGCACTGTTTGAAAAACTGCCTCCCCGGTAAAATCCCCATGGCCATAGAGTAAATTGACTCCAGCAGCACCTAAGGCGAAAATGCCGAGCGTGCAGGGAAAGATCAGACTGAAGCTACGCCGCAGAGAAAACCGGAGTAATTTGAGGTACTGCGGAAGATTCCCCTCCTTCACCGCGCGCGAAAGAGGCGGTAAAAGCGCGGTCGCAAGCGCAATCCCAAAAAGAGAAAGAGGCAACTGCTGGATCCGGATCGCGTACCAGAGATACGCGGGTCCTTCTAAACTCGCACACCGCGCAAAGATGGCATCGAGCGTGGAGTTGACTTGAGTCGCAGCGATGCCAATCGTTCCCAATAAAAAGGGTTTGATCATCTGGCGCAGCTCTAAAGAGAACAATTGCGGACGCAGACACTCCTTCCACCCCAAAAGAGGGCGAATCAGAGAGACAGTTTGGGGAGCGATCATCATCCACTGGACGAAAAAAGCCAAGATCACAGCCAAAGAAAGAGAGGCCACAGCCGAGGGAATTGCAGTATCTTTGAGACAAAAAACAGCGATGATCCAGACGCAATTGAACGCAGCAGGAGCAAATCCCGTCCCAAAATACCGCTTTTCGCATTGTAAAAGGCCGCTGCAAAGCCCGAAGAGACAAATGAATAACACCCCTGGCATCATTAAGAACATCAAATACAAGATTTCCGCATTCGCAGACGTGAGATGGCCCCACTGAAAGAGATAAAAGAGCACCCCCTCGATCAGGGCGATCAAGAAGACTAAAAAAAGCGAGAGGGAAAAGAAGAGATCGCGAAAGAAACGCGCCCCCTTTTGCGGCGATTCTGCGCGCAATTGCTCAAAATGGGGAATAAAGCCAGAGGGAAGCGCTCCTTCGCCAAAGAGGCGCCGGATGAAGTTGGCAAAGCGAAACGCCACCATAAACGCCGCGATCGCTGGATTTACACCGAAGACAAAAGCCATCGCCATGTCCCTTCCCAGCCCCGTGATCCGACTCAAAAAAGTTCCTGATAAAAAAGCCAGAGAGGATTTGGTAACGGTTTTCTCTGAATCGCAAATTTCTTCTGTCGTCATGTATCCTTAAGTTGTTTTCAAAATTTGAGTCACGTCGGGTATATAGTGCCTCCACCTCAATCGTAACCACAAGCAAACCGATTAAAAGCCTCAAATTTCGAATCAAAGGGAGGGGTTAATATTAATTCAATATTACCCCCTCCCTTTGATTCGAAATTTGAGAACTTTTCATTCGGTTTTCTTGGGTACGATTGAGGTGGAAGGGGTATAGTCGTGTATCGCAAAGCGAGCTCTCTTATGACTCTATAGACAATTAAGTATGTTTGAAACTATTATGCCCTTCTAAACTGCGGTTTTTCAAATGAAAAAAATACCTGCGAATGAGCTGTTGATCGGAGCGCACACTTCCGCCCAAGGGGGAGCGCAGAATGCGATCTGGATTGGCCAAGAGATCGGAGCGACGACTGTTCAGCTCTTCACGAGCAACCAAAAGCGCTGGCAAGGAAAAACCATAGAAGAAGAGGACATCGCCCTCTTTAAAGAAGCGGTCGCTAAGACGGGTTTGAAAAAAATCATGAGCCACGATAGCTACCTCATCAACCTAGGCTCCCCCGATCCAGAAGGACTGATGAAGAGCCAAAAGGCCTTTAAAGAAGAGCTCATCCGCTGCCAAAAGCTCGGCATCTCTTTTCTAAATTTCCATCCTGGAGCTGCGCTCGATTCCACCCCAGAGCAGTGTTTGGAGCAAATCGTCAAGAGCTTGCTTACACTAGAACACCTCGCAGATAAAGCAGAGACGCGCCTTCTGATCGAGACCACAGCGGGACAGGGCTCTTCTGTAGGCCATCGCTTTGAGCATCTAGGCTTCTTGATCGATAAACTCCACCGACATATCCCCATCGGCGTCTGCATCGACACCTGCCACATCTTCGCCGCAGGCTATGACATCCGCACCAAAGAAGCGTGGGAAGAGACCTTGAAAGCATTTGAGCAAGAGGTCGGATTAGAGCACCTCTTTGCCTTTCATCTCAACGACTCGCTCAAACCACTTGGTTCCCGCAGAGACCGGCACGCCCCCCTTGGCAAAGGAGAGATCGGCATCGAATGCTTCGAATACGTCATGACCCATCCTGTGCTTCGAGAGATCCCGAAATATCTCGAAACGCCAGAAGGACCCCCTTTATGGGAAAAAGAAATCGCCTTATTAAGAAAATTTGCGAGGTAGCTAATGAAAAGAACGAAAATTAAAAATATCGAAACTACAGACCTCGGCAAAGTGCTCACGGTATGTGGATGGGTCCGCACGGTGCGCGCCCAGAAAAATTTCAGCTTCATCGAACTCAATGACGGTTCTACGTTCTCTAATCTCCAGGTCATCTTAGAAGCCTCGACTCCCGGTTATGAAGAACTGCTCCCGCAACTCTCGACAGGAGCCTCCATCGCCGTCACAGGAGAACTCGCACCCTCCCCCGGCCAAAAGCAAAAATGGGAGCTCAAAGCCTCTCAAGTCGAGCTCTTCGGGACCTGTCTCGCTGAAGACTATCCCCTGCAAAAAAAGCGCCACTCGTTTGAATTTTTGCGCACGATCGCTCACCTAAGACCGCGGACCAATACCCAAGGGGCTGTCGCTAGAGTGCGCAATGCCTTGAGTTTTGCGACCCACCAATTTTTTCAAGAAAGGGGCTTTCTCTATCTGCAGACACCGATCATCACAGGAGCAGATTGTGAAGGAGCTGGAGAGCAGTTTCTCGTAACCACATTCGATCTCGACAAACTCCCACGCCACTCCGATGGCGGGGTCGATTTTTCCAAAGATTTTTTCGACAAACCCACCTACCTCACCGTCTCGGGACAACTCGGAGGAGAAACCTATGCCTGCGCCCTCTCCGACGTCTACACCTTCGGCCCCACCTTCCGCGCGGAAAATTCCAACACCTCGCGCCATCTCGCCGAATTTTGGATGATCGAACCGGAGATGGCCTTTGCCGATCTATCAGATAACAGGAATGCGCAGAGGCTTTCCTAAAATACTCCTCCGTTACATCACTCGAAAACTGCAGAGAAGATATGGAGTTTTTCGATGCATTCATCGAACAAGGCCTCATCGCTCGCTTGCAAAACGTCGCTCGAGTCCCCCTTCGATCACCTCACCTACACAGAAGCCGTTGAGATCCTCAAAAAATCCAACCGCTCGTTCCAATTTCCCGTCGAGTGGGGGATCGATCTACAATCAGAACATGAGCGCTATCTCGCAGAAGAACACTGCAAAAAACCCGTCATTCTGACCGACTACCCCGCTGAAATCAAAGCGTTTTACATGCGCACCAACGACGATGGAAAAACCGTCGCTGCCATGGATGTCCTCGTACCCAAAATCGGCGAAATCATCGGCGGAAGCCAGCGGGAAGAGAGGCTCGACGTCTTAAAGCAAAAGCTCGTCGATTTCCATCTCAATCCCGATGATTACTGGTGGTACCTGCAGCTGAGACAATACGGCTCCGTACCCCATGCGGGATTCGGTGCGGGATTTGAAAGGCTCATCCTCTTTATGACTGGGATGGAAAACATCCGCGATGTCAACGCATTCCCCCGTTACCCAGGACATGCTGAATTCTAAAAAACAACAACCAGGGAAATCGACTATGACAACATCCGCCTTAAGCCCAAGAAGTGCCATCATTGCCAATCTCGAACACTATCTCCAGGTCGAGCCGAACCCTCAAGAGGCAAAAGAGCTAATGAAATCTCTCAGCGGTGTTTGGCTAACAGAAGAACAACGAGATAGGATTGCAGATATCGTCATCCGCTGCTTCACAGGAGGTCTTAAAAATCTCCTGCAATGGAAAAACAGCGTCGCTCCCGACTCTGAATCGGCAAAGACTATCCTCTTAGATGTCACCTGCCATTGCCCCGATCGAAGAGTCATCGACAAGATCATCCAGCGCTGCAAAAAAGAATATGCAGAAAAAACCCAGGGCTGGGGTTCTTGGACCGCAATGACACTCTCTGGATCCTCTCAGAAGATCTATGATCGGCATGAATTTGCCCTAAGCCTAGAGGAGCACTACGAGGGGATCCATGAGCGCATAATGACCCCATCTCCCACTAAGATCACAGAACTCGTCGAAACCATACGGATTTCTCAATCGACTCCACTTCAAGAGATCGATCGCCTGATCTTTTCACACTCTTCTTTGCAGTTTCCCTTAGAACTAGAGAAGTCTGCTACGCCTTCCAAAACACAGCAGAAAGACGGTCCTCTCGCAATCTGGATCGGTGACCACTTCGTCCAGAAAACAGCTGAGGGGGAATATAAATGGAACCCGCGTAGGACCTATTGCAATTTTTGTTTTCCAGAATGCCCTCAAAAAGAGATGTTAGATGTTTTAGAAGAGCTCTGCCACCAAGAACAGCCCGGCACCTTAGCTACTTCAGGAAAGGAGGATCCTTCCTGGCTTACAGAGAAAACGATAAGAAAGGCTGGGTTCTATTTTTTCAAAACACATCCCACTGCAGAAGAGCTACAGATCATCTACGATAAGCTCTATGTCATCGAGACGCTTCCCTATCTGGACAGTTCTGCCCTCGGAACGGAAGCCGACAGAGTGCCTGAAACGCCCCCTACTGTACGGAAAAACAGCCACAGCGATTTTACACGCGTTCCGCATTTCATCGGCACGTATTTTGTTTTGCAGGTGGGACCCAACAAATACCAGTGGTTTCCAGAGGAGAGCCCGACCCCCTGTTTTTTTACAGAATTACCAACTGTAGAACAACTCGATGCGATGAACGTAGTCTAGTAAAAAAGTAACACCACTCATTCCATTCTGAATAGATGCAATTTCACCACAGAGAGGAAATTCATATTAAAAAATTTCCTCTCTGTGGTTTTCCATCTCTGTGGTGAAGTTCAGCTATTTATGCAATAACGCCATACCAATCGACAAGCTCTAGATACACAAGAGCGCCCGTTCTGCTTTTTCTCGGAAGGAGAGAAGATACCCTTCGACGCGCTCTAGGATCCGCTGCTCTGCGCACTGGATTTCTCCCCCATTTTTAGTTTGGTACTGATCGAGCATCTGACCGATCTCTTCCATATTCAAAAGAGTCAATAGGGGATGCCGCGCGAGTTCTGGGCTGACAGTGCGTGGCACGCTTAAATCGAAGATCAGCCGTGTTTGCACGGGATGCTCTCGCTGAAAAGGCTCAATCGCATAATGGGGCGCATTCGACCCACAGATCACAATCGAAAATTCTCCCCACCGCACGCGCTCTTCCCAAGGGAGCGTCGCAGTTTCCTCCCATGCACTGGTGCCTCGCGTACATAAAGAGATGCGGTTGATCCCTTTAGCCCTAAAAAAATTCATCACTTGTCGATTGATCTCAGAATTGCCGATGAATAAAATCGACTCTTGAGGTAAATTTTTTACCACATGCCCACTGATGTGAAAGAGCATCTTAGGGATGTTCATCTTCCCCTGACTCAATAAGATATTCCCCCGGATCTCCTTTCCGATTTTCAAGCTCTTCTGAAAGAGAAAATGCAAACAACTCGGCAGTGGATAGTACCACTGAGACTGCTCATAGGCCACCTTGACCTGGCGCTGGATCTCCGATTCAGCGATGATTACGCTGTCCAATCCAGAGACGACATACCCTAAATGCAGAAAACAATCGAATCCGAAATAGGAATAGAGCTCATGCTCAAAGGCAAGGGCTATTTCTCGCCGTAATACCTGTAAAATCTCGCTATGCGCTTCTGCGAGATTCGGTGCACTGAAGTAGATTTCCGTACGATGGCAGGTGGAGAGCACGACACAGCTGAATCTCTCTGCGATGAGACTCTCTTTTGAGATCTTATTCTGACAGGCTTTTGCCATACACTCGCGCACAGAGATCTTCGACGATTTATGGTTCACCCCAAGGACGCCAATTTGCATAAATTACTCTGAGAGGTATCGGTTGATTAAATCCAAAGAAAACCCACGCCGCAATAATTTTGCAACTATTTTTTGTCTTTCTTTGGGATTCTCTAGAGCCTTATTTCTCGTATATTTTTTCCACACCGCCTCGAACGCGCTCGCTTCTGTGTCCACTTTGTCGAGATACTTTTGAGCGAGTCCCCTTTCGATCCCTTTCAAGCTGAGTTTAAAGAAAATTGCCTTCTTTCCATATCCTTTTTTGAGCTCTCTTTGAACCAGCCGCTCGATCTCTGTCTCATCATTGAGAAACCCCTTTTCTGTGCAATGACTCAGAGTCGTCGCGATGACCCCTTCTGCAAACCCCACCTTGCGCAATTTATCCGCGAGATCTTTTGCCAGTAAGGAGCGTTTGGAAAGAGCCCAGTAAGCATAGGACTTGGCACGGCGTTCCTCCATTTTTGCAAAGTGTGCGAAAAATTCCGCTTCCGTCTCATACACAGGCACCTTTTTGAGCAGAGGAAAAAAAACGCTCTTTTTTACTTCCCGCCACGGCTCCCCGTTCCACAGGAGCACTAAAACGCGCGCATCCGACTCTTTACACTTTAATTCCAAGACCATGTTCCTTTCCCTTCTCGAAAATAAAAAAATAATTTAATCTTGCCCATTTTTCTGAGATTCTTTATTTTAGGGCATGTCGTCAATTTAAGCTTCTGTCGATTTTCTGGTTCTTTTGAGCTGATTTTCGATCCTTTTGAGAGGGGCAATATCAACATGCGTATATTGCCCCTCTCAAAATGGATCGAAAATCGGCCAAAATAATCCAGAAAATCGACCAAGCCTTAATTTGACGACAGCGCCTAGTTTTAAGAACAAAAACTACAACTATTCTTTGTAAAATGCCAAAACCAGTCTCTCCCGAACCTAAGCCTCAACCCACCTCTCAATCCCACACTGGCTCTACATCCTCAACGGGAGCCAAATTCGAATCGGCAAAAAGCATCGATCCTACGGGGACCTGGACGAAATTCCTCCAACAGCTCAGTCCGGGCCAACCCGTCACCCCAGAAGAGGTCAAACTCTTTCAACAAGGGCTCGAAAAGTGGTTTGGTCTCGAAATCGCTCGGGAAAACCGGATCATGAAAGAGGCGATGAAGAAACTAAAAGACTCCGCCCAAGGTAACTGATTGCTCTATTGCACTATAATCCCTTATAATATCCCCCATGGCGACCGGAGAATCAACAGATTTTTTCACAGTTTCTGAACAAGAGGCAGATCTCCGCCTCGATAAACTCCTTTCTGTCCACTTTCCCCACTATTCCCGAACCTACTTCCAGTCGCTGATCGCGGACAACTGCGTCCTCGTCAATGGCGAGCGGTGTAAAAAACGGGAAACCCTCCGGGTGGGCGATGAGATCGAAGTGCTCTTTTCTCTCCCTCCTGAGCTCTCTTTGGAAGCAGAAGAAATTCCCTTGGATATTCTGTATGAAGATGAGCACCTCCTCGCCGTAAATAAACCCCAAGGGATGGTCGTCCACCCTGCACCCGGACACCCCAAGGGAACCTTTGTCAACGCCCTCCTCTTCCACTGCAGAGCTCTCGAGTCTTTAGACCCTTTGAGACCTGGGATCGTCCACCGCCTCGATAAAGACACTTCTGGCGTCCTCCTCGCTGCCAAAACAGCGGAAGCCCACCGCGCGCTCGTCCACCAGTTCGCAGAACGTAAGATCCAAAAGACCTACTGCGCGATTTGCGTCGGAACGCCCAAAGAAGGACTCATCGATCTCCCCATCCGTCGTCACCCCATCCACCGCCAACAGATGAGCATCTGTTTCGAAAAGGGAAAGCCCGCTAAGAGCGCCATCCGGGTTCTTCAACACGCGAAAGGATACTCGCTTCTCGAGATCGACCTGATTACGGGAAGGACTCACCAGATCCGCGTCCACCTCAAACACCTGGGGACTCCCATCGTCGGCGATCCTGTCTACGGCTCTCAAAGTATTAATAAAAAATTTGAACTCACACAGCAATTGCTCCACGCACACCGCATCCAATTCCTCCATCCTTTTCAAAAAAACCCTATCGAGATCGAAGCCCCCCTTCCTGAAACTCTTAAATTATTTTTGGAAACCCTTTAGCATCAACGGCAAAGAAACGCTGCTGGCCCAATATAGGTTTTTTAGGTATAATCGGAAGAGATTATTCTCTATCTCAATTAAAGGATCGAACGATGAAAGAATTTGTAGAGTACATCATTAAGAACTTGGTCGACCATCCCGATAAAGTACGCATTAATGAAGTCGGCGGCACACACACCCTGATCATTGAGCTCGCTGTAGAAAAATCGGATATCGGCAAAATCATTGGAAAGAAAGGGAAGACGATTAACGCGATTCGCACCTTATTGATGTCTGTCGCTAGTCGCAACGGCATCCGCGTCAATCTCGAAATCCTCGAAGAGGATGAGAAGCCCGCTTAGAAATCTGTCTACGACTGGAGTAATATACCAAGCGTGACTCAAGAATCGGGATTCGGCCTTGTCGAACCCCGATTCTTGAGTCACGTTTGGTATGAGTCTCTATCAAAAATCGACCAAACCTTCATTTGATGACAGCCCCTAGGAAACTAGCTTCGGTAGGTAGGGGGCAATCATCGCTTTACGAGAGTTCAGAGAACCTGCCCGATACTTCAGGACAGCTATCGACAAGTCCTGTTTCTCTTCGACTTTCTCATTTTTTATCGGCAGAAAACTCTCAGAGAAAATCTGGGCATAATTTTGCGCCTCTTTCCCATAACACTCTAATGAAAGCGTATTATCGATCATCTGCTCAGAGGATTTAAACGCGTTTAAGAACCGCTTTAAGCGCTCAACCGATTGCTCCGTGAACGGGATCCAAATCCACAGCTCATCTCGATGGCTGTATGTCCCTTCCTCTCCTCGATAAAGATCTTCCGCTCCTGGGATCGTGCTGATCATTTGCATGTGCAAATCGACATCTGGCACCCCTTTCCAAAAATCGAGCAGATTCTCATGCCACGCCTCGCGCAACTGCTGGCAATACTTTGAGAAGACTGGATAATTGCGCGGGAACAGCTTAGCCTGTCCAACGCGCGCACACCCATTTTGTACTTTTGTGTCTGCAAAAAATGTCGAAGGCTCCTTTTGCGCACAGAGGACGATATTCTCCTCAAAAATCTCTTCCTTGGCAGCGTAGATTTTTCGGTAAAGAGAGTACATATCGGCATTTTGCAAAATCCGTTTAGCCGCTTTTGCTGTGAAATGATCATCCCGAGGAATATCCTCTAAGGAGACGACCTCGACTTCCCGTTTTAAAGAGAGCGATTTCATCCGATTGAGAAGATGGGCAACGCATTCCAAATCGCGGAAGCTCACTTTAGAGAGAAGATCTGTATCGTCCAAAATCCCAAAGAGAAAATGGAGGTACTCGATGAATTCTCGGGAAGGGTCGATGAAAAAGCCCCCTTGCCTCTCTGAGACGATCTTCCTCTGCAAGATCCGCTGCATCCCCTTTTTACCTTCCAAAGAATCGAGGCGCAGGGTCAGCTCTTTTAATTGTTCCTGAATCTCCTTGTGCGACATTCCCGCAACACCAAACGCATCGTTAATGGCAAAACTCAATTCTGCGCAGAGCACATTTGAAGATTGTGCATCGGCGATATGCGCTAGAGGTGCCGTGAGCGTTTGCAATGAGGTCTTATGGTGATCGATAACGCTGATCACTTCCAAATAGGAAGGGATTTTTGTCTCTTCTCGGTTGCAAAAATCGCGCAGGCTAACCGTTCCCAAAGTATTCTTGTACAGATCATAAGATGAGACGACTCCAAGTGGTAGCAATCGACCCTCTCGATCCATCGCTGTTACGGTCAAATAAGGATAACTTCCCATTTTATTGCGCAACTCTTCCACATCATCGCGGTAGCTCGCAAAGGGAGACACTGTTTTAAAGACCTTCGCCTTGATGTCTAATGCGATCTTCGCCTGTTCGACAAAACGCTGTACACTATCAATTGCCACATCGAGCCCCTGAACGACCTTTTCTAATTGCGTAAAGATCAAAGAGCGCTCTTCTACCAAATTCCCTGAAGGATCGAAGAGAGGAGATTGAGCCAAGGAATGCATGAGCCTTTCAAACGCCTCGAACTCCACGAGTCCTTGAGCGCGCATCGCGTGCGCAAATTCCCCATAGGTGCCTTCCAGCCCCTCTTTCATCCCGAGAACATCGACCAAAAAGCTCTGCACATAAGCTCTTTGTTTCGGAGAGAACTCTCCTACATGCGGGAGCTCTGCGATCTTCAAGCGGAAAATAGACGCGGCAAACGCGGCAAGATCTTTTGCTCTCACCTCTTTTTTAGCAAAAAGCGAGATCAATTCCGCCTGCAAATACACTCTAAATCCTTTCAGAGAATGGCTGAAGAGCACGATCACATCGCTGACTCCTTCCACGTCGAAATGCTTCAAGTCACCGAGATAATACCCTTCCTCGTCCACCAAAACGACAGCAGTCTTCATCGGATCGTGCTCTCCTACAAAGCCATTCGAACCGATCGATTTTTTCACCATCCCCTTTTGCGTCATCAGATCGAGACCCGAGAGTGCAAGCGTCGTTCGCGTTTTAGCTAAATGATGAACAACCCCATCTCCAAAGAGACGGTAGAATAAAAACTGCATCTCGACGGGACAAGGAGGCGCGCCACCCGGCACGTTCCATAAATGCATCCCTTCAGAAACGCGTGCCGCGAAGGCGTCCAACCAGCCCCAAAACGAAGCCACCGTCGTGTCCAAATCGGGAGAACCGTGCGCTGTGACAAAATGAGATCCCGGATAGATTTTACCCATCCCGATGGGAAAAAGAATCTGATAGCCCTCGCGAGGAAGCGACTTTCCCGCAATCTTCGCGCGAACAGCGTAATTTTGCTCAAAACTCAATCCAGAAAACTGATTCAGCCACAACTCGAAATCGTGAAAGGTAATCCCACCGATAATCTCCTCCACCTTCTTCAAATAATCCAGAATAGCGGGTAATAAGAAACAAGGCGCCGGGACCTCTCTGATACAATCGCACAAGACGCGATGGACGCGTTCTCTCTTTTCCCCATCGTTGAGTCCTTGAAATTCCTCCGTCTGAAATGTTTTAAAGTGGCGGGGAAGATTTGCGAATACAGACGTGGAGATTTCGAAATCTCCCAATAGAACCGAGTCTTTTGTCATAAATTTTGAAAAATTAGAAATGAAAAATGGACTGAGCAGGACTCGAACCTGCGACCACCCGCTTAGAAGGCGGGTGCTCTATCCAGCTGAGCTATCAGTCCGTATAGGAGCTAATTCTATTATATCAGCTCCTGTTTGGCAACTACTTTTCTAGAGAGAAGAGATATCTATAAAACATCCCCTCTCTCCTCTGTGGTTTCTTCTCTCTGTGGTGAAAAAGATTTTACCACAGAGATGGGAAACCACAGAGAGACGATTTTATCACTCGGGTCTCTCTACAAGGTCTATTCCATCCTGGAAGTCCTTACCAAAGGATCTCTCTTTGTAGAGAGCCTTCTGAGAATCCGACACGCGCTGATAATCTTCGAAAGAATGGATGATATGCGGTCTTACGAAGATGATCACATTTCGCTTCTCTTCTCTCTGATGGGTCTTGCTAAACGCAGCTCCGATGACAGGCAGTCCTCCCAAGCACGGAATTCCCGCCTTATGCTTACCCTTGGCGTTGCGGATCGCCCCACTCAACACCAAAAAGTGTTTGTCGGGGACGTGAACGTGGGTTGCCATGTTCGTCTTCGTCGTGCGGATCCCATTGACTGTCGAATTGTTCTGCGTCGGCTCGTTGTCTAAACTCTCCGTGATCTCTTCATGGATATCCAACGTGATCACATCTCCATCGCCCAATCGCGGCGTGATGCTCAAGCTAACGCCGATATCGCGGTATTCGATATTCGCCGTCGTCTGCTGGCTAGGGCCTATCGTCTGCACGACAGATCCCGTATAAGGGATGTTGTCTCCTACGAAGATCGTCGAGTTCTTGTTATCCTGTGTGATGATCTTCTGATTGAGGACGATCGTGCTTCCTCCATCGACCTGCAAAGCAGAGACCAAGGAACCTAATGAGAGATACGATTTTCCTTTGTGCAAGAGGATATCTCCGATCACACCCAGATCAAATCCAGGCACGAGCGGAATTTGACTCAATCCCGTCGGAGGATTTGAAGGACCCACACCCTGCATCGTAGAGGCAAACGCACCCGTCGAGCCATGGGAAGGAGCGAAATTCCCCATTCCAAAGCCAAACCGATTCTGGTACTGCCCTCCTGCTGCCCACTGCAAGCCAAATTCCGTGCTCTTCTTCGCATCTGTTTCGATGACGAGCACTTCGATAAACACTTGGCGCAAAGGCATGTCGAGAGTGCGGATCAGGGTGTTAAGCCGATCGAGCGTCTCTCTATCCGCAGAACAGAGCAGAGAATTCGTCGCTTTCACCCACTGCAGGGATTGAACGGCATTGATCAATTTGAGTGGAGCATCGGGCTGATTGCGCAAATCTGCCGCCACCTTCTTCAATGCATCTTCAATCTCAGGACCTTCATGGTACTGCAGCTTGTAGACGAAAAATTCGTAATCTTCGCTATCTTTTGCGAGAGACTCCATCGGCATAGGCCCATTAGAGGCCAAGAGCTGATGGGGTTTAAAAGACGCACCCCCGTCTGAGCGAGACGAAGCGCCTTGTTGGTGAATGACGTGATACCCCATCTCTCTTTTTACAGAAAGTCCATGCACCTTGAGCAATTGCACAAGTGCCTGAACGACCATTCCTGCATCCACAGATTTCCCTGTAGATAAAGAGATATCGAAATCGAGCTCACGGCTATCGTAAATAAAATTTTCTCCTGAAATTTTACTGACAAAGCGGATGAATTCGATGACGGGGACGTCATTGAAATTGATGCAATGGCCAATGCAAGCGGGCTGGGATTTCTCCACTGCCACCTCTAATTCCTGATCCACACCTAATAAGGGAAGACTAACGGAAGAAAAGAGTAAAATTGCTAGGCCACTGCGAACGAATAGATGAGTTAGTTTTCTACTGATCATAATCCACGGCTTTCCGCGAACATTATATGAACTGGCCACTTTTCTGACTAGACTTTTTCGACAACATCAAAGTGAAAATAATTTTCAAGAACAACCCAATCTAACCGAAAAAAATCTTTTGCATTTCTTTATACTTGCACCCTATTTCCTTTTCGTGAATACTATGCGTGACGAGGAAGAAATGAAACGCGTTACCATTGATAGACTTGAATTAAAAGACCACGTGCGCTGGGCACAGGATCGAGAAGTTTACGATCCGACATTCATCGATGAAGCGATGATCATCGCCCCCCACCCTGAATTCGCAGGACTCTCTGCCATCTACTCTTCGAAGATGGAAGAGCTCTTCGATCTACAAAAACGCAACCAACATTGGGCAGCATTCGCTCCTCCCGATAACTTCCATCTCTTCAGCAAGAGTTTTTTTTCCTATCAACTCTTCCCCTCATGGAAAGAGGGAGAAGAAAACGCAGAAGACCAAAGGCAAAACCCCGACGAGTCAGAGGAAGAAGAAGAACCAGATCCTTCCCAACACCTCACACGCCTGGTTAAAACCCTGCAAAATTTCACCAGCCATTCCCCACGCCTTTTCGAAAAAGATAAAACTTTGGTATTAAATCTATTAGACTCGATTCAATGGGTCAATGAGCTCCTCGGCCAAATCAACGGCAAAAAGTTGCAATACCAAAGAGGTTAAGTATGATTTCCCGCCTCAAAAACACACACCTCTTTCGAGAGCATTGCTACATCGATGGAAAGTGGCAAGATGCAAAGACAAAAGCTACCTTCCCCATCCATAATCCCAGCACAGGAGCACAGCTCGGCACCGTTCCCCTCATGGGAACAGAAGAGACTCAAGCCGCCATCGCTGCCGCAGCGCGCGCCCTACCCGCCTGGAGCGCCCTGACCGCTAAACAGCGTAGTCAAATCCTGCGCCGCTGGTTCGAACTCATCCTCGAGCACAGCGAAGATCTAGCACTTCTCATGACGAGCGAACAGGGAAAACCCCTAGCCGATGCCCGCACCGAAATTCACTACGGAGCGAGCTTCGTCGAGTGGTACTCTGAAGAAGCCAAACGAGTCTACGGAGACATCATCCCCTCTGCCATCAAAGACCAAAACCTCCTCGTTCTCAAACAACCCATCGGCGTCGTCGGAGCCATCACCCCCTGGAACTTCCCCTCCGCCATGATCACCCGCAAATGCGCCCCCGCCCTCGCGGCCGGCTGCACCGTCGTCTTAAAACCCGCAGAGGCGACCCCTTTTTCCGCCTTTGCCCTAGCTGAACTCGCCGAAAAAGCGGGCGTGCCCCCCGGCGTACTCAACATCTTGACGGGAGATCCGATAGAAATCGGCAAAGAGCTGACTTCCAATCCCACCGTCCGCAAAATCACTTTCACCGGCTCTACACGCGTTGGAAAACTCCTCCTTGCACAAAGCGCCCCCACCGTTAAAAAAGTCACCCTCGAGCTCGGCGGAAGCGCCCCCTTCCTCGTCTTCTCCGATTCGGACCTCTCCTTTGCCGTCGATGGACTCATCGCCGCTAAATTCCGCAATTCAGGCCAAGCCTGCACCTGCGCCGACCGAGTCTTCGTCCAGGCAGACATCTACGATAGGTTCGCCGAAGCCCTTATCCACAAAGTCAAAAGCATCCAAGTAGGAGACGGGTTCGACCCCGCCACAAAGATAGGCCCCCTTATCAATGAAGCCGCCGTAGAGAAGATCGAACGACACGTGAACGACGCCACCGCCAAAGGCGCATCCTTAAAGCTCGGAGGCCGCCGCCACGCCCTCGGCAGAACCTTTTTCGAGCCCACTGTCCTCTGTGACGTCGATCCCTCGATGCTCATTATGCAAGAAGAGTCATTCGGCCCTGTCGCTCCCCTCATGCGCTTTGAGACAGAAGAAGAAGCGCTCCAGCTCGCTAACGACACCAGCTATGGCCTTGCCGCCTATCTCTACACCAAAGACAGCGACCGGATCTGGCGCATCTCTAAAAAGCTCGATTTCGGCATGGTCGGCGTCAACGTCGGCCTCCTCTCCAATGAAGTCGCCCCCTTCGGCGGCATCAAGGAATCGGGCATCGGCCGCGAAGGATCTAAGTATGGCCTCGACGAATACCTCGAGATGAAGTACATCTGCCTGACGCCTTCCTCTTAAGAAGCCAGACACCTCCTATCACTCTTCGAAAATAGGTTCCTTATCACGCAGCTCAAATTCGCAATTCCTGACCGGGCGCAGTATAGCTAGTAGGTTCTTCAGTTCGAGGATAAGAGAACTCAATCATGTCACCGTCTCCGTCAGGGATGGGGAAAGCGACATGTACCAATCCGTTTTTTTCTCTTACAAAGTTCAAGACAATTTTTTTAATACAGTCATCCACCCCATTCGCGTGATCGATGAGACCATACTTTTTAAGGACGGATGCATGAGCAGAAGGGATTGGGAAATTAGCGTTGCAGCATTTTTCTATTAAATAAAGCAGATTCACGCATCCAGCATTGTCAACTACAGATACTGCTGCATTACCGACAAAGATAGTTGTAGCATAATTAGCCACAGTTCCATCTCTCAGCGTATAAAGAGGCACAGATGACACAGGCATCTCCTAAAATTGAGAAAATTGGAAAGGGTTTATGCCACTTTTTTCTTTTTCTATAAAGAATTCTTTTTCCCTCTTGACTGCCGATCGGCCGTCAAGAGGGAGATCTGTGCCGGTATTATTTTTTCAAGTTCTGTTACTAGATTCCACTACACCTAACAAAACAAATCAATAAAAGGTTAATACTTACCTGAAAATACAGTCCAACACATTAACTTCCAACCGCTTGAATTTAATTAATTTTAAAAAATGTTTTACTATTTGACATGAATAACATTTTTTAATAAACTTATATAAAGTTAATTTACAAAAAAATAGGTTTTTTTATGAGCGTTTCTCTACCCAGCGGTTCTCCACCTTCTAGTCCTGAGTCCCTTTATCAGCGTCATTCCATTCCCATCCCTTCCAACGAAGGCGCAGAAGAGGAAAAGCAGCCCCCCGTATTTACTACCGAACAGCGCATAGAATTGCTTACGTCTGCTTATGAAGCTCGTCGCTACGGAGATGCAAAAGAACATCTCGATTATTTAATAGAAAAAAAGAGCTTGAACTATGACATACTGGTTACCCTGATGCGAGCCACCCACAAAAACGGCGATTTTATAGAGCTAAAAAGTATATTTCAAATAGCAACAACTAGTGATTCTTTAAATAAAATTAATGTCAAAAATAAATTTGTTATCAGATTATTCAGGGGCTTAGGAAAGGAATTAGGTCATGAGAGAGAAGCTTCAGAGATCGTCGAGAAAACACGGGAAAATCAGTCGAGAGAGAAACAAGCTTCAAAGAGCGTCGAGAACAGACGGGAGAATCAGAGGGAAAACCGTAAAACAACTCCTCATAGTAGACCCAATTCTAATCCCCGATCTAGTCGTGTAAAAAAAGAAAAGCACAATACGGGAGGAGATCCATTGAAAGAACGGATCATTGAGCTCTTTCCCAAAAGCAATGCCAGACATCCCAAAAATCCCATGCCTGCTGGTTATGCCAGTATGGAACAGATACGTCACGGAATTAATAGGTGCAAGTCCTTAACAGACGCAGTCTCTTTCTTAGAAGAAAAACGCTTAAAAATAACGGCCTCTATCCTCCTGCAGCTCATAATATGCGCTGGAACGACTGGTTCATTCGAGCTAGCAGCTTACCTATTTGATGAAGGAAAAGTGGCGGGGTTAGTGCATCCCAAACCGCATTATATTGCGTTCATTCAATGTGCTTATGTATCGCAAAGCTACGAACGTGCGGCAGAAGAGTTAGAAAACTTAATAAACACTGGATTTGAAATACACCCTGATTTAATAATTAATCTGATGATGACTGCTTCTAAAAACGGCGATTTCAAAGAAGTGGAAAAACTGTTTGAAAAAGCGGAAGGGCTGGGCATCGTTAATGACCTTCTTTGCGGAACCTTTCTTTTTTGTGCAGAACAATTAAAGCATCCTGAGGTCCTCAAAAGAGGAGTGGATTTCCTCGAAAATAAGGATATCCGTCTAAGTGGTTCCTATCTGAGCACTCTGATAAAATTGGCTATCTCCCATGGCGATCCTAAAATATTGAAAGATCTCGAAAGAATAGGGAAGATAAGAGGGGTTTTCGATCTACGTCATCAGGCATGGGTTGATAAAGAAATGCGAATGATGCAAATCATCAAAAGCCGTGAGCAAACTCGCGAAAACCAGAGACAAAAACAAGAACAAGATTCTAAAACGACCAGCACCACACGTTCTTCTAACAGACAAGCGAACACTCAATCTGCTAAACCCGTTTCTTCTGATATCCCACAACCTGCAAGATCTCGTGAAGCTATTTACCAGATGATCGATGCCTGTGACCGCCTAGAAACTGCGATCGATTTAACAGCTGGTCTAGAGTTGGATGGCGCGATTTTCGATAAACTCATCCAATGTGCTGCACGGACTGGCACCTTTGAGCAAATAGCAGATCTATGGGCTCAAGCAGAAATCCGCGGCCTGGAAGTACAGGACTCCTCCCGCATGGCATTAGTCCATTCTGCCTACGCAGCGCGTCAGTACACCTATGCCAGAGAGCACCTGATTTATTTGAAAGAAAAGAAGTCTTTGCCCCCTGCTGAGCTAACCCTTCTAATGGAATCCGCTAGCAAAAACGGCGATTTTAAACAGTTGCAAGAACTCCTTTGTCTAGGAGAAAAAACGGCAATCGTAACCGAATTTCACGAAAACGCTTTGCTTCTTCATAGATTACGCTTGAAAAACGACGCAGTCTTCTACGGGGGAGTGGATTTCTTAGAAAATAAGGAAATTCCTCTCGATGCTACTGATTTATATGAGTTAATGGAATTTTTCGCTAAACAGTCCCATTTCCCACTAGTGAAAAAACTGTTTGAAATAGGAAAAAAAAGAGAGATTCTAACCAATCCACACAGAACTCTGTATCTTTTTTATGGAAGAGAGCATGACCATCCCGAGGTCTTAAAAGAAGGGACGGATTTCTTAGCCAACTGCGATCAGTTGGACGCTAAGCAGCTAAATGAACTGTGGAGCTTTGCTTCCGATGCCCGTGCGTTTGAAGCACTGAAAGGATTGATGGAAAGTGCAAAAGCTAAAAATCTGGTAACCGATTCTCTTCGAAAAAAATTCCTCTTTGAAGCGCTTGACTTAAGGCATCTCGAAGTGATCAACGACGGAGTGAGTTTCTTGGCAGACGAGGATATCGTTCTGTTCGATATTCAGGTACAACGCCTGATGTTGGCAGCTTACAAGTGCAAAAACTTTGAAGTATTGAAAAATCTATTTGAAATAGGAACTACCCGAAAGTTCATCAATCCATCGGGAGAGGATGCTATCTTCTTCTTTGGATGCGCGGAAAAATTGGGGCATGGGGAAGAAGCCAGACAAGTCATAGGGAAAAAAGCCCGAGAAAGACGCGAAATGGAACAGCGGCAATCTCAGCTCGACCTGGCTCGTCGGAAAAAAGAGCAAGCGGGAGCAGGTGCAGTCAATACGCCTCAACTCAAACGAGCGCCCGCAGGCATAGCAGAACAGAGACCAGAAAAAAGAGCGCGGCATTAAAATTTTACTCGGCTATCTCTTGAGATTATCCCCTTGAAGAAAAGCTCTAAAAGGCTCATGATTGCGGGTATGAAGAATATCCCCGTTAAAGATTTTTTTATAGGCCGCAATCAGCCTCTCGTCGTCATCTCAGGACCCTGTGTCATCGAAAGTGAGGCGCATGCGCTCCGCTCTGCAGAGACGCTCCTCACCCTATTTTCTGCTTTTCCCGACATCCGCTTCATCTACAAATCCAGCTATGACAAAGCCAATCGCTCTGCCCACTCCTCTTTCCGTGGACCTGGGCTCGTGAAAGGGCTCGAGATTTTAGAGAAAGTCAAAAGAGAGTTTGGGATCCCTGTGTTGACCGATGTGCATTCTCCTGAAGAAGCCGTAGCTGCGGCGCAGGTTTGCGATATCTTGCAGATCCCCGCCTTTCTCTGCCGCCAGACGAGTCTCGTGCTCGCCGCTGCTGAGACAGGAGCTGTGATCAATGTCAAAAAGGGACAGTTCATGGCGCCTTGGGACATCAAAAATGCAATCGAAAAGATCGAATCGACGGGCAATGAAAAGATCCTCTTAACCGACCGGGGCACGAGCTTTGGCTATAACAATCTCGTGAGCGATATGCGCGCGATCCCGATCATGCAGGGATTCGGCTATCCCGTCTGTTTCGACGCCTCTCATTCGGTCCAGCTACCAGGAGGTGCGGGAACGAGCTCTAGCGGCCAAAGGGAGTTCATTCCGACGCTCACGCGCGCTGCCATCGCAGCCGGCGCTAATTGCCTCTTCATCGAATCGCACCCCGATCCCGCCCAAGCAAAAAGCGACAAAGATTCCGTCTATCCCTTTGCAGAACTTCCGAAACTCTTGAGCGAAATTTTACCGCTTTACACCCTCGTACAGGGATATGATTGATGTTTAGGAAGGTAACGACCTTCTCCCTCTTGTTGCTCGGAGTTCTCACAATCGGCTGGGTCGCCCTGCTGGTGCATGTGAACGCCCGAGATGTCGCTGCCATCAGAAATAAGATCAAAGAGCAAAAAGAGAACTCCTCAAAAAACCTCTTCACGACGACTCATCAAGAGAGAAGCGATGTCGTAAAAGAGATCTGGTTCACACAGGAGGATGCTTCTCGCCTGCACTACCAGATCGCCAGCAAAACCTCTCTTCTCACCATTGCGCCCACTGGACCCAAGGGAAATAAGTTCGATCTCATCGAAAAATTAGAAGACATCAAGTGTTGGATGCAGGATAAACTCTACAGCGCGACGGAGACGAGTGGTCCGATGCAACAGGTGCGTTTTTTTCAAGCAGACGAGGGACTCTATCGCTTCGCATCGCAAGAGTTTCTCGCCCAATCGGTCTCCCTTTCCCTCTACCGCTTAAATGGGCAAGAACTCCCGCACACGACCGACTCCCTACGCCCATTCTTACAAGGCATTGCGCAAGATGTCTCTTTCGCAGTTTCAGGAAAAACACCCCAGTTCACAGCGCAGCATTTTAAAGCAGAACTCAACACCTCAGGAGAGAAGAAATGAAACATTTATATTGGTTCGGATTGCTCTCTTGTTCTCTACTCCTGGCTGACCCAGTAACACAAGAGAAGGGTTCCCTCTCTTCGACAAATGCCTCCTACGATGGCAACGCGCTCCTTCTCACAGGACATGTCGAGCTCGATCATGGACTCGGAAAAATGACAGCAGAAAACGCCTCTTTGCAACGTCAAGAAGTGGAGAAAGATTTCCCCTTCTCTCTCATCGAACTCAAGGAAGATGTCCATCTCTTTTTAAAAAATGACGCCCAGCTCTCCTGTCAAGATGCCGTGCTCGATTTTACAGCCCTCACAGGGGTCCTCTTGCCTAAAGAGGGAGAGTATGTGGTCTACACCGATTTGTTAAAAAAGAATAAAGAATCGATTGCGCTCAAATTTCAAGGGCGCCAGATCGACTTGGATTTTGCTAAAGAGACGGGCAAAGACCTCAAGACGGAATACGCCGTCGATACAGCTTTAGCCGATCGAGGCGTCCTTATCGACTATGCCGATCAATTCAACCTTAAGGCAGAAAAAGCCCGTTACCTCAAAGAAACTGCCGTAAGACATGGACTCGTTACAGCCTATCCCAAGGATGAGACATCCAAGTGCCACCTCACCCACTCCCAAGACTTCATCGATGCCGACCAGATCGATCTCGACCTCTCTACATCGAAAATCACCCTCTTGCACGCTGAGGGAGTTTTATCGACAGCACGAGAGACCCCTCAAGCGACAGGGGAAGTCATGCATTTCCGAGCAGAAATCCTCGATTGGGACACCTTGAAACACAGCTTAGAACTACAAAAGAACATCCACATCCACGAAGAGACATTCGGTACGCTCGTTGCCAAAGAGCGATTACATATCCTCCTCCACCCCAAAGAAAAAGGGATGATCGCCGTGCGCAGCCTTCGGGCAGAAGGACCTACGACGCTCGAACACCGCGATGAGAGAAACACGCAGCACAAACTCTCCTCCCAAGGCTCCATCCTGATCGATCGAGAACAACTCTTAGCGAACATCGACAGTCCCAAAGAGCAAAACGGCAGCGTATCGAGAGACAATCAGCTCTACTACGAGGAAAATGAGATCGCCGTCTATGCCGATCAAGCCCATCTCGAATACGCCCTCGTTGAAAATGCAATCCAACCCACCTCCTTGACCCTAAAAGGCAATATCCGTCTCTTTTCCCACGACCCCGAGCAACCCTTTAAATGCGGCATCGCCGATCGCCTCACCTATTCGTTGACGACGCAAACGCTCATCCTCTCAGCAGATCCCGGACGCACGGTTCTTTTTACCGATACGGCCCAAGGAATGCACCTAGCAGCTCCCGAGGTGCACATCACGCGAGATCCTGAGACAAAGGAACAAAACGTCAAAGGCGTAGGCAAAGTCCATTTCGCCTTCACTCCTGAGGAGCAATCGAAAATCCAACAATTTTTCCCCCAACTTAAAAAAGCCCTATGAGCACCAAATCTTTAGGAACCATTCTTCCCCCGTCTCAAGCCGAGATCAGCCGAAGGGCGAATCTTCAAGCCTCTCTAAAGACACCCAATGGACCCGCTCTTTTAGAGGTGAACAACCTGGCGAAGTCTTATGGAGGGAACTCTGTAGTGAGGGACTTGAGTTTTAAAATCGGACCAGGCGAAGTCGTCGGATTATTGGGCCCTAATGGAGCGGGGAAGACCACCGCTTTCTACATGACGATCGGACTCATCAAACCCGACTGTGGCACCGTCCTCTTCCAAGGAGAGGATGTCACCCACATTCCCATTCACGAGCGCGCCAAAAGAGGCATGGGGTATCTGGCCCAAGAACCCTCCGTCTTCCGCTCCTTAACCGTCGAAGAGAACCTCCTTTGCATCTTAGAAACACTCCCCTTGACCTCTCAAGAACGCAAAGAACGCCTCACCATTCTCCTCGGCGAGCTCCACCTTACCGCGCTCGCTAAGAAAAAGGCCAGTAGCCTCTCAGGGGGAGAGAGACGACGCCTCGAAATCACGCGCGCACTCATCATCGAACCCACCCTCCTACTCCTCGATGAGCCCTTCGCCAACATCGACCCTCTTGCCATCCAAGACGTCAAGACGATGATCACCCACCTCAAATCCAAGGGAATCAGCATCATCATCACCGATCACAACGCCCGCGAGATCTTCTCCATCGTCGACCGCAGCTACCTCATCCGCGACGGCAAGGTCCTGCTCTCGGGAACTGTGCACGAGCTCCTCTCAAATGCAGAAGCACGCGCGACCTACTTCGGCGAAGAGTTCCGACTCTAAAAGCAAAACGCTAAGACGCTAAGAGAGGAATAAAATGGTAGAATGATATAAATGATGAAGAAAAAAATGGTTTTTATGCAGAGATTCTGTTTTCAGGAAAATAAAAAATTCCCATCATTCCCATCATTATATCATTCCTTTCATTTCCTTGTCCTCTTAGCGTCTTTGCGCTTTAGGATTACATATCGGTAGGGACTCTGATCCACTCTTCCAACACCAAATTTTCCGTCGAGCCTCTCCATCCCCCTCCAAACCAGTAATTAGGCGTGACGACTTTTTTTTCGGGATTGCGGTTCAAGTAGACGGCCCACCAAGAGAAGGTGGAATTGGCCATGATATGGTGTTTGCACTGACTCATTAAATACAGATCATAGACGTGTTTGTTCCCTTCGATAAAAATGAGGTTTTTCGCGAGATGGGAAAGATTGTCTTTACACCATTGGATATGATCAGAACAGAGGATGAAGAGGGAATCTTCAGGAAACATGGCAACAGCTTTTTCATAATAGCCAACCCCTGGAAAGGCGTGAAATTCCTCAGGTGTCGGTACATGCCCATAATCTTTGATGTAAGTTCTGACATGGATCGCAACGGTATTCGGGTGCGCCAAAATAGTGGAGTATTTCGTTTGGAGATACTCCATGACCTCATGAGACGGAGCGAAGAGATCTAGAATCGTCTCTTTGTGGTGAGCGAAATATTTTTCAGACTGGTAATACCCTTGTAGGAGCATATTAGGCTGTGCAGGAATGGGGATCTTCCATCCCTCATTCCATTCGTGGTAGATGTATTGCACCTCGCCCCTTGGCTGCTGGGGATTGAGGCGCCAAAACACATAGCGATACGTATCTTCCATCCCCCACGAAGAGCCGCTCAAATCGGGAAAGTAGGGTTCATACCCGTTGTCGAGCGCAAAGGCAACCGCTGCTGCGATCTGAAACATCTGATTGCCCAGCTCATAGCGCAGCTCCCCTATGACAAACGGTTTTTCCTCCGCAGATGCCATCGAGCAGAAAATAGAGGTGAGAAAGAACATCACTGAAAATAACATAGTCATAAGTGTAAACCTTCTGCCCTATAAAATTTAAGTAAAAAATTCATACCAATCCTCGAAAATAACCTGCATTTCAGCTGCGTCGAATCCCAGCGCTTTCACGCGCTCAAATGCAGGTTATTTTCGAGGATTGGTATTACCTCTGAAGCGCTGCATAAGCAAGAAGCACCCGATAAAAATAGGCAACGAGCGCTTCGTTAGAGAGGTGTTCTCGCGCAAAGGCGCTCGCTTGGTCGGCGATTTTTTGAGCTTCCCCATCCTGCAACCTCGCCCACGTGACTTTTGCCCCAAAATCAGAGCAGTCGGGCGCATAGGGGAGATAATGAACACCGCTCTCTACCCCTTTATAAAACCACTCGACTTTCTCAGAATCTGACTTGAGCACCATGCAGTTGGAAAGCAATTGCCACCAAAAATTCGACGCTACCGCGTTTCCATCGACAGAGACGAGGTATTTGTATTTCACAAAATCAACAGGATAGTGCCACGGTTGAAAAAGCCCATAAAATTCCATGTGTTTTTTGACTTTGTCTTCGAGATTATAAGCCAAAGTGAAAGCAGCATCGAGAACAGCCGGCTGTTCTTGAGAGAACATGACCACCCGCGCACGCGGCATGAGATCCCACGCGAGCTCTGAATAATACCCGCCTGACGTCATCCCCCGCCAAAAAGCTTTTCCCTCTTTTTGTTCCCACGGAGAATGGTCGCTTGCCCAGCTGATGTCATTGAAGAGACGGCGGCGGTAGGAAAAAAAACGAAATTCAGGGTAGAGGACTCCATAGCGATCCCCTTTGCGCTTGCAGATGGTAAAGACGGGACAATGCGTGTTTTCTAAAAAAAGGGGATTTTCATAAGAATCCCAGAGAGAGACGAGAAAAACGAGATCGGGTAGCCCCAACCGCTCAGCCATCTCTTTCAGCAGATCGACCACATAAGTGACCCGTGCATCTGTCGGATCTGCAGAACCCTCCCAAGAAATCGCATTGTCCTGGATCCGATAGAGGACAAAAGAAGCGAGATGGCCCGAAGGGATTTTCCCCACCGCATCCCTCGTCGCCGCGATGTCTTCTAGCGTCACCCCCTTTTCATAAAAAGGTGTTAAATCTTCCTCGATCTGCTCCTGAACCCAAGCGGGTGGGGGCCGTGCTAATTTCGAAAAGATCTCTTCCCAAGAGAGTTCTGACGCCGAGACACAGGCACAAAAAGAGAAAATTGCAAAAAAGAGGACAGATCTCATACACTCAATTTCCTAAAAGTTATACCCCGCGCGCTTGAGAATGGTGCATTTGAGCGCGTCAAAGCCCCGGGATTCGACGATCGGAAATGGGGGTATACCCCCTTTTCGATCGTCGAACCGCGGGAGCTGATCAAAGGCTCAAATGCACCATCCTCAAGCGCGCGGGGTATAAGGTTAATGATTGCCGTCTATTTTATAAGATCTTTTTTTTCCTTCCTATGTCTGTTTTGTGCCCAAGCGCTCGCGTGGAATGTCTCCAAGACAAGCCTTGAAGAAAAACTACATGAGGAACCGCCTGCTTGGGTAGTGAAGAGAATAAAAAATGACCTCTCTTTTTTTGCGCAAGGGTTCTCTCTACAAGACATTGCTCTTTGTCTCGAGAAATTAAAAACAGTACAGGGAATCGAAAGAGCGGGTCTCGTCCACATTCATTTCGCTGAGTCGAAAACACACTACACCCCCCTCTTTCCCCTGATCTACAAACAGACCAGCGCGCTTAAGAGTTTTTTATCCGCCCTGCACCTCCTCGACTCAATCTCCCCCCTGCCCAATTTCGACTTTGTCCTCTGTATCTCTCCCTCGTTTAATCGCCCTCTCCTACTCCAATACACCTCCGTCCCCGTTTTCGCCGTCAGCAAAGAACGACATAATCGCAAAGTTGCCCTGATTCCGCGCCTTTGGAACAGCGAGAGAGAAACCCTTTTCGACCGCTTGCCCACCACCTGGGACGAAAAAACAGCAAAAGGCCTCTGGCGCGGTGGGGCGACAGACGCCCTTTACCGGTTTTACGATTGGGACTGCAACCCACGTGCACGTCTCGTACTGCACTCCCAGCACCATCCCGACCTCTTGGATGCAAGAGTCGTCTCATCGCCTCTTCTCGAAGACTACATCTTGCAATGGATGGAGAGCCTCTCTTTCTTCGCCCCTTCCGTCCCTGCCGAGGAGCAGTGCGCATATAAATACCTTCTCTCTCTGGATGGGAGCGCTTCCCCCTCTAGCTTCGAGTGGCAGCTCTTTTCGCACAGCTTATTACTTAAAGCAGAGTCGAACCAGATCGAATGGTTTTACGACGGCCTTTGCCCCGAAACCCATTATCTCCCTTTCCGTCTCGGAAAAAATGATCTGATCGAGAAGATCTGCTGGGCAAAGACACATGACGAGCAAGCGGAAAGCATGGCGCGTGAAGCGCGCCTTTTTGCAGAACAAAATCTGCGCGACGAGGAGCTATTTGTCTACCTCTACCACATGCTTCACGCATATGGTGCACTCTTAAGAAATTAGCACGAGTTCTTTTTGTAGGATGCTCCTCAAAGCCAATAGGATCCGGTCTACGGACAGGGTAAAGAGACAGTCACTCATCTTACTCCCTCCACACCCATCTTGGTAGCAAGGACGGCAGGTAAACGCTTGTGTGAGAACGCGCGCGGAAGGGTTTCTCCAGGGGCCCCAATTCTTCTCCGATGTCGGTCCGAATAAGACGACGACAGGGGTCTTGAGCGCAGAAGCGATGTGCAACGGAACTGAATCGACACAGACGAGCGCCTTACTTTTTTGGATCAGGGCGGCGAGCTCTTTGAGCGTCAATTTTCCCGCACAGTTCAGTACCGGCACATGGGGCACTCGTTTCAAAATCTCAGCTATCATAGCGATCTCTTGGGGGTCTGGACCAGAAGAGAGGACGATCTTCTCTCCTTGCGCATCGAGCTTGAAAAGAAGCTCTGCCATCTGTTCAACAGAAAGACATTTAAACCGCCAACGCGAAGCAGGGTGGATCAGAATATACTCTCCTGCTGCAAAATCGGCCTCATTTAGGAGCGCATCGATCCGCGCCTCTGCTGCAAGAGGAACCTCTAAATGGAGATCGCGCTCCTCTTCTTTAGGAAAAATGCCGATGCAGCGCAGTGCATCGAGCTGCTTTTCTACCGTGTGACGCGGCTCATGCCCTTGCTTAATCACGTGTGTGTAGATTTTGCGCTTGCCGAACAACCCTTTTCCTCTAGGATCGAATCCAACGCGACAAAAACTCCCCGAAATTTTAGCTGCAATTGCCCCCCGATCCCCCTCTGTGAGGTTGATGACCAAATCATAGCCCCTGCGGCGGATGTCCCGCAGAAGAGAGATCTCACGTGCGATCTTTGTAAAAGCGGAGAGCTTTTTCCATTCTCGGTCATAGAAGTGAAAAGAGCTAATCGCAGGGTGCCCCTCCAACATGGGAAGGGTATCCTTGTAGATAAAAGCATCGATCTCTGCATGAGGAGCCGCTCTCTTGAAGTTGGTAAAGAGGGACGAGGTCAGGAGGACATCCCCATGGTGGCGCATTTTAATGACGAGGGCGCGCCGGACGCGTTGTAAATCGGGATACTTTCCGTAAGTCATAATCTCTTACCCATCAAGAACTTAAAACAACCTCAACTCCACTCCACAGGGGCCCATAGAGCGATTCCCTCTGGAATTGACTTGGGCTTAATTTACCAAAACCTTATAATTAAAAGCTTTCACAATTGGAGAAAACCACATGGCACACGAACAGACGTTATCTATTCTTAAACCGGATGCTGTAGTGAGCAACCACATCGGAGAGATCCTCACGCGCTTTGAAAAAAACGGCCTAAAAATCGTCGCAGCGAAGATGCTCCACCTGTCCACAGAACAAGCCAAGGCATTTTACGCAGTACACGCCCATCGCCCTTTCTTTATGGAACTCGTGACATTCATGACAGAAGGCCCCGTTCTCGTTCTCGTGCTCGAAGGAGAAAACGCAGTCGCTAAAAACCGAGATCTCATGGGAGCAACAAATCCTAAAGAAGCAGCTCCTGGAACCATACGCGCCGATTTTGCAAAATCAATCGACCGCAATGCCGTGCATGGATCAGATAGTAAAGAAAACGCGAAGCAAGAGATCACGTTCTTCTTCAAAGCACAAGACGTCCACTCCCGCTAACGACGTTGTAGCTAAGCAGAAGTAAAACGCAAAGTCGCAAAGAAATTCAATTTTAACATTTTTCTCTGCGGCTTCGCGTCTTTGCGTTTATTAGGTTTGTGCAACAACGCCCCATTCCACGGCCAAATTTTGTAGATCAAGATTAATCAGAAATCAGTTCTTGAAGAGTTGCAGCTAAAAAGTCTTTGTCCTTATAAAAATCGATGATTTTTTCCTTCGTCTGCAAAAAGTGTTCCTTAATTTCCAAAGTCTCAGGATCCTTTAAATCAGCACAAAAACCAGGAAGCATAATGAGCTCTAAGTTTTTCAAGTGATTTCCAGTGATATAGGTGTTTAACCAACTCGTTAACCAACCCATTTCATCCCATTTTGCATCCAGCTCTTCAAATTCACTTTCCCAGGGGTCACCAAACTGAAAATTTTGACAAAAATTCGCTCTCTCCCCTTGAGAATCCAGCTGAGATCTTTTGAGGAACAAATCTGCATTGTGTCTTCCGAATCCAAAAAGAATTCCCACCAATAAATCATTATCACATAATACATCAGACAGAAAAGGTTTATTCAAGCCTTCTTTCAAAAGACCCTCGCCTGTGACATCGCGTTTTAAAATCCGTTTAAAATCGTCAGCATGCTGCGCAACTTTTTGTAAAAACCTTTTCTTATTGATAAAGAGACTATATACCCCTGAGTCCGTCTCTTCGTAAAGAAAAACAAATCGTTTGCTTGGAAAAACTTTCTCGTATTTTTTCCAGGTATCGAATCCATTTTCTGACTGAATGCGCCGAGGAGAAATCGCATAAAGAAAAGAAGAAAAACTCCTGAAGGGAAAAAGTTTTGTGTCCTTTCCCGAAAGGGCCATAGGTTTATCCCCAAAAAGAACAAAGCCCATGCAATCCCAACCTATGTTTTCTCTGAAAAAGTACTCTAAGCGCTTTTTATCCCTTTGAGGCATCATTTCTAGGATTTTCGACACCTCTTTCCCATCGTAAGCAGAAAGAGGCGTCTCATTCCAAACTTGAAAGCTGGTTCCAATAACTGCTGTTAGGGCTGAAATAATCAGAAAACCCCACACGACTTTCTTTCTAGAGGATGTTCTATAGTTTCCAGTCATCATTAGGAAGGTCTTGAAGCCGCGCATTTTTTGCAACAATCTCTGTAACCTTCATTGTTCTTTCCACAATTTCCACATGTCCAAGAAAACCATACTCCATCTACAGGTTTGAAAGAACTGACAAATAGACCTGCGCTGTCAGTAGAAATAGCTTCAGCTTGGATCCATTGGTTATCGCCCAAATGGATGAAAATATCATTCTCGACAAAGTGTATTTCAGCTGGTTTTACATAAGCTTTTTCGCAACGTGTCCACTCAGCATCGCGTACAGATGCATTTAAACAAAACAAATTGCACCACACACAACAACCTAGCAATATCCCTTTCATTTCGCCCTCCTTAGCGTCTTAGCTTGCAGCTAACCATGAGACTGTCCCAGGATTAGTTATACCCCAGTCGGCCTCAAACTTGGAATTTGGCCGCACCAAAGCCCCGGGGTTCGACGATCGCAAATGGGGGTTGTATTGCATTAATACTACCCCCATTTGCGATCGTCGAACCGCGGGAGCTTTCGCGCCGGCCAAATTCCAAGTTTGAGGCCGACTGGGGTATAAAGCTTGGGTTTAGCTAGCCGTTATAGCATGCGTTTTTCTTTTCTGCAAAAAAAAATTCTCTGCACAAGAAGAAATTTACCCAGAAGGAAAAATGAAAGACATAAGAAGAAGAATTAGCAGGATATTATCCTGCTAATTCTAGTAACCGCTCTAAAGGGCGAAGCTCTTGCGTTTCTTGAATTTGTCGAGATATTCGAGCGCCTTGCCCGTTCCCAGACACACAGACAACAACGGATTAGGTGCGACAATTACAGGCAACCCTGTCTCTTTGATCAGAGACTTATCCAATCCCTTAATTAAAGCACCGCCGCCTGCCAGCACCATCCCTCTTTCGACGAGGTCTGCTGCGAGTTCGGGAGGACACTTTTCCAAAGCCAATTTGACATCTTCGACAATTTGGTGAATCGGTTCTGCAAGACACTCGCGGATTTCTACTGAGTTGATTCTTTTTGTGATCGGAAGACCTGCGACTTGATCTCGTCCACGCACTTCCATCTCGAGCTCATTCTCTCCAAGAGGATAGGCAGAGCCGATCGTTACCTTGATCTCTTCCGCAGTGCGCGGTCCGATCATCAGGTTGTAGGTCCGTCTCATGTAATTGATGATGCATTCATCGAATTCATCTCCCGCGATGCGCAGCGAGCGAGATTCGACGATCCCTCCTAACGAGATGATCGCAATCTCCGTCGTACCGCCGCCGATGTCGATGATCATGTTCGCAGCAGGTTCGTGCACGGGGAGATCGACTCCGATAGCTGCAGCCATCGGCTCTTCGATGAGGATAACTTCTTGCGCTCCGGCTTTGATCGCTGCATCTTCTACCGCTCTTTTCTCGACTCCCGTGATTCCAGAAGGAACAGCGATTAAGATTTTCGGTCGGAATAGGCTTCGCGCTGGAGTGACTCTTCTCAACAGCTCCTTGATCATCCCTTCAGCGATTTCGAAGTCGGCGATCACCCCATCTTTCATGGGACGAACAGCGTGAATCTTCTTAGGAGTTCTTCCTAACATCGCTTTCGCGCGGTGTCCGACAGCGAGGACTTCGTTCGTCGTAGAATCGACAGCGACGACAGAGGGTTCCGCAAGAACGATTCCTTTACCTCGTACATAGACGAGAGTATTAGCCGTTCCCAAGTCGATACCGATATCGTTCGCAAAAAGGCCAGAAACATGACCGACTTTATTAAAAAAACCTAGACCAAGGCGATTAAAAATCTCTTTCAAATTCTCTTTGCTCATAATACCTAATCAAGTTTTAAGCAGCTCTAGAACATCTTCCCAAGTAAGCTTAGCAATGGCTTCATCATCGCAGCTTACAACTTTCTTGACCAATCCTTTTTTCTTCTTCTGCATTTCTGCAATCTTCTCTTCAATTGTTCCGAGAGTAATCAGTTTATAAGCCGATACAGAATTCTTCTGTCCCAAGCGATGAACACGGTCTGTTGCTTGAGCCTCTACGGCAGGATTCCACCACATGTCGTAGTGGATAACCGTATCTGCACCGACGAGATTTAACCCCGTTCCTCCTGCCTTTAAAGAGACTAAGAAGACGGAGATCCTCGGATCTTCATTGAATTGCTTCACGACCTCTAACCGATTTTTACTCGAGCCATCGAGATAAGCAAAGCGGATTCCCATCTGCTCAAAATCCTCACGCATGATCTGAAGCATGCGCGTATACTGAGAGAAAATGACCGTCTTGTGCTTTCCTTCGATCAGAGTCTGTAAGAGCTCCAGGAGCATCTCGTACTTCGCCGAATCACCCGACTCCGCCTTTTCCTTAGCGAAGATGGCGGGGTGGCAACAGATCTGCTTGAGCCGCGTCAGCGTAGCAAGGACGTGGATCTGTACTCGATCAAAGCCCTCTCGCTGCACGAGTTTCACCAACTCATCGCGCGCTGATTCTGCATAGGAGCGGTAGAGCTCCTGCTGGACATTGGTCAATTGACAGTGGTAGACGAGCTCAGAGACAGGCGGTAAATCGTCTAAGACATCTGCCTTCATGCGCCGCATGATAAAGGGGGCGACCTTCTTGCGCAAATACTCGAGATTCTTCACCTGTTCCTTACCTGAGACCCGGATATATTTTTCGATAAAACGATCGTAGGTCCCTAAAAAGCTCGGCATCAAGAAGTCGAAGAGACTCCACAACTCATCGAGAGAATTTTCAATCGGCGTTCCGGAAAGGATGAGTCTGTGCTCTGCTTGAATCATCTTCACCGATTTCGCATTACGCGTCCCCCGGTTCTTGATGTGTTGCGCTTCGTCGAGAATCACGTAACTAAACGTATTTTCTTTGTAGATATCGATATCTTTTTGCAAAAGGGTGTACGAAGTGATCATCACATCATAGGCTGTCTGTTCGATCATCTTTTTACGCTGCGAAGGAATCCCATCGATGACAAGCGTCTTGAGCTTGGGATTGAACTTAGCGAACTCTTCCTTCCAATTATAGAGAAGAGAGGTTGGACAGACGATGAGCGCTTTGCCAGGCTTTTGCTTCATGTGCTGCGTCAAAGCCACGATCGCTTGAAGAGTTTTCCCAAGTCCCATATCATCAGCTAAAATCCCATTCAAAAACATGAGACGTAAGCGTTCTAGCCACTGGACCCCGTCAAGCTGATAGGAGCGCAGTTTGGCATGGATCTCTTCAGGAACCTCTGAAAATTTGAGGAGCTTTTCTCCTAGCATTTGTTTTCTGATCTCGATCAACTGCTCCGACATAGAAAAAGCGACGGGCAATCCTTCGAATTGAGCCGCGTCGATATTCGCTAAACTCCAGAGAGGGCGCTCGATTTTGTGATTTTCTAAAACCTCGACCCCCATCTCATCGAAGAGCTGGATCACTCCCTGTAAGCGATCTAAGTCGAGCACTAAGATCTTCGGCAGCTTGCCTCCCTCGCTTACTTTTTTCCCCTTCCCCTTAGGCGGATCGAGTTCTATAAAAGAACGCTTCGACCCCATGCACTCCCACAACTGATCAACTCGAACCCCCTTCAAAGCCCCATCGACTTGAAGCGTGATTTCATACATATCGATCTGAGAGGTGTGATTGAGATGAAGAGAAAAATTCGACTGATCGTAGATGAACTGATCGAGCAGATTTTGCGGACAGTTAAAACTGACGCGCTGTTGATTGCGCGGAATCGTATCGGTCATAAATTCGACGATCTTCTTCTCCGATTTAGAGATATAGACTCCCGTATCCGCATTGAAAAGAAAATCTTGAAAAAGATCCTCGATGATCTGTCTCTCTTCTACGAGATTCCGTGCCAAAATCCCCTGAGGGGTCACGAAAGTAGTGACCTCTTCAAAGCCCAGTTGATTCGTCGCCGCGGGAATCCTATTTTTATCGTAGATGAAATGCAATGACGCTTCCAATTCCCCATCGAGATAGGAAATTTCGCATACCGCTTCGACAGGACCTACAAAGGGCAATGTCACAAAATTTTCAATCACCTCTTGCGCTGCCACCTCTGCATAACGCGCAAGCTGCGGCAGAGCATTTTCCACAAAGGCCCCAAAGAGCGGCTCAGGGATCGTCATATCCCGAATCTGACGCAAATTCCTCAAATGCACACGCGTGATCGCTTCAGGGAAGCGATAGTAAGTGCTCTTATGCAACATCCCCGGCTTAACACATTCGAAAAAGCGGACATCCTCTAAAGTGATGACCTCTTCTCCTAATAAAATCTGGGGATTCACGAGAATTTTAGACGTCGGCGGTTGGATGTATTCGAGAGAAAAACGCAAACGCGCAGGAAGAGGGGAAAACTTCAGCGGCATCTCCATCGTCGCCTCATAAAGTCCCGGCAACTGAGGCAGATCATCTTCTTGATGAGCATACCCCTGCTTGATGACTCGGACGCTCACTTCCTCGTAAGTGCGCGCTAAGATAATTCCAAACGTCTCTAAATCGAGAATGGCCACGCGTAGAGCCCTTTCTGAGTTGACATTGTCATAGAACCGCGCCTGATCGCGGACGATTTGGACGATACTGCGTTGCGATGACTCGAAAGAATCTAAGGAAAAACAGTATTTCTTTCCCCCGATAAAAATCGGTTCTTCATAGCGCATCGACTCGATGAACTGGCGGATATTGGGAACATAGAGAGGTTTTGAGCGAAAAGGTAAACGCAAAGCGATCGTGATCTCCACCACTCCCTTGCTCTCTAAGTCGCTACTGGGATTGAAGACCAAAGAGAATTCGGCCCTGTCTACTTCCCTCTTTTCATAGGGGCGAAAAAAGGGGGAAATGGCGAGCATTTGAGAAGAGAGCACGTATTCTTGGAGAACCTGCTTTTGATAATGCTCCTCTTGCCGCTGCACCTCTTTCGATTCCGCTTCCTTAATCTTTTCGAGGATCTTCTTTTGCTCCTCAGTATCACTCCCTCCGATTTGCTTGAGATCATTCTCTTTGGAATAACTGACCAGAATTTTATCCAGATGCTCTTCGAGATAAAACAGAAGAGCTGCTAAATGCTGACAGTCATAATTATAAGGGCAGTCACAATCGGAATCGATCGTCTCACATTCTTGTCGATCGATTTCGATCTCACTTTCGTAACAATTATCGAATTGACCTAAGACTTTCGCTGAAATCCGCATCGTTTTGCGATCGAGGTGCATCAGTTTTGCCGTTACGACCTTTTGTCTATCGAAAAGATCGCGTCCTTCCCTGACAATATTGGAGGAAAAATCTTGTTTGAGTTTGCGAAAATTCAACATATAAAACTTGTCTGCTGGTTTTTAAAATTAGGGAGATGCGGGATGTCCTTTGAACATGGTCTCTTTACTAAGGTACCGAGGGATACCGCGCACAAAATTCTTTTACATTTTTCGACAATGTCATGCAAGAAAAAATTACACCCCCAGGAACCAGGGTTCCTCAATATTTCCCGCCTCTTTGCGCCCCTCGCATCTTGCCGAATTTCACCACAGAGACGGGAAACCACAGAGAGGAAATTTCAAATATAAATCCTCTCTCTTTGGTGAAATTCAACAATGCAGGGTTGCAAAGACTCTTATTTTCGGGAAAAGTTGTTGTTGCTCAAAAAAACACCGTAAAGCTATACTGCCAGAACTTTAGACGCGGGTGTAGCTCAGTGGTAGAGCATCACGTTGCCAACGTGAGGGTCGTGAGTTCGAGCCTCATCACCCGCTAATTTTGAGGAGCTCATATAATGGATCAGCAGTCTGAATCCCCTACATTTCAAAATGAAAATATCCGCTTTACGGTCCATCACAAGCCAAAGTGCATTGTCGAATTCGCCGTCGAAGCCCTGGAGCCTCTCGTCCAAGCGGCACATAAAGACGCGATCCGTAGAATTTCCAAAGAAGTGATGCTGCCAGGTTTCCGTCGAGGAAAAGCTCCCGATACCCTCGTATTAAAAAATTACCCCAAAGAAATCGATAAAGAATGGCAACAGGCGATCGCCGATCAATCATTCGCAGAGTGCCAAAAACTCTCTACAATCGTTCTGCTGCGTCATGAAGGAAGCAAGGTCTCTTACCAAGTCAAGGACCACTCTTCAACCGGCGCTCTTCTCACCCTTTTGGCCGAAGTAGAGCCCACTCCACCTGAAATCGATCCTGCGAAGATGACCCTTAAACCCGTAAAACGCCCCGTGGTCGACGAGGGGAAAATCGAAGAGACGATCCGCCAAACGCTGATGTTCTTTGCTAACTGGCAGCCTGTCGAAGACCGTCCGATACAAGTAGGCGATTTCGTCACACTCGATGTCGACATCGTCGAAGAACATCCGCCCACCCCTCTCTTTTCCGATACCCGATTTGAAGTGAGTGAAAAGTCGATGGCCAAGTGGATGTACGACTTAGTCCTCGGAAAGACTCCAGGAGACACCGTCGAAGGGATCAGCGTCCCCGACGCAGATGCCTCTGAAGAAGACAAAGAAAACTTAAAACCTAAAAAGGTCGAGATCACAATCCTCTCGGTCGCGACAGCTACTCTCCCCGAGCTCGATGACGCCTTTGCAAAAAATCTCGGCGCCTCTTCTGTTGAAGACCTGCGTACGAAAGTCACCGACCTGCTCAACAAACAGGCAGATGCCCATGTTCAAGAAGCAGAAAGGGAACAGGTCGCCAACTTCCTCCTCGATGAAAACCCGTTCGATCTCCCTCAGACCCTGGTCGATAAAGAGGTGCGCTTCCGCTTCGAGCACATTGCGAAAGATCCTGAATTTTCCACATACTGGGGTCAGCTGAGTGCCGAGCAGAGAAAAAATACGGCTCAAACCCTATTCGAGCAGTCGGAAAAAGCCGTTCGTCTTTTCTATCTCTGCAGACATATTCTCTCTACCCAAAGCATCTCCATCACAGCCGATGATGTCCCTCCTGCTGCGCACTCGCCGCTCGAGTGGCTCATCAACCCTCAAAAACTCTTCCACCACCAGCGCACTCCAGAGATCGAGCATGCAGAGGCCTATTCGCGACTCGTCCTAGAGAAAGCAGAGGACTACATCCTCAAACATGCACCGCGAGAAGAAGGCGTGTAAGGGATTGACTTCTTAACGGCCATTTCGTCATACTGCGAACATATATCTACTGAGGTCTAGAGCATGTATTCCATCCCTTATGTTATTCAAGATACTGGGCGCGGCGAACGCGCCATGGACATCTACTCCCGTCTCCTCCAAGACAGAATCGTGTTTCTCGGCACCCCCATCGACGATGGCGTCGCCAATACGATCATCGCTCAGCTGCTCTTTTTAAGAGCGGAAGATCCGAAGAAAGATGTCAACCTCTACATCAACTCTCCTGGAGGGCACGTCACCGCAGGCCTCGCTATCTACGACACGATGCGCTTCATGGGATACGACATCAACACCTATTGCTTAGGACAAGCGGCTTCCATCGCAGCCCTTCTCCTGGCAGCAGGCTCCAAGGGGAAACGCTATGCGCTTCCCAACAGCCGCATCATGATCCACCAACCCCATGGTGGCGTCGGCGGTACTTCTTCCGATATCGCACTACAAGCCAAAGAGATCATCAAACTCAAGAAAATGTGCGCTTCGATCATGGCAGAGCTCTCCGGAAAGACGCTCATCAAAATCATGGAAGACTCAGAAAGGGACTTTTTCATGGATCCCCAAGAGGCACTCGAGTATGGGTTCATCGATAAAATCGCCTCCTCACCCCAAAAAACTCCCGGAACAACAGCCCCTGTAGCTTAAAAACTCATGACTAAACAAGAAAAAGAAGAAGCCCTTTGCTCTTTTTGCGGAAGGCCAGAAGCCGCCGTAGAAAAACTCATCTCAGGACCAGAAGCCTTTATCTGCGATAAGTGCGTGCGCCTTTGTGTTGAAATCGTCGAAAAGAAGCCCATTCACCATGAGTTAAAGCTCTTAAAACCCAAAGAGATCAGCCTCGCTCTCGACGCATATGTGATCGGTCAAGAAAGGGCGAAGAAGACGATCTCCGTCGCCGTCTATAACCATTACAAAAGACTCCGGTCTTTGCATAAAGAGGGAGAAGTCGAGTACAGCAAGTCGAATATGCTCCTCCTAGGGCCGACCGGCTCTGGAAAAACCCTCATGGCCCGTACTCTGGCGAGCATTCTCGACGTCCCCTTCGCAATTGTCGATGCGACGACTCTAACCGAAGCGGGTTATGTCGGCGAAGACGTCGAAAACATCATCCTGCGCCTCGTCCAAGCTGCCGATTACGACGTCGCGCGGGCTGAAATCGGGATCATCTACGTCGATGAGATCGATAAGCTCCGCAAAACGACAGGCAACGTCTCCATCACGCGAGATGTCTCCGGAGAAGGAGTCCAGCAAGCCCTCTTAAAAATCGTCGAAGGAACCATCGCCAACGTCCCCCCTAAAGGAGGACGCAAGCACCCCAACCAAGAGTACATCCGCGTCAACACGCAGAATATCCTATTCATAGTCGGAGGAGCGTTCGTCCACCTCGAAAAGATCATCGCTAAAAGGCTTGGCAAAAGCACGATCGGCTTCGATGCCGGCGAAACGCGCACCTTCGATGCCCACGAGACGAACTACCTCCTCTCCAAAGTCGAACCAGAAGATTTGATCCAATTCGGGATGATCCCTGAATTCGTCGGACGCTTCAACAGTATCGCCAACTGCAACGAGCTCACCACCGAAGATCTCGTCGAAATCCTCGCCAAGCCGAAAAACGCGATCATCAAGCAATACCAATACCTCTTTTCCGAGGAAAATGTCATCCTGCAGTTCACAGAAGAGGCCCTACAGGCCATCGCAGAAAAGGCAAAGGAAACAGGAACCGGCGCACGGGCCCTACGCATGATCGTAGAGAGCCTGCTGCTCGATCTCATGTTCGAAGTCCCCTCCGACCCCTCGATCCAAGAAGTCCTGGTCGACCGCGAGAACATCACCGACCACACGCCCCCTAAGATCATCCGGAGGTAGTGCAAGGAAGGCAAAAAAAAACCACGGCCCGTAAGGACCGTGGTTTTTTGAGTCGCCCCATGGGGAGGATGCATTCCCCATGAGCACTCACCAGCGCAAGGGTTATGAGCTGGTAGCTGCGCTGACCTGACCGAGCATATTCAGAAGATCCTGAATCGTCTGAGCACGTTTGCGGAGGGCTTCCACCTCTGTCGACTGCGCCTTGACCCGCCATCTGCTGTGTTCCAGAGAAGAGCTTCTCGCTCGCGCCATCTTTCCCCGCTTCCCTCGTGTATCCAGCTCTTATTCCGCTGGTCGCAGCTTCCGTTGCGCCCTTGAGGACATTAGGAAACAGGATTATAGTAGCGATCCCGAATAGCATTTTTGGTGCCAATGAGCGAGGTCTCTTCTGAGCGCAGGGTCGACAATTCGCGCTCAAGGCTTTCTTTGAAGGTTGCGCGTTGCTCAGGACTCATCGATGCAATCGCAGCCTTCCGTGAGGCCTCGTCTCCAACAGCGTATTTACCCTTCAAGAGATCATCTCTGACTGGATTCACGTCTGCTGGTTTACCATCTGGTCCGAACTTCAGACCTTTTGTAGGCTCTGTAGTCTCAGACAATGACTTCGCGTTCTCTACCGGCACGATCTTCTGTTGTACTTCTGCAATAGGCTTGTCCATCTGTAGCGATTCGTGGATCGGAGCTGCTACACCTGAGAGTCCCGTTACACCGGCGGTCACTCCTGACGAGATGGCCGTCATGACTTCCGCTTGCGCTTGGTTCTCTGCTTGCGCCTCTGTTGCCTTAGCAGCGGCTTTTGCTGTTTCCCCCTGAACTTGGGATAGAAGGGCTGCGTATTGCGTATTTTTCGTCTGGAATTCCATGTTGAGCTCCATCAACGCGTTGACCAACTCAGACATGATCGCCATAGGAGCGGCAGAGAACTGGATCTGATTCTGCTTATCTTGTTCTGCACTCTTTGGAGAAGCAGATACGGACGCCATCGAAGCTGAAAGATTGATGTTTTTTTGTATCTCGCTCATTTTTTAACCCCTTCTTTATTATTAATATTATTTATTCACTTAATACTTTAGCTAACTCTGCTTCAGCCTTTGCCAGCGTGTTAGGAAGCGCTAACAAGACCTGGCTCAACGTACTGAGCTCAGAAGTGGCGCTCTTCATCGTTTCTTCCTGCGAAGTATTGACCATCGAAGACAACCCTTGGAAGAGCTGCATCATCGCCCGATCTTTACCCATTCCTCTTGTGCCGCTGCCGAATTAAACTCGATTCCCGCCTTCGTTCCCCCTGCAATCCCTTCCATGATAGAGAAAAATGCCATCGCATAACCCAATCCCGTCGATACTCCGGCCGATCGCAAAAACTGCGCTAAGGTACTGCCATTAAAAAGAGAAGCACCCGGTGTCGATGCAGCCCCACCCATACTTCCCAAACTCGTTAGAAGCGCGAGGACTGTCGTTAAAATCTCCGTCACTTCCATTACAGTCTTTTTCAAGTCAGAATCCTCGATCGGAAGCGCATTGACAAAATCAGCTGCAAAACCTGTATTCACGGTCGCCTGAGCTCCTGCAAAAATCGCTAAGATTTGCTGTCTTAGACAAGGAACTAAACGGATTGTACTTACTCACTGTATCCCAGAAGCCAGAAGACTCTTCTGCGACCTCTGCACCCACTTCTGCAGCTTCTCCGCCTGCGGCTCCTGCGGCTTCTGCACCTGCTCCTGCGGCTCTCTACAGCCTCTCCGAGCATGCCTAATCCGAGTGTTGCGCCGGCCGTCACGGCCACCGTCACGAGGATCACGAACACAGCTCCTAAGACATCTGCATCTTTTTTAGGCATGCCCATCGATTGGAACATGTCGCTTGCGAGCTTAGCCGCCTCTTGGAAACCACCTGTCGCTCCCATGATGCCGAGTCCTGCTGAGATAAGAGCGAGCTCTGGTTGCAATGTCACTACCGAAAAAATCGTACCAAGAACTCCTAAAATCCCAAAAACCCATTTCTCAATCGTCGATGCTGTACTCTCTGACTTAAGGTCGTCTGTGAATGTCTTCAATTGAGCTTGCGCCTGATTGAAGCTCGATTCCATCTCTTTAAGCATCGAATTATTGTTATTTGCCTGCAATCGACTGACCACATCCGTCGCCTTACCGAGAGCGATTTGCAATTGTCCTAAAAGACCCACCATCTTCGCCATTACATCGGCAATCGATTCCTTAGGGGCAGCAGCTTCCTTAGAACCCATTTCTCGCGCTGCACGCTTCACTTCTTCTAATCCCGACTGCAGCTGCGCCACAACGGCCGCTAGAGCAGGATTCTGTGAAATAGTCTTATTAGGACCATCTACTGGTCCTCGAAAACCACCTTCACTTGCTTGTTTAACAGACATACTCATAATGACCCCTTTAATAAGGAAGCGACTCTTAAACCCCTAAAATCTCTCAAACCTTTAGGAGGAGTTTTCAGCTTCCAATTTCATGTTAATCTATTCCTTCTTACTCTATTTTATATCAAACAAACTATATTTAAAAGATACTTTAACACACCCTTAACATATAATAATCGCAAACAACTAATAATCAGATAATTACGTTGGATAATTATTTTTACCTTTTATTAAACCCTTTGTACCGGACAAAATTTTTATGACATTTCCTAACACACTAACCTACAAGTGTTTAGAATCTTAAGGATTTTTCGAAATTCATCGATTTTCTTCTCTATGGAAAGAATCACAGACCTTAACCAATCCAATCCCAGCCGAAATAGGCTTTTAGACAACCTCCCATGAGTCTTTCTGGGGATAGCCTCTTCAGCATCTTTTATGACCCCAAGCCTGTAAGACCAGCAGAAGGCTATAGCCAGAACAAAAAGCAGCTTTTCTATTTTCTCAGGTGCCGTCATATGGGTATCTTCCATTCTAAAACCCCGAGTTTTTAAGCAGCCAAATAAAGTCTCTATTTCCCACCTTCTTCGGTACAGACCAATGGCATCCTCGAATTGAACATTAGCGACTACGATCATCGGCTCTTTCGCACCTTTCGCCTGATGTATTGAAACATAAAGCAGTTGCCCCCAAATGAGAACAGGGCGATTGATAATCGATTTGGATCTACCCCTATTTTTCCAAAGTTCTAGAATAGGAACTTGATAGTAGTTTCGAAGCCCTCCTGCCATAGTGTTTTTCTTAATACGAATGACGAAGGGGATTTTTGCTCTTTTCAAAAACCTAAACCAGTCCTCTCCTATGAACTCACGGTCTGCCAAAAACGCATATATGCGCCTATGCCCGATCTGTTGTAGAATCTTCTTCAGAATGGATATTCGATCCGAAGTAGATGAGGAGCCAGAAGAATTAGACACACTCCAGAAAATAGGAATACCAATTCCTCTATAAGCGACCGAGAGAAGAAGAATGTTAATATCTCGCTTTCCCCATTTCCAATTGGTGCGATCAAGAATTAGGATCAGTTGTCCTTTAAGACAAAAAAGAGAGAGTATTAGAGGGATAATAACAGTGATATCGAAAGAAAATCCTGAGAAAAATCGCCGGACTCTTCTATAGGAAGAGTCCTGCTTTGCGTTCGATTGAAAAAAAGAAGAAATTTGGGTGAGGTTTACTGTTCTTGCGCAAATTAGTGCTTGTAAAATTTGGGCAAGACAGGCAATCCTTGCCTTATTCCAATGCAAATTCTGAACCAAAAGTCTTTGTAACTCGTTGACGTGATGCATAGCTACTCCTAAGTTGGCTAAACTCAGGTAGATATAATTCACGCTCAACGAGTTCTTTTCACCTCATTAAATTTTGTCCTGTACAAAGTATTAAACCCCAAAACAACCACGTAACATACTAAAAATCAACAGCTTAAAGAAAACCCATCCAAGAAACCCACAAAAACGACTAAAAACCGACAAAATCTTTACAGAAAAAACCCTCGAAAATCTACATTTTCGAGGGTCGTTAATGAGATAGGCCGCTGAAGAAACAAATGCCTTATCTCGCCAATATGTTCGCCAAGGTAGAACCGATTTGGGTCATCGCATTCACAAGCGCTACGACTGCCTTTATGGCGTCAACGTCCTCTTGCGTTGTCTTCCCTCCCTTGTTCACCAAGTTACTCGCTTGGCTATCTATCCCCCTGGTACTCTGTCTGGGCTTTCTGGAACGCTGTCTGCCAGTTTTGAATCTCATAACCCAGAGCTTGCCGCTGAGCATCATATTTAGAATCGCTGGGCAAATTGGCTAGCTGCCCTACGAGACTGGAAATCTCAAGTGCTGCCTGGTTTAGAGGATTCATGTGGCCCTGTGCCTGTGAACCAATCGAAAACCCCTCTTTCTATGTCTGCATCGAGCTCTGTCGTCTTTGCATCTGCCCTCTGCTGGCTTGTCATCGACTCAGTCGACTTGGAGATCGCCTCCAATAGCTTGGCATAGAAGTTGATCTCTGGTCTTACGACAGGTGACATTGGGACAGTTAAATGAAGCGAGTTGTTGTGGCATAAATTACCCCTTATTTTAATTTTTTAGTAAAACTTAATTAACCAGCTTTCTGACCATTAATCATCGTAGAAATTGCAGTCTTCAGGCCGTTGAAGATCTGCTGCATTCCTCCCATTTCCTGGTTATATCCTGTCGATAAGAACTGCATCTTCGTCTGTGCGATCTGGTTTACCGAAGAACAGGTCGCATTGATCTGCTGGAACGCGTTCTGGATTTGTGTAACAGCAGGAGCCGGACCCTTGCAATCTTGAGTAAACCAAGATTTGAAATCCTTCTGCATCGCATCTGTATTTCCCCAGTGGCTACCAAAAGCGTCTTTTATCGCATCGATTCCCGATATGAGCGTTGTATCCGTTCCGTTACTATCTAAGAGTCCTGGCGGAGCATTCTTAACAGCACCATCAAAGTCATTCACTAATTTTTGTAACTTCTCAGTAAGCGCCTTTCCTTTAGCAGGATCGGTCTTTTCACCACCGTCTTTAGCCCAAGTAGCGAGGTCATTGAAGGTGTTCTGAATGTCTGTCTGGAACCCACGGAGCCCTGTTCCAACGTCCATTTGGGCAGCCTGAACTGCAGCCTTATCACCCTCGTTTACCATCACCTCTGGCATGATTTTCGTGAGCGCAATCTGCATCGCTTCTTCTTTCCCGTCGGTAGTTCCCTTCTTTAGGGCATCTAACATCGCCTTAATGGCTGACGCTAGCTGCTTCTTGTCTTGATCCATAATGGCTTCATAGTTCTGTACCTCTTGGAGGACCTTCTGCCATGCGTCCAATGCTGGATCTGTAGCTGTTGCTGACCCCACTTCTGTCACTCGGTCTGGCATACCCATAATGAAACCTCTTATTTTGTAAGGAAGGACCCCTTAATACCCCGAAAACCTCTTAAAGTCTTTGGGGGGAGTTTTCCGTTCCTGATTTAATGTTAATCTATTCCCTCACACTCCATTTTATAAGAAACCAATTATATTTAAAAGATAAATTAACCAACTCTTAACATACAGATAACGCAACACGCTATTTATCTAACAACTTGCGAACGACAAATAATTTCAATTTTCACTTAATCTATAAAAATTGACACTTAAGCGATTGACAATCAATGATTTAACGCCAAAACGACCCTATAAACCCGCAAAAACACCGAAAATTAACAAAATACTTACCAAAACTATTTATAAAATTACCGATTTCCTGATAAACTATAGTTATAAACAATAATCGAGGTATTAATTATGGCAGTTCCAGGTCCATTAGGCGTTCATATGGAGAGACTAGCTCCTCCTCCCCCTAGTAATCCCCCTCGTTTGTATAACGATTTGGGCAGTTCTGCTGTCTATGCGAAGCCGAGCGACAAGGAAGAGAAGAAAATGGTAGATCTCTACAACCAGATCCACCAGGCCATCCAGCCAGCTAGAGCCAGCAATGACTTCACGATCGACTTCGAGTACTCCACTGTGATTTACACAGATGCCGCAACGGGAGGCAAGTGTGAAAAAGAGCTGTCTGAGCTCACTAAAAATAATCCAGAGCTCGCAGCTGCCGTCCAAAAGATGAAAGGGATCGTAGAAAGAGTGTGGGGAGACAAGATCCGCACCCCTACCGAATATGCCCCTGGTAGAAAAGGAGCGCATCGAGGATCCCAGCATCATCGCGCCAACGACCCCGTCCTCCAGAACCTTCCCAAGAAAGCTGAGAAAGCTGCCCTTACAGTCGGAAAACCGATCAAAAGCGCTCGGCAACGCGACCTCCTCTATAAGAGAATGGCTGCGGCTGAAAACCTCGTCTCTTCTCAAAAGAGCGCTGTAAAAAAACAGATCGATGCGCTCGAGAAAACACAAAAAACTACAGACAGAGAGCTGAAAAAGAAAAGAAAGAAACCTCTCTCCTCAAACAAGAAAGAGGCTCTCACTAAAAAATGGCAAGAACAGGCGAAGGAGCTCGCTCAGTTGCGCAAAGTCAACGCCCAATTGGAGCAAGTCGACTACTACGCCCTAGCGATGGCCTTTAGCGTTCCAGAAGATGCCCTGAAAAGCCCAGAGACTTTAAGCCAACACGCAGAACGGGTACGCCAAGAAGCCAAAAAGACCTATGAAGCAGCCCACCAAGGAATCTGTGACGGGAATGCGAGAAGCTATGTCCCTGCCAACTTCCCTGATAGCTTGCGCTACAAAGAACAAAACCCCACCTCGAATGCAGAAGAACATGCGCTTTGGGTCGGAGGACTCGTCTTTGCTGGGATGGATGCGGTCAGAACGCGTAGAGGCTATGCAGAGTATTGCCGTAGAAACAACGCCCCCCTACACGATGAGAACATAGAGGACGATATCGTAAGAGCTGTTTTAGTATCTGATACTAACAAACAGACATTTGCCAAGTTGTTCGAGGGCTTACAAGACAAATCGCTAGAACAAAAAGCTAAAGACAATCTCAAAGCCGCTCAAAAAGCGGTTCAGATAGATCCCCGCACCGTCACAGGGGGAAAATCCTCTGGCAAAAAACGGTACGACGCGATCCGGAAGGAAGTAAAGGCAAAAGTTAAAAAAACTTAAGAGCGCATCCAGCCCGATTTCTTGATCTTCTTGAGGCTAGTGGGCTTTTTCTTCTTTTCAGGAGGGGGTAGAATCCCCTCCTTTCCTTTTTCATAGACCGCCTTGGCGAGCTCTCGCCCTGCGCGGGAGATATTCACCTTGGACTCTTGAAGGGCGCGCCATTGATCCGCTGTGAAGTTCGCGGGGTTTTCCGCATAGGCAAGGAGCTCATCTTCTGAGAGGCCTGCGCGCTCAGAGATCTTCTTCGATTCCTCTGTCATGCGCTCATAGAGCTGGGCCATCATTTCCATCGCCTCTTGCTTTTCATCCTCATTTCCCTTTTGCACTTGCAGCTTTAAGCGATCGAAAAAAGCGACCGATTGCATGAACACTTCTTCGAGGTTAATTTTTTTCCCGGCGGCAGCTTGTTCGAATAATTGCACCAAACGATTAAATTCGTCCTTCAACATAACGCCTTTCCTTTTTATTTAAATTGTAACATGTTTTGAGATTTACGCGACATGTAATGAATGTCGACTAATCTATGTTGTTCTATTTCTCTGAACAGCAAAGAGTTGTATACTTATTTTTTTTCGTTTGCCTTAAATAACTAAAGCGTTTAAACCTTTGAGTGTACCGGTAAAAGCTCGACTCGTGGAACTCTAGGGAGACACTAAGTGCTCGAATCCTTCCTACAAACGCTCACTCAAGAACTGTTGTTCGATACCGTGCCTCAAAAGGGGGAATCGGGGGGATTTCTCGTTTCGTTAAATACAGAAACCGCCGTAGAGATCTTTCCACTGGATTCTGAGGTGTTGTTCTTTGGGACCATCGGCACCCTACCCAAACTCAAGCGGGAAGAGTTTTTCATCCTCCTGATGAAAGCGAACTTCTTAGGGCAAGGAACGGGAGGGGCTGTCATCGGAATGGATCCAGAAGAGAACCTCTTGACACTCTCTTTGCTTTTACCGTATGACATGAATTACAAGATGTTTAGAGAAGCATTAGAGGATTTCGCGAATTTTCTCGATTATTGGAAAACAGAACTGATCTCTCATAAGGAACTAGAATAAAGAAATGGCAGGTTTTCTCATTGCTGAAGAGGGGCCACTCGCTGGTCTCGTCATCCGTTTAGAAGAGGGGGAAGAATGGGCCCTTGGCCGCGACCCCGACGAAGTCTCGATCGTCTTAGAAGACCCGATGGTCTCGCGCAGGCATGTGATCTGCCGACTGACTGCAGAGGGGTATACTCTCGAAAATTTGAGCGCGGTCAACCCCGCCACGCAAAATGGGAAAGTCATCACAGAACCTGTGCTGATGCGCGAGGGGGATATCCTCCAGATCGGCAGCACGTTTTTCCGCTTCTCAGAACAAGAACCCATCTTTACGCCTCCTGTCGATACCCCACCATCTAATGAAGAAAGAGCGGAAGATCTCTCTTCCGTCAGCGTCGAACCAAGCGGAGAGGCTCGCTGGCTTTTAAAAGTGATCTCAGGCCCTAACGCAGGTGCAGAGTTCGCCTTGCAGAGAGGATCGACTTACATTTTGGGTAAGGACCCCAATGTCTGCGATATCATCTTTCAAGATTTGAGCGTCTCGCGCCAACATGCAAGGCTCAGTGTCGATGAGGAGAATCAGATTTTCATCGAAGACTTGAATAGCCGCAACGGGGTGCTAGTCAATGGGGAGCTCATCACCACAAAGAGCCCGATCTCTTCTCAGGATCTGATCGCCCTCGGAACGACCTCCTTTCTCATGATCGATCGGGAGCAGATCCACGAGACCATCATCTCCCCTCCTGCCGCTCTTCCTGTTAAAGCGGAAGAAGTGGAAGTTTCTGAGGAAGAGGAAGAAGAGGATGTTGAAGAGGAAGTCGAGGATTGGAAAGACATGGTCATTAAGACCCGCCATGCAATTTGGGGGCGATCTCCTTTGCCTCGCGCTCATCGGCGGGATCGGAGGGCTGATGGCTCTTTTCAAGACGCAGACGGTCGTCGTCAAGGCACCTGATGTCGAGGAAGAGCTCAAAAAGGCGACCCACGGTTTTGACGATATCCAGTACTCCTATAACCCAGCAAACGGAACGTCTTCTTCGTCGGTCACGTCCTCACCTGCTGTTGAAAAACAGGAATTATTCTATAAAGTGAATAACCTGCCTTTCGTCCATGGGATCCAAGACAATGTCGTCATCGATGAGTACGTCTGGGAGAGCATGAATGCGCTTTTGATGCTCAATCCTGAGTGGGTTGGCGTCTCTCTCTACTCGCAGAAGCCGGGGAGTTTTGTCCTGCGAGGGTATCTTCCCAAACTCGATGAAGCGGCGGCGATTAACCGATTACGTCAATCTGAATTTTCCCTATCTCGATCGCCTGGATAATCAGATTGTCATCGAGACGAACTCGCAGACGCAAATCCAGAGCATGCTGATGAAAAGGGTTTTAGCGGTGTGACTTTCCAACTCAGCAATGGAGAACTCGTGCTCGCGGGAAGAGTGGATCAAAACAGATCGCACGCCCTTTTAACGACATGTCAGAGCAGCTCAAAACGATTAAGGGAATCCGCACGGTGAAGAATTTCGTGATCTTACACGAGTCAGCGAGACTCGCGCATCGACATCTCAGCGCAATATCAGGTGTCAGGTTATTCGAAAAAAGATGACGAAGAATATGTTCGTGGTGATCAACGGGAAAATTTTGAGCATAGGAGATACTGATTGATGGAATGGAAATGACGGGCATTTTGCCGAACGATGGTGTTGCTCGAAAAAGATGGATTAAAATTTAGAATTAACTACAATCTGCAATAATTGCGACATGCAACTCTATTTAAGTCTTCTGTGAGGAAATCATGTTTGGATTAGAAAAAAAAGGAAGAGCTCTTTTCGAATTCGATCTGGAAAAAGATCTCAAAATCAATCCCTGCAAAAATCAAAGAGCTTCTAAAAATGATCGAAGAGCAGATTCAGGAGATTAAAAGCGCCTTTACGCCAAGGCGCTGGATCTGAAGATTTCGATAAACTCGGCATTCTCCTTCATGGCTATGCCGCCCTGCAGAAAGTCTTAACAGAATCGCCAATAAACAAGCAAAAGAGAAGAAATTAATGAGAACGGATAATGACGCAAGTGAAATTGGGCCAGTCATTTCATTTGTAACGCTGATCAAGCAATACGTCAATCTGCAAAGTAAGGTGATTCAACAGGTCAAGCGCCGTCGCCAGTCAAACCCTCGCATGCGACACCTGGAAAATTCTTGCTACTGCAATTTGCAATGAGCCAAGTCACGCAGATCGGCGAATCGATTTCGAACTTGATCTCGCAAGTCAATTCGGTGATTGGCAAGATGGTGCGCAACCAGAAATCTCAATAATTTTATATAACCAAGGAGGCACTTTCATGGGCGCAGCTTCAAAAATATAAAGACCATTTCATCGTTCTCGCTGAAGCGGGGTTTATCGCGATCAATCAAGCGGATGAAGATGCAGCGATCAAAACTCTTCAAAGCCTCTGCAGCTGCTCGAACCCGACAATCCCCTGCCGCACTTCGGGATGGGCTATTTGCACCTGTGCAAACTCGAGCTCAAACAGGCAGCCAAAATCTTCGAAGACATCCTAGAAAAGGACCCCTCTCACGAGATGGCGCGCACCTTTCTGGGTTTGAGCCTGTCCTTAAATCCGCAAGAAGTCGTCAAAGGGGAAAAAATCCTGGAAGAATCGTGTGAGATGATCAAAGACCCCATGATCAAAACGGTAGCGAAATCGGCGCTCGATTTCGTGCACAAATTCGTTAAAAAAGCGCCCACTCCCGTTCAGGGCCAACCCGCTACGAAATCTAAAAAGAAAAAGTAAATTTGAGGAAATCATCTCATGGTAGATAAACCAACTCCATCCGATCTCTCTGACGTCGATAAACGCTTTTCCACCGCGCGTGTTGGGGAGCGATAAGGGTGGGGAAGTATCGACACCCTACACCAATCGTTTGCTTCCTTCATGAAACCAGAAGGAGCCACGCCGATGGAGACAGCAGGTAAAGCCTCGATGATCTCCCCCTTCGATCTCGCTCATGGGCAGCCCTCTTTGGCGCAGTCGCCTACCTTGCAGACTCTAACGGCTCAGGTGAATAATGCCCAAGCTACGATGGGCGACATCTCCTCCGCAACTCAACACGCCCAACCTCAAGCTGAAACCTTCGCAGAAGTATCTCTTGAAAAACAAACTCTCCGATGCGACAGATCACCTGCGCTCGGCCAATGTGAAAATGGGAGCAGAGACGCCAGGACCAGTCGACGCCTCTCAATTCAAGGGGCCTTTCGGCAAATTTTTGGCCTATCTGAACGACGGGACACAGCAACTCGCCTCTGCCAAACAGCAACTCCAGTCCCTCAAAGATAAGGGGCAAGCCTTGGCACCTGCCGATTTTCTCCTCGTCCAAGTCAAACTGAATAAAGCGACGCAGGAGCTCGAATACACATCTGTCCTGCTCTCCAATGCAGTCTCTAGCCTCAAAACGCTGATGCAAGTCCAGCTTGTAATGGAACAGCCACCTAATTTTGAACAACCTCATCACCCATCTAGACGACCTCGAGTTAACGACCGTTCATGGCCGTATCACAGAAGTCATCGGCATGCTGATCAAGGCCGTCGTTCCTCAAGTCAAGATGGGCGAGGTCTGCATGATCAAACGAGACCAGCGAACCTCTCATGGCAGAAGTCGTCGGCTTCACACGCGAAGAGGTCTTCCTCTCGCCGCTCGGAGACATGCAAGGTATCGGCCCCTCCTCAGAGGTCATCCCCCTGCGCATGCCGCTGCATATCAAAGTGGGACCTGGCCTACTCGGCAGAGTCTTAAATGGCCTCGGCAAACCCCTCGATGAAGACACAAAGGGAGAGCTCACCAATGTCGATGAGACTTATCCCGTCATCAGCTCTCCTCCTGATCCTCTAACACGACGCAAAATCGAAGAACCGCTCGCAGTCGGCGTGCGCTGCATCGACGGCGTGCTGACCTGTGGCAAAGGGCAGCGGATGGGGATTTTCGCGGCAGCAGGCGGCGGTAAATCGACCCTTTTGGGAATGATTGCGCGCAACGCTAGAGCCGATGTCAACGTCATCTCTCTCATCGGAGAGCGGGGCCGCGAAGTGCGTGAATTTCTAGAAAACGACCTTGGGACAGAAGGGATGAAACGCTCTGTCATCATCGTCTCCACCTCCGATCAAGCCGCACAGCTGCGCTTCAATGCCGCCTATGTCGGAACTGCCATCGCCGAATATTTCCGCAGACCAGGGAAAAACAGTCATCTTGATGATGGACTCCGTGACCCGCTTTGCAAGAGCGTTGCGCGAGATCGGCCTTGCTGCAGGAGAGCCTCCTGCACGCGCGGGCTTTACCCCTTCCGTATTCGCCACACTCCCTCGCCTTCTCGAGCGCTCCGGAAATTCTGACAAAGGATCCATCACAGCCTTTTACACCATTCTGGTCGCAGGGGATGATCTAAATGAACCTGTCTCTGACGAGACCCGCTCGATCCTCGATGGACACATCATCCTCTCCTCTGAACTCGCGCGCCAATACCACTATCCCGCAATCGACGTCCTCGCTTCGATCAGCCGTATTTTAACGCCACATCGTCGATAAAGAACATCTCCAGCTCATCTGCAAAAGTGCGAGAAGTTCTCGCCAACTATAAGAAAAACGAGCTCCTCATCCGCATCGGCGAGTACAAACCAGGCTCCGATAAAAACGCCGATTTTGCCATCAAGTACATCGACAAAGTCAACCGCTTCCTCAAGCAGCTCATCGAAGAAAAATCGAGTTTCGAAGAGACGAAACAGCAGCTCCGCGCTCTCTTTAGATAAAGTTGGGTATATTTACCACAGAGAGGGGAAACCAGCGTTGTTGATTAAATAGTTGAATCTCACCACAGAGATGAAAAACCACAGAGAGGAAATTTTTTAATATGAATTCCCTCTCTGTGGTTTTCCATCTCTGTGGTGAGAGTGCATATATTCAGAATGGAATGATGGGGAGCTAGATTAGGTCCTCATGAATTACGCAACAATACCGGGGAAACCACAGAGAGAAACTTTTTTAAACGCTTTTTGATCCTTAGTCAGAAGGATTGTTTAAAAAATTTCCTCTCTGTGGTTTCTCCTCTCTGTGGTGAAATTACGAAAGAAATTCACACGAATACAAAATGAAAAAAAGACCGAGCTATCCCCTAGAGCAGATCACGATCATCAAGCAGAAAAAATGTGATGAAGCGGAGAAGGTCCTCCGCGAGAAAAAACAGGCCCTTGAAAAAGAGCTAGAAAAGCTGCGCCAGCTCGAAAAAGAGCGGGATCTCGAGAAAGAACACCGCCTAGCTAAACTCACCCAACTGCGCGAAAAAATGGACGAGGGATCTGCTGCAGATAAGATCGTAGAGATGCGCCAATACTTAAAGATTGTGGACGAAAAACTCCAAATGAAGGAAAAAAAAGTTCAAGACCAACACAAGCAGGTGCAGGCAGCAGAACAGCAGGTCGAGATCGCTAGAGTGGATCTCATCAAAAAACAGCAAGACGTCGAAAAGATGCACACCCATCGGAAAGAATGGGAAAAAGAGATGAAGGCGGAAGAAGTACGCGAAGAGGGTATCGAGACCGATGAGATGGGCTCCGTCCTACATGCGCGGCAAAAGAGATCCAAACCCAAAGGTTAGAAGAGTATGGCTGATGTGAACAAAGTCAGAGGACCCGAGGGCACTAAAGGCCCCTCTGACGACTCGGGGAAAAAGGTCGATGCAGGCAAATTCAAAGAAGCCATGCGCAAACGTGTCGAAGAAGTGAGCAAAACCGATCCCGACGAACAAAAAAAACGGAAACGGCGCGAAGAGGCAGAAGAGGAGCAGGCAGCCGAGGCCGCCTCAGCCCCTCCCCCCACTCCTCCCCTCATTTCCCCCTTTGCCCTCGGGAAAGAGAGCAACCCCTTAACAGTCGGCAAAGGAACGCGGAAAATCATCCGCAGTGCAACACCCCCTCCTCCTCGTAATCCCTCTCCCCGCATGCGCGCCGCTACCCAGCTCCCCCCACAACCCACCCAAGCAGAACCTCCGCAACAACAAGTCCAGGAGACGTTCACCGGGGGAGGAGGGCCGCCCACTCAAACGACCCCACCTCCTTCTCTCCCTTCTGAGCCCCCACCCTTTGTTTCTGGAGTGCCTGCAGGAGAGAGGGGATTCTCCACACAACCGACCACGCCTCAAGAACCCTCCCAAGAACAACCACCGCCTCCCATTGAACGGGAACGCTCCTCTCAAACCCCGCAGACGAGAAGAGGTAGAGCACCCGCGAGAACTGCTGCTAAGGAAAAATCGACCCAACTTCCCCTTTCTTTTGAAGGACCTGTGGGAAAAAAAGAGGACGCTTCCCTTCTGTTTAAACAAGCGAAAAAAGAGGGAGTAGTGAAGGGGAAAGAAGCCCTTAAAGCCCCTGAAACCCCAGAAGAACTCCCCTCAGGAGCTATCCCCCCTCCATCGCTTACCCCAGAAGTACCCTCTCTTAAGACAGAAAAAGAGAAGGCAGAAGAACTCGCGGCAACAGAGAACCTTTCTCCCCAACCTCAAGAGCCCCCCCCACAGGCCCCGCTGCTCGAAGCCTCTCCCCTCGTCCCCTATACGCGCCTTCCCCCACAAGTCATGGACCTCTTCGACCGAATGGTCGGCGTCATGACCGTAATGAACCTCTCAGGAATGACAGAAACCGTCGTGACTTTGAACGCCCCGCAATTTGCCTCTTCTGTTTTTTTCGGCTCCCAAATTATAATCCAGGAGTTTAGTAGTGCTCCGAAGCAGTTTAACATCCAACTCAACGGCACTCCGCAAGCAACCGCCCTCTTCCAAGGGAATGCCAGTGACCTGATGGCAGCCTTCCAACAGGGGAACTTCGGCTTCCGCGTCCACCGATTGGAAACGGGGACGATTGAGGAAAAACCCCTCTTCAAGCGCAAAGAAAACGCTTCGGGAGATAAAGAAGATAAAAACGAACCAGGATCTGGATAAAATGACGAGAGTATTTCCCCTCCCAAGATCTACCGCCTCCACACTCGAGAAGGCCTGTAAAGAGGTCTCTAAAGAAAAATTTAGAGAGCGGATGCGCGTGGGAGAGATCGACGAGGCGCCCAAGCAAAAAAATCTCTTCACGCTCATCGAAGAGGAAGAGAAGGAAAATACGCAAAACGCCTTGGGTGCGATTACCCTACAACACCAGCAATCTGCCTTTTTAAGCGAGACGGCGCAAGCTCAAGAGATCCAAGCGACGACTACCCTCCAACTCGAGGCCCTCTTTGAAAAGATGGCCGCAGAGATGATCATGCTCACGACCTCGCACGAGACAGAAACGACGATTTACCTCGACAATGCCGATTCCCTCTTTTGCGGCACTCGGATCACCATTCGAGAATTTACGACAGCGCCAAAGACCTTTAACATCGAAATCGCCTCACATGCCGCTGCAGTCCATTGCGTCGAACTCCATAAAGAAGCGCTCCTCAGAGCCTTTTCAGAGAAAAAATTTAATTTCTCGATTCATCGACTCGATGCAGAGATTCAAAACAAAGAAGAACGCCCTCTCTTCCACAGAAAAGAGAGAGTAGAGAACGCCCAAGACGAGAGATTCTAAATGACGACACAAGCCCCCTTAAATTGGATCCGACAGATCCAAGAGACACTCGCCGATGCCAAAGTCATCCCCCTTCACGGCTCACCCCCTGCTTTTGATTGGGCAAGCTGCGCCCAAGAGATCGCCCGATCCTGGGAAATTCCCTCTCTCGAGATCTCCTCTCACAACACCCAGTGGCTTAAAGCGACAGAGCTCGCCACCGGTTTTGGGATGAATGAAATCACCATAGCACTCGAATTGACCCCTCTCATCGGAAAAGCTTACTTTATCTTCGCAAGAGAAGACATCACCCGCTTAACAGCGCTTCTTTTGAGCAAAACTCAAGAAGCAAAGGGATTTACTTCCTTTGCTTTCCAAGAGGGATTCTACTACTTCCTCGCACAAAAAGCGCTCAGTGCGCTCAACGAACTACGCCCATTGGGCTCTCTCAGTGTGAAAATGGCCCCCTCTCAATCGCTGATTCGAGAAGATGCGCTCGCCATCGATCTCTCTTTTACCATCGGCATCCACACTTTTTGGGGAAGACTCATCTGCCCGAATTCATTGCACCAGGCATTTAAAGCCCATTTCAGTGCGCGTGCTCCGCTCTCTCTCGATGCCCCACTTGGCAAACAATTAGAGCTCTCTTTGCGCCTCATTGCCGGAAAGACGACCCTTTCCTCTTCCGCATTCCAACAGCTCAAAACAGGCGATTTTCTCATTTTAGACCACTGCGGTTTCGACCCCAAAACACACAAAGGCACCCTCACACTCACACTCGAAGACACCCCTCTTTTGAGAGTGAGAATAAAAGAGGAAGGCCTAAAAATTACAGATTACGCCCTTTACAACGAGGAGGAACAGTCTATGAGCGACAAAAGACACGATGAAGATGATGATGAAGAGTTCTTCGACGACGAAGAGGAAGAAGAGGAGGAGGACGAGGAAGAAGACGACGAAGATGAAGATGAAGACGACGAAGACGCAGAGGACGATGAGGATGACAGCGACGAAGAGGAAGAGGATGAGGATGAAGATGAAGAAGAAGACGAAAGTGAAGCGGATGAAGAAGAGTATGAAGAAATAGAATTACTAGGCGGGCAGGAAGAAGAAAAAAAACCGATCAAGAAAATCCTTTCCAGCCGCGACATCCCACTCACTCTTTCTGTAGAGGTCGATCGGCTAAAGATGACCCTCGATCAACTCTTACAACTCCAACCGGGCAACATCCTCGAGCTCTCTACACGTCCCGAACAGGGAGTGACCCTCACGATTGGGGGAAAACGCGTCGCAAGGGCTGAGCTCGTCAAACTCGGCGACATTCTCGGCGTCAAAATTCTAGAAGTAGGTCAGTGACCGCAATGGATGGGCCTTCCTTCTACAAACGCAATACCTTGCCCGAGTTGGGCCCAAGCGAAGACATCCCCCCCCTACCCGAAAAAATCGGCCCTTACCGGATCGAAAGCTTGCTCAACAAAGGGGGGATGAGCCTTCTCTATCTCGGCATCGATCCCCAGTCAAAAAAACCCCTCGCCATCAAAGTCCTCTCGCCCTCCTACGTCACCCATCCAGAAGCTATCGAGCACTTCTTAAAAGAGGCCAAAGTCATCGCCTTGAGCAACCATCCCAACATCGTAAAACTCTACGGCCAAGGGGAATGGGAAGGAGGTCTCTACATGGCGATGGAACTCATCCGTGGAATCTCGCTGAGACAATTCATCATGCGTCAATCCCTTTCGATGCGCCGTGCTCTCGAGATCGTCCTTCAAGTCGCCTATGCCCTCTCCCACCTCCACTCCCACGGCGTCATCCACCGCGATCTGAAACCTGAAAATATCCTCATCACAGAAGAGGGAGAAATCAAAGTCATCGATTTTGGCATCGCACAACTCCACGAAGAGAGCTACGGTACACCCCCTCAAAAAAACTGGGCTGGCTACCTCGGCACACCCAGCTACATGAGTCCCGAACAAAAAGAAAACCCCGCCTCCGTTACCCCTGCTACCGATATCTATGCGCTCGGTGTCATCCTCTACGAGCTCATTCTCGGCAAACTCAGCTACGGAACCATCCACCTTTCTGCCCTACCTAAAAAACTCAAAAAAATCGCCGCAAAAGCGCTCGCCGTTTCATTAGAAAAACGCTACCAAAACATCTCTGAATGCATCCACGACATCTCTCTCTATCTCGATTCGGGAGAACTGAACAAAGAGCGGACCGGCAAAGATCTCATCATCGAATTCAATGAGACGATCCAAAAAGCCCATGCGCTTCTCTCCCCTGCTGCCCCTCCCTCCTGGCCCCAAATCGATAGCGGCATTGCCAAACCCGCTGCAGGCAATCCTCTCGGGCTCTACTACGATTTTTTCCGCTTTTCCGACAACACCTTCCTCCTCTTCATCGCCGTAACAGAGACAAGCACCGTAGAATCTTCCCTTTCCATCGCCACCTTGCGCGGCATGATCCGCATGCGCCTGCAAGAGTGGAACGCCTCTCAGTCCTTCCCCTTCAAACTCATCCCCTTCATCCACCAACTCAACGAATCTCTCTGTGAAGACCCTCTTCACCCTTCGTTCGCATTCGGCTGTGTCCTCTTAGACCCCTTAAACGACCTTGTGACCTATCTATCCTGCAGCTTGAGTCCCCTCATCCACATTCCTCAAGGGGAGACCAAGAGCCGAGCCCTTGTGTCTTCAAACGATCTACTCGGCCTCCATGCTGGAGCGGCATTCTCTGAAACGAGCGACAGCTGGAACCCAGGAGACTCCCTCCTCTTCCATAGCCTCGTCCCCGCCACTTCGCCAGAGGCGATGCGCGCTTTCGAACAAAGCGTCAGCGAAGCGGTCCAAGAGAGCCTCCTCTTTTCCGCACAACGCCAAGCGGAAGCCGCCCTTAAAAAACTCACCCTATCTCCCTGCCTCCCCTACCCCAAACTCCTCCTCTCTCTCCAGAGGATTTTCTGAGATTCTCTACAAGCTCTAAGTTCACATAAAAACAATTTCTTGAGTGCAAGTTTCTGAGGTTGACAGAATTAGGATAAACCACCTATAAGCTTTTGACAAAAAAATCCTTACAAGGAGAGCACCATGAGTTCAGCACTAGATGCCGCAAGAAATTTGATCGCACAAGGAGCTTCGAGAAGGGAAATCCACCAAGCACTCAGCCAATGTCCTATCGGTCGTGAAAGGGACGCCGTTGTGCGTCAGGCTTTGCAGCAACTATTCGACAAAAAAGCAAAAGGGACACACACACAGCCACCTCCCAATCGCTCCCCCTTAAGAGACAGCGCATCATCTAGGATCCCTCCATTGAGTCTCCCTTCCAAAACCTCTTCAGACACCTCTTCAAACCATTCCCCAGGTCGCTCTCCACTCAACTCCCAGAGCGGCTCCTCCCCCACCACACCCCACCAAACAGAAATCCCCCCACAAGCAGCTTCTGAACCAAGCGCTACCCTCCCAGATCTTGAGGCACAACTGTCGCTAAAAGACCGCGAAATCACCGACCTCAGGGGGACCCTCAGCAACCGCGAAGAACTCTTAAGAACCCACGAAACAAGCCTACAAAAGCTCCGCACAGAGTTCAATGATATCGAGTTTGAGCTAAGAGGCTTAAAGATAATTTCTGACAGCACCAAATTAGATCTAGATGCCATCAAACAACAAAATGGCCTTCTCTCCAAAAAAAATCAGAATTTCCAAGAAAATATGGAGGCTCTAACAAAAGGAAAACAGAAATGGAAAGAAAAGACTCTCAGTGCTCAAGAGACGCTAAAAACCACTCAAGAGGAACTAGAACTCCTGAGAACTGCCGTGACTCAAAAAGATGAAGAACTCAATGAATTGGTAGGCCAATTAACCTCTAAGAGAGAGGAAGAGCGCAGGAGTTTGGGAGAGAAAGTCGACGAGCTCCGGGAACAGATAGAGATGATAACACGAGAACTCCTGCAAAAAAATGAAGAACTAGACCAACTCAATAAAATCAGCCAGTTTACACTTGCAGATGTACCCGAAAAACTAAGAAAAGCAGAGGAAAATGAAAAACAAATCGAAATGCTCAATAAAAAAGCACAAGAAGCGCATAACGAGCTAGAAACCCTCGCGGAAGAATTACAAACCGTCACGAAAGATCGAAATACGCTCTCTCAGCAGATTCAGAGGTTAGAAAAAGGGCAAAAAAAGACCGAGGAAACCTTCCAAGGGCAGTTAAAAACTCTCACCCAGGAACGAGATCAGCTCGCCAGTCAGATCAAAGGCTTAGAAGAACAGCTACAAAATGCCAAAACGCTCCAAGAGCAGTTGGAAACTTTCACCCAAGAAGCGCTCAAAGAGGAGTTGGAAACTCTCACCCAGGAACGAGATCTGCTTGCTAATCAGATCAAGACCTTACAAGGCGAGCTACAAAACACCAATGAGCTCCAGGCGCAGTTAGAAACTCTCACCAGGGAACGGGATCAGCTTGCTGATCAGATCAAAGGCTTAGAAGAACAACCACAAGATACCAATCCGCTCCAAGAGCAGTTGGTAACGCTCACCAACGAACGAGATCAGCTCGCCAATCAGATCAAAGGCTTAGAAGAACAGCTACAAAATGCCAAAGCGCTCCAAGAGCAGTTGGAAACTCTGACCCTGGAACGAGATCAGTTTTCTAATCAGATCAAGACTTTACAAGGCGAGCTACAAAACGCCAATGCGCTCCAAGAGCAGTTAGAAACTCTCACCCGGGAACGAGATCAGCTCGCCAATCAGATCAAAGGCTTAGAAGAACAGCTACAAAATGCCAAAGCGCTCCAAGAGCAGTTGGAAACTCTGACCCTGGAACGAGATCAGTTTTCTAATCAGATCAAAACCTTACAAGAAGAGCTACAAAACGCCGAGGCGCTCCAGACGCAGTTAGAAACTCTCACCCAGGAACGAGATCTGCTTTCTGTTGAGGTCAAAACCTTAGACACAGAACTAAATGAAAATATCGAAGAATGGGATGCTACAGAAAAAGCATACCAACAAGATCTAGAGGTAATGACAGCACAGCGCAATCTCCAAAAAAGTGCTAGGGATGGGATTCAATTAGAGCGCGACCAAATAAAAGAGGAGCTCGACGAGAGCTATACTGCATTCAATACCCTCGATGTACACCTCAAATCCTATCAAAACGAGATAACTAAACTGATGGGAGCCCAGATACTCGACAACTTCGAAAGAGGAGTGAAGAGAGCTAAAAAATTAAAAGAGTACGGGGTAAAGCTGGGCAGAATTCAAAATAAATTTTCAAGATCTAAGTCTCAACTCTCGTCCACAGCGACAACCACGACTACAACTTCATCTCCCTCTCTAGATGAGGATAGTGAGAAAAGTACACAATTGGACACTGATCTAGCAGTTTCCCGTTCAGACTCCGCTTCCGCCGTGAAAGAAACCCAGGCTGCCTTTTTCTCCAAAAAAACCTACCACAAGCATTGCTGGGGAACACCTCCAACCTCGCTTACTAGACTCATTGAAAATAAAGAAGCTCAAAAGAGAGGAGAGGGGTTAACCACCGAGCAACAGCGAGAATTAGCCATCCTCTATCCACAGGTGATCAGCTGGCTCTCTCAGCAAGACAAACAAATCAACATTTTCAAGAAAATATATAACGATTTCATAACGAAAAATGGCGATGTGCTGCAAGATGCCAACAGCTCGATCAACGGAGCCGACATCGCAGATCTTTTCAAACACTTAGATCCTAACGATTCTCCTGGAATCAATCCCGATCAAGTGAAGAAGGGGTCGAGCGGCGATTGGCTCTTCGCTCAAAATGCTCCCCAAGCTTCCTCAGGCGACTCTTCAGCCCTAAGTCAACCGCTCGTACGACGCTCAAAATCTAGGCAAGCGCTCGGAGCAGAAGACCCCAAAATCCCCCTTGAGTACGTAATAACCCGTCTGAAGTCTAAGATAGACCAGTTAATCCAATCTCAAGAATGGATCGTAGAAAAATGGGAGAAGCTCAAGACACTGGATTCTGAGCTTTCTTGAGCTCTAGAAGCTCTCATCTAAAGCGATACTCTATTCGGTTATAAGCCTGTCAATAGCCACAACCGGCCGGTTCAAAGGATTTTGGACCGGCCATACTATACTCGACCAAAACCGGTAGAAAAACAGCTTTTTCTGCCACTCTTTAGCATGCCCTGCCGTCCTTTCGTCCCAGTCGTTCAACCTTGACACCTCAAACGTTAACTTAAAAAATAAACTAACAAAGAAAACAAAAAAACAAATTACACAGAAACACAAGATCATTAAAAACAAACTAATGCCTCTACCCAAAGTAAATAATAAAATAGCAACAAAACGACGTAGAAAATTTTTTAAAATCAACTCTGCGTTGACAATATAGATAAAACATGTAAAATATACACATGAAAGAAGAACAATTTTTAACAAACAAAAAATGTTGAGGTATTTTTATGTCTTTTCTTAGTTCACTCGGAAAATCCAATAAGCGCGCAGTTTCTATCGATGCACCTGTAGATACTAAGTCTACTGATAAAAAAAAGGGTATCTCTGCTACGCCATCCAATAAAGCTAGCAGTTCTAAAGCCAATAAGGCGTTCTTTGATACATCCTCTTCATCATCTTCATCAAATTCAAAACCAATCAACGTAGCATCTAAGCCAGCCCGTTCATACTCCTGGCAAAAAAGACAAAGCTCATCCTCTTCCTCGTCAGACACAGCACCGATAAAGCCGGCTGCAGTACCTTCAAAAGCTAAAGCAGCTCCTGTGCCCCCACAAGCTAAATCAACTCGTTCAGTTGCTTTCTTGCAAAGCTCATCCTCTTCCTCATCAGACGCAGCACCGATAAAGCCGGCTGCAGTACCTCCAAAAGCTAAAGCCGCTCCTGTGCCCCCACAAGCTAAATCAGCTCGTTCAGCTGCTTTCTTGCAAAGCTCATCCTCTTCCTCGTCAGACGCAGCACCGATAAAAGACGCAGCACCGATAAAGCCGGCTGCAGTACCTTTAAAAGATAAAGCAGCTCCTGTTCCTGTGCTCCCACAAGCTAAATCAGCTCGTAGAAATTTCTGGGACAGCTCTTCCGCTTCTACCTCATCAGGCGGAAACTCAGGACCTGTTCGTAAAATCTCCTTGCTAAGCAAAACGTCATCGAGTTCAGATACAGCTACACCCTCTGCGTCAATTTCATCAGGTGGAAAACTGCATTCAGACACTGCGTCGGGTTCAGCAAATGGAACAGACACTGCGTCGGGTTCAGCAAATGGAACAGACACCGCGTCGGGTTCAGCAAATGGAACAGACACCGCGTCGGGTTCAGCAAATGGAACAGACACTGCGTCGGGTTCAGCAAATGGAACGGACACCGCGTCGGGTTCAGCAAATGGAACAGACACTGCATCGGGTCCAGCAAATAGAACAGACACCGCGTCGTCACGTTCACCAAGTAGATCACCCTCTCCATCACGTTCAGCAAGTGGACAATCCGCATTAAATCCACAATTAGTCCAACAACAAGCTCAAAAGCTGGCTGAGGAACAAGCCAAACTAGCAGCTCAACAACAGCAGCAACCTCCAAAAGCTAGTGACCTTCCGCCTCTCCCGGCAGCTCCCCAGATACCTGTGCGCGACCCATCACAGCCATTACCTGATCTTACAAGCTCGGTAATAGCTGGAGCAGCTCAAGCAGCTAGTCAGCTCGCCGATGCGGCAATGACTCGTCTCTTTGGACCTGGTGCTGAGTTATTCTCCGCGCGATCTCAACCCAAGCAACCAACAACTACCACGACAACGACTACAACGCAACCGACAGCTACAACTACTACCACCCCGGTAACAAATCCAGTTGTAACGAAACTATTGGCGGATATTACGTTTTCGTTCTCTTCGACCTCTTCATCTAGCTCAGAGAGTAAAGGTAAAACTAAGGTCAACCCAAGTCCGACAACTGAAGTGGCAAAGCAAACACTTGTTAAATCATCCTCTACCAGCGAAACCTCTAGTGGAAGTGGTATCAGTCTACCTGAAGAAGCAAAAGCAAGGCTACAAGGGTTAGCGAACAGGTTGGAAGGAAAGGCAGCGACATCAAAATCCTTCTCCGATAACGCAGCAACTCAGGCAAAGGAAGAAGAGGCAAAAAGACGAAAAGAAGAGGCAGCCCAACAAAATACCGAAAATGAAGCAGGTAGTCATGGTGAAGATGATGAGCCAAAAGTAATCGAAGAGAACGGCTTTGATGCATCATTTCATCTTAGCCAGTTGACTGGCAATAATCCGTATCCACAAGACCCAATGGCAAGCTTGCAGCTACAACACACAAAAGCCTTAGAAGGTTCATTCGTTGGCGGGAAAAGTGCTTTGATGCGCAAGCAAGAATTTGCTGACCGAGATGATTTGATCGAACAAGCCCTACAAAGATCGCAGATGAACATCGATAAGTATCGCCAATCACAAATGGCAGCGAAGAAGGAAGCAGAAGAAAAAAGGCTAGCAGGATCCAGCGCACTAGTCCAAAATCTTTCACTCTTTACCTCTAAAGTCAAAGAGATGGGCTCCAAAGCCTACAATGCAACAACCGTCATAGGAGAGATCGTTCTCAATACCATGAATCCACAGCATTTTTGGAACGATGGCGACCCTGAATGTGACGCGACCTACATAAACGACCTAATAAACCGACTGGGTAAAGTGATCGAATTCGAAAGAGGTAAAGGTTATAACTATGTGGGAATACAAAATGGGCAAGGGCAAGAAGTGCCGATGAGTGTCCAACTCGCATTCCAGATAAGCACCGAAACAGGTGAGGTTATGAAGCATTATGAAGAGCTTCTACAAACAATCGCAGAGCGTAAGGAGCTATGTGCCCGTATTTTCTGTTTTGATGCAGAAGCAGAGAAACTAGGTCTCCACTTCGACCAAGCTGCATTCTTTGAAAATGTTGAACGCAGGATGAATAAAGAAGTAGTAGAAAAATTCTTCAGCTGGATCCAAAATAATGATATCGATCTAGGCGGAATCGACGCTGATCATATCACCAACCAAATCCAACACATCGCTATGGCTGATATCAAGGTTGTAACCAAGGACGACCTAACAAGCACTATAACGTTTGGAGAGTTTCACCAGGAACTCCGTAAGCGCCTTGATATGCTAAAAACTGACACCGCGTGGCTAATGACCAATCTTGAGACGCTCCATAATCTACTGACAGCGAATGTAGAGAACATCTAAAACCAAGCTGGAAAGAGGAAACTCTTTCCAGGCCGTAACGTAATCAAAAAACGCCCTAGGTTTCTAGGGCGTTTTTTTTGTTTTTGGGATTTGGTATCCGTTTTAGAGTCTGTCGTCAATTTATACCCCGCGCGCTTGAGGATGGTGCATTTGAGCGCGTCGAATCGCGGGAGCTGATCAAAAGCTCAAATGCACCATCCTCAAGCGCGCGGGATATAAGCTTTTTAATGAGATCGTTTTTTAGAGCTTAATGAGGGTGATCACAAGGGCTGTGTCGCTGTGGTAATAGTTGCAGTTCGAGGGGACGGTGATGGGGATCCACTCCTCGTGGTATTCGATAAAGGGATCGGATAGGAAGGCGTTGCAGAATTTCTCATCTTCGTACTTGGAGGTAGGATCGCTCAAAAAGCAGGAGAAGCGGGAGCCTTTGCGCATATGTTTCTCTAGACATTCTTTTAAAAAATAAAAGAGACGATCGCTCTTTTGAGGGGGTGCCTTTGGAGAAGGCACGAGGAGGTTTTCTGCCTCTTCTCTTCTGATCTTTTGCTCGTCTACGAAGGTCTGCATCTGGCGGAGCAGTTGCGCTTCGGTGATCTGGCCGCTCTCTTTGAGTTCTTTGAGAAAACGAGCGAGCTGGAGGGTCTCTGTGAGGGGAACTTCGCGGAGGAGCTCTGTGAGGTCGGCATCGGTGTAGCGGAGGGTGTGGAGCGTGGGATAGGCCGCATGGACCTCTGCGAGGAGGTTTTTCCCCTGTGCGAGCAGGGGTTGAGAAGTCTTTACCTCCTCTTCCATTTCGAGCATCTCCGCCTCGCTGTAGAGGGGGTAGTCGTCGAAGAAAATGGCATCGAATACGCCGAGGGTCCCTAACGCCTGTTGCCAGGTGTCTTCGACGATGGTGACGTTGGGATAGGCCTTGGCCCACTGGCGGGCGCGCTCGGCGACCTCGGGGTCGTATTCGACAATCGTATGGCTCTGGGGATGGTACGCCTGGATCCGCGTCGCAGAGTAGCCCAATCCAAAGCCGATCTCCAACACAGCGCCAAAGGGCTTTAAAGCATCGATACAGGCGTGCATGTAGGGCCTCTCCCATTCCATCATCACCTGGAATTTGCCCTCTTTTAAGAGCACTTCTTGGCCGTTTTCGTCGATTTGAAATTCCATACTGTCCCTATCCCCTTAAATTTCCCTGAGAATCGCACAGTAGGCACATTCTTGAAAAACAAAATTCGCCAGGTTGCACAGGTCTCGACTTTGTACATTTTTGCGAGGTGATTTTTTCAAGATGTTGACTTGTAGTCGCTTGTGACTTTCGAAGACAGGCTTGAACAAGCCTGCTTCGAAAGTTACAAGAGACTACAAGTCAACAGATTGTGAAAAGCACCCGCAAAAATGTACAAAGTCAAGACAGGTTCAGGTTTACAATAATCCAAAGCCTATTTTAGGATTCGATACATGCATTTTTAATTTTAGGCCTTCAGAATCCATTGAAAAAAATTTTTGAATCCGACAACCCCTAGGTCTTTTATACTATGACAGAGTTTCGCAAGCGCTTCTGGACTGATCTCGTTTTGTGCGCCTCCTTCCTACATCTGATCCAATCGACTTTCGCTTATTCTGCGGATATTTTCGATGGGGAGATCGCAGCTTCTCACGAAATGCGCCATGTCGATGTGGACAAGGACACTTATACGATCAATTTCAACAATGTGGCGATCACGGAGATGATCCGTTTTGCCAGCAAGATCACGCATTTAAACTTCGTCTTTGACGAAGCAGATTTGCAATTTCCAGTGACGATCGTGTCAGAGGACCCTGTTACGGCAAAAAATGTGATGTCTGCTCTAGCTCAGGTGTTGCGCACGCACGATCTCAACCTCGTGGAGCAAGATGGGAATTTGCTCATTACGAGAAGTACTCGAGTGAGCGCCGTTGCACCGCTCGCGGGCGATCCTCATGAGGCCAATGCTGCTCTTATCACACGCGTCTTTCGGATCAAAAACGCCAATATCAATACGATCGCCACGATCCTCCGTCCGATGGCCTCTGATACGGCGTTGATCGAAATCTCTCCTGAAACTCGGCAGCTGATCGTAACGGATGTCACGGCGAACGTCGAACAGATCGGCATGCTGCTGCTGAGTTTAGACACACCCCATTCCTCTTTTGAGGTAGAGACCTATACGATCAAACACATCCCTCCAGAGACGTTGATCGCCTTGACAAAAGAGATCGTGACCCCCTTTCTCGAGGGAAATCCCCTGATCTTCGTCCCGCAGAGTGCGACAAACTCGATCTTCATCGTCTCAACGCCGGCTCTCATCGAGCGCGCCATGACTGTACTCGAGGACTTAGATGTTCCTTCCCATTCTAAGCAGATCGGTTCGGCGAAGATGGTCTTCTTTTACGATCCGATCAACCGTTCTGCCGATGAGCTCATCGGAGAGTTAAAAGATGTCGCGGATCGGCTGAAAAAAACGGGAAATGGCCAGACTCCTTTAAAATCCACCATCGACAGCGTAGAGAAGGTCAGAGAGACGGGCTCTCTTCTCTTTTTGACCGACCCACAGACAGTCGTGACTCTCAAAGAAATGTTAGGCGCTCTCGATACGATCCCGAAATTTTTGACGAAATCCCCCCAAGTCTTTATCTATAAGCCTCAGTATTTGACTAGGGATCAAATCCAAGCAGCTCTCGGTGATCTCGTCAGCTCGCTCAAAGACACGCATACTCAAGCGGATAAAAATCTGATCGATGCGATCAACTCCCTAGAGTGGAATAAAGAGATGCGCTCCTTCCTCGTCGTGGCAGATCCCGCCTCGATCGAGCGCCTCAAAGAGGTGCTCGCGATCATCGACAGCGTGCAAAAATCAGCTGGAGAGCAACCGAAGGGATTTTATCTCTACAGATTGCAATCGACTCAGTGTGCGACGGTCTTGGAGCAGCTAAAAGGGATCGCAACAAAACTCCCTACAGAGAGTCTGCAAAACCAAAATCTGATCGACGCGATCCAACACATCCACTGCATCGAGGCGAATAACGCCCTTCTGATCACAGGCTCAAATGAAGCGATCGATCAGATCAAAACGCTCGTCGCCGATTTCGACGTTTCAGGGCCGAACGCAGCCCATGCCTTTTTGAGCTATAAGCCCAAATTTCTGCCCGGACCAGAAATCGTCACCGCCGTGCAGCATTTTGAAAAAGAGCTGATGGCATCGGGGCTGGAAGATCCCGCCCTTCTCCACTCCCTCTCTTCGGTGCGCTACGTCGCGACGAACGATTCGATCATCTTTACAGGCACGGCTGAGTCCTTACCCCGAGTGGAACAGTTGATCGAATCGATCGATACGATGACTGCCTTGAGCTCGTTCCAACACATCGGAAATGCCACTTTTCTGATCTACAAAATCCAACATGCCCCTGCGACTCACTTGATGAGTTCCCTCAAAACTTTCGGGGAAACCCTCAAGCACTCAGATATCAAAGATCAAAAGCTCTCCAAAGCAATTGAAGGAATGAAGTGGATCAAAGAGACCAATTCACTGCTTTTCACAGGCGATGAAACGACCCTACAAAAGATCGATGAGCTGGTCAAAAAATTCGATGTCACCGCGATGGGAGGAGGAGGCGGAGGCGCAGGACGCGCTGCAGAGACTTTTGTGATCTATACTCCCAAATACGTGGGCGGAGACGAGCTCGTCTCGACCCTGCAAGAGTTCGAACAGAATTTGGTCAATGCGGGCGTCGCCGATTCCCACCTGTTCGATGTGATCAACAACCTAAAGTGGATCCCTTCTACCTCCAGCCTGCTCATCTCTGGAGATCAGAAATCGATCGACAGAGTACTCGATCTCATCCGGGCCCATTTCGACATCCCCGGTAAGCAATTTTCGAGCCCTTCTATCGAATCGATCGAAAATACGAGCTTCCTCGTCTACAAGCTCCAGTACCACCCGGGAAGCGACATCCAAAATGCCCTCAAACAGATCGCCGTCAATCTCTCCAAAGGCAATCAAACGACGACCACCCTCTCCGATTCCATCGCGTCGACCCAGTGGATCCAGGTGACGAACTCCCTGCTCTGCAGCGGGCCTCAAGATGTGTTGGTTCAGCTAAAAGAACTGATTCAGAGCATCGATGTGCCGCTAAGACAAGTATTCATCGAAGTGCTCCTCATCCAGACATCACTGAATAACACCCAGAATTTCGGACTGATGTGGGGCGCACAATCGCAGTACTTCAACAAAGCGACCATGGCAACGGGGAATTTTCCCCTGTTCAACACCCCTCCAACCACTCCTGTTAACACCTACCAGCCGACGCTTCAGGGGATCAATACCACTACGACACCAGCGGGTGGCGTCACCATGCGCCAAGTGCCCTTTACACAAGGGTTTGATCTCGGCGTGATCGGCGATGTGATCATGCACAAAGGAAAATCGTTCCTCTCCCTAGGAGCCCTCGTCAACGCCCTACAGATCGATGCCGATGCGACCGTCGTCCTCAACCCCAAGATCATCGCGCAGGACAACAGACAGTCGATGATCTTCGTGGGAGAAAACATCCCCTACACAGGCGCGATCGTCACCAACAACGCCGCACAGATCACACAGACGAGCAACATCGAGTACCGCGACGTCGGGATGAGCCTGACCATCACTCCCGTTTTAGGCGATGGCGATGTGGTCACGATGGATATCGTCCAGGACATCTCTCAGGTAATCACCCCCGCGACAGCGACGAACAGCCTCTCCCTCACCGGGATCACGACGAGCCACACCCACATGGAGACCCGCGTCCAGGTCCCCGACAATTACTTCGTCGCCCTCAGCGGAATGATCAATGACCAAAAGGCTCAGACGCGCACCGGGATCCCCTGCCTCGGAGGCCTTCCCGTCATCGGGGCCCTCTTCAGCGAAAACGACCGCCAGGCCCAGAAGACCAACCTCATCATTTTCGTCCGCCCCAAGATCGTCAACACCTATGAAGAGTACAAGAAAATCACCGAGCACCAAGAATGGCTCTACAAAGACAACGCGCGCTTGCCCGTGCTTAAGGAATGGTTTGATGATGGCATCGACCTCGTCAAGACCCCAGAAAACGAGTAGGGTATAAAATCCCTTATGTTTTATACTCCTTGGGTATACTAAGGAATTTTTGTCCATGCGCTCTCTTGTGATTTCAGCCTTGTTGCTCACGCTACCGTTCGGGTGCCACCGCGTACCGGAAAACATCGAACCGACGCTTAGCTACGCGGTCCAAGACAGGTACTTACTCTCTCTCCCCGCCCCGTTTGAGCCCCTTAACGACGAAGAGCTCGCACAAGAGTGGGGAAAAGAGGTGCGGATCGGAATGGCCTTTGCCCATGAGCTCGACCTCTACCAGGCGATTACCGCCTTCAAGCGCGCGGGGATTTTGATCCCAGCAGCGCATCAGGAGCGGGCCCTCGAGATCGAATATGAGATCCTTCTCTGCTACTACATCGGACACAAATACCAGGAGGTGATCCACACCTTCGAAACGAGTCCACTCCGGTATGCGTATGAAAATTTTCCCGCCTTCCACGACCTGCTCTTCATCCTGTATGACACCTACCTCAAAGAAGGAATGGAGCCTTCTGCAGAACGGATCCTCCGCCTGATCCAAGAGCAGTACCCCGAGGAAGGGGCACAGCTGGCCCTCTCCGGGGCGCTGATTCGAGCTGATTTGCCCCTCCTCGAAGCGATCCGGGGGACACCCCCACCACGTCCCTACTTAAACGATTTTCTAGATGCCTATGCCTTGCAAAAAAAATCGACAGGCAGGGCACAGCTCTATAACGCCCTCTTGCCCGGAGCGGGTTACCTCTATCTCGGGCAAAGACAGACCGCGACGACCGCCTTCCTCCTCAATGGCCTGTTCATCGCCGCCTCCACTTATTTCTTTATCGATGGGAACATCCCCGCGGGGATTATTTTCGCAGGCTTCGAGGCGGGCTGGTATTTTGGAGGGATTTATGGGGCGGGATTAGAGGCTAGATCGTATAATGAACGCCTATATGAAAGACTCGCTACCCCCATGATGAGTCGGCAGCGCCTCTTTCCTGTACTCATGTTAAACTATGCGTTTTAAATTTCTCTTTTTGTTACTGCCTTTTTCTGTTTGTGCCAGTCCTGGCTACTTTGAGCCTTGGGGCAAAGATGCCGATCTGCGGACCCCTGTAGAACTATACCCAGCGCGCTCGCTGGGTATAGTTCCTCAACAAAAGCATTCCCTCGCTGTGCGCCTCGCAGAAAAGGTCATCCGTTTTCGGCAACAGGTCCTCTCCCCAACAGATGGGCCGAGGAGCCACTTCCGACCGACCTCTTCCCAATATATGTTGGACGCTGTACGGAAATACGGTTTTTTGGAGGGGTATCTGATGGGGTGCGATCGGTTGATGCGAGAAAACTCTGACGATTGGGTCTACCGCAAGATCGAATCAGAAGGGCAGATCATGAAATACGACCCTGTGCGCTAGGCGAGTGTTGTCGCATAACATAGTGAAGAGTGTAACCACAGAGAGGGGAAACCACAGAGAGAAAATTCATTTAGAAAATTTCCTCTCTGTGGTTTCCCCTCTCTGTGGTTACACTCTTCATTATGTTAGAAATAAGAAGGATCGAGGCGCTTGAGCTCTGCTTCACTCAGCTCTGCTTCCTCGAAGACGAACGTCTCGTTCTCTTCAGGGCCGATGTCGAGTTCTTCTGCCTCTTGAGGCTTATCTTCTTTAGAGGTCTGGCGTCCTTTCAAGAAGAACTGAACCGGCGCCCCTAAAAATCCATAGGCTTCCCGGAACTGATTGATGAGATACTTTTTATAGCTCTCGACCATTAGGTCTGGTTTGTTGACGAAGAGGACAAAACGGGGAGGCTGTACAGCGACTTGCGCCAGGTAGAAAATTCTGAGTCTCTTCCCATCGAGCATCGGAGGATGATACTTTTGGATTGCCTTTTCGACGAATTTGTTGAGCTGACCGGTCGAGATCCTGCGGTTTTGCTCTTGATGGACTGCTTTGACAGTGGAAAAGAGTTTATCGAGATTGCGTCCTGTCTTTCCTGAGACAAAAAGAGCGGGACAATGGAGCAAAAAGGGAGTGTCGATCTCAAAACTCTTTAAGCAGTGCTCCATCCGAAATCCCTTCACGAGATCCCACTTGTTGAAGAGGAGAATGCACCCCTTACCTGCCGCCTCGATGCTGGAGGCGATCCGTTTTTCTTGGACCGTGATGCCTCTTTCCGCATCGATCACGAGCACGCAGACATCAGCGCGCTCAATCGCACGCTCTGTACGCACCGCTGCGAACTTATCGACCACCTCGTGCTCTTTAGCCTTGCGCCGGATCCCTGCAGTATCGATGAGGGTCATCGGCGTGCCTTCTACTTCGATTGCGACATCGATGCTATCGCGCGTCGTTCCCGCAATAGGACTGACCACACATCTTTCCTCATCGAGCAAATGATTGACGATCGTCGACTTACCGACGTTCGGCCGTCCGACGATGGCGATTTTAATCCCTGCATCCGGCTCGTTCGATTCTTGAGGAAAGCTCAGATCTGCAAAAGCCTCTTCGAGGAGCTCTGCGATCTGGAAGTTCTGCGTCGCAGACACACCGACGATCAGCGGAATACCGAGGGCGTAGAACGGATAAACTTCATCGAGTTTGTAGCGGTCATCGACCTTGTTGACCGCGAGCACCACTCTCTTTTTGGTGCGCAAGAGAAGGCGCGCGACGTAAGAGTCGAGCTGAGTTGCCCCGGCAGTGAGATCGACGACCATGATGAGGACATCTGCCTCTTCGATGGCGATCTCTGTCTGGCGACGAATCTCTTCCTGGAAGGCGACGGCAGAATGGGGGTCGATCCCCCCTGTGTCAATGACCTCAAACGGCCGGCCAAAAAAATCAGCTTCTGCATAGAGACGATCGCGCGTAATCCCTTCCGCCTCATCGACGATAGCGATCCGCTTCTTGCAAATCCGATTGAACAGGGCAGATTTCCCGACATTGGGTCTGCCGACAAGGGCTAATTTAATGGCTCGGCTCATACTCTTAAGGGGTAAAGGGGAAAAGAATACCCTATCGGTAATTAAAAGACCAACTACCAATTTGCTACCGAAATCTACCAAATCGGTAGTTGAGACACCGGTAGCGCTCTACATAACACCATCATAACCAATGACTTAATATTTTACCAATTTTGCAAAATTTGGTAATTGAGAGGAAAATAGCACTTTTGCTACCATTAATTTAAAAATCGGTAGTAATTTATGAAGATCCCTAAGCGCCCACCTCCGCAGATGCCCCCCTTCTCTTCCCAAGAGAAGTTCGATCTCATTTGTAAGGAGGGGATGAAAACGGAAAATGAGGGGAAATACCGGCATTGGGACATTTTGCGTCATTTAACGCCGCCCCCGGGGTTAACCCTCGAGGAATGGTGGTCAGGCATTCAGATGAAACGCCGCTTAGCATTTAAAACGATTCCTTTGCGCGATGCCCAGGGGAAGGATTTTTTTGTCTACAACACCCCAGACAAAGTGCTCGAACAGCTCCATCAGATCGATCTCGAGATGGGGGGCATCATCGCTATTCCTGAGACACTGATCGATCCGCAGACACGCGACCGTTACCTCATCCATTCGCTTATCCAAGAGGCCATTACTTCGAGCCAAATCGAGGGAGCCGCTACGACGCGAAAAGTCGCCAAAGAGATGCTGCGCTCAGGCCGTGCCCCCAGGGACAAAAGTGAGCAGATGATTCTGAATAATTTTCAGACGATGCAAAAGATTAAAGCCTGGAAGGACCTCCCCCTCACCAAAGAACTCATTCTCGAGATCCAACAGGCGATCACAGAACACACTTTAGACGATCAAGATGGTGCAGGGAGACTGAGACGAGCAGGTGAGTCGGTCATTGTAGAGGACACTGCTTCCGGAGCTATTTTGCACGCCCCTCCTCACGCAGACGAATTGCCTCAAAGACTGGAAGCTCTGTGCGATTTTGCCAATGGGAAAACCCCCACCCACTTCATCCATCCCGTCATCCGCGCCATCCTCCTCCATTTTTGGCTCGCCTACGACCATCCCTTTGTCGATGGAAATGGGAGAACAGCACGCGCGCTCTTTTACTGGTCGCTCTTGCGCCAGGGGTACTGGCTCATCGAATTTCTTTCGATCTCAGAAATGATCCTCAAAGCCCCCGCTCAATATGGAGAGGCCTTTCTCTACACAGAGACAGATCAAAATGATCTCACTTATTTCATCCTCCACCAAGTCGATGTCATCCGTAAAGCGATTAAGTCCCTCCAAGACTACATCAGCCATAAAAATCGAGAGTTAGGGGAAACGGAGCTGCTCCTCACAAAGGCTGAAAATCTCAATTACAGACAAGAAGCTCTACTGGCCCATGCGCTACATCATCCACACACAATCTACACCATAGAAGCGCATAAAAACAGCCACCAGATCGCCTACGATACTGCGCGGCGCGATTTGCAAGAACTGCACAAACAAGGTCTCTTGAAGATGAGCAAAAAAGGAAAAGCTTTTATCTTTACAGCCTCGCTGTATACCTAAGTGGACTCAAAAGTTGGCCGTAGGGCCGCGCCAAAGCCCCGGGATTGAGATTGTCGAAGAGGGAGGTAGTATTGAAAAAATACAGCCCCCCTCTTTGGCAACTCAATCCCGGGAGTTTTCGCGTGGGTCCAATAGCCAACTTTTGAGTCATCTCGGGTATATAAAAGACACTAGATCAGCTGGGAGAGGAACGTCGTAGCAGGGACGATGATCGGCTCGTGGTGGGAAAAACAATCGCGATTGACGTAGGGCAAATCGAATGCAATTTGAAAAGCATGGGGAGCCCCTGTCTCTTGTTGGAAGTGATAAAGAGATTTCGAAATGCCTGTATGCGCAGAAGTTTTAACCTCGACGAGAAACCATGGATTTTGATCTTTTGTCACCAAAAAATCTACTTCTCGCTGATCTTTATCTCTTAAAAAATACAGTTCATATTCACCAAATCCCCTATCTGTCCAAAAATGCACAGCCTTTAACAAATGAGAAGCGACAAAGTTTTCAAGTCTTTGACCTTTATTCTCGACTAGTGACCAATCCCACAGAAAAATTTTTGGTTCTTTCAAAAGAGAACGAGAAATATTATGCGTCCAGGGTTGGATCGAAAAACAATAATAGAGCGCTTTCAGTGTTTCGATCCATCGGCGAATGGTCTCCCCGGAGACATGAACTTTTTGTGCTAATGCGCTGTAATTGGTCAATTGACCGACTTGTCTCGCTAGGAGTTCTGTGAGAATCTGCAACTGGGCAATTTCTTGAATGTTTGTGATGTCTTGAAGGTCTTCTTGAAAGAGCTGTTTGGATCTCAATTTTTTCCAACGATTATAAAAACGGGGATTATTTTGCAGAAAAGGTTCTGGAAATCCCCCAAAACGCAGCAACGTCTCTAAATTTTCTTGTTTGATGGGCAAGGGAGGGCGGATTTCCAGTTCAGACAGAGTAGGGTCGACGAGTTCTCGAATCGAAAGGGGGTGTAATCGATAGAGAAAATAACGCCCCATTAAACTGTCTCCCCCATATTTTAGAACATCGAGTCGAGCGCTTCCTGTGACGATAATTTTTGCCCATTTCCCATAAACATCGAAAAAACCTTTTAAAAAGTCTTTCCATTGGGAAAATTTGTGAATTTCATCGAATACAACGATGAGTTCTTTCTCTTGCAGTTTGTCGAGAGCTATATGTTTAGCAATCGCCCCTTGCCCTTCGATGATCAGCAAACGGTGTGTTTGATCGTCCCAATTGAAGTAGTAGTGTTGAGAGCTTAAGGAAGAAGCCTCAAGACTTGTCGTCGTCTTTCCTACCTGACGCGGCCCCATTAAAAAGAGCATTTGACGATTCTGCAAGAGGTGCTCCTCGATTACCCCCTCGTACGCTCTTTTCATCCTCGCCCCCTTCTCCTAACCCATCGATTATTGTACATACGATCTTTTTTGGATCCAGACTATTTTAAGATGGATCTTATTTTGGTCGCGACTATTTTAAGATGGATCTTTTTTTGGTCGAGCTTAACATGTTTATACTAAGTTAGTTAATAGTCAGCAGCATCAAAAATAGCTCGCCTCGCACATTTGCTTATATTGTATCAGCGCAAAGAAATCAGGTCGCAGAGCGGATAAGGAAATGGTAGAAAGGATAATAATGATGGGAATGATGGGGATTTTTTTAGTTTTCTAGAAACCAAATCTGGGTGGTCCTAAACATCTGATGCTGATGATTTATAGTGCACCTCAAAAATCTGTCCAATTTTTGGGGTCCACCACAAACTTTTCAATTTTCTCTGCGGCTCTGCGTTGTCTCCCTGGTGGGTGTTCGTAGAGTCGTTAGCGTTATACCCAGATTTGGTTTCTAGAAAATTAAAAAATTCCCATCCTTCCTATCATTTCCTTACTGCTGGATTAGAAACCACACCATCCAGAGGTTAAGAATCTTGGGTAACGTCTTTGTCGATGAGCCACAAGAGGCGCAAGAGCTCCTCTCGATCCAATCCTTTGATCTGGTCTTGGTCGTCGAAGCCTAGGACCCCTTCGGTCAGGGTGAGTTTTTTTTCGATCATTTGATGGATGTGCTCTTCGATCGTTCCCTTGGTGACGAGTTTGAAGACTTGGACCCCGCGGTTTTGACCGATTCGGTGGACACGGTCGGTCGCCTGGTTTTCTTTGGCGGGGTTCCACCATCTGTCGTAGTGGATGACGACGGAAGCGGAGACGAGATCGACCCCGACGCCGACTGCCTGTAGCGAGGCCAAAAAGACTTCACACTTGGGGTCTTCCCGAAATTTTTGGAGTTGTTCTTTGCGATTTCTCGTGGCACCTCTGATCTCTGCAAAGCCGATCCGCTCTTTTTTTAGGTGCTTTTGCAGGATATCGAGCATATGCAGGTACTGAGAGAAGATCACCACTTTCTGCCCACTGTCGCGAATTTCTTGGAGTAGATCGACGAAGTAATCCCACTTGCCCGATTGATGCTTTTCAAAGGCGTCGTAATCTTTTGTGATCAGACACGGGTGATCGCAGATCTGTTTTAAGCGGGACAGGAGAGAAAAAACGTGAACCAGCGGTAAGGGCTTCTCTGAATTTTGGAGCTCATCGACGAGGGCTTTGCGGTGTTGTTCATAGGTCTCTTTGTAGAGCTCGTGTTGCTCTTCTGAAAGGACGCAATAGGCGATCTCTTCGATCTTTTCAGGCAATTCGAGGAGCACCTCTGCCTTCTTTCTGCGGAGTAAGAATGGTTTGATCAGTTTGGCGAGAAGGGCCTTTTTCTCATCGTCTTGTCCTTTTTCGATCGGGTTAATAAAGAGCTCCTTAAATTGCGACTCCTGCGGGAGGTAGCCGGGGACGACGATGTCGAATAGGGCTTTTAGTTCGAGTAAGCGGTTTTCGATGGGGGTTCCCGTGAGCCCGAGGCGCATAGCTGCTTGGACTTTTTTGAGCGCCTTGTGGACTTGAGATTGGGCATTTTTCGCCATCTGCAATTCATCGAAGATGGCCACTTCGAAAGAAATTTGCGACAGGAGGACCTGTTCGCTGCGCAAAGTGCCGTAAGAGGTCAGGAGGAGATCGCAGTGTTCTGCAAACGATTCGAGCGTGCGACTGATCCCGTAAAAGACGAGAACTTTAAGCTCGGGAAGGAAGTTCTTCAAGAGCTCTTCCCAGTGGTAAATTACGGAAGTGGGGCAGACGACGAGAATTTTTCCCTTCTTCTCTTGTTGGCTGTGAACCGCTGCGATGAGTCCCATCGCTTGATGGGTCTTACCGAGCCCCATCTCATCGCAGAGCATACCGGAAAGACCATGGGTATAGAGAAAGAAAAGCCACTTCACACCGACTTCTTGATACAATCTAAGATCGCTCTTAAACCCTTTCAAATCGATCATCTGGTCGGGATGGAAGGTGGTCAATGTATCGATGAGTTTGCGCGTTCTACGGTCTTGTAAACTATCGCCTTTGGGGAGATGCAATGCCTCAAATACGGTGAGCTTTAACCACTCGAGCGTCGAAAGGCACAGTTGCGCCCCTTTTTTCAGCCACTTGCGTTTGGGAAAGCCCTTCAACCAGTTAAAGCGCGGGTGTTTGAGATAGAGAAGTCCCGCTGGAGAAAAGAGATAGCGCTTATTTTCCATAAGGGCTCGCCACACTTGGACGAGATCGATTTGGCCGAGGTCTGATTCTAAAACGGCTTCTAAGAGCCATTCAGAAGTGCGGGCTTTTCCTCTATTTTGCAGACGGAGGATCCGAATGAATTGCTCTTTGGGCTTCTTTAACTCATTTTGAATCGAGAGGATATGTGGCTCTAACGCATCGAGTTCATAGAGGACGAAAGAAGGCTCTTCGCTCTTGGCGATCACCTTTTCGCGCACATAAGCGTCTGGAATCCTCTTTTCATGAGGAATCTCATAGAACCCCTCTCCTTCGACATAGGTGTATTCTCCGAAGATCTGGACCCGCTCAGCAGAATAAGAGGGGTAGTAGGAGAAGTGAGGACGTACGACGATCTTCTGCTCTTCATTCAAAAAAATCTCGAGCCCACTTTTTTCCAAAGGGCAGCGATGGGAAAAAAAGCCCTTTAATATCTCTAACTCTTCTCTATGAGAACGGATGAATGAGGAAATTTCCTGCAGACCCACGTGCATCCCACCGAATACCCCTCCCAAAACGCGCCCCATCCGCTTAGCGAAAAACCCCTTCCCCTTCAAGTAGATCCATTCGCCAAAATCGATCACTGCCGCTCCCATTCCAGAGAGATCGATCGCCGCCTGAAACTGTAAGCCTTTCTCCTTTGACACGAAAAAGCGCAAGTCTGATTCCACTGTCGAGACGTGCGTCTGAAATCCCTCAAATCCCCCTAAAAAAGCCCGATGGGTATTGATGAAGTCGCTCATTTCAGAGCGGGGAATCATCTTTTCGACAGCGGGAAAGAGCGCATTTTCGACGCAGTAAAACCCCTTGGTATCGATGTAGACCCAGCGCCCGAAGTGCATCGATCCCTCTCGTTGCAAATCCCCTTTTTCAAAGAGGTAGCAGACGATGTGAAAATTCTCTTCTTTGTCGAAATGGATCTCGTATTGAGCAGAGATCGGATCGAGATGGACCTTAGCATTGGCGAGGTATTTCTGTAAGATGAGCGGATGCTTTTCTAAAACAGCCCCTACTTTGTTCCGTGGGATCTCATCCTCTTGGAAAATCGGATCTGTTCTCTTGGGGAAAAAGCCTTTTTTAGGGAGATACGTCCACTCTCCCACTTCTAAGGCTTTCGGATCTTTCACTCTCGAGCGAGAAGAATCTTCTTTCAGGGGCTTTTTTTCGATCAAAAAAGCAGCCCGTTTGGGATCGTATTCGATTTTTTTGATCCGCTCATATTCCTCTGCATGCACAGGGAGGGGAGACTCGACAGTACTTAAACTGGGAACAATCCTCTGCCAATTGACGCTTGCACTATAAAAACCGATAGAGAGCGCGGGGAATTTGATCTGAATCCAATGGGGTAATTGCCCCTCTTCTCCCTCAAAGGAGATGGCGTATTTACCCTTCTCTTCTTGGATGGCCATCATCCACTTTGCAAGATCAGACCAAAAGGAGAGCTCATACTCAAGAGACGGACTGGGCCGTCCCGCTTTCCAAAGGGCGATCTCTTCTGCTGGAAGGTTGGAGAACTTCAGAGAAGTCTCCTCTGTCTCCACGGAACGTTGGAATAAGATCTCCTGAAGCCGCGCCTTTCCCTGAGGTGTCAGTCCTTGCATAAAGACCAAGCGTTTATGCGTAGCAGAATTCCCCTCATAACCCGCCCCCTTCTTTTTGAGGACAGCAGGGTTATACGCGTGCCGATGGCTTGCCATCAGACAGAGCTGATTCCACAAAGAGTCGCGGAACCGCACGTGCAACACGGTAGAGTGGCCATTGAAGATCTTCTCATAGGCAGCTGCGAGGTGTTTACAGCTCTTATATTTTTCCGCCTCCGCGCAATCGCAAAAACAATCGAGGATGTGCCCTGCATCATCGAGCTGCAGAAACGGCCAAAAGCCCGCCTTCTGTCCAGGCTCTAAAACCTCGACCTGATAGGTACCTTCAGAAAAAAGCACCTGCTTGACTTTACCCGCCTTGAGTAAAGCTTTTCCTGCCTCGCGCTGCTGCTTGGAAAAGCGATGAACTTCCATTGTTTTATTTTAGATCGGCGATCGATGTCACGATCTTATCGAGCAGACCGAATTCGAGTGCCTCCTGGGCGCTCATCCAGTAATCCCTGTCGATCGCTTTATCAATCGTCTTCTCATCCTTGCCCGTTGCCTGGACATAGAGCTGGACAAGTGCTTTGCGCGTCTTTAAGATTTCGATCGCGTGCACCTCGAGATCAGTCGCCTGTCCGCGGATGACCGCATTAATGGCTGGTTGGTGGATCATGATCCGCGAATGAGGCGTTGCAAACCGCCGCTTCGGCGCTGCCGCTAGACTCAAGATCGATCCCATTGAAGCTGCCAGCCCCGTGATGAGGGTCGTGACAGGAGAGGTGATCATCTTGATCTGATCCCAGATCGCAAAACCTGAATCGACTGATCCGCCAGGAGAGTTGATGATAAAAAGGATCGGTTTGCCGGGATCGGAGAGCTCGAGATACCACAACTTGCGGATGACTTCCTTCGCCGAGTTGTTGTCAACGGCATCGGAGAGGAAAATACGCCGCGATTTTAAAATGGCCTCATCGATTTTGTCCTCGAGTAAACTCGTTACCCCCTTCTTCGCAGAAGGTTCATCTTCTTCATTCCTAAAAGTCATATCAAAACCTCATTCTTTGTCTATTCTATTACAAGTTCAGGATACAACGGAAACGCGCGCAAGAGATCAGAGACCCCTTCACGCACCTTCCGCAACGGCTCATGCTCCGTAACCGATTTAGATCGGTTGGGCTCTTTTCCACTTTCTGCAGGCGCTGGTTTGGTATGGCGCAATAGCTCGACGATGAGATCTCCCAGCTGACGCATCTCCCCCTCTTTCATGCCGAGGGTCGTAACAGCGGGCGTGCCAATCCTGATTCCAGAAGTATACCAAGGGCCATTTTCATCATAGGGAATACTATTGCGGTTCACTGTAAATTGGGCCTCGCGCAGAGCCAACTCCGCCTGCCGGCCTGTGAGACCAAACGTCGCTGCGACGTCGAAAACCATCAAGTGGTTATCTGTGCCCCCTGTCATCACGCGCACCCCTTGAGACTCCAACTGAGCCGCAAGCGCACGCGCATTGGCCACGATTTGACGCGCGTAATCTTGAAAAGCTGTCGTGTTCGCCTCTCTAAAAGCGATCGCCTTAGCAGCGATCACGTGAGGCAAAGGTCCGCCTAGGACGAGAGGACATCCTTTATCGACCACTTCCTTAAATTCTCCCTTGCACAGAACCATCCCCCCTCTCGGACCGCGCAACGTCTTATGCGTCGTCGTCGTCACGAAATGCGCATAGGGCACAGGATTGAAATTTCCTTGCATCACCTTACCTGCGACAAGACCTGAAAAGTGGGCCATATCGACCAAGAGGGTAGCTCCTACGCTATCTGCGATCTCCCGCATCTTGGCAAAGTCGATTTCCCGAGAATAAGCCGAGTAGCCTGCCAGGAGAATCGCCGGCTTCTCCCGCTGGACCTGAGCTTGCAACTCTGCGTAATCCAAGAGCCCCGTCTTGCGATCCACCTCATAAGGGACCGACTGCATGATTTTAGCAGAAATATTGTGGCGATACCCGTGGGTCAAATGTCCACCCGAGTTGAGCGACATTCCCATCACCTTCTGGTTGACGAGCAGCTGCCGCACCTTCTCATATTCTTCTGGGGTGAGCTGATCGATGCTCTTCTTCCCCAATCGCTCGACCTCTTTATTTTGAACGCGATGCACTAAAATCGACCAAAAAGCGACGAGATTCGCATCCGCTCCCGAATGAGGCTGAACGTAGGCATGATCGCACGCGAAGAGTTTTTTCGCCTCATCGACACAAGCGGATTCAATGACATCGACGTTGTCGCAGCCGGCGTAAAAACGGTGAAAGGGAACCCCCTCTGCGTATTTATCCGTTAACAAATTCCCCATCGCCAACTGAACAGCAAGAGAACAAAAATTCTCAGAGGCAATGAGCTTTAAGTGATTTCTTTGATCCTTGAGCTCCTGCAAAATCTTTTGAGCGATCAAGGGAAAGGCATATTCGATGTGATCTAAGGCAGCGAAAAATGCAATCGCACTCCGCTCTCGTTCTTCTTCAGAGACTCGATGATAATAGCGCGTGAGATGTGACATGAGGAACCTCTCTTAAGACCTCCCTTGAGAATGCCTATTTCCCACAAAAAAGTGCACTGCAATTTTCTCGTAAATTAATCTCTTGGAAAGTATTCTTTTCTAGAAACCAGGAGGACCGAACATGAAAACTCTGACACTGCTACTCAGCTGCTCTCTCTTTACTACCTTATTAAGCGCTTCGTGCGACACCACTATCATCGAGACTCTCGAAGAGAAATTTTACATCGACACCACTCAAATCCATCTCGAAGAAAACAAAATCCTCATCGACGCAGAAGGGATCCTCTACGAGACCCCCGCCATCCACGTCGATGAAAAGGGCTATTATATCGAGAGCGTCTCCAAAAAAGGCTGCTCCTGGTATCAGTGGAAATGCTCTGAGTGCAAACACTGCAACCTCAAAGGGGTCGATTGGAAGTGCAAAAAATGCAAAAAACCCATCGAGGATTAAATATAAATTAGACGACTTATGAGGTCCACCCTAACGAAGCGAAACGCAAAGACGCAGAGCCGCAAAGAAATTCAATTTTATTATGGTGGACCCCAATAAGCACAGGTACACATTCGTCGAATGAAGAATAAGTTCTAAAACCGAGGAGTGTAGTGCATATTTTCCCCTTTCTTTAGTCGGTGGTTCTCCCCTTCTTCATAGCGCTGATCATTCAAGAGCACCTTAAATTCGCAGTCCTTAAACGAAGCGTCGGTTTCCCACACCCATTCATCGGCGCCGAGATTTTTGAGAGCAACCCCTTTATCCCAGCTCAAGCCCGCTCCTTGGCCGCGGATCGCGAGGAAATTGCCAAATCCCACGTTAGCGTGGATCCTGACCTGAGTCATTGCCTTTTTTTCCGTCGGGGAAAAAAAACCCTTTTTCTCTTCCATTTTTAAAGGTTTTTCTGCACGCATAGCCATAGTGATTCCTCCTAAGATTTAAGGTAATTAAAAACAATTGTTAACTCTCCCCCCGATCCAATGTCAACTTATTTCTTCACGCTCCATTTTTTCTTGAGAGATATTGCCCATTAGCTTTAAGCTCATGCCCAATACATCTTTTTCAGTGGGAGAGCAATGTTAGAAGACCTCAAACAAATTCTAGATATTCAAGAACTCGATATGAAGATGCTCCGTCTCATGCGGGTGAAGAAAGAGCGACAGAAGGAACTCCAACAACTCGAGGAGCTCCGTAGAGAACTCCACCTTCAGACCACAGACAAAGAAGCAGAGATCGAAGTGCTCGGAAAAAATATCCAAGTTCTCGAAGAGAAGATCCAAGAGATCAATGCGAAGATCAAAAAGTTCGAAGGCCAACAGACCAGCATCAAAAAGGCCGATGAGTTCAATGCCCTCACCCAAGAGATGACCCAAGCGGAGAGAGAGCGGATCGCCGTCGAACAAAAAGTATCTGATCTCGTCGACAAGCGCGTTGCAGAGGAAGAACTGCTCGAAAAAATTAAGGAGAGTCTAAAGACCTCCCACGAGAGCAGCATGGCGCTCCAACAGGAGATCCAAAACAGCATCCGCCTCATCAATGGAGAGGGATCTGTTCTTAAAACAGAGCGGGATCAATTAGCGAAAACAGCCAACCCCGATTTCTTAAAGATCTACGAAAGGCTCTTGACCAACAAGAAAGACCGAGTCATCGTCCCCATTGAAAACCGCACCTGCAGTGGCTGTCACATCGTCCTCACGGCCCAACACGAGAACCTCGTGCGCAAAGGGGGAAATATCGTCTTCTGCGAACACTGTTCACGCATCCACTACTGGCAGGAGAGCGAAGCGCTCGAAGGCACAACCGTTGCAACGAAGCGCCGCCGCCGCCGCCTGACCACCGCATAACCACCCTTTTAAGGGAAAGCAAGTAATCGCTGCCATGGGGAGGCCCCCCATGGGAGAGGAAAGTCTGGACTTCGCAGGAGAAGATACCAGTGAAAGACTGGGGGCCGCAAGGCTACGGAAAGTGTAACAGAAAACACTCCGCCAGAAGACCCCTTCTGGACAGGCTGAAAATGCTCACTTTAGGAGTGAGCCGCCATTCATAGAGATGTGAGGCGCTATAAACCCTATCTGAAGCAAGACATTTTTCAGGCACTTGAAGCTGTTCTCCACAGCGCCTGAAAAGGATTAGAGTCGCTTGAGGAGCCTGGTGACAGGCACCCTAGACGAATGATTACTCACGACAGAATCCGGCTTACCGCTTTCCCTTATTTTTTATCAGACCGAGACACTTCAGCTAAAGCCAAGCACAACTGAGACATGTCAGTTACACTCAGAGGCGCCTCCCCGGGACTATCCCAAGGGAAACTTGGCTTGCAAGGGTTATCCCAAAGCCCAATGCTACATGCCTCTCGAAGATGGGTGAACTGAGGCATTTTTCTGATCTTATTCATTTCAAGCGAGAGCTTTTCCAAAAGCGGCAGGTTAAAATCGGGAACGGCATGGAGATGATTTTTAATGAGCTCCAAATGTTTCAATTGTGACAGCTCACTAAAATCAGGAACCGATGTAAGCGCATTGTCACTCAAATACAATGCAATTAAGCTGGGAAGCTGCAACTCGCCAACATCTGCAATCGCATTTTTTCTCAAATCCAAATGTGTCAATGAAGACAGCTTGCGGATGCAATCTGGAATCTGAGAAAGCTTATTTCCATTCAATTCGCACGCAAATAGCTTAGGGAAGTTGCAATTCGAAACCTCCTCTATCTCATTCATTTTGGCATGCAGCCTAACTAAATTCGGAAGATTTAAATCACACACCTTCTTAATACGATTGAGTGAAACATTTATTACCAATAAATTAGAAAACGAAACATCGGGAAATTCAGTCAATTTATTCTTGCCAAGGTTCAAGTCAATTAAATTTGGCAAATTTAGATGCGCAATTTGAGAGATCTCGTGATTGTATAAAGATAATTCCTTAAGCATCCTAAGATAATTTAACAATCTATAGGGGAGACGTGTCATCCCCGCATCGCCTTCCACGGGATTAGATATATTGAGGGTCGTACATTGCTGACACAACGACTCGCTTTCCGGAGAAGAAAAAAATGCCTCGATTTGCTCAACGGAGGCTGAAGCATTTAGAAACGGCTCCAGCGAATCCCTTAAAGAAGAGTTTGTATTATAGTAATTGCAGATCTCCTTCCACACCCTTTGCCACGGTTGTTTTTCTTCGAATCTCTCGATCTCTTCAGCAAACTGTTCTCGTCCTAGAGCATTATCCCTTTGGATCACATACTGCGCAGGAATGCGCCCAGAAGTATCCGCAGTCTCATTTAATACGCTCCAATCGATCTGCTTTCTCTCTTTTAAAAATCGGGAAAACTCCGCCGCTGTTTCAGAGCAGTCCTGAAATACAGCGAGAATCCGGATAAGGAGATTAGGATCGTAGCGCATCCCCATATCTCTTTTCATGATCGTTTTAAGACCACGGATCGCATCGAATTTGAACCATCCCTTCCAAATGCCTTTGCCTTTTTCTGCGAGATCATCAGATCCCAGCAGAGGATATTTTTTCTGCAAAATGAAATAAAGGGCCCCGAGAAAGGCCGCTTCAGGACTAGTCCGAGAACAAGACCCGCTCCATTGCCTTGATAAAGGCAAATATTCTGTGTGCTTTATTGTTTCACAAAAATCAATCAACTCCCTAATAGAAAGAGTCTTCATTTCATCCGTTAGCTGATAGAAACGCACTCCGGGATACGCCCCACATTTATACCCTCGATTTCCAATTGCGACTTGATCTTCGCAAATGACAAAACTGATCCAATGCCCACGGTTACAGACTTTACTGGCGCTATCTGAAAAGAAAAATAGTTTCCCTTTCTGTAATTCTTGGAAAGTCACGTTCTTATACCCCGCGCGCCTAGGAATGGTGCATTTGAGCGCGTCAAAGCCCCGGGGTTCGACGATCGGAAATGGGGGTTGTATTTCATCAATACTACCCCCATTTCCGATCGTCGAACCGCGGGAGCTTTCACGCGGCTCAAATGCACCATTCCTAGGCGCGCGGGGTATAAAATCTTCTGAGCAAGAAGTACATTGGGAATGACGGAGAGCTGTTAAAAATTCTTTAGCACAAGTAGCGTCCCACAATGGCTCTCCTTTAAACTCTTTGAAAAACTGTCTCCAAGAACGAAAAAGATCTAGAGTCAAATAAGCGTGATGGGTCACATGATCCACCCCTGCACCAAAAGAGATTCCTTCGACTTTGTAATCCCCCTCAATTTCGTAGCGGTGCAAAGCATCGCACTTCATCGCGATAAACCTATTTGTAAATCCCGCCTCTAGCCGCGCGATGAAAGGAGCCAGGTCTTTACGTCCGTGGTCCAAAGCGTACAAGTAAGGCGTGTAATCAGAGATCGGGATCAACCGGCTCCCCTGAACCTTCACCTTAAGAGAGATTTGCATGGCAAACTCATACCACAGCTTACAGACCCTCGAGCAGTTTTTAAGGTGCTCGATTGCGACAAGTCCAGAGTCATCCGCACCCCGCATTTCCACAAAAGCAGACCGGAAAAAATCAAAAAAGGGAATAGCGAATCTTTTAGTAGAAAACAAATCGACAGACATAATATTAAAAACCACTGCTTTTTGTAAAAAATTATACAAAAAACAACGCTTTATTGTCAAATAATTGATTATAATTTTTTTAAAAAAATAAAACAAAACACCGAAGCCCAGTAAACAAGCCACGTGGGCACAGAATTAAAAAAATAATTGCATTATTTTTTTTTGAAAGCAGTTCCTTCGATATTCAACCAATATCTGCTGTAACGCAACTCGCCTGTCTTGAATAGGGCTCCTAATGTGACGAGTTCGCTCAAATCTCTCGTCGCTGTCGCTTTTGAGGCCCCGGTAATTATGATGTATTTCTCAGCACTTAAACCACCTTGAAAGCCATTAGGCCCTTCTCGACACATCCGCAATAGCACTTTCTCTTGGCGCTGGTTGAGGCGGCCAGATACTTGGGTCAACAATTTCGATTTCTCAATGATAAAATGGAGCAAATTTAAGGACTCTTCCTGAGCCTGCAAAATGACATCGGCAAAGAATACTACCCAGTCTGTTACCTCTAATGTTCGATTACAAACCTCCAGAGCCTTATAGTATTCTTTCCTTCTTTTCTCTAATACTTTGGAGACGGCGATTAAGATCGATCGCTCAACCCCTTGCGATAAGCTCTTTTCTACCAGAGCTCTTCCGATTCTCCCATTCCCATCCTCGAAAGGATGGATGCTTTCGAAATAGAGGTGAGCAATTGCGGCTCTAGCGAGGATCGATTTTGAGGCCTCAGAGGAGTTAAACCAGTGGATGTAGCGCTCCATTTCTGAGTGGACTCTATCCGAGGGAGGCGCTTCGAAAAACACATGCCGCGCATCGATTCTGCCGCTCACGATTTGCATGGGTTCTTGATGCGTACGGTAATGCCCTAGCTCGAATGAGACAGAACTGCCCTTAAATAGCTTCCCATGCCAATCCCCTAGCATTTCATGCGTTAAAGGCTTGTCATACGTTTCATAGACATCGCAGAGCAATTCGGCCATTCCCGCTTCTTTCCTATCCGCCAATTTTAGGGGCACAGCGAGGCCGAAGTGCTTTTTGATCGATGATTGTAAACTCTCCCGATCGAGAATCTCCCCTTCGATCCGAGAGCTCTGCTCCCCCTCCGAGCTGAGAATCTCAATGACAAATTGGCTGCGTTCCGGCTCTCCGATCTTTTTCAAGAAAGCAGAGGCGCCTCCCACAGCCAAGAGAAATTTCCTCTCCTGTTGAGTGATTTTTTCTAGGTCAAAATGAAAGGAGGGCCATCCGGGCTGTTGCCAATTCCACGCCATGAGTTATAACCCCTAAGTTCTATAACTCAATTTTATGCATAAAAGTGAGTTATAGAACAAGCCCCTATCGCTCACACAACCATAAGCAACTGAAAATAAAAGAGATAGAGAACCCCTCTTAAACCTTGTCGAAGATGCCCTTCTCGATTTTCCCCATAAAGGGTTGTATCTTTTCAAAAATAGAGAGAGCGAAATCGAGCCTGCTCCTCGTATTGGAAGAAGCACAACCCACACTCACGTCGCGCGCGAAAAGCCATCCCCTATTTAGAGGCAGAGCCGTGGGAGATCTTTCTGCTCTATAAGTAAAACAGCGCGTCTCTCGGAGTTGGAAACTATCTGCAGGAGTGTCATAGGCACTCGTTAAATCGACATTAAGCCCATCCTCATATTCTATTTTGGATCTGCGCAAAACACTCCCGAATTCTGTATCCGCATAGATGTGATACAAAAGATCATTTTGAATCTGAATTTCACCGATCCTATTCTGTCCATCGATCCATGCACAACGCTTTCCGTAGCGGGTCTCGAGTTTCCCTGTTAAATCGACGATACAACAGCCATATTCGCTAAAATATTGCTCTTCGACAGGATACTGCCCACTTATAAAAACGACCAATTGATCTCTTTCGATTTTTAGAGCCTCAATCCAAACGTGTTCCCATGCCTCATTAAACGCCCCTGCGTCCAACTCAAAAATTTCCGCCTTTGGCTCGGTTTGAGATTGCGTAGGGTATAAACTCTGATGCGCAATCTCGTTACAGCCCACCACATAGTAAATTTCACCCTTATAAATATCGAATCCGCCTGTGAGGCAATCATAATACAGGGAAATGTCTCTTATTTTTCTCATCGATTCTTCCCTTAAATCCCAGATTTCGATTTTAGAGGAACTGCTGAGTACAAAGAGTTCTTTTTCTCGAACCCTCACTCCCATGCAAGAATCTGAAATTTCAAAAATCGCACCATTGTCCACATTCACACTGCGCAATAGATCATCTTGCGTATGAATAATCATAAAAGGAGAGCTAAAATGAACCGATTCTATCGGTGCGCTGGTGGGGTTTTGAAAGCGGATAATTCTTGGATCATGCCCCAGATGACTGATAGCAACAGTCTCATCCCCGACAAAATAGAAGACCCCAGACTCTTCTTGTATAGAGCTGCAATTTCCACGAAAGTGCATCAAAGGACGCATTAAACCCCTTCCGTCGGGGTTACAATCGACACTTTCTCCATTTAACTTCATCATGACAGCTCTGTGAATCGCATAGGGCATGTCTCGTCCAAAATTACCGAGTAAAGATTCCGCTTCTGCTGAAAAGATAAATGCTTTCATCTGCTCGACAGGAGCGTCAGGAAAGGGCAAATGAGAGCACCTTTTGGCCAAAAAGGAACTGTATACGCTTTTCCACATCGTTTGCCAGGCTTGGCGCTCGATCATCTTTTTGGCTTCATCGCGAAAATACTTTCCGGCATGGGTATTCTTTCTTTGAACTAGATAAGTCAACGGAAGGCATCCTTTTGTATCCTCCGTCGCATTCAATACGCTCCAATCGACTCGCTTTTCTTTTCTCAAAAACCGATGAAATGCCTCCGCTGTCTTAGGACAATCTTGAAATACAGAGAGAATGCGAATGAGAAGATGAGGATCGTAGTGCATCTCTGCATCGCTTTTCATGATTTTTTTAAGCCCCAAAGTCCGATCGAAATGCAACCAAGCCCCCATAATCCTTCCCGCTTTTGCTTTGAGATCAAAAGAGGTGAGCAAAGGATGTTGCTTCTGTAAGATGAAAAAAAAGGCCCCGAGACCGGCTGCTTCCAAGCTCATACGAAAACAAGAACCGCTCAATTGATCCGGCAATGGCAAATAATAGGTGTGGGTCTTCTCTTGAAAAAGATCGATCCATTCCTCAACAGGACGCACGCGTATTTCGGCAGAGATCGGATAAATACGCACTCCAGAATATTCGCCACATCCCGATCCCCGATTTCCAATCGCGATTTGATCTTTACCAATGACAAAATCGATCCAATGAGCGTTTTTGCAGACAGCGCTTGCACTATCTGAAACGAGAAACATCCGCTCTCCCCACTTCTCCCGTATCTCTTCAAGTGTGAGTTTTTTAAAATCTGTCGAGCAAGATGTACAATGAGCGGTATTGATAAGGTTTAAGAATTCCTCTGTGCAAGCCGCATCCCACAATGGCTCCCCTACAAACTCTTTAAAAAACCGTTCCCACGAACGACAAAGGCGAGGACTGAAATAATTGTGACCCATCTCATGATCCACCCCCGAATCAAAAGAGACCCCATCCACTGCGTAGCTCCCTTTGATTTCATAGCGGACAAGAGCATCGCATTTCATCGCGATAAATCTCTTTGTAAATCCCGCCTCCCGCTGCGCGATGAAGGGAGCCAAGTCTTTGCGTCCATGGTCCAAAGCGTACAAGTAGGGTGTATAATCGGTATTTGAAATCAACCGACTTCCCTCTACCCTTACCTTCAAGGAGATTTGCATCGCAAAGTCATACCATAGCTTACAAACCATCGAACAATTTTTGAGGGTCTCGATTTTGACCAGTCCAGAATCGTCCGACCCTCGCATTTGCATAAAAGCAGAACGGAAAAAATCAAAAAACGGCCCAGCAAACTGCTCAGTAGAGAAATTGACAGTCATAAATTAAAACCTTTTTACAGTAATTTTATAGAAATAACCGCTTTTAGTCAATAAATTTTTAAAAACAAAAAAAGCAAAACAAACAATACTTTTAATTACAAAAACGATTTTAACTAAAACAAAAAACCATTACTCTTTTATCTGAGTAATTAGCGGATGAGCTTTGTCGTACGCCTCTTTTTTCAGGCGAGGGGAGACTTGGGTGTAGATCGTCGTCGTGGCAAGAGAGCTATGGCCGAGGAGGACTTGGATGGTCTTGAGATCCATCCCCTTTTCGAGCCAATGCGTTGCGATGGTGTGCCGGATCGTGTGGGGCGTGATCTTGCCGACAAGACCACTTGCGCGTAGGTACTTTTCGAAATTTCGATCGACGGAGCGGGTCGTGAGTCGCTTGCCCCATTTGTTTAAAAAGAGCGCCTCAGAGTCTTGCTGAGCCTTGTGCTCTTCCGTATCTCGCTCTCGCTCTTTATGATCGAGATAGGAAGAGAGCCAGTGGGCGGCGGTTTGCGTGATGGGGAGGATCCTCTGCTTTTTGCCCTTACCCATTACTTTAATCCTCAAGGATCTGCGGTCAAAATCTTGCCGATTGAGGCCGGCCAGTTCGCTCAGCCGGAGCGCGCTACTGTAAAAGAGCTCTAAAATGCACCGATCACGCAGCCCCAAGTAGCTCGTGAGATCAGGCTGCTCAAAGAGACGCTCGACATGGGCATAGGAGAGAGAGGTGGGGAGCTTCTTCTCTATTTTGAGACTCTCGATCTCATCGAGGGGATTGTGGGTAATTTTGCGCCCCTTCATCAACCATTTGAAGAAAGAGCGGAGGGTAGAGAGACGTCGTAAAATCGTCTTTTTGGAAGCCCCTAAGGCGGACTGGTGCGCGAGGTACTGACGGATGCTCCTCTTATCGATCTGTCCGATGGAAAAGTTGGGGACTTGAGACTCAAAAAATTTTTTAAACCCTCCCAAATCGAGCCGGTAATTGCGGATGGTGTGCTCCGAGGCATTTTTCACCACCGCGAGATCCCTTAGGAACTGATCCATTTCTTCTGTAAAGCAGAGCATAATCCCAATGTATATACCGAAATGGTTTCAACGGTCAACTTTTGAGGGATCTCCTTCGTGCTCTAGAAACCTTAAACAGGGGAATTTTTCCTCGTTTTTTCTTAGCTTCCCATAGATTAATATCAGCCTGGAGGCCCACCCAAAATTCAGGGGAGGTTCCCAAAGCATCAGCAAAATCCAAGGCAATTTCCTCTGTAATTGAGCGTCTGCCACGAATGATTGCGCTTAACTTCGGTTGTGTCCACGATCCACCAAGATGAAGAGCAAATTCCGTCTGAGTAATCCCTTTTGGAATCAGAAATTCTTCCAACAAAATTTTCCCCGGAAGAGTTGGTTTTCTATGTGTTGGTAACATGGTTTTTTCCTAATGGTAATCGGTTATTTCTACTTCTAAAACTCCACGCCTATCTGGATCCCATTTGAAAATGATCCTATACTGATCATTAATCCTGATGCTATGCTTTCCAGAGAGGTTCCTCTCAAGCTTTTCCAGTCTATTATTAGGAGGTATCTTCAAATCGTCCAATCGATGCGCTCGATTGAGCATATCGAGCTTGGTTTGAGCCTTTTCCCATAAAACTGAGTGAAGTCTTTTTCTAGCTTTTTTTGAGCTGACCCCGTTAAAAATGTCTTCTGTTTCTTTGTCTGCAAACGATTCAATCAAAATGAGGTCCTTTTCATATCAACATACCACAACTTGATATAATCAGCAAACTTTTAGATCGCGTCCCCGGGGACACACTAAAATAATTTAAAGAATCGGAAATTTGGTAAGGAAGCTCCTCAGATTTTTTGTTTGAGGCGAGCTCTCATTTCCGAGAGGCAAGGCGTGAGTGTGAGTGAAAACAAAAACTCTGGTAGTGGAACAGTGCATCTGTAAATTCAAATTTACAGATGCACTGTTCCACTACCAGAAACGTTGCATATGTATGAAAATGGGGGGTTGTTTTGTACAAGACACCTGTATCTAGCTAACACTCAATCGATTAAGGTTTTATGATAAAAAGGAGTGAACCAGGGGATCAAATTGTGCCACCAGCAGTGGCACAATTTGATCCCCTTGCGGCCTGTTACGCATGGCGTCTATGCTCACAATATTCAAAGTCGCGCTTGTCCTTCTTTTCTGCTTCTGTTAAGATGCTCACTTATTTTTACCAGCGAAAAAGTCTATGATTACTGTTAGAAAAGTCACGAAGAAGGTAGGCCCCCGCGTTCTCTTTGAAGATGTGGAGGTGACGTTTGATTCCAACCGCCGCTATGGCCTCACAGGGCCCAACGGAGCGGGTAAATCGACATTGCTCAAAATCATCATGGGAGTGGAAGAGCCGACAAGCGGCTCGGTGAGTCGGCCGCGTAAGGTGGGCTTTCTCAAACAGAATATCGAACAGTTTCGCGATTGTAAAGTGATCGATGTCGTCATCATGGGTAACCAGCGCCTTTCCGATGTTTTAGCAGAACGAGAACGCCTCTATGAAGAAGAGATGACGGATGCGATCGGCATCCGGCTAGGAGAATTGGAAGAGATCATCGGCGATGAGGATGGCTATAGCGCAGAATCTGATGCAGAGATCCTTTTAAATGGAATGGGCATCCCCTCTGAGATGCACTATGAGAAGATGCACACGATCCCGACAGACCGACAATTCCGAGTCTTGCTCTGTCAGGCGCTCTTCGGTAATCCCGAAGCGCTCGTCTTGGATGAACCGACCAACCACCTCGACCTCGAATCGATCGGCTGGTTGGAGAGCTTCCTCCACGACTACCAGGGAACACTCGTCGTCGTCAGCCATGACCGCCACTTCCTCAATGCGATCACGACACATATCGCCGATATCGACTACGAAACGGTCATCATCTACCCGGGTAACTACGATCAGATGCTCGTTGCGAAGACGGCAGTGCGTGAACGCACAGAATTAGAAAATAAGACGAAAGAGAAGAAAGTATCGCAATTGCGCGAATTCGTCGCGCGCTTTAGCGCGGGTACGCGCGCTTCTCAGGTGCAATCGAGGATGCGAGAGATCGAACGCCTAGAGCCTCAAGAATTGAGGAAATCGAATATCCAGCGCCCCTATATCCGGTTCTATCCCCCTGAAAAACCGTCGGGAGAACTCGTCTTCAAGATCTCCGATCTCTGCAAAAATTATGGCGATAACCCTGTGATCCGCCACTTGACGACCGACATCGCTCGCGGCGATAAGATCGGGGTGATCGGCAACAATGGTAAGGGTAAGACGACATTGCTCAAAATGCTAGCAAACCTCCTTCCACAAGATCTCGGAGGGATCGAGATGGGCCACCATGTCCAACTCGGTTATTTCCCGCAGAACCACTCAGAAGTGATCGATAAAAAAAGTCAGATGACGGCCTTCGATTGGCTTAAATTGCGCAAAGAGGGAGTCTACGACCAAGATATCCGCAGCATCCTCGGCAAAATGCTCTTTTCAGGAGATGATGCGTTTAAGCCGATTTCCCATCTTTCGGGAGGAGAAACAGCACGCTTGATCCTCGGGGGCATGATGCTGTGCAACTATAACGTCCTCATTCTAGACGAGCCGAACAACCACCTCGACCTCGAAGCGGTCTCTGCACTCTCGTGGGCCCTACAAGACTTTAAGGGAACCGCGATCATCGCCAGCCACGACAGGGACCTGATCAACAACGCGACAAATCGCCTCTTCGTCTTCGAAGAGGATCGCCTGCGCATCTTCGACGGGAATCTAGACGAGTATTTCGCCACCAAGAAAAAATGAGTAGTTTCGAAAGTATGACAGAGGGAGAGTTCTCCCGTTTTTCTGAACGGTATCGGCACAAAAAAGCGGCAGAGCTCCTCCGTCAGTTCTACGAAACCCCTTCACCCCGCTTCCTCGCCCTCTATCGGCGGTTGGAGCGTTGGTTGGGCCTAGAACCTCTGCCCGAGGCGGACTTCCCCCAGCTCTCCGACCGGTACCATTTTCACCTCACCCGAGCCGATGTCTCGTGGAAGGAGCACAACCTCCTCAACACCTTTCGAGTCAAGGATATCCCTTCTGCTGCGCCCTGCCTTCCCGTCCACATCTACCTCGATCACCTGCGCTCGGCCCACAACGTCGGCAGCATCCTGAGGACGACCGAGGCATTTCGGTTCGCGGGGATCTTCTTCAAGACCAACACCCCCTACATCGACAACCCGAAAGTACAAAAGACCTCTATGCAGACCTACGACAAGGTCCCCTGCAAGAGAATCGAGAGTTTGGATGAACTACCGGGACCCCTCATCGCCCTAGAGACCGATCCCCTAGCAGAAAGTGTATTCACGTTTTCTTTCCCTAAGACCTTCACCCTCATGCTCGGCAATGAAGAGTACGGGCTATCAGAGGAATCCTTAAAAAAACGCGATGCGATTGTCAGTATCCCCCTCTTCGGCTACAAAAATTCGCTCAATGTCGCCTCCGCCTACGCCATTGCAGCAGGTGTTATCAGCCACCAATTGCGCCATGCTCTTGATCATTAAAAAGTCAGGAAAAACACCAGGAAGAGCCTGGTGGCTCTTCCTGGTATCGAAGGGAAGAAGGGTGTTTGGTCTTTTTTGCTGTTACGACTTGTCGCTAGTGATTATGCTTACGTAAGATGCGCAGAGACATGCAGGCACCTTCTCTAAACACCTCGAGTTCGATGTTCTCCGCTCTGGCCCAAGCTGCATCCCATTTTTCATTTCTGGCGAGGCCAATAGCAACGAGCTCTTCGATATGGTCTCGTGTACCAGGACTAGCGTCTTTTGCGACGATAGCACAAGCCCTCTCGACAACAACAAAGGCTTCATCGAAGTTTTCATGCACAAGAAGGTCTTGGATAATCGAGTAGATGTCCGTCCAGGCATCTTTCTTTCCAAGCTCAATGATTACGTCCTCGACCCTTTTCCATTCACCCATCTTAACTAGAGCGCTCCTCGTTTTAACCAGGTGCCATTGGATGAGAGGGATGTTGGTAGTAGACGCCAAGAGTTGCTCTGTTAGAAAAGAAGCTTTTTCCCATTCATTGTGCTCGATGAGCTGTACTGCAAGATCAGAGGCAAGGTGGAAGCTAATAGTTTTACTCATATCCAATTGATGTATCAAGGCGAATGCTCGATTGGGATCTGGATGATCTAGATGATTCTGTTCGTTCATGAAATGACCGATGAGATCTGTCCAAGTCTGACAGTGTAAGTTTGGAAAACGCTGAGTGCAGGCGATTACGCGTGGTGCGATGAGTAGAGCTTTTTCGCTCTTTCCTTCCTTCAATAGGTTCTCGAGGATCACATCAAGAGCCATGGCCTGCATTTCTGCATCTACTATCTTCTCTAGGCACTCCATGACCATAGGATCGTCACACCCTCCATGCTTCGTGAGATGCCCAATGATCCGAAAAAATATTTCATCGGTCACTTCCATATCAGCTCTAGCATCAGATAACTGGCACGCCATCTCAAAAGGCTTAGACACACACTTTTGAGCAAGAAGGGCAGGGATACAAGGGGCGAGAATACGCATCTTAAGGGGCTCGTTCGGTGCAGCATCGGCTAATGAGAGCGCTGCTTCGACATCTCCTTGCGAGATGCACTGTTGGAGCACCTCAGAAATTCCTTTATAAACATCTCCGTTTCCTAGTTCGCGGATGGCGGGACTTTGCAAACAAGTTTGGTAGGTACGTTCCGTCCATCCCAGAGATACCGCTCGGACAACCGTAAGCGCAATTCTTTTTATCTGTGTCATAACGGGCTGGCAACGGTTCTCCAAAAGATCTTCCTCAGCCAAAAGCTTCTCCAAACCAGCAGTTGCCACCCAATCCATGTTATTTGTCGCGATGAAACGGCGGAAAAAGGAACAGGTGGGCGCTAAGAATCGTTCATCAACCTGTTCGAAAATAAGAGTACGTAGTTCGGTGGGTAGGACGCACATTGTAGACGCCGCCAGGCAAGGGTGTGGTTCCTCTGGCCAGCAATAGGCGTGGTTCGCGAAAAGTTGGCTGAGATTAGCTTTCGCTTCTTTCTGTTTTTCAGCAGCTTTCACTGCTTTCTGGGCAGCTGCAATTGCTTCTTGCAAAACAGAGATCTGCTCCTCTTTTGTCACGGAAGTGGATACGCACGTGGCAGCGCTCTTGAGTAGATCGATAAAGTTAATGCCGAATAGTCCCCCGATCTTAGTGCCCTGGCTTACAAGCACACACTGTTCATTGAGCGCTTCTTGCGTTTCTTTATCGAATTCATTGTAATGGCCTAGCGCTACATCGATCGTCTTGTTGAACAAATCGCAAGCGATTTGGCAGAATGGGGACAGAGGGAGCGTAACAGGGCGTGTCAGCGTCACAGGGAGCTCGACAATATTGTATGGCGCACCTGCGCCGTTTTGTATGCCGCTAGTTGGTAACATTTGTTTTTCCTCAATTTATTTAAATTACATTTAACTGAATAGATGCAATTATAATAAATATTAAGTAAAATATCAAAAATATAAATCTTTATAAAAAATAAAATTTTTATTCATAAAAAATTAAGAACCCGCCTGCCTTACGCTCTTCCCCCACAAGCTCGTCACTGTAAACAGCTTATGAACTAGCCCGTTCTCATCCTGCCCACCGTACTATGGTGCTATACCCCTTACACCCCATTCGGTTGAAAAAGTTAGATTTGGCTGTGCCAAATCTAACTTTTTCAACCGAATGGGGTGTAGACAAATAAAGCCTAAAGAAGTAACTTAACAATAGAAACGGTTAAAGTCTGAGGACCCCATGAAGCTCCCCCCTCTCGCCGGTTGGCCAACCCAAGTGGGTTTTGTTCACGAACGCAGTGGAATTCGGAAGAAAAAAAGGAAGGTCCACACGCGCACCGTTAAAAAGACCCACTCAAAATAAAGAACTTCAAAAAAACCTATGATCGAGCCACTTAGTCCTCTTTCTAGCGCACATGTCACGCCCGCCTCCGCTGACGTTCCCCATATGGCGAAGAACTTGCAAAACCTAGTCGATCAGTTGTCTCAGCGCTTGCACGAGGTCGTACAGAACCCCTCCCAAGCCGATCAAAAGTCCTTCCAAAGGGACTTTAAAGAGCTAGTTCTTAACCTCAATGACTCAGTGAAGCGAGCAATCGAATCTTAAAGGATACAAGATGTTACGAGAAAATCTGAAAGATACGGCAGAGATCCTTTCGAATATTCTGACCCAGCCGTTAGAGATCCCAGGAGTCGAGGCCCCCCTCTCTTTGCTCCAGTGCGTGCTCAATTACGCTTCTGAGCGCCCCGAAGACTCGAGCCTCACCAAGTTGCTCCACACCTTTGCGAACAACCCAGAGCCCACCGAGACTTTAATCCGCGAGCTCGACATCCTTTCCAAAGACCTCTCCCATTAGACTCCAGACCACAAAGACGAGAGAGATCTATTTTTAAAATTTTCTCTCTGTGGTGAAATTCAACCAACAAACCTGTTAGGTATACACATAATTCCTAATCTCACCACAGAGAGGAAAAACCACAGAGAGAAAATCCATATTTAAAATGTCCTCTCTGTGGTTTCTCCTCTCTGTGGTGAGATTCTTTTGCTTAAAACGGGAAGACCCGGAAGTCCTCTGCTGCGAAGGTGTTAGGAAACACAGTCCGCGCCTCTCGGGCAAAGTCCTCAGAATCTTGGTAACGGGCGGAAAAGTGGGTCAGGATGAGCATTTCGGCACCGGCCTCTTTTGCCATCTGAGCCGCCTGGCGAGCCGTCAGATGGTGGTGCTCTTCAGCTAAATGACGATGCGCCTCAAGATAAGTGCTCTCGCAGAGAAAAAGCTTAGCCCCCTTGGCCAAAGCCACAACCTCAGGACAGGGCAGGGTATCGATGGCAATGGCAAGCACATCCCCGCGCCGGATCCAGCTGACATCGTCGAGATGGACGGTTTTGCCCCCCACTTCCAGGATGCCGTTCTTTTCCAAGAGCCGAACCGCTGGCCCTTCGACCCCACAGCTCTTCAATTTCTCTCGATCGAATTTGCGCACGTCTTTTTCTTGAATGCGCCAGCCGATGTTTTCGACACCATGCTCTAAGAACTGCGCTTCGATGGTAAAATGCTCATCTTCACGCACGATGCCCGCTCTCTCAATCGGGTGCTCGATGACTTGGATATTCTGGTGGTAGATCGTCCCGAAGCGCAGGCGCTCAAAGTAAACCTGCCCGCTCGCAGGGTAGTAGCAATGGATCGGATGGGTGACTTTGTCTAAATTCAAGCGCATGAGCATAGAGCCTACCCCTAAACAGTGATCTCCATGAAAATGGCTGATGAAGATGCTATTGACACAGGTCGGGGCGACGTTAGCGAAGATGAACTGCCTCTGGGTTCCCTCTCCTGGATCGAAGAGGAAACCTTCCTCATTCCAGCGGACTAAATAGGCTCCGTGATTGCGCGCGCGGGTGGGCTGCTGCGAAGAGCACCCTAAAATGGTGAGATTACGCAGGGTCATGACGCTCTCCTAGCGAAAAAAGAGAGGCGCCCAAAGAGCATTCCGAAGAGGCCGCCGACGATGTGGGCGGTATTTGCGATGACTGGCGTCACTTCAGCCACTGAAAACACCTTGAGGCTGAAGAGGACTATCTCTAACAGGAGCATCGCCAAGACGAAAAAGGCCAAGAATAAAAAAGTGGATTTTTGTAAGGGGTAGCCTTCCCACGGCGCTTTGCGCTGGCGCATCCAAATGAAGCCGGCAAGGCCTACCACGACTCCAGAAAAACCGATAAAGTTCGGCCCGCTGACGAGATACTGCGCGGTATTGGAGATGACGCCGATGCAGAGGATCAGTAGGCAAATTTTCCACTTCGAAAGGCGCGCTTCGATCTGTTTGAGCAAGACCCAGACCCAAATCATGTTGAACAGGATGTGCAAAAAGTCTCGGTGCAAAAGGCATGGGGTAAAGAAACGCCAGATCTCTCCCTTTTGGATCTTTTCAAAGAGAGTCACTTGTGAAGCGGCTCGCTTCCACCCGTTTTTTTTCACCGAGAGGAAGAAGGGATACGCTCCTTGCCAGAAGGGGATCCGTTCGATCTTTTCTAACTGCTGTTGTGCCTCTTTCGGCATTTCTTTGAAATCTTTATAATCACTCAGCGGATAGGTGTCTAGGAAGTTGTCTATAGCTTGGTAAGTCGTGGGGAAGTCGAAGAGGAGCGCCTCTTGAAGGCTCGTGAATCGGTTGGTGGCGACGAGGACCCCTTTTGCTTCCTCTGTTTTTCCTTGTTCCATATTGCTCCAAAAGAAAAGAAAAGCACAGAGAAGGATGATCCCATTTGTCAATAAGGTGGAGACTTTGCGCAGTTTGATCTCTGTAATCGAAATGGGGGGGTAGTCTGCGCTCTCTTCAGGAGAAACTGCCTGCTTTGGAGCATAGCCTTGGGAAAGGGCCTCTTGAAATTTGGGGTCTTCGGGGTGTTCCTTGAGCTTCTGCATCCATCCAGTCGCTTTTTCTAGATCCTCTTCAGAATAGATCCAGATCCGATAATGGGTAGCTGACCCTTCCACAAAAGGCTCGTAGGTGTTTTCGATTCCTTCTTTTGCGAGCAGAGCTTGGAAAGCATATGCCTGTTTTTCCGTTTCGACTGTGCCGATTAAACGCATGGATTTCCAATCTTCTGAATGATTTGCGATGTCGAAAGTCCCGGGACTAAAGAGACGATGACCACTCTCCCCCCGCCCGATTCGACAACCTCTTTTTCGATGCAATTTTCTCCATACTCGGCACCATTGACATGGACATCGGGCTTTATTTTGGAGAGAATTGCCCGCGGGTCGAGCTCATCGAACCACGTGACATAGTCCACCATCTCTAAAGCTGCCATCATTTGCAAGCGATATTCCAAAGGGATGATAGGCCGCGTGGGGCTTTTGTATTGCCGAACCGATGCATCGGTATTCAAGGCGACGATCAGGACATCCGCCTGAAGGCTCGCCTGGTAGAGCATCTCCAGATGCCCTGCATGCAAGAGATCGAAGGAGCCGTTCAAAGTCGCAACGGTCTTCCCTTCAGAGCGCAGCTCGGCAACCCTCTCTTCAAGCTCGTCTGGAGCTACCTGCTTCATTAAATAAGCCTCGCCATAACTCTTAGCTTTTAGGAAACGCGACACGAAAGACCTCATCGTAGTGTTTGACAAAGTGCATCTTGATCCCTTTTTTAATATAAGAAGGCAGTTCGTCGTAATCCCTCTGGTTCTCTTTCGGGAAGATCAACACTTTAGCTCCCGAGCGCTTCGCCGCGATCAATTTCTCCTTGACGCCTCCGATCGGGAGGACCTTTCCAGTGAGAGTCAGCTCTCCCGTCATCCCGAGATCGTTTAAAACAGGGACATTGAGCAAGAGAGAGAGAAGAGCTGTTGTCATCGTGATCCCAGCCGATGGACCATCCTTTGGGGTCGCTCCTTCTGGAATGTGGACATGCACTTGCATCTTTTCAAAGAAGGGGATTCCCGGCGCGTAATGGTTGACTCTGCTGTGCAGATAGGTCCAGGCGATTTGGGAAGATTCCTTCATTACCTCGCCCGCTTGCCCTGTCAATTTCATCTCCGTCTTCTCTGCAGCAACGCGCGTCGCCTCGACATAGAGGGTCGCTCCCCCTAGGGAGGTCCAGGCGAGTCCCATACAGACGCCGACGGGCGTTCTCTCATAATAGCGATCACTTGTAAAGATCGGCTTCCCTAAAAATTTGGAGAGGGTCTTTTCCGTCACATTCACCTTCTCAAAGGGTTTTGCCTTCTTCCCTTGAGCTTTGACGATTTGAACGGCGACTTTGCGCATAATCTTCTTGATGAAGTTTTCCAAACTACGAACACCTGCCTCACGCGCATAGCCGTTGACGATATCGGCAATCGCCGCACGAGTAAAGGAGAGGTCGCTCTCTTTTAAGCCCATCGACTTACTATTGCGTGGGATCAGGTATTTTTGTGCGATCTGGACCTTTTCCTCTAGGATGTATCCCGAAAGGCGCAAGATGTCCATCCGATCTTTCAAGGGCTCAGGAATCGTGTCCAGCACGTTTGCCGTTACGATGAAGAGCACATGAGACAAGTCGCAGCGGACATCCAGGTAGTGATCGAGAAAGTCCTTATTCTGTTCCGGATCGAGCACCTCAAGAAGGGCCGAGGCGGGATCTCCTTGATAGCTCGAATGCATCTTATCGACTTCGTCGAGCATGATCACAGGATTCATCGTCTGCGTGAACTTGAGTGCTTGGATCATCTTGCCCGGCATCGAACCGATGTAGGTCCGGCGGTGCCCTTTGATCTCCGCTTCATCGCGCATCCCTCCGACGGAGAACCGGTAGAATTGACGTTTGAGCGCCCGAGCGATGCTCTTGCCGATACTCGTTTTTCCGACCCCAGGAGGTCCGACCAAGCAGATGATACTCCCTTTGACGCCTCCTGAGAGCTTTCCGACGGCGATGAACTCTAAAATTCGCTCTTTGATATCCTTGAGACCGTAGTGATCCTCTTCCAAGACTCTCTTGGCGAATTTGAGATCGAGTCCCCCTACCGCCTGTTCTCCTCCGCTGAAAATCCCCCAAGGGACGATCGTGAGCCAATCGAGGTAGTTGCGACAAACGGCATATTCCGCCGATTGGACCTCGAGAACGCTCAGCTTATCCATCTCCTCGCGAATGACCTTCATCACATCATCGGACACCTGCCGTTGTTTGAGCCGCGTTTCGAACTTCTCCGCATCGCATGTTTTGTCGTCTTTTTCCAGACCGAGTTCTTTCTTAATCGCCTTCAGCTGCTCCCTTAAGAAAAATTCCCGCTGCGATTTAGAAATCGAAGATTCGATTTTGAGATTGATGCTGTTTTGCAGACGACTCAAATCTAACTCTTTTTTCAAGAGGACGAGGGCTTTATCGATCCTCCCCTGCAAGTCGAACGTCTCCAAGACATCTTGGAGCTCTTCACGAGTCGCTGTCGTGAGAGCGACCGCAAAGTCGGCGAGCTTACCTGGCTCTGTAAAGTCGGTGTGTCCGAGAAAGATCTGCAATTCTTCTTTAAAGAGGGGATTGAGCTTTAAGAGCTCCTTGATCGTCGTGATGATACTGATCGAATAAGCCTTGAGCTCCTTCGACTTCCGCTCCGACTTGTCCTCGTGATACGCCATCTTTGCCTTAAGGTGCTTCCCCGCCTTTAAGGGCTTCTGAATCGAGATCCTTCTCTCCATGTTCAAGACGACCTGAGCGCCCCCTTGTTCCATGGGGATGATCCTCAAAATCCGCGCGAGGACACCCACTGAGTACAAATCGTCGAACGTCGCCTTATAGACATTGAGATCCTCCTTCTTCGACAAGAAGAGCCCCATGCACTTGTGCTTCGACTTCGCCACCATTTTGAGCACTTCGTAAAATGCCCCTGGCTCGATGACAACGGGAGCTGCCATCCCTGGAAAAAAGGGGCGCCGACTCAAGGGGATCACGTAGACATCTGAGGGATAGTCTACAGATTCTTTGTCTCGCTGCAGGTCCTTCTGTACTGACTCATGAACCGCCTCTGCGAGCAGTTCTTCTGAATTCTCTCCATCATCCCCGACAAAATCATCGTCTCCCATGCGCAACCTGCCACTCCTAAAAAAGCATAAAGTATACCTCACTCGGCCAGAAACTTGCAATTTGGGCGCGTCAAAGCCCCGGGATTTTACGATCGAGGAGGGGGCCTGTATTGAAAAAACACAGGCCCCCTCTTCGATCGTAAAATCGCGGGAGCTTTCACGCAGCCCAAATTACAAGTTGCTGGCCGAGTGAGGTATAACTAATCTAACAGCTCCCTACAATATGCGCAACGAGCCGTATTAAAAGGTTATTTTAACAAGCAACCAATCCCCCAATCTGCTATACTGTCCCCCATGTGGAAGATAATAACCACAGAAATAACCACAGAGAGGGGAAACCACAGAGAGGAACTTTTTTAAACACCATTTCCTCTCTGTGGTTTCCTCTCTCTGTGGTAAAAACTATCATAAGTATGCCGCAATTAATCATCGATACGAGCAGTACCCACTGCCTCTTGGGCCTCCTACAGGAAGGGAAAATCATCGATTCTCTGACCTATCCCCATGCCAATGCGCTCTCAGAGACACTCCTCCCTACCCTACAGGACCTCCTCAAAAAATATCCCCCCCTCGCTGCCATTTATGCGGGGATGGGTCCCGGCTCTTATACAGGCACGCGCGTCGGCGTCGCCGTAGCAAAATCGCTCAGTTTTGCACTCAAAATCCCCTTCCGGGGATTTTGCTCCCTACTCGCTTTTCTCCCAGAGGCCCCGGGAAACTTTTCTCTCATCCTCCCTACGCGACTCAAGCAATTTTACCTCGCCAAGGGCACCCAGGACGCAGCCTGTGTTACGGTCGAAATGACCGGTCTGTGTACCGCAGAAGAGTTGCTACAAAAGGTCGAACCCCACGATCTACTGTGTTGCGACACACCGGTTCAATTACCTATGGAGTTACACAAGGTATCTATTTTACCCCTAACCCCCAACTTCATTTCCCTGGGGCGGTTCTTGCACACCACTCCCCATCTTCTCAATGAGTCTGACGAGCTGATCTATCTGCATGAGGTTCATACCTAATACCCCGCGGACACGGCCAAATTTTGGAGCGACTTAGGTATCAGTTGAAAAAATACCCTCCCTCTTATAACATGAGTGAAGTGTTTTTACTTTGAACCTATCCCAGTAAAAAGTTTCAGTCGATTTTCGGGTTCTTTTGATCCGATTTTCGATTCTTTTAGTAGGGGTAATATCAACATGCGTATATTACCCCTACTAAAAGAATCGAAAATCGACGAAAAATTTTACTGGGATAGGTTCTTTTAATGAAATTTACAACCTAGGATATGATATCCATGACGAACGTAAAAGTGCGAATGGGAGAGCCCATAGACAAGGCCCTGCGAGCTTTAAAGAAAAAACTGGACAAAGAAGGCGTCATGAAGACGGCAAAGGCCCATCGTTTTTACGATAAACCCTCTGTCAAGAGTCGTGCGAAGTCCAAAGCTGCCCTCAAATACAAGAAGACACGCCCTAGAAGCTTTGGGATTTAAGCTCCTAAAAAATTTAGCAATCGAAATATCTGTCTGCTAAATTTTGTTGGAAGTTATCGCCTACCTTGCTACAATAATTCATAGGGAGAAAGCGCCTAACCTTTCTCCTGCAAAAAAAATTTTACCTCCTGACGCCATGAGTGATTATTATCAAACACTAGGGATTTCCCGGACTGCCTCTCCAGACGAGATCAAAAAAGCCTATCGCAAAAATGCGCTGAAATTCCATCCCGACCGCAATCAAGGGGACGCTGAAGCAGAGAAAAGCTTCAAAGCGATTTCTGAGGCCTATGAAGTGCTCTCCGATGAGAAAAAACGGCAAATCTACGATCAGTATGGCGCCGACGCCGTACGCGCAGGTGGAATGGGGGGAGGTCCTGCCGGTGGACCTGGTGGATTCTCTTCGATGGAAGAGGCTCTGCGCACATTCATGAACGCCTTCGGTGGGGGCGGTGGAGGTGGAGAGTCGATGTTCGAATCCTTCTTCGGTTTTGAAGGCGAAGGGGGGCCAGGTGGCGCACGTCAGGGGTCCAGCAAAAAGATGAACCTCACGATCTCTTTCGAAGAGGCGATGAAAGGGGTGGAAAAACAAGCGGCACTGAGCACTTACACTTCCTGCAACACATGCAGTGGCTCAGGAGCAAAATCAGCGAGCAGCATCAAGCGCTGCACGCGCTGTAAGGGCGCCGGCCAGATCCAACAATCGCGCGGCTTTTTCAGCATGACGAGCGTCTGTCCTCAGTGCTACGGTAAAGGCCAGACAATCACAGACCACTGCCTCGATTGCCGCGGCGAAGGCCGAGTAAAGAAGAAACAAGAAATCGCGATCAAAGTCCCTGCAGGCGTCGATACCGGAATGCGCTTGCGCCTCTCTGGCTACGGTGACGCGGGAGAGGGGGGTGGCCCTCCTGGAGACCTCTACGTCTTCATCTCTGTGGAACCCCACGAAGTCTTTAAAAGGGAAGGAGATGACATTATCGTCGAGCTCCCGTTGAGCTTTACGGAAGCGGCACTCGGTTGTAAAAAAGAGCTCCCCACGCCGATGGGAGGCTCCTGTCGCATCTCAATCCCTGAAGGGACTCAGTATGGTAAAGCATTTCGCGTGAAGGAAGAGGGAGCACCCAATGTCCATCGCAGAGGGCGAGGTGATCTAATCGTCCATGTCTCCGTCGAAACCCCCGTCCACTTAAACGACAAACAAAAACAAGTGCTCGAAAGCTTTGCCGCCCTCGAAGGGGAACAGAATTCTCCGCGCAAGCGCTCCTTCTTCGATAAACTCAAGCAATTCTTTACAAGCTAAGCCTATCTCTGTTAGTACTTGATTCAAATTAAGTACTCACAGAGATGGACCCAGAACCCATTTGTCCCTACGCGCCAAAACCTTTTCCACCCAAGCGGCTCAAGCGCGCTCGCTTCTCTTCCCTTTTAAAGCGCACTTACACCCTCTTGGAAAAATACAATGCGCTCCTCTCTTCCCACTCCCCAGAACTCCTCTCTTCCTTGAGCTTCGTCGAAGCATTTTTTTCCCTAGAGTCGCAACATCTCCAAGTCCCCTTCGAAAAGATCCTCCTCTTGGCGCGTTCTCACCCGAAGACAAAACAAAAAAACGCGCACCAAATCTTCAATTACCGCCAAGCGCTTCTCTTCCCGCCACAAAAATGCCCCTTCTCAAAACGATCGCTCTGCTCTCTGCATCGACAAATCAAACAAGACACAGCCCCTCATAGCCTCCTTGGGAACTACCGCCGAGACCAAAACTGGATCGGACCTGTCGGATGCTCGATCGATGAGGCTTACTTTTATCCCCCTCACCCTCAAAAAGTACCCCGGCTGATGCAGGAGTTAATGCGCTACAGCAACACCTCAAACGAAGACCCGCTCGTCCAAATGGCCCTTCTCTTTGCCCAATTTCTGATCATCCACCCTTTTATGGACGGCAATGGGAGAGTCGCGCGGATCTTAATCCCCCACTTCCTCTTCCAAAAAGGGATCCTACCCGCTCCGACCCTCTTTTTGAGCCCCTATTTGAGACGCCACCGTGTGCCCTACTTCCAGATCCTCTTCCGCATCACAGACACAAACAGTTGGGAAGAGTGGATCCAGTTTTTCTTCAAAGCGATCAACCACTCCCTCACCCAAGACCTCAAGACCCTGTCCGCACTCTTTTCCTTACACGAAAAACTCCCACAACTCCCCACAGAGCTCTTCCAGAACCCTTTTTTTACAAAAAACACCTTCCAAAGGGCAGGGGGCTCCTCTCAATTACTCCAAAGCTTGATAAAAGGGGGATTCGTCAAAAAAGAGAAAAAAAGGGGCTATGTATTAGTGCCCCTCTTCAGAATTTTAGAAAAAGCTGTAAAGAACTAACTTAGCACGTTTTGCAATAGCCAGTTCCCATCTCGCCGCCTGACATGCTCTTTTTCATCATGGCAGCTGTGGTTTTTTTCTTACGCGCAGGACTTCTTTTTTTTGCAGGACTTTTTTTCTTCGCTGCGGGCTTTCTCTTTGTAGCTGTTTTGCGCTTTGCTGTGGTTTTTCTCTTTGCAGTTGTTTTGCGCTTTGTGGTGGTCTTTCTTTTTACAGCAGTTTTTCTCTTCGCTGTAGTTTTTCTCTTAGCAACTCTTCTCTTAGGAGCCGCTCTTTTTTTCGTCTTAGCTTTTGCCTTTGCCATAAACCTTCTCCTGGTTAATTGTGCGTATAGTATTATACAACACCCCTATAAACTTATATTGCAAATTTAATATTATTAACTCAACAGAAAACAAGTTAATTCGCAATATTCCAGCATTCTCTGGCAATTTCAAATGACTCTTTGGTGTGAATAAGAAGCACGCCCACTTTGGAATCCTGAGCAGAGAGATCGAGATCTTCTACAGATCCCCTTTGGTTTTTATCCTTATCGAGCTTAATTCCTAGAAAGGAAAACGCCTCGCATACCTTTTCTCGTATGAAAGGAGCATTTTCCCCAATCCCCGCTGTAAATACCAGGAGGTCCACCCCTTGCAAAGAGGCGATCATCGCCCCGATCGAAGCGATCAAACGGTGGAGGTAGGCCTCTAGGGCGATTTGCGCACGGGGATTGTCCCTCTTGTCCAAGATGTCGCGCATATCGCTAGAGATCCCTGAAACACCGAGGAGCCCCGATTCGAAATACAGGGTGTGAGAAACCTCTTCGAGCGTTTGTTTTTTTCGCTCCTGAAGATAGAGCAAAATTCCCGGATCGATACTCCCACAACGGGTATCCATCATCAGCCCCTCCAAGGGAGTAAAACCCATCGTCGTATCGACACTTTCCCCTCCTGCAACAGCACAAAGAGAAGCCCCCGATCCTAAATGACAGATCACCATTTTGAGCGCTTCGATCGGTTTACCGATCCGTTCTGCGGCTCGCTTTGAACAGTACTGAAAGCTCATCCCGTGGAAGCCATAGCGCTGAATCCCCTGTTCATACCAAGCGTAAGGACCAGGATAGAGCGCCGCAGCAGGGGTGAGTGTATGGTGAAATGCCGTATCGAATACAGCGACCTGAGCCACTTGAGGACAGAGCCTCTCCATCATTTCGATCGCCTCGAGCTCGAGAGGGTTGTGCAAAGGTGCGAGGTCGAAAAGAGAGGCGATCTTCTCCTTTACCCCTTTATCGATCCGCTGGCTCTCACGAAAAAATCTCCCCCCATGCACGATCCGGTGCCCGATCACACTGATCTCTTCGAGCGAAGAGAGAATAGCCCCATTCCCTCGATACAGATAAGAGAGGAGATGGGAAAAAATCTCCTCACTGGAGCTTCCTTTAAGGCTCTCCTCGTGCGCCTTTTCCCCCTTCGTCTCGACCTTCAAATGAAGCTCTTCAAACTCATTTTTCCATTGAACATGCGCACTCCAGAGCGCAGGGATAAACCCCTCTGGTCGCGTGTTAAAAGCATAGAGATCGCACTTGATACTACTCGAGCCCCGGTTGACAGTGAGAATTTTCATTTCCACTTCCACTCTCGAATTTCTGGCATGTCTTCCCCATACTTTTCGATATAGGCCTTGTGCTCGAGGAGCTTATCGCGCAGCAGTTGTTTGAGATAGCCCCCTTTAGCACTTAATCCCTCCACCCGATCGATCACATCACAGACCAGGTGGAACCGGTCGAGATCATTGCGTACGACCATGTCAAATGGCGTCGTAGTCGTCCCCTCCTCCTTGTATCCCCGCACATGGATCTGAGAGTGATTAGCGCGCCGATAGGTCAGGCGGTGGATCACGAGGGGATAGCCGTGAAAAGCGAAAATCACGGGAGTCTTCTTCGGGAAAAGAGCATCGTAATCTTTATCCGCAAGCCCATGTGGATGCTCGCTCTGTGGCTGTAACGTCATCAAATCGACGACATTTACGACACGCATCTTGAGCTCTGGAAAATGCTGCCTCAAGATCTGAACCGCCCCCAGAACCTCAAGAGTCGGGATATCACCTGCACACCCCATGATGAGATCGGGCTCTGCACCCGCATCATTACTCGCCCATTCCCAGATCCCTAAGCCCGCCGTACAATGCTTGATCGCAGAGTCCATGTCGAGCCACTGGAGTTGCGGTTGCTTCCCCGCGATGACTAAATTGACGTAATTACGGCTCTTCAGGCAATGATCCATTACAGAGAGCAACGTATTCGCATCTGGCGGGAGATAGACCCGGACGACATCTGCTTTTTTATTGATCACATGATCGATAAATCCCGGATCTTGGTGGCTAAATCCGTTGTGATCCTGTCTCCACACATGGGATGTCAGGAGGTAATTGAGAGAGGCGATCGGAAGGCGCCATTCGATCGAACGGGAAACTTTCAACCACTTCGCATGCTGATTGAACATCGAATCGATGATGTGGATAAACGCCTCATAGCAAGAGAACAAGCCATGCCGTCCCGTCAAAAGATACCCCTCTAACCACCCCTCGCACATATGCTCACTCAGCACCTCCATCACGCGCCCATCGACTGAAACATTCTCATCTGTCTTGCGGATCTCCGCCGTCGATGTCCGATCCGTAACCTCAAAGAGCGCCCCTAAACGATTCGATTCCGTCTCATCGGGACCGAAGATCCGGAAGTTGCGCTCCTCCCAGTTATTCTTGAAGATATCCCTCAAGAACCCCCCGAGGATCCGCGTCGATTCTTGAAACGCAGTTCCCGGAAGCTTCACTTCCACCGCATAATCCTTAAAGCAAGGCATCCGCAATGGCCGCAAGAGCTTGCCCCCGTTGGCATAAGCCGTTGCCCCCATCCGCTTATCCCCTTTTGGAGCGAGCGCTCTGAGCTCTGGGAGTAACTTCCCCTCCTCATCGAAGAGCTCTTCTGGTCGATAACTCTGCATCCACTCCTCTAAGAGCTTCAAGTGATCGGGCCGCGTCGCCAGTTGAGAAAGCGGCACCTGATGCGCCCGCCACGTCCCCTCTATCGGCACCCCATCGACAACCTTAGGTCCGGTCCACCCCTTCGGCGTCTGAAAGACGATCATCGGCCAAATCGGACGCTCTTTAAATCCCTGTTTACGCACCTTATGCTGAATCTTCTGAATCTCTCCGATCACCTCATCCAAAGTCTCAGCCAACAGCTGGTGAACCTCCAACGGATCCTCCCCCTCCACAAAATAAGGCTGATACCCATAGCCCAAAAGGAGATGCTCCAACTCTTCCCTACTGATACGCGCGAGAACCGTCGCCTCAGAGATCTTATACCCATTGAGGTGCAAAATCGGCAGCACCGCGCCATCATGGACCGGATTTAAAAACTTATTCGAATGCCAGCTCGCAGCCAATGGCCCCGTCTCCGCCTCTCCATCCCCAATCACACAAGCGACGAGAAGATCGGGATGATCGAATACCGCCCCATAGGCATGGGCCAAAGAATACCCGAGCTCTCCCCCCTCGTGAATCGAACCCGGCGTCTCCGCAGCGACGTGGGAGGGAATTCCCCCCGGAAAAGAGAACTGCTTAAAAAGAGCCTTCAGCCCCACCTCGTCCTCAGAAATCTGCGGATACACCTCACTATACGTCCCCTCGAGATACGTGTTCGCAACTAGAGCTGGCCCCCCATGCCCCGGTCCCGTCACAAACAACACATCCAATCCAAATTTCTGAATCAATCGATTGAAATGCACATAGAGAAAATTCAACCCCGGCGTCGTCCCCCAGTGCCCCAACAGCCGCGGCTTGACATCGGTAATCTTCAACGGCCGCTTCAATAGCGGATTATCGTATAAATAAATCTGCCCCACCGAGAGATAATTCGCCGCCCGCCAATAGGCCTGCATCTTTTCTAGCTCTTCCTGCCCCAACACCCCTTTATGCTTCACGTCCTGCCCCCTTCGTTCTATTCCCAATTACTCCATTTTTCCAATAACTTCACGCATTTTTTCTTGAAGTTTTCCCCTCCACCCCACTAGAATAGCTCTTTCGCTCGGATGGTGGAATGGTAGACACTGGGGACTTAAAATCCCCTGGCAGCAATGCCGTGCAGGTTCGACTCCTGTTCCGAGCAAATAAAAATCCCAGCTCTGCTGGGATTTTTTTTTGCTCGGAAAGAGAGCCAACAATTTGGTTCTCGTCAGGAGGCGAAGTGAGGAGCTCCGCGACGAACCGGCGGGGAACCCGGACTCCTGTTCCGAGCAATTTTTTGGAAAAAAATTGATCGGAAAGCAAGCCAACTGCTCTCGTAAGCACTTGTCTCTAAATAAGCTAATTCGCTATAATTTTTCTTTTATTCCTGAAAATTGTGGTTCTTATCATGCAGAATTCAGAAAAAACCCTCCAGAAGGCTGCGAATAAAATTGCCGTTTTCGAGGATAAAAAAATCCGCCGCATCTTTCATAAAGACGAATGGTATTTTTCGATTATCGATATCATTCGAGTTTTAACGGAAAGCTCAGATCCAAATCGCTATTGGCCTCAGCTAAAGAAGAAACTCCTTGTAGATGAAGGACTTAGTCAGTTACTCGATAAAATCGAGCAACTGAAATTGGAGTCTTCCGATGGGAAAAAGTATCCCACAGACACCGCCAATACAGAAACCATCTTCCGCATCATTCAATCGATCCCCTCTCCAAAAGCCGAGCCCTTCAAACGATGGCTTGCTCAAGTGGGCTATGAACGGATCCAGGAAATAGAAGATCCCGAACTTGCCACTAAACGCACCCGCGCGATTTATAAAGCCAAAGGATACAGCGATGCATGGATCGAAAAACGGATGCGCGGAATTGCGATCCGAGAAGAACTCACTGACGAGTGGGACAAAAGAGGAGTCAAAATTCAACGAGAATATGCCATTTTAACAGCTGAAATCTCTAAGGCAACATTCGGAATGACTCCGTCAGAATACAAGCAACATAAGGGACTTGAGCGAGAAAATCTCCGAGATCATATGACAGATCTTGAATTGATCTTTTCCATGTTAGGAGAAGCCGCTACAAAGGAGATTGCAGAGAACCGAGATGCCCAAGGTTTTGATGAAAACAAAGGTGCCGCCAGGATGGGTGGTGAGATTGCCGGAGATGCGCGCCGTCAGTTAGAGGAAAAAAGTGGCAAACCAGTGATTTCCCAAGAAAATTATCTAGGGAGCCTTATCTCTGTTCCGGATGAACAGGGACTTCTGGCATTCGAAGAGGAATTGGAATGAAATGCGTGTTCCAAAAGGGACTTTCCCATAATCAAGATGGGGAAATTTCAAAAATTCTCCGAGAATAGGACCACCAACTCCCCTCATTTCACTCATCCCTCCAATTGGGGGGTCTTCTATTGATAAAAGCGTCCATTCCTTCAAATCTATCTTGCAATGCAAATGTGGAATAAAAATTCTCCCTCTCAGAAGAAAGCTGTGCTAATGAAGGCTCACATGCGAGATCAACGCATTTTTTAATGAGCTTTGTGAGCGGAAGCGGCATGGATACGATTTTTTGAGCTGTTTTCTCTGCCTCTATCAATAAAGCATCATCAGGAACTACACGAGATACAAGCCTGCCGAGGATCTCAATCTATGCGAGATGCTGGATAACGAGAACATAGTATTTCCTTTCTAAGTAAAAAAATATGCCCAGAACGCTACCAAATTCAAAATGTTAAAGTCAAGGTTCGATGGCACAAATTTGGCACACTCGGGCACAAAAACTGGCGACCTACCACGACTCTTCGCAACAGATCAAAAACATCTAAACATTTAATTCTCTTGTTGTTATCATTTGCCACATGTCGTGGGAAGCGGTAACGGACGTGACTTAAAATCCCCTGGCAGCAATGCCGTGCAGGTTCGACTCCTGTTCCGAGCAAATAAAAATCCCAGCTCTGCTGGGATTTTTATTTGCTCGGAAAGAGAGCCAACAATTTGGCTCTCGTCAGGAGGCGAAGTGAGGAGCTCCGCGACGAACCGGCGGGGAACCCGGACTCCTGTTCCGAGCAAATAAAAATCCCAGCTCTGCTGGGATTTTTTTTGCTCGGAAAGAGAGCCAACAATTTGGCTCTCGTCAGGAGGCGAAATGAATCCCCTCATCGACGCATAGACAACAATACCCACCTAAAGCACAGATAATCCTTTTTTTAACTTGAATAAAAAAACATTTAGGACGATACCTATACTTCTTTCTTCCACCAAGGAGTGTTTTATGAGAAACTTTTTTCGTTCCTTCTCTTCAGCTAAAAATTTGGCGTTTGCCATCTTTGGATGCGTGTTCTTATTTGCCTTTTCTGCAAATACCCTCACTGCAGCAACCATTTTTGTCGATCCTCCTCCAGCTAGCATTCAAACGGCGATTGATAGTGCATCCTCTGGAGATACGATTCAGCTCTCCGCAGGAACCTACGTACAAGAGGTCCAGGTGATCTCTAAAAGTCTTAACATTGTCGGTGCGGGTGAAGACGTTACGATCATTCAGGCGTTCGACCCCTCGATTCACCTTACGCAAAACTTCATCTACTCAGGGATCAACTTCTGGTGTGTTTTGATGGTGGACAATCAGGCAGCTCCCACAACCCAAACCGTCAACATCAGCAACCTCACTGTCGACGGCGGAACGCAACAAGACACAACAGTGAATCCCTTTTACGGGAATGGAAATCGGTTTTTTGCGATTGGCTATCACAATGCAGGTGGGACTGTGCAAGATGTTCATACGACGAATACCAGACAGACTTCTAATTTCAATGAGTTGGCAGGAGGAGGGATCGTCAATGCTTCCGATACAGGAACCGTCTCATTTGATATCCTAAACTGTCTCGTCGATTTTTATCAAAGATCGGGGATTGATTGTCGAGGACCTGCTCTTACAGCAACCGTTTCAAATAATACAGTCAATCGAGGATACGTCCTGACACCTGATACGAGCACAGCTGCGCCCAATGGGATTCAATTTAGCGGAGCTACGGTAGGGAGCATCACAAACAACATTGTGGAAAGCAATATCTCTACGGTGGCAAATGCAGCCTCCTCGGGAATTATCCCTTTTGGAGCCGGGCCTAACTTGGTCGTCTCTGGAAACACGCTGAACAATAACGATGCAGGGATTGCAGCGATCGAGAACGGCGATAACTTGACAGTCAGCAACAATACGGTCAACTTCACCATGACCCCTGGAACCGATAATCCCCCTGAAGGAATCATCCTTCAAGACACAGCGGGTCTCACGACAGTTTCTTCGAATATCATGAATAATATTTCCTTCATCGATATGGAGATCATCGACGATACCGGCTCGAACAATCCTTATCAATTGATGGATAACCAATTCAATGGAAGCCAAACAGGTCTACAAATTACAGGGATTACCACATCAGGCCCTATCGTTACGATGAATTCCGATTCGTTTACAGGAACAAGTGGCTATTACATTAAAGAAATCACCGCTCCGAATAACATCTGGCCTTCAACAGCGACTGTTTCATTTGATGGGCTGGTTTCAGGACACATCACACTTGCAGAGTATAACGCTATCTTGGCAAAGCTTTATGGAAATCTAGACGACCCTAGCAATGGGATTCTCTTAGAATATATCACACCTACACCTCCAACGCTCACTGCATTAAGTACAAATGCAGGCCCTACTACAGGAGGAAGCACCATCACCATCACCGGAACGAGCTTCATTAGCAGCGACACTATGGTCTTTTTTGGCAGTGTTCCTGGAACCAATGTCGTGATCCTTTCCGACGATACGTTAACAGTCACAGTCCCTCCTGGTGCTCAAGGAATTGTTGATGTCACCGTGAGCACTCCGTTTGGAGTCACACCCATCGTTTCTGCAGGAGACTACACCTACGTGTTAAATGCGCCTCTGCCTCCTACAAATTTCACCGGTGTGATTAAAAAGAACAAATTCTTGAATGCAACGGAACTTGTTCTGAAAACAAAATGGAATCCCAGTTCGAGCTCTTGTGTGATCGCCTATCGAATTTATTACAATGGAACGCTCGTTACAGAAGTCTCTGTCGATTCTCCCCTGGTTTTCACCACCTGCTTGGATTCAATTGCTCAAGCGAAACAGTATCAAATCGTTTCAGTAAATTGTACTGGAATTGAAAGTGCTCCATCGAATATCCGGATTATTAATGGATAAGAAAATTTTAGATGCATACACAATCAACCTGTTGTAGCTAAATACAAAAGCAGCGTCGCGCTTCGCGGCGCTGTTTTTTGTTGCTCTACCTATTCGAAAGACTTCTCTCACAAATGAGCATACACAATTCTCTTGAAATCATCGGAAAGAGAAAGGAGAATATTGCCTCTTTGCAGGTTCGATTCCTGTCAGGTAGGCCAAGTGAGGAGCTCCATGACGAACCAGCGGAAAGCTTTAAAAAAATTTGAGGAGAAAGATGGGTTCTAAGCAAAGCACTGTTGATTTTATTCTTCAACACATAGGTACCGCCGGGGTAATGCACGCAAAAAAAATGTTTGGCGAATATGGAATTTACTGCAACGACAAGATTGTCGCCTTGGTTTGTGATGACCAATTATTTGTAAAACCGACAGAGGCTGGCTCGAAATTCATTGGAAATATCATAGAGGCTTGTCCTTATCCAGGAGCGAAACCGTATTTTTTAATTTCGCAAGACAAATGGAATGACTCTGAATGGTTGACTCATCTTATACAAATATCTGCTGCTGAGTTACCGTTGCCAAAGAAAAAAGTCCCCGCTCGCAAGAAACCTCGCTCTTCTAGAGATCCTTCCAACTAGTTGGAGTCCCCCTATCCTTTCATTAAAAAACTGGAGAGAAACGGTATTGTACAGTCAACTCTACCAAATGTCCATTACAACCTATTTTCCCAGTTTAACAGCGCGTTTACGACACAGGATGAGAGCAAAACTGCAGACACTGTCTGCAGAAACGAAGGGAAAATCAGCTCGTTATTCCAGTTTACTTCAATAACGCAGCGCAAACGGTCTCGTTATTTAAGTCTTGTTGAATAACGTCTTTAACTCATTGGCAGTAAGTGCAGTATGTTTTGGCATGACATTCAGGGATGAAGAATTTGCGTGAAACAAATTTTGCCTGTCGATACACAATCGTCTGAAAATAAGGAGTTTATTCAGTTGTACCGAAAAACGGTACAACTGAAACTAGAGTCGAGCACTTAGAGACACCTACTTAAACACGGAGAATTTTTTTGTCAGCGGGTTCAGGTCTTCGAGCTTCCCAAATAGACCCACGCCATAGGGCTCTACCTGGTCTAGAGGAGTAGTGGCGGTCTTTTGGATAAGGTCTTCTTCGATGCCATTGAAAGACATCGTGCTGGTGAAGATCGCAGACAAAAGCCCCTGTTCCTTTGCCTTAGCATAAAGCGTGAGCAATTTCTCTTTTTGGTTCATCAGGAGAAATACAGAGACTACGTAGAAAATCTCTTGAAGCATTTTTCAGTGCTTTTTGAATCTCCATCGTCGCAAGATTTCTTACCGTCTAACACCCTGCGCCAAGAATGAGCACAGAAGGGACTAAATGGTCTGTCTGAAGGCGATAGGTTTTATTAGGGACGACATCGACCCAATTAGTGAGAAACTCAGGCCCTTCCTCCCCTTTTGACCAGACGAGCACTCTGAAATACTCTGCATTTTTCGGAATGCTTAAATCGATTTTTCCGGAGCGCGAGATTGTCTTTAATGTGCTGGAATTCAATTTTGATCCGTGCACCACAGCGCGGTTCTCTTCTTCTACATCTTTAAGAGAGCTTGCCCATTGAACGGTGAGCTTCGATTCTTTATTAGGATACGTCGTCTGATTATCGAGAACGAGATTGCCGGCAAACCCTATATTTAGAACGGCTAAGAGAGGGAGAAACGATAGCATGAACTTTTTCATTCTTTAACCTATTTATTCGAGAGTAATTCCTTCTTGGGGCACGCACTGCGCTTGTGTGTTTAACGGGGGTGTCTTCAGCGGGAATGTCCCTTCCGTGCAAAGTGTCAGAGGCTTTCCTGTGCTTTTAAATGGCTCTTTAGGAATGTGCACAGTGACGTTTTTGATGACATTCACAGCCTCTGCGATCTCAAAATCGCCTACCATGCTCAAAAACTGATAGCTCTCTTCAGAAGTAAACCCTTGTGTGCGCACTAGAAAGTCGATGGCATTTCTAGAAGCGAGCTTCATTGCTTCAAAGAGATCGACATTCAAACCGACCACCATCCAATGTGTCTCATTTTCGATGATGGGCCAAGTGAACGCATCGCCCCCTTTTCTCTTTGTCTTATCGAAAACGCCTTCTGCTTTTAGATCTTTTCTCACGATGATTTGAAATGTAATCCCTTCATAAGAGGTCTCTAGAGCCGTGATATCGATCTCTCCATTGCTCTGCATCGCATGGGAATCCCCCGTCCAAACGAGAGCGCCTTTTTGAAAGACGGGGAGGAAAAGGATAGACCCTACTTGCAATTCCGGTTGATCCAAATTCCCGCCGAAGGGCCCTGGGGGCACAGAATTGAATTCCCCCTTTACCGGCTGTCCTGCTGGGGTCGGAATATTCACAGGCCACCCAGCGGGCCAGTCTAGAGGAGGCGCCACGGCTACGATTCCAGGGAAAGGCTTGAGCTGTAAGCAGACGCCTTTGGTGAACTCAGTCGTATTGCTCTCTCTATCGAGCTTAAAATATTTGATTCTCGGCTTCGTAAACTCCGATAAAATCCCTTGGGTGGGGCTTAAAAAATTATACCCAAAATCATTGAGCTTAATATCGAGTACGCGGATCTCTAATACGTCCCCTGGTTCTGCCTCTTCAATATAAACAGGTCCTGTGAGGCTATGCATGCCGCGTCTTTTTTGGATGTCGTGTTTCTTATAAAATGCAGCCACATTTGCCGGCGTGGTTTTATTGAAGACCATCTCATGAAGACAGCTGTTCCACGTTTCCATAGAAACCGTATCTCCCGAGTGGATTTTGACCACGGGCGTTTTATTAAGAGTAAAAAGTCCCAGTGTCACTGTTTTTGCAGTCGCTGGTACGCGATAAGTCTCCGCCATGAGAGAAGAAGCATGCATTAAGGTTGCTGCGAGCAATGAGAGAATGGTTTTTTCCAGCATTTCTGCTCCTGATGTAAAAAAATCTATATGTAATCTTTGCGGCAAAGCTTTGCAAGAAATAATTCGGCCTAGAAGAGGACTGTGAGTCTTCCTGTTAAGGCCCAGACGGGAGACTTGGCTCCATTGGCCCCAGGATTGGGGATGTAGCTCACGACAGGTTGGAAGTAGATGGATTTGTAGACTTGGGCTTGATAGTAGCCCTGCAACATCAACTCTGAATATCTGGAAAAAGTGTGCGCGTTCAGTCGTGACCAAGCAAGTCCCATCCCAAAGGAATCGTTTGAGCGATTCGGAACTAATGCAAATGCAGTCAACCCCATTCCTACAAAGAGATTCATGGGAAGCGTTCTAGAATTGTTCCAGCCGAATTGGAAAAATCCAGAGAGATTTCCCTTGCTCGTGGTCTGCGATTTTTTAATCCAGAGGGCCCGTGATCCAAAAGCATACACACCCCCTGTTCCATTTTCTTTTTGTGTGCCAGATCTTAAAAGCCCACTCTGATACCAGCCGCCAATTGCGGCGATCCCAGGCTTACCCTTCGTCCACCCATAGCCCGCTTCGACGATAGAAAAGTAATAGCCATTAAAATGAGGTCCGGTTAGTCCCGTTTGTACCCCTCGCGCCAGATTCCCATCGAAAACCCCCATATTGACGTAGGCTGGTTTGATGGGGGCAACTGTCATGACCACTCCATAGACAGAGTTATAATACCCGCCTAAGACTCCTAGTAAAGTCGTATTGACGAAGATCGGTGTATAGATCAATCCACTGACTGAAGGGATGGAGACTGCGGGGTTTTCTGTCGGAACGGGTTTAGAGACGTTATTGAAATGATACGTCGGAACAGTTTTTCCAATACGCACGCTCAGTTTATTGTGGAAAAATTCTTGGCGTAACCAGAGCTGATAAAGCTCTGATCGATCGAGAGGAGGCGCCCCTGGTAGGCTATTATAGCCTTGAACGACCCCTGCGTCTGCATTCGTGGGTTGCCCATTAAACTGAAGAAATTCGACACCAAAAAACGCCCCCGTCCAATGGATGGCTTTTTTTAGATCGATCGATAGATCGAGGATGAAGAGACTATTGCCCGTCCACCTGTTATTGCCATGTTTTCCATCCCCTCCACACAAAAGAGCATTGTAATCTCCCATCCATAGACCACCAAGTCGAACGCCAGAGCGTTCTGGAATCTGAAGCCATCTACCCAATTGCCCCGTTCCCGTCAAGATATTGACAGCACCAGGGTTTCCGCTAATTCCATAATCGGCTTCTTCTGCAGAAACAGAGATGATCTTCAGGCATAGGAAACAGAAAAAGAGAAGGTAGTACATACGCTCAGTTATCAGAGTAAGGACCCAATACGACGGTCACATAAGTGGTGTTATCTGTCGTCGCTTGGCTAGGAGCTACCTCAAAAGGCCCTTGAGCATAGAGATAGTCATCATAAGCGTAGGTGTAGACAGCATTGCCCGTTAGGTTGTAGTTAAAGAGCATTCCTAAACTGTACAGATCAAACCAAGGGCCTGTCGTGGATCCGGGCGGGGTGAGATTATTATTAGTCGTGTAGTAGGTGTTAATCACGCTCGGAGATAATCCTGCGGCGGGCAGGCTGCTGACTTTTCCGGGAATGAGACCTGCGATAATGGCACTACTCAGATATTGGGTAATCTGTGTGGCGCGCGTCGCAGCTCCTGCAGGTGCTCCACCAGCAGGACAGCTTGTACCGTTGATCACACAAGGGGAACTCCCATTGTAGCTGTAGGTCATCCCTGGGAAATAAGCTGCTACGTTGAAGATCGCAGTCGATGTTGTAAAGGGGCCTCCCGTTGGGACATCGTACCAGGGAATGGTGATGACTTCTGGGCTTCCACTTACAGTGGCAGTGAACACGAAATTGCCCGCACTCGTGTTGCCGGTAAAGACAGTGCCATCTGTGGTCGTAATGGTCAGGTTGTTTTGGCCGCTGGCATAATAGGAGCCATTCCAGATGTCATTGCGCCAGCTATATCCATAGCTGGCCGCATTATCGAAGTAATTGGTATCGAAAGTCCCACCGGGATGACTCATCGAATACCCCGGAGAGGCGATGCGCAACGTCCTGTTTCCATCTTGCAGCACGAGCCCTAGCCATTCAGGGAGCGCTGCAGGGGAAGCTTGACCGAGTGTTTTTTGCATTTCGCATAAAGTGAAATGACGCGATTGGTAAACTCCTGAAGGGCGATTTTGGGGCAAGCCGCCCAGGGGAGTCGCTGTGTATAAATTCGTATAAATGGAAAGACCGTAGTAATCGACGCAAGTAAAATCAAATGCCAGCTGGTTAAGCACTGGACTACCGCAATTGGTCGGGAAGAAAGAGAGCTCCATCGCTCCGTAAACCGTGTTGTATGCAGGATCAGTCGGATCGGTCGCGACAGGTGTGGAAATCGAGCCCGTATTCGTGTTCAATGTCAGAGGTCCGATCGAAAAGAGGATAATTCCAGAGTTGAGATAAGGGAGGTAGATGATCCTCTGTCCGTTCGAAAGGGGAATCTGGCTAAATTGATAGGAATAAGCAGCTGTTTGCCCGGTACCTGAAGGGACAGCATCCGTCGTACCAGTGGCTGTAAAGGGACCATTCGGCGTCGGTCCAAAGTCGACAAAGGAAAAGCTGCCGACACCCGGACAAGTAGAGCCAGACATAGAAGTGAGCTCTCTACCATAGGCGACAAAATAGACCTCATCATCGGAACGCCCCGTGTTATTGACAAGAACAAACGGGATGTGCGCAGCATCGGGAGCTGCTTGTGCTAAGGCCGGAATAACCGGTGCGGAAAGGACCACGCCACAATCCGTCGAGGGAGAGGGAGCTGGAGAGGGAGATGGGCTGGGACCAAAAGGATTTTGAGAACAAGAACCGATCACTTTCGCTTTGCATAAGTCGTCCCGTTCTTCGTTTAAAAATTCTTCGTAGAACGTCTCTAGTGGGTCTAAGGAAACTGCGCTGCACAAAAGAAGCCCGCACGCACAAAAGAGCGAGAACACGTATCTCATATTCACCTTCCTCTAGACTAATTTTCAGACGGTCGTTTATAGATTAGAAAAGAGTACGAATATAAGAATTTTTTCACAAGGTCAAAGAAAATGAATCCCCTGTTTGCAACGCTCTCTTTATTCTTCGCAACACTCCAAGCCGTCGAAGCGGAAAGGCATGGAGAATTAGCTGAAGAGGCCCTCTACTCTAAATGGGAAGAGCTTACTTCTCAGCAAGAGGATCTCTTTGAAGCGGATCACAAATGGGCCATAGCCATGCAGGAAAAACCCACTCGTCCCCTTCCCCGTCAAACGCCTGCCCCCGTCGAACAGGAAGATATTTTTCGAGTAGAGATCGGAGCGAATTACACGCACGCGAGCATTAAGCTGCGCACCCACGCTCCCTTCCATGGCAATCTCGGCGGCGCACAAGGGATTTTCGAATATCGTCCCTGGAATAATTTTTACGGAGCGTTGAGCCTCAAATGGAAAGAGGGAACGACAAAGAGCTCGCACGGAAGTCGCAAACTCCTCTATATCGATCTACAAGAGAGATTGGGCTACACCTATGCCTGTGATTCGAGAAATTGGCTATTTTCTCTGTTTACAGGACTCGGCTATCGCCACATCTGGCAGCACTTGCATGAATCTGGCCAAGGGCTCCGCTTTGCTTATAACGAGTTGTACATCCCCTTAGGCTTCGCCTCCGATTACATGTTCAGCACGTGGTTCTCAGGAGGGCTCAACTTCGTTTGGATGCCACAGGTCTACCCCACCGTTAAAATCACCCCCCTAAAAGGCGCCCGCTGGATCCTCGAGTCCTCACTCAATAACTTCCTCGTCGAGTTCCCACTGACATTCTACGTCACGCGGGACAAGCTCTTTTCCATCGTCGTGAAGCCCTTCTATGAATACTGGCAAGATGGCCACTCCACAGCCAAAACCGCAACCGGAGAAAAGCTCGGGCTACCCGGCAACGACTACAACTTCTGGGGAGTAGACCTCAACCTAGGCCTTTCTTTCTAATAAGAGATTATATACCCAAGCTCTTAAAAGATCTGTTGTCAAAAACCAGTTCCTTTGGCACTCTTTTCCCTCATGAATATGCACAGTTTGGCCTGGACGGTTTTCTTAAGTATTTTGAGTATTGTTGGCACTATGACACATTTACAAGCATCTGATCCCATTATGGGGCGCAATCTATCCCATGCGCAGCGGGATGAGTCGTTCCAGATCTCCCTGCAAAAACTCATCGATAAAGTCAAAGAGCGAGGAGATCTTCCCTATATTTCTGTAGAGGGTCAGTTGCAATTGATCGACTCTTTAGCTCAGTTTGACTTAGGGCAATTTCTCATCGAAAGAGGTGGCGTAAACGGCTTATGGATCCATTATGCGATTACTCATCCCTTAAAGGGTCGTCTCACAGGATTGAACAATAGAGGAGATGTTTTCAGCGAGCTCGAGGCATTCATACTCGATCGAGCTCCCATCACTCTTGCCACACAGCAGCGATTTACTATTTTTAAAAGGGAAATTCAAAAAAGAATCGCTGAAAAGTGCACCTTTGCCTCCATTCCATCAGGGTTGATGGGTGATTTACTCGATTTGGACTATTCTCAAGTGTCTGATTTTACACTGCATGGAATTGACCTCGATCCGGAAGCCCTTGAACTCGCTTCTGCATTAGCAAGACAGAACGGACTTCTCGACCACTGCACATTTTCGTGTAGCGATGCCTGGAATCTCGAGATAGAAAATCAGTTTGATCTTCTCACGAGCAATGGACTAACCATCTATGAAACGGATGATGAGAAAGTCGTAGAATTATACCGCCAATTTTACAGAGCTCTAAAATCGGAAGGGTATTTAATCACGAGCTTCGTAACTTCTCCTCCTGTCCCAGGGATGAAGACAGAATGGGATCTTAAGAAAGTTAATACCGAGGATGCATTGCGGCAGAAAATCATTTTCGCCGATATTCTCGAGGGTAATTGGCAAGTCTTTCGCTCAGAAGAGAGTGTAAAAGAGCAATTGAAGCTAGCTGGCTTCGAAGAAATAGAAATTCTCTACGATGACTCTCACATTATGCCCACAGCGATCGCAAAGAAGTCGGCCAAAAAATCTAATCATCTATTACAAGGAATGGAAATGAGCTACACCGTAGAAACCGAGAAAGAGAAATTTTTCATTGGGCTTGAGTTAAGAACAAACAATGAAGAATGCTCTGTAGCTATGCCCGCACATAAGGAGAGATTTTTTAAGGAAAATATTCTCACGCAGATCCCCAACAAAATCGATGACAAAATGTTCGCGCTCTATACCGACTACGCAGGAGATCACACACAGCCTTATTCGTGGATCCTCGGTTGTGAAGTGTCGAGTTTAGAGGAAATTCCCACAGGGCTAGTAGGGAAAGTGATCCCTGAATCGCAATACGCTGTTTTTACAACTGAAGGAGAGTTTCCTCAAGGATTGATCGCTGTCTGGCAAGCAATATGGAGAATTACGCTTCCTCGCTCCTACACGAGTGATTTTGAAATCTACCGTGCGGATTTTGATCCTCTCAAAAACCCAGAAGTAAAAGTTTATATCGCGCTCAGTGACAGATGACAGCTCAAAAGGGCTTTGTTGCATAAATAGCTGAATTTCACCACAGAGATGAAAAACCACAGAGAGGAAGTTTTTTAATATGGATTTTCTCTCTGTGGTTTTCCCTCTCTGTGGTGAAATTGCATATATTCAGAATAGATCCTCATGAATTACGCAACCCAAGCCGCTCAAAAGTGAGACGTGCAAGAGGATCAGATAAGTTTCCATTGTTGCCTGATCTCTTTCATCGAGGGGCGTTGCTTGAAATCTATCAACAACATCGAATAGATCAGCGCATCGACTGGATCGTAGCGCGCGTCTTGAGATAGCTGTACTCTTTGCGGATCTGTAGCTAAGTGTGGATTTTCAAACCCCTCACCATGGTAAATACGATAGAGTACGAGTCCCAAACTCCAAACATCGAACTTTTGTTTCTCATCGTTTCTGAGTTGCTGATTCCAGTCTTCAGGAGAAAAATATTCTGGGGGTTTATAACCCGCTGTACAGATATGCGTAGGATTGTCAGCTCGAGCGATTGACTCGACATCGATCAGTTGGCAACGGTACTTTCCACGCTCATTTTTCACGATGCCGATATTATTCGGTTTGATGTCCATATGGATGTAACCTAAACTGTGAATAGAATAAATCGCTTCTAGTAAAGATCCCATTAGATTTTTCTTTTCCCTCGGATCCAACAATGAAAATCTATAGTTTCGCATAAATGAATCTAAACTTCCACATTCGCAATACTGTTCGAATAAAAATCCGATGGGTTGCGCATTCATACTGCATTCATAAAAATCGTGAACTTTCACGAAGTTACGCGGAAACTGCGTTGCAAGGGGAACTAATTGAGAAAATTCTTTCTTTAAGCTCTCAAAAGATTTTGCCGTCTTTTCCGGTTTTCTATTCTTGCTTCGATTGGTCAATGCAACGACTTGTGTCTTCTCACCTGTTCCATTAGCGTAGCTTGCCGTATAGACATGCTTCTGTCGGGTCGTTTCGAGTTTTTGTTTTTTAGATCCTTTTTTAAAATGCGCGACTCTTACGCTATAGACTTCTCCTGAAGGATTGTAAAAACGAAATTTTTCCGGCTTTACAGCTTGGTTTTGATTGGTAGTTCCCCAATAGACGACATAGGGGACGCCCTCTTGCATGCTCTTTTTTTGCCAGAGGTTTTTGGCCTCTTTACGGTTAACAGGCAGTGGATAAAACCTATCTAGTTCAGATAAAACCTCTTGAGCCTGTATTAAATCTGTTTTGATCCCCCAAGACAGCAATTGAATGCTCATGAAATTTTCGAGTGGGGCAGTAAGAGAACTTTGTTGTTTTTGGATGGCGTGATTTAGAATCGCTTGAAGATCGCACGCTGACTGAGGGCGGATAGAAGCTCCAGAAGAATCTATCAAATTCCACTCATACTTCTTGATGCGTTTGTCTAATTTTCGTCCGCTCTTTTTCGTTTTTTTTAAGATGGCTTGGACCCCTTCTGTTATTTTTGAGAGATCCCATTCTACAGGCTCTGAAAACGAAAGGGTTGTTGGCTCAGGAGCGATATGCTTAAAATAATAGAGCGCGCACTGATGGTGATTGGACGTTGTACTTAACATAGTTAACCTTTTTTATTTTAATCATTATTATAACATATAACATTGTTTTTTTAAATCACTTTCTCAGGTTATAGTTTTTAAAAAAAATGATATAATAAAAAAAACCCAAACCTAAAGCGCGCAATTTCCTTATAATAAAAGAGTTAAGAGAGTATTAAGCTTTCGAGACTTAAGAGCTGGATATTCTCACCATAGAGGGAGGACATTCCGTCCACCCTCTCATCAGGCCTTGAGACAAAGGTTGAGAACAAATAGAATGGTCTATACTGCGCCCGGTCAGGAATTGCAAATTTGAGCGCGTCAAAGCCCCGCGATTCCACGATCGAAAAGGGGGCCTGTATTTCCTCAATACAGGCCCCCTTTTCGATCGTGGAATCGCGGGAGCTGATCAAAAGCTCAAATTCGCAATTCCTGACCGGGCGCAGTATATACCCCTTCCACCTCAATCGTACCCAAGAAAACCGAATGAAAAGTTCTCAAATTTCGAATCAAAGGGAGGGGTTAATATTAATTCAATATTACCCCTCCCTTTGATTCGAAATTTGAGGCTTTTAATCGGTTTGCTTGTGGTTACGATTGAGGTGGAAGGGGTATAGATCCCTAAAATCAGCTAACCATTCTTTAGCAGCAAAAAAGGAACACATGTCAGCGCAAAAAGGGCAGCTCTGGGTCATTTTGGCCATCGTCTTTTTGGGATTTATGGGGATCTCGATTCCCTATTTGATCTTCCCCTCCCTGTTTTTGAATCCCGAGTATTCGATTTTACCAGCTGGAACGAGTGAGGCACATCGGGCACTTTTTCTCGGGGTTACTCTGGCAGTTTACCCTCTTGCCCAATTCGTTGGAGCTCCTATTCTCGGCGCTCTATCCGATGACTATGGGCGCAAACCGCTCTTATCGGGGAGCTTATTTCTGACGGCTCTTGGCAATTTATTGACAGCAGTTGCAATCACACAGCAGCATTTGGGACTGCTCATCGTAAGCCGCCTCATTGCAGGGCTCATGGAGGGCAATGTCGCGATTGCACGTGCCATGGCGACAGATATCAAGACCATTTCTAAGCACAAGTCTCTTGGCAAGGTCAATGCAGCGATATCGATCGCCTATCTCATCGGCCCCCTCGTCGGAGGTCTAATGACCGACAAAAATCTTTGGCAAGGGTTGACGACAGCGACGCCGTTCTATCTGATCTCTGTCTTTTTTGTGCTCTCTGCCCTTTCCACTCTCGTCCTTAAAGAATCGGTGGTGCGCACCTCTCGCGAAGTAAAGTCATTGTGGCAGAGGATCCATTTCCTAAAGAGAATGGCAACCCTTTTTTCCAATAAACAGCTTAAATTTCTGATACTCACTTGTACGCTCTTTACGCTGGCCGCTGACATTTTTTTCGAATTTAGCCCTGTTTATCTGACGGTGAAGTGGAACCTCGCTCCTGCGCAATTGATCCTGTACAATGGAGTCCTCTGCATTGGTCTCGTCATGGGAAATGGGTTCTTACCTTCTCTTATCCCTTCCGGTCGATGGAATCGATTGGCTACCCTGTGTACAATGGGAGGCTTTGCTCTTTTCTTGCTCGGGATCGTGTGGGCAAATACTCCGCTATTCATGATGGCATTCTTCGCTTTCATTGGACTTGCCATTGGACTGGGAGTGACTTTATTAACTGTGAAGATTTCCGATTCTGTCTCTGATGCCATTCAAGGAGAAGTGCTGGGGACACAGATGTCTTTACGCGTTTTGGGCGATGGACTGATCTGCTTATTCGGTGGTGTCTTGCTGATCCTTTCCGCCAAGCTTATTCTGCTCTTTGCTGCGGTATTATCTGTCGCTGCGGTGCTGTACTATAGAAGGAAACGCTCAAGAGAATAGGCCCTCGGGGATAAACCCCAAGAGCCTGTTTGAAAAACTAGAAGCGATAACCGACACTGTTGCGGAATCCCCAATACACTTCAGAGTGGTTGGAACCGTGCAGATAGGTATTGAAGGGCTCGATGCGGATGTCCCAATGGCGGTCACGTCCACAGCGGAATGTGATGGGAAGAGAGACATCGGATCCCACGACAGGGGAACCCCAGTCGAACTTCTTCTTAGTCACACCGCCGCCGAGCAAGAATTTCGCGCGGAAGCCTAGGTTAAAGATGGTGTTGAATTCGTGATCGTACAACAAGCCCAGAGTGCCATATGCGACACCAGAAGTGTGTCGTGTGCGATGATGTTTTCTGGTAAAATCTTCGATGTAGCCACCGCCGATGAAAGGAGTTACGTGATCTCTGCAGTTGTAGAAGAGATTGTATCCCAGGCGCATTTCTGCATCTAAGAGGGCGTTATCGTGCTTCTTATTCATAATAGGAGCCAAATAGCCTTCGACACCGACGTAAAAAGCATCATTCTTGATTCTTTCATACGCCTGGTGGAAAGGAGTGAATACCATCATGCGGTTGTGATACTGGATATACTGAGGTCCTGCCTGTTCTTTCTTTGCTTTTTCAGGAACAGCCTTACATTTTGCTTTGCAAGATCCTTGATTGGCGTGTCCCAATGCAGTGACCGATAGAAGAAGCAACAGCGCTTTCGAACATTTTCCTTTCATATCTAAACTCCTCTGGAGGTTGAGTGAATGGTCCGAGATTAAACCATTCCCTTTTTTTTGCAAATATGAGATTAAAATTTTTATGGAAACGACACGCTACACTTGTCCCATGCACCCTCAAGTCGTACAAGAAGGGCCGGGTAATTGTCCTCTTTGTGGGATGGCTTTAGAGCCTCAAACAGTCACGGCTAAAAAAGAAAAAAATGTCGAGTTGAGAAGCATGACGGTGCGCTTTTGGGTTTCACTGGTATTGACAGTGCCGATCCTCTTGTTTGCAATGGGACCTTTCTCTTTTATCTGGATTCAAGCAGCTCTTGCAACGCCTGTTGTCCTTTGGGGAGGCTGGCCGTTTTTTGTGCGCGGGTGGCGCTCTCTCATCTATAGAAACTTATACCAATCCTCGAAAATAACCTGCATTTCAGCTGCGTCAAATCCCAGCGCTTTCACGCGCTCAAATACAGGTTATTTTCGAGGATTGGTATTAAACATGTTCACCCTGATTAGCATCGGCGTGGGGACGGCTTATCTCTACAGTCTGGTCGCTGCATTTTTACCTGGACTCCCCATTTACTTCGAGGCGGCGAGCGGAATTACCGTCCTCGTGCTTTTGGGTCAGGTTTTGGAATTGCGCGCGCGAGAAAAGACGAGCCACGCCATTGAGGCACTTCTCAATTTAAGCCCGACGACAGCGCGTATCGTCCTCGAGGATGGATCGGAAAAAGACATCGCCTTGGAGGAAGTGAAAAAGGGGGACCGATTGCGGGTAAGACCAGGGGGAAAAGTCCCCACTGATGGCGTGATCCTAGAGGGGACGAGTTCCGTCGATGAATCGATGCTCACAGGAGAGCCTTTCCCGGTGACCAAGCAAAAAGGGGACAAGGTGACGGGCTCGACCTTAAATGGAAATGGCAGTTTCATCCTGCGCGCTGAGAAAATCGGGAGTGAGACGTTGCTCGCTCAGATCGTCCAAATGGTCAATGAAGCGCAGCGAAGTGCAGCTCCCATCCAAAAGCTCGCCGATCGGGTCTCCTCCTACTTCGTCCCAGCGGTCCTCGCGAGCGCTCTCCTCACTTTTTGCCTTTGGGCAATCTTCGGACCTCCTCCCGTTTTTGCCCATGCTCTCATCAATGCAGTCGCTGTCCTCATCATCGCCTGTCCCTGTGCGTTAGGTCTTGCTACCCCCCTTTCGATCATGGTAGGAGTCGGCCAAGGGGCGCGGTCGGGCATCCTCATTAAAAATGCCGAAGCTCTGGAAAAAATGGCTCAGGTAAATACCCTCGTCGTCGATAAAACGGGGACCCTCACAGAAGGGAAACCAAAGTTGATTCGGTGTGTGAGCTTAGGGGATAAAAGTGAAGAAGAACTGCTCCAACTCGCTGCGAGCTTAGAGTTGAGAAGCGAACACCCGTTGGGAGTCCCCATCGTAGATAAAGCCAAGGAAAAAGGATTCCATTTAAGCCCAGTCGAGGGATTTGAGAATCTCAGCGGCAAAGGGATCGTGGGGAGGATCTCTGGGAAGAGGATTGCTCTGGGTAATCTTAAACTCCTCGCCAATTTATCCACCACTTTTCCACAAGAGCCATTGCCCGGTCAAACGCTTCTCTACCTTAGCATCGACGACAAGCCTGAGGGGGTCTTTACCCTTTCCGATGTCATCAAATCGACGACGCAAGAGGCGATTGCTCAACTCCATGCAAAAGGGATCCAGATCGTGATGGTCACGGGAGACAACCAGACAACAGCCGAAGCAGTTGCCCAAATGCTCGGCATCGATAGGGTCGAAGCAGAGGTGCTGCCTGAAGATAAACTCCGTATCGTCAAGAGACTTCAGCAGGAAGGACGAATCGTCGCCATGGCAGGCGATGGGATCAATGATGCCCCCGCGCTCGCTCAAGCGCATGTCGGGATTGCGATGGGCTCTGGCACAGATGTCGCGATCGAGAGCGCAGGGATCGCTCTTGTCAAAGGAGACCTGCGAGGGATCGGAAGGGCTCTCAATTTGAGCCTTGCGACCATGCGCAATATCAAGCAAAACCTCTGCTTTGCTTTTCTTTATAACACACTCGGCATCCCCATTGCGGCTGGTCTCTTCTACCCTTTCTTCGGCTTACTGCTCAGTCCTATCATCGCAAGCGCCGCGATGACGCTGAGCTCGCTCTCCGTCATCCTGAATGCTCTGAGGCTTAAGAACACAAAAATCTAAGAGTTTGCCTACAATCTCTAAGCTGCTTTTTTCGCTTTTTCCATGTAAATCGATCGGAGTTTACAGAATTCTCGTGTGGGTCTTTCGGCGCAAAACTGGTGGATGAATTGCTCTTCTTTCTTTTCCCATTGAGCTTGAAACCGTTGTGCATCTTGCAAGTCGTTCCAGGCTGCGACCCCTTCTAGAATGGTCGGATCTCTCTCATTTTGCCACAGTTCGATGTAGTGACACCCATACTCTCGACCTTTAGCGATCAGTTCCTTCTCGAGAAATCGAATCGCCTGCTCCTCCATCCCTTCTTTAAACTGATAATGAACAAGAACCCTGTAATTAGAAGACATAATCCACCTGTTTTATATTCCAAACTCTATATTAATAATTAAATTAATTTCTTTAATCTGTCAAGGCGTAAACCACTACCCCTTGCCCGAGGGTGCACTGAAGGGTGTGCCCTGCACTCGCCGGCTTGAATGTCTGCGGGTCGTAAAGGACGACCTGAATCGTCACGCGATTATCTGCATAGAAGGTGTACTTGACGTATTCGTAGGCGGGAGTCCCCAAGTGGTCGGTAAATTGCAGATGAGAGGTCGCAATCCGCTCGGGAGCGGTTTCTGTCTTGGGAAGCAGCAGCAACGCGTTAGGGGTAAAGTACCCTACCGGCAAGCGCGTATCCCCTGCACACTGTTGTAGATCCAACACCACGACAAAACGGCTTCCGGCGCGCAATGCCGCAGCGAACGCTTCATAAGTTTCGAGTGCAGAGGCAAAAACGTTCTGACCCAACAACAATGCCAAGATTAAACTCAACCAACCGATCTTTTTCATATCCCATCCTCCTGTAGATAAAACACTTATACCCGACATTGATTTAAATGTCTTATGGTCTTCTAATACAACCTTATGAAGAAACTCAAATCCGTCCTCGTCACGCTTGCGATCATCGGCGCCATTCTCGCCATCTTTTTCGTCTTAAAAGACGAAAAAACGCTCGTGACCCATCCCAAGGGGATCATCGCGCACAGTGAACTCCAGCTCATTAAGACGAATATCCTCCTGATGCTCTGCATCATCGTTCCGACATTTCTTTTTTTATTTACGATCGTGTGGAGATCTCGTGCTAAAAAGGCAAGGGCAAAGACACAAGAGGAACTAGACCGATCTCCTGGGGTTTTTAGCGAGCTCATTCTGTGGATCCTCCCCATTCCTGTCGTCATCGCTATGTCGATTGTCACATGGAATGCGACCCATGAATTAGACCCTTATCAACCCCTAAAAAGCGATATCCCGCCACTGAAAATACAGGTGATAGCTCTCGATTGGAAATGGTTATTCATCTATCCCGAACAGGGAATTGCCTCTGTGAATTTCATCCAAATCCCCGAACGCACCCCGATCCATTTCGAGCTTGCCGCCGACGGCTCTCCGATGAACTCCTTTTGGATTCCTCAACTGAGCGGCCAGATCTATTCGATGACGGGAATGATCACACAATTGCACATCATGGCAGATGAACCTGGCGTCTACGAAGGAAAAGCAGCTGAAATCAATGGGCAGGGGTATGCGCATATGACCTTTACCGTAAAATCCACATCCCGCTCTGATTTCGACAATTGGGTACAAGACATCCAGCAATCTCCTCTACACCTCACTGCCTCTGCTTATGAAGAACTTTTAAAACCCTCTGAAAAACACCCGATTACCCTCTATTCGCATGTAGAGAACGAGCTGTTTCACGAAATAGTCATGAAATATATGCACCCCATGCGGTAACGATAATGAAGAATTTCATTTTTGGAAAATTAACGACAGACGCTCTTCCCCATGTTTGGTACACCATAGGGGGAACGCTTTTCATGCTACTCATGGGGCTTAGCCTCGCGCTCATTCTCACAAAAAAGAAGCGATGGGGATGGCTTTGGAAAGAATGGCTCACTTCCACCGACCCTAAAAAGATCGGCACGATGTACATGATCTTTTCCTCTCTCATGTTCTTTCGCGGCATGATAGATGCTGGGATGATCTGGCTGCAACAATCGATTGCCGCAGATAGTGAGGGCTATCTCTCTGCGACCCATTTCCAGGAAATTTTCACCTCCCACGGCGACATCATGGTCTTCTTTGTGACGATGGGATTTTTCTTTGCGCTCATGAACTGGATCATCCCCCTTCAAATCGGCGCGCGCGATCTCGCCTTTCCCTTTCTCAATTCCCTAGGATTTTGGCTCACGGTTGCAGGAGGAATACTGATCAACCTATTTTTTGTGATCGGAGGAGAATTCGCAAACACAGGATGGCTCGCCGTCGTTCCCCTCTCAGAGATCGAATTCAACCCCGGCGTCGGAGTCGATTATTTGATCTGGAGTCTTCAGCTCTCAGGACTGGGGAGTCTGCTCGCCGGGATCAATTTTCTCGTGACGATCATCAGAAAGCGAGCGCCGGGGATGACCTTGATGAAAATGCCTCTTTTCGTCTGGACTTCTCTCTGCGCGATGGTGCTCATCATCTCCGCATTCCCTGTGCTTACTGCGACAACACTGCTCATTTGGCTCGATCGCGTCCTAGAGATGCGTTTTTTTGCCATGAGCTTCGGCGGCAATCAGATGATGTACTTCAACCTTATCTGGATGTGGGGCCACCCCGAAGTCTACATCTTGGTCATCCCCGCATTCGGGATGTTCTCAGAAATCGTCTCCACCTTTTCACGGAGGAAAGTCTGCGGGTACGTCTCAATGGTATGCGCTGCGATTGCGATCACTTGCCTTTCTTATCTGGTCTGGTTGCACCACTTTTTTACAATGGGCTCTGGCGCTAACGTCAATTCCTTCTTCGGCATCGTGACGATGGTGATCGCCATCCCCTCGGGGGTCCAGGTTTTCAATTGGATCCTCACGATGTATAAGGGGAACGTCACATTTGCCTCTCCCATGTATTGGTTTGTCGGGTTTCTCTGCATCTTTATGCTCGGAGGGATGGCGGGATTGCTCTTAGCAACCCCTCCTGCCGATTTTCAAATCCACAACAGCCTCTTTTTAGTCGCCCACTTTCATACGATGATCGTCGGGGTCGCCCTCTTCGGGATCTTCGCGGGGATTACCTATTGGTTTCCCAAAATGACGGGACTCATTCTCGATGAGCGCCTGGGCAAATGCGCATTTTGGTTTTGGTTCATCGGCTTCTTCGTCTCCTTTGTTCCGCTCTACCTCTTAGGGCTAATGGGTGCGCCACGACGGCTCGATACTTATGCCGCTTCCACTGGTTGGCAACCACTCTTCATCACTGCGCTGATCGGCTTCCTCCTCATCTGTTGCGGCATCCTCACCCAAGTGATCCAGCTCATCGTCGGCTTCCGGGAAAAACACCGGGACACGACCGGAGACCCCTGGGACGGAAGGACACTCGAGTGGTCAACCTCTTCCCCACCTCCGTTCTACAATTTCGCCGTCATTCCCACTGTAACGAGCCGCGAACCTTTTTGGGATAGGAAACGACACCCTCTCCCACCTGAGCACTACAAACCGATTGAAGTCCCTAAGTGTACGGGAATGGGAATCTACATCGCTGGTTTTGGTTTTTTGGCCGGTTTTGCCCTGGTCTGGCACATTTTCTGGCTCTTTATTTTAGGGATTATCGGAGTCATCGCTTGTATCATTCGCTACTCTTTCGACGAAGAGACAGAATATGAATTGTCGGCTGAAGAAATAGAGCTCATAGAAAAACGTAGGAGTTAGATCCGATGGAAAACGACGTAAAGGTGTTTGGATTCTGGGTTTATTTGATGACTGATCTCATCATTTTCGGTGTACTCTTTGCGTGCTTTGCCGTCTTACACAACAACACCTTTGGGGGCCCTTCTAGCCGGGATCTTTTCAGTCCTTCCTTTGCCTTAGCAGAGACTTTGATCCTGCTCGTCAGTAGCTTTACCTGCGCTTTAGGGATGCTCGCAGCGCTAGACACTCATAAGAAAAGAGCCATTGCCTGGTTCCTCCTCACCTTTGCGTTGGGGGTGAGCTTCCTCGTTCTCGAACTCTCAGAATTTTCTGAATTCATCCGCGAAGGCAATAGTTGGCGGCGCAGCGCATTCCTCTCTTCCTTTTTCACACTCGTCGGGACACACGGCCTACATATCGCCATTGGGCTGCTGTGGATGCTCGTCGCGATCTTCCGCATCGGATTGCGCCCTCTTGTTCCCTCGAGCATCTCTAGGATTTTGCGCATGGCGCTTTTTTGGCACTTCCTCGACTTCGTGTGGATCTTCATCTTCACATTTGTCTATGGAATGGGATACCTTTTATAGGAGACTGGCATGCATCAAAAAGAACGAAGACTTAGGATCATCGGGTTTGTGACCTCTCTCGCACTGACCTTAGCGGCCTATCTCGTCATCATTCATCCCGATTTGTTTTATCTCAGGGCCACGACAGCCGTCATCGTGATCTCGATTCTCGCCGTCCTCCAATTCTCCACGCAATTCCTCTGCTTTGTCCGCCTGCGCGATGAGACAGGAGCGCAATGGAATTTAGGGGTTTTTATCTCCACACTCTCCATTATTGCAATCGTCCTCATCGGCTCGATCTGGATCATGCACCACCTCGACTACAACATGATGCCTCAAGAATTGATGCATACGCACGGCTGTTGTGACAAAGACCAAAAAGCTAAAAATATAAGCAGAGAATGTAAAGGCTGAAGAAAAGAGGATCATCAAGGCAAAAGCGATAAAAGCTTCCGCCCTTTCGATAAGCCCCGGGCTGTAGTAAAAACTCTTTTCTGAATCCTTTTCTGTAAATACACCGACGATGAGAAATGACGTCACACAGACGAGAACGCTGCCTAACATGATCAAAGCGGGCAGCCCCCTCGCATACGGATCCACTGTATAGAGGCCGATGATGATCGAAAATTCGACGATCCGATCGCAGACGATGTCGAGCGCTGCCCCCTTGGAGGAGGCGATCTTCAACCGGCGCGCCAACGACCCATCCACCGTATCTAAAAAGCCCGATATTCCCAGCATCGCAAGTGCCGTAAAGGAAAATCCATACGCCAATAGAGGAATCAGACTGATGCCTAAAATACAGGCAAAACAAGTAAAAAAATGGGGGTGCACCTTCTCCAAGATCCCCAGATTCAACAGAGGATCGACGCACACCTTCTGATAACCCTTCCGGAAGTGAGTTTCAAGCACAGGAACCTATCTCAGTATTCAAAATATTAGCTTGGTTAAAAAAGCTTTTTTCCTCTTGTTTTTATACAGAAAACCATCTATTATTGTCCTCCTAATTTAGGAGCTCTTAATGCGTTTTCTCCTATTTCTCTTTCTCGGGCTACGCCTCATTCCCCTTCACACTCAGGCCACCCCACCTCCTACCCAACCCCTAGAACAGCACAAGCTCGTCCGCAGGGCCGCGTTCGACATCGGCTCGGGAGGCGTTAAGTTCCAAGTTTCCGATGTGGATCTCAGGACGAACACCATCGCACATACCCTACTCGTACGCAGCGCCTCTGTCCCATTGAAGGACGATCTCTTAAAAAGTCCCGATGGAAACCTCAGTCTAGAGATCCAAGAGCGTATGATCCAAGTCATCTCCCAACTCGTCCAAGAAGCTGAAACCTTCCATCCCGAAGCTTATCACGGCATTGCTACAGAGGGGATGCGTTTGGCGAAAAATGGCCCCTTCCTCGCAGAGCGGATCCAAAAAGAGACGGGCGTGCCCGTTACTATCATCTCTCAGGAAGAAGAGGGACTCTTGGCCTTTGCCAGTGCCCTAAATGAAATTGCCATCGATCCTGAAAAAGCCGTCGTCTGGGATTTTGGCGGCGCTAGCTTTCAAATCACCACCCGACAAAATGGCATCCCTCTTGTCTATGAGGGAAAAATGGGCAAACTCCCCCTGAAAACCGCCCTACTGACCCTCCAAGGAAGAACGTCCGATCTCACTCTCAGCCCCAATCCGATTTCCAAAGCCGACCTCGCTCACGCTCTCGAGTGGATCGAAAATCGCTTGAGCGATTTTCCCGATGCCCTGCGCCAAAAATTGCAGCAAACCGATGTCGTCCTCTTAGGCGTCGGCATCCATCCCCTCTGGGCCATGCCCGATCACACCTATTACGACTCTGCGCGCCTGTGGCAAGAGATCACTTCTCGACTCGATCTCGACGACGCTGCTCTTTGTGCCAAAGACAGCGTCCCTCCAAAAAATGCCGCCTACCTGGTCTCCAATCTCATCTTCGCTTACGGCATCATGGAGCATTTACAAATTTCACAAGTCCATTACGTCGGAACAGAGGGCGCCAACGCCATTGGCGCCCTCCTTTCCCCAAACTACTGGCGAGGAGAATAATATGACCATCTACGTACCACTAGGGTATGCCGGCGCAGGCAAAGGCACATTTGCGCAATTGATCCAAGGCGACAGATATGTCCATATCTCCACAGGAGATCTCACGAGGGAAGAGCTCGCTAAGGGAACCCCTTTTGGAGTCAAATACGCGCACGCCATCTCTAATCACATCATGGGAGGGATCCCCTTCGCCGAGATTCTAAAACTCATCCGAGAGCGAGTCGAAACAGCCTTATCGGAAGGAAAAGGAGTCATCCTCGACGGCTTTCCCAAAGATGAGATGCAGTGCGAGATCCTCGACGCCTTTGCCCAAGAACGGGATATCCCTATCGTGCCGCTATGGATCCAAGTCGATGAAACAGTCGCGCTCGAGCGGATCACCCTCCGACAAATCTGCGAAAAATGCAAAAAAATCTACCACGCGAAATTCTCCCCACCGCAAACAGCCGGGATTTGCGATACCTGCACCGTTCCCTTAAGCACCCGCCCTGGCGACAATCCCACCAAAGCAGCCGAGAGGATCAGAGATTTTTCAAAAATGATGGGACCCGTCATCGCCTACTACGAAACGAGCGGACGCTTGCAAGAACTGAGCGGCAACGGGACCCCAGAAGAGTGCAAAGAGCGCTTTCTGGAGTTCCACACTAAGTGGGATGACACGCTTGCTGGAATTGAACACAGGTTATTCGATCTCGACTGAAATATCAGGAAAGGATCACCCCCATGCAATGGTTCTCCTTTTGCAATTTTTTCCTTGAAAGTCATTTTTCCTCCCCACTATTTTTTCAAAAGATATATCATGAAAGATCGATAATCGCACAGAAGCATCTGAATGGACAAAGCAGAGTTTGAAAACACCACTTTCAGCAAGCAAAATTATTGCACCCTCTCATTAAAGCACAAACTCTTTTCCCATGTCATTTTCGAAACGTGCGATTTTACAGAAAGCGATTGGAGGGGCTCGAAATTTATAGAATGCACATTCATCAAATGTAACTTAAGCCTCGTTAAACTGGACGGATGCCGCCTGCAAGAGGTCTCGTTTGAAAAGTGCAAGCTCGTCGGTGTCAATTTCACCAAATGCGACCCGCTCTTTTTGCATTTAAAATTCCAAGAATGCCTGATCGACACCTGCAATTTTTCCGATCTCAATCTAAAAAATACCCCTTTTGGCAAATCTGTCATCCGAGAAACTTACTTCACCAATACCAATCTCTCCCATGCCGATTTTGGAGAGACAGACTTAAAAGGTAGCACTTTTCACAACACACAGCTCAACCACGCCAACTTCAAGAGCGCTATTAACTACAGTATTAATCCACTGACAAATGCACTGGTAAAAGCCCGTTTTTCTGAGCCTGAAGTGCTTGCACTGCTGTATAACCTCGGAATCCTCATCGAATAAAATGCTATCTGCGACAGCTCGAGCCCTCATGCCCCATCCCCTACGCAATAAAGAAGAAGGGAACTTCTCTATTATTCTCGAAGAACTTCGCTATCGTGTATTCGAATTTTTGGACGAAGAATCCTGGGAAAATGTCGCACGGGTCTGTAACGTATGGAACACGCGCATCTGTGAGATCCTCTGGAAAAAAAGAGAAACCCACACTGCAACGCTGAGCTGCATCTATTGTCTCACCGATTTGATCCAGCTCAAAAATGCCCGATGGGAAAGAGACAAGCAACTCGAGCAAGATTATACCTTCTTCACTTCTTTCTACAGTTACTTCACAGAAATGGATCAAAGACTTTCTGAAAAAGAAGTTCTGGAAACAATCCTCAATCGACTCCTTACTCGAAAGGAAAATCCACCTAAAAATCTCTTTTCGATTTTGACATACAATACTCAAATCGAAAAAGAGATCGCGCACAGTCTCCTAGAATCGATCCACAACAAAGATGATCTCTCTAGATTACGCAAAGAACTCAGTCAATCCTCCGGCCCGCCAACCTCTAAAAACATCTCAGATCTCGTTTCTCTATTAGCCGTAAATAAATTTAATGCACACTATCTCGGTATTAATTCTCTGATAAATAAAATCATAAAAAGAGCTCTTCATGCAGGGCACGTCGAAGAAGTCATGGAGTACCGCAATAGTCTTCATCTTCGGGCGCAGAGCTGCATCCCCATTACAACGGTCATGGAGAGATTGATGCGGATGGGTCTTTTTCATAAGACTCTTTCCTTTGTTTACCATTTATCTATCTCACAACTTGGGAATACTCCCTCTAGAAGCGGGCTGTTCTATACCGTCTGTATCGATAAAGGCTTTCTAGCCACAGCAGCAACCACCTTGCGCCAAGCTTTAACCAAACGACACAATGAAGAAACTGCGAAAAAAATCGCTTCCAACCTAGTGATTCTCTATTTAAATCTCGGCGAAATAGAAGAAGCCCTTCCTCTGATCTCTCAATTTGAGCTCCACCTCTCGCCCGATTTTTGTGGTGCCGCTGCCGAGAAACTGACACAGCACGGAAACTTGGAAGAAGCAATCCCCTTTATCCGCATGTGCAAGGAAAACGACTGTAAGATCTACCTCTCTCCTAATTTTTCTCACACTGTCGTTAAAAGGCTAGCGCAAGCGGAAAACTTTGAAGAGGCACTCACCTGCGTCCAGATCTACGATGACCTCAAACTGCTCCCTTACCAAAAAATCAGAGAAGAACTCCTCGATCATATCTGTAAGGCCTATATCCGAAAAAAAGACCCAGAAACTGCAGAATCTTTTATTCTCGCAACTTTTGAGGGACCGCATCTTGTAAAAAACTTACTGCGATTGACGAAAAACCATATGCGCAACGATCGGAGGGAAAAAGCGTTAGAACTCTTAAAACAATGTAGCCTTATCGCGACAAAAGACAGAGATGTTCTCAAAATTTGCTCCTTGTTATTGAAACTAGAAAAAAGCGAAATAGCCATTACGATTATAGAGCAGGACAAAAAACTCATTTCACATATTATGCGAAAAAAACACAGATTGATCCACGGTGCGAAAAAAACGGACATTTTGTCTCAGTTCCTTCAATTTATCGATGCGTTTTCAAAATTAAATAGAAAACTGATACAGAAAAACCCCACGACCTCCTTACAAAGTCTCGCAGAAATAACCCAAAGACTCTCCAACATCCTCGATTGGATAGGTCGAGAGGACTATCGACTCAACTTGAAAATCTCTGAACTTCAAGATCGATTAACATTATCTTTAGAACAATGAGCATGGCATGAAACTTTTGGTCCAAAGAGTCACAGAATCTAGCGTCACGGTCGAAGGGGAATGCGTCGGTAAAATCGGACCCGGCGTCTTAGTTTTCGTCGGAGTAACCCATCGCGACACCGCTAAAGAAGTCGTATGGCTGGCAAACAAACTCGTCCACCTGCGCATTTTTGAAGATGCAGAAGGGAAGATGAACCGCTCCCTTCTCGAAGCAAAGGGATCCGCACTCATCGTCTCGCAATTTACTCTCTACGGCGATTGTTCTGAAGGTAGGCGCCCCTCTTTTACAGAAGCGGCTCGACCCGATTTGGCAGAGCCACTCTACGAGCAATTCATCAAAGAGGTGCGTAAAGAAGGTGTCCCCGTAGAAGCAGGAATCTTCGGCGCATTGATGCAAGTCTCCCTCATCAACGATGGCCCCATTACGCTCTCTATAGATCGAAATAATACCAATCCTCAAAAATAACTTGCATTTCAGCTGCGTCAAAGCCGCCGGGATTCGACGATCGTAAGTTGGGTAATTCATGAGGACATAATCTAGCTCCCCATCACTCCATTCTGAATATATGCAATCTCACCACAGAGAGGAAATTCATATTAAAAAATTTCCTCTCTGCGGTTATACCCCGCGCGCTTACGATCGTCGAATCCTGACCGGGCGCAGTATAACATTGCCAAAGCACACCAAAAGTTCTATCTTTCCTCTTTTTAAGACAAGGAGGTCTTATGGGTCTTGCGGAAAAAAAATGCGTCCCCTGTAAAGGAGGCGTGCCTCCTTTAAAAGGAGAAGAACTCGCTGAGTTGCACCGTCAATTAAAAGAAGGCTGGAAGATTATCGACGAGCACCATCTCGAGAAGGAGTACTCTTTCCGGAACTTTAAAGAAGCACTTGTATTTACCAATCAAGTGGGAGCAATCGCGGAAGCAGAGGGGCACCATCCCGACATCTTTCTCTCTTATGGAAAGGTGAAAATTCAGCTGTGGACACACAAAATTGATGGGTTAACGGAGAGCGACTTCATTCTCGCCGCAAAATGCGATGTAGCGAAAGGAGGTTAACAACCTCCTTTCCCATTTACTGATCTCTAAAAGAAATAAAAGTCCTTGCCTCCAGGAAACGACTTAAAAAGTGTTGAAGAGGAAGACTCGGTTTCACCTGACGAATGGGATGTCGCCATGCGATGGATCGAGGAGGACTCTGAAGAACTATCTTCAGGGCCTTGGGGCGGTTTTTTTTCTTCTTCTGTAACGGACTCATCTCTCACTTCGTCGGAAAACAGCTCTACTTTTTCATCTGCGATTTTTAACTCTTCGGGAAGAGCTTCCGGTTTTTCTTCGAGGCCCTCTTTTTCTTTATAGCGTCCCAAGGTTTGAGAGATCAGTTGGGGAGGGGGTGGGATGAGAGCGGAAAAGAGGGGCATCGAATCAACACCTGTAGGTGCGCCCGGTTCCATTGGCTCTCCAGAGACAGCAGGTTGTTGAGAACCTTCTGCTCCTTTTTTAGAAGACCACTCCTGCTCTTCTCCTCCTCCACCGCCGCGACGTCTGCGGTGGCGCCGTTTGTCGCGCCTTTTTTCCATGCGAGCGCCCACAGCATTCTCCAGCGCCGCTTCTTCCATGCTAGCAGCGGGAACCTCTTCTGGTTCCATCTGTTCGACTTCTCTTTGTTGAGCGGGCTCTTTTTGACGCGTCCCAGCCTCTTTGCCGCCGCCGATTTTGATATTGCGGTCGTGGCTGACATTTTTCAGAGCGACGCGCGTCTCTTTAACTTCTACAATTTCATAATCGCTCACAGGCACGACAAATGCCTTTGGGCGTTCTAGCGAGCGGAAAAAAAAGGCATGTCCAAAAGAGACTACCTCTACCGCATCGACAAAGTATTCTTCTCCAGATCCTTCCTTGCTGTTACGCACGAGGAGTTTGTATCCATCCTTTGGAGAAATAATCGTCTCAATGATAGGTTCTCGAGTAAAATTCACGTGTCAATTCCATAGTTTAAAGTTTAGCATAATGGCCTTACAGGCCAGATAAAAAAATTAATTGTCAAAGGATGCCATGTGTCGCAATAGGTCGACGACACGATGGGCGTATCCCATCTCATTATCATACCACGCGATCAATTTATAAAAACGGGGATTCAGCTCGATTCCAGCACCTTTATCAAAAATACAAGAGGCTATATCCCCAATGATATCGGAAGAGACGATCTCTTCCTCAGAATAGCGCACAATCCCCTTTAACTTCCCTTCCGATTCCCTGCGGATGACCTGGCAAATCTCCTCATAACTGGTCTCTCGACTCAACCGCACAGTGAGATCGATGACGGAGGCATCGATCGTGGGGACTCGGAAAGCCATCCCCGTCAATTTTCCTTTTACAGCAGGTAAACAAAGTCCTACCATTTTTGCAGCCCCTGTTGAGGAGGGGATGATATTCATACTTGCAGCCCTTCCACCACGCCAATCTTTTTTTGAGGGACCATCGACAGTGGCCTGCGTCGCCGTGAGGGAATGCACCGTGGTCATTAACCCCTCTTCAATCCCAAAATGGTCGACCATGATTTTCGTGAGGGGGGCGAGGCAATTGGTAGTGCAAGAGGCGTTAGAGACAATCGTATCTTTATGAGGATCGAACAGCTTCTCGTTAACGCCCATGACATAGACGGGAACATCCCCCTTTGCCGGAGCGCTGATGAGCACCCGTTTTGCTCCCGCGTGCAGGTGACGCTCTGCGTCCTCTTTTTTCGTAAAAAGACCCGTCGACTCGACGACATAGTCGACTCCTAGCGCCTTCCAAGGGAGATTTTTAGGGTCCTTTTCCATAAAGACCTGAGTTCTTTTCCCATCGATGAGAAAGGCTTGCTCTTCTGCTCGAACCTCAAAAGGAGCGCTGCGATGAACGGTATCGTATTTTAAGAGATAGGCGAGATTGTCGGGAGGAACGAGATCATTGACAGCGACGACCTCTATTTCCTTGTAATCGGTATGAATAATCCGATAGACCAAGCGCCCAATCCGTCCAAATCCATTAATCGCAATCCGCATCCGCATGACTCCCTTTAAACTCTGATTGAGCTTGGATCATAGTGGAGATTTTTTTGAAAGTAAAGGAGGAAAACCCCAGAGCTTTCTGGGGTCTTATTTTCAAACTAAGTGAGATACTCGATGTAGCAAGAAGGAGCGTTGTCGCCGATCCGGAAATCTTTCTTGATAATCCGAGTGTAGCCGCCATTGCGCCCTGCAAATCGCTCGGCAAGCTCTCCGAATAAAATACCGATCACCTTGCGATCTGTATTGTAAGATTCAGTGTTGCCGCCTTTGGCAGCACGCGCTTCTTTAGTGGTGAGCGAATTGTAGCGGATCATCAGCTCAGCGATCGCTTTGCGCCTTGTCGCTAGCGTGTTACGCTTAGCGAGTGTCACCATGCGATCCGCATGACGTCTGAGTTCTTTGGCCTTGCGCTCGGTTGTTTCGATACGTCCATGCGCGATCAAAGATTTTAGCATGTTCGCGATCAGACAACGCCGATGGCTGGCCGTTCTTCCGATTTTAAATGTATCTTTTCCGTGTCTCATAGAGGGGTTCCTGACCTTTCTAGAATGTATTCTTGAATGATTTCTTTGACATTGTCTCGCGTGATGCCGAATTTCGCGAGATCCATCCCTAAATGCAAGCCCATTTCATCGAGCTTCGCCTTGATTTCGTTAAGGGATTTCTTTCCAAAATTTCTAAATTTGAGCATCTCTGACTCTGGCATGATGACGAGCTCTGCGATCGTATCAATATTGGCACCAGAGAGGCAATTGGTCGAACGGACAGAGAGTTCGATCTCGTTAATTTTGAGAGCGAGTTTTGCCATCAAGGCATCGCGATCTGTGTTCAACTCGAGCTCTCCCTGATCAAACGTCAAATGATGAAACTTCATCTGATCGAAGACTTCGAAGTGCAAAATACCGATCTGCGTCGCAAACGTCAGCGCTTCTTCTGGAGAAATGCGTCCATCTGTTGTGACTTCGATGATCAAACGGTCGAGGTCAGTATCTTGTCCAACGCGTGTATTCTCGACGAAGTAATTGACGATACGCACAGGAGAGAATGTAGAATCGATGATGATCTCATCGACACCTTTTTCTGGGGAAGCCTGCCGCTCTGAAGGGACGTATCCTCTTCCCATTCCCACTTTGAGATCGACTCTACGCGTCATGGGTGACGTCACAGTGAAGATCGGGAGATCTGGATTGACGATGTCGAAATCAGATCCTTCGAAGAGATCTTTGAGCGTCACGATATATTGGCCTTGGTTTTGCTCAAGCTTGTCTGCCGTAATATCGATCACCTTCGAAACCAGTTTAGCTTCTCGAGAGCGAGGAACTTCATCTGTCGGCAATTTTCGCAATAAAGCACTTTTTAAATTCAGTATGATATGGGTCATGTCCTCGATGATCCCTTCCACGGCCATATATTCATGGGGAACACCTTCGATACGGACAGACATAATGGAAGGCGCCTCAAGAGAGCTGAGGATGATCCTTCTAAGAGCATTTCCTACGGTATGCCCAAATCCCCTTTCAAAAGGCTCTGCGATGAAGCGCGCAAACTTATTGTTTTTCGAGGCTTCATCAATCTTGATCTTCTTCGGTAACTCAAACTTGCCATATTTTACGGCCATGAACGATCTCCTGAAATTTCTGAATTAGACTCTTCTTCGCTTACGTGGACGGCATCCGTTGTGAGGAATCGGAGTTTTGTCTCGAATCATCGTGATCATCACTCCTGCACTCTGCAAGCCACGAACAGCGGATTCTCTTCCTGCGCCAGGCCCTGAGAGATTGACTTCCATTTCCTTCATGCCTAAAGACATCGCAGCCTTCGCTGCTTCTTGTGCCGCTACTGTAGCTGCAAAAGCTGAGGATTTCCTGGAGCCACTATAACCAGCCTTTCCTGCTGATCCCCAAGCGATGACATTTCCCGTCAAATCAGTAATGGAAATAATCGTATTATTGAAAGTCGCTCTTACATGAGCAATCCCACTGGGGACATTCCGCACTACTTTTTTGCGTGTCTTCGCAACGGTCGGTTTTTTAACCATCGCTGCCTTTTTTGTGTCCTGCTTAGCCAAAGTCACTCTCCTTTATTTCTTCTTATTAGCGACAGTTTTTCTCTTACCTTTGCGCGTGCGAGAATTCGTCCGTGTACGCTGTCCACGCACAGGTAATCCCAAGCGGTGGCGCATGCCTCGGTAACAATGGATACTGACCAAGCGCTTGATATTGTTTTGCACTTGGCGACGCAGATCCCCTTCTACGATGTAATCGTTAGTTAATAGGGAATTGATACGTGCGATGTCATCTTCAGTAAGTTGCTGCGCGCGCATATTCGGGTTTAGCCCGAGCTTTGTGCAGATCTCACTCGATATATGCCGACCGATTCCGTAGATGTACGTCAAGCTAATTTCTAAACGTTTTTTGTCTGGGATCTCAATCCCACTCACTCTAGCCATGAAAAGATTCCTTTTTTTCGAAATTCTTCGTGAGGAACTTAACAGATGTTTTATTTATTTACAACTGCTTTGAACCTACCATGTTCAACTAAAAAAATAATTAACGCCCTCTCAAGCGTCCCTTCTTCATGAACCCTTCGTACCGCTTCGTCAATAAATGGGCCTCGATTTGCTTAGAGGTATCTAGGACAACTCCCACTAAGATTAGGAGGGAGGTCCCTCCAAAAAAATAAGTGATAGAGGCATCCACATTTAATAGTTTACCTACGAGGGTAGGTAAAACAGCGATCAAAGCCAAAAATAGGGCTCCTGCAAAAGTAATCCGATTCATCGTGGCTTCCAAGTAATCCTGTGTCGGCTTTCCCTGGCGAATCCCTGGGACAAATGCTCCATTTTTCTTCATATCAGAAGCGATCTGTTCAGGGTGAAATTGGGTAGCCGTCCAAAAATAGGTAAACCCGATAATCAACAACACATAGACGACCAGGTAGAGCCAATGCCCGGGAGAAAAGAGCGTTGCCAACTGGCCAATCCACGTCCCTCGACCGATAAACTGGCCGATGGTCGCTGGGAACATCAAAAATGCCGAAGCAAAAATGACGGGAATGACCCCAGCGTAATTAATTTTTAAAGGAATATAAGCATTCCCTCCTTGCACCTCTTGCCTTCCGACTACACGCCGTGCATACTGGAGAGGAATTTTCCTCTGTCCCTGGATGATCAAGATCGTCCCGACGATGATCAACACAAACAAGCCGCTCAATACGACAAGCGAAGAGAAGGTCATCTGACCGATCTCTTGGGAATCGAGATTCAATTGGCGAAGCACTGATCCAATGGTCGTCGGCAGAGAGGACAAAATCCCCAACGTGATGATCAAACTGATCCCATTTCCGATGCCACGCTCAGTAATTTGCTCGCCAATCCACATCAATAGCAAAGTCCCTGCAGACATCGTGGTCATCACAATCAGATAAAATAACCACGGAACGCCGAATAACTGCACATCCAGGATCTCTCCGACGATAATCCCAGGACTGCCTGCATTTAACTGCACCGCGTACTTCCCATAGAGTCCCGCTTGAAAAAGAGCTAGGAAGACAGTGAATATCCGGGTCCATTTGCCGAGCTTACGGCGTCCTTGATCGGGATTTTCCTTAACCTCTCTCTGTAATGATGGGATTAGCGCCATAGCTAACTGCATGATGATCGATGCAGAGATATAGGGCATCACACCGAGAGCAATCACCGTCATTTGGGCAAAGGCTCCTCCAGAGAAAACGTCCATCAATTGAAAGAGATTTTGGCCTCCTCCAGTAGCACTGCGAAACAACTGAACAGCTGCTTCACCGTTAATTCCAGGAACGGGGATATAAGCCCCAATTCGACAGGCGACGAGCAAAAGGAGGGTAAACACTATTTTCGCTCTTAACTCAGGGATCGAAACGATTCTCTTTAACCCATCTAACATCAGTAGTTCGCCGTTTTAGGTTTTACGCGATGATCTAGGAGACTGCCTGCGATTTACGCTTCTGTCGATTTTCAGGTTCTTTTGAGCTGATTTTCGATTCTTTTGGTAGGGGTAATAGCAACATGCGTATATTACCGCTACCAAAAGAATCGAAAATCGGCCAAAATAATCCTGAAAATCGACTAAGACTTAATTCGCAGCCAGGCTCTTAAACGAAACTCCCAATTTGTCCAACTTTTCAAGAGCCCCTTTGGAATAGAGCTTAGCCTCTATCGTCACTTTTTTAGTCAGTTCGCCATTGGAGAGGATCTTCAAACCTCCCTCAACACGTCTCGGAGCGAAGCCCTTCTCTTGCAATGTCTTGAGATTGACCGTTTCCCCGTCCTCATAGAGTTTGTCCAACATCCCGAGATTGACAGCGAACACATCGTCCTTAAATCTACCATTAGTAAATCCACGCGTCGGTGACTTTTTATAGAGAGGCATTTGTCCTCCCTCATGCCCATAACGGCGCTTGTAACCGCAACGAGCTTTGTCCCCTTTATTTCCTTTACCGCATGTTTTCCCTCGCTTGGACCCCATCCCTCGTCCGAGGCGCTTGACAGCCTTCGTAGGGCGGTGTGTATTCGATAATTGCGACAAATTCATCATGATACAAGTCCTCGTAATTCTAAATTCCTCTGGCGATTCACCAATTGACACAATGCCTCGATCGTCGCTCTCACTTGATTCAAGGGATTATTGGAGCCAAAACTCTTCGCGACGACATCTGCTATTCCACCCAATTCGAGAACGGAACGCACCTTAGATCCTGCGATGACGCCTGTTCCAACAGGTGCTGGTTTTAAAAGCACGCGCGCCCCATCCCATTCAATTTCAATCTCGTGAGGAATTGTGGTTCCATTTCTTTCGAAGGTCATCACATTTTTCCGCGCCGCTTCTGTCCCCTTACGGATGGCATCAGACACTTCATTGGCTTTTGCGAATCCAAAACCGATATGCCCATTTCTATCGCCGACAATGATCAGGGCTGAAAAACTAAATTTTCTGCCGCCTGTAACGACTTTAGAGCATCGGTTGATATAGAGCACCTTCTCTTCAAACTCAGTCCCGAAATCCTCCACTCGCCGCGTAGTCTGTCGTTTAGCTTGTTGTTTTGCCATGTTCCTTCAAATCCTTGCCTAAAATTGTAATCCTGTCTCACGTGCGCCATTCGCAACTTCTGCAAGCAGGCCGTGATACTTATAACGACCCCGGTCAAAAACTACTTTATCGATGCTCTTTTCCTGAGCTGCTTTTGCAATGGCGATGCCGATTTCTTTCGCAGCTTCTCTTCCTTTAGATCCGAGATCCTTCCCGCGAAATTCTTTAGTCATCGTTCCAGCACTGACGAGGGTGACTCCACTCTCATCATCGATCAGCTGAGCAGAGATATGCCGATTCGATCTAAAAACCGACAACCGCGGCTTTACAGCCGTACCCCTAACTTGTTTCCTTACGCGAAACGCTCTTCTGACGCGCTGTTGATTACGCTTTTGCTTTTCATTAATCATAGTATCCTATCACCCTGCTTTAGCTTTAGCTGACTTACCAGCCTTTTTGCGCACGAACTCATTTTCGTAGCGGATCCCTTTGCCTTTGTAAGGCTCTGGTGGTCTCATCGCTCGAACTGCTGCTGCAAATTGGCCCACTGCATGCTTATCGATTCCTGAAATGGTCACCGTTACACTTTTTTCAACGACCACTTGGATCCCTTTAGGGATTTCAATATTGGTCGGGTGTGAAAATCCCAACTGTAAATCGAGAGAATTTCCCTGAACTTGTGCGCGATAACCAACGCCAATTAAGTTCAGTTTCTTTTCAAATCCTTTGTGCACTCCGATGATGAGGTTATTGATCATCGCCCGATAGAGACCGTGAGTCGTTTTGGGCAACTCGATTGATTCATCTCTCATGACGATCAACCGATTCCCCTCAATGTTAAACGAAACTCCCGCGATTGCAGGAATCGACAATGTGCCCTTAGGACCTGTCGCGACGATCATCCCATTGGCGATCTTCACCTCGACTTTATCAGGAAGTGGAACAGGTGTTTTACCAAGACGTGACATGCGTTTTTACCCCCTTTTTATTACCAAACAAAGCACAATAGCTCTCCACCCACTTTCCGTCTGCGAGCGGTTTCACCGTCTAGCACTCCTGCGGATGTCGAGAGAATGGCTACTCCCATATTACCGTAGATCATCGGAATTTCTTCGCATCCCACATACTTGCGTAGGGAAGGGCGAGAAACCCTCTTTAGACCTTTAATTACAGGCTCTCTCTCTCGAGAGTATCTCAAAAAGATACGCGCCTGGCGTTTTTCTTCATTCACCAAAACTTTATCGACAAATCCTTGCGCTTGCAGGATTTTGATGATCTCCATTTTAATCTTACTCGGATGAAAATCGACAAAACGGTGACGCGCCTGGTTCGCATTGCGAATTCTCGTCAATAAATCTGCGATTGGATCATTTAATGCCATGATTTCATCTCCCTCAGCTATTATCTGCGGTTTTAAACGGGAAGCCGAGCATCGTTAAGAGCTCAATACACTCCTCATCATTCTTTGCGGATGTGACAAACGTCAGATTCATTCCCTGCGTACGCTTGATGTCATCCAAATTGATTTCAGGGAATATTTGCTGCTCTTCAACCCCGATGGAATAATTCCCTCGTCCATCGCACTTTCTGGAAAATCCCCTAAAGTCGCGAATCCGAGGAGAGACGATGTTGCAAAATCGATCTAAAAAGTCATACATGCGCTTATTGCGCAGAGTCACCTTCAAACCGATCGTCTGTCCTTCTCTCAACTTGAAATTCGCAATGGACGTACGTGCTCTAGTAAGAACTGGTTTTTGGCCAGAGAGGCTCGTCATCTCTTTAATGCAATCCTGTACCGCGTTCTTATCCTTCGACGCCTCTGCCAGTCCCATGCTGAGGACGATCTTCTTCAATTTAGGAACGAGCATCACATTACCAAGGGCGAATTTTTCGCGAAGGGCGCCTCTGACAACTTCTTTATAACGTTTTTGTAATCTAGACATTGCTTTAATCTACTTTATGATTGTTTAGAGATTTGTCGCAGAGTAACTTCCTTATCACCATTGAGATAGAACAACTCTTTTGCACCGTTTGCGTCGGTTCTCACTCTCGCTTTCACAGGTTTAGCATCGCTGTTACAAAATGCGACATTAGAGACATGTATGGACATTTCCATCTCGATAATCCCCGCTCCTGGCGCTTTTTGCGTGCGTTTGGCGTGCTTCTTTCGAATATTAACGCCTTGGATGATCACGCGATCTTTTTTTCGCGCAATGACATCCCCTGTTTTGCCCTTGTCATTTCCCGCAATAACGACAACTCTATCACCTTTTTTTATCCACTTACTCATCGATCTCTCCTATATGACTTCTGGAGCTAGAGAACTGATTTTCACATATCCGTTATCGCGGACTTCTCTCGCTACTGGACCAAATATTCGCGTCCCTTTGGGATTCGCCTTCTCATCGATAATCACACAGCTGTTGTCATAAAAACGCAGCAGAGAACCGTCGGGACGTCTGACATAACTACGCGTTCTGACGATTACTGCACGTACGACATCTCCTTTCTTCACACTTCCGCGTGGATCGGCATCTTTGACGGAGCAAATAATGACATCTCCCACGTGCGCATATCTTCGCTTCGATCCTTTAAGGACCTTAAAGCATTTTACGCGCTTAGCGCCTGTGTTATCCGCTACTTCAAGCTCTGATTCTTGTTGGATCATTTCAATTTCTCACTGTTAATACCCCACGCGGGGTCTCAAGTTAGCCTACAATTTCCACCACTCGCCATCTCTTTAACTTAGAGAGGGGACGTGTTTCCTCAATACGCACGCGCTGACCTTCTTTCACCTCGGGATTTTCACAGTGCGCATAGTACTTCTTCGCTCTGGTGACTACTTTTCCAAAATCGGGGTGGCGAATCGTACGCTCGACTTTCACAGTCACTGTTTTCATCATTCGGTTAGAGACGACAATTCCTTCTCTAATTTTCTGCTTTTTCTTTAAGGCTGTATCCATTGCTCTCTTAACCTCGTACCGTAGATTCTTTTTCTCGTAACACAGTCATCACACGTGCGCGATCTTTCTTTTTCTGACGAACCATATGAGGGCGTTCCATTTTCCGGTTCACTTTCATCTCATTCTTGAGCTCAAATAAGTCTCTGGAAAGTTCGTTACATTGAAACTCTAAATCTTCCAGGGACAAATCTCTTAAATCTTTTGCTTTAACCATAATTCTCTATACCCTCTCTACGCGTTCTACAAACCGTGTGCGAATGGGCAACTTAGCAGCTGCTCTTCGTAACGCATTCTGCGCGTTCTCTTTCGAGACACCGCCGACCTCAAACATCACTCGGCCCGGTCTTACGACGGCAACCCAGTGATCAGGTGCTCCTTTTCCCTTTCCCATTCTCGTCTCTGCTGGTTTTTTAGAGACCGATTTGTCGGGGAAAATACGAATCCACACTTTTCCCTTACGATTAAAGTAGCGATTGATCGCCACGCGACACGCTTCGATTTGGTGGTTAGTAATCCTCCCTCTCTCAAGAGCCTGGATTCCAAATTCTCCAAAATCAACAAAGGTAGCAGCTTTGCTTTTCCCAGCATGCTGGCCTTTTTGCATTTTCCTGAATTTCGTCCGTTTGGGCATCAGAGCCATCGGTTTAGCCTCCTACCACTGCGCGATTGATTTGTTCTTCCCCTTTATTGATCCATACCTTGACGCCAATCGATCCGTAAGTCGTTTCTGCACGCCCTGTACCGTAATCGATTTCCGCTCTTATCGTATGCAAAGGGATTCTTCCTTCTTTGTACCACTCTGTTCGGGCGATCTCAGCACCGCCGATCCGTCCCGAGATTTGAACCTTGATCCCAGCAGCTCCTGCATCCATAGACGCTTGCATCGCCTTTTTCATTACGCGTCTAAAAGGGATTCGTCGCTCTAATTGTTTCGCGATCGCATCTGCGACGAGTTTTGCATCGAGATCTGGTCTCTTAATCTCTTCTACTTCTACCCAGATGTCTTTCCCAGTGAGTTTTTTTAACTCTCCTTTGAGAACATCGATCTCCGCCCCTTTTTTTCCAATCACAAGGCCGGGACGAGCCGTATGGATGGTCACTTCGATTTTTCCACTCATCCGCTTGATCGTCAGTTGAGACGTTCCCACACAGCTAGGCTTTGCCATCAAGAACTTGCGAATGGCATGATCTTCGCCGAGCAGATTCCCAAATTCCTGCTTATTTGCGTACCAAATAGAACGCCACTTCTTGTTTCGGATAAGTCTAAATCCGATTGGAGATGTCTTTTGTCCCATTATTTTTCCTCAATTATTCTGCAGCTACAACGATCGTCAAATGACTCGTTCTTTTCATGATCGGATGACTTCCACCTTTGTTTTTGGGCTTTGCCCGCTTCAACGTAGGACCCGGATCCACCCGAACTTCTTTCACCTTCAACTGGTGTCTTTGAACATTGAGCTGCGTTTCTGCATTCGCAACAGCGCTGTCTAATGTCTTTTTCAAAAGACGTCCGCCTTTCAATCGGCACAAACTCAATTGCACACTCGCTTCTTCCACACTCAGTCCGCGTAACAATCCTGCAGCGAGTCGCGCTTTTCTAGGACTAATGCGGACATATTTTGTTTTAGCTATTGCCATTTGCATTATTTTTTACCCTTTTCCTGCCGGTTTTGCTGCCGACGCTGGTTTTCCACCCGCTGAGGAACCCGCCCCTTCAGCTCCTTTCTTAGACCCGTGACCTTTAAACGTGCGTGTCGGTGAAAATTCCCCTAAACGATGCCCAACCATGTTCTCTAAAACGAAAACGGTGATGAATTTTCTGCCGTTATGGACTTCAAAGGTATGACCGATCATATCTGGTAAAATCATCGAGCGTCGAGACCAGGTTTTAATCGGCACTTTTTTGCCAGTCGTATTTTGTTTCTGCACCTTATCTATCAAATGGTGATCTACAAAAGGCCCTTTTCTTAGCGATCTTCCCATAGCTTTCCCTTATTTATTTCCTGCGATCTTTGACGATCATTTTATTTGATTTACGCTTAGAACGCGTGCGGTATCCTTTGGTATACATCGCCCAAGGTGTCTGTGGAAGGTATCCATTGTGTTTTCCTTCTCCTCCTCCGTGTGGGTGATCTACAGGGTTCATCGCAGTTCCGCGAACAGTGGGACGGATCCCTTTCCAACGAGATCTTCCCGCTTTCCCTTCGACACGCAAGTTTCTTTCTGGATTGGAAACAGCACCAAAAGTCGCCCGGCAGTCTTCATTTACCATACGCACTTCACCAGAGGGCATGCGCAAGGTCACATAACCATTTGCACGCGCCATTAACTGAGCGGACAAGCCGGCAGAACGGACGAGCTGCCCTCCTTTACCAGGATGAAGCTCGATGTTGTGAATCACAGAACCTAACGGCATCCCCTTCATGCGCATCGAACAGCCCGCATTAAAGGCGACAGCATCGTCGTTGTTCGTAACGACACTTCCCACTTTCACTCCCTGAGGAGCGAGGATATAACGTTTTTCCCCATCTACGTAATTCACAAGTGCGATGAACGCGGTGCGGTTTGGATCGTATTCGATAGAAGCGATTTTACCAGGAGCTGATTCCTTGTCTCGCTTGAAGTCGACTATGCGATAAAAACGCTTGTGTCCACCTCCCTTATGACGGCAGGTAATGTGCCCGTGGTGATTGCGACCACCGAGCCTCGCTTTTTTGACGCGGAGAGCCTTCACAGGCTTCACACAAGTCTTGTTGTTTTTTCCCACTCGCGTGAGTTCATCGCGCGTTGTCAGGATGAGGTGTCTTTGACCAGCTGTCGTCGGACGGAATTTCTTCAACATAACTCTTTAAGGTCCTCTGGTTTATACTTTTTCTTCTATGCTATCACCCGCTTCCATGGTGACAATCGCTTTCTTAAATCCAGGTTTAACGCCAGCTCTTCCTCGCATGCGTCTTGCTTTAGGTTTCGCATTGATCGTATTCACGGAAATCACTTTCACTTTTTTCTCTGCATAGATCGCCTCTACAGCCTCTGCGATTTGCTTTTTATTGGCACGAGGGTCGACGATGAAAACGTATTTCGGCTTGTTAAACTTTTTAACAGAAGGATTGCTCGCGTTGGACTGCAATTGCTCCAACGTACGAGACTTCTCCGTCACGTGCTTAGATCGAATGATTTGATAGGGACTTTTCTTTTGCATACTCAATTACTGTCCTCCTAAAAGAACTTTCAGCTGATCGACTGCAGTTTCTACGACCACGAGATCGTGATTAACGATAACATCGTATCCACTGACGTTTGGCACAAAGAGGAACTGCGTTCTAGGAATATTGCGCATACTCAAGATCAAAGCGTCGAAAGGAGCTTCTAGACGTCGCTCTTCCTGTAAACTATCTCCTAAGAAAAGCACCCGTCTTCCCTCGAGAGCTAAAGACCCGAGGAATGTCGCAAGTTCTTTTGTCCTAGGCTTTTCCATTCCTTGAAATTGCAAGACGTGCAGCCGATTCGATCGAATTTTTTCGACGAGTAGATGACGAATAGCCGCTCGCTTTTCCTTGCGATTGATCCGCACATGTTGATCGAACTTAGGCCGAGGTGCATGCACCCTTCCGCCCCCTTTATACTGAGGAGACCCGAGATACCCTTGTCGCGCTCGCCCTGTTCCCTTTTGAGGATGCGGCTTCTTTCCACTATGGTTTACCTCTGCACGCGTTTGCGTATTCGCAGACCACTGTCGCGCATTCGCACGCAAGGCCACGAGGTAATCCTTAATCATTTGAGAATTCGCAGAGGAATCCAGCAGATGATCTTCAATTGAGATTTCCCCGACTTCACTTCCAGCCAGGTTATATTTTTTCAATACCGCCACAACTCACTCCTCAAACTATTTTTTCTTAGCTCGTTTTTTAATCGCCTGAGTCACATAAACCAATCCGTCGCGAGCCCCAGGAACCGACCCCTCAACGAGAATCAACTTCCTTTCCTCATCCACACGGACCACGCGCAAATTCTGAGTCGTAACAGCCTTACCACCCATGCGACCCGATTTCTTTTGTCCCGGCAAACAACGTCCAGGAGTACTCCTCATCCCACAAGATCCCCCATGGCGATGGAACCCAGAACCGTGCGCAGCAGGACCGCCTCGAAAATGGTGGCGCTTCATTACGCCCTGATGCCCCTTTCCCTTAGAAACAGCACGCACATCCACATACGAAATCGCAGAGAAAACGCTCACACCGATCTCTTGACCCAATTCATAGTCCTGAGCACTTTCCAATCGCGTTTCCGCCGCATGAGTCCGTGGATCTACTCCCGCTTTCGCGAAGTGACCCTTTAAAGGTTTTGTTACATTCCTCATCTTGGACGGCTTCACTTTAAAAGCTGAAAGCTGGACTGCCTCATAACCATCTGTCTCTTTGCGTTTCACTTGCGTTACCATATTGGGCTCTGCAGAGATCACTGTGCAGACGACGTGATTGCCCTTTTCATCGAAAAGGCGAGTCATCCCTCGTTTCTTACCCATGAATTTCAAAGTCATATGTTCTTCCTTGAGTTTATCTACAGATTATCGCTGGATTATCGCTAAGGTCCTCTTGAAGCAACCATTGCTTTGCAACAGCCACCTAAAAAAAGCGATGATATAGACAGCGACAAGTAGTATACACGCTCGAATGCCTTGTACTTGCTTGTTCGTCGCCTTGAGTTTACAAGGCTAAAGGGGGTAGACTAGCAAAGCCCTCGATTTTTTCACAATCTTTTTTTCTCGGGGGGCCAAAATTCACACTGCGGCCGGCAGGAAAAGTTGATTTTCTAGCGCGGGAGAACCGCATGGAAAATCAACACAAACACGAACCCCAGGACCACAGCCAACAACACCCACTCACGCTGTTTCATTCCCCGCCCTAATCTGCTTGTACCGATACACCCCATAAGAGAGACCACACCCAAAACCGAGAAAGAATAAGGAAACAGAAGGGGGAACACTAATATAGACTGCAGCCACCCCTAAACCACTCCAAACCAACAAGGAAACATCCCGCGCCATCTTTAGCAGTAAATAATTAAAGCCCCCCTCCCTATTGCACATAGAACGAAGAGAAGTCACCGTCTTAACCCCATGAACAAAAAAAGAAGACCCATAGGCCAAAATTTTTAAACCAGGCGCCGCTACAGCCCCTTGCGCCCAAAAGAGCAAATGCGCCCCTATGCCGACAACGCGAGCCACCTTAAAAGCCGTTTTTTTCAAAGTATTGATTTCAATTGAGCTCCTACAAAGCCCACCAACCCAAAAATCACCACCCCGCTGACTTACTGAAGACACCATTTTCCCAACCTCCAGAAAAAAACGTAAAAAATGAAGAGCCAGAGACTAAAAAATTTAGGGACTTATTTCAAGCAAAATCACTCGGGAGAGAACCAAAAGACTTGAACAAAATGTTCAGAATTTTGTAATTTCTTATCCATTGAGAGCTTGAGGGAAGTATTTTAACAAAAAAAAATGAGGTCTCTATTGGCATCGTCGTGCGAAATCTCTCCACTGAAGAAAACTAAGGCCGCACCTCTTCAAAAAAAACAGTGCGCACTACAACAGTCCATATCTGCGGAAGGAATCGCGCTATTTAGCGGCGAACGCGTTTCTATTCGCCTATGTCCTGCCGAGGCGAATCACGGAGTCGTCTTTCAAAGAATTGATTTACCTCATCGACCTAAGTTACCTGCTCGGTTAGAATACGTGCAGGGGACGCCGCGCTGTACCATCATCGGTAATGGAACGGACTCCGTTCAGACAGTCGAGCATCTACTCGCCGTCCTCAGCGCCTATGGAATCGACAATATCTTAATTGAAATCTCAGGGGGAGAGGTCCCTATTTTCGACGGAAGTTCACAACATTTTATCTCACTTATTGAACAGGCAGGTGTTCGAGAGCTCGAAGAGAGCCGAGTCATCTATGCGTTGAAAACCCCTGTATTTTGGTCTCACGAAGACATCCATATCGTCGCCATCCCTTCTCAAGAATACCGCATCAGTTACACTCTCCATTACCCCCACTCAAAAGCGATCGGGACTCAGTTTTTCTCCTACCCGTTGGATCGTGATACTTTTAAACAATCGATTGCTCCTTGTCGCACTTTTTCTATTTATGAGGAAATAGCTCCTATGATAGAGAAAGGGCTCGTTAAAGGAGGAAGCCTAGAAAACGCCGTGATCATCAAAGACGATGTAGTCATCAACCCAGAGGGGTTGCGTTTTGATGATGAAATGGGACGCCATAAAGTGCTCGATCTCATCGGAGATCTCTCTCTAATGCCGATCCCATTCTTAGCGCATATCATCGCCGTTCGATCAGGCCATGCCTCCAATATCATATTTGCAAAAGAATTGTTTAATCACATCAAATCGGAGAACCTTTGATGGGCACCGAACTCGATAGCCAACCTGTCATTTTAAATATCAAGGAAATCGCAAAAATCCTGCCCCACCGCTATCCATTTTTATTAGTGGATCGGATTATCTACCTGAATCTGGAAGAAAACGTCATTATCGGACAAAAAAATGTCACGATCAATGAGCAATTCTTCCAAGGACACTTTCCCGACGCACCGATCATGCCTGGCGTCTTAATCTTGGAAGCACTGGCTCAAACGGGGGGGATCTTAGTCCATAAAAAAGGGTATAACCAAAAAATCGCTGTTTTACTGAACATCAACAACGCAAAATTCAGGAAACCGGTTGTTCCTGGGGATGTTTTAACTCTGCACGCTACAGCACTCCACTTGAGCAATAAGGGTGGAAGGGTGATGGCAAAGGCATTGATTAACGACCAGCTTGCCGTCGAAGCGGAAATCAGCTTTGCGCTCGTCGATAAGGAACAACTCTAGTTAAAAACACCATAAGCATTGGAAGCCCATGTCACAGTCAAATATTCACCCTTCGGCAATTATCGAGCCTGGTGCCCAAATTGGCGAAAATGTCACGATAGAAGCCTATGCGATCGTCAAAGGAACGGTCACGCTGGGAAATGACGTCGTCATTAAATCGCACGCTTACATCGACGGGCATACCACCATCGGCGATGGGACCGTTATTTGGCCATCGGCGAGTATCGGCACGAAAACACAGGCATTGAAATACAGCGGGGAAAAAACATTTGTCGTCATCGGAAAAAATTGCGAAATCCGCGAATTTGTCACGATTAACTCCTCTTACCAAGAGGGTTCTGTCGTCCGGGTTGGGGACAACTGCTTAATCATGGCCTACTGCCACGTGGCCCATCACTGTGAAATCGGCAACCGCGTCATTATGGCGAATAACGCAATGCTCGCCGGCCATGTCATCGTTGAAGATTTTGCCAATATCGGAGGAATGACCCCAGTCCATCAATTTTGCCGGATTGGGCGCTATGCGATGGTGGGCGGATTTAGCCGCATCACCCACGATGTCCCCCCTTATACCATCGGCGCGGGATCTCCTTATAAGTTAGGCGGCCTCAATCGCATCGGACTCAATAGACACGGATTCCCTCTCGAAGTACGCCGCTCTCTAGCTAAAGCCTTCAAACAGATCTATCGCTCAGGACTTTCCCTTAATGAAGCACTAGAATGGATCGAAGTAGAGGTCGACTCTGACCCCCACTTGACTCATCTCATTAATTTTTGCCGCGAATCAAAACGGGGTCTCATCGGCTTTCAAGGCCTCTTTAGCGAGACTTCTGGCGACAATTTTGATGACCAGGAAGAGCTCCTAGAAGAAAAGGTGTATACCTAAGTGCGGATAGTTTTTTTCGGTACATCTTCTTTTGCTGCGCGCATTTTAATAAAGCTCATCGCGGACAAAACAGAAATTAGCGCCGTCGTCACTCGACAAGACAAACCAAGCGGCCGTCATCTACATACCCACTTCTCTCCGGTAAAAGAAACCCTTCTTCAAATCGCTCCGTCCACCCCTCTGTTCCAACCAGAAAAAGCCTCAGCTCCTGAATTCGCTTTAGAATTAGAAGGTTTAAAGGCGGATCTCTTTGTCGTCGTCGCCTATGGAGAAATTTTAAGGGAAAACATCCTCAAACTCCCCACACTCGGCTGCATTAATGTCCACCCCTCTCTCCTCCCGAAGTACCGAGGAGCTGCCCCGATTCAACGCACGCTCATGCAAGGAGACCCGAAGACGGGCGTCTGTATCATCGAAATGTCCAAGGAGATGGATGCAGGCGCTATTTTGGCCAAAGAGGAGATAGACCTCCCTCCCGATATGTGCTTTGGCGAACTCGAACCGATCCTCTGCGATCTCGGCGCAAAACTCGTGCTAAATGTGGTCCATCAATATGAAGAAGGCCGGGTCGTAAAGGCGCCCCAAGACCACACACAGGCGACTTTTGCCCCCAAAATCACACCCCTCGATGAGCGCATCGACTGGAGCCGCCCTGCGCTCTCCATCCATAATCAGATCCGCGCCCTTTCCCCCTCCCCAGGGGCATGGACGGATATTCAGATCGGGGGTACAGTCAAGCGCCTTAAAATTAAAAAATCCCTTCCCCTTTCAGCAGATCCTTCTCCTGCAAAAACTTTTCTTCAGTTCAACAAAGAGGGATGGATCATTTCCTGCGGTGAAGGGGCTTTGAGACTCCTAGAGATCCAGCTCGAAGGAAAAAGAGCGATGTCGGTTGCCGACTTCATGCAAGGGCTCCGCCACTCCGTTGAAATTCAATAACTTACACCCCATTTGCTTAGGAATTGAAATTTGAGTTTTCACTCAGGTGAAAATTTAATTCCCAGCGGGCACGGTATAATCCCAATAGACTAAAATCCCGCTCCTCCCTATAATTCCCGCAAATCTTCACATTACCTTAACAAAAGGGGATCCAATGGCTGCGGTCGCAACGAGAATTTACGGTAGTTCAAACAAAACTAACATTTCACACCAACGCACACAAGCTCTCAACAGTTCTGACTCCAAAACGAAATCGTTCGGTGCTGCTGCCCTAGAACTCCTCGAAACCCGACTCAAAGATGTCGCAAGGGGATTAAACTACCCCTTTGCTTGGGCAGGGATATATTATCCTAATAGCCCCAATGCGGATGTATTTTCCAAGATAAGCGCCACGGGAAGGGATTTTAAAAATTTCATCAACGCAACAGAGATCCCTAAAGAGACAGTGAATGCCGCTGTAGCTGTTAAAAAATTCTTCTTAGCTCCTTCTACGACTATGGCACGCGAGCTTTGGAAAACTTCTACCCGATGGGTCAATACGACCTATGATGGCTTTAGCTTTATCGGCAACTTCGCCTCCCCTATTGCAAATGGCGTAAAATTCTTTTCTCCCCTTCATTATGCAGCGACATTCGGAGGCTCATTGAACGGTGCCGCTCAAACCGTGCAAGATGCTTGGACTGCTCAGCAAAAGACCGCAGCGAAGTGCGTATTGTATACGCTGAATTTCTTCCGCGACTTCTCCTTTGCCTGCTTGGGAGGCTCTGGCCTCTACCCGATCGTCGCCCCCAAGCTAGTCTCTGCTGCGTGGGTCATCACCTTGCCTGCTAATACGATATTGGCATTCGCGACAGCCGGATGGGCCTTCTCCTGCACGGGTTTCTTCTGGGAAAAAATGGTAGTAGAACCGGAACCAGCTGCTCTCAAAGGACGCGCTGCAGTAAAAGCCTAAAAAGTGAATGTTGAGGGGGCTGCACTCGGCCCCCATTTTCAAATAACTTAGGTATACAATGCCCCTCTCTCCTATCGCGACACGTTCTCAATCTAGCTTTTTTTCCACTCTATTGGGACCTGAGCTCCCAGAAAAAAAAGGCCCCCCCGCTCGAAAAGATGCTCTCGACTACGCCGACGATTACCTCAGAGAGTCGCGCGGTGCTTGGGATTTTTACCGTATCCTGCGAGAACCTCTCTATTATTTAAGTCGGACCTCCTCACTCGGAGCTGGTGGAAAGACCCTCGTCGAAAAGCTCATCTATGTCCTGACAGCAGCGGGAACAGGCTTAAGCTGTCCCAAGCTCATCTCTGACACAAATACCCTGCGCAAGAGCGTGCAACAAGCGCAAGCGGCTTCTGCGAAACCCTACAGCGACCCCATCCGCGAACAGAAGGTGCTGCAAACACGTAAAAATGTCTTTTTAAACACCGCTAACCTCGTAAATACAGGGTCTGAAGCAATCCTATTTTTACACCACGTAACGCTCGTCGCACTCAGCGCTCTGCAATTTCGCCTCTTCGATGGGATTTACAACGTGACAAATCTCATCTATGACACCCAAGATCTCGCTGTACAAGGGTATAAATTGAGGCATTTTTACACAATTGCGCCTCAACTGCGTAAAACGTCTGAGAAAGTGGATGTAGAAAATAGAAAAACACTCGCTTGGATGACAATCGCCCAAGATATCTCCTCGATCGGCGCCTCTTCCATCTATTTGATCGGCATCGTCTTCTCAGTTGCAATAGAAAGCGTGCCAATGGCCCCCGCGTTCACGTTATTCCTGGGAAGTTATTGGTTGATTTCAAAAGTTACCAATACCTTTTATGAAAAAATTGTTATAGAAAAGTCGACATAACCCAGTTTTTTAATTGTGTTTTTATGTTAAGTTTGTTAAAATATAACATAAAAAACTTTTCATAAAATGAGCTGTGTTTCACTACCACAATTAAAAACAATTAGTTTTGAAACGAGTGAGAACCACTCGAAAGCTTCCCCCTTTTCTCCATTTTTTACCGAATACGCAGGACGGGTCTTTCAGCATCAAGCTCGAGTGGCCGATCTGTCCATCTTCTTGACCTGGACTCAGTACCTCCCTCACCGGTTTCAGTTCCCTTTGGTCGATTCCCCAAAATCTCTCCGCCCTCAGATCATGAGGACCTTTGCCATCCCCCGCTTTATCTCCTCTAACACCACTTTCATCAAGACGGCATCCTCTTTTTCTAGGACATTTTCCCTCTCTGACGCTCCTCAAAAAATGGGGCAGGAACTTTTGCAACTGGCTATAAGAGCGCTCTCTGTCGTCAACTCTTCTCTTTACCTGTTGCGAGCCCTGGTAGATACCCAACTCGTCTCGAGCTCTCGTATTTCAGAAGAGCTTTATCAAAGGCTCAATAAAGGGAGTTCCATTACCAGTCCCATCTATTTCACGCTCCAGCTCGTTACAAATAGCATAGACCTTCGCAATCTATCGGGAAACTGGAGTCTAAAGACGGCAACAGCCCTCACTCAGACCAGTAGAGCGGTGCTAAACTTAAGCGAAACTGCCCTAACAGCAATCGCTTTTTACCTCAAATTCGCCCTCTCCCCCGCTTTATCGATCCTGATATCTACTGGGTTCTTTTCTGCGCGTCTCTCGAGCGCCTTGATCGCAGAACTCTCCCAACCAGAAAAGCACAAACTAATACCGTACATCCCAGAATAACCCCCCCATCTCCCCAAAGAGAATACAACGTATGCCTCTTTTTAATAGGAAGATGCGCGCAGAGAATCCCTTGATCTACTTCTCTGCCAAAAAAAGAGCAAAGCCTCCCCTGACAATCGATAACAGCAGTTATCCCCCGATTACACGCCCGCAAAAGAGGGATCCCATTTTCGACTGCGCGCACCCGTGCATGATCGAAATGCTGGCGCGCCAAAGTGGAGTCGGGGAAGTAGTTGTCATTCGTCAAGTTGACAAAGAGATCGGCCTTTTTGAGCGTCGACTGGCGCATTTGAGCTGAGAAGGTCTCTTCATAGCAGATCGACGGAGCATAGAGCACGTTGCTCCCAAAGAGCTTAGGGCCCTGACCTGGTGAAAAAAAAGTCTCGATCCCATAACTTTTTGTAAGCGGTTTTAGTGCGGCAAAGGGGAGAGATTCGGCAAGCGGCAATAAAACCTGTTTGTCATAGCGCGTATAGCCCCATCCTCCCGGTCTAAAATAAAAAGCCGCATTGAAATTCTTCCCTTTCTCTCTGTGGTCCAATCCGATGATCAGCTCTGATTGGTAGAGATTAGCGAGAGTTTGGCACCAGAACAGATTAGAGACGCATAAAATATCTTTCCCCTCAAAAAATCGCTGCCGCGCATAAGGCGGTTCTAAAGGGGGAAAGTGCTCTACAACACCCATCCCATAAACGGCGATGAAAAATTGACTCACCTGATCGAAGCGGTAGTAGGCCTGTTCCGCTGTGTAGGGAACCGCAGCCTCAGGAAGGAGGATCAAATCCCATTGAGAGCGGTGGGTCTGCTCTAAATCTCTGATGATATTTTGCCACTGGACCAAGGCATCGCTATAATCCCCGGGGCGGTGGTTAAGAAATATCTTTTCCGAGGGGAAGAGATTAGTCTGCACTAAAGCGACATCGATGGCACGTGGACTACTTTGTTCTTTGCTGCTAGAAACAGCCCACCACCCGAAGAGGTAAGGCACACAAGCGACACAGAAAAATAAGCCCCCTGAACGCTTTCTCAACCCACGCAACCCCAAGAGATTGGTCAGCATCACCCAAAAAGAAAGTCCAAAAATCCCAAGCACAGAAGCAAACTGCAGGGAAGGGAGAAAACACGTCAAAGCGAGTCCCACAGGGTTCCAGCTGAATCCACAGAGAAAAAAGAGCCGGCTCCACTCCATCAAGACCCAAAAACTGGCCAGTGCGAGCACTTTGCCCAAGGGAATCTCTGCTTTAGCTGGGACCAACATCGCCAATAACCCAAACTGCATCCCGATTAACAGACACAAACCGGCATAGACAAAAAGGATGTAATACCCCTGAAACTCGATCGATGTCATCCAAGAAAGTTGGAGGAGCTGAATGCCGCTAAACCAAAGGACACCTCTCCAGAATCGACCTTGGAAAGAGACTGTATCAGACAAAGAATGAAAAAAGAGCGCATACCCACAGACAGCCGCCAAAGCGCCCAATGCCCCGATTCTCGCCGGCTGTCCTAAGCCTACAATCAGAGCGCTTAATAGGAATAGAGAAAGGGATGTGTACTTATTCCGGAGCACTAGTACTGGGGGAAGATTTTGCGATTTTTTTATACCCCTTGCCCACAGCTAGGAAGAACACAAGTCCCCCAATGAGAGCAACCGCTTGTAAAAAGAGAGTCATTTGCCCCTCTCCTCCCACAGGATGCATCAACCAAGCATAGTAATCGAAAAAGCAAAAGGGAACAAAAGCGATCAAGAGCAAAAAAGCGCCCAATCGCACCCCGATCCCCAAAAAGACATGATGCCCCCGAGAACCTTGAGACAACTGAGTCCGAAAAGCACAGGGCGTAAATGGGCTAATGCCCACTCCAGATGATCTTGCCACTGAGCATTGCCCAAATAGAGAGTCGTCCAATCGTGCAATTTAGAGATGAACAGCTGCTCCGCCTCTCCCCAATGCAAAAAGGCGTGCAAGCCCCCTGCAATAAAAAACAAACTGAAAAGCGCCCGACCGATAAATCCGAAAAGACCCTTTAAAAGGCTCATAGTCTCTGCCTGGAAAATTTCTTTCGAAAATATCTGCAAATTTTTTATCTGTCACGACAAAAAAAAGTTCAGATCCTGGAAGGGATCTGAACTGAGTGGAGATGGCTCTAATGACTTACTAACTTTTATCTTTGCCTTTTCCATGCGGATCTGCTGCGGTGTATGTGCTTAATTCACTCTCTATGCGCGCAGTTTCTTCTTTTGCTTTAGCCTGTTCAGCCGCACCATCTATTAATTGCACTAATTCACTCTGTACACTGGCCGCAGTATTAACTAACGTATCACTGCTAGGAGCGGGATCGAAAGTTAGATAATTTTGATTCAAAAGCTCCCATCGACTCAATTCCTTTTCTTCCCGTTTGCCACAGATTACTCTATCGAACAATAATGTAGCGCTCTCTTTAGCAGTAATGAGGCTGCTATCAGACTGACCGGGTTTCGCTAGAAACAGGAACTTGTCGTCTGGATACGAAACCTTTCCTTGCATAATGTTAAGTACCAGGGGCCTATCTTTCTTTAATAAGGACTTTATCCCCTCTAATGTCTCTTCAAGTTTAAACCGGTCTTCCCTCCCCGATTCATGAATGGTCTGTTGCTGTAATTGGCGAGTGCGGGGTTGTTCTCCTGACTTAGATCTGCGGTGCTGTGCAAGATTTTGAATACCATACATCACAGAGGCTTCCATTTCTACCAGAGCCTTTTCTCTAGGAGTAGCCTTACTAGGGTCATGCCCTTCTCTAAACTCAGGTTTTCTAATAAAATGCGAATTTTCATTCAAACTTAAACCAAGTGACATAATTACCTCAATTTTATATTATTTATTTTATTGTCCATTAACTAACATTATATCAACAACAAGAGTTGATTTAAAGTATTTTCTTACACACTCCTCTCAAGCAGTTGTAAATCAATGATTTACGGATGTAGGCCGCCGACAGCACACCAGCCCACCTCCTCCGCCCGCAGGAAACGCAGCAAAATGCAACTCCCTTTACTCAAACGCCACCATCCGGTACAATAGCCTCCTCATGAAGATCGCTTTTCGGGAACACCACCTTTTTTCCATTCTTTCCGCATTTGAGGAGCAAACGCTGCCCCTCGACGTTTTTTTACGCTATTACTTTAGGACCCACTCTGCGGTCGGATCGAAGGACCGCAAGATGCTCTGTGATGCGATTTATGGGATGATCCGTTGGCTCGGCCTGCTCGACTACCTGTCTGGGGGGCCCGCCTCTTGGGAAAAACGGTGGAAATGCTTCTCCAATTTTGCGCCTGAGAAGCACATCCACGATGCCTCAATTCCTGCCCATATCCGCGTGAGCTTTCCAAAGGGGTTGTACACTTTTCTCGAAGAGAGCTTGGGGAAAGAGGCGGCTTTCGCCTTTTGTCTTTCCAGTAATGAGCCAGCCCCTACAACCGTTAGGGTAAATGCATTAAAAATTTCAAGGGATGCGCTTTTGCAGCAGTGGCACAGGCAATACCCTGTCTCTGCCTGCCAAAAATCCCCTTGGGGGATCCGCTTCCACCAGAAGATCAATTTCTTTGCCCTCGATGAGTTCAAGGCGGGCTGTTTTGAAATTCAAGATGAAGCGAGCCAGCTCATCGCCGATCTCGCTGCTGTGGGCCCCGGGTCCCACTTTCTCGATTTTTGTGCGGGATCAGGCGGCAAGTCCCTCGCCATCGCTCCGAAAATGCAGGGAAAAGGTCAGCTCTATCTGCACGACATCCGCCCCTTCGCTCTCCAGGAAGCAAAAAAGCGGTTGAAGCGGGCTGGTATCCAAAATTTCCAGCTCTGCGAAGCGAATAGTCCGCAGCTGAAAAAATTGGTGGGGAATATGGACTGGGTCCTTGTCGATGCTCCCTGCAGTGGAACGGGAACGCTCCGCCGCAACCCCGATATGAAATGGAAATTCGATGCAGAGATGATCGAGCGCCTGACAAAGGAGCAAAAGGCCATTTTTACAGAGGCCTACCGCTTTTTAAAACCCAAAGGGCACATCATCTACGCGACCTGCAGCGTCCTCCCTCAGGAAAACGCCCTATTAACGGATCAATTCCTTAAGGAATTTCCCCTACGGCAGGTTGGGCCCGCTTTCCAATCTTTCCCTGTAAAAGGGGAAATGGACGGTTTTTTCGGTATGGTATTTCAAAAAAATGGAGAATCTTTTCCCTAATTTGGGTATCATTTCTATAAGTCTATAGCGGAGTGTCCTATGCAATTGCGCCACCTATTCTTTACTGTTCCTTTTTTGGTCTCTAGTCTCTCTATCCATGCCAACCCAGCCGCCTTTGAACAGACTGAACCGGAGGAATTGATCATCCACAACCGGATCCTCGCGAAAGTCAATACGAAGACGATCTCTGTCATCGACGTCATGAAAAAAATGGATCTGTTTTTACAAAAGAACTACCCCCAGTTCATCGCCTCTAAAGGGGCCCGTTTTCAATTTTACTCCCACCAATGGAGGGACTACCTCGCACAAATAATCGACCAAGAGCTCATGCTCGCCGACGCGGAACGTCTGGAAGTTAAAGTCACCGACGCAGAGGTGCGCGAAGAGATTTTGCAGCGCTTTGGGCCAAGTCTTGTCGTGACATTGGACGCCATGGGATTAGCTTATGATGAGATGCGCCAGATGATCCGGGATGAGATGGTCGTCCAGCGCATGATTTGGTTCCGGGTAAATTCTAAGGCCCTCAATCACGTCAATTCTGAGGACGTGAAATTGGCCTATCGGGAATTCTGTGAAAAAAATCCAGCCCTCGAAGAGTGGAAATATGAGGTCCTCTCGATCCGATCTCCCAACCAGAAGGCGAGTGAAGTTCTCGCAACTAAGGCATTCGATCTCTTATCTTCCCATGGGGAATTCAAAACTCTGCCAGAGCAACTTCAAAGCACGCCAGATGATCAGGTAACTGTTCAAGTCTCCGTAGAGTTAGAGGCGGATGAGAAGAGCATCTCTGAAACCCATCGGAGCGTCCTCGCTACGCTTTCTGAAAATAGCTATAGCGCTCCCATCCCTCAGCTCAGTCGCATCGACAATACAACTGTCTACCGGATTTTCCATCTGAAAAAACACTCCAAGAGACAGATCCCCGCTTTCGCAAAAATGGCGGATCAGCTGAAAGAGGAGCTCCTACAAGATGCTGCCAACAAAGAACACGAACAATATATCATTCGCTTGAGAGAGCGCCTGGGCTATGATGAGAAGCACATGTTAGAGACAGTCCCAGAGGATTTTCAACCTTTTTCTGTTAAATGAGCATCTATAAGCCCTCAGAGTTGATGGCCCTACTCAAGGAATGGGGGATCTCTGCCAAACGGGGGCTCTCCCAAAATTTTCTGATCGATCAAAATATCATCGAAAAAACTCTCGATCTTGCAGACGTGCAGCCAGGGGACTTTTGCATCGAAATTGGTCCGGGTCCCGGGGCTCTTACCCAGGCTTTATTGAAAAGAGGGGCCCATGTGACGGCAATCGAGATGGATTCTGTTTTTGCTAAGGCGCTAGAGCGGCTTCAGACAGAAGAGGAGAGATTGCAGGTCATTTGTGCCGATTTCTTAAAGTTCCCGCTGGAAACTTTTTTATCCTCTACCCCTGGAAGAGTTTATAAAGTCATCGCAAATCTACCCTACCATATCACCACGCCAATCCTCGCACGGCTCTTCCCTCTCTATCCCTCAATCTCTACCCTTACTGTCATGGTTCAAAAGGAGTTCGCCGATCGAATGGTTGCCTCTCCAGGGACTAAGGAGTACAGCAGCTTTACAATCTTTCTTAATTTCTATAGCACTGTAATCAATCGGTTTACCGTGCGCCCCACGAGCTTTTATCCCCGCCCCAAAATCCATTCCTCTGTGGTCTGTTGTGCCCTGCATCCTCCCCGTTTAACGCAAGGGATAGAGAGGTTCTTTGTCTTGACGCGCACCTCCTTTCAGCAGAGGCGCAAGATGCTCAAAGGCTCTTTAAGGGAATTATTCCCCAGCTCGAAGGTCGAGGAAGGGCTTAAGACGGTAGGGAAATCGCCCCAGGCCCGCCCTGAAGAGCTCAGTCTTGAGGAGTGGCTTTTGCTCTTCGCGTTTTTGGACGATGGAAACACCAAAAAGTGAGCAAGAGCGTTCCGATTCCAGAGATACCCATCAGGAGAGGGATATGCTGTGTGCAGGTCGTTTTTACAGTTAAGCTCATTAAGTAAAGTCGGTGTTTTAAGGTGGGCTCGACTCGGAGAGCGGCAAAGAGAGGCGCGATGAGAAGGACCTCCTCTTTTTCTGAGTAGATGCTGATATTTCCCACTCTTTGTCCCCTTTCGATGGGAAGCCTTGGGGTATCCCAAGCGATTTTGGGATGGACGACCGGCTCTTCAGAAGGGTAAAAAGTCAACACCACATCTCTGTCCAAAATCCCCTGTAGGGGAGTTTTAGCTCCTTCCACCGGACACTTAAAGAAATCAAACCCTTGGGAAAAGAGCGTACGCGAAACCTTTGGTTCTTGGAATCCCGCTTCAAAAAGCGCGATCGTGTCTGCATAGCGCTGTTGCTTCTCTCCCCCAAAAATGACGGCGATGAGCTTCCGCTGACTGTCTTCTGCCGCTGAAACGAGACAAAAACCAGAATCATCTGTAAAGCCAGTTTTCATACCGATCGCTTTGGGATAGAAAAAAGGACCAGGTTTTAAAAGGGCATTGAATTGCATGAGTGTGGTGGCTGCCTGTTTGTTCGTCCCTTCTCTGGGATACGTCACTTGTTTCACCACTTCGCGAAAAAACGGCTTACCCAAAGCTTCTCGCGCTAACAAAGCCATATCATGAGGTGAAACCTTGTGTTCGGGGTGGGGAAGTCCATGGGGAGTGTAGAGTTGCGTCTGGGTATACCCCTTCTTTTGGACAAAGCCATTCATCTCCTCCATGAATTGAGGAATACTCCCCGAAACATATTCTGCAATGACATTGGCAGCGTCATTTCCAGAACAGAGCATCATCCCATGAAAGAGAGTCCTCAATGAAATCGTCTCACCTGCCTGGAGCTTCATATGCGTCCCGCCGAATTCCAATCGATAGGGAGGATGCACACTTCCCTTTGCCCGACGGACACTGGGATCTACGATACGCATCGCCTCAACACTCGCAGTCACCTTTTCGTCGAAGGTGACTCCCCTTTGTTCCAACATTTCCAGAGCATATAAGGCAGTAATCACCTTGGTCGTACTCCCCGTATACGCCGGAAGATCCCCCTTCTTTTCATAGAGGACAGCTCCTGTCTCCGCATTCATTAAAATACCCGAACGGGATTCGACCTTGACCTGAAGGGGAGTGGCAGCGTGAAGAGAGGTGGCGAGTACTAGAACAAAAAAAACACTCTTAAGCCATTGATTATCAGTAAAAACCAGAAAAAACCCCATAAACCACGCCTCACTTATACTCTTGAAATATCGCAAAATCACACCCAAAATTCAAGATCCATTCCAGGAACCTATCCACAAAGTCTAGGGGGCTGCTTTGTCAAAAAATTTTTTATCTTTCTTCCCAAAAATCCCGAGCCAATATAAACATAAAATTTTAGAAAACCTCTTGACAGCCCCCCCGTTTTGGAGCTAGACTTGAGGTATAGCGGGGAATAGGGAACCAAACCTTAAGGAGCGACGCGATGATCAATCCGAGTATTTTGGAAGATGCCTACCAGGAATTCACGAAGAACCTCCTCAAGTGGGTTCCGGATGGCATTATCCATGTCGATCTCAAGCTCTTAAATGAGCTCGGCATCTTGAATCAGCGCGAATTGGAACATGCGGTCAGTGACGACCAGCTCAATCACCATTTCCATATCATCGAGACCCCAGATAAAGTGACTCTCTTCAATGAACAGTTCGCCATCTGGATCGTCCCTGAAGTGGTCCAAGAAACCCCTAAAACGACGACCATGATCTCTCTGCTCCAAGGGAATCACCCCCACCTCGAAATCGTCTACACGACCTCTGGGGTTTACAATAGCCCGAAATACATCTTGAAAATCCTACAGCACTACATCACAGAAGTCCAAGACACAGAAGCCGTCATCTCCTCCATCGGCAAAAAGCCCTAAGACCCCATCCCGACGAAAAATTTTATCGGGATAGGTTCAAGTATGAGGCAATCCTATCATTACCTTGCCGTTCCCTAGTACAAGAGCAGACCCCTTACGATCTGCTCCACGAGATCTTGGTAAGAAACCAGGGCGGAATCGTCATGAGCTCCCTCAATCGAATCGAGCTGACCTAGAGAAAAATCGAGCACGCTCTCTGGTTTACCACCGGGGTTAAGAAAGGTCAAATCCCGTATCGAATTGGAATCGACATAGTCGTATTCTGAGAGTCCTTTGACAATGTGTGGACCGAGAATCACCTCTTGAGTGTAGGCGTCGATTAGTTTCACCTCAGCCACAATCGTGTGTCGATTCTCTGTTCCGATGATGTTCGTGCGTCTCTTGCCTGTGGTTGCATCCCGGTCATAGCGGTAGCCGATCCGGTCATCAGAATTCCCGACGAGAGCGACTTCTAGAATCCATTCCCCACCCGTTTGCACGCACTCAAACCTCCCTGAACCACTCAGTCCGCGCACGAGATCGCGCGCTAACCTACCCTCTGAATCTCCCTGAATGTAGGGGACTGAAATCGTCCTCACTTCCTCTTCTTCCCCTTGAAAATGGTAACTGCATCCGCACAGAACAAAAAGAGCGATTAACCATTTCACTTTACCATTTCCTCAGGAGAGCTTATCGCATCGACGAGTAGCCCCTGCCGTACAGGGAGCTCGAGAACGGAAGGAGTGTCCCTTTGAGGAATGACCTCTGTCGAGGGGTTAACCAATTCTTCTCCAGGTGCAAGAGGTTGTTCCACAATTCCCAGGTTCCCGAGGCGCTTGGTCGCACGGGTTGCCACGCGCGTCTCGGGGTATTTGTTGAGAATCCGCTCGTAGTACAGGTGCGCGGCCTTCCCCTTATTCGTCCGTTCATAAAAGCGGGCGGTGTCGTAGAGGTCACTAGCAAAGACCTCGCGCGTTTCAGCGAGCATATTTTCTCCAATCGCTATGCGCTCTTCCTTAGGAAAACTGTTCCGAAATTTATTGAGGTTGATCTCCGCTAAATCGAGATAGTCTTGATCAGGGTATTCGTCGCGCGATTGCACTAAATACACTTGCCCGATCCCGATATAGCTCTCGACGGCGAGAGGGTGTTTAGGAAAACGACGGATCAGAACTTGGTACGTTTCCACACTCGATTTGTACTCCTCTTCCAGCAATAAGAGTTGAGCCTTTCCAAAAAGCGCCTTTGCCGCTAAATCGTGGTGGGGAAGTGCTGTGATGACCTCGTCATAAAGAGCGATCGCTTCTTCCCTTGCAGGGATCCATTTTGGCATGCTTTCAAATCCCAAAACGTGCTTTTTCGCTCCCGATTGGTATTTTTCTGCAATCTTGTACTTATAATGGATCACTTCTTCAAAATATTTGGGTGTCGATTGTTTTTTCAGATACTTTGAGAAAAATCGATTTGCAAATTCATATTCTCTCTGGTGAAAGTATCCCACTCCTAAATAGTAATAGGCTTCTTGAGAAAAGGGAGAAGAGGGGAAGTTTTTCGCGACGATTACCATCTGGTGAATCAGCTCTTCCCAATTCTCATTTTGGAATGCATCGATGGCAGCGCTGTAGTGCTCCTGGACAGAAAGAGTAGCGACCTCTTCGCTTTTGGCGAGCTTGCCATTTTTATAGGTATAGGAAGCCTCTGCCACCCAAGGGAGACTCATACATAGAGAGGCTAATATAAATCTTCGCATTATAATTTCCATTTTAATGATTTTAATGAGGGAATCGTGTGTATTTGCTTTTCGATCTCTTTGGATCCATTGACTCCCCAGGTTTTGTCGATGGAAAGAGAGCTCACTTTTTTCTGCCGGTGGTAAAATCCGATTTCAACAGGAATCTCTCCTGCATGGGAGCGAAAGGTCTCTTTTAATAGCAGTAGTTGACTTAAAGAGAGATGCGCAAGATCGACTTCGATCTGTAATGAGTGAGGGGTGTTTTTCTTTTCCACTAGAGGAGAAGAAGGCCGTTCTATCCGATTTTTTTCTCTAAATTCCATCGATTTCACTTGTTGTTTTGCTAAGTCGACCGCCGTATCACATGCTGCGATCATCGCTTCATCTACCTTTCCCAGATCCTCGATCCATCGGCACTGCAGTCGCGTCTGCAACCCTACGACTTCTTTTTGGATCACAGCATAGAGCAGTTGGTTTTCGACGATCAAAGCCGTTTTTTTCTCATAGAGATCGGGCCAAATGGGCAATTCGAACCGTTCATCACCATCTCCGATCATCAGAATCGCGAATTTTTTCTGCGTCTTTGCAGAAATTTTGACCACGATCCCCTCGATGATGCACGCGATACGCACGACGCTACCATGCGATAATTTTTCTATTTCAGAAAGGGGCATACAAGAACAGCGAGGGAGGAGAGGGCGATAGTCGTCTAGGGGATGCCCATTGAGATAGATCCCCAAAAGCTCGAATTCCCGCTTTAACATTTTTTGTCGCGACATCGGCTCCTTAATGGAAGGCGGTGCGGCAAAGCGAGTTTCCTTTTCTTCTCCTAATAGAGAAAATAGGCTGAGCACCCCTTGTGCTGCTTGTGTTTGGTCCTTCGTCGCTTGGGCGAACATCGGATCGACGCTTTCGAGAAGGGCCTGTCGGTCCCATCCTGTGAAGTCAAAACACCCCGATTCAATGAGGCATTCGATCACTTTTTTACCCACCTTTTTCGTTTCAATCCGACAGATAAAATCGTAGAGGGAGAGGAAATGCCCTTTTTTCGACCGTTCTGCTAAAATCGCATCTACAACTCCCTCTCCCACTCCCTTGATCGCTCCCATCGCAAAACGGATCCCGTTATCGGTGGGAACAAAAGGCTTGCCTGATTCGTTGATATCAGGAGGCAAAATCGCGATATTAAATTCTTTGGCCTCTCGGGTGTGTTTGGTCACTTTGGAGAGATCATCGGAATCAGACGTCATGAGCGCCGCAAGCCATTCACTTGGATAATTCGCCTTCAGATAGGCAGTCACATAGCTCAAATACCCATAAGCTGCCGCATGCGATTTATTGAATCCGTAAGAGGCGAATTTCTCGATCTTATCGAAAATGAGCATCGAGACCTCTTCGCTGATCCCATTCTTCTGCGCACCCTCTCGAAATTTTTCTCGCTGGCGGGCCATTTCTTCTCGATCTTTTTTTCCCATCGCTCGGCGCAAGACATCCCCCTCGCCTAGCGTATAGCCGGCGAGACGACTTGCGATCTGCATGACCTGCTCCTGATAGACCATGATCCCATATGTCTCTGAAAGGATATCCGCCATGAGGGGATGATCGATCTCGATCGTCTCTTTTCCATGCTTTCGCTGGATAAAGGAGGGGATCATCTCCATGGGGCCAGGGCGATAGAGGGCGCCGACCGCGATGATCTCTTCAAATTTATCGATATGCAGTTGCTTTGCTAAATCCTGCATCCCACCCGATTCGAGCTGAAAAATGCCTGTTGTCTTCCCTTGGTTCAGCAAATCAAATGTCTTTTTATCCTCTAAAGGCAAATTCACCCAATCGATCTCGATCCCATTTCTCACTTTAATCGCATCGACCGCGTGTTGGATCGCTGTGAGTGTCTTTAATCCCAAAAAGTCGATCTTCAACATCCCGACCAATTCCACGGGCTTCATCGAAAATTGAGTGACTGCCATCTCAGAGTCTTTTGCCGTACACACGGGAATCCGCTCGATGATCGGATCGCCACTGATGATCATCCCCGCTGCGTGGATGCCTGTATTGCGCACGGAGCCCTCGAGCTTTTTTGCCATGTCGATCAGGCGCTGCACTTCAGGATCGGAATCGTATAAATTCTTGAGCTCTGGATCGATTTCCAAAGCTTTTTCGATCGTCATATTCAGATCTTCAGGGATCAACTTAGCGATTTCGTTGACGCGTGCCAAAGGCACGCTGAGGACGCGACCGACATCCTTAATCGCCATCTTCGCTTTCATCGTTCCAAAAGTGATGATCTGTGCGACCTTGTCCTTTCCATATTTCTGTACGGTGTAATCGATGACCTCTTGGCGCCGGTCCATGCAGATATCGACATCGATATCGGGATAGGAAATCCGCTCAGGATTGATGAATCTCTCGAAGAACAAGTTAAAACGCAGCGGCTCGATATCGGTAATTTCGATGAGATAGAGGACGATGGAACCTGCTCCAGAACCTCTTCCTGGACCCATTGGGATCCGATTGCGCTTTGCCCAATTGATGAAATCCCAGACGATGAGTAAATAATCTCCCATCCCTTTGGGCAGAATTACGCTCAACTCATACTCCAAACGATCGCGCACGACAGTCAAAGGGTCCTGATCGGGATACTGCTCTTTCACTTTTTCCAAGCGCTCAGGGGTATAACGTTTTGAAATTCCCTCTTCGCAAAGCTGTCTTAAATAGTTTTCCGCTTCTTGCGCGCGTTCCTCAGGGGTGGAGGTTTTCCCTTCTAAATGAGGCGGGACGAAGACGGGATAGTATTTTGTCTTAAAATCAAAAGAGAAGTGGCATTTTTCAGCGATGAGGAGTGAATTTTCAAGCGCTTGTGGCAAATCAGAAAAGAGGCGCGCCATCTCTTCAGGAGATTTGAAATAAAGTTCATGAGTAAAGACGACTTCCCTCTTGGGATTCAAGACCCGTTGTTTGAGATTTCCATAGGAATCCTTTTCCCAAATCTCACAAGGTTCTTTCGATTGGATATTCATCAAAATTTCATGAGCCCGGAAGTCCTCTCGTTCCATATAGCGAGAATCGTTTGCCGCTACACAGCCGATCCCTTTTTCCCCAGCTACTGCGATGAGTCTCTCATTTCTCCTTTTTTGCTTCTCTATCAGAGTCCTGATAGAGCTGGTAAAGAAAGCTTTCCTGTTGCATCCCATCGTCACGGAGATCCTCTGGCTTCATTTCATGGCGCAAGAGTTCGAGAAAATAATCCTCTCCGAACACCCTTTGAAACCAGTCGATTTCGCGTAAGAGCTCTTCTTCATTTCCCTTAGCGATCCAATGGGCCAACACACTATTATTAGAACCTGAAAGACAGATCAAACCACCCGCATGCTGTGCGAGTAATTCCTTATCGATGCGCGGAGTGTAATAAAAGCCTTCCAAATGAGCGAGAGAACTCAAGGCACAGAGATTCTGATACCCTTCTTTGTCTTTTGCAAGGAGGACGATCGGGAATCCCGCAGGGAAATCAGGCAATCTCTTTTTGTCAAAGCGCGATTGAGGAGCAACGTAGAGCTCGCACCCGATGATCGGTTTAACCCCTTCTTTTTGACAGGCTTTATAAAATTCGACAGCGCCGAACATGTTGCCCTGATCGGTCAGGGCGACAGCGGGCATTTTCGTCAGTGCAGCGCGCTCCGCAATCGATTCGACAGAACAAGAGGAATCGAGAATGGAATACTGAGAATGGACGTGTAAAGGGACCCACTGCTGCATGTATCCTCTCGTTATTAAACTTTTTGAGGAGCACTTTCTCCTTCTCCCATCTCTGGCTGCTGTACTCTCTTGCTCGCATGGGTATTCCAAAGAGGGAGCAATAGAGCTGTAGAGATGAGCCCGCAAAGCACAAGGGCGATGAAAAATCCATTCCACCCCCAAACTTCTGCGACCTTACTGATCGGATATCCCGCTGCGGCTGCCCCAAAGTAAGCCCACCACCCCGTAAATCCATTAGCCGTCGCTGCCGCTCTCTTAGGAGCCATCTCAGCCGCGGCCATACCGATTAACATCTGAGGCCCAAAGATCAGGAAACCCACGACGAACATCAGCGCATAATCTAAAAGGAGCATCCCAGGAGGGGAATAAAAAAGGCCGATGATCCCAAAGACAACGCCCAAACTGAATATAGCATTGATCGGACCGCGACGGCCGCTAAAGATTTTATCAGAAGCCCACCCCGCTACCAAAGTGCCGAGAATCCCCCCTATTTCGAACCAAAAAATACTTCCGCTCGCTGTGAGTAGGGAATACCCCTTCGTCTTCATTAAAAAAAGAGCTCCAAAATCGTTTACCGCCTGCCGGATGACATAGACGAAGAAGTAAGAAAAGGCCAAGATCCAAATATACTTATTGTTTAACACGTATTTGAATAACGTCTCTTTTACTGAGAGCTTTCGGTCTTCTTCGGCCAATGTCTCCGACTGATCTTCCCTAAATTTTTCGACGGGAGGCAATCCGAGAGACTGAGGCGTATCGCGCAATCGGTTCATGAGCACCAAACCCATCCCAATACAGAGACAGCCGGGGATATACATCGCAAATCGCCATCCCAAGAGCTGTGCGCAGCCCGCCGCAATTAAGGGGATCAAGGCACCCCCAACGCTATGAGACGTACTCAAAGTCCCCCACCACGTTCCCCTCTCTTTTTGAGAGTACCAATACATCAATAGCCGTGCACAAGCAGGCCATCCCCAGCCTTGGAACCAGCCGTTGAGCGCCCAAAAAATGGCGAAGAAAAACACCGAGGAAGACATCCCAAAGAGGATGTTGAACACACCCGTTAGGATCAATCCGATCGACATAAAAAACTGAGGATTTGAGCGATCGGCAATAAGGCCACTCAAAAACTTACTTAGCCCATAACTCAAGGAGAGAATACTACTCAAAATCCCCAAATCGCTCAGTTCCAATCCCAAGTCCTGCATCAAGGCGGGCATCGCAAAGGTAAAACTCTTACGCGTGAAGTAGTAGAACACATACCCCGCGTACATCCCACAAAAAATCCTCCACCGCCAATATTTATACTGCTGCTTGACGACTTCACGATCTTGGATTTCAGGGGCGTGAGGGGCTTCCTTAAGAAACTTACTAATGTTCACAGAGCACTCCAAAGGCTTAATCCAAAAGCTTAATTCGCGCATAGACTCTAAGTCAACCGTTTTTTGAGAAAATAAAAGTTGACGTTAAGCTCTGGTTGCGGCATTTCAGAGACAAACCTCTGAGTAAAATTTTCACATGTCAAATTTTGACAAGCCCGTTTACGGCAAAGACTCTCCCTACGAAAAAATCGCGGTAAACCCGATTGAAAAAGAGAAAAAGACGCGGGAAGAGTCCTACACCGGACTGAAGAATTCCACCCGTCCCCAAACCTCTGCCGCACTCGTCTCTTATTTCAAAAAAATCGCAGGTGCCCTCGGCTTCGGAAAAAAATCCGCCTCTTCGACGGAAGAGCACACAACGATTACCGATGAGATCCTCGCCTTCCGCAAACTCCTCTACATCCTCGCTTTAGAGGACCTGAGTCACGATCCCGATTTCACCCAACAACTCTCTGATACCTGGCATCATCTCCTCGAAGACGCATCTCTCCATCCAGAGCTCTCCGTTAAACTCAACTTTTTTCTCCAGCAAGTGCGGAATTACCCCCCAGGAGCCGATTACACCCTCGGCTATTATTTCACAGAATACGCCGGCAAGGAGTGGATTCCCTTCCCCTTTATGGAACTCCTACAAGCCCTCCACTTGCAAGCACAAAGAGACCCCCTCCACTGCACTTTGGCCAACTGGCTCTCTTTATTGGACGACATCATAGAGCCAGAATCTTATACCTCGGGGCTTTGACGCGCTCAAATGCACCATTCCTAGGCGCGCGGGGTATAACATACTTATTGCCAGTTTTTACCACAGATTTTTACCACAGAGAGGGGAAACCGCAGAGAGGAAGTTTTTTAAACAGCTTTTCTGACTCAGGATGAAATATGGAAGAGGTCTGATATGAATTTTCTCTCTGTGGTTTCCCTTCTATGTGGTAATATTTTTTTTACCGCAGAGAAGGGAAACCACAGAGAGGCGTTATACCCAAAGAAGCTTCATAAAAAAGCCCGAGTAGTTTCCCCTCTCTGTGGTTGTTATCTTCCTTTACTCTATTTCATCCAAAAACCTATAATCCCCTTTTTCTAACCCCACGTTGCCCTATGAAATACGCCAGTGCCAAAGGTGTTTTTGACATTGTCCCTTTGGAGAATGAAGAAAGTGAGAAGTGGCGCGAGTCGAGTCGCTGGGAATACCTCGAAAAGGTGATGCGCTCGACCGCTCAAGACTACGGCTTTCACGAAGTCCGTACCCCTATGTTCGAGTCGACAGATCTCTTTGTGCGCAGTGTCGGAGAGAGCTCCGACATCGTCTCCAAAGAAATGTACACCTTTTTGGATCGGGGAGAGCGCTCGATGACTCTGCGCCCCGAGGGGACTGCCCCGCTCATCCGCTCCTTTGTCGAACACCAGCTCTACTCCCAGTCGACTCTCCACAAATATTTTTATATCTGGCCGATGTTCCGTTATGAACGTCCCCAGGCAGGCCGCTATCGCCAATTCCATCAGTTTGGCGCTGAGGCCATCGGTAACCCCACCCCAGAGCAAGATGTCGAATTGATCGATCTCTTTCTAGAAGTGTGCCGGCGATTGCAGCTAAAAAATCTCACTGTCCTGATCAATTCCGTAGGAGATCCCGCTTCTAGGAGCGCCTACAAAGAGGCCCTAACTGCTTATCTTCAGCCCCATTACGCGCAACTCTCTGCCGACAGTCAGAACCGATTTTCCAAAAATATCCTCCGCATTTTGGATTCAAAAGACCTCAAAGATCAAGCCCTCCTCGAAAACGCGCCCCCTTTTTCTCAGTTTCTCTCCCCTGAATGCAGGGAGCATTTTGAAAAAGTATTAGCTTTGCTGGAAAAACTCGACATCGCCTGCGTCATCGAACCCAAGCTCGTTCGCGGGCTCGATTACTACAATAAGACCGTCTTCGAAATCACTTCGGGGGAGCTCGGAGCGCAGAACGCCGTCGGGGGAGGCGGACGCTATGATGGCCTAGTTAAAGCCCTCGGAGGTCCCGATTTATCCGGTGTCGGTTTCGGAATGGGGATAGAGCGTCTTTTACAGACGATGCTCAAACAAGGCGTGCCCTTCCCAAAGTCGCCCCACCCTCTCGTCTTCTTCATCCCTATGGGCGCTCAAGCCTTACAAACCGCCTTCCGCCTCACCGCACACCTGCGCCACTCGAATCTCTCTGCCGAAATCGACCTCAGTGGAAAAAAAGTGCAACACGGCCTACAACTCGCCAACCAATTAGGAGCAGAATACGCGATCGTCCTCGGCGAAGAAGAACTCAAGACGGAGCGCCTCACTCTCAAGCATATGGCGACGCGCGAGACGATTGAGATCTCTTTCCATGACCTCCTTAAAACCCTTATAGAGAAATTGCATGTTTGACTATCGAAGAACACATACTTGTGGTGAACTCCGGCACTCTCACGTCGGAGAACACGTCACCCTTTCGGGATGGGTACATCGCCGACGAGACCACGGCGGAGTGATTTTCATCGATTTGCGCGACAGATTTGGACTCACCCAACTCGTTTTTGACCCTGCGGATGTCCCACCCGCCCTTTTCGAGCGCGCTTCCCAGCTCCGCAGCGAATGGGTCCTTTCGATCCGAGGAAAAGTGAGCCCCCGCGACGAAGGGAGAACAAACCCCAAGCTCCCGACAGGGGAGATTGAAATCGAAACGGAGGAACTCGAAATCCTCTCTTCTGCTAAAACCCCACCCTTTTCCATCTGTGAAGAAGAGCTCGATGTCAACGAAGAACTGCGCCTAAAATACCGCTATCTCGATATTCGCAGGGGCGAGGTCGCCAAAAGATTGCAATTGCGCCATCAAGTCATGCTATTGACGCGCAATTACCTGAGTACACAGGGGTTTCTCGAAATCACCACGCCGATCCTCGCTAAATCCACTCCCGAAGGAGCGCGCGATTATCTGGTCCCCTCACGCGTCTACCCTGGCAATTTTTACGCGCTTCCCCAATCTCCACAGATCTTTAAACAACTGCTCATGGTCTCTGGAATGGACCGCTATTTTCAAATTGCCCAATGTTTTCGCGATGAGGATTTGAGAGCAGACCGCCAGCCAGAATTCACTCAAATCGACATCGAAATGAGCTTTTTGACTCCTCCCGATCTCATGAAATGGATCGAGGAGTTGATGAAGATCCTTTTCAAAGAGTGCGCAAAGAAAGAGATCCCCCAATCCTTTCCCCATATGACACACCGCGATTGTATGGAACACTACGGAACAGATCGACCCGACTTGCGCTTTGGAATGCCGCTGATCCGCATCGATGAGATCGCTAAGCGAAGTTCATTTAGTATCCTCCAAGAACAACTCGCCGTAGGCGGTATCGTCAAAGCGCTCTGTGTCAAAGGGGGCGCAGAATTATCACGTCGAGAGATCGACGAGTACACCCAATTCGTCGGAAGATTCGGACTCGGCGGGCTCGGATGGATCAAACTCACACCAGAGGGATTCCAATCGAGCATTACGAAATTTTTCTCGCCAGAACTCCTGCAAGAGCTCCAACAAACAATGAAAGCAGAACCGGGGGATTTAATCTTCATAGCAGCGGGCCCAGAAGAGCGCGTCAACCAAGGCCTAGACCATCTCCGCCGCAAAATCGCTAAAGATAAAAATCTCATTCCTGCTGGCGCTTTATCCTTTTTATGGGTCACCGACTTTCCTCTCATGCGCTACAATGCAGAAGAGGGCAGATTAGAGAGCGAACACCACCCCTTTACCTCTCCTCACTGGGAAGACATCGACCTGCTCGATAAAGAGCCCCTCAAGGTGCGCGCTGCAGCCTATGACTTGGTACTGAATGGGTATGAACTCGGTGGCGGCTCCCAGAGAATTCACGACAGCCAACTCCAAGAGAAAATCTTCCGCTCCCTGAAAATCTCCCCTGAAGAAATCGCAGAGAAATTCGGCTTTTTTGTAGAAGCCCTCCAATACGGGACCCCACCTCATTTAGGAGTCGCCTTAGGACTCGATCGGATCGTTATGCTCCTCTCCGATACAGACAATATCCGCGATGTGGTCGCTTTTCCCAAAACCCAAAAAGCTGCTGATTTGATGATGCAATGCCCCTCTTCGGTACACCCGCAACAATTGGCAGAGCTCAAAATCAGAACAGAACCTGCGGAAATTTATTGGAATTAAAGACAAGGAAAGACTAAACTCGAAAATATAATTCACTTCAAGAGAAGGCCATCATGAAAAATCAATTGAAATGGGCAGGTATCCTAACCCTCCTCGCTCTAAACCCTCTATTCGCAGAGGAAACCAAGGAAAAAAATGCCTCTCAAGGATCTGAGATCGCGAACATCTCAGAGGCATTTGGCCACCTGATCGGAAAAAATCTCGAAAACATCGGGGTCAAATTCGATATCGCACAGGTCGTCAAGGGATTACAAGATGAGTCCTCAGGAAAATCATCTCCGATGAGCGAAATGGAATGCGTCCAGGCAATCGCCTCCATCCAAGAAAGACTCTTCAAAGAGCAATCGGCGGAAAATCTCAAGAGTGCAGAGGATTTCCTCGCTCAAAATACTAAAAAAGAGGGGATGACCAGCCTAGAAGAAGGCAAGGTCCTCTACCAGATCAATGCAGCAGGAGAAGGAGCTAGTGTAGAATCTCACTTTTCTCCCTTGATCCGCTACACAGGAAAATACCTCGATGGAACGGTCTTCAGCACCTCTAAGGAAGAAGAGCTAATCTCGTTAGATGAGATCATCCCCGGCTTAAAAGCGGGACTGGTCGGCATGAAAGAGGGAGAAAAACGCACCGTCTTCATCCACCCCGATTTGGCCTACGGAACGAGCGGCTACCTCCACCCCAATTCCCTGTTAACCTTCGAAGTGGAAATCGTTCAAGCGAATGCTCCCAAACCAGAAACAACAGATACAGCAGCCAAGCCCTCTGTTGAAATCGCCGAGATGAAAACAGACGTTCGATAACCGGGTCGTCCCGGGGCAAAAAACTTGCTCTAACGCAAAGACGCGGAACCGCAGAGACGCAAAGAATTAAATTTCAGAATTTTCTTTGCGTCTCTGCGGTTCCGCGTTTTTGCGTTAAACATTTTGGCGCTTTTGCTTTTCGACTTGCTTAATTTTTTAGATACTGATTCATTGAAGGGTATACCGAAATAACTTGAAGAATCAGGAATTTGATAAGGAGGCTCCCCAGAATTTTTGTTTGGAGCGAGCGACCATTGCCGAAAGGCAAGGCGCGAGTGAAAACAAACATTCTGGGGTAAAGCCGACGCCGGCAAAACCCGATTCTTCAAGTTATTTCGGTATATAACTACCTTAAGTCACTGTATGCGTTTATTCCGAATGTCACTGGCGTTGCAAATGGGGATCGCGACCTTTTTGGGGATCTTCTGCGGTCTCTTTTTTGGGGATCTCTGCAATATTTTTTCCCCCTACGCCTCTGCATACATCATGCTCCTCAAGATCACGGCTGTCCCCTATTTGATCGTCGCGATCATTCATGGTGTCGGCCAATTGAGCGTATTTCAGGCCAAGATGATCCTAAAAAGAGGGGTCTTGTTCATCAGCTTAGCGTGGTGCGTCAACATCCTGATGGTCTATGGGATCCGCTACCTCTTTCCTCTGCCAAAAACGAGCCAAATGGGTGGCTATGTCTCAACGGAAACCCCCCAGTTAAATTTTGCACAGCTACTTATTCCCGATAATATTTTTTACGACCTCTCTCACAACATCGTCCCCGCGATTGTGATCTTCTCTCTCTTAATCGGAATCGCTTTGATGCACCTCAAAGAGAACCAATTCATCATGACCACCATGCAGAATTTGGTGGAAGCTCTCACCCGCATCACTTCTTGGATCGCTAGGATCACCCCCTTTGGGACCTTTATCATCATCGCCAACCAAGTCGGAACGATTCAGTTCAGCACAGTCAAACAGGTGAGCACCTATCTCATCCTCTACATCTTCGGAACCTGTATCGTAATTTTTTGGATTTTTCCGAGATTGACCCACATGTTCACTTCGATCCCCGCTTACAAGTGGCTCCAACAGCTTTTCCCCATCCTACTCTTAGCTTATACGACCAATGTCGTCATCGTCTGCTTACCCTATATCATCGAACTGCTGAAGAAAGAGACACAGCAGATCGACCCTTACGATGAAAAAGCGCAAAAACAGATCCAGGGAACCGTTTCTGTCGTCTTCAATTTGCCTCTCGGTGCGCTCTTCATTACCATTTTCATCTTCTTTATCTCGATCTTTTACGGCGTCACACTTCCCCCGTCTTCCCAAGTAGAGCTCTTTGTCACGACGTTTTTGACGAGTCTCGGCGCTGTCGGATTGGGATCGTGGATCAACAGCCTCAACTTCATTCTCAACTCCATGGGACTTCCCCTAGAAGCGGTCAATCTCTACCTGACTACTCTCCCCTTCACATCAGGATTCCAATCGATGGTCTCTGTGATGGAAATCACAACCCTCTCGCTCTTCATCACCCTCTCCTGCCGTCAAATGCTCATCCTAAAATGGTCGAAAATCCTCAAAAATCTGCTCGTTATCCTCATCCCCATCGCCGTCGTCTTTTCAGGGATCAAGTTATTCAATCCCTTGCCAGAAATTAAAAACGAGACGAAGAGCATTTACGAGTTGGCGATCTCCTCCAGCATTCCGACGACAATCTATAAGACATCTCCCAATCCCGATCCCTATACAGGAGATACACTCGATCACGTCCTCTCCACAAAAAAACTAAAAGTCGGCTACAAACCCAAAACAGCCCCTTTCTGTTTTTACAATATCGATGAAGGCGTCATTGGATACGACATCTCTTTTGCGTACGAGCTCGCCTACGATCTCGGTGCATCCTTAGAATTTATCCCGATGAACTACGATCGAGTCGATCAAGAGCTGAACTCTTACCAATATGACATCGCGATGTCAGCATTGAGCATCAATGAAAAGAGATTGAAAAGTATTGCCTTCACGAACATCTACTTCTCTCCAAAGATCGTGCTCGTCGTCGATCAAAAAATGCGAAACTCCTTCAAAACACTCCAAGCGATCCAAGAGAATCACAAAATTCAAATCGCTGTCTTGAAAGGTTCTTCCTATGAAGCCGTTGCAAAAGAGTTTTTCCCCGACAATACCATCGTCTACCTCGACGATTATGAAGCATTTTCTTCTTTGGATAAGCTCACAGCTCTTCTTTGGGAGGAGCAAGAGGCGATTGCGTGGATTCTGCGCCACAGAAATTTCCGCGTCATCGTCCCCAAACCCTCGATGGGAACAGATAGCTTAGCCTACGGTATCCGTCAAGACAGCACCCGATTCCTCCACTATATCAACCGATGGATGGAACTCAAAGCGGGAGAAGGATTTACCAAAAAACAGACAGAGTTATGGGTGAAAGGAAAAACAGAAATCGCAGCGCCGCCGGAGCCGCGCTGGTCGATTGTTCGAGACGTTCTACATTGGGTTGACTAGCTTGCGATAAACTCTTTAATCGCTTCTGCATCGCGCAGACCGACGAGTCTTCCCGCCTCTTTTCCATCTTTAAATAGCACGAGCGTCGGAATAGAGGTCACTTGAAATTGGGTCGCAATTTGCTGCGCATTATCGATGTCAATCTTCAAAATCGACACCTTATTGCCGAGCTCACTTGCGAGCTTCTCTAAAACAGGGGTCATCATGCGGCAAGGGCCACACCAGTCGGCAAAAAAATCGACCAATACAACGCCCTCTTTGATCGCCTGCCCAAACGTCTCTTCTGTCACATTCTTAATTAACTCGCCCACGGTTCCTCCTCTTTTTCGTTTTCGCTCGATAGTAGCGCTTTCAGACTTTTTTTTCACCATTTGGCTTAAAAACCTACCCCAGCAAAAAATTTTACTGAGAGAGTGGGCTTTGTTGCATAAATAGCTGAATTTCACCACAAAGAGGAAATTTTTTAATATGAACCTACTCTCTTTGGTTTTCCCTCAGCGTTGTTGCGTAATTGATGAGGACCTAATCTAGCTCCCCATCACTCCATTCTGAATATATGCAATCTCACCACAGAGAAGAAATTCATATTAAAAAATTTCTGCTCTGTGGTTTTCCATCTCTGTGGTGAGATTCAGCTATTTATGCAACAACGCCTTTTCCATCTCTGTGGTGAGATTGCATATATTCAGAAAAGGTAATGTTTTTTTTAAAATCATCGAAGCACTTAAACTGTTTACAATAAAAATACGGCAAGTAAAATACTGATCCAAATATTTTTATTTTAGAGGCTTTATGACAAAACGCGTGGGTGAGCTTTCCGATACTTCTGCCTCCAAGCGCATTTGCCTGACCCCTGAAGCCTCTGAGCTCCCCCCACTCATCGACCTTGCCAGGACCGATGTTTTGTTGACCATCTGGAACGATTTTCTTCGCCTTCAAGACTCCACTGCGCTAGCGACCACATGCCATTTTTTTCACAATTGGACTTGGGAGGAATCCTCCTTACGTCCTGAAATTCTCTTTTCTCAGCGCTTTCCTCGCGAAGCTATTCCCTTAGATCAGAAGTACCGAGAAGCATGGAACCTGAGACTAGAGATCACTGAACAAAAGAGCGCCTCCATCCAAAATCTACGCTATACTCACGTCACCGACATCAAATACACGTTCACCTCCACCGCGTCTTTTGTAACAAGACGCGCTCAGTTCGCCTATGATCGTTGGTATTGTGTAGCGACCAGTGACCGATACCCAGCAGTTGTCGAAGTAAAGGACTCACACGATCTAAAAGATCCCTTATTGTGTCACCAATGGAAGTGGGACTTTCCCTGGCAAATAAAAGAGCGCACTCCACCCACTTTTCAGCTGTGCATTCTAGATCAAAAGCATTTTGCCGTATGGGGAGCTAATCATAACGACTCGTGTAGAAAAAGACCGGGACCGCTGGCCTTTTTTACGATCCCAGAAGGGCATGAACCTACGCTCATAGCCCGTCGCTTTGGCACATTTGGGACAAAAGAAGGTCGGCCAGAAGATGTGAATTGCATAGGAACTTTTCGCGATGGATGGTATGCGGTGGCTGATGTGGACACATCCAACCGCAATAAAGATCTCGATTTCAGATGGATCGATGATCCCTTATACGACCCTGGTCTCCCCGACGAGTTTCTCCTATCGACGTACTACCACTTACCAGAAATGGTCAAGCTACGCATTTTTCGCGGAGAGACTCTCGTAGACGACTCGATTGACTTCTCTGATCTCATGCAAAAAGGGCGCAGAACGCGGACAAACACACATACCTGCCAGACCCAATTCTTGGCCAGTGGACGATTTATCATCATCAGTTTTGAAAATCAGCTTTCCCTATTCGATGTCCAGAATCGCGTCTTTAAATGTAAGGGAACTCTGCTTGCCTACCACTCTCTCAGCGATTTTTCGCAAGCCACACTGCAAACGGCACATTACGATGCAGCACGAGAGAGGCTCTACGGCGTGACCCAAGATGGGTTGTTTTATGTTTTTGAGAAGAATGATTATTCTTTTGCATTCTGCCACTGGAAAGAAATCGCTTTCTATGGCGCCTATGCAGGGGGAGCCAATCTCATAGCAGACGATGACTTTGTCTATGTGTCGCCCCGCGCAGCAGATGGGATTACCGTTATTTGCAAAGCCACAGGACGTCTTCTTCCCCATCGTTCATGGATCGTCATGCATAGACCTGAGCGCCCGACTTCAGCAGAAAAAACAAAACAGATAGACCTCCAACTCCTCGGCAACCACTCCCTCATTGCCGGATTTAGCAATGGACAGTTCGATATCGTCGACCTATTGCACCATAAGAGAATGGGCCAAAAGAGCCCCTGGGGAGACGGCTGCAATTCTTGCGATTCAGGGCGCTCAAGCGATTCATCTGAATATATCCCTTAGAACCTGCGCGCTCGAGGAGCCTCGGCATGCCCGAAAAATGCCAACAATCAGACATGTTCCCGAGCGAGCCTAAAAAGCTCATTACAAGAAGCTTAAAAAATACCATTTTCAAAAATGGGCCCAACCACTAGAATCTTCCCTCCATACCTTCTGCGGCCATGGCGGAATTGGTAGACGCGCTAGATTCAGGTTCTAGTCGGGGAAACTCGGTGGATGTTCGAGTCATCTTGGCCGCAAACAGCTTCTTAAGGAGATGATCCCTTCCTCCCACCTTCATACCAGACGCGCAGACTCTCGATCGACTCTCTTAAACGCTCCGTAAGCGCTTCTTGGGCCTCTCTTTTAGGGAGGTGGCTAAATTCCTCCCAACGGATAGCTGAACCAAAGACACAGGCCGTCTTACCCCATAACTTGGGCCACTTTCTCTTTCGATTCCAAATGTTATATGTCCCGTGGATGTATGCGGGAATAACAGCGGACTGAGCCCGGGCTGTGAGAAGGGCAATTCCCGGCTTTAAGGGACCTAGGGCATCTGTAGCGCTGCGCTTGCCTTCTGGAAAGAGGATGATCTTCTTTCCTTCTTTTAAGAGCTGACAGATCGTCTTAAAAGTCGCGATGTCTCCTGCATCTCCGCTGACGGGGTGGGAGTTTAAACTACGGATGAGCCCGCCAAAAAATCGGTTTCTAAAGAGGGTTTCCCGCGCCAAAAAATGGACCTCCTGGGGCCAAGAAATCGCCAAAATCGGAGGGTCGTAAAAAGAGGCGTGATTGCCGGCGATGATCGCATCCTTCTCGTAATAATGTTCCAAACCATAGACGCGATGCCGATAGAGGAGTTTGAAAAAGAGCCAGGCCAAAAAGAGGATCGTACGGTACAAAAAGGTCATGGAGATGGCACGGGCCCAAGCAGGTTTTGGGATAGGCTTTGGGGCAGACTTCTTCATAAAGGACTCTTTTTTTGAGAAAAGAAATCCAAAATCTTCTCCACAACAGTTTCGATAGAGAGGTGGGTCGTATCGATCGTGAAAGCCCCTTCGGGGCATCTTAGAGGAGCGAGCTCGCGCGAGGAATCATAGCGGTCTCTTTCTATGATCTCAGCCAGCATGACCTCCCGGTCTAGGTCTTTTGCCTCTTCTGGATTTTTTGCGCGCATTTCCTCGAATCTCCGCTCTGCGCGGATTTTAGGATCAGCCGTGAGAAAAATTTTCACTTCCGCTTGCGGAAAAACCACACTGCCGATGTCTCTTCCTTCAAAAACGGCATTTTGTACCCTTCCAAATTCTCTCTGCACTTCTAAAAGCGCAGCGCGTACTTCTTTAAGGGCAGAAATTTCAGAGACCCGAGCCGTGACAGATCGAGAGCGAATGACTTCTGTTACCTCTCTGTCATTGACGTAGTATCTCTTCTCTTTGGGCGTTTCTTCGATATGGAAGGTAAATTGGTCGAGTAAATCGGGGATGGGAACACCGGAATGCTCCATGACAAACCACGTAAAGGCCCGATACATCGCGCCTGTATCGAAATAGACGAAGCCCAGCCGCTTTGCGACCTCGCGCGCCACTGTCGATTTACCTGTGCCTGAAGGACCGTCAATTGTAACAATCATTTGTAATAATAATTAGTGCATACGGATAAAAAAGTAGACGATCGGTGTCGTAAATAAGAGGGAATCGACCATGTCTAAAACACCACCAAAACCGGGGAGTTTATTGCTATCTTTCACATCTGCGTCCCTTTTTAACAAAGACTCAGCGAGATCTCCGATCTGACCAAATATCCCGATCAGCGCGCCCAACCAAATCGACTCGACACAGGTGAGACTAAAGTGCCCCGGGATGCAAAGGTTTCCCAAATAATGAAATGTCAAACTCATTGCAATCGCGGCGAAAAAGCCGGCAGCGGCCCCTTCAATCGTCTTTTTGGGGCTTAAAACCGGAGAGAGCTTGTGCTTTCCCCATAATCTACCGACGAAATAGGCAGCGACATCGGTTACCTTTGTGACGGCGATCAAATAAAACAACCACAGGCGCCCTTCCTGAGGAACGCCGAGGTGGGGGACGGGGTATAAGACTCCCAACACCAAACTCAAAGGGACGGCGATATAGACAATGCTGAAGAATTCGACGGCAATCGAATAAAGGGAATCATTTGTATTTCTAAAATGGAGCAAAAAAAATAAGGCAAGCGAAATTGCCAAGACAAAAATAGGAAGCTGAGGGAACTCGACGAAGAGCAATGAGATGTAAAAAGCGATAACGACAGCGATTGCCGCTGCGATCATCCACTGGGTGTAGACATGCAACCCTTTTAGCTCTGCCAAGCGAGCGTATTCCCAAATGGCAACCCCGACAAGTGCTGCAACAGAAGCTAAAAGGAGCCAGCTCACAAAGGGATACATGGAAAAAGCGATCAATAGCACGACGATGCTTCCGACAATCGTCGACGTAAAAAACCGCCTTTTCAGATCGATCATCCGTTGATCTACCATCACCTACCCTCCTAGTCGTCTCTCGCGCTTCTGAAAGTCGAGTATCGCTTTGACCAATTCGTTTTCGTCAAAATCTGGCCATAAGACATCTGTATGACAAAATTCGCTATAAGAAGATTGCCACAGCAAAAAGTTGCTCAGCCTTTTTTCTCCACTAGTGCGAATGATGATCTCTGGATCTGGCCAAGGGGCTGGATCGAGGTATTCCCTGATCTTTTGCTCAGAGAAGTCCTCCTTCGATAATTTCCCCTCTTCATAATCTATGAGCATCGAGACAAACGCACGCCGAATGTCATCCCGGCCACCATAATTGATCGCCAATACTAAATCAATTTTTTTGCACTCTGCTGTCGCCATTTGAGAGAGCTCGAGTTCGCGAATGACGCTTTTGGGCATCGCCGTCAAATCCCCAATCGCACAGAGGCGCACCCCCTCTTTCACCATCGGGGCCCTCTGTTTTTTCAAATAAACTCTAAATAACTGCATCAACCCATCGATTTCTAATTTGGGCCGATTCCAATTTTCTGTAGAGAAAGAAAAGACCGTGAGCGTTTTAATCCCGATACGAGATGCCGCTCGAACGATTCTAGTCAAAGTTTCAGCCCCTTTTAAATGGCCAATCATAGGAGGAAGGCCGTGCTGCTGTGCCCAGCGCCGATTTCCATCCATAATGATCGCCACATGACGGGGGATCTTCCCTTCATCCAAAAGGGAAAGAGGGGCTTCCGAACAAAAAGAAGTATTCTCCTGAACGGATTCAGGAAATAAAAGCGTTGGATTCATAATATTTTTTTAAAAAAAAGAGTCCGTTCCCGTTCGGGGCCTAGAGATAAGATACTGATAGGAGCTCCGATGAGAGTTGCTACCCGCTCGATGTAGCGTCTAGCGGCATCGGGTAGCTCTCTCTCTGAAGAGACTTCCTTTGTCGAACAGTTCCAGCCAGGCATCGTTTCATAGTGAGGTTCCACCGCCTCAAAATCTTCTATCAGGGGTGGGGGTGCGTCGAGTCGCTCGCCTCTGAGCTGGTATCCCGTGCAGATCTTGATCTCTTTTAAATGATCGAGGATGTCGAGTTTTGTCAAAGCGATCGAATGGATCCCATTCAGCCTGACTGCATAACGGACAACGGAGGCATCGAACCAGCCCATTCTGCGAATTCTACCCGTCGTCGTTCCGACTTCGCGCGCGATGACTGGGTCCAAAAACAGCTGCGCATCCCGCTCATCGAGAGCTGTCGGAAGAGGACCTGCACCGACGCGCGTCGTGTACGCTTTGACGACACCTAGTACATGTCCGCTATGCCCTGGGCCCACTCCTGCTCCAGCACAAACGCCAGCAGCAAGGGTGCTCGAAGAAGTCACGTAAGGGTAAGTCCCAAAATTGATATCTAACAAAGTCCCATGCGCCCCTTCAAACAAAACCTTACTATCGGAAAGGCACACTTCGGCAAGCTCTCGTTCAACCGAGCTGACAAAGGGAGCTAGGCGATCCCCATATTCTGAAAATTCACGGTAGATCAGCCGAAAATCGAGAGGAGAGTGTCCAAATATCCCCTGTAATTCTCTGTTCTTGATCGCAAGAACCGCTTCTAATCTCTTTTTTAAGGTGGGAGGATGGATGAGTTCACACATTCGAATCCCGATCCGATTCACCCGATCTGCATAGCAGGGGCCGATCCCTCTCCCGGTGGTTCCAATTGCAAGGGGACCCTTCTGGTCTTCATAGAGCCGATCCAAGATCCGATGGTAAGGAAAGATCACATGCGCATAATCAGAGAGGTGCAACCGCCCGCGGACCTCTATCCCCCGGGCTTCTAACCCCTGAATTTCCTCTAGAAGAACGCTAGGGTCGATAACAGTCCCTCCCCCGATATAACAGCGCGTATGGGGGTATAAAATCCCAGAGGGGACCAAGTGAAACCGGTACTCTTGCCCTTTAGCGACAATGGTATGACCCGCATTATTTCCCCCTTGCGAGCGAACGATTACATCCGCCTGCTCGGCTAACAAGTCGATCACTTTTCCCTTTCCCTCATCTCCCCACTGAGCCCCGACTACGATAACACCTGGCATTTTTCCCTTCAAAAATGAATAACAATTGGTTTAGCATAGACCGAGATTGAATTGAACGACTATTTTTTCCTGTAGACAGAATCGAGGATGATTCGTATCCTTAACCTATTAAAAATCTTTGAGAATAGGCTCTAAACATGGAAAAACAGAAAAAATGGCACCGCTATCTCATCCTAGCTGTCCTCTTGCTGACACTCTACAACATCTTGCCCACTGTATTCTATTATACAAAACCGTTGAAAAGCCCCATCGATTCCCCAAGGGCCACAACGCTTTCTGAAGAGATCGTCCAACGGGTGAATCAACTAGAGCCAGAATCAAAAGAGTGGTTGGGATCCTTTTGTCGCCTCCTTAAAACCAAACCCCTTTCGATCACACAGGATCCGAGCCGTCCCCAATTCATCACCCTCTCCTTTAAAAATGAGGAAGAGGCCAATCGCTTCCGCGCTTACCTACCGAGAGCCGGAGCGCTCATCCCCTTCGTTCCAGCTCAGCTCTCCCTCTTCGATCCTCGGGACACGACGAATAAGAGCGTGATTGTCCAACGCCGCATTCCGATCCATTTCGATCCAAAAAACACGGAGAATTACTTAGAATTCTCTAAGAAGTTCGATGAACGCAACCAACCCACACAGCTCTATAGAGCACTGGTCGAAGACCGCGCAACACAAGTCGCCCTTTCTCTCGCAGGAACCCCAGAAAATGGAGCGATTTTACAAGCGATTAACGAGCAGCCCCACACGGATCAGACAGGGGAACTCATCATCCAAACCGCGCAAAATATCCTCTCCTATACAAAAGCGTTCGGAGAGAACTCTCTCATCGCAAAACGCTATTTCGCCACTTTCACCCAAAATAACGGGCAAGAGCGGGTTCAAGCAGTACAGAAATTTTTAAGCGCCCTGGAAGAGAAAAGCGCAAAGCTCAAAGCGGAAAAAACCACCTTGCAGCAGGAAAGCGATAAACTGCGGGCTCAAGGACAGTTTCTAGATACCGTAAAACAACAGAAATTGGAATTAATCACAGCTAGGGAAAAAGCTGTAGATGCCGCCTCTACCATCGTCAAGCGCAATAGCGCCGCCTTTGCAGCGGGTCAGAATCCACTGACATACGCTACGATCGGAACGCTCTTGAAACAAGGGGCTGATGCCTCTCTTCAAGCCCTCCCTCTACAGGGAAAAAACCCCTTCGTCGAGCAGATCCTCATCGACTGGAGCAATGAAAAGATCTATCTCAATCTCTATCCTGACGTCGCTGCCCTCAGAGAAACCCTCGACCAGAGCAATAAGGAGTCTTTCCTACGCGATCAGATCGATCAATTGATCTACAACGAAATTGCCTTCGCTTCCCGCCAATCGGGAGAAGAGATCTCCCCCTTCCAGAATCGATTTGAGATCACGCTCAGCACACTCAATAACAGTAAGAGTTTTCTCGCTATGCGCCTCAGTGCAATCGCAGATAGCGACTGCCGGCAGTTAAAAGAGACTCTGATTGCAACCTGGCACCCCAAACACCCTGACCTCTCGGCCAGCGCGTTTCCCATCTACGACTACGAGACATTCCAAGCGCTTCCCAAAGAAGATAAGACATTTGGACTCGTCATCTATGCGCCCGCTCTAGTAAAGCAGGTTCCTCCTCAAGGGATTCAGATGAATTCGATCTATATCATCGCCAAAGGGATGGACAAAATTTTGGAGCGCTTCAAAGAAGAGGGGAACTCTCCCAACAGTGCCCAATTCCTCCAAGACTTTCACCATCTCCAAGAAATTTTACAACAGAATGGATTCGTCGGCTACTCAGGAGCAAGTTTCGGGCTCGGACCTGAATTCTCCAAGGATTTCGTCTTCGAAGGAGGGGATTATTACCACACCGTCCTCAACGCTACGCGAGAAAATTTTTCTGTGCACGGGACCCGGCGCTATGCGATTTTGGAATTGAGCGATGTCGAGCAGCGAATCCTGACAGAGAATAAAATCGGCAATCGGACTCATGAAGATCTCCTGCGTTGGCGAGATGAGTACCATGCGGCACAGCTCAATGCGCGCGGCGTCTCCAAATACGACGTCCCCCAACCGACGAAAAACGTCTTATGGGACAATTTCAAACTGAGTTTTGTCAAATATTTCCGTGGAGATGAGCGGAAAATCCTCCACTGGGGACTCGATCTTTCGGGTGGAAAAACAGTCCAAATCGAGCTCCGCGATCAAAATAATCGCCTCGTGACTAATCCCGATGATCTCTCACAAGGGATCAATGAACTCTACAACCGGGTCAATAAGATGGGTGTCTCTGAGGTCAGCATCCGCAGAGAAGGAAACCACATTACCCTAGACTTCCCTGGATCCCAAGCCCTTTCAGCGACAGAGCTCGTTAAAGCCTCTTCCATGTTTTTCCACATCGTCAATGAAAAGTTCAGCCCGAATAACCCCCAACTCGCCGACTCGGTCAACAAGTTCCTACAAGAAATTTGGAATGAAGCGATCGTTACAAACCGGAAAAATGCCGACGATATCAATGCGATCGCATGGAAACACCTCTACGGAGATTCTCTCGATCCCGATGTGATCCATCCCCGCACAGAAGCGGCGCGGATCCTCTACGACAATGGCCTGAGACTCTCTAATCCCCAGGAAGCGATCGTCACCAGCGCCTTCAATGAGACCTATTCCAAAATCGCCCTTTATCGTGGAGAAGATTTTACCGATTGGCAAGGGCAAACCCATCCTTTGCTCTTTCTATTCCGCAATTTCGCGCTAGAAGGTTCTAACCTAGAAAATGTACACGCCTCCTACGACTCTTCGAAAGGAAACTTCCTCTCTTTCGCTGTCAAAGGATCCTACTCCAGTCGAGAAGGGCAGAGAATCTCTCCTCAGGAAGATCTCTACGCTTGGACCTCTCAGTTCTCAAAAGAGACGATCGGAGGAACCCCTGCAGAGCTTTTTTCTAGAGGTAAAGGATGGAGAATGGCTGTAATCCTCAATGGAACTGTGATCAGCGCCCCCACACTGGAATCTGCTTTAAAAGATAGCGCGATGATTACAGGTAGCTTCACCCAACGGGAGGTCAATCAACTAGAGGCTGACCTAAAAGCGGGATCTTTGAGCTTCACACCGCGCATCCTCTCTGAAAAAAATGTCAGCCCAGAACTGGGATCTAAAGAAAAGACGCATGGAATCATCGCGACGGCGCTCTCGATCTTCCTCGTCGTCTCTGTCATGATCTGCTACTACCGCTTTGGAGGGCTCGTCGCTTCCGTCGCTGTCCTCTTTAACCTCTTTATTTTGTGGGCTACTCTTCAAAATTTAGAGGCGACGATGACACTTGCGGGCATCGCCGCCATCATCTTGACCCTTGGGATGGCAGTCGATGCGAACGTGCTCGTATTCGAAAGGATCCGAGAGGAATTCGCCATCAGCGGCAGAATCGCCTCTGCAGTCCACGCGGGCTACCGAAAAGCCTTTTCAGCCATCTTAGATTCGAATGTCACGACGATCATCGCAGCGATGGTGCTCTTACATTTCGACTCTGGTCCGATCAAGGCGTTTGCAATTACCATGATCATCGGGATTATCTCTTCGATGTTCTCCGCCCTGTTCATGACCCGCTATTTCTTCGCCGGTTGGGTTCAAAATCCCAAGAACAAAACCTTGTCTATGCTGCAACTCTTTAAGGCGCAGAACTTCAACTTCCTGAAATTCACAAAACCGACAATCCTGATCACCTCTGTGATTATCTTGGTCGGCTCTTTCCTTTTGATCCAGCAAAGACACACCATTTTCGGAATGGATTTTAGCGGAGGCTATGCGCTGAATGTAGAACTCCAAACCAAACCCGACCAAAACTACCGCACAGGAGTCGAAAAGGCCCTCGCGCGGCAAGGAGCAAATACACAGGAAGTTCAAGTGCGAGAGCTCTCCCCTCAAAATAATCTCCGGATCTTCCTGAGCAATAGCCTCACTCAACCAGGACATCCCTTTTATGGAATGCCCTTGGAGAACGATCTCAAAGAACCCAATTTCCCCTTTGAAACGAATCCCCGTATCTTGTGGGTCGTCAATGCTCTTGACCAATCAGGGCTGAAGCTGCAAGAGGGATCTCTGGAAAATCTCCATAAGAACTGGACGGAAGTGAGTGGGCAAATGTCAGACAGCATGCGCAATAATGCTCTGATCGGCCTGATGATTGCGCTTCTGGCCATCTTGATCTACATCACGATCCGCTTTGAATTTAAGTATGCTATCAGCGCGACAATCTGCCTTCTCCACGATGTGATCTTCACAGTGGGAGCCATCGCGCTCTTACACGCCCTTAAAGTCCCCGTCCAAATCGATCTCAATACAGTCGCTGCACTGATGACCATCGTCGGTTATTCTCTGAACGATATCATCATCGTCTTCGATCGGATCCGCGAAGATGTTCGACTCATGCGTAAAGCGACATTCACAGAGATCATCAACCATGCGCTTAACATCACACTAAGCCGCACCGTGATGACCTCTGGAACAACCCTCCTAGTCTTGATCCCCCTGATCCTCCTCGGCGGAAGCACCTTGTTTGGGTTCTCCCTCGTCATGGCGATCGGCGTGATCTTCGGCACACTCTCCTCGCTCTTCATCGCGGTCCCCCTCATGAAGTTTTTTCACGATCGAGAGTTGGAGAAAGAAGAAAAGGCGGTATTTACGCCTAAATGAAATCAGCCCCAGGATGGCATAAAATGAAAATAGCAGGGTATGCCCTGCTATTTTCATTTTGAACCTACCCTAATAAAAAGTTTCAGTCGATTTTCGGGTTCTTTTGAGCCTATCCCGAAAATCGACTGAAACTTTTTATCGAGATAGGTTCTTATGCCATCCTCGGAAAATTTTCTTTTTAACTTTCAATACCCCTATGCGTATAATGAAACCAACCCCAAGTGACCTAAAAACCTGCCCGCAGGACGAAGTACAATGAGCTTAATGCATCGAGATCCGATCTGGGTCTACCCTAAAATAGATCCAGAATGGCACAAGACGATCATCCATGAATTCAGCATCCATCCGGTGACGGCGGGTATTTTGGCAGCTAGAGGTTTTAAATCTTTAGAAGCGATCCACGATTATCTGTATGCAAAACTCCCCGACCTGCTCGATCCCCAGCTCTTCCCCGATATGGATAAAGCTGTCCACAGGATTTTGCATGCGCTGCACAACAAAGAGCACATCCTCATCTACGGCGATAATGATGTCGACGGGATCACAGCCACCGTTTTGCTCACAGAATTTTTGCGCTTCATCGGGGTCAACGTCTTTTTCTATGTCCCTAACCGCAATTCTTTAAAACAAAGCGTCATCCTCGATGCGCTAGAATATGCAGAAATCAACCATTGCAAACTCATCATCACTGTCGATTGTGGGATTACAGCCGCAGTTGAAATCGAAGAGACAGCCCGCCGCAAAATCGATGTGATCGTGACTGATCACCATGAGCCGACTGCAAAACTGCCCCACTGCATTGCGACCTTAAACCCCAAGCTTATCAACAGTACTTATCCCAACCGCAACCTCACAGGAGTCGGAGTCGCATTCAAACTCGCCCACGCGATTACAAATGCCCTCATTTCCAATGGCTCGATTAGTCCGACTAAGATCGACTTAAAACGCTATTTAGATCTCGTTGCCCTAGGAACGATTGCAGATATGGGATCTCTTCTAGGAGAAAACCGCATCCTCGTGCGCTATGGCCTGCGCCAGCTGCGTAAAACTAAACGGATTGGACTCGCCAAGCTCTTTACCATCTGCAATCTGAAATTGGGAGAGATCACCCCCATAGACATCGCTTCAAAGGTAGCCCCTCGACTCAATAGCCTCGGGAGAATCGCTGACCCTAGAAAAGGTGTAGAACTCCTGCTCATCCGAGATCCCGTAGCCGCAGAAAACCTCGCCAAAGAACTCGATTTAAATAATATCGAACGGCAGAAGATCGAACGACGCGATTCAGAAGATATTGAAAAATTTATTCTAAAAAACCCTCAGATCCTGCACCAAAAGGCGATCGTCCTCTCTTCTGAGAAATGGCACCCCGGGATCATTCCCATCATCACAGCCCGTATTGCAAAACAATACAACCGCCCTACCCTTGTCATTTCAATAGATCAGGGGGTCGGCAAGGGGTCCATTCGCACGATTCCCGAATTCCCCCTCCTTCCCCATTTGCACGACAATGCAGACCTGCTTGAAAACTTCGGAGGGCATGATTTTGCAGCAGGCCTTACCATTCGAGAGGAAAATATCGAAGCATTTCGAGAGCACTTCATCCAAGCGGCCAATACCCACCTCAAGGAAAATGACGTTATCACCAAAATCCATCTTGACGGCAAGATCAACTTTGGCGACTTGACCTTCGATTTCATGGAATCCTTTGGATTGTTAGAGCCCTTTGGCAATGAAAACCCCGCCCCCATCCTCTATTGCGATGCGCGGCAAATTTGGCCTCCTAAGCTCGTCGGAAAGACCCACTTGAAGCTCTATCTAGAGCAAAATGACCGGATGTTGGAAGGGATTGCCTTCGGCATGGCAGCAAAGAGAAATCGACTCCTCAAAAAGAATCTCACCCTCCATATCGCCTTCACCCCTCACATCAACAATTTTCTGAATAAATCGAGCATCCAACTCCAAGTGCGCGATTTCCAAATCACCCACCTCGACGATTAACTACTCTCCTCTCTGTGGTGAAAAGCTTTTTTACCACAGAGATGGAAAACCACAGAGAGGAGAGGGATATAAAAAAAGAAAAACCACTGAAAGCTCTTAATTTCAGTGGTTTTTTGTAACGCTAGAATATGAGGTGTTTTTTTAAAAACCCATAGCACCTCGAAGGCCTCTCTTGAAGGCCACTATGGGTTTCGTAAACTGAAGACGACCTTACATCACTTCAGAATTTACAATCCTTCTATTCAGGTACGTCTCCTGATAGTGCTTCACATCATTCGAGTGAACGACCCAAGCGGCGCCTTTACGGTGCGCTTTCATCAATCCCACGCGTGTCGCGTAGTAGATTTTCTGAGCGGGAACGTTCAATATTTTGGCTACTTGATTGATCGAATAGAATCCTTTTTGATTGTCGAATAACAGCTCTCCGTTATACATCGACTTGGATCGAGAATATTTTTGCTTCCGATAGTTCTCGAGATCTTCTAGATCAATCGTCCAACGCGTCGCATCTTTCGAAGCTCTTAATTTCTTTTGCTTAATCGCGACGTAAATTGCTTGGCGCGTTACGTTATTGATCTTCGCAGCTTCGGTAATTGAAACGACCTTCTTGCTCGGAGATCCACCCCCGGCTGGATGGTTAGTTTCATGGTCCATGGTTTGCATCCTCCTAAAAATTGACTCTTCAAATATAAGAGCTGCTAAAACCTGCCTACACCCCTCGACAAGTCAGCTCTATTTTTTAATCTTTTTTCTTAAACTAAACGTTTGTATTATGCACTTTGATATCAATAATGACATACAACTGAATTGTTTTCAAGTACATATAAACACTTTTATTGTTAAGTGACAGGGAATGAGTCCAGTAGAGGGAGATTCAATAAATGTTTTAACTGGCCATAAAGTTCTGATTTACTTTAAGCTGCGACTATAACAGAGAGGATCTAAATCTCTGTAACCCTTTACAGAGAAGCCGGAACCTTTTGAAAACCAATGACTTATAAGGCTTAAAACCATGTTATTCAAGTACGCACTCGCTCTACTGACGTTTTTCTCCTTTTTTGCCCCTTCCGAGGCAAGACCCCCTGAACTGACCCCTCGAGACACTCGCGTAAAAATCGAGGAGATTCTCCAAGCACACGTGTCTCACCAAATCCTTAACGAAGAACTCGTCGCAAGGGCCATTCTGAACTACATTGAAGAGCTCGATCCGAGCAAGACCTATTTCATCGAGTCCGATATTACCACTTGGCTCAATCCTTCGCAAGAAATTCTACTACAAACACTTAATGGATACAAGAGAGAAGAATTTTTCACGTTCGAACAGATCCACGAACAAATGATCCTCGCTATTTCTCGCCGCAATCAGATCGAAAATGAGCTCGAGGAAAGAGACTTACCCAGCGATGTCAAACCTTCAGAATTCAAGGACATTCAGTGGGCAAAAAGCGAAGAAGAACTCTCAGAGAGGATTGCACGGCTGCGCTCTTTGCAAATCAAGACCGCTGAAAAGATTCCTGCTGAAACCAAGGAGCATTTTTTCCAACAATTAGCCAAGAGGAGATTGAACCGGGAAAAGAACCTCATCGCCGCTTCGACTCATGAAAAAAAGCAGATCGTCTTAGCGAATGTCCTCAAAGCAGTCAGCTCTGCGCTCGACTCACAAACGTTCTATTTTACCCCCTCTGAAGCAAGTCAGTTCATGATCCAAGTCCAACAAAAACTCTTTGGGATCGGAGCTCAGTTGCGAGATGATCTCAGTGGATTTAGCATCGTGCGCCTGGTTGAAGGAAGCCCAGCGAGCCAAGCGAATAAATTGAAAATCGGAGATCGGATTATCGCAGTCAATGGAGAATCTGTCGTCGGGATGGATATCGTAGAAGCTGTGGAATTGATCCGAGGCCCTCAAGGATCTATGGTAAACTTAACCATCCTAAGAGAATCGAGTGCAAATCTAGAAGAATCCTTACAAATCGAAATCACACGAGGAGAAATCGTCCTTAAAGAGAGCCGTTTTGACACGACGATAGAACCCTACGGAGATGGAATCATCGCCGTCATCCACCTTTTCTCTTTTTATCAAGATCAAGAGAGTTCTTCAGGTGCTGACATCGCAGAGGCGATCGACAAACTCAAAAAAGAACACAACGTAAAAGGGATCATTTTGGACTTACGCAACAATGGAGGTGGGCTACTTCCTCAAGCCGTCTCCGTAACAGGATTGTTCATCTCAAAAGGAGTTGTCGTCTCCGTTAAAGATAACACAGGGGAAGTCCAACACTTGCGCAATATCGATTCCAAAAAAGCATGGGATGGGCCTCTCGTCGTCCTTACAGCACGGACGAGTGCGTCAGCAGCGGAAATCGTCGCTCAAACACTGCAAGATTACGGAAGAGCTCTCATCGTCGGAGATCCTGAGACTTTTGGAAAGGGGACATTTCAGACATTTACGCTCGAATCCGCTAATTTCGGTAAAGTGAACCCCAAAGGGGAATACAAAGTCACACGCGGGCGTTATTATACAGTATCAGGCAAAAGCCCCCAGCTTATCGGAGTCAAAGCGGATATCATCGTTCCCGGCATCTTTTCTGAAATGGAAATCGGAGAGAAATACTCTAAATTCCCCTTAGAAACCGACCAAATCTCAGCCCATTTCCAAGACGATCTCTCCGATCTGCCCGCATTCCACCGCCTGCAACTCAACAAGAGCTACAAGCGCGATCTACAACCCGTTGTCGATACCTACACGCCTTACCTCGAAAAACTCAAAGTGAATTCAGAAGCCCGCATCGCCCACAACAAGAACTACCAAAACTTCATTAAGGAGCTCAATAAAAAGGAGGAAAGCGCCGATCTGTTCGACTTCTTTGGACAAAATGATCTGCAACTCATTGAGACCTGTAACATTATGAAGGATCTCATCTACTTCATGGAAAAACCCTTTAAACAGGACGCAGCCTAAGAAACGGCGTTGTTGAGTAAACTAAAAATTAACCACAGAGGACATAGAGAGAAAAGGAAAAAAATGCCCCTCTCTTATGTTCTCTAGTGATATATAGCGCTTCCCTTTATGCAACAAGCTGGGTAAGAGACAGTTTCTAAAATATTTTTTACCCCTAGCTTTCTATCTGAAAAACCCTGAAAATAGGGGTATCTTAAGTTGTTTTTTCAAGAGATCTGTATTTATGAGTTCTGTTCGCGTCCGCATCGCCCCTTCTCCTACGGGAGACCCTCATGTAGGGACGGCCTATATCGCCCTTTTCAATTTAATTTTTGCCCGCCATTTTTCTGGAAAATTTATTCTACGCATCGAAGATACTGATCGCACCCGCTCTCGCCCCGAGTATGAGCAGAGCATTTTTGACGCCCTACAGTGGTCGGGGATCCACTGGGATGAAGGTCCCGATATCGGTGGCCCCTATGGCCCTTACCGCCAGTCAGAGCGCACCGAAATCTACAGAGAGCACTGCCAGATCCTTTTAGATCAGGGCAAGGCGTACAAGTGCTTTGCAACCCCAGAAGAGCTCGCAGAAATGCGGGAAATGGCCTCTAAACTCGGCCAAAAAGCCGGCTATGACAGGCGCTACCGCAATTTGAGCGCTGAAGAGGTCGCAGCAAGAGAAAAGGCCGGGCAACCCTTTGTCATCCGACTCAAAGTGCCTCTCACTGGAGAATGCGTCTATGAAGATCAGATCAAAGGGAGGATCACCTTCCCCTGGGCAGATATCGACGACCAGATCCTATTGAAATCAGACGGCTTTCCCACCTACCATCTCGCCAATGTCGTCGATGATCACCTGATGCAAATCTCCCATGTCATCCGAGGAGACGAATGGATGAGCTCTACTCCCAAACACATCCTGCTCTATGAGAGTTTCGGATGGGAGCCCCCTATCTTCATGCACATGCCCCTTCTCCTAGGCAAAGACGGAAAGAAACTCTCCAAACGGCGCAACCCCACTTCGATCTTCTACTACCGAGATAGCGGCTATCTCAAAGAGGCCTTTGTCAATTTTCTCACCCTCATGGGCTACAGCATGCCCGGCGACAAGGAGATCTATCCCCTCGAAGAGATCGTCCGAGAATTCGACCCAAAACGGATTGGCGTTTCTGGAGCCTACTTCGATGTGGCAAAACTCGATTGGATCAACCAACAGTATCTGATCAACACGATTCCGCAAGAAGAGCTCTGGAACCGGATGAGAGAATGGATCTACGGAGATGCATTCATGCAAAAACTCATCCCCCTCGTCCATACCCGTATGAAGACATTTGCAGAATTCATGGAACTCTGCGCCTTTTTCTTCATCCACCACATCCCCCTCACTGAAGAACTGCTCTGTCCTCCTCAACAGCCCAAAGAGAGAGTCGCTCTTTTCCTTCAAACGTTGATTTGGAGTATGGATGAACAGGAAAACTGGAAGCGTTCAGGGATAGAGAAAGCATCACACGATGTTGCAGAAGCCTTCGCTATTAATCACAAGAAAGTCATTATCCCTATCCTCTACGCTGCGATCACAGGAAAGAAAAGCGGACCACCTCTTTTCGATTCGATCGATCTCCTCGGAAAAGACAGGACCCGTGCGCGCCTGCTCGGTGCTATTGAATTCCTGGGAGGCATTTCGAATAAGAAAATGGATCTTTTAACCAAAAGCTGGGCCAAGAAGGATTGTTCCCAACTCACCTGATGGGATCAGATGGGATCACTTCTTCTTCTGCTTCAGAGATAATATAGGAGCGATGTGACCCCGTGCTCGTACACGCCGTCAGTAGTAAAATTGTCCCGACCAGGAGGAAAGAAATTCTTATGGACATACTCATAATTCACTTTTACTCGATTCTATGATTATTTCTGAACAGAATCCTACACCCCGCGTGATCGATCGAAAAAATCCAGTACCCGTTACCCTCAAAACCAAACAACTTCTCACAAAACAGGGATCGACGAAACAGACCTACCATCTCTCTCTCAATATCGCAAATTCAGGACTCCAGTTCAAAGTAGGTGATTCCCTAGGGATCTATCCTGAAAATCACCCCTTATTGGTCGAACGACTCATTCAAGCGATGCAAAGAAATCCAGAAGAGATGATTCAAGACCCACGCACACAAACACCTCTTACACTCCGCCAATTCCTCACGCACAAAGCAAACCTCTCTCGGCTCACTTCCTCTTTTCTAAAACTCTTCTCTCACGACAAACTCATCCACCTCCTCCAAGAAGAGAACAAACCCCTCCTCTCTGAATACTTAAACACCCACGATCCCCTCGATTTCTTTACAGAATTTCCAGGAGCTGATCTCTCTTCCCAAGCCATCTGTACACAATTTTGCCCCTTGCTTCCCCGTTTCTACTCGGTTGCTTCTTCACAAAATCACTTAGAAGACGAGGTCCATCTCACCGTCGCACTCTCTACATTCACCCATCGCGAAGAGCTGCGCTATGGCGTCGGGACCCATTTCCTCTGCCATCTGGCTCAGGAAAACACCACACCCATCTATGCCTATGTACAACCTGCTGCCCATTTCACCCTCCCCAAAGATGACACCGCTCCGATCATCATGATCGGTCCAGGAACCGGAGTCGCCCCTTTTAGAGCTTTTTTACAAGAACGCGCTGCACGCCACGCCCAAGGGGGTCCAAAAGGACGTAATTGGCTCTTTTTCGGCGAGAGAAACCGATCGACCGACTTTTTATATGAAGAAGAATGGATCCAAGCAGTTGCAGAAGGCCGCCTCAGACTCGATTGCGTTTTTTCCAGAGACCAACCGGAGAAGCTCTACGTCCAACACCAGATGTACACGCACCGCAAAGAATTGTGGGATTGGTTGGAACAAGGCGCCTATTTCTACGTCTGCGGCGATGCTCAATATATGGCCAAGGACGTAGACAAAATGTTACACATCCTCATCTCTGAAGAGGGGAATAAAACAGAAGAAGAGGCCAAGGCCTACGTCAAAGCGCTCAAGAGCGGCAAGCGCTACCTAACCGACGTATACTAACTGTACTCCACCTAGCCCAAGATTTTGTATACCGAAACAACTCGAAGCATCGGGTTTTTACGGCTTCAGTCTTCTTGTAAAATTCCCGATACTTCAAATTTTATCGGGATAGGTTCTATTGTCCAGGATCTTTCCTACAGAAATTGATCACACAAAACTTTCGATTGAAAAGGTTTTTCACATTCAGCTATGATTTTTCAAAAAATTTAATCCCAAGAGCTCCACACCATGTTTAATACCAAGATCGTTCGAACGCTACAAAATCGCTTTGACAGCTTAGCCCAGATCGTTCCTGAAGAAAGGATCGAATTTTGGTTTGCCCGGGATTTACAAGAACCCCTTGGATATGCGCGTTGGGAGAACTTTATTACCAGCATTATGCGTGCTATAAACTCCTGTAAAACAACAGGTTGTGATCCAAATGATCATTTTCGTGGCGTCACGAAAATGATCGACCTGGCTAAAGGGGCACAGCGAGAGATTGAAGACTTTATGTTGACCCGCTACGCTTGTTATCTGATTGCTCAGAATGGAGACCCTCGCAAAGAAGCGATCGCTTTTGCTCAGAGCTATTTTGCGGTTCAAACACGTAAACAGGAGTTAATAGAAAATCGAATGCTTTTGCAAGCTAGACTAGAGGCAAGAGAGAAACTCAGGGAATCAGAAAAAGTTCTTTCTGAAAATATCTATGAACGAGGCATAGACAACGCGGGATTTGGCCGAATCCGTTCTAAAGGCGACACAGCTCTCTTTGGAGGTCATTGCACACAGACAATGAAAAATAAATATGGGATCACGCAGAGCCGCCCCCTGGCAGATTTTCTGCCAACCTTGACCATTGCCGCAAAAAACCTTGCAACAGAGATGACCAATCACAATGTATTGCAGGCGAACCTACAAGGAGAAAAGCCAATAACGGCAGAGCATGTGCAAAATAATACAAGTGTTCGGGATATGCTTGGGCAACGGAGGATTCAACCAGAAAATCTTCCTCTTGAAGAGGACGTCAAAAAACTTGAACGCCGCGTAAAATCAGAAGAAAAAAAACTGATGGAACAATCCAAAAAACTGCCGAAAATCTAATTTACACAACTATTCAGCTAACTGTCGTCAAAATACAAAAGCACTGTAGCCCATCGCCACACCCGAAATCCGTCAAACCATCTCCCGACGTCACTGTAATGCCCACCTGATCGACCAATAAGCGCAACACCTTAGCGACATGTGCGCGCATCTCATCGATCCGCGCCTGCAGCCGAGGGCGCTTGCCTTCAATCGTCAGAGCGACGTGCTGGATCTTCTGGTTTTGGAGCGTCTCGAGCGCCTTTTCCAAATAGACTTGACTATCAGTAATCCCATCCTTATGGCACAATTCAATCGCTACTTTCCCTAAAATAGGGACATGCGTCACAGAAGTGATCGCATTGCAGATCGCGTGAAAGACCACATCTCCATCAGAATCAGCGGATAACCCGGGGACATCTGAAAAAATCAATCCTCCGATCACACAGGGCTTCGTCGAATCGGGAGGCAAAAAACGATGGCTATCTTGGCCAAGACCAACGCGTACTTTAGGAATCAACTGGATCTCCTTTGAACCTATCGCAGTAAACTTTTTCGTCGATTTTCGGGTTCTTTGTCGTTTTTAATAAAGACTCTGTTTCATGCCGTTCGATGGCTAAAGCGATCAAGCGATCGAGCAATTCCGTAAAGGTAAGGCCACTCACCTCCCACAGTTTAGGGTAAGGACTCAAGGGAGTAAATCCAGGGATCGTATTGATCTCATTGACGATCACATCCCCATTTTCTTTGAGAAAGAAATCGACCCGCGCCATCCCTTCACAACAGAGGACGCGGAAGGATTCGATCGCAAGCTCCTGAATCCGCTCTGTAATCGCCTCTGGTAAAGCGACGGGCAACTCAAAACGCGTTCCCTGACCATCGACATATTTAGCCTCATAGGAATAAAAGTCGCCACAAGGAATTACCTCCCCTGGCAAGGAGGCGATCGGGTGCTCATTTCCTAAAACAGAACATTCGATCTCCCGCCCCTGGATATACTCCTCCGCCAACACCTTTCGATCATACGAGAACGCCTCTTCCAAAGCCGTTTCAAACTCCGCCTTGTTTTTCACTTTGCTCACACCAATCGAAGACCCTAAATTCGCAGGCTTTACAAAGAAAGGGAGCCCTAACTCTTTAACGAGATCCTCAAAGACATACCGATCGCGCAAGTGGCGGTGCATCACGACAAACGGTGCCACGGGAATGTTGGCATCGCGTAAGAGCCGCTTCGCCACATCTTTATCCATTCCAATTGCAGAACCCAGTACAGAAGCCCCCACAAAAGGGATATTCGCCAATTTCAAGAGCCCCTGAACCGTCCCATCCTCCCCATAAGTCCCATGTAGTATGGGAAAAACCACGTCGAGACTGAGAGATTCTCCCAGCTGATTTTCCTCGAAACTGACGATCTCCTTGCGCTGATCCTTGGGAACCAAAGCGACGCTCCCCACCGACTCTTGCAAATGGACCAAGTCAGGATGCTCCGGATGGCTCAAAAAGTTCCCCTCCTCTCGCAGTTTCCACTCCCCATTTTTGTCGATCCCAATCAAAAAAAGCTCATACTTATCTCTATCGAGCGCACCGATGATGTTCTTAGCTGAGATCAACGACACCTCGTGCTCTGCTGATCTTCCTCCGCAGAGAATGCCCAGACGGATTTTCCTATGAAGCATCTCCCCTCCCCTGATATTTTTAGGACTAACAGTACCAATCTGCCCTATTTTTTTCGATACCATGAATAAATTACACATCGCCAACACCTTTTTCGAGTGGGAACTAGAAACCGATCCTCAGACAGATCTCTACCGCGCCTTCCACACCCATCTGATCTACCTCCAACTCCAGTTCTTGCCGCTGCTCTATGCCAGTCCCGAAGAGCAGATCCTCGTTTCCGATCTTCCCCCTGCCGAGTACCTCCAACACCTGGCTTCATCCCCGAGTTTTGTTCCCCTCTCAGCACCCAGCCTTAAACCTGGTACCACCATCGAGTCGTGGGGTCCTTCCCGCCTCATCGCGACTTGGGCACAACAACACAACATACCCTACGAAATTCCCGACTGGGACATCGTGCGCCACGTCAACTCAAAGGCCTTTTCCTTCCTCAACAGCCCCCACCTTCCCCATGCTGCATTGCTCCACGATACCTCTAGCGTCCACAAATGGTTAAACGCCGTTCCCGGAAAAAGAGTGCTTAAGAGCTGCTTTGGCCTTTCAGGGACTGGCCACCTCATCCTCGCAGAAGGGGAAAAATCCCCTCGCCTCAGCTCTTTTCTCGCCAAAGAATTCGAACGAGGACGCCCCATTCTCGCAGAACCCTGGGTCGAGCGCCTTCTCGACTTCAGCACCCAATGGGAGATCTCTCCCTCCCAGAAGATCACTTACGTCGGTGCCACGCTCTGTCATAATGATGAAAAAGGAAGATACCAGTGGAGTGAGGTAGGGGAAGAAACACAGCTTTTTGCGGGATATCTCGAGGCGCTCGAAGAGCACAAACAAAGCGCACAGAGCGTGCTCAAAAAAATGGCCCAACTGCATTTCTTTGGAAACGTCGGCATCGATGCGATGCTCCACAAATCAGGCCTCCACCCCATCGTCGAAATCAACGCCCGTAAGACGATGGGCTGGGCCGCCCTCCAGTTCCAAAGACGACACTTCCCCGATCAGATCGTCGCGTTCCGCTACAGTTCATCGGGCACAGGCCTCTTACCAAGCCATCTCGTCCTCGAGGGCGGAAAGCAGATCTACTTTAAGCGCAACCTCTCTGCATATGACTGACTATACTCAGCCCAAGTCATACCACATTCGCCCACAAACTCTGAATTTGGTAAAACGAACTCTCCGAAACCTTCCCATTCAATTTAATTGGGAAGGTTTTGTCGAATTCGCGCTATTTGTTTTTTGTCATGTACAGATTAGATATGCGCCATTAACACAGCGACAAATCGACTCAAGTATTCGATATCCGCCTCATCGAAACGATGGCATGAGCGGTATAAATTAAAAAGCGGGCAAAATTGCGCCTTTGTATTTTTGAGAGATGAATTCCTTCATTTTTTCAGAGGTCATCGCAACTTTTAAGGCTTGAATCTTTGGATCCTGTTCCTCTCCTTTTCTAACGGCGATCACGTTGGCATAAGGAGAGTCTTTACTTTCGAGCACGAGGGCATCTTTTAGGGGAGATAACCCGGCTTCTAAAGCGTAATTGGTATTGATGGCAGCTGCATCGACATCTGCTAAAGAACGGGGCAACATCGCCGCATCTGCCTCTATAAATTTAATATGCTTGGGATTGCTTTTGATATCTAAAACGGTAGCTTGCAAGCTTTTTGAACTCTCTAACTGAATGACGCCATTTTGTTCGAGAAGCAACAAAGCCCTGCCCTCGTTTGCAGGATCATTGGGCACAGCGATCGTCGCATTCTCTTTTAAATCGGAAAGAGACTGAATTTTTTTCGAATAGATTCCCATGGGCTCAATTTCAATTTTTGCCACGCTGACAATGGGATAATGAAATTGCTTAATCTGTTCATCCAAAAAAGGAATCGTCTGGAAAAAGTTTGCATCGACCTCTTTTTCTGTCAGAGCGCGATTGGGCATATTGTAGTCATCTGTCACGAGGATAACCAGATCGATCCCCTGTGCTTTAAGCTCTGGTTTTACAAATTCCAGCATTTGCGCATGTGGGACAGCAGTCGCTGCGACTTTCAGACTATTTTTAGGTTGCGAAGAGCAGCCCGCTGACAAAAATAGCGCGCAAATAATCGATGAGATTGTCTTAATCATGAGTAATTTTCCCCCGTTTTTTGAGAATGAATTGAGTGATGTATCCCCCTAACCACTGTACCCCTTGCACAAGAAGGATGAGTAAAGCGACCGTGATCACCATAATAAAACCATTGAAACGATTGTAGCCATATTGGATCGCTACCTGTCCGAGACCACCACCTCCGACGAGTCCCGCCATCGCACTATACCCAACGAGACTGATGACCGTCAGTGTAACCGCCGATATCAAAGAGGGTAAAGCCTCTTTCAGTAAGACTTTTGTGATGATTTGCCACGTATTAGATCCCATGACGATCACAGCTTCTAGAATATGCCGATCCACCTCTTTAAGACTCGCCTCAACCAATCTTGCGACAAAAGGAATGGCTGCAATTGTCAAAGGGATAATAGAAGCTGTAGTGCCCAAGCTCGTCCCGACGATCCATCGCGTAAAGGGAATGAGCGCAACCATTAGGATGGCAAAAGGAAAGGAGCGTCCGACATTGACGATGGTCTCTAAAATTTTGTAAACTTTAGAGTGTTCCTTAATATGACCTTTGCTCGTGATCGTGAGCAGGATGCCGATGGGTAAGCCGACCAATACGGCAAAAAATGCAGATGTAAAAACCATGTAAATGGTATTTACCAATTGCAAGGGTAACAGCTGTAAAGCTAATTGGATATTTTCAGAGTCCATTTTCAATTACCTCATCGTGTAAAAACTGCTTTGTCGTCCTATGCTGAGGATCAGTGAAGACTTCAGATACCCATCCCTTTTCTATAATACGACCGTCTTCCATTACGGCCACTTTATTGCAAATCTGTTTAACAACTTCCATTTCATGAGTGATCACAACGAGAGTGATCCCCAATTTCTGGTTGATGTTTTTTAATAATTTTAAGATTTCTCTCGTGGTTCTAGGATCGAGCGCAGAGGTCGCTTCATCACAGAACAGAACTTGGGGATCATTAGCCAGTGCGCGCGCAATGCCGACACGCTGTTTTTCGCCTCCACTTAAAAGGGCGGGATAGGTGTGTTTTTTTGCAGAGAGACCGACGAGCTCCAATAGTTCCTCCACGCGCTCTTCCCGCTTTTCTCGGGAGATGTCAGAGAGTTCGAGCGGATAGGCGATATTGCCAGCTACCGTGCGAGAAGAAAGGAGGTTAAAATGCTGGAAAATCATCCCGATTTGCAAGCGAAATTGCCGCAATTGATTTGCACTCATGCTCTCGAGATCTTTTCCATCGAAAAGAACGCTTCCGGAACTGGGCTTAAGAAGGCTTGCCATGCACCTGACCAATGTCGACTTACCCGCGCCACTGAGTCCGATGATACCATAAATATCTCCCTCTTCGATGGCTACTGAGACATCATCGAGCGCTGCGACAACTGCGTCTTTGGAACGGTACGTTTTAGAAAGAGCGCTGACTTCAATTTTTTTCATCGCCGCCCCCATTTTTTAGTCGATTTGCAACAGGGCGAAAACGCAGAAGCCCATTTGCACAGGGGATTAAAATAATTTTTTGACACATCTGAAAATCTCCTAGGTTGATTGTTCTCTAGAAACTAGCGCTTAGGAGATGGGTAAAAAACCGAGAATTCCCCTAAGCGCCACGCATGGGCATAGACATGCCACGCATGAGACCAGGAGACATAAGAGACTGAAGAATGGAAATTAAGTCTTTCATGTACTGAATTATAACCAAAGTGTCCTTTTTTGTAAATCTTGGATTCTATGTGGATATAACCTTCAGAGGGTCAATGTGCCCCAATAGAATACCTCATTTGTGGATGGGCGCGGTATATCACGCAGGGAAACTTATTTTGCCAGGTGCCAAAGCGATGTCTCCAAATAGCGGCCTTTTTCATAAGCTCGATCTGCCGAAATAAGACTGCGGAAAAAAGAATCGAAAAAGTACCGTTCTTCAGCAGAGATACATCGAAGCTTCCATCGGATCCCCATCCTCGTATTACATAAGCACAAGACCAAAAGAACGCAGCAGCTCAAGCTCAGAACTGCTGCGATCCATTTTTTCTTTTGTTGGTAAAAAGAACTTCTCATCATCCTAGATAACCGCTGTAGAGCACGTCAATTTTTATCTCATCGATCACTTTCACTCAACGCATTTGTTTAGCGGAGCGATTCCCGCTGTGGCGGCAATCGCTCGCAGAAAAAGTTCATTGAATGGGATCGAGTTACTGTGGTATAGCTATGCTGAAAATGACTTTTTTTCTTAAGACTTTCAGCACGGGGCATCGATGGACATTTTGAAGATCAAAGGCGGCAAAGCGCTCAATGGAAAAGTAAAAGCTGCGGGCGCGAAGAATGCTGTGACTAAGCTCCTCGTCGCATCGCTGCTGTCTGATAAAAAATGCATCTTTTACAATGTCCCGAATATTGCAGAAGTCGAAGTCACTGTCGATCTATGTAGAGAAATCGGCTCGGAGATCCAATGGGATAAATCCGCAGGTGTGCTTGAAATCATCACTAGGCACCTGAAAACGGCTTATGTCCCCCAGAGATTTTCAGGATCGAATCGGATCCCTATCCTAATGATCGGAACGCTATTGGGAAGAACGGATGAAGATATTATCGTCCCCACGGCTGGTGGATGCAAGATCGGTAAACGCCCAGTCGATTTTCACATCGCCGCTTTAGAAAAGTTGGGAGCTGAGATCGAATATCGAGAGATGAAAAAGGAGGGCGCTTATTTTGCAAGGGCTCATCACGGATTAACAGGTGCGACCATCCATCTGCCTTTTCCCTCTGTCGGAGCGACAGAAAATACCATCTTAGGCGCTGTGCGCGCGAAGGGGACGACGATCATCAAAAATGCCGCCGTCGAACCTGAAATTCTCGATCTCATCCTCTTTTTGCAAAAACTCGGCGTCACAATCGGGGTCGATGTCGACCGGACCATCCGCATCCAACACACTTCTGAATTCCACGAAGTCGAACACGTCGTCATCACAGATCGGATTGAAGCGGCATCACTTGCGCTCGCGGGAATCAGCACACAGGGGAGAGTCTTCGTCGAAGGCGCACAGCACCTGCATATGGTGACCTTTTTAAACAAATTGCGCGAGGTCAATGCAGGATTTGAAGTGAAGAGAGACGGAATTGAATTCTTCTACAAAGGTCCGTTGAAAGGAGGGATCCACTTAGAGACGGATGTCCACCCGGGATTTTTGACCGATTGGCAGCAACCCTTTGTCGTCCTACTCACACAGGCTCAAGGAATCTCCGTCGTTCACGAGACGATTTATGAAAATCGCTTTGGCTATACAGAGACCTTAAACCACATGGGCGCCGATATCACGCGCTTCACACAGTGTCTTGGCAGTCGAGAATGCCGATTCTCCTGCTCCAACTTTCAACACAGTATCGTCGTTAAGGGGCCAACGCCTCTACAAGCCAAAGACATCACTATCCCCGACTTGCGTGCCGGATTCGCCTATGTCTTGGCAGCTCTACTCTCTTCTGATGCAAGCCACCTCAGCGGCGCGCACTACATCGACAGGGGTTATGAGAATTTCGTAGAAAAACTCTCTTCACTCGGTGCAGAAATCGAACGCATTTCGAGCTCAGCAGACCCTCAATCTAAAAACTCTCTTAAATCAGCTATCATTCAAAAGATCGAAGGGAAGGCAGTAAACGTTTAAGCGCAAGCATGCACAAGTTTTGCCAATGTTTTGACTGTTGGATTGCCTCCTTTAAGGGAGTAGATAGTGGAGCGCGCTACTGAAGCCTCTTTTGCGATACGTGTTTTATTCGCCGCATGAAGGTATATCTCAAATATCTCAATCACACCCTCAGAATCCCCTTCTTTAAAACACTCCCATATAGCGCGACTAATGAGATCTTCATTGAGAATTTCTTCTGTTGGGTTGCTCTCTCTGACCCGTGCTCCATCTTTCAATTTCAGAATAATTTTAGGTTTCGAACGTAGCTTGCTCATTGAGGATCTTTCTCGCTTTTTTGATGTCTTTGCTTTGGCCATTTTTATTCCCTCCTAACAACAGTAAAATGTTTTCTTCAAGAATGTACGCATAGTACACACGTCTACCATTCTTCCATCTAAGCTCCCAAACACCTTCTTCAAGATCTTTATGATCGCCAAAATGCCCATCCTCACGAAATGCCCATCCTCACGAATATGAGAGATGCGATCAAGAACCTGTAATCGGCTTTTTAAGGGCTGCTCTTCTAACCAATCATCATATTCTTCGGTGTTGCAGATAGTATACAGACGGTCTTTCATGCTTAATTGTAGTATATAATGGACGTTTTGTCAAAGAGATTTTATTAAACTATTAATAATAAGAGTGTTGTGAAAAAGCTTTCTTGACCTATCCTACAGCAAAGAAAATGCAAAAATTAGGCGCAGGCGCCTGACCAAACTCATCCCTTACTTGCATAATCAAAAAATTCACACAAACACTGTACCGTCAAAGGATTTTTTTACATCAAAAATTTCAATCACGATGGGTATAATCCGATTCATTTTTTTTCACAGTTTTTTTGAACTTGATTGTATTTCATGGAGTCGAGTTTAATATTACAATTAATCTCGGAGTTCTATTCCTGTGCAAAAGATCCCAGAATGGCGAAAGATCCAGAGGCAAAATTTCACCGACTGGGCCAAATTACTCGATTTTCTCGAGCTCGATCCCGCTACCTATGGGCCTCGCGTCATCGAACCCGCTAAATTTCCCCTCAATCTACCCGTAAGGCTTGCGGAAAAAGTCGAAAAAGGGGTTTGGGATGATCCGATTTTGGTGCAATTTTTGCCGACAGTTGAAGAGCAAAAACCCCACGCACTCTTCCAGTTAGATCCCGTCGCTGATTCTAGTTTTTGCAAAAGCTCTAAGCTCTTGCACAAGTATGAAGGAAGGGCTCTTCTCATCTGCACAGGCGCCTGTGCGATGCACTGTCGGTTTTGTTTTCGGCAGAATTACGATTATGAAACAGAGGAAAAATCATTTGAAAAGGAACTAGATTTAATCGCTCAAGACACCTCTCTTTCAGAGATTCTCCTCAGCGGAGGCGATCCCCTTTCCTTGAGCGATTCCCGTCTTCAGGCTCTGCTCTCCTCCCTCTCCGAGATTCCTCATATCAAACGGATCCGCTTCCATACGCGCTTTCCCATCGGCATCCCCGAGCGCATCGACGCCTCTTTTCTTTCCCTCCTCGAAAAATGCCCCACACAGATCTTCTTCATGATCCACTGCAACCACAAGAGAGAGTGCGATACAGACGTTTTAAATAGCCTCAAAAACATCCAACGCCTCGGCATCCCCGTCCTTTCGCAAACGGTGCTGCTCAAGAACGTCAATGACACGCTTTCCTCATTGAAAGGACTCTTCGAAATACTGGTGGACAACGGGATCATCCCCTATTACCTCCATCAACTCGACCGCGTTCAGGGAGCCTCCCATTTCGAAGTCCCTGAAGAGAAAGGCCGCCTGCTCATCCAACAACTCGCTGCCCAACTGCCGGGCTACGGGGTCCCCAAATACGTCCGGGAAATTCCCAACCGCCCCGGTAAATCGCCACTTTGTTAAAAAGTGAAATAAAATCCCAGTTCTGGACCGCCCAACCCTAGATCCCCTTGATTAGCAAAAAATTGCCCCAAGTTTTGCGGATCTTGAAAACGCATTAACTGGTTTTGAGAAAAGAAGAGCCATTGATCCCAAGAAAGTCGACACCCAAACCGCTTGAGAGACCCTGAGAAATCCCAATCCCATCCGAACCCAAAGAGCATTTCCAAAGCAGAAGCACCTTGTCGATACACGTTGTGAACGCCTAGCACTTTTTCCTTCGTATGCAGTAAATCCTCATCTTGATGCAGATAGAATTCTCCGTATAAATCCCTAAAACCCACTTCTGCAAAGAGAAAAGCGCCTCTTTTTAACAACCACTGCGTAAAGAGACCCAAGTAGGGTCCGATCCCGAAAAATTTGTTTTTCGTGCGGACCTCCACCGAACTCCCATAATCGACACTGAATTTTTGGCGCGCGATCGTTCCACTGATCCCGATTTGGGGCTGTAGCATGAGCGTTTCTGTAGCTGCAAATTTTCTAAACAGAAGCGCATCGAACACGCCTAAATGCAGCCGCCAATGCATCTTCGCACTATCCACTAAAAGAGGTTTGCTTAACCAAAGCGGAATCAGCTTTTCCCCCCGCGTTAGTCGATCCGCATGTGTCTGTAGAGACGTCGCCCGCAACACTACTGTCCACAAATCCCGGGGGAATTGATACCCCAGCGCCACCTTAAATCCAAAATCCCACTCGAACGAAGGATTTTTAACCGATCGACCCTTCTTGACATAGCCCAACCCATCGACCTGCGCCTGATAGTAGAGCGCTGCTGTATCGAAAAAGAAGGCGCCATTCTCCGCGTGAAGTTGTGAAAAGAAACCCAAAGCTATGGTAGAATAGACAATCGAACGCACGAACCTATCCCAGTAAAATTTTTCGTCGATTTTCGAGATTATTCTGGCCGATTTTCGATTCTTTTGGAAGGAGTAATATCGACAGGCGAATCGTGATCACTTTTTACGAGTATAGGTTCATGAATAAGGAGTGTAAAATGTATCTGTTTTTTTTGCTTCTGCTTTTCCCTCTATTCTCTTTTTCTCACCCCCCCTCTGATACAGAGTGGATTGCCGCTAAGATCTTTCACAACGAATGCAGCAGCAACCCAGAAAAACTCGTGTGGTGGAATGAAGGAGAGTCGTTTCCCTCTTTAGGGATCGGCCACTTCATCTGGTATCCAGTGGAAAATAAAGCCCCATTCGTCGAGACATTTCCCCAACTCATCGCCTTTTTCAAAACACAAGGCATTAAAATCCCCGAATGGCTGCAAGGGAGCTGTCCTTGGAAATCCAAGGCGGAATTCAGCGCCCCTACTGAGCGCAAAAAAAGACAGCGCCTGAAAAAACTCCTCGAAAAAACACTGTCCCTACAATGCACCTTCATCCATTGCCAATTCGAAAAAGCACTCTCTCAGCTTTTGGATGCAATTCCCCCAGAAGACGCTGCCGTTCTGCGTCAAAAGATCGAGCGCCTCTCCCAGACAAAAAAAGGACGCTATGCCCTCTTAGACTACACCCACTTTAAGGGGATCGGTACAGCCGCCTCAGAGCGCTACAAGAGCCAAGCGTGGGGACTCAAGCAAGTCCTCGAGGCAATGCCCCTACAAGAAGACCCCGTCGTCGCCTTCGTGCACACAGCAGAGGGCATTCTGCGCCAGAGAGTGGCCAACGCCCCTCCCGCACGGGGAGAAGAGCGTTGGCTCCCTGGCTGGATCTCCCGAGTCCGTTCTTACCTATAGGTGTGCGCTAAGGCGCTTTATTGTGTAAATTATTTATTTATATATATAAATTTATTATATTGCCGCCTTGTTTAATTTAAGGTATAATTTAAAATACAATATAAATAAAGAAGCGGAGATTATGAAATGAACCCAGTTCAAAACAAACAATTTAATATCATCGAGCCACCTATTACACTGACTTTAACCCCATTGAACCAAATCGCTTGCGCTTTGGCACAGGGCGACGTCCAGGCTGCAATCAATTGCTATAATGATCTTGATGCTGAAACACAAAATAGACTCAATACCCTGTGCAAGAAGCTCCATAAGGAGACTCCTTCCGTCGGCGGACCGTCCCAGCTGAGTAAGCGCGGTCTTTCTGTCGGAGACCTGTCAAGCGTGACATTTATCGAGTTGCTCTCCGATACCTCGCGATGCTTATCTCGCCCCCAAAAGAAAGCACAGATCTCTGTTCTGCAACAAGTGATTGCAACAGTGCAGTCTCCTGATTTTGTCGAAATGAAAAGCATTGAAACAGAGAGTAAAAGTGCAACGCTTGATAATGCTGTGCAACAGATTTTTCAGAACAATATTGTCGACTGCATACTATACACAGGAGAAGATCTTTTTGATGCTCTCCCTATTGAAATCAGAGCCTCTATTATCTCGGAATGTAGCGGAGATAGAGACGCAAGAGCTCTAGCGTGCACCTCTTCTTTTTTCCGAAGATGTCTATGGCAACTGCGGATGCACTTTGTAGCAAGTGAGCTAAATTCAGTAAACACTTTCTGGGGTGGCACCATTGCTACATTGCCTGAGGCGAGTCAAATCGAGAGTGAAGAGAGACTGAGAACTGTCACACACAATACCCTAGTCAAACTAACGCAATTTTTTCTCCGTAGTAACCCAGAAAGGCTCAGCCAACAGTGCGACCAGATCTCTGGGCCTTCCTTTGCTCCTTCTATCGTATCCCCCTTGCAGTGGTTCGTATTCCACTCATGCGAGCTATTGTGCTCTGAGGATCTAAATCCACCACAAATAGCTGAGAAGGTCGAGGCCTTTTTCCAGGCAGAGCTCGGCCAGTGCGCCTACCAAATGTGTTGGCACAGCCGAAGCATTTGCGGTCTAGGACCGAACGGGCGGGCAACCGACATCTCCGCACTATCCACTGTGGTTAAAGGGCTTCTTCGACATAATGCACCCATTTCTCAAGAATGGCCTGCCTCCCAATTACAATTAGCCCTCCAATTTGTCAATCAAGAGCCGATTGAGCTGTTAAAGATCCACATGCTCTTAGACAATCTCTTAGACGATGGAGACAATGGGCGTCTATTGATTGATCGCGGCCATTCAGAGTTAGTCTTTGACAGCGTATGTAAGATGCCTCCATCCAAGAAAGCAGATGGTCTCTTTGAATACATTATCCTCCATGCTCTAACTAATAACAATTCTGAAAGTGATCTCGTCATGAAGAGTGTGGAAAAAATAAGTGATAAGATCAGACAGCGTGCTCTTCTTCATCGTATCGTAATGAAACTATTGGAAGAAGGAAAAGGCGCAAAAGCGCTGCTGATCGCACCACGTATAACCCGCAATAATACGAATCGGTTCGACCTTTGGGGTCAAACCTGGAAAGCCCTTGTTAACTATGTCATGCATTTAAATGTAACCCAAGCTTTCGCCATTGCCTATCAGCTCGACATGATCTTTTCAGAACACAGAGAGGTCGCATCTGATCTAGCTGTGAAGTTAATCAAATGCGGTGAAGACGAAAAAGCCTCTTACCTCACAATGAAAATCAAGGAATACGCTCACGAAGCTGACTTCAATTGGCACTTGGAAAGCGTTGCAGCGGCATTCGCTAAGAAGAAAAAGTGGGAAGCGTTTGAGGATGTGGCGTTGCAACTGATCGATGCAGAAGGACATAACCACGTCGCAAATATGATAACCGAGCTACTTTTCCATTCCGATCTAGAATACGATCAATTCGAAAAATTCCTGTTTCTGGCTAAAAAATTTAAAAATCTTTCCTCGAGCTCTTCTACACAGAGGTTCATTGTAGAAAGGGTTGCCAGCAAGGGACAATGGAAAGAGGCGATGACTTTGCTATCGAAAATCGAAGATGATGGTCTGAGAGAGTACATTCTCACAGTGCTTTTAGCTCGCCCTGGATGCCCCTACTCTTCGAATGCTACAGAAGAAGCAGCGAAGCCGTAATTCCATTAGGAGAAGAGCCGCTAAGGCTCTCCCCCTGAGTACAACTCGTTTATACTGCTTTAAAGAAAAATAAACTAAAAATGGAGCCGCTTAATGCATCCAATTCTAAGCAAAACATTTAATAGCATCGAACTACCCATTACGCTGACACTTCTTCCACTGAGCCAAATCGCTTGCGCTTTGGCACAAGGCGATGTCCAAGCAGCGCTCGAGCTCTATCACGCTCTCGATGCTGAAACACACAAAAAACTCAATACCCTGTGTAAAAAGCTGAGTAAGAACATCCCCTCTGTCGGCGGAACATCAGGTGTGAAATTTTCCCAGTTACTCTCGACAACCCTCCATTGCTTATCGCGCCTCCAAAAAAAAGAGCAGATCTCTGTCCTCCAACAAATCCTTAAAACGATTCAATCTCCTGATTTTAGCGCAGCCGAAAGCGTTCAGGAAGAAGATGGCTTTATCCCAACAGAAAGTGTTCCGTCAGAAGAGTCCTATTCCTGCATCGCTGAATCCCCCTTTTCCATGCTCCCCAATGAGATGGTTTTCCGCATTCTCCAAGAGGGAAAGGCTCCTCCAAAGATCTGCTCATTTTTCAAACAGTGTCAGTCGGGGATTAGCTCTTGGAAAGGAAGAAAAGCTCTGAATGCGCGGTACCGCACATTCCAAGCGGAGCTGAAGCAATTAAACCATTTTTGGCACGGAGCCTTGGGCGCTCTTATTGCTGAAATGCCTGCAGCGAGTGAACTCAAAAGCTATCAAGAGATCTCTGCTATCGTTAGAAATACCCTTACTCAACTAGCGAAATACCTACCAGATGATAGTGAAGAAGGACTCACGCAATTATGCCAGTGGATCGCTGCTCAGCATTTCAAAGATATGTTCATGCGAAAAACACTTCCCGACTTGATAGACAATGGGCGCGCATTGATGTATTCTACAGACCCCAATCAAGCGCTGTTAGACCCAGTGTACGATCTACTTCATTGGGAGTGGACCGAGCGCGCCTGTCGGGCATGTCTGCAAAACCCAGCCATCCGAACTCTAGGAGAAGGAGATGTCTGTGCGGGGATATCTTCAGTGATCACCAGCTTCCTTTTGCGAGGACAAATGAATGCGATTGAATTAGCTAACGCAGCACCGATCGAGCAAATTAAGATCCAAATTCTCGCGGGTTGTATCCCAGAAATTCTCGATGTAGCCGATACAACCATCGTTTTTGACATCGCATGCACAATTCCTGATAAAGAAAAAAGACATACAGCATTTTCTGACATCGCCACGTGGCTTGTAGCTCATGGATTTAGTGAGAGTGATCTCTTCCTGCAGATCTTAGAAAAATTAGATGAAGAAAGTGCTAACCTATTCCTTCAGTTTCTTGTGAAAAATTTATTAGAAGAAGGAAAAGGGGAAAAAGCGCTGCTCCTGGCACCTCGGATAACTCTCAGTAGCGAATCGAGCAAAGAGATTCACGCTGAGGTCTGGTGCGATCTTATTCAATTTTTCATGGATGCAAATGATCCAAACCAGGCTTTTGCCTTAGTAGATCAGTTGGAGGAGCGCAACGATTCAAAATCCCAGTGGAAGATCTCTGAGCTCGCAGTGATGTTGATAAAATGCGGTGAATATCAAAAAGCTTCGTGCCTCACAAAGAAAATCATGCAGTTTAGTGACGAATCTTTTTCCATACACCACTTGAGGATCATTGCAGAAGCACTTGCTAAAAAAGGGAAATGGGAAGAGTTTGTGGACGTGGCGTTGCAATTACTGACCGATAAAAAAGGAATAGTCTCCCATATCAGTGATATTATCCAAAACGTATTAGCAACCTGTACCCTAGAATACGATCAGCTGGAAAAGCTCCTCTTTTTCGCCGGAAAAATGGATACAAGGAGTGACTCAGCTCAGAGCTTCATCATAATTAGTGCAGCCAAAAAGGGACAATGGAAAGAGGCGATGGCTTTGGTATCGAAAATCGAAAGGGACACTCTGAGAGAGCACATTATCAAAGTGCTTTTCGCTATCCCTGGATGCCCCTACTCTTCGACGGATCAGATAGAAAAATCAGAGAAGCCTTAAAACGCCTGCGGAGGCAGGCCATTAAGGCTCTGCCTCTTATCCCACACCCATTTCCCAGCTTAAGAAGAATCCCTCCAAAACAACTCACAAATTAAAAATTTAATTATACATAAAACTGCCCTGTTGCTTTTTTAATTAATTTGATATATAATTAAAGTAATAATCAGGTTATTTAAAAACAAAGGTCACACAATGCACTCAATTCAAACAAAACAATTTAATACAATAGAGCTCCCTATTGCGCTAAAATTATCCCCCTTGAATAAAATCGCCCGCGATCTGGCACTACAAGACATTCCAGCAACGCTCAAACATTATAATAAGCTCGATCCAAAAACGCAAAAAAAGCTCAACGATCGATGCGTGTTTTTGAGCAGAGACACTCCTATCGGAGGGCTGACAGGTATTTCATTTATCGAGCTGCTCAATAGCGTAGCTACCTGCACATCTCTTTCTGTAAAACCAGAAACTCAAGTCGCTGTCCTGCAACAAGCGCTTAAAACGATTCAATCCCCTGATTTTTTCCCATTAAAAAGTGTTCAGACAGAAGAATCCTACTCCTCCACGGCTGAACCCCCCTTTTCCATGCTCCCTAATGAGATGGTCTTCCGCATTCTCCAAGAAGGAGAGGCTCCCCCAACGATCTGCTCGTTTTTTCAAGAGTGTCAGTCAGAGATTAGCTCCTGGGAAAAAAGGAAGTCCATTAATCACCTGTATCGCGCATTCGAAAAAGATCTCGAGCAATTAAATGATGTTTGCGGAAGATCCCTAACTCCTCTTCTTGCCACATTGCCTCAGGTGGATAAGATCGAAAGCCTTGACAAGCTGACGTCCATCATAAAAGACATCGTTTCTCAACTCCCAAAATATCTACCCCTTAATGACGAGAAATCACTAAGGCGGCTGCACAAGCGGGTCGCTACCCTCACTTTTTCCAGTCAGGAGCTACAATCCCTCCATTCGTGGATAGCCAACTTACGCGATCTAATGTCCATTACTCCTGGACAGGCAATTAACTTACCTCTGCTAGTGAGTCACTTGGTAACAAGCAACTGGTTTTTACACACTTATGAAGCATGCACGCGCAGCCCACACATTAAACATCTAGGACAAGGAGACATTTATGCAGGGATGACTGCCCTGGTCCACTCATGGATTGCGGAAGGTCGCGGCGACCTAGTCTTCGCTTTCACACTTGGATTACCAGAGCACATTCAATTTAAGATTTTGAGTCCTTGCATTCCATTCTTCAGACAACAAAACTTTCCGGGAATCATTTATGAGACCCTATGCAAAAATCCTCAAACAGCGGAAAGAGAACAGGGCTTCCTGGATCTCATCACATACTTGACATCTACTGGACTGAGTCTCCATTCTTTGAGCCCACAAATCCTAGGAAAAATACTCGCTTTCCCTATAAAGCAAAAGGCTTTAGAAGCCCTTTTTTTTGGGCTACTACGAGAGGGAAAAGGTGAAGTAGCTCTGTGGTTCGCTCCACAAATTATTTCGAACAATTCTGACGTCTGGGCGCACCTCATCCGATTTTTTCTACAGGCGCGTAAGCTAAATCAAGCGTTTGCTTTGGCAAGCCATCTGGATGTGAGATCCTCGGCTCACTCTGAGCTCTTGCAAGAGCTTGTCCAGACATTGTATTCCTGTCAAGAATATGAAAAATCAACGCATCTCTGTCTCCAGGAACTATTCCAATATTCAGATCTACTAGACGTGACAAAGGCATGTGGTCTGAAGAGTGTCTCTGCCTCTGCAATAAGATTGATTCAGCAGGGTGCAGTTAAAAAAGCTCTTTATCTCACAACGAAAATCATCGAGCGTGGCAATAAAACCGATGCCCTTCCGCATCTGTTTGAGATCGCCGAGGCTCTAGCTAAGACGGGAAACTGGGAAGAGAGCATTCAGGTGACCCTGGAACTCGTAAATGCAGAAGAATGGCCACGTGTCTCTCAAATGATCATGTTATTCGAAGACTACGATCAAATTGAGAGGGCCCTCTTTCTCACAAATAAAATTACCAACGACTTTTCGAAAGCAAACATGCTGTCCCATCTTGCAATTTGTCTAACTAAAAAGAACAAACGAAAAGAAGCGCGCGCTTTAGCAGACGAATGCGCCACATTGGACAGAGAAAGAGCTCGCAACGCGTACATATTCATAGACTACTGGCACCCACGAGAAAAAACTGAAAGCGAAGAGAACTCCTAGGGCTTGTCGTCAATTTATACCCCGCGCGCTTGAGGATGGTGCATTTGAGCGCGCGGGGTATAAGCTTCAACGGGAAGATCAAAATCTTGGTAAAGGTTTTTAGAGCGAGCGACAAAGAAATGGTAAGAATGATATATTTCTTCATCATTATATCATTCTTACCATTTCTTGTTCTCCTTGCAATAAGCAGAGGTGCGATGAGTCAGAATGAAGCTTCAATTGACGACAGGCCCTAATTTAAGGAGAACTGCTCCAGGCGCTTCTCGATATTACCGATTTCATTTAGGCCTTGAGTCCTTTGAATTATCTGCCCTTTCTCGTCGAAGATGATGAGGGTGGGAAGGGCTCTGATCTGAAACTTCTCGCAAAGATCGTGAGAGCTAGAAGCATCGACTTTCAAGAAGGTGACCTTGTCGCCGTATTTTTGAGCCCAGCCTGCGTAGAGGGGGGCTAGGCGGCGACAAGGACCGCAGTAGTCTGCGTAAAAGTCAACGAAGACAGGTCCTTTTGCTTTTTTCAATACAGCTTCGAGTTGAGAGACCGTGTCGATGGAGATGACCTCTTTTTTCGGGCTTTGAGAGACCTCTAGGGGACGTATTGCTGCAATCGGTGTTTTGGGAAGGGAGGCGAGATAGATTTGGGCTTGCAGAGCGGCTTTCGCTCCATCACCTGCTGCAGAAACTGCCTGTTTGAATTCAGGATCGGCTACATCTCCAATCGCATAAACTCCTTCGAGGGATGTCTCTTGGTGCCTTTTCAGGGCGATGTACCCTGCTGCGTCGACTTCTAGCTGCTCTTTGAAGAGCTGCGTATTGGGTTGAGAGCCGATGGCCAAAAAGAGGGCATCGACGTCGAGACGCTCCTCCTGTTTTGCCCCATTCGTCTGAAGGAGGATGTGGGTGACTTTTGTCCCATCTCCCTTGACTTCACGGACGATGGTCCCATAGTGGACATGGATGTTGGGATGAGAGAGGATTTGTTCGATTCTCTTCGTCTCTACACTGCGGAATTTATCTTTGCGCACGATGAGATGCACTTCTCGTGCAAGATTGGCCAGATACTGCGCTTCGATGAGCGCTGCATCGCCTCCTCCGACGACGGCGACGATTTTTCCCTTATAGAGGCCTCCATCACAGACAGCGCAATTATAGACGCCTTTCGACCAGTATTTGCTCTCTCCGGGGATTTGGAGAAGGTTGGGGGTGGCTCCCGTGGCGATGATGCAGCAGTCGGTTTTATAGCGCTTGGTTTGTTCTGGGTCGATGAGGGATTTTGTCGTGATCAAAAAAGGGCGTTGCGAAAAATCGACAGAGACCACAGTTTCCATGCGCAAATCGGCTCCATTGACCTTCGCCTGGTGTTCCATCTTTTCACTCAATTCGATCCCTGAGATCTCTACCTCACCTGGCCAATTCTCTACGCGCGGAGACTGCGCGATCGCCCCTCCGATGGTAGGGCCCGTGAGGACGAGCGGCGTTACCCCCGCACGACAGAGATAAGTGGCCGAGGTCAAGCCCCCCGTCCCTGCGCCCAAAATCACGACAGGGTGAGCCTCTTCCACCTCTTGTGCAGATACAGAGGTGGTGAGAAGGATGAGTTGGATTAAAAAGATGATTTTCTTCATAAAATCCCCGATTTTTTGTAGAATCGTATCATTTTGTCCATTTATTGAGAAATTTCAAAAAAATGCTAAAGATGTACCCAGAGAAGCAGCTCGAGGAGCTCCTAGACGCCGCCGAAGAAGCTGTAGGGCCTCCTCCCGAGCCTGTTGGGGGCATTCCCCGCCAATGGGTGCCCTCCTGGCTCCGCTGGCCTCTCCGGGTCCTAGTCCTCCCTTTCATCCTCTTGGATCTCACGGCCCAAAAGGTGGCCCGGTGGCTCATCCGCCCCCCTTTTAAGCAAGCGGGGAGCTGTCTCAAAAGGGGAAAGTGCTGCCACTATATCCTCGTCCCCGAGACAAAGGGTCTTTTTGGAAAATTGTTTTACCTGTGGAATACGCAATTTTTGGGATTTTACCGCAGAGACGAAAATCTCTACGAAAGCGAGGGGAAAAGGGTTTTCGTAATGGGGTGCCGCTACCTGAAAAAGGATGGAGCCTGTGGGCACTATGCGTTAAGGCCGGCAGTCTGCCGCAAGTGGCCGCTCATCGAGTACTTCGGGCACCCGCGCCTTCTCAAGGGGTGTGGGTATAAAGCGGTTTCTCGGGTAGGTTCTACATCCTCTCGAGAGTCTTGAGACCGAGGATCTGCAAACCCTGTTTCAAGATGCGCCCTGTCGCTTCACAGAGCAGCAAGCGGCTCTCTTCTTCTTCAGACCCTTCGACCCTACAGTCGCGGAAAAAGGCGTGGAACTTCTCAGCCAGGTGGTAGAGATAGTCGCAGAGCCGATTGGGCAAAAGATCGCGCGACATCATATCTAACGTCTCTGCGAACTGAGAGAGGTGTAGACCGAGGGTGATCTCGGTCGGGTGTTTGAGCTGAATGGCGCTTTTCTTGAGAAGAGAGGCGATCTCTTTGCCTACTTTGCGCTTAATCCCCTCTATACGCACATAGGCGTAAAGGAGAAATGCCGCCGTGTTTCCCTCGAGTTTAAGCATCCGCTCATAGCTAAAGACGTAATCTTTGATCCGATGACACGAGAGATCGGCGTATTTGATCGCATCGATCCCGAGGATTTCTGCCATTTTATCGAGCTCTTCTGAAGGGAGATCGGGAAGACGCTCTTTTAAGATCTGCTCTGCGCGGTCGACTCCGCCTTGCAGAAGGTCGATGAGTTTCTCCGTCTCTCCTGAACGTGTCTTGAATTTTTTGCCATCTGCCCCTAAAACGACGCCAAAAGGGACATGGTCGAACTGGACTTTGTGAGGATCGAGATACCCCGCGCGTTCCGCTGCTTTTGCCACCATCTGAAAATGCAAGCTCTGTCCCGCATCCGTCACGACGATGATCCTGTCTGCCTTTTCTTCCTGGACGCGCTGGCGCATTGCGGCCATATCCGTGGTATCGTAGTTATATCCCCCATCGGATTTCTGCACGATCATCGGTAGTGGGGTTTGATCGCGCGTCACAAATCCCTCGAGGAAGATACACTTGGCCCCATCTGAAAGAGTGATGATCCCCTTTTTCTCTAGGTCTTCGACGAGAGGGCGCAACTGGGAATTGTAAAACGACTCTCCTCTTTCTGTGATCCGGACGTCGAGGAGGCGATAAATTTCATTGAAGTTCTTGCGGGAAATGGCGCAGATCCGCTCCCAGGCAGCTAAGGATTGGGGATTGCCCCCTTGGAGGTTAACGACTTCGAGCTGCGCGCGTTTTTTGAAAGCGGGATCCTCATCAAATCGCTTCTTGGAGGCTCTATACCACTGCATCAACTCGATCAGATCTGTCTCTTGCTTTCCTTCTAAAACCTCTGGCACCTCTTCTTGCATGTAGGCGATCAGCATCCCAAATTGGGTCCCCCAATCACCGATGTGGTTAAGGCGCAAGACATCGTGGCCTAAAAACTCAAATAGGCGCGCGAGCGATTCTCCGATGATCGTCGAACGAAGGTGGCCCACGTGGAGTTCTTTTGCAATGTTAGGAGAGGAAAATTCGACGATAATTCGCTCTATTTTTTTAACAGGGGGAACCCCAAGTCGATCGCTGTAGAGAATCTCTTTGACCAGGTTAGAGAGGTAAAGAGGAGAGAGGGTGATATTGATGAATCCGGGCCCTGCAATTTCGAGCTTTTCAATCGCGCTCTCTCGATCGAAGAGGGAGACGATGGCTTCTGCGACCTGTCTCGGAGGCAGACCCAGCATCTTACCGATCTTCAAGGCGCTATTGCACTGGTAATGACCGAATTGCTCCTGTGTGCTCTGCGTGACGTCTGCTTGCAATGCCTCTTCAGGGACCTTCGATCCAAAGGCCAACGCAAGAGCTGCGCTCGCTAGATCTTGAACGAACGCGATTAGGTTACTCATTATTAAACACTCTTAGCATGGTGAAAACAAGGAGGCTCGACACGTCTACCCAGCTTGTATTTCAAGCGATACTCTGCCAAAGAGAGCGCTGCTGCGTTTGTAGAACAACGATTCTGCTTGGAAATGTCGTAGATCACACATAGTTGATCGTAAAGACCGTGCACCTTCTGGCGTGCACGTGCGGGATCATACCCTGCAGGTGCGAGCTCTTCTGTCACATTGATCAATCCTCCGGCGTTAATCACGAAATCTGGGGCGTAGAGAATCCCCTTTTCGCGCAAAGTGTCGGCATCGGAATCTTTGAGCAGTTGATTGTTCGTGCAACCTGCGATCGCCTTACAGCGCAACTGAGGGATCGTTTGCGCACTGATAATCCCTCCTAAGGCACACGGAGCCAACACGTCGCAGTCTACTTTTAAAATCTCATCGATCGAGACAACCTGCGCTCCTGTTTGTTTGGCGAGATAGAGGCACTTCTCTTGATCGACGTCGCTGACGATCAGGCGCGCTCCTGCCCAAAAGAGCTGCAGAGCGAGATCCATCCCCACACTGCCTAACCCTTGAAGGGCAACTGTGCGATTTTCGAGAGAATCTTTACCGTAGATCTCCTGGAGAACCGACTGAATCCCGCGATAGGTCCCGTAAGCCGTAAAAGGAGAGGGATTTCCACTGCTCTTTTCATGGGGAAGCCCGACGACATAAGGAGTGGCCTGGCTGATGATCATCATATCCGCAGGTGTACTGCCGAGATCCTCTGCACAGATGTATTCCCCTTGCAATCGATCGACAGCTAGACCGAAGGCATGGAGGAGCTCTGGCGTTTTTTGCGTCTTGGAATTTGCAATGATGACGCTCTTCCCGCCACCCCAGCCCGACTCAGACAGCGTCGACTTATAAGTCATTCCTCTAGCCAGACGCTTCGCATCTTCTAATGCCGCATCGAATGTCGCATAAGGGTAAATCCTCGTCCCTCCCAGAGCGGGTCCCATGACAGTGTTGTGGATACAGATGATCGCGCTGAGACCAACCTCTTCTTGAGAGATTTTTACGACCTTCTCATACCCTGGAACTACGATTTCCTCTAACTTAAGTGCATCTTCTAAGACCGGTACCATGCGCATTCTCCCGAAAAATGTTTTCACAGAAAGAGGCATGTTACCAATTTCAAAGATCAAAATCAACCCCCTGATGACCATATTCCTTGAATATAAAATTGAAGTTAAGGTATTCTCGCTGACTTTAATGAAAGAAATGAACCCCCCAGTAAGTTGAGGGCCATGATGGCAGCGATTGCAATTTCTGAAACTCTTAAGGATGAACTGCTTAAGTTTCTAAAAAAGAATAAAAAAGTAGACTTGATCCCCGCCTATCTGTTTTTTTTGGAAAAAAAGTTTCACATTGATCCCGTATTATTTGTACGCGACAAAATGATTTTTCAAAGCCAAGAAGATCTACTCAAAAAATTAGAGACCCAAGGAAAACTCTGGCGCGAAACAGAAATCAAGATCCAATACGGCCAACAGAGCGTCAACGAACATACGACAAAAATTTACATTTGCCCTTTTACAGGAAAAGTCTTCGGCGACAATACCCATCCGAATCCTCAAGATGCGATCTACGATTGGGTTTCTAAGTGTCCAGAGAATAAGGAACGCGTGGGGGGACTGAAAGCAAAGCGGTTTTTTGTCTCAGAAGATCCCGAAGTGATTAGAAATTACATTATCAAGCGAAAAGAGCCGATCACAAAAACAGTTTTTTCTTCTGCTGTGACAGGGAAAATCTTCAACAGCAAAAGCGCCGTCGTCGACGATTTTATCAAGTCGCAACTCAAACACATTCCTTTAGAAGAAGTCCCCAATCAAAACCGTTTTCAGATCGAAGAAGGCTTTTTGCACTTCATTCAGACCCACTTCGATGAGAATAAGATCAACGCCTTTGTCGAATCGCTCTCTCAATACGAAGAATTCTCCTCCTACATCGACCAATGGACGGTGGAAGAAAAAGACGAAGAGGATGAAGAAGAATAAGCAGGAATATCTCTCTTTTTCAGCAGATGAGACCCATGCCATCGGCAGAGAGTTAGGCAAACTTCTTAAATGGGGAAGTGTCGTCGTCTTCAAGGGAGATTTGGGGAGTGGAAAGACGACGCTGATCCGAGGGCTCGTAGAAGGAGTCCAGAGACAATACAACCGCGCTATTTCGAGCCCGACATTTTCCCTATTGAATATTTACGATGGAACCCCTGAAATCTACCATTTCGATCTCTACCGCCTGCCTCGACTTGAAGAATTTATCGCCCTCGGTTTTGACGAGTACCTCGAAAAAGAAGAGGGAATCTGCTGTATCGAGTGGCCCGAAATAATTGAGCCATTGCTCCCCCCAAGCACCCTCTTTATCTCCATTTCTTACTCAGGGGAGCAAAAAAGAAAAATTTATGCAGAACAAAAGCTGTTGCATAAAAGGCAGATAACAACCACAGAGATGCGAAACCACAGAGAGGAAATTTTTTAATCTATACCCCTTCCACCTCAATCGTACCCAAGAAAACCGAATGAAAAGTTCTCAAATTTCGAATCAAAGGGAGGGGGTAATATTGAATTAATATTAACCCCCTCCCTTTGATTCGAAATTTGAGGCTTTTAATCGGTTTGCTTGTGGTTACGATTGAGGTGGAAGGGGTATATACCTTTTTGACTGAAAAGATGTTTAAAAAATTCCTCTCTGTGGTTTCCCATCTCTGTGGTAAAAACTGACAACAAGCCGCTAGGGCCTCATTAATTATGCAACAAAGCCAAAACAAAATACCCTTTAAGCATGCGGAATTCATCGCCTCTGCCTACCTCGAGCAGCAGCTCCCTATTCTGAAAGACGCCAACTCTGGAAAGCCGATGCCAGAAATCGCCATCGTCGGACGCTCGAACGTCGGTAAATCCTCACTGATCAATCACCTGCTCAACCACAAAAAATTGGCAAAAACCTCTTCGACCCCTGGAAAAACGCAATCGATCAATTTCTTTCTCATCGATCAAAAGCTTGCCCTCGTCGATCTCCCCGGCTACGGCTACGCAAAAGTGGCAAAGACAATCCGAGAAGAATGGGGAACTGCGATCGATCAGTACTTGCAAACCCGGACCACCCTAAAGCTCCTCTTGTTTTTAATCGATTTGCGCAGAATCCCAACCGAAGAAGACATCGCCTTCATCGAATGGGCCCATTTTCACAAAAAACCCCTCCTCCTCATCTTCACAAAGTCGGATAAATTGAAAGATGCAGAAATCGAAAAAAACCTCAAAATCGCTCTTAAAACGATAAATCCTTCCACCCCTCCCGCATTTCTTCTCTATTCAATTAAGACTCCCAAAGCTAGAATAGAGCTCATCGAAAAACTAAACACACTTTTGGTAAATGGGCCTGCTTCATAAAGATTCCTTTGTCTGTCTAGATTGTGAAACGACAGGCCTCGAACCGACACAAGATCACATCATCGAAATTGCACTCGTTCGGTTCAATTTCGAGCAAACTCTCGAGACCTTTGAAACGCTAATCGATCCTCAAGTCCCGATCCCTGAATCCTCGATCGCCATCCACCATATCACCAATGAGATGGTGAGCAACAAGCCGACGATCCAAGAGGTCCTCCCCACCATTCTCACTTTCATCGGCAAAGGGATCATCGTGGGTCACGGGATCCCCAATGACATCGCCTTTATCTCTAATGCTGCCAAACGGCACAACATCCCTCAAATCCTCGAATCGCTTCGCTTGATCGACACATTGCGCCTCGCCCGGTTGTACGGTGAGAGCCCGATTAATTCCCTTCAAAAGCTCCGCCAACACTTCAATATCCCAGAAGAGGGCGCCCATCGCGCGATGAATGATGTCGTCGTAAATATCGAAGTGTTTAAGCACCTGGCCAAACAATTCAAAACGACAGAGCAACTGCTCGATCGACTCAAAAGCCCTATCCAACTCAAGGCGATGCCACTCGGCAAATACAAAGGACGTCCCTTTTCTGAGATTTCTCTAGACTATTTGCGCTGGGCGGTGCGGCAAAACTTCGACCAAGATCTGATCTTTTCCTTGAAAACAGAATTGAAAAAACGTAAAAAGGGGACACAGTTTGGACAAGCGGCCAACCCTTTTGCGGAACTCTGATGAATTTGAGAAAGCTACAAGATCTCTCTCTAAGTGGAAAACGCGTTCTTCTTCGCGTCGATTACAACGTCCCCTTAAATGAAGATGGCTCGATTCTCGACGACACGCGCATCAGAGAATCGATCCCCTCCATTCAATACATCCTAGACCACGGCGGAAGCGTCATTCTCATCAGCCACCTCGGGCGGCCAAAGGAGGGTTTTGACCCAAACCTCTCGCTCCGCTGTTGTGTGCAGCCCCTTTCCACTTTGCTCAACCGCCCCATCGAGATGGCAGAAGATTGCATTGGAGAAAATGTCGAAAAAAAAGCCAAAGATCTAAAACCGGGCCAGGTGCTCCTTCTCGAAAATCTCCGCTTCCATGCAGCGGAAGAAAATCCCTCACTCGATCCCAGCTTTGCAGAAAAACTTTCGAAACTGGCCGACCTTTACGTCGATGATGCCTTTGCAACAGCGCATCGTAAACACAGCTCAACTGTCACCATCGCTTCCTTCTTCCCTCATCGCACAGCAGCGGGTTTTCTCATCCAAAAAGAGATCGAATTCCTCCAACCTCTCATCTCTCATCCGAAAAAACCCTTCTATGCGATCATCGGAGGTGCGAAAATCTCCACGAAGATCGGCGTCTTGAAAGCACTCCTCTCGAAGATCGATGGAATCTTCATCGGAGGCGCGATGGCCTTTACCTTTTTCAAAGCGCAAGGGATTGCGATCGGCGATTCGCTCTGTGAAAAGGAGCACATCCCCACAGCTCGAGAGTTCCTTAAACTGTGCAAAGAACAAAACTGCGCGCTCTTTCTCCCTCAGGATCTTCGCATCGCCGATGCGTTTAAAAACGAAGCCAACCAACGCCTCATCTCTATAGAAGAAGGGATTCCCGACAAATGGCAAGGGATGGACATCGGCCCTCAGACGATTGAAACCTGGAAAAAGCACCTCAGCCCAGCACAGACGATCTTCTGGAATGGACCGCTCGGCGTTTTTGAATTCCCCGCATTTGCCAAAGGAACAGAAGCAATCGCCACCTTCCTCTCCACCCTCTCCGCTACCACCATCATCGGCGGAGGTGACTCCGTCGCCGCCATCCAAAAACTAGGTCTTGGCAAACAATTCTCCCACCTATCAACAGGGGGCGGCGCCTCGCTCGAATACCTCGAGTTTGGACACCTTCCCGGCATCGACGTCCTTCGGGTCTAAGAGCATGAAATAATCTCCCTCTGTGGTAAAAAATATTACCACAGAGAGGGGAAACCACAGAGAGAGATTATTTAGGATCGATTGAGATCGTCGTCGCATTCAGCATCTGCTTCTTGATGGCATAGAGCTCTAAAAAAGCGAGCCAGCCGAAGAGAATGAAAATCGCATAGACGAAGCTAGAAAAATGAACATTGCACGTGAGCCCGATCAGAATTAAAAATTGCAGGGCCGTCGTAACTTTGCCCCAACGGATCGAGCGGAAGCGATAGCTCTGCCACAATCCGACAGCGCTGAGATAAATGCCAAAACCAAGTAGAAAGAAGTCCCTAGAGATCATGGCACAAGCTTGCCAGACGACGAGTTTCGATTCGATACAGAGGACTGTCAAGGCGAAGAAGACGAAAAATTTATCCATCGCAGGATCTAAGATAGCGCCAAAGCGGGTTACCGATTTCCTACGCCTTGCCAAATGCCCGTCGATGCTGTCTGTGAGCATCGCTAGCAAAATCGCGAGGATGCGAATGCTCGTACTCTCAAATAGAAAGAGAAAGGCCAAGGGAGCTCGCAGAAAGGATAATCCGTTGGATAAACTGAACATGTTAATCAAGTTGCTTCTAAAGTTCGGTTTTGGGATAGGCTCAAATACCCGCCTGCTGTTTGCCCTTTTTTCTACTTTTATACCAAATGGCCCCAATTACAGTCACACTGAAAGCGGCGAAGATGAGGAGATTGAAGGTTTTCAGATACTGCCAGAGGACATCGCGGTTTTGCCCCAGCTTGTAAAAAGCATAGAAGAATAGGCTACACCAAACAGAACAGGCCAGAGCATCCATCAGCATGAATTTTCCAAAGTGAACTTTACTCATCCCCGAGGACATGAAGAGGCAATTTCTCACACCAAAGGGAACGAAGCGTCCGAGCATGAGAGATAATAGGCCGTACTTTTTATAAAATCCCTGCATCTTTTCTCGCCGCTCTGACGAGAGGAGCTTGGCAAAAAACCGCCAGTGCAGTAAATAATTTCCACAAATCCGCCCGACCCAATAAGAGCAGAGAGCAGAGAAATAACAGCCGAATAAAATACAGAAAAAGAGGATCCCCGTATGTTCCGGCACGATCGTCGCAGCGAGAAAAGCGCTGACGAGCACTAAAACATCGATAGAGAAGGGGAGATTAAACCCAGCTAGCAAAATGGCGACAAAGAGATACCAATGCGCGTAATTTGCATGCTGTGCAATCCAGTCTGTTAGATATTCCATAATATTCGGTTATAGCATATTACTGTATTTTGATTCTACAAGATAGGTCTAGGGATAGGTGTAGGATGGGTTTTCAGAAAATTTTAGAAGAAGTAAAACGCAAGTCCCTTGAATCCAAGGACTCCATCGTATTGTTCGTCGCGATTCTGATGGCAGCGGTCTTACTCGTAGCTGCAATTGGAAAATTTCTTCATCCTTCGAAATATTTGAAAGTATTGGATCAGTGGATCAGCTTCTTCGAAATTTTATTACTGGGCTCTATTCTTTTTTTTCGGAAACGACCCCATCTTTGGACCAGTGTCGCGCTTCTTTTTGCCACATGGGCGGGGTACGCCCTCTTTTGGTACTGCGTGCGGCTGCCTTGTGGGTGCATGGGAACAAAGCTCAACATCCCCACAGCCTTCACCCTAGGACTAGACATCCTCTTTGTCCTTTTAAGCCTTTTGATGGCCTCTCTTCTTGGACTCAAGAGAGCAGCTCTATTTTTGTGTGTGCTTTTTTGCCTGGTCTTTTCCCTCGGTGGATTTGCGATGGGAAAGTGGCTATTTAAGAGTTATGTTCTGCGAGTTTGAGATCCCCTTGTGGACGGGGAGGAGGTTCTTCCTCTGGATCTTTTAATGTTTGGTGCCGAGAGGTCAACTCATTGAACCGCTTACCCAAAGCGTGCACAGCGAGCATCCAGGCCGCAATGACCAGGAGCAGAATCGCAGCGACGATCGGTGTACTGAGAGCCACTGTCCCAAAGAAAATCAAGAGACTTTGGTGAATGATAGAGCCACCCGATTTCCCGAGCCTCGATCCCACACCATCGATCGCTGCTTTCCCCTTCAATTTGCACTCTTTGCTCAAGGGGATAAAGGCGAGCTCTTTCGTCGCATCGAAGAGCGTATATTTAGAGGCTCTTGCAAAACAATTTTGCATCGATCCAAAGAAGACGCAAAGCACAAGCGGCGTCGACCCAATTAAGGTAGCAAATCCCGCAAGGCTCGAATCTTTGAGAAAGAAAAACAAGAAGAAAGCGCTCCCAGTGATCATGAGAATGAGAGGAGAGATCATAGCGCTCTTCGTCCAGCTGAATTTACGGATGATAGTCCCTGAGACGAAGATACTCGTGACTGTGGCGAGAATCCCGATCCATGTGAGAATTTGGCCCATATAGGCATTAAAATCAGCAGGATTGGGATAGAGCTGCTTCACTTGATCTTTCCACACTACCTCAATCAGATTGATCGCGATGTTGTACATCACGACGATCACAGCGATACAGATGAGGTATTTCGACTTCGCTAAGTAACCGAAATTCTTCCGCAGTCCCATTTTGATCGTCGTCTTGTCATCCTGTTCTTGGAAGGCAGGGGAATTATACCCGTGGCCTTGAGCGTGCAGATACCGGAAAAGCCCCATACAGAGCAATCCCGCTAAGATAATCACGCCGTTCAATAAAAAAATCGTCTGGTCCCAGGCTGTAGAGCCAAAGGGAAGAGATGAATTAAAAGATAACTGTGACATCGACGTCGCGACTTGGCCAGCGACGATTCCTGAAAAATTGATGCTGATCCCCAAAAGTCCATAATACCGCCTCGCATCATTGACAGAAGTGACATCGTTCGCAAATCCCCAAGCGAGGACAGTCATGATAATCGTGCTCCACATCTCCGACATCACATAGAAGAGAGTGAAAGTCCAGTTGCGAAAGAGAGCCACAAACCCTTGACACCCTAAAGGTAAGGTCTGCTGCACCCTATCGCAGAGCGTATGCGGATGCAATGCATCTTGAAAAGGGTAAAGGAAAAACATGAAGATCAGAAAAAAGCCGATGAAAATACTCATCATGCAATAAAAAACTTTTTCCCGAGAAAAGCGATTCGAAACGCGAGTAAAAATAAAAGTGAATAGGAAAGCCATCGGGACAATCGCCCACACCTTCAAAAAGGGAAGGGCCTCCGCTCCAGAAGAGGGAGCTGTAATAACAAGGGCATCTTTTGTAGCGCGCAGCAGACTATAATTGAACCCGACGAGGAAAAAGATCAAGAGCATCGGGATGAATTTCTTGAGCTCATGACGGTAGACTGGCCAAAGGAATGCGCGGAGTCGACCGAGACCGGAACCGGTTTGTGAAGACATATCCTGCCTAAATTCTTTCATTGATAGCAGCTCGCACCAATGATGTCCTTATTATAGCGATTCCAGCTTATTTGACAACTCAATATTGCATCTTCTAAGCATCCCCAAAATCTCTGCAAATTATAATTTTTTTGTTTGCTAGCGCCCCTGTCGGGGGTTTATCACCCCCCGCGCCCCCGTGCCGCGTTAGCGGCCATGGGTTCGTTTGACGCAGGAAGCGCCAAACGAACCCATACGCCGCTAACGCGTATCTTTATATACCCCGCGCTTTTTCCATCGAGGGCCAATAATTTTAACCGTACCGTTTTTAAGTACAGTTAGAGAAAGCCTTCATTTTCAGAAAAATGTGGAGGTGGAGAGACGCATTCAGAGTTTTTCAGCAGACAAAAATCAAAATAGTTCATACCATTATTGTTCAATATGGCTTAGCTAGTGAAGCTTACAAAGGAAAGGATCTTTATGTTTAGAGCCCTAACGGTGCTAGCAGTGGTTTTTCAGGTTTATTGTCTTCCGCTGTTTTCAGCTAACGAGTTAAGCAAAAGTGAGCAGCAGCAATTTCAGAAGCATTTCGATGGAAAAAGCTTCGAAATCAATAGCGATAAGGAATTTATCCAAGTCCAAACATTCTCCAGAGAAGAAGTTCTTCCTCTATTGCCTCTGCTTCATGAGTGGTGTGCAAAACACCTTCTCGGGTTTCCTTATTACTATGCCCCTCCAAAAGAGCAAATAATTCATCCGTTTGACACTGTCTACGTCAATGAAAAAGAAGCGCTTATTGTCATTGCGAAACAGAACAATGAAGTGATAGGGATTGCTTCCGGGGTATCTCTTGGTTCGTTTTACCTCGACGACAACGTGGGTTATGTTTTTTCTCCCGAATTGATCGAACAGTTCAAGGAAAAAGGCTTTCACCCGAAAGAGGTCTTGTATATGGGATATTTTCTCATGGCAGAAAGCCATAGAGAAAATGCGAGAGCTGTTTTAGAAATCTTTGATCAATTTATAGCTGCAGCTAAAAAATGGGGCAAAAAGCAAATTTGTTACATTCAACTCCTTTGTAATGAATCGCAAATGAAAGAATCTCCTGAGCCATATGGAACGATTATTCCAGGATTTAGACATTCGGGTGTTGTAATGCTCAACCTCTCATGGCCTACTCTTCAATCCGATGACTCAATGCAAATGCAAAATCATGATATGGCTTTTTATATTATGGATATCTCTACCAGGGAAGAAAACAGCCCGATCTATTAACCGAGCGCAGTATATAAAGGAGAGATTTTGGAATCTATGGCATATGAAAATCGACAAGTTCACCTCATAGATTAAATAAAAGAGAAAAGGCTGCAATCGGCTTTACAGTCAACCGCGGAACCTGACAAAGTAACAACGTTTCTATATACCGAAAAACCTTGAAGAAAAAATTTCACGATCCGTTAGACAAATGGAGGAAACAATGCAGCGAACTTTAATCGCACTGCCTGAAATAAAATTGGCGGGCATTTCTGTACGTACGAGCTACAACCAAGAGCTTGATAAGATGAAAGGCAATATTTTTCCTTGCATACAGCGATACTTTCACGGGGCACTTTTTGAAAGAATTCTGAATCGAAAAAAGCCAGGCACGACATTTTGTGCATACAGTAATTATGAAAGCGACCACCAGGGTGCTTATACATATTTTATTGGTGAAGAGGTTTCGTCCTTTGGTGACTCTTTAGCAGAAGGGCTCCAAAGACTAATCGTTCCTGAACAACAATACGCTAAGTACACGACATCCCCTGCTCCCATGCCAGACGTTATTGTGAATGCTTGGAAAGAAATTTGGGAAATGACACCTAGCGAATTGGGTGGACGACCTCGCTATGGTACTGATTTTGAAATTTATGATGAAAGAGCTGCGGATCATCAACGCATTGTGTTAGATGTCTACGTAGGCATTACCTAATTATAAACTCATTGATATTCGTTAGACTTATATACTGCGCCCGGTCAGGAATTGCGAATTTGAGCTGCGTGAAAGCTCCCGCTTTAGCTTTAAGCTTGGCCAACATAAATATTTCACTCATATGCCTGCGAGACCATCGTGAAGGGACTGGAAAATATGCCTCAGGCATTTCTGGGACTTTTTTCAGGAGATAACCTCGGAAAACAGCTCGTCCAAATAGAACTTGAGTAGGAATCCCACTCGGTCGAGAACTTGGGAAAGAAAAGCGACAAGAATTTTTTTTGTATACATCTTCTCAGTCGATTGGTCGCAGGAGTGAGGAGATTTTGAACATTTTGGACCTTTATTCGATCTCTTCTTTGAACTTGCCATTGCTGCCATCAGTGCTGGCAGAAAGTTCTTGTTGATGGGACCGCGAGGGGTTTGGATCAATCCAAGATAAAGAAGGAAATTGACTGAAGCGAGTCAATATGAGTCAATTGAAACAATCTTTCCTCCGAATTGCCTCAATTGTCTCATTATTGTATCACTGAGTCAATCTATCGCGGTAGCTTTCACCCAGCTCAAATGCGCCATTTTTAAACGCGCGGGTATAACTTAAGCTTTTCTCAAGCCGAAGAAAAATAGAGGAACAGCTGCGAGGCAATAGACAAACCAATGGGCACTATTCCACTCTAAGCGCAAAATACCGTGGTCGGAAAAGAAGAGCTGCAATAAGCCGACGATGAGTAAATTCGCTCCTAAAGAGAGCATGAGAATGGGCCAGAAAGGACTAGATCGTCCCTCTTCCTGCGCCTCGGTAACACTTGCCTGAGCAGCTGCTGGACGCTTCTCCTGAAGAGGGTCTTTAGGGGGATAAAGCGGTTTTTCTAATCCGGGGGGAACTTTCCCTTTGGAGGAGGCGGGCGTATAAAGAGAGGTCAAGCTCTCTTGTAGAGAGCGTTGGTGCTGAGGCCCCCCTGAACCGCCAGGGCTAACGGAATGGAACAAGCTCTGCTCTGAAGCGCAATAGGGGCAGAGTTGCGTCTCCACGGGAATCCGTCCATCGCAATTCTTGCACATTTTTTGACGTTCTTTGGGATGCATCTTCAACCCCCACTTTTAGGTATACAAAATCCCAGGTTGGCATAAATGGTGCAAAAACGCCAGTGTTTTTGAGTAACCTCAAATGGCCCTCGGAATTTCTGAAACCACTTCGGCTCTTTTGGGCTCTGAATTTTTACGGTCGAGAATAGTTCGCGCCTCTGCATAGCTTTCAGTGTGGACGGTCTTGAGACGGTAGGGCCCCGCTGCACTTTTATATTTTAACACCCCATTGACCATTTCTATTACCGTTAATCTGTCGAGGTTTTCGATGGCATTTTTTGGTTCTCTTAAGAAGATCACAATCTCAATATTTTCTGGCAAGAAAGGATAGTTTTTTAAAAGGGGACGGATCTGCTCATCTTCATTGATGTGGTTGAGAAGGATATCCGCCGCTGTCATGAGTAAATCTCTCCCCTGTGCTATATCAGGTTCCTTGTGGTAGAGAAAACTCAAGCCAGTCTCCCTAATGTGCTCCACACCTCCTCCGCTATATCCACAAGCATACAGCTCTTTTTCCGCTTGCAGCTCTAAGCAAGTCTTCCGTCTAATGGCAGTAATCAGCGTCTGTCTGTCGGGAACGCAAGAATTTTCTGCCTCAGGATGAAAATCGCAACTGGCGACAAAAATCATTAAAAAAAACGAGAACAAAAATCTCATTGATATTGTCCTTCTTGATCTAAATAACTCTCAATATTCCGCTCGAGTATTTCTTTAAAAGTGGGATTTTGGAAGGGATGGCCCCATAAGGGTGCTTCTGGATGTGGTTCCAACGAGGTTAACCTCTCCTGCTTTTTTTGAAGTTCTTCCAGAAATCCCATTCGGTCGTCTTCACAACAGTTCGCAGCTTGAAAATACTTAACGAGATCTTCTCCATAATGGACGAAGTCGTCACTTTCATAATGGACAGCACTGTAGCACAAGTCTTCGGGAATTGTGATCGCTGGTCCAACAGCGATGACGATAACACGGTCTCGAATTTCCTGGGGAGCCCTCAGTAAGGCAGCGCGAGTTTGTAGCGTTCCCATGCTGTGGGCAATTTGCAGATATTTGGCGTTAGGATTGTCCTTATTCTCTTCGTGAAAGTGCGTCCAGTTCTCGAGTAAAAGATCGCCTGTGCGAGGGGCAACACCATGGTAATTAAATATAAATATTTCACCGAGATCAATCGGTAGTGAATTGCTGTGATTGTAGACCCCTTCTATGGACAAATCTCCAGCAAATTTTTTGATGTATTGGAGGTGATTCTGGTGGTCTTTGAAGGGGGTAAGCATCCCATTGATAAATCCGATCTGTCGCCCAGGCAATCTGAGTCCCTCTGTTTGGGTGCGGCAAGACCGATTTGGGTTCATCTCATTGGGAAGAGCAAAGACACTTTCAGAACGCAGTGCATTAGATTTTAAAGAGTCGAAGTGGTTCGCAATTGAGCTTTGAAGAGGAGGTATCGAGGGGGAAGCTGGAGGGCTCGTGCTCTTGGTGTTATCCGAGAGCGGGGGGATGTTCTCTGGCAGCTTAAACTCATGGGGTAAAGCAGCGATGCGCTCGGAAGGAGATCCATTATTTTCTGGACTAAACTCGCGTCCTAGAGAATCGAAATAGCTCGCAATGGGACTTTGCAGGGAGGGTTCTGTATGAAAACCGAGCGCTTTAGCATTGTCTTTGGGTGGAGGGGGATTTTTGGGATCGGAAGGTTCAGGATTGTCTTCTTCATCTTCTCTCCTTCTACCTGAGGATCCAAGAGCTTCCAAGGTTCCAAGCGCCCCTACGCCGGCTGCGTTGGCAGCCAGCGCTCCTATGAGGAGATAACCCCCTACAGCTACAGCGACAACAGCGGCGCCGATGAGGATTTCTTTTTTGTGTTCCTTGACAAAATCAGCGACTTTTCCAGCGCTCCGTTTTACTTCTTTGCCTACTTTTTTTGCTGTTTTTTTCACTCCCTTCGCAGCACTCTTGAAAATATTTTTGCATTGTAGAATATCTGTGCTGTATTGGTTTGGATGGACAAATGAAAAATCTCGATTTAAGGGATGGGTACAAGCTGCTAGGTAAGCAAAATCTGCATAGCGATCGAGATTCTCCGAAATTTCTTCGCAAATCTCCTCTTCCAAATCGAGCAGGGCGTAGTGATGCGCCTGAATTTCACTGTGCAGGAGCTCATCGATCTGTTCCATAGCCTTGAGGTAGAAATCGAACTTAATATCCCTTTCGATGATGCAGATCTCTCTTCCATTCCAAAGGGAGGAAGATTCAATACTCTCTACGTTGTCAATGCCATCTAGATCTCCGCAAGCTTCCACTCCTCCTACGCACATAAACCCTCCCTCAGCAGTAAAAAATTTATTCTCGACTGCGTATTTTAATTTCGATTTTAATAAAATTGAAAGTTAAAAATTGCTTACCTTTTATAAATTTTTTAATAATAATCTAGATCAAGTAAGAGGAAACTGCATAGATCTCCTCTACGCGATTATGGGCCACCAACTCAACACTGGCGGTTTTTGCGGCTGATGCATTAAACTGGTTCCAAATGAAGGAGCTGTATGAAAAAGCAGAATTTCGATATCGCAGTGATCGGGGCAGGCCCTGGGGGCTATGTCGCGGCGATTAAGGCCTCTCAATCTGGGAAGTCGGTTTGTCTCATCGACAGTGGGCTGTTGGGGGGCTGTTGTCTCAATGTGGGGTGTATCCCTACGAAGACGCTGCTGGCCAATGCGCATATTCTCCATCAGATCGAGCGGGCGAAAGATTTTGGCATTTCCATCGGTTCTTTCTCGTTTGATTATAGCAAGATGAAAGAGCGCAAGGACCAAGTGGTCGGCAAAATTCGCAAAAGTCTTGAGGGACTCCTCACGGCCAATGGGATTGCGATCATTCGGGGGCATGCGGAATTCGCCTCTGTTAAAGAGCTGAAGGTCAAAGGAGAGGATCCCCAACTAATCACAGCGGAAAACATTATTATTGCAACGGGTTCTCAACCTCTAGATATCCCCGCATTCCCTTGCGATCATAAGAAGATTCTCAATTCTACGTCGATCCTCGAGCTGACTACACTTCCCAAAACGCTTGCGATCATCGGAGGGGGCTACATCGGGTGCGAATTTGCTTCTTTATTTGCAGAGCTGGGCGTAAAAGTGGTGATTTTGGAAGCACTCTCTTCGATTGTCATGCTGCAAGGCAAGGCGGTCGCCGACGCGTTGACACAGGCCTTTAAGAAAAAGGGTGTGGAAATTCAGACGGGCGTGATGGTCGAGGGGATCGATTCCTCAGAAGCTGGCGTAAATATTCGGCTGAAAGGGGGAGCTTCCGTTCAGGCGGATCTCGCTCTCGTTTCCATCGGGAGAAAAATCGTCTCAGAGGGGTTGAATTTGAGTAAAGTGGGCGTCGCTGTCGATGAAAAGGGAGCGATTGCCGTCAATGACCGCATGCAGACGAATGTTCCGGGGATCTACGCCATCGGCGATGTCACGGGTAAGTTCATGCTCGCCCATGTCGCTTCGCATCAGGGAATCATCGCCGCATCGAATGCGGCTGGCACCTTTGCCAAGATGCACTATGAATCGGTGCCTGCTGTGATTTTTACCGATCCTGAGATTGCAACTGTGGGAATGACATTAGAACAGGCGGAGGCAGCGGGTTATCGTGCAGGGATTGGGAAATTCCCCTTCCAAGCACTGGGGAAATCGATCGCAGCCATAGAAACAGAGGGGTTTGCGCAGATTGTCGTCGATCGGAATACCGGACAAATTCTCGGTGCTCAGGTAGTCGGCAGTGAAGCGTCGACGCTGATTGCTGAAATGGGACTTGCGATCGCCAATGAACTGACGGTCGACTGCGTGATGGATACGATTCACGCGCATCCGACCGTTGCAGAGAGCTGGTTAGAAGCGGCCCTTTTGGCCAATGAGACACCGATCCACTTTCCGCCTAAAGTGAGAAAATGAACGAAGATCTCTTCGATGCACGTCCTCAAGTGAAGCAAAATCGCCTGCCGATCAACCCAGAATCTTATGAGGGAAGGGGGCGGTTTCCCTCTTGGCTTCACCGCAACCTACCCAAAGGTGCCAATCTCTTTAAGACCAATGCCATCTTATCCAAGTATCGCCTAAATACTGTCTGCGAGGAGGCAAAATGCCCCAATCGCTTCGAGTGCTATTCCCACAAGACGGCGACGTTTTTAACTCTTGGCAAAGAGTGCACGCGCAACTGCGGATTTTGCGATATCGATTTTTCTAAAGCTCCCGCTCCTCCTGAAGCCGATGAACCAGAGCGGATCGCCGCTTCTGTGAAGGAGCTGGGGTTACAACACGTCGTGATTACGATGGTCGCGCGCGATGACCTCCCCGATCAGGGAGCGGAGCACATCGCTCAAATCATTCGCACGATCCGTAAAGAGTCTCCCTCTGTCACAGTTGAAGTGCTCACCTCTGATTTTTCAGGAGATACCCGCTGTCTCGATATCGTTTTGAATGAAGCTCCTGAAGTCTTTAACCATAATATAGAGACCGTAAGAGAGTGGACACCGCGCGTACGCCACAAAGCGACCTATGAGCGTACCCTTTCCGTCTTGCGCTATGCCCGGGACTCGAAAAAAGCCAAACACATCAAATCGGGGCTCATGGTCGGTCTGGGAGAGACGAAACCCCAAGTCGAAGCGACGATTTTCGATCTTTTCGAAGCGGGCTGCGATTGCATTACGATTGGACAATACTTACAAGCTAATCACAAAAAACTACTCGTCAAAGAATTCGTGACTCCAGAACAATTTAAGGCGTATGAAGCCTTTGGACTCTCTCTCGGCGTCAAAAAAATGTACTGTGGCCCTTTCGTGCGCTCAAGCTACCATGCGCATGAAGTAATCCCGGAATGATTTAAGCGCGCGGGGGATAATATTTTACCACAGAGAGGGGAAACCACAGAGAGGAAGTTTTAAAATCTAAATTTCCTCTCTGTGGTTTCCCCTCTCTGTGGTAAAAACGAATTATATAACAACGTTGTGAGCTATGACTATTTGGGCGCTTTCTGACTTGCATTTGGCCTTTGGAGCCAAAGAGAAGAGCATGGAAGCCTTTGGCGCTGTGTGGGAAAATTACGCGGAGAAAATCGCTTTCCATTGGAAAGAGAGGGTGGCCCCAGAGGATCTGATGCTGATCCCGGGGGATATCTCTTGGGCGATGACTCCAGAAGTGGCGCGGATCGATCTCGAATGGATCGATGCTCTTCCTGGGACGAAAATCATCCTCCGCGGCAACCACGATTACTGGTGGCCATCGAATGCAAAACTGACAAAAATCCTCCCGCCGAGCATCCACTTCATCCACAACAATGCCTTTGCGTGGAACGATATCGCGATCGGAGGGGCTCGATTGTGGGATACGGAGGAGTACCAATTCAACTCCTTCATCGTCTTCCAAGAAAATCCTAGGGCACGTGTGAAGACAGAGGAGGAGTGGCTGGAGGAGAAAAGGAATCAGGAAAAGATCTTCTCGAGAGAGCTCGAACGGTTGCGCCTCAGCCTATCTCAGCTCGATCCACAGGCGAAGAAGAGAATCGCCATGGTCCATTATCCCCCTATTGGAGCAAATCTGGCTCCTTCACGCGCTTCCGCGATCTTAGAGGAGTTTCAGATTGACACGTGCGTTTTTGGACATCTGCACAATGTCAAAAAAGGAGCATTGCCTTTCGGCAAGGCGCGCAATGTCGAGTATCTCTTTACCTCCTGCGACTACCTCGATTTCATTCCTGTTCAGGTTCTGTAAGTTCCAACGGCAGTTTGAGGAATTTCAAGAATTGGGAGAGCATCGGATCGGAAGTGTCGAATCGGCGATCGGCGGGGTAAGAGAGACGTGAGGAGAGCATCTTTTCGACGGCGCTCTGCTCTTTTTCTCGATCCAAGCAGCGGTAATGCTCTTTTAACATTTCGAGAATCTCTTGAAACTGCGCTTCTGTTTCCAAGTGAGCCACAGCCTGTTTCAGCGCGAGCAAAAAGAGTCGAACATCGCCACGATGGATGAGACTATCTGCGATCGACAAGAGCAAATCGACATCGGGCTCTTCTTCGAGTTGGGAGAGGATTCGCTCGAAAATTTGATTGGCTTCCTGAATATCTGTAAAAATACAACAGCGCGCTCTCAAACAGTCAAAACTCAACGGATCAGAGACGTACGCATAGAACTCTTCGACGAGTTCTGAGGCATAAACGACATCTCCTTCATCGATCTGATCTGTGATGTAATTGAAGAGAAATTGTTCAAGGTCATGCGCGCAGTAGCTCCTAACGAGATCGAATACCTCTTTCGCATTCCCCTCTGTATCTGCCGTGTCATCTAAGGAATCTTCTAGAACGAGCAGAGCATCTTCTAAAGGAGCCTCATCTTCCAACTCCCCCAGATCGTACAGAGCGATCAAAGCATCGAGCTGGTCGCAGAAAATCGAGAGGCTCGCTCGGTCGGGGAAAAGACGCTTCCACAATTCGAATACGATTAAATAACCCTTATCCCTATTGGCCCCTTCCTCTTCATCGATCCAGAGACATTCGATCAACTCCTCTGGAGAATCGCAATTTTCTGCATAGAGAAGAAAACTCTTCTCCTCTAAAACAATACCTAAATCTCTTAACCGCTGAAAAAGGGCTTCTGTACTGACGGTAGTCAAGTCCTCTATCTGCCAAGGTTCCACCTCAAAGGTAGGATCCTTGAGACAATTCATTCTCAACGAGTTAAAAAGAGCTCTTCCCTTTAATTCCATAAGCCTTCAATCTTTATATACATAAAGTTTACCTGCACCGAGAAATCCAGTCAATGATTCGCTCCAGACGATATCCTTTTCTCCTCCTCGAAATCTTAATTGCCATCTTTCTCTTAAGTGTATGCGCCTTACCCCTAGCCCATCTGCCGATGAAGGCGAATGAAGAGGCGATTCAGACGGCATGGCGCATGGAACTCAATCGTCTGGCCGATATAAAATTATCTAAAATCAAGGAGGATCTATATACTGAAACTTTGAAAAAAGAGACTTTGATTCATGCCTCAAAGGAAAAGGTCTCTCTCGATACCGATAATATCGCCATTTCCCTTCCCCTAATTGGATCGAGGAAATTCATCCAAACAGCCTCTCTCTCTTGTCGCACAAAAAAAAATAATCAAGGGGAGGAATACTACCTTCTCACCTGTATTATAGAGTTTAGCGCAAAAGAGCGGTTCAAATTCCAGCGGAAAAAAGGTGCCGGCCAAAAAAAGCGGTCGTTCACCTATAAACTCCTCGTCGTCTATTAAGAGATTGTGGAAGAAATTTTTTAATATGAATTTCCTCTCTGTGGTTTTCCATCTCTGTGGTGAGATTGCATATATTCAGAATGGAATGATGGGGAGCTAGATTAGGTCCTCATGAATTACGCAACAGGCTCTCAAAAATAAAACATAGATAAAAAACAACTGAGTATGCATTTTGAAATTAAGTATACACAGATATTTTTCATTACTTCTCAGGGATGCTTGCATGGCAGAACACAAACCTTATATCGCAGCTTCTGATCAAAAAACGCGGGAATTCACCTTTCGCGCCGTTGTTTTAGGCGTACTTCTCGGTCTGATGTTTGGCGTAGGGAATGCCTATTTAGCCCTAAAAGTGGGAACGACTGTCTCCGCCTCGATTCCAGCGGCAGTCCTCTCCATGGCTATATTGCGCACCTTTTTTAAGAAAGTTTCAATTCTAGAAAATAATTTGGTCCAAACGATCGCCTCTGTCGGAGAGGGGTTAGCAGCAGGGGTCGTCTTTACCATTCCGGCTCTCTTTCTCCTCGGAGATCACCCTTCCTCTTCTCGCATCTTTTTACTCTCTGCTTTAGGGGGGGTCCTCGGAATTTTATTCATGATCCCGATGCGCCGTTATATCATCGTCCAAGAACATGGCAAACTCCCTTTTCCCGAAGGAACTGCCTGCGCAGAGATCCTCAAATCGGGAGAAACCTATGGGGGAAGTGCTGTCTTGGCAGGATTTGGGATTTTGACAGGTGCTGTCTACAAAGTTCTCTCGAGTGCCTTATATCTCTTTAAGGAAGCTCCTAGTTGGATTATTACCCCCTTTCAAAAGACTGCGTTTAGTATGGACTGCACACCCGCACTCTTGGGCGTCGGATTCATCGTAGGGCCCCGCATTTCTACTCTGCTCTTTGCAGGAGGTGCCGTGGGATGGTGGATCCTGATCCCGCTGATCCACTTCTTCGGCACAGGGGACGTGGCCATTTTTCCAGGGACTATGCCGATTGCTCAAATGAGCGCAGATGATATCTGGTCAGATTACATCCGCTATATCGGTGTCGGGACAGTGGCGATTGGGGGGCTCTTGAGTCTCGTTAGAATCGCTCCCCTCATTGGAAAAACACTGCGGGTCGGGTTCGATGAACTGTTTCAAGGGTTCAAGTTAAAGGTACACCCTACGCGGACTGATAGGGACATTTCTTTGCGTTGGCTCATCCTCGGCTCTATCGCGGTCCTCTTAACGCTATGGCTCTTTCCTGGGATGCCTATGAATTTCTTGACGATCTTGTTATTGATCATCCTCGGGTTTTTCTTCGTAGCCGTGACCTCTCTAACGGTTGGAATCATCGGTAGCACCTCAAATCCTTCTTCCGGGATGGTAATCACGACACTTCTCATCACCTGTCTCATTTTCGTTCTGTTGGGATGGACCGAGCGGATCTATCTCATCGCTGCACTGATGATGAGCGTGGTGACAAGCGTTGCCATCGCACTCGCAGGGACGACCTCTCAAGATTTAAAGACGGGCTTTTTACTCGGTGCTACTCCTAGATGGCAGCAAATTGGCGAGATCATTGGGATCGTCCTTCCCGCCCTTGCGATTGGAGGAACTCTTTATTTGCTGAATGCAGCCTACGGGTTTGGAACAACGGCCATGCCAGCTCCCCAAGGGACGATGATGGCTCTTGTCGCCAAGGGAGTCATGCAGGGTGATATTCCCATGACCCTCGTCATCGTAGGCGTGCTGATCGGCCTTTGCCTGGAAATGTTGAAAATCCCCATCCTCCCCTTCGCCTTAGGACTCTACTTACCCCTTTCGCTCACGACAGCGATGTTACTGGGAGGGATCGCATCGGCATTCATCAAAAAAAGAGATACCAATAGCACCGCGGAAAATCGAGGTGTGCTCGCTTCATCAGGACTCGTCGCTGGGGATGCCTGTATGGGTGTTTTCATCGCTCTACTCACTGTTGCCGGGATCATTCCCGCAGACAGCGAAGGATTGCTTCCGAATTGGACGAGCATTTTTTTCTACGTCTGTTTAGCGGGTGGATTGATTTGGATCTCGTTGAAGCCGCCTGCATTTATTCGAGACCCTAAAAACCGGAAGACATGAAAAAAATTCTACTCCTTGTCTGTGTAGTAGCGTGCCTATGCCTGATTTTCGACATCAGCACGGTAAATTTTTCATTCTCATTTTTAAAAAAAGACAAGGGGGAAGTTAATTCTAAGGCGGAAGTTAATTCGTCAGAAGTCCCCCTTGCAGCCATCGGAGCCGGTGCTTCCGCAGAACAAACGGTTAACCCTTACTCGACTGAATCAGCTCCTCTTCAACCCGAGCACCCTCCCACCGACTCTGACGATGGCTGGTACACGCAATGGGTCAGAGTCAGCCACACAGAAGGAAAAGGGATCGGTTACCCGTGCGGTTTTACGAGTTTACAACTGCTCTTTGGTCCTGAATATGTAGGAGGGCAGGTCCTTCCCCTTTTGGATGTCGGGTTTCACTATTTTAACGACAATACCACGGCAGGCAACGTCGGATTCATCGCCCGCTATATCCCGACCGTTTCGAATTGGCTGCCTGGATTAAATGTGTACTACGATTTTCGCACGATCAATAGTCAATACTTCAATGAACTCGGATTGGGAGTAGAGGTGTTGGGCAAGCGTTTGGATTTTTTCGCAAATGGTTATTTACCCATCGGTCATATGACTCAGAAGGCCCATACGCACCGCCACAACTACCCGGGGGGATATTTTGTCAAATTCTCGACCTACAGAACGATCCTAGGGGGCTTGGATGCGGGAATGGGGATTATCCTCCTGCAAAAGGCAGGCTTTCAGATCTATACATCAGGGGGACCTTATCTTTTGACAGGAAGACGCACCGCTCCATTTTGGGGAGGAAGCCTCCTGTTAGAAACCGACTACAAAGATATTATCGCTGTTACTTTGAGTGGAAGTCACGATAGTCATTTCGGGACGATCTTCCAGATACAAGTCTCCCTTTCTTGGCCTCTCTACAAAGACCCGAAGGTAGACCCCCCTGCCTCGACGCGTCAGGTCTATCAACCCATCCAACGCAAGCCCGTATTCCCCATGCGCGGACCCCACTGCAACTGCTGCTGGGACTCCAACTTTTAATCGACGTTGCTGCATAACCAAAAAATTAACCACAGAGAGGGGAAACCACAGAGAAGAAATTTTTTAAACACCTTTTCATCTTGAGTCAGAAAGGTTGTTTAAAAAATTTCCTCTCTGTGGTTTCCCCTCTCTGTGGTTAATATTGGCCCTCTAATCTTTCATCGTGAGTAGGAACTCGACGTTGTTGTTGGTCTTTTTCAGACGGCTGGTGAGAAGGTTCATCGCATCCAAAGAAGATAGATCCGCCAGAGCTTGGCGCATGAGGTAGATCTTGTCCAACTCATCAGGATGGTAGAGGAGTTCCTCTTTACGCGTACCACTCTTGATGATATCGATCGCTGGGAAGACTCTGCGTTCTGCCAATCTGCGATCGAGGACGAGCTCCATGTTGCCCGTTCCCTTGAACTCCTCGAAAATCACCTCATCCATACGAGAGCCTGTATCGATCAGTGCCGTTGCGATGATCGTAAGCGAGCCACCTTCTTCTATATTGCGCGCCGCTCCGAAGAATCGCTTCGGTTTGTGCAAGGCATTCGCATCGACGCCCCCGCTCAAGATTTTACCCGAATGCGGCTGCACTGTATTGTAAGCTCTGGCCAATCGCGTCAAGTTATCCAAGAGGATAACGACATCATGCCCATACTCTACGAGGCGCCGGGCCTTTTCGATCGCCATTTCGGCGACTTGAACGTGTCTCTCAGGAGGCTCATCAAACGTCGAGGAGACGACTTCTCCCTTGACGCTGCGGATCATGTCCGTCACTTCCTCAGGGCGTTCATCGATCAAGAGAACGATGAGGACGACTTCGGGGTGATTAATCGCAATCGCATTTGCAATATCTTGCAAGATAATCGTCTTTCCCGAACGGGGAGGAGCGACGATCAAACAGCGCTGTCCCTTTCCAATAGGCGCCGTTAAATCGATGACGCGCGTCGTCAGCTTTTCTTTTCCCGTTTCCATCACCAGGCGCGAGCTCGGATAGAGAGGCGTCAGGTTTTCAAACAGGACGCGATCGCGCGCCTTTTCGGGCGGCTTATTGTTGATCTTCTCCACTTTTAACAGGGCGAAATACTTCTCTTTTTCTTTAGGAGAGCGGATCGTTCCATAAACTGTATCCCCTTTCTTTAAATCGAAACGGCGGATCTGGGCAGGAGAAACGTAGATATCTTCCGCAGAAGGTAGGTAGTTGTAGTTGGGAGAGCGGAGGAAACCAAAACCATCGGGAAGGACTTCGAGAACCCCTTCTCCAACGAGAACCTCATTCGGCTGCTCTGATAAGAACTTGACGATTTCAAAGACGATTTGGGACTTTGCCAGCGCGCCCAAATTTTTTAAGCCGACATTGCGCGCGAAATGATTGAGTTGTTCGACATTCATCCGTTGAAGATCTGAGATCTTCGTTACAGATTCATACTGAGCTTGCTCTAGGGTAGATGGTCGCCCCTTTTCTTCTGCGGAAGGGTGCGTCTCTGAGTGCGTGTCATCTGGATTCATTGAAAATCAGACTCCTGTTGAATGTAATTGAGTATAAATTTCCCGTACTTGGGTTTTAAGGTGTTCGAGATCCCCATCGTTTTCGATGATGAAATCGGCTCGCGCTGCCTTTTCTGCAGGATCGATCTGTCGGAGCATCCGTTTTTCAAATTCCTCTGCAGGAAAACCGGAATGGGCGACATACCGCTTTTCGCATAATTCTTTAGGAGCGCGCACGGCGATGACAGCATGAAATCTCTGCTCCTGTTTTGCTTCGTAAAGCAAGGGGATTTCAACGAGAAAGAGGGAATGTGTGGATTGTCTCTTAGCTTGCTTGTATCTCTTATCAATTTCATCAAATACAGCGGGGTGAATGAGTCTCTCCAAGGATCGCAAAAGTTCTGGGTTAGAGAACACCTTTGCAGCGATTTTTTTTCGGTCTAAAACACTGCCATTGATAATCTCTGGACCGAGTAAATGGATGATTTGCCGGCCGACAGGAGTCCCTGAAGATAGGAGCTGGTGGACGATTTCGTCAGCACTGACGACAGATGCACCTAGGTCTTTAAAGAGCTGGCAAACAGTCGTTTTTCCTGCCGCTACGCCACCCGTCACTGCTACTTTCTTTAAAGTTAACATTCTCCCCAATTTTTTCCAATAGAAATATCGACAATGAGGGGAACCTTTAATGTAAAGACTCCTTCCATAATCCTTTTAACCTGAGTCGAAAGCGATTTAACTTCTTGATCTGGAACCTCAAACAGCAGTTCATCGTGAATCTGTAGGATCATTTTTCCTTGATCCGGGTGCTCTCTAAGATAGTGATCTACCTGGAGCATCGCCAATTTAATCAGATCAGCTGCCGTGCCCTGCAAGGGGGTATTAATCGCAAGCCGTTCTGCTGCGCCCTTAAGGGTTGGATTTTTGCTGTGGATCTCTGGAATCGGGCGCTGCCTTCCCGTCAAAGTCACGGCTCGACCCGTCTTGCGGACACTTTCCTTGCAGAATTCTAAAAATTCTTTCACTTTTTTATACCGCGAAAAGTAAGCTTCGATGAAAGAGACGGCCTCTTCATACTCTATTTTGAGATTCTGAGAAAGGCCATAAGCAGATTGTCCATAGAGGATCCCGAAGTTGACCGCCTTTGCCTGATAGCGCATCTGAGGGGTCACCTGGGATAAGGGCAGGTCGAAGACGAGCGAGGCGGTATAGGCGTGAATATCCTCGTTCTGCTCAAACGCATGGATGAGCACCGGGTCTTCTGAGAGGTGAGCGAGCAGGCGCAGCTCGATCTGGGAGTAATCTGCGGAGAGAAAATGGTGGTCGAGCTTTTGAGGGCGGAAGGCTGCTCGGATCTTTTTTCCTTCAGCTGTGCGCACGGGGATATTTTGGAGATTGGGATTTTGGCAAGAGAGCCTTCCCGTCGCCGCGACTGACTGGTTAAAGGTGCAGTGGATCCGATGAGTCGTGGGATTGATCTCTTCAGGGAGCGCATCGACATAGGTCGAGCGGAGTTTTTCTAGAGTGCGGTAGGCGATGATCTTCTCTATGATCGGAGCCTCCCCTTGGAGCGATTCTAAAACATCCGCAGCAGTCGAGTAGCCTGTCGCCGTCTTTTTAGGTGCGCGGATTTTAAGTCGATCGAAGAGGATATGACTCAATTGTTTAGGAGAGTTGAGATTAAATTCTTCCCCAGCGAGCTTGAAAATCTCTTCCTCTAGGTGCTTAAGAGAGTGGACTAACTCTGTAGACATTTTTTTAAGGACCGCGACATCGACGAAAATCCCCTCTCGCTCCATCTGCATTAAGACAAAGATCAAGGGCACTTCAATCTCATAAAATAAACGGCGTAATTCTAAATCATCGATCTGTTTTTCAAAAACTTCCTTTAAACGGAGCGTATAATCGACATCTTCACAACAATACTCTGTCACTTTGTCGATCGGTACAGCATCCATTCCAATCTGATTCTTTCCCTTGCCGATTAAAGCTTCGATCGGAATTTTGACTTTGCCACATTTTTCCAAAGAGAGTTCATCGAGATTGTGACGCTGTGTGTGAGGCGCGATTAGATAAGAAGCTAGAATCGTATCAAAAGCCACTCGTTTAACAAAGATTCCTTCATTTGCCAAAACATGCAGATCGTACTTGATATTGTGCCCGATAAATCCAATATCTGGACTTTCGAGAAGAGGCTTCAGCAGTTCCAGCGCCTTTTTCTTGCCGAGATTCCCATTCATGGGCACATACCAGGCCCTCTTTGGACAAATCCCAATCCCCAGTCCCACCAGTTCCCCTCGCATGGGACGGACGTCTGTCGATTCGACATCGATGCAGATCTCTTTTTCCCCTTTCCACTCTTCGATCAAACTCTCTAAAAGCGCAGCATCATCGACACAGCGGTAATCGACAACACCACTCTCTTGTTCCACTCCCTTTGCGCGCGATGGAGCGTTGTCTCCATCTCCCATCTCCCGCAAAAGGGATAAAAAGCGCATTTCGTGATAAAACGCTTTTACCTTCTCGAGATCGGGCACCTTCAATTGAAAAAAAAATTCCTCTTTGGGGAAATCGACATCTAACTGAATCGTCGCTAGCCTTCTACTGAGAAGAGCGATCTCTTGTTCCGCCAAGATCGTCTCTCCTTTCTTTCCTGGAATTTCACCTGCATGAGCGATGATCTCATCTAAAGAGCCGTACTTTTCGAGCAGAGAAGCTGCCGTCTTGGGACCAAATCCCGGCAACCCGGGGATGTTATCAGAAGTATCTCCCATGATCGCCAAAAAATCGATCATCTGCTCTGGCGTGACGCCAAAGATTTTTTTAACCTCTGTCCGATCGATGAGGAGATTATCTTTGTGGGCATTGATGACAAAAATGTGATCGCTCACGAGCTGGCAGAGATCTTTATCGCTCGAACATAAGAAGACATCCGCGCCCTTTTTTTCTGCCCACTGCGCGATACTGCCCATCGTATCATCCGCTTCCACGCCCGGGATCGATAGAAAAGGGATCCCCGCAATCTCACAAAACGTAAGCGCCCTTTCTAATTGGGGAAAGAGATCCTCTGGCATTCCGGTACGATGACTCTTGTACTCGCTGTAAATCTCTGTACGCGATCGCTTATTTTCTGGCCCATCGAAAACAGCTATAAAATAATCGGTAGGAAATTCTCGAATCAACTTGTAGATCGAACGGATAAACCCGTAGAGGGCATTGGTCGATTCCCCTCGGGCATTCGTCATCGGCCCGATGGCATAATAGGAGCGGAAAACGAAGTTAACCGCATCCACGATGTAGATCTTTTTCATGGGGTATATAGATACAAGAACCGGCCACTTAATTCTGAATCGGTGTAAGGTGCTCCGGGCAAGGAATGGGTGATCTTGCCACGCAAAAGAGCAAATTTATTCTGCACGAGCTCAGATAAAAAAGATTCAACCGGCGCGATGGTGAGGACCTGATATCCTTCCGCCTGCGCCGCTTTCGCTAATTCCCCTATTGCAAGCTTGTAATCGGCATCTGCCACATCGATATAGCCGTTTTCTCGGGCTGTTTCTGCTACGTAGACCTGTGCGCCATATTCGTCGACTAATTTTTCATGCGTCATTGCGTGACGCGCTTCGAGAACGGTAGCGACAAACTGGTGGTAGAGAGCTGCTGTGACATTGCGCAAAGAGGTATCTTCACCCGGCTGCCAAGGGCGATAAGGACTCATCATATCTTTGTCCTTACCTTGCGTCAAATTCAACGCCTGAACGCCATAGCGCTCCATCAATCCAGAGAAGTTAAAAAGAGGTCCCATGATTACCCCTACCGATCCGATCACACTAGAAGGGGTGGCGTAGATCTTATCAGCAGCACAGGCGATGTACATCCCTCCAGACGCGCATAGCCCATCGACAAAAGCGTAAATCGGTACATTGTATTTCTTCTTGTACTCGCAAAGAGCGCGGTAAATCCCGACTGAATCATCAGCCGCTCCCCCTGGGCTATTGATAAAGAGTAAAATTCCATGGACGCGATTGCCCTTGAGCATCCCCTCATGAGAGTCGAGCAGCAAATTATTTACTTTGTCGTAAGTGAGATTTTTTTCACCGATGACGCCAGTGATATCGATTTTCAAAAGCACAGGTGCGGTCGGTCCCAACAAGGCTCGATGCCCGTTCGCATCAGAAGCGACCGTCAAATGACTCTTCGGTGGGAGAGCCTCAGGGCTGGAGAACATGGTGAGACACATGAAGACAAGGATGATGCCCACTAATATCCCGATAACCGCAGCAAACGAAGTGCAAAATTTACGCACTGCAGAAACAATGATTGACTCTCTCGCCCACTCCATCGCTTGATCTCCTTAAAAAAAGCTCAATATAGGACATTGCTTTTTAAAAGAGAAGGAATTAATCTGCGCAACAAAGAAGTTTAACTGAGAGTTTCTCGTGGATAATATCTCCATACATGCCCCTCTAGCCGACCGGCTATGGTTTTTCGAAATCATCATCGGCATCCTGGTGCTCGTCGCCATTAACTTCCTCGTCAAACACTTCATTCGCTACCTACGCCAAAGATCGATGCTCATCTCTATGGAATGGAAAGAGAGGGTCGAAGATATTTTTCTCGCTCCCATTCAAATTTTACTATGGATTTTAGGAGTGACGCTCGTCATCGAAATTTTAGGGAGACGCTTTGATTTTTCCTTCTTTGAAACTTATCTGAATGCCTTTCGCAGCACGGGATTTGTCTTCTGCACCGCCTGGATGCTCCTGCGTTGGAAAAAGGAGACGCAGCGGATTTTCTTACAAAAAGATCGTCATCAGCGCAATATCGAGACAGGATTCGTACAGATGATCGGGAAATTAGTGACTGTCACCGTGGTCCTAATCGGCCTCATGATCGTCCTCCAGATCTGGGGACTCGACATTCTCCCACTCGTCGCCTTTGGAGGGATTGGCGCTGCGGCCATCGGGTTTGCCGCTAAAGATGTGATTAGCAATTTCTTCGGCGGGTTCATGCTCCATCTTAACCGCCCCTTCGTTGTCGGCGACCACGTGCTTCTACCGGGCAAAAATCTGGAAGGGGTCGTCGAAGAGATCGGATGGAATCTCACGATGATCCGAGACAGAGAAAAACGTCCGACTTACGTGCCAAGCGCCCTCTTCTCCCAAGAACTCGTGATCAACTTCTCGCGCATGAGCCATAGAAGACTCATCGAACGGATCAGCATCGACGACTCCGCCTATGGAAAACTCCCCGAATTGACAGAGGCTATAAAAAAAGCGATCGGCACCCATCCCGATATCGATCGACACCTACCGATCATCGTCGCCCTCGAATCGTTCCGAGAAAAAGCGCTCACACTCCTCATCGATATTTACACCCTCCAGACTCGCTACGAAAAATACATGCAAGTCAAACACGAAGTGCTCTCTCGCATCTACAACGAGCTCAAGAAATCAGAAACTCCCGTCTCCATCCCGAGCCTCGCCATCTACACCAGCACTAACGGCGTTGTTATATAGCCGTTAATTTCACCACAGAGATGAGAAACCACAGAGAGGAAATTCATAAAAAATTTTCCCTCTGTGGTTTTATACCGCGGGGGCTTTGACGCGCTCAAATGCACCATCCTCAAGCGCACGCGGTATAACGCAAAGACGCGGCGTCGCAGAGCCGCAAAGAAAGAAAAAACCAAGATCTCGGTAAGTTTTTTGAATCGAGCGGCAAGGAAATGGTAAAATGATACAATGATATAAATGATGAAGAAAGAAATGTTTCTAGAAAACTAAAAAATCCCCATCATTCCTATCATTATATCCTTCCTACCATTTCCTCGCCCTCAAACCACTCTCAGACAACAACGCCACCGTTAACTCTCTTCGTCTTCTTTGCTGGCCATTTCGAGCTCTTTCATGAGAGAGAGGTCAATCATGGGACGGCGTGGGAATTCGATCCGCTCTGCGCGTGGCGCAGGTGCGGCTGGTTCTGGAAGACGCATCTCGAATTTGAAGAGAGCGTGGGCGATCTCTTGCTTCATACGTCCACTCAGGGACTGAAACAGGGAAAAGGCCTCATGCTTAAACTCGAGTAAGGGATCTTTTTGACCGACTGCGCGCAAGTGAACCTCTGAGCGCAAGTGATCGATGTGTAAGAGGTGTTCCTGCCAGATGCGGTCGATATTGCGCACTAATAGGCTACGGACGACCTCTCTTAAAATCTCTTCAGGAATGAGTTGCGCCTGCCCCCTTCCTTCGAACATCTCTTGCGCTGCTGCGATCTTGCGTGCTTCATGAGCGATCTTCGCCTCAAAAGCAGCGACGATCCTCTGAGCAGCCAATCGCTCGATATCTGAGACTTGGGCATAATCGTCGTCGAACTCTTTCGCATCAAAGTGGAGAGGAAAATGGGTCATGAGCCACTGGCGGTATCCTTCTGGATTCCAGCCCCCTTCCGTGCTACGCGAGACGAAAAAGGAGTGGCACATTTCAATACAGAGCTCTTCTAAAATCTCTTTAGCCAGTTCTAAAGTCTCTTCTGTGCGCAACACCTCATTGCGAAAAGCGTAGATCTCGGCGCGCTGTTTATTCATCACATCATCGTATTCCAACGTGTGTTTACGCATGGTGTAATTGCGCTGCTCGACTCTTTTTTGAGCGGTTTCAATCGATTTATTGAGCACTTTTGCAGAGATCGCTTCTCCTTCTGGAGGACGAAATCGCTGTAAAAAGAGAGTGATCCGTGGCGAAGTGAAGAGGCGCATGAGCGAATCTTCGAAAGAGACGTAGAACTTCGACGTCCCATCATCTCCTTGACGCGCGCATCTTCCGCGCAATTGTCGATCGATCCGGCGCGACTGGTGGCGCGTTGTTCCGATGACACGCAGGCCCCCTTTTGCAGCGACGCCGCTTTGTAACTTGATATCCGTTCCTCGCCCTGCCATATTCGTGGCCACTGTAATCGAGCCCTCTGCTCCCGCTTGAGCGATGACCTCCGCTTCCCTTTCGTGATTTTTCGCATTCAAAACAGTGTGCTCGAGCTTATTTTGCTTCAAAATACGAGAGAGTTTTTCCGATACTTCGACAGATTCTGTCCCGACTAAAACGGGGACCCCGCGCGCATGCGCCTCCTGAATATCTTTCAAAATCGCATTGTATTTTTCACGCTCGGTCATATAGATCTCATCGTCTGTATCTCTGCGGCGACAAGAGCGATGCGTTGGAATAGCGAGAACCTCGAGCTTATAAATCTCTTTAAACTCATTAGCCTCTGTCATCGCAGTTCCTGTCATTCCGGCTAATTTTTCATACATGCGGAAGTAATTTTGCAAAGTAATCGTCGCATAGGTCTGCGTCTCGCCCTGAATCGCTACCCCTTCTTTCGCCTCGATCGCCTGGTGCAATCCATCGGAAAAACGGCGCCCCGGTTGTGGGCGTCCTGTATTTTCATCGATGATGACGATTTTCCCTTCCGCTACGATGTAATCGATGTCTTTTTCCATCAAGAGATGCGCGCGGAACATCTGCCTTAAATTATGCGCACGTTCTTTGCGATGGGCATCCTCTTCGCGTAAAGAGACTTTTTTCTGTAGCTTTTCCTCTTCGGACAGCGAGACATCTTGCTCAATTTCCGCATACTCATAGCCCAGATCGAGCATCAAGAAGTCTTGACCCGAAGCGTCTCCCCCTTCTTGCCATTGGTGAATTCCCTTATCAGTCAACTCGAATTCATTCGCACGCTCATCGACGATGATGAAAAGTTCAGCCAAAGTCTCCGCGCGCTCTTCTTTGTTAGGATCCGCATAGAAATAGACATCCCACTTATCGATCTCAGCGCGTAGATGGGGATTTTCTCGGATTTTCTTCAAGACATTGCTGTGCGGTGTCCCTTTATAGACGAGCCACAGATTGCGAAAGGCAGTCTTCACTTCAGCCTCTTCTTCTTTAGAGAGCTTCCGCTCTTTTGGCTCTTCTGAAAACTCACCGTATTTCTCTAAGACCTTTCTCGCATCGGTAGCAAATCGGTTACACAGATCGCGTTGTCCGCGGATCAAGCGATCGACATCTTCTTTCAAAGTATCGTACATCTGCCGAGAGACAGAAGAGGGTCCTGAGATGATCAAAGGGGTGCGCGCTTCGTCGATTAAAATCGAATCGATTTCATCGACAATGGCAAAATAATGGCCTCGTTGGCACTGGTCTTCCCGGCTCTGCGCCATCGAATTATCGCGCAAATAATCGAATCCAAATTCAGAAGAGGTCCCATAGACGATATCCGCTTCGTAGATCTCTTTTCTCGTGTGAGGAGGCGCCGCACTGATCAGTGGCTTAACAGTGAGTCCCAAATAACGGAAAATCGCCCCGACCCACTCGCAATCGCGCTGCACGAGATAGTCATTGACAGTGACCAAATGCACGGGCTTGCCTGTCAGAGCATTCAAGTAAAGAGGCAGCGCCGCCGTCAACGTTTTTCCCTCTCCCGTCATCATCTCTGCGATAGCGCCATAGTGCATCGCGATCCCGCCGAGAATCTGCACATCGTAGGGGATCATATCCCATTTTTGAGAATAGCCGGACACGTGCACATCTGTTCCACACAACCGGCGACAGGCATTTTTCACCACAGCATAAGCTTCAGGCAAGAGGGAATCGAGCGGTTCTCCCGAGGAGAGGCGCGCGCGGAATTCAGCCGTCTTCTGGACGACTTCCGCATCAGAGAGCGCCTGGAACTTCTTCTCCCACCGATTGACCTCTATAACAGTCTTTTGATATTTACTAAGCAGTCGCCCCTGCGCAGTGCCGAAAATCTTTTTGAAAAAGCCAAGCATGATGGTCCCTTTAGTAATTCAAGAACCTGATTATAACCGATTTGAACATTTTCTAGATACTGTAATACCCAAAGACCGATTCTACAACAACGTCCAATTCCCTGAAAATTAGAAAGTTGGACGTGCCGTTCTATAACAAAAGTCGCTTCTTTCCCCTTTTTACCCATTGAAGAGATCCCCGATTTTTCGTATGTTTGTAAGGAAAACCCTAGCTGACTATGAGACCATTTTTTTTATTTTTCCTCTGCTCTGTAACCCCTTTCCTTCGGGCGGATAACCCCACTCTCCAAGTCCCTCAATCTTCTCTTCTGGAAATTCGCTCTGCCTTTGAAAATGGAGATGAGATCCGAACTCTCGACACCCTCATCGCCTCCACGACAAAGCAACTCGAAACACAAAAACAGCTCAAAAAACTGATGCTCCAATTCAGAGAGCAGCAAGAAGCCTTCGTCCAAGGAGAGGAATCGAAAACCCTAGCAGGGCAAATGGTGCGCACTGCCCAGCAAATCCATGAACTGATCGCGGCAAATCATATTGAACATCTATTCCCAAAAGACTATCTTGACGAACTCAACTTTTTCTCCTCCATTGCAGGAAAGAATAAAATCTCCAAACCATGAATGAAATCTTCTATATCGACAGAGAGACGCAACAAAAAGAGAGAGAAAAAATCTATGGCCACTTCTTTCTAGAAGCCCTCTATGGCAAAAATATATTTTCCCAATGGGTCTCCCCCTGGCTGCTTCCCCTCATCGCAAAAAACCCCTTCGCGTCCCACCTCTACGGCCTCTTTCAAAAAAGTGCTTTAAGCCGTTTTAAAATCGAACCCTTTATCCGCACCTTCCACGTCGATCCCTCTGAATTTTTAGACCCCATCTCCTCCTTCCGCTCCTTCAACGACTTCTTCATCCGAAAGCTCAAACCCCAGTCTCGCCCCATAGCGACAGGGGACAAGGTGGCCACTCTCCCCGCAGATGGGCGCTATCTCGTCTTCCAGGACCTCAAAAACACAGAAGGATTTTGGGTGAAGGGAAAGAAATTTTCTCTTTCTGAATTGCTCCAAGACTCGCTCTTAGCGGCCCGCTACGAAAATGGCTCGATGGTCATCGCGCGTCTTTGCCCCACAGACTACCATCGCTTCCACTTTCCTACCGCCTGTACTCCCGGAAAAGCGCAACCCATCAACGGCCCCCTCTATTCCGTCAACCCAATCGCTCTGCAGCGCAACATCGCCATTTTGTCTGAGAATAAACGCGTGATCACACACCTTGACACACCCCACTTCGGCACCATTCTCTACATCGAAATCGGCGCCACCCACGTCGGATCTATCCACCAGACCTACCGTGCGGATCATCCCTGCATGAAAGGGGATGAAAAGGGATACTTCTCCTTCGGGGGCTCCTGTATCATCATGCTCTTCGAGCCCAACACAATCACATTCGACAAAGACCTCATCGAGCCCTCCGCTGAAAAAATAGAGGTGCGCGGCCTGATGGGGCAGTCTCTCGGGATAGCACGATAAACACACTTTTTTAGGGACCAGAATATGGATAATATAATGTGCGCAGCGCGTGATGTCACATGTCAAGAATGGGAAGCATTAAGAATCTTGTATGTGCATGCATTTGTAGCGATGTCGGCGAATATAAGCGCATGCGATCTTGCTTTAATGGATAATAATCCTGAACAATTTTGGGCAGGTGTATTTGATCGTGACAAGCCACAATCTAATGCGAAAAACTACACGTTTAGTATATTCAAAAATGACGAGAAAATTGTTGCATATGGGCTATATAAATATGTGAGTAATGCACAGTATTTGTATGTTCATCATTTGGTGGTGCACCCTGATCATCAGGGACAAGGTTTGGGGAAACAACTTATGTGTGCTATGCAGGAATTGCATGCAGATACACAGAAAGTCGGGTTACTGACACGGACATATAATATTCAGGCTCAAAATTTTTATAAGCGCTTAGGTTTCTCTGCCAGCGTTGATGTTCCTACTGCTATTCATGAGTACTATTCAAGTGATAGAGTGTATATGGAACGAATTGTTCCATAGGCCATGCACTCTATAGATTTTGACATCACGGTGCCTTACAAGAACTCGAGGTTGCTAAAATTAGACCTGCCGATGATACTACACTAAAAAGGTCGAAACGATGACAGAAGCCTCCTCAAAAATAAAAGTCGCGCCCCACTCGAAGGAATCGGAGATGATGGTGCTAGGTTCCATGTTGACCAGCATCAATAGCCTCAACATTGCAGCCGATTCGCTCGATGAAAACGATTTCTATTTCACGGAACACAAAATCGTCTTTCAGACGCTCAAGACTGCTTACCGAAGCGACAAACCAGCTGACGTCCATCTCGTTGCAGAAGAGCTAAAACGGCAGAATAAGCTCAAAGCGATCGGCGGGATCAGCTACCTGACAACCCTCGCGCAGTACGCAGGGACCTCCGCCTATATCGAAGAGTATATCGAACTCGTCCGCAATAAATCGATCTTGCGCCGGATGATCAACACAGCTCAAGATATCGAGCGGCAAGCCATCAATGATCCCCCTGACGTCCACGTTTTACTCGACGAGGCTCAAGGACAATTTTTCACGATCAGCCAAGCAGCTAGTAACAATGCAGGCATGCTACTCAAAGAACTGCTCTCCGGGGTCAAGTCGACCTCCCAAATGCCTTATCTGAAAGAACTTCAAGAACGGCAAGAGAAATTCCAACAAAGAGGACCCGACGACTTAGGAATCACAGGCATCCCCACCCACTTTGTCGATGTCGATAAACTCTTGAATGGCCTGTGCCCTTCTAACCTCATGATCTTAGCAGCTCGTCCTGCGATGGGAAAGACGGCGCTTGCGATCAATATGGCAGAAAATGTCGCCTTTAAAAACGGCCTTGCCGTCGGTATCTTCTCCCTAGAGATGACTGCAGAACAGCTGATGCACCGGATGATCTGCAGCCAAGCGGAAGTCGAATCCGATAAAATCCGCACCGGCTCTTTAAGTGGAGTGGAGTACCAACGCGTCGTCGCCGCAGTCAATGCGATGATGCAAGGGACCATTGTCATCGACGATCAGCCCGGCCTTAAGATCACAGATCTACGCGCTAGAGCACGGAGAATGAAAGAGAGCTACGACATCCAATTTCTCGTGGTCGACTACCTCCAGCTCATCTCTGGATCGGGTCTCTCTCGCAATGCAGAAAATCGCCAAAACGAAATCTCTGAAATCTCTCGGATGATGAAGACACTCGCCCGGGAGCTAAATATCCCCATTCTCTGCCTCTCTCAGCTCTCCCGTAAAGTCGAAGAAAGGCAAGGGCATCGCCCGATGATGAGCGATCTTAGGGAATCGGGGAGCATCGAGCAAGATAGCGATATCGTGATGTTTTTGCTCCGCAGAGAATATTACGACCCATACGACAAACCGGGCCTTGCCGAGCTCATCGTCGCCAAAAACCGCCACGGCGCCGTCGGCAACATCAATATGACCTACCGCAAAGAGATCGCCCAATTCGCCAATTATTCCCCACTACACACCGGGGGGGCTCTTCCAATGATAATGAGGATGCTTTCGCCGCTTTTTCGAAGTGACATCGGAAAATTAAAAATTAAATTCCCACCACAACCTCATTCCACTATAAGATTAGGTTTAAAAGAAGATACGAGTTTTCTTTACTTTTTCCCGCTCTTATCCTAGACTCAACAGTTAAACTCTTGTGGTATTTTTTTAGAATTTAAGGAGCTCAACTCTCTATGGCATCTGTTAAGAAAAAACGCCGTGCGAAAATCGCCAAGCACAAACGCAAAAAGCGAAGACGCCGCGACCGTCATAAAAACTAAGCGCACCCGCCCCTCACTGATGAGATAACTTTTTTTTACTATGTGGACTTATCCTGAAGAATTCGATGTAATCGTCGTCGGTGCGGGGCATGCAGGCTGCGAGGCAGCGCATGCTGCCGCCAAGATGGGAGCGCGCACGCTCCTCTTGACGATGACTCTCGATACGATTGCTAAAATGAGCTGTAATCCCGCGGTCGGTGGGACGGCGAAGGGGCATATCGTACGAGAAATCGATGCTTTGGGCGGCCTCATGGGGAAAAATAGCGATCAGACCGGAATCCAGTTCCGGATGCTCAATGCCTCCAAAGGCCCTGCCGTCTGGTCTCCTCGCGCGCAGGCGGACAAATTCGCCTATGCTGCCGCGATGAAACACCGACTCGAACGCACGCCTTCTCTCTTTATCCAACAGGGGACGATCGAATCTCTCATCGTCGAGGGAGAAAAAATCAGCGGCGTCGAGACTCTCGAGGGAATCGCCTACCGGGCCAAGGCAGTCATTGTCTCTTCTGGTACCTTCATGCGCGGTCTCATCCACATCGGGCAAACGCAATTCGCAGGAGGCAGATCAGGGGATAAACCCTCCGTCGGGCTCTCCAAACACCTCGAGTCACTCGGGTTTCAGCTCGGCAGGCTCAAAACGGGAACCCCTCCTCGGATCAACCGGCGCAGTGTCGATTTTTCACAAATGGAAGAACAGCACGGCGATGAAGGAGTCCGCTTTTCCTACGATGAACCAGAAGGCCCCCGACTCCCACAAGTGCCCTGTCACATCACCTATACCAATGAAGCGACCAAAAAAGTCGTCGAAGAAAGCCTACACCTCTCTCCGATGTACTCAGGACAGATCCAAGGCGTAGGACCGCGCTATTGCCCCTCGATCGAAGACAAAATGGTCCGCTTCAAAGACAAAGAACGCCACCAACTCTTCTTAGAGCCAGAAGGGCTCCATACGGAAGAGATTTACGTCAACGGGATCTCCTCTAGTCTTCCCTTCGATGTGCAGCTGCGCATGCTCCACACCATTTCTGGATTAGAAAAAGCAGAAGTGATGCGCCCTGCCTACGCGATCGAATACGACTATGTCAAAAGTGGACAACTCCAACTCAGCCTCGAAACTAAGGCGATCGAGGGACTCTACTTCGCAGGACAGATCAATGGGACGACAGGCTATGAAGAAGCGGCAGGTCAAGGACTGCTCGCAGGGATCAATGCAGCGCTTAAAATTGCAAATCGCCCCCCTCTTATCCTCAAACGCTCTGAGAGCTACATCGGCGTCATGATCGATGAACTCATCGCCAAAGATCTCGATGAACCCTACCGCATGTTCACAAGCCGCGCCGAACACCGCCTCCTTCTCCGACAAGACAATGCCGATTTGCGCTTAAGAGAATACGGCTACCAACTCGGCCTCATCGACCACAAGCGCTACGAGCGCTTGCTGCAGAAAAAACAGACGATTGAAAATCAGATCCAATTTCTCCTGAAAAATTACCGACAGATCAATGGAAAATCGACCTCGCTCGGACAGCTGCTCCGCCGCCCTGAACAGACCTACGCTACCCTCCTCGAAGCATTTCCCGAGACGGTGACCGATTGCGGTCCTGAAGAAAACCTGCAAATCGAGCTCTTCCTCAAATACTCCGGTTATATCGAAAGGCAAGCCCAGGAAGCCGCCCGTCTAGAGCACGTCGAAAACATTCGGATCGCCGAAGGATTTCCCTTTAAAGAAATTTTAGGCCTTAGTAACGAGGCACGGGAAAAATTACACCGGATCCAACCGATCAATCTCGGTCAAGCCTCTCGGATCTCCGGTGTCTCCGCTGCAGACATCAGCGTCCTGCTCGTCGCCCTACGCGCGCGCGCACCATCATGACCTTTCGCCTTCTGCGCCTCCAGTCCTACCCCATTTATGAACAACTCCTCCTCGAAGAAGCGCTCTTAGCTACAGAAACGGGAAATTGGTGCCTGATCAACCAAGGCACACCGCCTGCCATCGTCATGGGGATCTCCGCAAAGAAAGAAGAACTCATCGCTGCTGACAAAGTCTTAAACGATCCAATCCCTCTCATCCGGCGCTTCAGTGGTGGCGGAACCGTCGTCGTCGATGAAAACACCCTCTTCGTCACGTTCATCTGTGAAAAGACCCTCCACGATTTCCCCCCTTATCCAGAACCCATCATGCGCTGGGCAGAAGCCCTCTACAAAGCAGCCTTTCCAAAACAGGGGCTCTTTTTACGCGAAAATGACTTTGTGATCGGTGAAAAAAAAATCGGCGGCAACGCGCAGTATATCAAAAAACACAAGTGGCTCCATCACACCTCTTTTCTGTGGGACTACGATGAAAAGAAGATGGACTATCTCCTCCATCCGAAAAAAACGCCTCCCTACAGACAAGGGAGAACCCATGCCGACTTTCTCTGTCGCCTGAAAAATTATTTTGACGGGCGCGACCAGTGGATCGAAGGGCTCATCGAAACGTTAAAAAAACAGTATCTGATAGAGGAATGTAAGTTAGAAGAAGTGCTCGAAAAGCTGCCTAAAGAGATTCGACAGTCCACGACATTGTTGAACCTATCCCAGTAAAATTTTTCATTGATCTTCAGGAAAGGGTTCTTACCAAAAAAAAATCGTCGGATGGGGCTCCTCGACTGCTGCAATAACCTGTTTTGTGCAAATGGGACCGCTCCCTTTCCGTGGTGGTTCATCGATTCCTTTTCAGGAACGTCACCCACAAACGAAACCTCGTGATCCCCTAATTCAAAAAATTATCGTCAATGCGCTTTTTATGTCGATTGAGGTATCCCATCCAACGACGAAAAGGAGTCTAACAAACACATCCACAAGACACAAGAAAAAGTTTATCGCATAGGAACCTATCCTAATAAAATTTTTCGTCGATTTTCGGGTTCTTTTGAGCCGATTTTCGATTCAAATTCGGGGGGTAATATCCACCTTCGTATATGACCCCCCGAATTTGAATCGAAAATCGGCTCAAAAGAACCCGAAAATCGACTGAAACTTTTTATTAGGATAGGTTCAGAGAAATGCCGTGTGTAAATTTTTAATTACAGAAAAAGCCGCTTATTTGCATTTTTTATACACAAAAACATTAAATAATTGTAAAATACATAGCAATAACAATAAGTACGGAACAAAAATGAGCTCAGTAGTCCAAAACATCCTATCTCCTTCTCAACGGATCAGAGAGACAGCGCACAAATTTATTGACCATTTTAGTAAAGAACAAACAAATACCCCCCTTTGCTCTCCTTGGACACCTCTCTTAACAGATGAGCAAAAAGAGCGTCTTGTCTCTGAATTCAGTGACGGGACAAAAGAAGGAGCAGATAGTTCTTTTAACTACCTTGCGGAAGGAAACCATAACGTTGTCACGACACACGCACAATTTCCCAAGCTCGTCTTTAAGGAAATGTCTCTAAAAAATGCGGAAGCACAATTGAAAGCTGCAAAAGCGACGCATGCATTTGTCTTGAGTCAATCCCCTTTTTGGTGCCGCACACCCGTTGCCACAGTCATTCCAATGAAAATAGAGGGTACTGAGGAATTACGCGCTCTTTACGTCGAAGAACGCCTACCTATTGGGCTGGATGTGGAAGAAAATCAAGAGTTTTGGTGCCGCATTTTTATGCATTTAAATTCTGAAAACTGCACACCTCTTTTCCGGGAAAACTTATTCAGCTTAGTCCAGCAAATGTGCGCTCTGGTCGAACACGTCGGATTTTGGGATGCAGGATCGCATAATTTCCCCGAACTTAGTCTAGATGGCACGCACATCTGTGCAGTGGATTTTGACGAGATGCCCCTAGATTCTACTCCTACTCTGGGAATGGGCGGAATCCAAGCTCTCGCACAGACTTTTTGCCATGCCCCTTTTGCTGATTATCTATTAGAAAGATACAAAGCTTTCGGACTTGCGTCAGAAGTAGAAAGGGAAAGGAAAGTCTTTGAAACGCGCAATGCCCTGTACGGCTCCCGAGGCCCAGAGGAACCCTCTGGAGAAACCCTGATCGCTGCGTTCCAAAAAGTATGTGAACGAGAACAAAAAAAAGATCTCGCCCGACAAGAAGCCTTAAAAAAGTACGACACACTCGATTGGGTAGTGGGGAATGAGAGAGAGGAAAAAATACGTTTTAATAGAGAAGGAATAGAAGAATCGGGTATCCTCTGGACCCTCCACAATATAAAAACTCATCATTTTCCAAAACATAATGAAGTACTAGAAAACCCCGACCCAAAAAACCTGCTTTCAAAAAGAGAGTTCACTGTGCAGTACAATCAATCCAGTATGCCAAGAGATGTCGTCTTAAGGAGTTTGAATATCTTAAAAGAACAGGGATTCATTTACAGTTTTTATGACGACTACCACAAAACACGGGATCAGGTGACTTATCATATTTGGCGCTAAGTCTGTCTATACCCCTTCCACCTCAATCGTAACCACAAGCAAACCGATTAAAAGCCTCAAAATTCGAATCAAAGGTCGGGGTCAATATTGAATTTAATATTAACCACGACCTTTGATTCGAATTTTGAGAACTTTTCATTCGGTTTTCTTGGGTACGATTGAGGTGGAAGGGATATATACTCTCGACTCATCCGTGAAGCTCATGGAATTTTTTTTCCAATAGGACCCTCTTACTCCATTCCATCTCCCGGGTTCCAGGCCCTAGGGGGTCCTGTTCTCGAAGCGCCTCTAACCAGATCTCTTGCTTCAGGAGAAACTCGTGAATACGCTCTTCATTTCCGAGCACAGTTTCTACCTGCAGTACGGCACAATGCAGATCCCGTTCTGTTAAACGCCTCGGAGCATAGAAAGAGAATTTATCTTCGGCATCGATGGGAAGCTCGAGTGTCTCGCGTAATTGAATGAGGTAGCCGAGATAAATTCCGCCGGTTCTCAGCGATCTCCCTCCTTTCTCTTTGGCGAGCTTTGTCAATAGACCTAAGATAAGAATGCCTCTAGTCAATAAGCGGCTCAATCCCACCAAGTCCCTCTTGTCAAACGTTGCAAGTTGGTATTGCATTTCGAGGTCTACAGTCGATGAAATAATGAACCAATCCTCCGGCATTTCTTCATTGCCTAAAATCACTTTAAACACGTTAAAAAAGTGACTATCTTCTGTGGCGCGTTTCAAATATTTGACGATGTCTTGAAGCCCTTTTACCTTCCTCTCTTCTTCCTTTTTAAACCTTTCTCCCCAAGATGACGAAGAAGGAGATAAACGAAGAAACCAATGCCGGAGCCAAAAGCTCAGTTGAGCCTTAAAAGCGGGATTCCATTTCAGCTTTTCTTGCAACGCAGCTTGAGAAAATTCTACATCTCCTGTAACGGAAACGAGTTCTTGCAAAAGTTCCTCAAACGTTTGTGAAAAAATCTCTTTAGTCGGATAAATGATTCTCGGCCCTGAGTAATCTTCAACCGAGATTTGTCGCTTGATTTTTTCGAGAAGGTCTGTGGAAAAGGTATTTTGCTTAAGATTAACCCATACATTAACGACACAAGAGTTAGGCAATTGCCTGATTTCATCGGGTAATGTTTCCAGTGGATTGTGAGAAATATCGAACTGTTTTAGCACTGCTAAAGACCCCACTTCAGTGGGCAAAGTGGTCAGCTGATTGCAATGGAGCAACAACTTTTCCAGCTTTGTCAAACGCCCTATTTCGGTAGGAAAGGTTCTTAACTTGTTCTGAAACAAATCGAGTATTTTAAGTGCTGTTAAAAGACCCATCTCGGTCGGTAGCTCTGTCAGCTCGTTTCCATTCAGATAAAGCTCTTCTAATCTCTCGAACGTAGGAAATTGAAATAGACCAGCGGGAAGAGTGCTTATTTTACACCCCAATGCACTCTCTAAAGATAGACTCCGTTGTTCTATTATCCCTGCGAATTGACCGATGCTAAATCCAACTTTGTTACGTCCCTCGACCTCATCTGCAGGAGCCTCTGCATTCCAGGGACCGACGACTCCCCATAAAGGATCACCCGCAGAATAAGCTCGAATCGCACGAGGAAAATGACTCATAAAAACCCTTTCGGTGAATTTTTTGTGAAAGAGCATAAAAGAATTCTGTCCTAAATGAACAGGGGAAAATTTTAAAACTGAGGAACAGTTGTTTTTTCTATACAAATGCTCTCTCTGTGGTTTCCCCTCTCTGTGGTAATATTTTTTTTTACCACAGAGAGGGGAAACCACAGAGAGAGCATTCGTGTTTTCTCAAGCTTCGTAGACGTGCTCGATGGGAGAGTTGAGGAATGACTTGCCGAGGAGACGGAACTTTTCAGGGTCGCTGGAGACAAAAAATTGCGTCGAGCCCTGTTCCTCTTGAGGATTGAGGAGGCCATTTTCGATGAGGGCAGCCTTGGTCTTTTCAGCGCATGCTCCTGCAGGGTCGATGAGGGGAATCCCTTCTCCCAGCTCTGCTTGGATCAGAGCCCTCAGAAGGGGAAAGTGGGTGCAGCCGAGAAGGACGGCGCGGATGTTTTCTTTTTTTAAGATTTTTAGGTATTCGTGGACCACTTGCGCAGCGATGGGATGCGCCTCATATCCTTCTTCGACCAAGGGAACGAAAAGGGGACACGCGATGGGAAAGAGAGAAATAGCCTCTCTTTGTTTTTTTAAATGGCGCTCATAAATTCCCGAGTGGATCGTCGCACGGGTACCGAGAAGAGCGATCTTGCCCTCTGAATAACAACGCGCGATCTCATCGACCGCTTGTTCGATAATGCCGATAACGGGAAAATCAAAAGCGTTGCGGATCACTTCGAGAGCCGCGCTGCACGCCGTGTTGCAGGCGATGACGAGCATTTTGATGTTCTGCCGCGCCAAAAAATGGGCGCTCTCCAGAGAATAGCGGAGGATCGTCTCTTGGCTCTTATTCCCGTAGGGCAAGTGAGCCGTATCGCCGAAGTAGATGATGTTCTCTCGAGGCAATAGTGCGCGCACCGCGCGCAAAACCGTAAGCCCTCCGAGCCCTGAATCGAAGATTCCGATACTTTCATTCATCGCGTAACTTGAGCTCTTGACCGATAACGATGCGATCCGTCTGCAAGTTATTGATCTTTTTAAGAGTGGCCACAGAAATTCCCTGCACGCGCGCGATCTTCTCCAGGGAGTCTCCCGCTTTGACACGATAGGTAGCAGCAGTAGAAGATTCTTTGCCGATCGCCTTGGTGAGACTCGTCAGTGTCCCTTTTAACCGAGAGACGTCGTCGAATCGCTTTTCATGTTGCGCTGTCGTTTGCTCTAGGCTCGTGAGCTTAAGAGCGATCTCAGAAGAGAGGGAATGCAGGGCGCGTACATCTTCAAGAGCCTTATCGAGCGTCTTCTCCAACTGGTTGATTTTCTTTTCAAGAGCGGCAAGAGTTAATGAGAGCGTACCCGGCTGTTTTTTGCTGCGCTCATCGATGAGATTCACATCGACTTGTAGCGTTTTCAACACGTGCTTGAGATCTTCCAAATCGATGCGCATCTCCTCTAACTCTGGGGGCTGGTAGAGGGGACGCGCTTGTTTAGCGCATAAGGAAGTCGTCACACACAAAACTAAGAGCAAGATACGCATCGACAAAAGCCCTATTTTTGATAGATCATGAAATCAGCACGACGGTTTTTCTTCCACGATTCAGCGCTATGTCCTGAATCGATAGGACGCTCTTTTCCATAAGAGACTGTATGGATCCGCTCGCCATCGACCCCTTTTTGGACCAAGAGAGTACGCACGTAGTTGGCACGTCTGGCTCCCAAAGAGAGATTATACGCTTCAGGTCCTCTCTCATCGCAGTTGCCCGAGACGAAGAGATAGACGTCGGGATGCGCATCGAGATAAGAGACGATCCGTTCGATGACCTCTAATTCTTCATGACCGCGCAAGATGTGATCATCTGTGTTGAAATGAACTGTTTTAAAGACGGCAGACTCTGAACCAGTGGGTCTATGAAATCCGTCGATGCTGGGGATGACGCTTCCCTTCTCTCCGGGAGAGTTCTTGGCAAGGGGGATCGCCCCATCGACGAATTGCGTCTGCAGGTCCTCATCTTGCAAGGGAATGAAATCCCCTTCGCTCGCTGCAAAAAAGTTTTCCTCAGCGCTGATCTCATCATGACCCCAAAGCGAGCGCTCTGAACTCTTGTAGTTACCCGTCGTCGCGTTATCGTCCCATACTCCGCTGTTGTTTCTTCTCGTACAACCCGTCGTGAACAGGCAGATCGCCGCACAAAGTGCGAGAATCGATCGATGAAAATGTCTCATACTTTCCTCTTTTTTCATGGGTTCCAACCTCTGGCCCAGCTCGGGTAGTGTTTTTGTCCAGGGCCTGGGTTAATTTTTACAACTTCTGGTTGATTTAGATTCACTAAGTATAATTCAGAAATCGCACCGTCTGAAGAATTAAATACGATGTGTCGGCTGTTCGATGCCCACGAGGGGTTTTCCTTGTGACCGGGGCCTGTAGTGAGTTGCCGTTCTTCTTGGGTGGCGAAATCGTAAATCCATATCTGTCTGACTCCATTCGTTTTAGCACTATAGGCTAATTTCGCGCCATCAGGAGACCATGCGGGACAGGTGTTTTCTCGATTTTGTTTCGTGAGCAAAATCGCATTAGCCCGCTTCTCTGTCTGTTTTGTCCCGATGAGGAAAATACGCATCCCCCCGTCCTTATCCGATACGAAGGCGATTTGAGAACCATCGGGACTAAAAGTAGGTGACGCTTGTGTCGAACGGGGATGGGAGTAGAGCTGGATCGGTTTTCCAACCTGCCCCGTTTTTGGATCAAAGGACTGTAGAAAAAGATCGGTCCGCCCTCCCGCGTCGCAAATAAAGGCCACTTTGTCGCGCTGCGAAGAGACCGCAGGGAGCAACTGATTGCCACGCAAGTCGACGAGCCTCTTCGAAGTTCCCCCTTTCCGATCTCCCACATAGATCTTCGGCTGCCCGATCTTATACGAGACATACAGGAAGTGGTTATCGATATAACCTAACCTTTGCGGCATAGAGACAGGGGTCACGCAGTAGCTGCGTTCATGGGTTAACTGGCGCGGATTTGCTCCATCGTAATCACATTCCCAGATCTCAGAGGTCCACTCCTTGCTGTTTTCTCTTTGGTTTTTGTAAGCAAATAAAATCTGCGTCGAAGCAATCCCTTCTTCTTGAAAGAGGATCTTGTGGATGCTATCGGCGAGCTTATGGATTTGCCGGCGATCAGAAGCGAGCTCTCCTGTCAAAGGGATGTGATTAAACGTCTGGAGCTTGGCAGTATCAGAAGTAAAAAGCGTCGCGTGTAAAGAGCGTTCCTGTACCTTGCAAGAAACGACGTAGGAGACTCCTTCCTTTTTCCAAAATGCAGTCGGCGTTTTTAGTTGTCGCTCTCTTTCTGGAGACTGTGTGACGACAGAAGTAGAACCATTGTGATTGAAATCGAAGAGGAGAATCTCTTCTAATTGCGCGAGATACAAAGAGTTAAAAGAAGGGTCTTTCCCCTCGATTTTTCCTAAATAAAGGGTTTCTAGAACAGAAGCCGTCGGCAGCTGAATCTGAATCTCCTCGATCTCTTGAGCATGAGAAAAGAGGCAAGAGAACAGGCAAAAAAAGAAACGTAAAAACCATCTATTCATTACAAAAGGTCAAGATAAAGGTATTTTCATTTTTTCCTGCCCCCAAAGCGGGAAATTGCATCTGCGACAGGTTTTTTTCTAAATAACGTCGATTTTTTTCACTCTTCGCTTCTATGACAAGCATTTTAATCACTGTGCCCTCTCGATGCAAGGTCAATTCTATTTTCACAGAACCGTATTCGGGAAGGCGCAAATGTTCGTGCAGTGCGGCGATGAGGCGCTCGTTGTATTCTTCCGTCACATCACTAGAAAATCTCTGATCGATCTGTAATGTCAGAGGTTTCATCGATAAGTGAGGCGCTACAGTTTTATTATCGGGTTTTCGATCCATTCGCGCAATGCTTTCTTCGAGTTCTTTGATAAGAGAGTCGGAAATCTTAGCACGTGGCGCAGCGGGGGGAGGAGGTGGCGCTGGAACTGGACTCTTTTTGGCGGGGGTCGGCGCCTTCGGCGCAATTTTTTTCTCTTGTATGGCGGGCTCTTTTTTCTGAGGTGTTACAGTACGCTCCACTTTCGGTGGTGCCGCGACACGCTCTACTTTAGGAGCGGAAGGGGAAAGAGCTTGAGAAGCTTTCGCTTGCAGAGAAGGCTGAATGGTGCGGACTTGCAAAGGGCGATGCTCTTTTTTGCGCAGCAAAAAGGAAGGCGAAAAGAGAAGTACACCCAAAAAAATCAGATGTCCCCCTACGATAACGCTCTTGATCGCTTTTTTAAGGTTGAAGGATGATATCGAGATGTTCAAACCCCGCTCCCTCGACTGCATTTTTTACCATTTGATACGTGCCAAATTGCGCTTTTTTATCTTGAAATAACTGAGGTGTTTTCTGCGGATAGCGCTGTCTTGCTCCTGCTAAACACGACAGGAGCTGCCCCTCGTCGATGCGCTGCCCTTGGATCCAAATCGTATTGTCTGCATGGACGTGGATCGCAACAGGGCTACTATCTTGGACGGTAGCGGGCTCTTTCTCTTCTCTTTTGGCAGCTGCCGCGAGCTCGACCCTGTCCTTCTCGAGCATCGGCGCGATGATGATAAACATAATCAGCACCACGAAGACGACGTCGATCAGCGGTGTTAGATTGATAGCGATCTCTTCGTAATCGGAAGAAAACCTCGATCGTCTTTGGCGCATATCCCCTCTCTTATTGAGGCAGTCGGTATTGCAACTCGACATCAGAAAGGAGTTGGTAGAGAAAATCCTCCATGTCTGAGCTCGTCTTTTTCAGCGATGCCTTCAAATAGTTGTACGCGATGAGCGCGGGGATGGCGATCAGGAGCCCAAGAACTGTTGTAACAAGTGCTGTCGCAATGCCGCCGAGGACCGCGCTATTTGAGGCGGCGCTCCCGCCAGCGTGTAGACCGGAAAAAGTGACCAAGATCCCCCATACAGTGCCGAGAAGTCCCAGAAAGGGCGCCAAAGTGACGATCGTCGAGAGGATATAGAGATTTTTCTCCATCCGCTTGTTCTCTGTGGAGATCGCCGTCAAGACGTGACCCTCGATGATTTCGAGATCTTTGGAAGAGAGAAAGGCATTTTTCTTCTCTTGAGCCTCTTGCCCCGAAAAATAGAGATTTTTATTCAAGATCTCGACAGTCTTCGTGCGCAACTCATAAAAGATCGAACGAAAAGGATGAGGCGCTCCCGCCTGCTTCGCTTGAGGAAGGGAATCGATCTCGAGTTGCAAGAACTGCGCGCGATGCGCCTGCAAAGCCCTTTGAAAAAGGGTAGACAGACGATCTGTTTGGCGCATTTGCGAAACCTTTTGAATCAAAACAAGCCAACAAATCAAAGAAAGTGCAATTAAACTTAGAATTATTAATTTACCAAAAAAATCAGATTGTGCATAAGCAGAAACAAATGTGTCAATGCTTGCTAAGTGAGTTTGCATGATATTTCAACGTTGCAGTGATTCACATCCTCGCAGTTTTTTGCCGGATGTAGTATACTGTACAGATATACCATAGAGGAGCTATTTGTCAAAGGTGAATCAAGAACCTCTCGTCGTCAGTTTTTATACGGAAAACACTCCCTACCAAGTGGAAGTGCTCCATTTGATCGAATCGTGCAAAAAGTTTGGAATCGAATCAGACATCGTGGGGGTTCCCTCGCGAGGATCTTGGGAGCAAAACTGCGCCTTCAAACCCTTTTTCATTCGAGACAAATTAAAACAGATCCAGCGCCCTCTTTTTTGGATCGACGCCGATGCGATCTTTAAAAAACACCCCGACTTCTCTCCTCTTTTACACGCTGACATCGCCTTGCGCGAGATGAAACGCTTTTTCTCCGATCGAAAATTTCGCCTCTTCTCGGGATCCCTTTTTCTCAACTACACAGAAAGGGCATTAAACCTCGTCGACAAATGGTGCGCGCTTTGTCAAAAACAGATCGATGCCCAAGAGAGTCTAGAATTTTTAGATCAAAAAATCCTATTAGATCTCATCGAGCAAGAGCTAGACCTAAAGGTTTGCGCATTACCGGTCGCTTATGCTAAAGTATTCGATATCGACGCCGCAGAGGTCGATCCAGAAGAGGTCGTTATCGAACACTTTCAAGCCTCAGGGCGCTTTCGCTTTCTAAACCCATGAAATTCATCGACACACACGCTCATCTCACCTCCGACACCCTGTATCCTCACGCCGAAGCGCTCTTAACGAGAGCCAAAGAAGCGGGGATCGAAAAGATCGTCAACATCTGCACAGACGCCACCACCCTCGAAAGGGGACTGCTCCTCAGCCAAAAATTTCCCTGGGTCTACAACACAGCAGCGACCACCCCCCACGATGTCACAGAAGAAGGGGAATCTTTTTTTCCGATTGTGACCCGCGCAGCAAAGGAAAAAAAACTCGTCGCCCTCGGAGAGACCGGTCTCGATTACTACTACGAACACTCAGAAAAAGAGACCCAACGCACCTTTCTCTTGCGCTACTTTCAGCTCGCCCTAGAAACCAACCTCCCCCTCATCTTCCACTGCCGCGAGGCCTTTTCCGACCTATTCACCCTCGCTGACACACACTACCCCAACGCCCCCGCCGTACTCCATTGCTTCACAGGCACTCTAGACGAAGCGAAAGCTGTCCTCGACCGCGGATGGTACCTCTCTCTAAGCGGTATCGTCACGTTCAAAAAATCGGAAGATCTACGCGCCGTCGCCCGCTACGTGCCCCTCGACCGCCTCTTTCTAGAGACCGATGCCCCCTACCTCGCCCCCCAAAGCCACAGAGGCGCGCAGAATGAACCGAGCTTCATGACGGAGACCGCGGCAGTGATCGCCGAGACCCAAGGGGTCGAGCTCGCCCTTCTCGCCGAACACACGCGCCAAAACGCCCTGAATTTTTTCTCTTTTTAAAATTACCGGAAATCCCCATTTCGCAACTAGTCACTAGAATCTGTAGAACCCGAACTCCTTCTAGAACCTATAGAACTCGAACTCGTGGAATCTTCTTTTGTAAAGAGCGCAAGGTCGAGACTCTCTCCCGGCTGCCAGCCCTGTACCATTTCGATTAGCTCTTGTTGGTAGCTATCTTTTACGAGCAGCCCCAAAATTTGCAGCACCTTGTTTACGGATTCTTTACATGCAGACTTCATGTATGCTTGAACCGCGGGTTTTTCAAGCTCTCCTAATTTTTCCATGACAAAGGACATCTTTTGTGCAATGTCCATGCTCAGGATCAGCCATTGTTGTGCGAGTTCCTTTAAAGCTTTATTGTGCTTGTTTATAAAGTGGAAACGTTCCACAAAAACATCGGCTGGCATGCTTTGCAAGAGCTCGATCGCTTTGTCAAAGTTTCCGATTTTGCAAAGGGTTGCAAAGATTTTATATTCAAAAAGCAGCTTGAAAAATCTCCTATCTTGTGGGCACTCCTCACGCAACTCGGTAATGGACCGAATTACCATTCTCTGAGCTTCTGCCCCTCTTCCGATTTCACAGAGCAGAGAGAAGATATTATACCTACAAAACGCTACAAACGAACGTGCTCCCGGGCCAATACACATAATAGCGCGAATCACCTGGTCCATTAGTTCATGTGCCTGTGTAATTTCTCCTATTTGACAAACAAGGGATAAGAGAAAAAGGACATTGGGATTCAAAAACTCTTTGAAGTGGACTCTATTATCTTTTGAGAGTTTTTTGAGAAGGGAGGGAAGCTCTTTTTGCAAAAAGGCAACGGTGCGCGCTTTTTCAGCTGGATCTTTCTTAATGTACTTTCTCACTAAAAATGCGAGAGTGACAAGTAGATTTTCTGGTTCTGTAATAGGGCAGAGACGCTCAAAATAGAGAGTGGCTTCCTCAAAATCGCCTTTGGAGATTTCTTGCATCAACAGAGATTTTAAGATCTTAGACTGAGCATTGCGTTCTTCTCTAGAGTTCCCTTTATTCAATAACTGGCATACAGCCTCTGCTTGTATTGGCTCGTTGAGGTGGTTATACGTCGTTCCTATTGTTTCAAGTAACTCGCATTTGAGCTTTAGCTTTTGCCTGTTAGCTAACAGACAAGCGTTTTCACCATCCCCTACCGAAACCATCTCCTCGACGATTTTCGGGAAATCTTCGTCCCACATTTTGCAAAGTTTTTTAGAGGTGTTTGGGCGCTGTAACAGCATCCAAGTCTCCTTAAAAGATCCACAGTCAATAAGCGTGCTTAACGTATCTCGTGTTAACTCATCATTATACATTAGAGGCCTGTCCCTGCGTTGTTTTATAAACTCAAGGATGGAATTAATGGGGGATTTCCTAATACCCCATCGGAGTTTTTCCAATGTGGAATAGATTAGTCTTGCCGTCGAGGTGTCTTTACATTTTAATTTCCTTTCTATTTCTTTAGGGGTTCTTTCATCTATAATTTTAACAACTACTTCCCCTGCTACAAGAACAGCATATTCCATTTCGTTAAGATGTTGTTTTCCAACAGACAGATGGATACTAGCCTTAAAAAAATTCATACTGCAGCTTCTGGACGATGTTGGGTCTTTAGTAAAGACAAGGGAACCCAAAATTTCTCGTATTTTATTCAAGATCAATCGATGTCGATAAAGAATTTCAGGTAGGGTCTCTGGGACTTCTTCTAAGCTCCTACTCAGCTCTTCCAATGCTGCGATTTTTTCAGGATATTGTTCCTCTAAAGGAAAGTGGACGCCGTTTAAAAAGTCGATGGTATAACTGATAAAAGTCTGGTAGTGGCAAATAGCAATTCTCCCGTTCCCCCCCTCCCACAGCAAGGATCGATTTAATGGTTCCCATGCGTGACAGACCTTAGAGGCCGCAACGGCCGAGGTGGGATCTAAGAAAGGCAAGATCATCTTACAGAGGAAATTTTCATCTAAGCAGTGGATAGGACCAAGAGGTACAGAGCATGCGTCGTCTGGAGGGGTAATGGGTACAGAAAGTGAGTCGTGTGAAACGGAAGGGATCGAAGAATTGGCATCGTTTCCTGCGTGGGCGCTGGAAGGGTTCAATGGGACCACTTGCAGGCTACTGAATGTTTGGCGCAACTCATTGAGGCGATCATTGAGTGGAAGGCTTTCATTCCACAACCAGGTCGCTCCCAGCTCATTGATTTTTTGCATTAGGTTAGGGAAGCGCGGATCCTCTTTTTTCATATGCGTCGCTTTTTCGCAGAACCGTTCTAAAGTCTCTAAGTGATTTATTTGCTGATCTGTATAACCCTGTGCTAAATTCCATGAAATTGATGACATGTTAATTACCGTTATTAATTTATTTGTTTATTTATTTTCTTTATACTGATTTAATTTTACTTGTTTTTAAGCCTTTAATTCAATATTTAAAAAAATATTACACAACCATTTTTTAAGCTTATTTTTTTGAACAAAAATCATAGGCAACTAATACGTAGTAGGTTACATATTTCAGGATCGATCCTCGATGTTCCACTTTTTAGGAGCTAGGCAGATTCTGGCAAAACATTTCTAGAATTTTTATGAAAAATGATTTTTCTCATGTACGGATTTATGTAATACTGCCCCCTTTGGAGGCATTCCCGAATGAATAAAAAATCTCTTCCCCAACAAATTAAAAGCACCGCTCAATACCGCACCCTAGCTGAGGCGATTGGCTCTTTGATGCTAGGTCGTTCAAAACCATTGCTCATTGCTCTTGATGGTAGAAGTGGTGTAGGGAAGTCGACTTTAGCGCAAACCCTCGCCAAAGAATTTGCGGGAGTCGTCGTGCAAGGAGATGATTTCTTTGCAGGAGGTGCAGATGCTGAGTGGGATGCGAGAAGTGTAGAAGCTAAAGTCGCTGATTGCATTGATTGGAAGCGACTCCGTAAAGAAGCCCTTGAACCCTTGCTCGCCAGCAAGCCCGCCATCTGGCATCCCTTCAATTTTGTTTCTGGGATGGGGTTATCCGAAAAAGCAGAACAACGAAACCCAGCCTCTTTGATCATTTTAGACGGAGCCTACTCCTGCCGTCCTGAATTAGCAGATATCGTAGATTTTGCTGTTCTGATCGAAATGTCTGATGACAAACTGCGTCGACAACGCCTCCTTCTGCGCGAGGGTCATAGTTTTATGGAATCGTGGCACCAGCGATGGGATCCTGCTGAGGAATATTATTTTGGACAAATAGTCAATCGCTCGAGATTTGATCTCATCGTAATGATCTGAACAGAGACTCCCTATCCGAGAATCGTCTAATCTCTTCCCGTACCCCATGACCGATTACAAAAAATTAGCAGAGTACTGAGCATTAACAACGCGGCAACAACATAAACGGATATAGGATTGTATAGGTATATTATACCGGCAGCAATGGGGCCGAAAATTTCATATAAAGAGTGCAGGCCTTGATTTACTCCTTGTAGTTGTCCTTGTTTGTTTTCGTTAACAGATTGAGAGAGTATATTGTTATAAGATGGATCAAACAACCCTTCTCCAGTTGTGATTAATATAACTGCGATCCACAACAAAATGGACATTCCGTAATTCCCAGCGATGACCATTAAAATAAAGCCTGATATTACAATAAAAAGTCCGCTGCGGCCGATAATTCTTTCTGAAAACATGAGCAATCTGGGAAGTAAAATGGCTCGTGAAAGAATGTCGCATAATCCTATAACCGCAAATAATGCTCCAATCTGAGCGGGGCCCCATGTAAAGACGTTACTTAGGTACACAGAAATATTCGTCTGATAAAAAAGAAGTCCGATAAAGAAAAATGCACCCAATATAAAAGCTTTTCGCGCTTTTTTAAGACTGAAGATATCTTTAAAATGGGCAAACGTATTAAAAGAATTAAACGTTATGTTTTTTGCGCGCTTTTCTTCCGAGAGAGTTTCGGGTAAGGAAAAATATATAAACAGCGCTGTAATAATTGAGATCCCTCCCGCGATATAGAATGGGCGTGAAACATCTTCAATACCTAATAATCCGCCAATTGCTGGACCGATCATGAAGCCGATCCCATTGGCAGCTCCAAGATAACCATAGAACTTTGTCCGTGTTTTTCCTTGCGAGCTATCTGCTACATAAGCGTACAACGCGCCGAGATCTCCTGCAGCAATTCCGGCAATCATTCTGCCAACAAACAATACCCAGAGAGCGCCGCCAATGCCCAAGATAAAATATCCAGCTGCGGTTCCAAGTAAACTAACGAGCAAAATTGGTTTTCTGCCAAAATAATCACTCAGAGATCCCATGATAGGAGCCGTGAACAATTTACAAACGGCATAGAGAGAAACAAGAATGCCTAAGTAGGGAGCGATTTCTTCTATGGGGACATACAGTCTAAGAAGGAATGGGAAAAGAGGAATAACAATAGTAAGTCCTGCCGCATTCAGACCAGCTATGAGTAAAATTAACCAAAGTTGCTTGTTCATTTCCCAACTCCTTACACTATACCCCTGCTTCTTCTAAAATTGGGATTGACGCAAAGGCATACCCAGAAATCAGAGTTAGTATTACAGCAGCTCGAATTTTTTTCATCATTCCTATCATTATATCCTTCCTATCATTTTTTGCTGCTCAACTCATATCCCCAAACACATGCCGCCACAAAGCCCCACCTCAACACCGCTGAAATTTTTTTCTTTTTAAAAAGTTCCTTGAATGTGTATACCTCGTTGCAAAACGCGCGTTTAATAACGAGGTCTTTTCATGAGTACTATGGCCATCCCGAGAGCATTTGTCTGGCGGCGCCTTCATTCCCTGATGGGACTGTGGCTCGTCCTCTTTTTGTGCGAACATCTCTTGACGAACTCTCAGGCGGCACTGTGGCTCGGGGACAATGGCAAGGGGTTTGTCTCTCTCGTCAACGGACTGCACAACTTGCCTTATCTCGAGGTCATCGAGCTAACGCTGCTCGGGGTCCCGATTTTGATCCACATGATCTTAGGGGTGAAGTACTTGATGACCTCCAAGATGAATTCGGGACGAAGTGATGGGACGACACCCTCGCTTCCGCTGCGTCGAAACCGCGCCTATAGTTGGCAGCGCATCACCTCTTGGATTCTCCTCATCTGTCTTACGGGCCATGTCGTTAAATTTCGTTTCATCAATTACCCAGAGCACATCGAGCTCAATGGGAAAATGACCTACCTCGCACCGCTCTCGAGCGACGATGGACTGCCCACGGTAGCACAGCGCCTCGGTGTAACACTCTACGATGCCCAAATGCGCGGAGAGGAAAAAAACCTTCAACTAGCAAAAGCGCTGCAGCACTACACGCTTACCCCCCAGCGCATCGTGGCCGCAACGCCTGATTTTGGGACCATCGAGTTGCTCATCGTACGCAACACGTTCAAACAGCCGATTTACCTCGCTCTCTATACGATTTTTGTCCTTTCGGCGTGTTTTCATGCGGCTAACGGTTTTTGGACTTTTTTGATCACATGGGGCTGGGTTTTAAAGGCAGCGGCACAGCGCACTTGGACGCGTGTCTCTGCTCTACTGATGGCGCTTCTCATTTTCTTAGGGATGGCGGCGATCTGGGGAACCTATTTTTTTAATCTGAGGCATTAATGGGACAACGAAAAATGGGAAAAGAAGTCATCGTCGTCGGAGGGGGACTCGCAGGACTCGCTGCTGCCATGAAATTAGCAGAAAAGGGGTGCCATGTCAAAATCGTCTCAGTAACAAAAGTCAAACGCTCCCACTCAGTCTGTGCGCAGGGGGGGATCAATGCGGCGATGAATCTAAAAAATGAAGACGACTCGCCCCTCATCCACGCCTACGATACGATCAAAGGGGGCGATTTTCTCGGAGACCAACCTCCTATTGTCGAAATGTGTCTTGCTGCTCCTGGGATCATCCGCATGATGGAGCGCTTCGGCTGTCCCTTTAACCGCACGCCTGAAGGCAACCTCGATTTTCGCCGTTTTGGAGGAACGCTTTACCATCGGACCGCTTTTTGCGGCGCATCGACAGGACAGCAGCTCCTCTATGCTTTGGATGAACAGGTCCGGCGTTATGAAGCGGCAGGATCTGTCGAAAAATTTGAGAATCACGAATTCATGCGCCTTGTCCTCGATGAAGAAGGGAGAGCGCGCGGCATCGTGATCATGGACCTCTTCACTCTCAAACTCGAGGTACTGAAAGCCGATGCTGTGGTCTTTGGCACCGGAGGGCCTGGGCTCATCTTCAAAAAATCGACCAACTCGACTTTTTGCACGGGAGCTGCCAATGGGCGCCTCTACCTACAAGGGATGCAGTACGCCAACGGGGAATTCATTCAAATCCACCCGACTGCGATTCCGGGAGAGGACAAACTCCGACTCATCTCTGAGTCTTCTCGAGGAGAAGGGGGGAGGATGTGGGTCTATGGGGATTCGAGCAAGAGCATCGAAGCGCCCGATGGGCGGATGATCCCTTGCGGCACTACGGGGCAGCCCTGGTATTTCTTAGAAGAGATGTACCCTGCCTTCGGCAACTTAGTTCCGCGCGATATCGGATCTCGCGAGGTCTTGCGCATCTGTGAACTGGGTCTTGGAATCGATGGAGAGATGCAAGTCTATTTGGACGTCTCCCACCTTCCCGCAAACATTCAGCACAAAATCGAATCGGTCCTCGACATCTACCAAAAGTTCACCGGAGAAGATCCCCACAAGACGCCGATGAAGATCTTCCCCGCTGTCCATTACTCGATGGGCGGCGCTTGGGTCGACTGGCCCGCTGCCGATGATCCCGATCGATTCTCGCGCTACCGACAGATGACCAACATCCCCGGTTGCTTTAACGTCGGCGAATCGGAATTCCAATACCACGGGGCCAATCGCCTAGGAGCCAATTCCCTCATCTCCTGCATCTTCGGAGGCCTCATCGCAGGAAATGAGATTCCCCGCTATCTGGACGACCTCATCCACAGCTACGGTAACCTCCCTCCTCAGATGTTTGCAGAAGCTCTCAGTACAGAGGAAGAACTCAAACGAGAGATCATGAATCGCTCGGGCAAAGAAAACGTCCATCGGCTCCACGATGAACTCTCCGACTGGATGGTCAAAAATGTCACCGTTAAACGAAATAACACCGACCTGAAAAAAACACTCGATGCGATCCTAACCATCAAAGAGCGCCTCCAATACATCTGCCTCGATGACTTCGGCTCTCAATTGAACCAGACTTATACATTCGCTAATCAATTTGGCCCCATGCTCGAGCTCGCGCTCGTCATGACAAAAGGCGCCCTCTTGCGCAACGAATTCCGCGGAGCCCACTACAAACCAGAATTTCCCCAGCGCGATGATGAACACTGGCTAAAAACTACGATCGCCACTTATGATCCGAATCAAGACGAGCCAGTAATCAGCTACGTCCCGGTGGACTTGCGCTACTTAAAGCCGCTCGCAAGAGATTATAGCAAGGCGAAAAAAGTAAAACCCCATTTTGAGAACCTGCCCTCTCAAATGCCACTTCCGGTATAAAGATGGAAAAGAAAACCTTCCTCCTCAAAATCTACCGCGGGACCCAACAAGAGCAATACTGGGAAGAGTTTGAAGTAGAGCTCAGGCCCTATCTCAATATCACCTCTGCGCTGATGCTCGTCCAAAAAAATCCCATCAACCGCAAAGGAGAGAAGGTCACTCCCGTCGCTTGGGAACAAGGGTGTCTTGAAGAAGTCTGCGGCTCTTGCTCCATTCTCGTCAATGGACGGCCGCGCCAAGCGTGTGCTGCTCTCATTGAACCCATCCTCAAAGCCTCCGGCAGTAACACCATCACGATCGCACCCCTCTCCAAATTCCCTCTCGTCAAAGACCTCGTCGTCAACCGCGACAAGATGTTCGAGGATCTCAAGAAGATTAAAGCGTGGATCGAGGTCGATGACTCGATGGACCGTGGCCCCGGCCCGAAAATTGCCCCAGAGACTCAAGAGGCGATGTACGCTCTTTCCACCTGTATGACCTGCGGCTGCTGTACGGAAAGCTGCCCTCAAGTCAATGCGCACTCGAAATTCATCGGCCCTGCGCCGATCTCTCAAGCTCGCCTTTTCAATGCCCATCCCGTCGGCAAATTGATGGAAGCAGACCGACTCCGCCCTCTCATGGAAGAAGGAGGCATCAGCGGCTGTGGCAACGCCCAAAATTGCGCCGCCGTATGCCCCAAGAAAATCCCCCTTACCGAATCGATTGCGGTCATGGGCCGCAAAGTGACAAAACAAGCTATCAAAGACGCCGTCAGCCTTCCCGATGCTTAAACACTCTATAAACTTCAATTTCAATAACACAAGGACATTCTCATGCGCATTTCTCTATTCGCCCTACTGATTCTCTTTTCTCAACAACTCTCTGCCGAAAGCGATCTACAAAAGATCTTCAGCGATATCTATCGCGATGGAATCTGGGGGACAGATGAATTTGGCCGAGGGACCTCAGGCGGAGGCTCTACTCCTCAAGAATTTCAACCTTTTGTCGATTACCTACACCACTTTTTAAGTGAAACTCCCATCCAATCGATCGTCGACGTCGGCTGCGGAGATTGGGTCTTAGGGCGCAGCATCAATTGGGGAGATCGAGATTATTTGGGAATCGACATCGTCCCAGAGCTCATCGAGAGAAATCAGGCGGCATTTACTAAAGAAAACATCCATTTTCTCCACCTGAATGCGAGCGAAGAAGAGCTTCCAAAAGCAGATCTACTCATCTGCAAAGATGTGCTCCAACATCTCTCCCTTTCACAGGTCTCTAACATCCTCGCTCAGACCCGCAAATTCAAATATGTCCTATTCGTCAATGACGTTTTTGCTTGGAGTCCCTATACCAACTCTGAATCTCTCATAGAGCCTTATCACTACCGTCCTCTCGATCTACGCAAACCCCCATTTAACCTGCGTCCCGATAACTTGGAGTACTACACCTCTGGAGACAAAAAGAAACAGATTTTCCTAATCGTCAACCAGGTCCGCCCATGAGATCTGTTGCACCAGCTCCGCTTCCTCTTCTAAAGTAATTTTGTCATCGGGGTGCAGCACATAGCCAAAGGGCTTTTCATTGCAGATGTATTGCCCAATGCCGCGCCCCCTCGCTACACGTGAAAAGATCACAAATTCATAATCGTCTGATCCATCGATATAGCCAAGACGGGGGATGTATTCCGTTTTGATCAAATAGGTACAGTGCACGACGGGCACCTCAAAAACGCCCGTGACTTCCCTGTATAAAATGGGGAAATACAGCTCTGAGTTCGCCCAGTAACCCTTAGGATCCACTGCTGTGAAGAAATTGCTATAGCCATCTTCTACGCGCGGAATCGCCCTGAGTAGAGGGGCAATGATCGGTTTGTCGTGAGCTACTAAATCGCGCAGAGTGGAGGGGATGATGAAATTATCGCAATCGACGACAAAGTAGAAATCGCTCCGCGTCGTCACCGCCATCTTTAAGCTGCGATTGCGAATCCCTGCTAACACATGAAATCGCTTCTTGGTCCAATCATGAGGCGAACAGGGAGGGAGATCCTGCACTTCGTGATTTTCGTAAATGATCTTCCGGTAAAGAGAGCCCTTTTCGCCAATCCACTGATTTAAAATGTCGACCGTATCGTCTTGGTTGTTGTTCGTATTGATATAAACTGTAATCTGCTGCTTATCGTATTCCAGTGCATCGATACACTCTAAAAAATGAGGCAACACATGCGCTTTGTTGCGCGCGAGAATAGCGAGCAACACTGACGGATCCTCTTCCGCTTTTAAAAAACTGCACAAACTCACACATAGGCACAAGATCCAATAAAACATAAAAACCCCTCAAATTTTGCCCCAATTTACAAGGACTTAAGAGTAATTTTCCAGGAAATTTTTTAATGAAAAAAAAAGAGAGCTCTGTTTGAATGACGGGTGAAGTACTTGTATTGAGGAGGGACTATGAGCCACAAAAAACGGATTTTACTCATCGAAGATGAAGAAGACATCGCTGCATTGATCAAACTACAAGCAGAAGCTTCTGGGTACAAGATGCACGTAGAAGTCGATGGGATCAATGGCTATCGCGCCGTCGAGCGGGAAAAACCCGATCTCGTGCTCCTCGACATCATGCTTCCTGGACAAAATGGGTTCGACGTCTGCCGCAAGATTAAAAGCAGTCCCGAATTGCGCCACATCCCCGTCATCATTTTGACAGCAAAAAGTGAAGAGCTCGATATGGTCCTCGGCTTAGAACTCGGCGCCGACGATTACGTCGCCAAACCCTTTTCGCCCAAAGTGCTCTTCTCCCGCATCAAAGCCGTACTCCGACGCACCAAAGAGACGGAAAAAGCGCCCAAGGTTCTCCTCTTCGGCGGCTTCACTCTAGAAGTCGACCGCTATCTCTTACGCAAAGAAGACAAACTCGTTCCCATCACTCTCTCTGAGTTCGGCATCCTCAAACGCATGCTTTCCAATCGCGGCAAGGTCCTCACACGCAATCAACTGCTCGACGACATCCACAACGACGATGCCTTCATCGTCGACCGGAACATCGACGTCCACATCGCCTCACTGAGAAAAAAGCTCGGACCCCAATTCGATTGGATCGAGACCGTGCGCGGCGTCGGCTACCGCTTCCGCGAAGAAGGAGCAGTATTAACCCTGTCCAGAAAGGAGAGCGCGTAGTCGCTCCGGATTGCGCACAACGCGTCGCGTTTTAGCAGCGCTCACTACTACCTTGCCCAAAGGAGCTCCTTTCTGCTTACTCACGTGCTTGCACTCTGTAAAGGTCACCTCCTCCACTTCACTCTCGCGCGCCTTACTAAAATGCAATGCGAGCAGCAGCGCATCCTGTAGGGATGCCTCATCGATCTCCTGATTGCGCGCCCTCTGCAAAACGACATGAGACCCAGGAAAATTCGCCGCATGTAACCACAGATCATTCCCCCGCGCGACAGAAAACGTCAAGCGATCGTTGTCCCGATCGCTCTTGCCCACTAAAATCGCGCACCCCGCCTCCGTTTTAAACATCCTAAAACAGCGGCGCGCCTCCTTCTCTTTTTTCGTCTCGACACGCGCCGGCGCGAAAAAAGGATGCTCTTGCGCGATCTTTTCCAGAGAAACTGTCTCTTCACACGCCTCAAGATCTCTCTTAAGATCTTCTAGTACTCGCTTCTCTTCCTCGAGCTCCGTAATCCAGCGCAAAGAAGCATGTAGCCGCCCCTTTAACTTGCGCACATACTTAAATGCCCGCTCGATTTGTTTTTTTGGCAAGAGATCGGGCTCCAAAGGGATCTTGAGCATTTCTCCCTCTCGCTTCCAATCGGCCACCTCAATCTCTTTCAAGCCCCGTTGCAAACGGGGATAATTCGCTTGGAGCAACTGCGCGCGATATTCCGCCTCTGGATACCCTTCTGCTTCCTCCCTCTCCAAACGATGCAATGCGAGACGCCGTTCGATCTTCTGCAGTTGTTTCCCTAGCCGCCCACTTAAATCCTTGCGTAACGCCTCGAGTTCCAGCTCCTGCTGTAACGCCCAAAATCGCTCCTCGACCTCTTCACTCGAACAAGCGCTAGGCACCTCTACATGCACCACCTTTTTTTCCGGAAGCACGTAACTCGAACAAGGGGGAAGAGAGAGGACCACCTTCTGATCCGCATCGAGAAGGAGGAGGCGAGGCGAGCGCGAGATAAATGCAGCGATCAACTGCACCCCTTCCAAAGAAAGTGCGAAGATTCGGTCTCGATTCAAAAGCCCGACCCCTTGCACTTTTTTACCCCGAAGAACCCCTCTCAACTGATCAGCAAAGGGAGAAGAAACACCCCTATAGCGCCTCTTTGCCAAATGAAACCGCCCCACAGGAAACTGCGTGCAGATAAGTAGCCGCTGCACCTCTTCCCCCTTTTCAAAGAAAAGAAGCCACGTCTTGCAGCCCACCTCCGCCACATCGCGCAAAACGAATCCATCGAGCGCCTGTCCCACTTCACGACAGAGCGCCACCATCTCTGCGTAACTCAATGACCCCATAGTTCCTTATAAAGATGGTATAAATTTTATGTTTCTTGATCGAGTGTGTTTTCAATTACTTGTGCTATTATAGGCGGCAAGTAATTTTCTCCCGAAACCACTTTTTTCTGGGTTTTTTCTTCCAGCTCTATTCGTGCTTTTTTAGCGATGTTACCCCCTGTTTTTGCCGCAGTTTTATTTTCGCCCATCCCGGTAGCATCAGTGCTCTCGGCTATTTGCCTTGTGGATAGCTCGGCTAGGGCAGTAAAAATCAATTCAGCTTCGCTCATATGATCTGGCAGGTTTTGAGTCTTCAACCGCTTAAGGTCTTTATGCTGTTTTACTGTTATGTCTGCCCATTCCTGATGAATGATGTTAGTGAGGATCGCAAATTCTCGGGTTTTTTTAATGTCATGGTCTTTCCAGTAATCAGTGAGCTTATTGCGTGTTTCTTGACCCATCATGCGCTGCTGAATCCATTTCTCACTTCGTCCATGTTTTTGCCAGGTTTCGCGAGCCCGATCCAATGACTTTTCTGGGTCAGTCATTTCTTGTATGCGTTCATAACCTACTTTTGCCAACCAAAGTTTTATGGGTTCAGCTTTTGGACTGGGGATCGATTGGATTAGCCGTAATACGGTTTCAGCATTGGCAACATCCGTGAGGTATTTTTTGCCATCAGCAGCCTCCAATTTCAGTCGCTTACAATTTGTAAGCGACTGACTGCCTTCTTTATTGAGCCTGGTTTTTAAAACATTCCAATAGTTTCTAGCCGCCTGAAAATCAGCCTGTTGTGTCAATATCCGCACGATATCGATCACAGAAAAATACCAAGTTTCCGTCGCCTCATCATAGAGGCGACGGACTTTATAGCCCTCAAAAAGGATCAAGTCATTTTTCATAAGTTGGATTCCTAATAGTGCTTATCAATATAGATCAGAAGAAGACTTCCCTTCAAAGAAAAGTCTGCTATACCCAAGTTGGCTCAAGATTTGGATATACCCTATATCTTACAGCCCCTCTTTCCGAGCTCCGCCCTTAGCTGATTCTCCGATTCGAAGAGAATGGCATCGATGCCCATTTTCTTAGCAGCTTCGACGTTTTCCAATCGATCATCGATGAATACGACATCCCCTGCTGGAAGCTTCAATTGATCGAGAAGAATCTCGTAAGCTTTTGGATCTGGTTTATCGATCCCCATGTCGCAGGAAAGCAAGCAAGGACTAAATGGCTCGTAAAGTCCAAATTCGCGGAGCAAGTTGGCAAGACGCGTATCGACATTGGAAAGCATTCCAACGGGCATCTGCTGTTTTTTGAGCTGATCTACCAAGATGTACATTTGAGGATTCACGCCAATCGAATCTTTCAGAACGGATTTAAAGTTCCCAGACCAGCTCTCAGGAAGCTTGACATCCCGTTTTTTCGCATAGGAGATCCAAAACTCCTCATCCGTTTTTCCCTCTTTTATCGCGAGCCTTTTTTCTTGATTGACCTTATCAAATTCCTCGCTAGATAAATCGAACGACTTCTGAATAAAAGAAATGACCACCTCACGATCATCTTTACCTGTGAGAACACCGCCAAAGTCAAATACGACAGCGCGCGGAGCCGCGACAAGAGTGGTGGCAGTTAAAATAGAAGCGATGAATGTAAATACAGCCTTTTTCATAGAAAACCTCCTTGTGTTGTATGGTCTTTTAAATGTTCGTCGAAAAATTCTAAGATCTCATTCCACGCATCTTGACTTGCTACAGCATCTGCGGCACGACTGCCTCCCATGGAAAACCAAAGCTTTGCAACAGGGTGGTAATAGGTGGGTTCTGGAATGGGGAAATGGGGAATAGTGATCCCATGACCTGCTTCTAGATAGCTCCAATGCCCGACATCGCAATCATCACCCATGCGATCGAAGACTTGGTCTGCATAAATTTCAGAGGGCCACATTTGATCATCCCTACCTGAAATGAGCAACACGGGACAGTGGATGTTCTCGACGGGAATAGCAGCCGCTGCAAACGCTGCTGTATCCTTCATCCCCTCCAGAAAATTTTCACGCGTGTTCACTGGGTTATCCGGTGTTTGCCCTTTTCCTCCCGTCAAATCAAGTTCTGGCTGAACAGCAAAGGGAGCAATAGGACTTCCTTGGTAGAGCCAAGCATGTACGAGGGTTTCACTGAGTCCTCCATGGACGACACTACTCGGCGCTACAGCCACAATCGCCTGCATGGAATCGGGAAATAGAGAACCGAGGATCAATGCGAGCTCCGCTCCTCTTGAGACTCCATATAAACCCACGCGCGAGGTATCTATATTGGGCTGCTTTTGAAGCCAGGCAAACGCCGTTTCAAAGTACTCGAGAGGAATCTCTTGTAAACCAGAGGGAAGGCCTTCGCTACCGAAATAGCCGAGAGCAAAGACGATAAACCCGTTCGATGCGAGCAGTTTTGCGCGATTCTCTCCGAGACCCCCATTTGACCCACTCAGCGTGATGACGACGGGAAGGGGCTCATCCGATGGGGGTACAAAAAGAGCCCCCACTAGCCCCTCTTCTTGCACATCGATTCTCTGTACATCGGGAGCCTTTAGACAACGAGTAATCTGCTTTTGCTCAATCAAATCCCCACCGCTGAGCAGCTCCATGTTTACGAGAAAAACGTCATCTTTGCACTTAAAACTCGACGTGAGATCTCCAGAATCTGGCACCATGGACCAAAAAAGGCCCATCCCATCCACAAAATCATAAGAGGAATCCTCAAGAGGCACGCGCTTTGCTACAGCAACAATCCCCCGTTCATTGGCCTGAAAATAGGCATGAGAGGACCAGAGCTCTCCTTTTTGATCTCGAGTACTCGCTTTGAGTTCAATCTCTTGAAAGGGAGCTAGACCTTCTACTCGCATTTCAATCTTTCGATCGATCAGGTACCCATCGGGTTGTTCTATAAAAAGATGAGGCGTTTGAGCAAAAAGTGCCGTACTGAGACAACAGGACAAAAAAAGCGATCGGAACATGAAATACCTCCCATCATAAAGCGGGTTGTCCATCATGCCGAGTCACTGATCCCACGTCAAGACTAAATAATTCCTTTCAAAGCAACTGCTCGAACATAAAGAGGTCAAAGGTTATATTACCGGCACTATCAGGAGAAACTCATGGAAATTGTATTTTTATTTTACGAAGGAATGACGGCACTCGACGCCATAGGACCTCATGAAGTGCTGTTTCGCATACCGGGTGCTGTTGTAAAGCGGGCAGCTATCGAAGCAGGTCCCATCCGAACGGAATCTGCTCAGCTCACATTGATTGCTGAATATGCTTTAGCTGACATCGCCCGCGCAGATGTGTTAATCGTTCCAGGCGCAGGGAAAGCTCTCTCTTGTCGCGACAACCCCACCATCCTCAATTGGGTCAGAGCGATCCATGAAACCACCCAATGGACGACATCCGTATGCACAGGCAGCCTCATCCTGGGTGCTGCGGGAATCTTAAACAATGTACGCGCGACATCCCATTGGGCAACACTAGATCGCCTTCCTTTATGGAATGCGATTCCTGTCGAAGAGCGCATCGTCGAAGATGGAAAGATCATGACAGCCGCAGGCGTCTCCGCCGGCATCGACATGGCCCTTGTACTCGCCGCCAAACTCGCCGGCCCTCAGGTCGCCCAAGCCCTACAGCTCGGAATCGAATACGACCCTGCGCCACCCTTCGACGTCGGCTCTCCCCAAAAAGCCCCTCGAGCCCTCACAAATGCCCTGCGCGCCCGACTCGAGACTATTTTCGAAAAACCGTAGTCAGAAAATGGAGCAGGCTGAGGAGCGCCTCTTCAAACTATTGATATTAAGTAGAATACGAAAAACTGCACACCTTTTACGACATGATTTTTAAATTTCTGTCGTAAAAAGTGTCGTAAAAGTGTCGTAAAAACCAAGCAAAACCTTGCAAAAGAGCACGTTTTATGACAGAATAAAGAAAAAAATGTCGTAAAACCATGCCGTTTACTCCGCAATTTTCAATTTCTATCCCTGTAGCTTCCGCTCTAACTGCAATCGAACGCACTCGTGGTTTCCTGGAAGCAACCCAACTTTCAGAGGATTGGGTTGCTAAAATGCAAGCAAGAGCTCTAATTTTAGAGGCTCACCATACTACACACATAGAAGGTACCCATTTGAGCCTCGATCAGTCTGAAAGATTGATCTCCGGTGAGAAAATGGCTGGCGTCGATGCTGAAGACGTTCAGGAACTACTGAATTACCGTAAAGCATTTGACTTTGTATCTGATTACGTTGCTTCAGGAGGAGTAATTAGCGAGGGATTGGTCCGAGAAATCCACAAGCGTTTGGTTCTAGGTGTTAGAGGGAATAGCGCAGAACCAGGACAATACAGAACAATTCAAAACTATGTGGCCAATTCAAAAACAAAAGAAATTATCTACACACCCCCCGCCCCTTATGATGTGCCAGTATCTATGGCTGAATTGGTAGATTGGTTACAAAACGAAACAACCATCCCACCAGTATTGGTTGCTGGAATCGCACAATTTCAGCTGGTTCATACTCACCCATTTGTAGATGGTAACGGAAGGACCTCTCGACTTCTGTCTACCTTATGTCTTTATCGATCGGGTTATGACTTCAAAAAGCTTTTCACAATCAGCGAATACTATGACAGGAATCGACAAGCCTATTATGACGCCCTGCAATCGGTTCGAAACAATCATATGGATATGACCAGTTGGCTAGAGTATTTCACAATAGCTCTCCAAACCCAGATGCACGAAATCCAAATTAAAGCGTCAAATGTTATCAAATTGGATATTTTAACATTACAGCACAAATTATCAGAACGACAAAAAACAGCTCTGGAAAACCTATTGGTGAAAGAAGAAACTTTCACAATTCAAGAATACGAATCGCTTTTTCCTGGAGTGAACAGAAGATCTTTACAGAGGGATATCGCTGATTTAATAGAAAAGGGAATTCTTCTCCAAGAGGGGATCAAAAAAGCTACCCGCTACCGAGTTAGCTCTCTAAAGTAATTGGTTTTACGACACAGAGCTATAATGTATATCATTGTATAAAAAGGCACACTTTCTTAAGTCCCTTCTCAAGACCGATCAATCGCTCCTTGCGCTCATGGAAAATTCGCACCTTGTGCTAATTACATAGAGCTACACAATCACAGCAGAAATATCTTCGTTTTCAAGTATGCAAATCAGCTGTTTAAATGGGGTGTGATGGTATTCAGGTCTCAAGTACGGTCCATGCTTTGCATGGATTTCTTGCTATTTTTTTCATCAGAGCCTTTCACCTTCAGTTGCTTACAAATTGTAGGCGACTGACCGTCCTCTGAAGTGATCATTTTTACGCCACAAAACCATAACCCACATCATTGGGTAAGAATCCGCGCTTTTTTCAACCTCTTCCCGATACCGATTAATCGCTCCTTGGGCTCATTGGAAAATACAAATCGCACGTACTTCGCAGCTTGATCGCCCCAGCCGACCATCGGTGTTGTCGCGATTTTCGCCTCTTTAAATAGCCTTTCTGTCATTTCTTGCGCTGTCATCTTCAGAACACTTGCATCGACCAGCAAGGACCAACCTCCTTGTGGAGGGATGACGGGAAGTCCATCGAGTTCTTTCAAAAGAACATTGCGCCGCTCTTCCCAAATGGTAAGAGCATCCGTCAATCCATCGTCTTGCGCATTGAGCCCCGCAGCTACTCCCGCCATGCTGATGCCCGTTTGACAAACCACATTCGAGATACTCACCAACCCGATATCATTCATGATATTCTTAGGACCCACTACCCAACCAACTCGCCAACCGATCATTCTCAGCTCCTTAGAGGCAGCTCCCACTGTAATTGTATGCTCTCTCATGTGAGGTAATGAGACGGGATGGATAACAGCTTTCCCATCGTACAAAATGCGCTCCATCGCAGCGTCATAGAGCAACCAAAGATCCGCTTTTATAACCACACGAGCAACCGCTTCCCATTCTCTTTGCGTCAGTACATGCCCTGTGGGCATGCCCGGACTGATCACCACCATGCGCGTACGCGGTGAAACCACGCTCTCCAGTGCTGCTGTATCTAGGCTCCAACCAGTCGCCGAGGGGATCAGCGGGACAAATACTGGAATACCGCCAGAAAGACGCACGCGATTGATGATCCCCGCATAGGTGGGGTCCGTGACGATGACTTCGTCGCCAGGCTCTACCATAGCGAGCAGACAATTCAAAATCCCCGACATCCCCCCAGCCGTGATGATACACTCGGTTTGCCAGTCGTATTCCACGCCACAGACGCGAGAAACTCTCTCTACCGCCGCCTGTCTCAAAACATCTTGGCCGAGAAAGGGGAGATAACTGTTGTTTTCATCCTTGTCGACGCCATTACGCGTCGTATCGATGGCGATGCTAGGTGGCGGAATATCCGTATCGAGATTTTCCAACCGCAGGATTTCAGGATCATGGGCTGCATCTGCAGCACTCCCCATGCGATCGACCCCGATCCCAGGGACTTGAGCTAACCTAGATACTCTTAAGTGTTTGGGCATAAACGACTCCCGATTTTTACATCCCATATTACCCCTGTTCCCAGAAATTTGTCAATTTGTAAAAGTTTGACAAATCGTCTAATTTATGTTAAAATAAAGAGAAAAACAAGGGAAGTTATGCAAGACACTGAGTTCACCACCCTCTGGAAACAATATGAACCGTTCATCAAGGCCATAGTCGAGCTTTTCCACCCTTTCGCCGAAGCAGCTGTGCACGATCTCAAAAAAGGGAAGATAGTCGCCCTCTACCACACCCTTTCGCAGAGAAAAGTAGGAGACACATCCCCTTTAAAGGAACTCAAGGTGGAAACAGGAGAGTTCCCCGATTATTTTGCCCCTTACTACAAACAAAATTGGGATGGACGCCCGCTCAAGTGCACATCGATTACGCTCCGCGATAAAAGAGGGAAGCCTGTCGGGTTGATCTGTTTGAACGTAGACACGAGTTTTGCCCAAGATGCCTACCGCACACTGGAGAGCTTCCTGAAAGTTAAAACAGAGGCTGAGAATCCAGTAGAGCTCTTCGGAGCGCAATGCGAAGAGCAAACGATGGCCATTATCCAACAATATTTAGAGGAAAGACAATTGTCGCTCCCTTTTTTAACCCGACAGCAGAAAAAAGAGATCGTTCAAGAGCTCTATCGAAGGGGAGTTTTTAACTACAAGAGCGCCGCTCCCTTCGTCGCAAAAAAAATAAACGTCTCCCGAGCGAGCGTTTACAACTACATCAAACAAATATGATCCAAAAATTAAAAGATTCTTCCCAGAAAATTCAAGACCTCTTGAACCAATACGGTCTCGATTTCAAGGTCATCGAATTTAAAGAGCTGACCCGCACGGCCCAAGAAGCTGCGGATGTCATCGGGTGCGAGGTCGGACAAATTGCAAAAACGCTCATCTTTAAGGGGAAAAGTTCCTCTAGGCCGATTTGCGTGATCGCAAGCGGAAAAAATCGCGTCGATGAGAAGAAGATCGCTCACTATGTAGGAGAAGAGATCGAGAAGCCCGATGCAGATTACGTCTTGGAGCATACGCAATTTTCCATCGGAGGAATTCCTCCGATTGGGTACACATTTGCCATAAATCCACTCATCGATGAAGATCTGATGCACTATGCAGAACTATGGGCAGCGGCGGGGACTCCAAATTCTGTCTTCTCGCTCTCCCCTCAAAACCTATTAAAAATTACCAACGGCCAGGTCGTCAATGTCCGCAAATAAACCTATGATAGGAATCCTCGCAGGAATGGGACCAAAATCAACAGGGCCCTTCGTCGATCAAGTCGTCCTTGCCTTTCAATCTCTCATGGGAGCGAAGAACGACATCGATTTTCCGCCGATGATGATCTATTCCCTACCGACTCCCTTTTATGTGGACCGCCCCATCGACCATGTGCTCATGGAAAAAACGATCTGTAAAGGTCTTAAAAAATTAGAAGATTGCGGCGCATCCTTCATCGCGATGCCTTGCAACACAGCCCACCTCTACTTTGCAGCACTTGAGCAATGCATCCAAATCCCTTTGCTCAATATGGTCCAAGCGACCTTAACCCAGATCCCAAAATCTGCTAAAAAAATCGCCATTCTCGGAACACGCGCCACATTGGAATCTCAAATCTACCAAAAAGAACTACAAGCCGCTCACCTCAAATTAGCCCTCGATCCCTCATGGCAAAACAAAGTCGATGAACTCATCCTCAGCATCAAAACGTCATCCGACCTCGACAAGCCCCTCACTCTCTGGCAACAGCTCATGCACGTCTTGCACAAGGCGGATATCGATACGGTTATCTCCGCTTGCACCGATCTAAATGCCGTCCTCCAAACTACACGCCCTCCCTTTCAAATCGTCGACTCATCCCTTTGCTTAGCAGAAGCCATCGTCAAAAAATGGGAAGAATGCACCGGAGTGTAGGGGTACACAGTGTTTTTTTGATTAGGTTGTTCAAAATCTTTTTTCCCAATATGCTCTATGGCACTTCATGAATTTTTTAGAGATGCACCTATGGAAAATGATGCTTCTGATAACGGCCTAGTTCCCAGCAAACTGTCATTCGAAGATTTAAGAAAGCTCAATCAGCACGGGATTGAGTATTGGAGCGCAAGAGAACTGCAAGCCCTTTTGGGATATTCCAAGTGGCAACGTTTTGAAAATGCAGTGGAAAAAGCCATCGAGTCGTGCAAACAGTCAGGAAATGATCCAAGCCATCACTTTACCGGCGCCGGTAAACCGATCCCTGGAGGCAAAGGATCTTTTCAAATCGTTGAGGATTATCACCTTTCGCGTTTTGCCTGTTATCTTATCGCTCAAAATGGAGACTCCAGAAAGCCCGAAATTGCCCATGCCCAGAAGTATTTTGCAATCCAGACCCGGCGACAAGAATTATCGGATGCTGTTATCGCAGACCTAGAACGCCTGGAGTTACGCAAGCAAGCTTCCCAAGATTTTAAAGCCCTCTCCGGCGGAGCATATCAAGAAGGTGGAAAAACGTTTAAAAAAAGCTAAGCCCAAGTTACTTCTAGATGATAAAGATGCTGGATTATTGCCTCAAAAATCCGTACCAGCATCGGCAATCCAGTAGCAAGTGAGGCTGAAAATGACCCGAGCCATCTCTTTGCCGGCGCCGGCAAAGAGATCAACCTCGGGGATGGGGCTACCAAAATCCTTAAGGTGCATTATTGGGTTGCCGACGCCGGCAACCCAATAATGCTAGGGAAAGGCTACATGGATCAGGCAAAATATCCATAGGGCACGGTGTTTAAACATAACCATTCAGATTCCCCCGACGAAGGAGAGGGTATCTGAATGGTTACAAACCAATTTCTGGCATTTTACGCACACTCTCTCTAATCTCTCTATCTTCGCCTTTGGAACGAACAATTTTACCCTTGGAGTTACATGAGCCTTGATTTTTTGTTAAAGGGAATAATCCTCGGATTTTCGATCGCTGCACCTGTTGGACCGATAGGTGTGCTCTGCATTCGTAAAACGTTGCAATTTGGCAGATTCTCTGGCCTTTGCTCTGGACTTGGAGCTGCCTTTGCAGATTCCATCTATGCTGTTATCGCAGCGTTTGGGCTCACCATCATTTCAAATTTTCTTCTGGCTGGACAGTTTTGGTTTCGTCTTATTGGTGGTGGTTTTTTACTTTATCTAGGCTGGAAAACATTTATCGCTAAACCAGCAACAGAATCGAAAAACGTTCCTCACACAACCTTACTGAATGATTTCATTTCTACTTTTTTTCTTACGATTACAAATCCGATGACGATCCTCTCTTTCTTGGCCGTTTTTGCTGGACTAGGGCTTTCCAGCATCCATGGAGACTATTTCCAGGCGGGTGGGTTAGTCTTGGGGGTATTCTTGGGTTCTGCTGCCTGGTGGCTTCTGTTAAGCGAAGGAGTGACTTTGTTTCGTAAAAAAGTTAGCCAAAAGGTAATGACTTGGATCAATCGAATTGCAGGGCTAATTATCTTGGCGTTTGGCATTGGCGCCTTACTGAGCACGATCCTCTGAAATAAGACCTAAATGAAAAAGAATCTGGGTGATAGGATTCGAACCTACGACCCCTAGCACCCCATGCTAGTGCGCTAGCCAAGCTGCGCTACACCCAGATAAAAATATTAAGCGGAGGGAAGACCTGTGGTTAGGCCTTCGAATTGGAATTCGGCGCGCTTGAATTCTTTGACCCCGATGCGCGCGCATTCTTCGATGATCTTCTCTAAAACATCGCCTGCGTGGACTTCTGCGGCGGAAATATCGACCGTGATCGACGCTGAAAAGTTCACCCCTCCTCTGACCCCTTTTACTTTGAAATTGGCGAAGATCGCCTCTTTCTTTTTGGAGATGTTTTTGAAGCGGATGAGGTTGTTTTCAGCTAAGTCTTTCATATAGATGTCCCTGAAGTGCGAGGTAAAGAGATATCGTACTCGAGCATTTCGCTTTCTGTCAATCTTCTAATCGAGGCTCGATTGGTATACTTTTTTTGTTTTCCCTATAACCGGTTTTTCGCCTATCATAGACCCTATGGGAATGAAGATAGAAGCGAGCTGGGGAAAAGTCCTAAAAGAGGAGCTCCTCAAGCCCTACATTTCAGAGCTTAAAAGTTTTTTAGCTAGGGAGCAGGCGGAGGGGCATTCCATCTATCCACCTGAGCCGCTCGTCTTTCACGCCTTTGCAGAAACCCCTTTTGCTCAGGTGAAGGTCGTTATCATGGGGCAAGATCCCTACCACGGAGTGGGTCAGGCACACGGATTGAGCTTCAGCGTCCCTCCTGGCATGCCTATGCCCCCTTCGTTAAAAAATATCTTTTTGGAATTGAAACAAGACCTCGGGATTGCTCAACCGACGACGGGATGCCTTTCCGCTTGGGCAAAGCAGGGAGTTCTGTTGCTGAATGCGACGCTGACGGTGCGAAAAAAAGAGCCCCGTTCCCACTACGGTAAGGGATGGGAGTGCTTCACCGACGCCGTCATCCAGGCTCTCGTGGAAAGAGAAGATCCGGTTGTCTTTGTCCTCTGGGGCAAAGCAGCGCAAGAAAAGGTAGCTCACATTCTAGAGAACAAAAAGACGCCCCACGCCCTACTGATTGCAACACACCCCTCTCCCTACTCCGCTTATAGTGGTTTTTTCGGCTGTAAGCACTTTTCTAAAATTAACCAGCTATTGACGAGCTGGGGTAAGGATCCCATCGACTGGGCGTTGTCTTAACTATGCAACTGCCTGAACACTTAAGAGCCAAAATCGATCTTCTCACAGAAGGTCTCTCCCTCAAGCAAATCGCCAAAGAGAATGTAGCTCTCTCTTCCCATTACCGAGAAGATAGGGCCTCGAAGAAGGGGCTTTCTGTCTTGCACTCGCAAGAGCAGAGACTCGCCTACCTGCTCACGCGGTTTCCTGCGACTTATGCCGCCCTCGCAGATGTATTGCGACGGCTCCCAGAAAAAGAATCCATCTCCTCTCTTCTCGATGTGGGGGCGGGCCCGGGGACGGCGCTTCTGGCCGCGGCGGAAATTTTCCCTGAGCTCAACCGCGCGGTGCTCCTCGAAAGAGACCGGGAATTTGTGCGGCTGGGGAAGCAATTGACGGAAGACTTGGGCTCTATTGCCCTACAGTGGGTGGAAGGAGATTTTGTGAAGGAGAGGGAGCTACCCTTAAGCGATCTCGTCATCGCTTCTTATAGTTTGGGGGAGGTGGAAGAGCGCTTAAAGGCGTTGGAACGGCTCTGGGCAGTGACGGGGCAATTTCTCGTCATAATCGAGCCGGGCACTCCTTTCGGGTTTTCTCAAATTAGGGAGATGAGGGATTTTTTGATCGCTCAAGGAGCCCATCTCCTGCTGCCCTGTCCCCACGCTGGCCCTTGTCCCATGGCGGGAGGGAATTGGTGCCACTTTTCCGCTCGTGTAGAGCGCTCTTCGGCCCACCGCAAGGTCAAGGGTGCCTCTTTAAACTATGAGGATGAAAAATTTTCCTATGTCGTTTTTTCTAAACAATTGCTTCCCCGCTGCGAAGGAAGGGTGATTCGTCGACCGGTACAGGGACAGGGGTTTGTCAAACTTCAAGTTTGTTCTCCTTCAGGTCTTGTGGAAAAAACGATTTCTAAGAAGAACAAAGAAGAGTTTCGTTACGCAAAAAAAATAAAATGGGGCGATGAATTCTAATCTAACTCATTTAAAATAGTAGGTCCCTTTTCTCGCTCTTATTTGTGTGGTATAATTGGAAGCATCTCACACAAAGAAACAACTATGTCATACAAAGCTTTTTTGTTCATTTTGAGTCAGTTGGCAGGTAAAAAAAAGACGCGCATTGTCGTCGAAGAAAATGTGATCTTTGTCGATACCTCTGAGACGAAAGAACAATGGACTCTCTCCACCAAGGTCTATCAGGGAGAAGGGTATATTCCTCCCTCTGTTCGCGCTTGTGTCTCCAGCAGGGGAACGCTGCAGTGGCAAAAGGGAGGCGCCTATTTAGAGCTCGATCCTGAATCTCATTCTATCTCTCTCATAGAGCAGTTTCACGTTCCCCAGGGGAAATACATCCCCTTTCGCGTCCAGTTCCACGACTTTCTCAGCGTCGCTGCAGAATGGAGAGAGATTTTCGATGAACAATCGGAAAATGATTCTGTTCCCGTTTAAACGGGGGCTCTCGATTACCTTTGAAATATACCCCTTCCACCTCAATCGTACCCAAGAAAACCGAATGAAAAGTTCTCAAAAATTCGAATCAAAGGTCGGGGTCAATATTAAATTCAATATTGACCCCGACCTTTGATTCGAATTTTGAGGCTTTTAATCGGTTTGCTTGTGGTTACGATTGAGGTGGAAGGGGTATACACCCAACTGTGGACTCAAAAATGGAGTATAGATTCTTAAGACTCGTGCAAGCTTTTGCGCAACTCGCTCAAGCAACGCCCCCGGCTAGTAAGCCAAGCCCCTCCATTCAAGAATGCCTTGAGGCCGAGCTCTGGTTCCTGGTTGCTCTCTTCGCAGATGAGTCGCCCGAGTTCTCTAGCGACTAGCGGTCCTCGCTCTTCAAGCCTGGCGATTAGGCTCTCTTGCCAAGAAAGATCGTTTTTATGCACTGCATGGAAGAGCAGTTCTATGTAGAGTTCCACTTCAAGCGCCTGTAGAGCCTCCTGGCTTAAAACCTCCACACCGAGTTTTTTGGCGTAGGCAGCTAGGCGTTTTTGGAAATGAGACTCTAGTTGGTCGACTAAAGCAAGATCCGTTTCACCTTCAAGTGCCATGACTAGGATCAAATTCTGCTCGAGATCCTCGAGTAAACAAACCGATTGGCAAGGGGAACTAAAGTCGAATTTTTCGATCGCGTCTTCATTTGCGCTGTAGCGTGCGAAGCAAGTGCCAAATGTGTCTCCACAGGGGAGATATTTAGATGCCCAGTCTGAAGAGAAGTGGGGTATTCCTCTCATGAGATTGTGGGGTGCTCCTTCAAAAGCGCATACCGTCACCGCTGTATTAAGCGCTGAGGCCGCCCGTTTTTGTCTCGGTAGCTTTTCCAGTCGTCCACCCGCCATGCTTTCATACACAACGTCTCCTGTCTTCCCATTTAGAATTTGACAGCCACCCTCCGAGACAGAGTATCGGTAGATGTGGCCGTAAGCGCGGTAGAACGACCAGAAATTGTTAACCTGCCATGAAATAGGTAATCGACCCTCAGAAAGAGAAGTAAAGTATATTCTACTACCCATCTGGTAGCCAAGAATGCCGTCTTTCACCTCCCAGTGTTCCGAAATATTTGCCCCCTCTAATAATGGAGGCTCCACCACTTTAAAGTCTCGTAAGTTCACTGCCTCGATTCGGCTCCATCCTGGTCGATCTTGGTCTTTGACTTGCCTAAACAAATGATCGACATAGATCTGGCACTTCCACCCTTCATCCCATGAAAAGACTTCTGCTCCACTTTCTAGATTCCAGATTTTAATCCCGTTAACTGGAGGCTCTGGCAGAAAATTAGGATAAGTGGTTCCCCCACCGGCCAAAATCCACTCTCCACACACTTGAATGTTACCGATCGGATGTCCTTCGATACAGCCCACCGCGCGCTTCTTTCCCGTTGCTGGATCCAATTCCCTCACTTCTCCCGTCGTTGAACCTATATAGTACTTGTCACCCCACATCTTTAGGGCTGTTATCTTTTCTTCGGGTTTCCGCCCCACAGGGAAAGGCAGCTCAGATGTCCATCTGCACTGCTTGAAATTCGCCAAAAAGATCTGAGGGATCGCACATGTTTTATAGAGCTCATATCCTCGACACGGAAGAGACTTGAAAGGCAAGACGATCCCCATTTCCGTTTTCAGTCGACCGCGCCAGACGGAGTTGTCCCTTGTAAAGAGTTCCCACATGGTCTGATTGACTCTAGCGAGTGACTGTAGAACCTGAGAAGAGAGGTCGGCTTGTACCATGATGTTGAGGTAAATTTCTGGGGAAAGATTGCTCCACGTTACAGAATTCATAATTAACCTAATGTTTTAAAAATTTGCAATAACTGCAAAATTATATAAACATTATAAAAGCTTTAACATAAAAATTAAATATAACTATTATTTTAAAGCAACCCGACTGAATAAAATCTTGATTACTAAGCGTTTAAGAGATTTAAACGGAGACCTCTCCTTGATAGGGAGGGATGTGGCCGTATTGGGTAAGAAGGGGGGCGATCTCGTGTTTGAGGAAGCTCTCCGTCTGCTCGACGGCGCAGCCGACGAAATGCTCTTCCTTGACGAGAGCGGCAATTTCTGCGGGGCTTAGGCCGATTTCTGGATCGTGGGCGATTCTCTGGAGGAGGTCATTCTGGGCGCCTTCTTCTTTGATGGCGTGGCCCGCTGCGTGGCTGTGTAGGCGCAAGCGCTCGTGGATGTGCTGGCGGTCTTTTCCCTTTTGCACTGCCGCCATGAGGATGAGTTCGGTCGCGAGGAAAGGGAGCTCTTCAGCGAGGTGCTTGTGGATCATCTTCGGATAGACGACGAGGTCTTTAGTGACACTGCAGAGGAGATTGAGGAGGGCATCTGCTGTCAAGAAGGCTTCGGGGAGGGCGATTCTGCGATTGGCAGAGTCGTCGAGGGTGCGCTCTAACCACTGGGTCGCTTCTGTGTAGAGCGGGTTTTCATTGAGAGAGAGGAGAAAACGCGCTAGGGAGCAGATCCGCTCGCAGCGCATCGGATTGCGTTTATAGGGCATGGCAGAGGAGCCGACTTGGGTGCTCGCAAAGGGCTCTTCGATCTCTTTGAGGTGGGCGAGTAGGCGCAAATCCGTTGCGCACTTATGAGAAGAGGCGGCGAAACTGCTGAGGCAAAAGAGGACGCGGATATCTTGTTTTCTCGTGTAGGTCTGCCCAGAGATGGGGAAGATCTTTGTAAAGCCGAAGGCTTCGCTGACGAGAGTCTCTAATTGGTGTACCTTCTCTTTGTTCCCTTCGAAAAGAGAGAGAAAAGAAGCTTGCGTCCCCGTTGCTCCCTTGACACCTAAAAAAGAGAGATCGGAAAGGCAGCGCTCGCATTCTTTAAAATCGATCAGAAGATCCTGTAACCACAAGCAGGCTCTTTTACCGACGGTGGTGGGTTGCGCGGGTTGGAAATGGGTGTAGCTGAGGCACGTGAGCTTGGCGTGTTTTTTTGCGAAGGCGTCTAATTGACGGATGACCTGTAGGATTTTTTGCTGGATGATTTTAAGCCCTTCGCGCATCTGGATGAGGTCTGTATTGTCGGTGACATAGGTAGAGGTCGCTCCGAAATGCAGAATCCCGCGGGCACTGAGGGGCTGCATCTGCAAAGACATGGATGTGGGCCATGACATCGTGTCGCAATTTTTTCTCTTATACTCCGCAGCTGCTACCCAATCGATGGTGTCGCATGCCGTCTCCATCGCGTGGATCTG